>NZ_JAJNRJ010000002.1:0-883779 GCF_023838685.1 Cutibacterium sp. 37298
ATTGATCCATGTGTAGCCATGCCACGTGGGAGGCATGGCTAGCATGTCCTAACACTCGCTAATAGTACCTGCCTAGCGTGTGCTATCACTACAACACTAGCCAAACACGACGTCGTCGTACTGCTTTTAGCTTGGTAGAGAAATCGTAAGAACGCTTACTCAAGATTTCCCGCAAGAGACCTGCGGTTTATTGATGTATCCCTTTTCCGACGCTCGTGTCTACTCGGCATCTGCTGTGCGTTAGAGAAATGGTCTGAATCCCGCGATAGATGCGTTCTATCGTTCATGATGGTTCTGCTATTCCCCGACGTCTACGCATCGGGGGTGTCCCGGTCGGTTCGCCATGAGGCCCATCTGTGCGGGAGAATGTCAGCATGGCAGATTCTCCCTCCCCTAATAATGGTCGATCTGGCGGAGGCCGTCGAGGCCCGGGCCGCAACGGATGGTCCAGTAAGTCTGGTGGACGCGGCGGTTGGACGTCTAAGTCCCGTGAGCGTCGCGAGGGAGACAGCGGGCGTCGCTGGGACGATGATCGTAAATCACAGCGCAAAGGTGACGTAGACCGTCCTTGGCGCGATGACCGTGGCTCTCGTCGAGACGATCAGCGTCGTCGAGGTTTTCGTGGGAATCGGTGGGACGACAAGGATCAGCACGACAGTCGTCGTGACGTTCACAAGGATGGGCGCCGCGACGGCCATCGCGATGATCGCTCGGTCGATAACACTGCCGTCCAACCCACGGAAACGCCGGCATCCGGTGAGCCGATGGCTCCACTGGACTTCGATGAGAAAGCTCTTCCGGCGCCGGTGCGTGCTGAGTTGCGTGGTGTCCCAGCCGACACCGCTCACATCATTGAGGGTCATCTGGTTGCTGCTGCTGAACTTCTCGACGAGGACCCGGCTCAGGCAAATGCCCACGCTCAGGCCGCTCGTCGACGTGCCCCGCGTCTGCCCATCCTGCGCGAAGTGGCTGCCGAGGCCGCATATCAGGCGGGCGAGTATGCCTCTGCCCTCAATGACTACCGTGCGCTTCGACGTATGACTGGTAACGACAACTTCCTCCCAGTGATAGCGGACTGTGAGCGTGCGCTAGGACGCCCGCAGGCAGCTCTTCGGCTTATCCGTGAAGGGCAGGAGGCGGGTCTCAACCCAGCCCAGCAGATCGAGCTCGTGCTTGTGCAAGCCGGTGCACGTCGTGATCTTGGCCAGAGAGATGAGGCTGTTCGCCTGCTTCGTGAAGCCGTCAAAAACCTTAAAGCTCCTACTGAGGCGACCGCGCGCCTGCACTACGCCTACGCCGAGACGCTGTTGGAGGAGGGTGACATAGCTGGCGCTCGAGAATGGTTCGTTTCAGCCCAGAGGCACGATCCTGCCAACTTCCTCGACAGCCAGGACCGCATTGACATCATTGATGGTCGAGAGCCAAGCGGGGACCCTGCTGACGACATGATCTTCATCGAAGGTGACAATGAAGGCGAGGAGACAGACCAGTGAGCGATGCCCTCATTGATGGACATGACGCTGCCCTCTTCGACTTAGATGGAGTAGTCTACCTGGGGCCGGACCCGGTTCCTGCAGCACCTGACACCATTGCCGAATTACGGCGTCGCGGGGTCAAGGTCGGCTTCGTCACCAACAATGCCGCTCGTTCGGCTGAGGTTGTAGCTCAACACCTGACCGACATCGGTATCCCGACGGGGCCTAACGACGTCGTCACCTCAGGACAGGCGATTTCCGATCTCGCTGCCGATACATTGCCTGCTGGCGCCAGGGTGCTCATCGTCGGGACGGAATCATTACGCGATGAGGCGCGGGCACGCGGGCTGAAGCCGGTCGAGTCCGCTAGGGATGATCCTGTTGCGGTCATCCAGGGGTACGATTCACAGATTGCCTGGCCATTGCTCGAGGAGGCAGGATTCGCCTTGCAGTCGGGTGCGATGTGGTACGCCGCTAATCCAGACATCACTCGTCCAACGGATCGTGGCATTGTTCCGGGGATAGGTGCTCAGCTCCAAGTCGTCGCTACTACGTGCAATGCCGAGCCAGTTATCGCCGGAAAGCCCTACCGTCCGTTGTTGGAGGCCACTATTTCCCGATTAGGGTCTACCTCACCAATCTTTGTTGGAGACCGTTTAGACACCGACATTCGTGGCGCAAACACGATGGATATTGACTCGCTATTCGTCTTTACCGGTTCTCACGGTGTCGCTGACGTGCTAGCTGCTGCTCCTGAGGATCGGCCGCAGAATATTGCTGCCGATCTGTCCGGGTTGCTTGAGCCCAAGCGCGAGGTCGATGTGTCCGACGACCGCGCGCGTTGCGGTGGGAGCACAGCGTCGGTGCACGCTGACCGGGAGGTCCGTGCGGAGAGTATCCCTGATGATATTTGTGGGCAGCTCGATGCCGTGGCCGCCATGATGGCCCTCGTCTATGGGTCGGATGTGACTATTCCCGACGAGGCCGGGAGACTTTTCGACAAGCTTCACTGAACGGTGTTCAATGGATCCCAACGGCTGCCCATGTGGGCAGCCGCTGTATCTCGTCATGGGAAGGAACCCGATGTCGTCACGCAATGGTTTCCAGGCCACCGACCTGGCTCTTATCGCGGTCTTTGCAGCCCTCATTGCTGTGCTAGCCGTCATTCCGCCGATGTTCATGGTGGGGGCGGTCCCTTTTGCCCTTCAGATGGTTGCCGTCATGCTGGCGCCGATGGTGCTGGGAAGTATCCGTGGCGGATGCGCGGTAGGCTTGTATATCCTTGTCGGCGCGCTGGGGCTGCCCGTCTTCAGCGGTGGGTCTAGCGGGATTGGCGTCCTGGTGGGTCCCACTGGTGGGTATCTATGGGGATGGCTGATCGGCGCTTTCGTGGCGGGTGCAGTAGCTACTTCCGTGCTGCGTCGACGTCCACGTAAGTCGATGCTTCCGGTATGGCTTTTTGTCGTCGCACTAGTGGACCTAGTGTGCGTCTATCTTGGTGGCATCTTCGGGCTGATGGGCTTCGCGAAGTTGAGCTTGAATGCAGCCCTGACAGCCAATCTTGTCTTGTTCGGCCTCGATGTGGTGAAGGGGATTTTGGCTTGTCTCATCGCTACTGCGGTGCTGACTGCCTTTCCCCGGCTCATGCCGTGATCGAGTTCAAAAATGTCAGCGTTGACGTTGACGAGTATGACGTTGAGGGCCGCCACCGTCGGGTGAAGATTCTTAACACGATGAACCTCATTGTGCCGGAGCGTAGGGTCGCCGTTATCGGCCCCAATGGGGCCGGCAAGTCGACCCTTCTCAAACTCGTTAACGGGCTAGTTGAGGCGACGAATGGCACCGTCACTGTCGATGGGATTAATCCCTCTGAGGATGGTCGTGCGGCCCGTCGCCACGTCGGCTACGTCTTTACCAATCCGATGAGCCAGCTCGTCATGTCGACGCCAGTAGCTGATGTTGAATTGTCTCTTCGTCAACGGATTCGTAACCGACTTGAACGACATGAAGCGGCCATGCAGATCCTTGCCGATCAGGGACTGGAAGCCGTTGCTGGACGCAGTGTGCACGCTCTCTCAGGAGGGGAACGTCAATTGGTGTCCCTGGCGAGCGTACTGGCCGTTGAACCATCAGTCATCCTCGCCGATGAGCCAACGACCCTGCTGGATTTGCGAAACCGGGAGATGGTGCGGCACGCTTTTGAACGCTTGGACCAGCAAATCCTGTGCTGCACCCATGACCTGGAATTAGCGGCGTCCTTTGACCGAGTGTTGGCTGTCGAAGACGGTCGAATTGTCAACGACGGCGACCCGGGGGAGGTCATTGCCGACTATCGGGCCCGGATGATGTCCGGTCAAGGCGGGGACGTGCCTCGACGCGGTGGACAGGATAAGAGCCGATGAAGACTGACGCTTCGGCGTTCTTCGGCGGATACCGGGCTGGGAACAGTCCTGCTCACCGTATGCCAGTCTGGTCGAAGTACCTACTCGTTTTGCTCGTCGGCGTAACCCCGTTTTTCGTCAAACAGTGGTGGTTTTCCCTGGGTTGCCTGGTGGTGGCCGTCGTCATCAACTTGGTTGTTGCCAAGATCCCGGTGCGCACGGCGTTATCTATTGGTGTGCCGTTGTGGATCGCGAATGCTCTCATACTGGCGTATCACTGTTTTTTCACGATGTGGCAACGAGGAGTGATCTATGTTGCTGGGTTGCTGGCCTGTCTCTACATCGCCCGGCTGGTGACGTGCACCACGGATCCCGGTACGCTCATGGACGCCATTGTGGCCTTGGCTCGGCCGCTGCGGCCGTTGGGTGCTAAACCTGAGAAATTCGCACTTACCATTGCGTTGATGTGGACCACAATTCCGTACCTCGTTGGATCCATAGGCCAGGTCAGGGAAGCCGCTAAAGCACGCGGATTGGAACGGTATAGTTGGAGGTTCCTCATTCCGATGTTCGTAGGGGCGGTCGGCCATGCTCTGGAGATTGGGGAGGCCCTCAAAGCTCGGGGGTTGGGGGATGAAGAACCTTTCTGATATCTATATCGTGATATCGATATTCACAGAGTGAAAAAGTTCTTCAGGGCCCGCAGTATTGCGTAGGCCTTACTGTCAACTGTGCTACAGCTTTAGTCAGCAGTTGGCGGTCCCCCTTGTGCGGGATCTTACGTGGGAGATACACGACGACGCTCACGAGATGATGTCTGAACACCAGATGCAGGCAGGACGCGAGTGCAATGCGACTATCAACACTGTGGACACTGCGTGGCAGAAGACCTGCTACGCCGACGGATGAGGCTGCCGCCGATGGATGCACCAAGGTCTTGGAAGTGGCAGTCTGTCCCTGTGAGACTTGACCAGGCCCTTGTCGAAGCCGGACTGGCACGTTCCCGCACCCTTGCCACACGCCTAGTGCGGGAAGGCAGAGTGACGGTCAATAGAGTCGTCGTTACTAAACCGGCGATGAAGGTGAGCACCACCGACGTGCTGGTTGCCGACGAAGAGGTGTGGGTGTCTCGCGCTGCACACAAACTTCTAGGTGCCTTGGATATCCTTGGCGTCCAAGTGCCGTCAAGAGTACTTGATGCTGGTGCGTCCACCGGTGGGTTCACCCAAGTTGTGCTGTCACGGGGAGCCAAACTTGTGCATGCCGTCGATGTTGGTCACGACCAGATGTCTCCGATGCTGCGGAATGATCCCCGTGTCATTGTTCATGAAGGCTTGAACTTGCGTGATCTTCAGCCTGCGGACCTGGCGGTTGACGGCGTTATTGAGCCGGTGGACCTCGTGGTCGGAGATGTCTCTTTTATCTCCTTGACGATGATCCTTGAACCCATTTCAGCTGTTGTCAGCCCAGACGGCCTCATGCTGTTGCTGGTGAAGCCTCAATTTGAGGTTGGTCGCAAGGCTTTGGGAGCCCATGGCGTTGTCACGGACCCTGCCCTGCGCTTGCAGGCCATCGCGGGTGTCATGGCAGCAGCGGTAGATCTGGGTTGGCGTATGCGTGACGAGTGCGATAGCCCGTTGCCCGGGCAGGATGGAAACGTTGAGCACTTCGTCTTGCTGGAACGTAAGGGTCGGTGACAGACGTCCGGGCAGATCACGGGCCGCTACTGTGGTCTTGTGAACGACACGAGCCCTTCCAGATACGTTGTCGTCGTCACCCATGCCACGCGGGACGACGCTTTTGACGCGGCTGCCGAATTCATCTCTGAAATGGCGGGGCGAGACATTGGTTGCGCGGTTCCGGATGATCAGGTGAAGCCGATGTCAAGCAAGCTGCCAGGGATCGATCTTGAAAGCTTGGGAGAGTTCGCCCACGAGGCGGAGGTGGTCGTCGTCTTTGGCGGCGACGGCACGATCTTGCGAGCTGCTGAATGGTCATTACCTCGCCACGTTCCCATGATTGGCGTCAACCTTGGCCATGTCGGCTTTCTGGCTGAGCTGGAGCGCTCCGATATGGCGGATCTAGTGAACAAGGTGTGTTCGCGCGACTACACCGTTGAGGATCGCCTCGTGCTTAAAACCACCGTCACCGAGCATTCCGGACAACACCGTTGGAGTTCTTTTGCCGTCAACGAGTTGTCTCTGGAAAAGGCAGCCCGGCGGCGCATGCTCGACGTTCTGGCGTCTGTCGACGAGTTGCCGGTGCAACGCTGGAGCTGCGACGGGATCCTGGTCTCGACCCCGACCGGATCGACGGCCTACGCGTTCTCAGCTGGCGGCCCGGTCATGTGGCCCGATCTCGACGCCATGCTCATGGTGCCGTTGAGCGCTCACGCTCTCTTTGCTCGACCGCTGGTCATGAGCCCAGCTGCTCGAGTGGACCTTGACATCCAGCCAGACGGTTCAGAATCAGCGGTTCTGTGGTGCGACGGGCGCCGATCGTGCACCGTACGACCGGGGGAAAGAATCACCGTCGTCCGCCATCCCGACCGTCTGCGCATTGCTCGTCTGGCCGCGCAGCCCTTCACATCGCGTCTGGTCAAGAAGTTTGAGCTCCCGGTCAGCGGGTGGCGTCAGGGTCGTGACCGTCATCACCTAGAGGAGACTTCGTGATACGTAGTGTGCGAATTCGTGGACTCGGCGTCATCGATGAGACGGTCCTCGAACCCTCATCCGCGCTGACGGCAGTCACCGGCGAGACCGGTGCCGGAAAGACCATGGTGGTCACCGGTATTGGTTTGCTGCTCGGCGACAAGGCTGACACTGGATTGGTCCGGCATGGCTGCGATCGTGCCGTCGTCGAAGCCGTTCTCGACACGCCTGATGCCGGTCGCGTCAGCGAGCTTGGCGGAACAGTCGAGGATGGTGAGGTTATCTGCGCTCGACACATCACGAGTCGTCGCTCTCGAGCGCTGCTTGGAGGAGCTCAAGTTACCGCTAGTCAGCTAGCCCACATCGTTGGGGATCAGGTGACTATCCATGGCCAATCTGAACAAGTGAGGTTGGTCGACGCAGCGCGGCAGCTCGACGTCGTTGACCGTGCCGCCGGAGATGAGCTGGCAGGCCACCTAAGTCGACATGCACAGCTGTGGTCGGAGTTTCGTGCTGCATCCCAGCGTCTTCAGCGCCTCAACGAGGATCGCGCTGGGGCCGAGATGGAACGCGAGGTGCTTACGCGTCGGGTCGGCGAGGTTGACGCTGTTGATCCTAAGCCCCATGAGGACGACGACCTCATCGCCGAGATAGCGGGGCTACAGGCTGCTCAGTCGATCCGGGAATCCTTGAACAAGGCTGATGTCCTGCTCAATGGGGTAGAGACGTCGACCGGTCCGCAGCCGGGTGCGCTTGCTTTGCTGGAACAGGCCGTACATGAGCTGGATGGCACTGGGGATGCTGATCCTCGCGCCGCTGAGTTGGCTGAGCGCGCCCGCCAGATGTCGTATGACCTCACTGACCTCGCTGCTTCGGTCGCTGGCCATGCGGCTCGGGCTGAAGCTGATCCGCAACGGCTTGAGGAATTGGGGGGTCGTTTGGCGGCTATTCAGCGGCTGTTGAGGGCGCGCACCACCACCCTCGACGATCTCCTCGAGTCCACTGCGGCAGACCGACACCGACTTGCCGAGCTTGACCCTGGCGCGACAGATCTCGATTCCTTGGGACAGCAGGTTGAACAACTGCGATCCGAGTTGAGGCGATCCGCGGACCACATGAGCGCGGTGCGCCGTCGTACGGCCGTCCGGCTTGCTGCTGAGGTGCGTCCTGAGCTGGCTGCTCTTGCGATGCCGCACGCCCGGCTGGAATTTCGTGTCGAGCCTGCACCCATGGGGCCACGCGGCGCTGACTCGGTGACGATTATGTTGGCCGCCAACCCCGGTTCCGATTTGGCCCCGTTGGCCAAGGCCGCCTCGGGCGGAGAGCTTTCACGGGTGAGACTGGCCTTAGAGGTCGTCGTGGCCCAACCCCAGGTTCCGCAAACTTTCGTCTTCGACGAGATCGATTCGGGCGTCGGAGGTGCGGTCGGTATCGAGATCGGACGACGACTGCGTCAGTTGGCAAGACGGCACCAGGTCATTGTTGTCACTCACTTGGCCCAGGTGGCTGCTTTCGCGGACACGCATGTCGTTATTACTAAGGCTTCCGACGGGGCCGTCACCAGTTCGGGGCTGCGCGAGGTCACTGGATCGGAGCGGGAAATCGAACTGTCTCGGATGATGAGCGGCATGGTGGACTCAGAGTCCGGGCTAGAACATGCCCATGACCTGCTGCGCGAGGCTGGTGAGATGGATTGATGATGGCGTTGACACATGGGACGACTGGACCATTTCGAAAAGAGCAACGCATTCATCATGGAGGCGACGGCGGTGACTCTGTCGACGAGTGCTGAAATAAAAACGGCGATCTATCTGGGCCCGGTCGACGTGGGGCGATTCGTCGATACCGACGAGCTGGCGATCCTCATGGTTTGCGCGCAGATGCACGGTCATTACCACATCCGGTGCCCCATCATGTCCAGAGTCTGGGCGTGAACACGGTGCTTGTGATGGCTGACCTCATCCGACTTATGGGGCTGGCCACTCCGATTGCAGTTGACGTCGAATCAATGTACTTCGTTGCGGAGGAATGGGAACTGATTGCCCCTCCACGTAAGAGCAAATGCGTACATATTTGATGCATGAATCGATGCGATGGTTCTCGCCGCATCTCGGTCATACACGGTGAGCAACGTTCGAGGCCCATGAACTTCGATCCGGATATCGTGAGACGCGAAATATCGATGATGTATCCCTACGATCCGGAATATCCGTGGCCCGGGTATTCACCGGAGGTGATGGATGGTTCCTTATCGTGGCGCATGCCTGACGATCTGGTCGTTATGGAATGGCTTTTCGATGTCATAACCATTTCTAGATGGACAGCCACCAGAGCTCATTCATACCGTTCCATTGACAGACGAGATTCACCATACAGACGCGCCATGAACTTCAGCGTAGTGAGTCGGGTACGGTCGTGGGGGCTTGCCCCGAAGTCGTGGTGATCGGTTAGGCTGGAGGTCCGTGGGCACCGACAATCACTGCAGCAAGCACGTTTTCGTCACTGGAGGGGTCGTCTCCTCCCTGGGAAAGGGGCTCACGGCCTCCTCCCTCGGGTCGCTTCTGAAGACGCGTGGCCTTAAGGTCACAATGCAGAAGCTGGACCCTTACCTCAACGTCGATCCGGGAACGATGAACCCGTTCCAGCATGGCGAGGTGTTCGTCACCGAGGACGGCGCGGAGACTGACCTCGACATCGGCCACTACGAGCGTTTCCTTAATGAGAACTTGTCAGGGCAGGCCAATGTGACCACTGGCAAGGTGTACTCCGCGGTCATCGCCAAGGAGCGTCGGGGTGACTACCTGGGAGACACTGTCCAGGTGATCCCCCATATCACCAACGAGATCAAGGAACGTATGTTGGCGATGGAGGAGGGCCATCCCGATGTTGTCATCCACGAGATCGGTGGCACCGTCGGCGACATCGAGTCACTTCCTTTCCTCGAGGCCGCCCGCCAGGTGCGCCACGAGATCGGCCGGGAGAATGTCTTCTTCCTGCACGTCTCGCTTGTTCCTTACATCAAGCCGTCCGGCGAGATGAAGACCAAGCCCACCCAGCATTCGGTGGCCGCGTTACGTGAGGTCGGCATCCAGCCCGACGCCATCGTGTGTCGATCCGAGCGTCCAATTGGCAAGGGCATCAAGTCGAAGATCGCTCTCATGTGCGACGTCGAGGGCCCGGCCGTCGTCTCCTGTCCGGACGCTCCGTCGATCTACCTCATTCCGAAGGTTCTGCACCGTGAAGGTCTCGACGCCTACGTTGTGCAGAAGTTGAGCCTGTTTTTCCGCGACGTCGACTGGACAACGTGGGACGACCTGCTGGATCGCGTCCGTAAGCCGCGCAGCGAGGTGACCGTGGCCTTAGTCGGCAAGTACATCGACCTGCCGGATGCTTACCTGTCGGTGACCGAGGCGCTGCGAGCTGGCGGATTCGCCAACAAGGCGAAGGCCAACGTGGTGTGGGTGGCCTCCGATTCCTGCGCCACTGCCGAGGGTGCTGCCCAGCAGTTACGTGACGCTGATGCCATCTGTGTTCCGGGCGGGTTCGGGATCCGCGGTGTCGAGGGCAAAATCGGTGCCATCCGCTACGCCCGCGAACACAAGGTTCCCTTCCTAGGGCTGTGCCTTGGCATGCAGTGCGCCGTCATTGAGGTTGCCCGCGACCTGGCTGGCATCAAGGATGCCGCATCTAGTGAGTTCGACTCACAAACCCCCGATCCGGTCATCGCGACGATGGCAGAGCAGGTCGAGGCAGTGGCCGGCAAGGCCGATCTCGGTGGAACGATGCGTCTGGGGGCCTACCCGGCCAAGCTTGCCAAGGACTCTCTGGTCGCCGAGTTGTATGGCACGACGACAGTTACCGAACGCCATCGTCACCGTTACGAGGTCAACAACGCCTACCGTGACCGTCTGGAGCAGGCTGGGCTGCGTATCAGTGGCACGTCCCCTGATGGCGGCCTTGTCGAGTTCGTCGAGTTGGACCGTCAGACCCATCCGTACTTCGTGGCTACTCAGGCTCATCCTGAGCTCAAGTCCCGTCCGACTCACGCCCACCCGCTGTTCCGCGGACTCGTCGCAGCGGCCGTCGGGCACGCCAAAGCAGCATCGAAGGGAGCGGCCAAGGAGTCCTCCACCAAGGTGGTCGACAAGTGAGTCAGGAGCGCTGGGATAAGGACGAGTACTGGCAGGTCGTTGACCACCAGGTGAAGGCCACGGGGCAGGTGTGCGATTTCATTGATGACGCGGTCATTACCCCGTCGGGGGAGCGGATCAACCGTCAATACGTGAGCCACCCCGGCGCAGTCGGCATCATCGCCCTTGACGATCAGGATCGCGTCGCGGTCGTCAGACAGTATCGTCACCCGGTGCGCATGGTGTTGGTCGAGCCGCCGGCTGGCCTGCTCGATGTCGAGGGAGAAGACTTTCTAGCGGCTGCCCAGCGTGAATTGGCCGAGGAGGCCATGTTGTCGGCCGACGATTGGCGGGTTCTCGTCGACATCGTCACCACTCCGGGCGGGTGCCAGGAGTCTTTGCGGATTTACCTGGCCCGGGGTCTTCATGAGGTACCGCGTCCCGAGGGATTCCTGCTAGAAGGCGAGGAGGTGTCGATGAAGGCTGGTTGGGAGCCATTGGACGACCTTGTCGAGGCAATTTACGCCGGGCAATGCCAGTCTCCCGCCCTCGTGACGGGCGTGATGGCCTTGGAACTGGCTCGTCGCACTGAGCGAGTTAACGAGCTGCGTCCCGCTCATGCGCCGTGGCCGATTCGGGAGCGTCCTGGTGGTATTGACGGAGTTCGCGCAGAGTGACCTCGTCGGTCGGCGGTCAGGTCGAGGATTACTTGCGTCACCTTGTAGTGGAGCGGGGTCTGTCCGATAACACGGTGCAGGCCTACCGACGTGATCTGTTGCGTTACCAGGAATACCTTGGTTCGCGGGGGATCGGATCGTTAGCCGAGGTGACCCGTGTCGACGTCGAGGAGTTTCGACGCCATCTGGATCACATTGGCCTGGCCCCCGCGTCTGTGACGCGTTGTGTGGTTGCAGTACGAAATTTGCATCGTTTCGCAGTGGGGTCTGGGCAAGTCCAGGCCGATGTCACCGCTGGGATGTCCCCAGGAACCCGTTCCCGTCGACTCCCGAAAGCCTTGACGATGGATCAAGTTGAGTCCTTGCTCGCTGCACCAGACACCAGTACGGTCGAGGGGCTACGGGACGCTGCCCTGCTGGAGCTGCTCTACGGTACGGGGGCGCGGGTTTCGGAGGTCTGTGCTCTTGACGTTGACGACATCCGTCGCGTGCTGGATGACCCTGACCTCGGTTTGAGGCTCATCGGCAAGGGGGATAAGGAGCGCATCGTTCCGCTGGGCAGCTACGCCGCTAAAGCTGTAGATGCCTGGTTAATAAGGGGACGTCCTGCATGGGCTGAGATTGGCAACGGGGAACATGCCCTACTGCTCAATACCCGCGGTCGGCGGCTGTCCCGACAGTCAGCGTGGGCTGTTATTCGTCGTGCCGGTGAGGCTGCCGGGCTCGACGTCGAGCACCTATCCCCGCACAGTCTTCGACACTCCTACGCCACCCACCTACTGGACGGTGGTGCCGATGTTCGTGTCGTGCAGGAGCTACTGGGGCATTCGTCCGTGACGACGACCCAGATCTACACCCTCGTGACGGCCGATCACCTGAGGGAGGTCTACCGCTCGTCGCACCCTCGCGCCGTCTAGGCTCAGTATTGCGGGTGGGTGTGGCTGTCGGTTGTGCCCACTATCGTTAAGAAAAGCAATATTGCCGCGATGTCGAGAGGAAGGTCACTACGTGTCCGAGACTGCCCCCGAACCGTTGTTCCGCGTACCCGGTCCGGGCCGGGAGGCCGAAGAAGCTGCCGAGAACTCGATCGGTCCGACCGGACGTCCGCTTCCTGACCTTACTGAGCCGACGCCGGTTCTCGACGGCCCGAAACATGCCACCGTCATTTCGATGTGTAACCAGAAGGGTGGTGTCGGCAAGACAACAACCACCATCAACTTGGGAGCGGGACTGGCCGAGTACGGACGACGCGTTCTGTTGGTGGACTTCGATCCTCAGGGCTCCCTCTCGGTGGGCTTGGGGATTAACCCCCATACTCTCGAAAATTCCATCTACACCCTGCTGATGTCACCTCGTGACGATGTTCATGACGTCATCCAGCCCACTGAGACCGAGGGCATGGACTTGTTACCGGCCAATATTGACCTGTCTGCCGCTGAGGTGCAGCTCGTCAGCGAGGTGGCCCGCGAGCAGACCCTCAAACGGGTCATTGACCGGATCCGCGGCGAATACGACATGATCCTCATCGACTGTGCACCGTCGTTAGGTCTGCTCACCATCAACGCTCTGACCGCTTCCGACTACGTCATCATGCCTTTGGAATGCGAGTTCTTTGCCTTGCGCGGTATTGCTCTGCTTACCGACACTATTGAGAAGGTTCAGGACCGTCTCAACCCCGACCTGGAGGTCCTCGGCATCCTTGGAACCATGTTCGACCCGCGTACCCTGCATGCCCGGGAGGTCATGGAACGGGTGGTACAAGCCTTTGGTGACGTCGTATTCCACACCGTTATCAAGCGCACTATCAAGT
Source organism: Cutibacterium sp. 37298 (assembly GCF_023838685.1). Lineage (NCBI taxonomy): Bacteria > Bacillati > Actinomycetota > Actinomycetes > Propionibacteriales > Propionibacteriaceae > Cutibacterium > Cutibacterium sp. 37298. The sequence goes on from NZ_JAJNRJ010000002.1 coordinate 13,125, forward strand.
TCCCCGAGACCACCGTCGCTGGGGAACCCATCACGAGCTACGCCTCCTCATCTCCGGGGGCTCAGGCCTACCGTGACCTGGCCAAGGAGGTACTGGCCCGATGCCGCGCCGCGTGAGCCTGCCGGGGGCTAACGAGCTTTTCCGTCCAACGGTTGGTAGCAACGAACCCCAGTCAGTTGAAGTTTCCCAACAGTCCAAGGCACACAGAGCACGCAAGACGTCTCAAGACGCCACCTCTTGTGGGAAACATGCTGGTAGCGGGCGAGTGCGCCATGATGAGAAGATCACCGTCTACGTCTCTACGGAGGAGCTCATCGCTCTGGAGACTGCGAGGCTGACAATGAGATCCCAGGGCATTAATGCTGATCGAGGCAGAATTGTGCGTGCCTCGGTGGCGATGGCCCTGGCCGATTTTGAGGAGAATGGTGAGGACTCTGCTCTCGCTCATCTCCTCGCGACTGACTGAATACTTTAAGGACACATATGAGTAACGAGCAAGGCATTCGGCTGCAGAAGGTGCTGGCCCAGGCCGGTCTGGCATCCCGCCGTGCTGCTGAAGACATGATCGCGGCCGGAAGAGTTGAGGTCAATGGTGAACTCATCGTTGAGCAGGGGCGACGCGTTGACCCTGAGCGCGATGAGATCCGGGTTGATGGGTCCCGTATCCCGACTGCGCGGCGTCACGTCTACTACGTACTTAATAAGCCGCAAGGAGTTGTCTCTACTATGGACGATCCGGAAGGCCGCCCATGCCTGTCCGACCTCGAAGGAGTGCCGCGCGGTATCCGTCTGTTTCACGTCGGTCGTCTCGACACTGAGACCTCGGGCCTCATCTTGCTGACCAATGATGGCGAATTCGCTAACCGGATGACCCACCCGTCCTACAAGGTTCTTAAGACCTACTTGGCAGATGTTGAGGGCCGCGTGGATGACAAAGTCATTCACCGCCTTTCGAAAGGGCTGACCCTTGAAGACGGCCCTGTCAAGCCTGACGCCGTGCGCCTAGTACAGGCTGGCGAGGAGCATTCCTTGGTTGAGGTGAGCCTTCATGAGGGCCGCAACCGGATTGTGCGTCGCATCATGGATTCGGTCGCTCATCCAGTGCGTCGACTGTCTCGCACCGCGATCGGCCCGGTCCGATTGAAGCGTTTAGGGCGCGGAGATATGCGTGAACTTACCCATGAAGAACTGGGCCAGCTCCTCGACCTCGTCGAACTGTGAGTTCTCGCGCATGGCTGGAATTGTCCTCAAGCATCGCTCGGGTAACCTCAAGCAGGTGAGTTCGAACAAGTATCGTCTGGTCAACGCCGCGGCACTCGCTACCGTCCTGTGCGTGTCGTCACTGGCCCTCGCTTCCTGTAACAAGTCGTCGTCGAGCCCGAAGCCTTCGGCGAGTGTCTCCAGCATTTCGGCCCCCGCTTCTGCCGGCGCCAAGGCCTCCTCTTCCCCAACGAAGAAGCCGACTATGGTCACTAACCTCGACCAGATCAAGGTGTCTGGTGAGGACGGCAAGGCGCCAAAGGTTGGGGAAGCCTGGCCGCTAGCTATTGCTAAAACCGAGTCCAAAGTCCTCAAGAAGGGCACAGGCGAAAAGGTCGACAAGAACGCCACCCTCAAAGTGAATTATGTCGGTGTCAACGGACGTACTGGCAAGGAATTCGACTCTTCCTATAAGCGTGGCACTACCGCTGACTTCCCATTGGCCCAGGTGGTTCCTGGATTCGCTAAGGGTCTTGTTGGAAAGCATCAGGGCGACCGAGTACTCATCATGATGCCCGGATCTGACGGCTATGATTCCCAAGGTGGTGCCCCGCAAGCTGGCATCATGAAGGGTGACTCCCTTATTTTTGTCGTCGACATCGTTGCCATACCTTTGCCTAAGGCGACGGGTGAGACCGTCAAACCGGTGGCTGGTCTGCCTACTGTCAAGGAGGTACAGGGTGCTCCCGCGGTAACCATCGGCAAGGCCACCAAGCCGAATAAACTCGTCGTCCAGCCCCTCATCAAGGGTAAGGGAGCTGCGGTTACTGCTCATGACTCCATCGACGTCAAGTACCGCACTTATGCTTGGTCCTCTGGGGAGCTTATTGAGGACGGATACTCCGGCGAGCCTGTGACTGGATCCATGAACTCCGTTATTCCTGGATGGAAGAAGGGATTGATTGGGCAGACCGTCGGTTCTCGGGTGATGCTCATCGTGCCGCCCGCTGACGCCTACCCGAACGGCAGCACTAACCCGCCGGTAAAGAAGGGCGAGACCCTGATCTACGTTATCGACATCCTTTCGGCTCAAAAAGAATCCTGAGTGGCGATGGCTTTGCGCGAGACATGCCGGCCGATACGTGTCTTAGGGTTGACGGGTCTCGCGCAGCACCGCCACATCGAGAACTGCATCACTCCACCACCCCATCGCTCCGCCGAGAGGCCTAGGGTCTAAGCGGTGGATGCCCGCAACAGGGGTAGGCGGTGTCAGGGCCACGTTGTTGATGAGCTCATGGGGATCAGCAACTTCAGGGAGTCCGAGGGAACGGCAGAGCCACGCCACGACCTGGTGGTGGTCAATACCTGAATCCGCGAGATCGGACAGCCCCGCCGCACCCGCCGACTTTGACAAGCGTACCCCTCCCGGACCGGTGACAAGACCAGTGTGGGCGTAGACCGGAGGGATAAATCCGAGCAGTTTGGCCAACTGGGCTTGGCGAGGGGCTGAGGACCATAGGTCTCGGGCTCGAACGACCTGATCGACCCCTTGCAGACCGTCGTCGACTACTACCGCAAGGTTGTAGGCCGGCGTGCCGTCATTGCGCACCAGGACAAGATCGTCCACCCGTCCTTGAGCACAGCCACGAGCGAGGTCGGTCGCTTCGAAAGTGTTCAGTTGACTGGCCAGTCGGGTGGCTGGCGCCCGGGTGGTCAGACGTTCGTGTCTCTGCTGGACGGTGAGGCGGCGGCAGGTACCCGGATACGGGCGCCAATCGGCCTCGTTGGGGGCGGTAGTGGCCGCAGCGATTTCCCTGCGAGTGCAAAAACAGGGGTAGGTCTCCAGACCCGCTACTGCGTCGGCGTACAAGTCGAGGCGCTCAGACTGTCGGACGACTGGACCATCCCAATCCAGACCTAGGGACTCCAGGTCGCGTAATTGCGTCGAGGCAATTTTTCCGGCCGCGGCCACTCGCGCACGATCTAAATCCTCGATGCGTACCACGAACCGACGACCCGTCGAGCGGGCCAAAAGCCAGGCCGCTAATGCGGTGCGGAGGTTCCCCAGATGCAGTGCTGAGGTTGGGGAGGGGGCGAAACGACCAGCTGCGTGTCGAAGACCGGAGTGAGTGGTGGCGAAATCGGTCACGAGCGGCAGTGTAGGCAACAATTGGGGTGACGCGGCGGGTATGCCCCCGTCAGATGGGTAGGCTGGGACGCTGGAAGGAGGGTGCCGATGGCTGCACAGCGTTCGGAGAGGTTGGTTAACCTCGTCATCGCTCTCCTGGTCACCGACCGTCCTCTCACTCGCGCGCAACTGCGTGACATGATCGAGGACTACCGCAAGGTTTCCGAGGTGGCGTTTCAACGGTCCTTTGAACGCGACAAAGAGGAGCTGCGTCGAATCGGTATCACCGTCGAATCCGTCACCCTCGACACCTTCTTCGGTGACGAAGTTGGCTACCGCATTCCCCGTGCCGATGTGGAGCTTCCCCCTGTCCAATTTACACAAGCGGAGGCTGACGCTTTAGCGACCGCAGCCCGAGTGTGGCGCGAATCCGTCCTCGACGAGTCCTCCACGTCTGCCCTGGTGAAGTTGCGTGCCGCAGGAGTTGAGCCCGACACGGAGGCCGGCATCGCGACCCAGGTCGTCACCGGCGCAGATGCTCCATCGTTCTCTGATCTGTGGCGGGCCACTATTGACCGGTCCAGAGTCCGCTTCGGTTACCGAGGGGGAAAGCACCGTACCGTAGACCCCTGGCGAATGGCCTTGCGGCGTGGTCGTTGGTACCTCGTTGGGCGAGACGTCGACCGCGACGAGCCACGACTATTTCGGCTGTCACGTATCAGTTCTGCCGTGACGACCGTGGGAGAACCCGGCGCCGTCGCGAGTCCTGAACCTGAGGTGATCGAGGCCCACCTCAATCGCCTCGAGCCACCTGAACCGGAGGAGGTTGACGTCACGATGGCCGTCGCTCCCGGAGTGCGTTTAGGAGTCATGACGACGCATGCCGAATGGGATGGGCCAGTTCCCGAGGGCTACGAAGTTGTTACCGGTGGGTTTGGCGGATATGACGAGGCCGCGACAGCCGTGCTACGCGCCGGCGGTCGTATCATCTTGCTTGCCCCACAGGAGGCTCGCACCGTATTAGCCGAGAGGATCAATGCCGTGCTGCGGTTGGAAGAGAATGCCTCATGACGGCTCGCACTGATACCGCCCGTCTGCTAGCCCTTATTCCCTATCTGCGATCTCACCCTGGGGTGGCCGTCACCGAGGTTGCCCGAGTGTTTGGTGTCAGCACTGACCGTGTGATTGCTGATCTCAAGATTTTGTGGATGGTTGGTCTGCCCGGTGGGATGCCAGACGACCTCATCGACATTGACATGGACGCCGTCGACTCCGACGGCACCATCACCATCACCAATGCTGATGCTCTGCCACGGCCTATGCGTCTGACGCCCGACGAGGCGTGGTCTCTGCTGGCCGCTTTGCAAGTCATCGCTGATCTGGCTGACGACACCGTTCGTCCTGCAGTGGAATCCGCGGTAGAGAAGTTGCGCCAGGTCTGCCCGCAGGCTGGTCCAGATCCGGTGGAGGCTAGCCTCGAAGCCGATTACGACCCTCGCTCAGAGTGGTTCACCGGGGCCTGTGCTAACAAATGGCGGATTGAGATCGTCCATCGACGCGGTGACGACCCTACTCCGCATACCCAGATCGTCGACCCGGTACGTGTCGAAGTTCGCGACGGTCATCGCTATCTCGTCGGATGGTCGATGGCTCGCAAGCAGTGGCGCACGTGGCGGCTTGACCGCATCGTCACTGGCAGGCGAGTTGGGCACGCCACGAATCACGGACGTCCGCCCGAAACCCTCGAATGGTTCTCTGACGTCGTGGACGAGGTGATGCTGACCCTTGCTCCGCGCGCGGGCTGGGTTGCTGAGTATCACCCGGTGCGCCATGTTGAGAAGGACGGGGACATGTGGAAGGTGACTTTTGCCGTCGCCTCTGCGACGTGGCTTGCTGAGCTCATGGTGGGCCTCGGACCAGATGTTCTCTCCGTTGACCCACCTCATGCTGCAGCTCCTGCCCTTCAGTTGGCACGCGCTGCGGCTGCCGCAAATGGCATTGAGATTTCGAACCGTGAGGCGGTAGAGAAATCCTGATGTGGTGGATCTGGGTGTTGGTCTTTGCCGGTGTGCTGCTTGTCGTGGAGATCGTCGTTGGCACGATCTGGTTGTGGCGAAAGCTCGCGGCTATCTTGGGTGAGGTTGAGCAGGCAACCGGTCGACTCGATGAGTTGGCTCACATTCTCGAGGATGTCGATACCACGATGAACAAGGACATGACGGCTCCCAAAGCGCCCTGATCATCGTGGTAGCCTGAACGCCGATCGTCGAGTTGGTAGCCTTCCTGTGCGGTACGGGGATGGGATGCCAGCCAAGTCTGGAAGGAGAGCCTCAATGGCTCCTCTGCTCATTGCGAATGAAGCAACCATCATCATCATCGTGCTTCTCGCACTCGTACTCTTCGGTGGTTCCCGCATCGCTGGCGTCGGTAAGGGTGCTGGTCGCGCTATCCGTGAGTTCAAGGAAGAAACGGCGGGTCTGAACAAGGGCAAGGACGCGAAGGCCGAGAAGGACATTGAGGCTACCGAGGCTGACGTCGCCAAGGACGAGACCAAGCCAACTGAGTGAGTCATGGCCACGGATACTCGGCAGTCCGATGAGGATCACCGCCGGTTTGCCCGATTCCGCCCGCCCCAGGCTGGAGAGGGCGGCACAATGTCGCTCCTGGACCACATCCGGGAGCTCCGTTACCGGATCATTGTGTCGTTTATAGCGGTGGTCATTACAAGCTCCGTGGCCTTTGTCTTTTACCGTCCGCTGGTCGAGATTGTCATGCATCCGTACCAGCAGGCGAGCCTCGCCATCAAGGCGAAGAACCCGACGGCCTCCCTCCAGGTAGTCAATACTGGTGTCGTCGCCCCGTTTGTGCTGAATATGAGGGTGGCCATTGTTGCTGGCCTCATTGCGGCCTGCCCCATTTGGCTCTATCAGATCTGGGCTTTTATTGTTCCTGGCTTGCTCGTCAATGAGAAGAAGTGGGCTCTGCGATTCCTGGGATCGGCTATCCCCCTGTTTCTTCTAGGATCAGTACTGGGGTATTGGGTGCTCCCGAAGGGTATTGCCTTAATGCTGAACTTCACGCCTCACGGCATGGGCATTACCAACCTGCTCGACATGAATGCGTTCTTGGCACTGGAGATTCGCGTCATCTTGCTCTTTGGAGTGAGTTTCCTGCTACCGGTGGTCTTGGTCTTGCTTAATCTGATCCACGTCTTGTCGTCTGCGCAGCTGAAAGCGGCACGGAAGTGGTCCATCTTTGGATTCTTCTGTCTGGGCGCTTTTGTGAACCCGTCTGGTGACCCAATTTCCATGTGTGCCTTGGCTATTCCGCTGAGCGTCATGTATGTCATTGCGGAGTGGATTTGCCGCAGCAATGAACGTAAGCGTTCGACCGGCAATATGGGTATTGATAAGTCCGAATTCGACATTCAGATCGATTGAGCGGTGTCAGTCACACCACAAGCGTTCAAGCCGCTGATATTTGCTAGCCCGATTCGTGGCTTGCCACGGTCAAGGTGACCGGCTCGTTGTCATGGGATGGTGACGGCATGCGGATACGCTCGCGGCCCAGCGTCGTCGCCCGACCCCTCGTCGAGGTTCCCTGAGAGTCGTAGCCTCCCGCTAGGTTGGGAGTATGAGCGAGACTCTCGATCGGTTCATCGCCGGGCTGTCCTTTGAACCTGACGACTACCAGGTAAAGGCCTGCCAAGATCTCGACGACGGCGCGGGTGTTCTAGTGGCCGCTCCTACTGGAGCTGGCAAGACCGTGGTGGGGGAGTATGCCACTGATTTAGCTCTGGCATCGGGGCTGAAGTGCTTTTACACCACACCCATTAAGGCGCTGTCCAATCAAAAGTTCCATGACCTTGTCGCCCGACACGGTGAAGACCAAGTAGGCCTTCTCACCGGTGACGTCACTATCAACTCCGAGGCACCAGTCATCGTCATGACGACTGAGGTATTGCGCAATATGATCTACCGCAATTCCCATACTCTCGACACTTTGGGGTGGGTGGTGCTGGATGAGGTGCACTACCTCGCGGACCGTTTCCGCGGCCCGGTGTGGGAAGAGGTCATCCTTGGACTCGATCCGCGCGTCAAGATCGTTGGTCTTTCGGCAACCGTCTCTAATGCCGAGGAATTTGGAGAGTGGCTCGACGAGGTGCGTGGCGACGTCAGGGTCGTCGTGTCCGAGCGTCGCCCGGTACCGCTTGTCCAACACGTAGCGGTGGCGCGACGTCTTTATGAACTCTTCGATTCGCGCCGTCCTACGGAGGTCAACCCCGAACTAACCTCCATTGCCAAGGAGGAGGCCCGGTTCCAGCGTGATGACTCCCGTCGTCCGCGAGGAAGGTCTGGCAAGGGGAAACACAGTGTGTCTTATGGAACTGGCCGATTCGGTGGGGCCTCGGCACAGCGTCGGGGGCGTGGCGGTCGGCCTCGTGGCCCTCGCAACCAGCCGAGCCGTATCCAGGTGGTGCGTTCCCTCCACAAGGCCAACCTCTTGCCGGCCATCATCTTCGTGTTCTCCCGGAGCGGGTGTGACGCTGCTGTCAGCCAGCTGCTTAACACCGACCTGGTGCTCACTAGCCAGCAGGAAGCCCGTCAGTTGCGTCGCATCGCTCAACGCCATGGGGAAGGATTGACTGACGAGGAACGCCGCGCGGTTGGCTGGAATCACTTCATGGCAGCCTTCGAACGTGGCATTGCTGCTCACCATGCCGGTCTGCTCCCGGTGATCAAAGTGATCGTTGAGGAGGGGTTCGTCGCGGGATTACTCAAGGTCGTCGTCGCTACCGAGACCCTCGCTCTGGGCATCAATATGCCAGCTCGTACCGTCGTGCTGGAAAAACTCGTCAAATACAATGGCCAGACTCACGCTGACATCACCCCCGGGGAATACACCCAGCTCACCGGACGCGCCGGACGCCGTGGGATCGACACCCAGGGGTACGCCGTCGTCTGCTGGCAACCAGGTATGGATCCGCGTGCGGTGGCCGGACTGGCCTCGCGTCGTACGTACCCGCTCAATTCGGCCTTTGTGCCGACATACAACATGGCCGTCAACCTCGTTGGATCGATGGGGCGGGAAAAAGCTCGTGACCTACTGGAGCATTCCTTCGCACAGTTCCAAATCGATCGCAGATTGGGAGGCTCGGCAGTTCGCAACCGGCAAACCCAGGCCGACATCGAGGCCTACCTCAAGGCGGCCCATTGCGAAAGGGGAGATTTCACCGTATACGCCCGGTTGCGGGAAAACATTAGGGAGCTGGAACATGAGCAGGCGAGGTTGCGCAAAGGTGAACTTCCTAGCCAGGTTGCCGACTCACTGTCGAGTCTTGATCCTGGGGACATCATCGCCGTGCCATCTGGGCGTCACGCTCGGTGGGTCGTTGTCGTTGACCCTGGCACCCACGGCGCGAGAGGTCAACGGCCTCGCCCCCTTGTCATGACCCCGGATCGGACAGTGATTCGTCTGGGGCATCAGGATATTGACGCCCCCGTTACCCGAGTAGCCGGCGTGAAAGTCCCGCGCCATTTCCACCCCGAAAACCAGGCCGATCGTCGCTGCCTCGGCAAGGCCTTCGATCGGGTACTTGAGGGGCTGGGGAGGCCAGTGGTGAAGCCGCGTCGTGCTGCGGTGGATGCTGAGCTTTCCGACCAGATCGCCGAGCTGCGCTCCCAGATGAAGGCTCATCCCTGCCACTCCTGCCCCGATCGCGAGTCCCATGCGCATTTCGCTGAACGTGCCATGAGACTTCGCCGTCGCAGTGAGAGGGAATTGACGAAAGCACGCGCGAAGGCGACGTCGATTGCCACCCAGTTTGAGCGAATTGTGCTGGTACTGGAGGCTTTGGGATACCTCGGTACGGGTGGGGATACTGTCACGGACGCTGGCCGGATGCTTTCGGGGATCTATTCCGAACTCGACTTGGTGACGGCTGAGGCAATTCGGCGAGGCGTCTTTGACGGCCTGGATTGCCCGCAGTTGGCGGCGGTGTTGTCGACCATCGTTCACGAGTCGCGGCCGGGGGACCGGGGCCACCTTCATCGCATGCCCGATGGGAAGAGCGAAGCGGCGGAGTCCCAACTGCGTGCGGTCCGAGCCGAAATTGGTCTGCTCGAGCGTGACCACCGCATTGAGCGTCCCCGAGATCTCGACATTGGTTTTGCCGAGGCCAGCTATGCATGGGCTGCCGGTGCCGGTCTGGACACCGTACTCGACGACATGAGTGCTGGTGATTTTGTGCGCCGGGTGCGTCAGGTGTGCGATCTAGCTGGACAGATTGCCCATGCCGGGGTTGGGGAGAATCTGGCCCACACTTGTCGTCAAGTGGTGGGTGCCATGCAGCGTGGGGTTGTCACCATGGACCGCGAAGAAGACTGATTCGTGCGCCCACTAGGGGGGGGGTGCGGCCCGGTAGCCTGAGGTCATGGCTGTGGCTATACGTGTCATTCCATGTCTGGACGTTAAGGATGGGCGGGTCGTTAAAGGGGTTAACTTTGTCGGCCTGCGCGATGCCGGTGATCCCGTGGAGCTAGCGGCGGAATACGGGCGGCTCGGTGCCGACGAGGTGACTTTCCTCGACATTTCCGCCTCAACAGAGGGGCGCGCCACCACTCGCGAGATGGTGACACGGTGCGCTGAGACAGTTTTCGTGCCCCTCACTGTAGGTGGTGGGGTGCGCGGGGTCGACGACGTCGATGTCCTGCTGAGGGCGGGAGCTGACAAAGTTGGTGTCAACACCGCAGCGATTGCTCATCCCGAGATGATCGACGAGGTCGCTGACCGGTTTGGCAATCAGGTCATCGTGTTGTCTGTCGATGCCCGTCGCGAACCAGATCGGCCATCCGGTTTTGGGGTGACGACCCATGGTGGCGCCCGTTCGGCAGGGTTGGACGCCGTTGAGTGGGCTTGCCAAGCCGTGGAGCGTGGGGCAGGTGAGATTCTGCTCAATTCGATGGACGCCGATGGTACGGCTGATGGCTTCGATATTGAGATGATCGAGGCAGTGAGAGCAGCTGTCGACGTCCCCCTCATCGCTTCAGGTGGAGCTGGAAAGGTTGCCGATTTCGTCGAGGCGGCGCGCGCCGGAGTTGACGCGGTGCTCGCCGCGTCAGTTTTTCACTATCACACCCTGACGATCGCGCAGGTCAAGGATGGCCTGCGTCATGCCGGCTTTGAGGTCCGCTGAGCGAACACGTACTGTAGGCCTAGCCGATGTGGTAGTCATAACTTATGGACTGCCTTTTCTGCTCAATCGCTGCGGGAGACATCCCAGCGACGATCATTGACTCGGACGACGCCTCGGTCGCATTCCTCGACATCGAGCCTTTCCAGGATGGCCACACCCTCGTCATCCCGCGTAATCACGTTACAAGCGTTCTCGACGATGATGGTGAGCTCGGACGTATCAGCCCGATGGTCACCAAGGTGGCTCGTCGCCTCGTAGACTCTCTGGGGGCTTCTGGAGTCAATGTCGTCTCAAACGCCGGTGAGGTTGCCGGCCAGAGTGTCCATCATCTGCACGTGCATATCATTCCCCGGTACGACCGTGAGCCGGGCATCAACGCCATTCGGTCGGCCATGCCTCGTCGCTCTATTGAGGAGGTTGCGGCCATGGTGACTGGGGAATCAAATCGCAAATAGCTCATAATGTGAGACGTTTGTCCGAAACTGTTGACGGTTAACCGTGCACACAAGGAGTCAGTGGCATGAACGACCAGCTTCTTGTTATTGGCTAGCGTCCTGATCCTCCCAGACAGCACGACCTGCCCGATATCTCTGCCTGGGTGCGTCAGTTACAGCGGATGAAAAACCTATGCACTCACATGGTGAAGAAATGCCTGAGGAAGAAATCTCCCCCGCAGCAGGTCATCCAGCGCATTGGTGCTTTGGCGCCCCAAGACACCGTGCTCGTCACAGGTGTGGGACAACACCAGGTGCGGGCTTCCCATTTCCTGCCGCATGACAAGCCCGGGTCTTGGCTGACCTCTGGCGGTGCCGGCGCTATGGGCTACTGCATTTCGGCGGCCTTGGGCGCCAAAACTGGTCGTCCGGAGGCTATCGTCTGGGGTATCGACGGCGACGGCTGTTTCCAACTGGACCAACGGGAACTCGCTACTGTTGCCCTTAATAGTGCTCCTGCCAAGAATAGTGCTCCTGTCAAGATCGCCATCATTGACACCGTTGCTCTACTTCGTGCCAAGGCCGTTGACGCCTCACTGGAATCGCTGACGATCGAGGCCACCGGGAGACGTGAGAAGCTGGATGTGTTACTGCAGGTGCTGGAACATTTCGGAATTGTCGAACTTGTTCAATCCGGACAAGTGGCCCTCAACCGTGGTGTGGCTGTTCTCGGGGCGAAACGCCCCGGGTGACGTCCCCTAGATCCCAAGACAACCCAGACCTCAACAAGGAGAGAAATACGCTATGGCAAAGATCTACTACGACGATGACGCCGATCTGTCCATCATTCAAAACCGTCAGGTTGCCGTCATCGGTTACGGTTCACAAGGTCATGCTCACGCTCTCAACCTGCGCGACTCCGGTGTCGATGTGCGTGTCGGTCTGCGCGAGGGCTCCTCGTCTATCGTCAAGGCTGAGGCTCAGGGACTGCGGGTGCTGTCCATTGAGGATGCCTGCGAAGAGGCCGACCTAATTATGGTGCTCGTTCCCGACCAAGACCAGCGCCAGCTCTATGCTGAGCACATTGCCCCGCACCTCAAGGACGGTGACGCTCTCTTCTTCGCTCACGGCTTCAACGTCCACTTCGGCTACATCAAAGCTCCCCAGGGCGTCGACGTCTGTATGGTTGCCCCGAAGGGTCCCGGTCACATCGTGCGTCGGGAGTACTCTGATGGTCGCGGAGTCCCGGTGCTGGTGTGCGTCGAGCAGGATGCCTCTGGCATCGCCTGGGACCTCACGAGGTCTTATGCCAAGGCCCTCGGCGGTTTGCGCGCCGGCGGCATTGAAACGAGCTTCCGTGAGGAGACCGAGACCGATCTTTTCGGTGAGCAAGCGGTGCTGTGCGGTGGCCTGTCCCACCTCATCCAGGCCGGTTTTGAGACTCTCGTTACCGCCGGTTACCAGCCGGAGATGGCCTGTTTTGAGGTTTGTCACGAGATGAAGATGATCGTTGACCTCATCATCGAAGGCGGTATCTCCAAGCTGCGTTGGTCAATTTCCGATGCTGCTGAGTATGGCGACTACGTGTCTGGCCCGCGTGTGATCGACGACCACGTCAAAAAGAATATGAAGGCGGTCCTAGACGACATCCAAACTGGCGCCTTCGCTAAGCGTTTCATCGCCGATCAGGATGCTGGTGCTCCACAGTTCAAGAAAATTCGCGAGGATGAGGCAAAGCATCCGATCGAGGCTACTGGTAAAGAGCTTCGCAAGATGTACTCCTGGCTGGCAGCTGCTGATGATGACTACACCGAAGGCAGCGCGGCTCGTTGAGCCTGCTGACCTGACGCTGAGGGCCCGTAGGTAGCGCGGGCCCTCAAATCTGTGTCCTCTGCCTCGTCAGCCTCGGGCAGATAGCCGACAGGCAACGATGGCCGCCATGTCGGAGGCAAGCTGGATCTCGGTGGCGTGCACCTTCGGGTGGGTCAGCCAGGCCAGCCTGGTGGTATCGACGGTGCCATTGATGTCGTGGGGAGGAAAACCATGACTGGGGGGCATATCGTCGATGACGACGAGGCCTCCGACCGAGACCGCCTTAAGAATCTCGTCAACATCGCGCGCTCTCGCTACTCGGATCGGTACCGAGAGCAGGCCGAAGGGGCCGTGATCGAGCAGGTCATCCCAGGTGCCCTCGATGACCTCGATATCGAGGTCATCCAAGACCTCGCGAGCTCGAGCGCAGACCGTGGGATCTGGTTCGTAGCTGACAACTCTGGTGCGTTTTCGTGCCCCCAGTCGTAGCCAGGCAGCTCCTGCCCCAGACCCCGTTTCGCACTCCCCAATGGCGCCATGTACCCCGGCCGCCAGGGTAGCCATGAATCGGCCGGTCTCATTGCGGGTGGTGGTGAAATAGCCCATCTCCAGTGCGTTATGGAGAGCTTTCGTCACCGGTTCAGGGATCTCGGGAATGGGTAACACGGGGCCATTCTGCCAGTCGGTATCTTCGAACTTTTTGTGAGGGCGGTCAGCTGGTAGTTGGTTGGGTCAGATGCGTTGGGCAATGTCTCGCCCGATCTCGCTGGTCGTTCGAGCGGGGCCGGAAGCCCTAGTGGCAATGTCCGCCGAGACAGCCTCGCGGACGCGGGCTGCATCCTCAGGGCGGTCAAGATGATCTAGCAGCAATGCTATCGACAGGATCGCTGCCGTCGGGTCAGCCTTACCAGTGCCAGCAATGTCAGGCGCTGAGCCGTGCACCGGCTCAAACATCGACGGGAATTCGCCGGAAGTATTGATATTGGCGCTAGGGGCAAGCCCGATGCCACCGGTCACCGCTGCGGCAAGATCGGTGATGATATCACCAAAGAGGTTGTCGGTGACGATGACGTCGAATCGCTGGGGGTCTCGTACCAGAGCGATCGTGACAGCGTCGACGTGCAAGTAGTCAGTGGTGACACTCGGGAACTCTTGAGCAACTTCGTCGACGATCCGACGCCACAAGGTTCCGGCATTGACGAGCACGTTGTGCTTGTGGACCAGGGTGAGATGGCCGCGTCGAGCAGCTGCACGGGCGAAGGCGTCACGGACGACCCTTTCCACTCCGAAGGCGGTATTGACGCTTACTTCGGTAGCAATCTCGTGCGGTGTGCCGGTACGCACCGATCCGCCATTGCCACAGTAGAGGCCTTCGGTGCCCTCACGACATACGACGAAGTCAATGGGCCCAGCGTCGGTAATGTCCGACGACAACGGGGTTGATGTGCCGGGGTGCCACGTGGACGGACGCAAATTAACACCCTGATCGAGGGCGAAACGAAGTTTGAGTAGCAGACCGCGCTCCAATAAACCTGACGGCACCTCTGTCGAGTCAGGGGTAGCGCCGACCGCGCCGAGCACGATGGCGTCTTCCTGGGCAATCTCGGCCAGAGTGGAGTCGTCAAGAACCTCTCCTGTGGCCTTCCAATGTGCGGCGCCAAGGTGGTATTCGTGGGTGGCAAAAGCATCAGATCCGACGGTCTGCTCCAGCACGTGGAGTGCCTGCTCGGTGACTTCGGGGCCAATTCCGTCGCCGCCGATGACGGCGAGTTGCGTTACGTCGTTGGTCATAGGTGAACCATACTCAGCACGTCCACAATATGATCCATCGATTCAAAAAATGGAACGAATTGCTCGGCGTGGGTGTAATGTGTGGCCATGAGTTTGCGCTTTGCTTCTGCTGACGATTTGACGTGGTCCTCCGACGAGCGGATCGCGCTGGAACATGCCAATCCACGATTTGGTGCGGTCCTTGCCGACCATATGGCTGTTGCTACCTGGCAGGCCGGTGAAGGCTGGGGAGACGACGCCGTGGTCAACTACCACGGACTTGATATCAACCCTGGCAGCGCTGTGCTGCATTACGCCCAGGAGATTTTCGAGGGCCTGAAGGCTTACCGCCACGCTGACGGCTCTATCTGGCTCTTCCGCCCTGATCAGAACGGTGAGCGTTTTGTCCGGTCGGCCGAGCGTCTCGCCCTGCCTACGCTGCCAGTCGAAGACTTCGTTACTGCTTGTATGCGCTTGGTTGAGGTCGACTCCCGTTGGGTCCCTGAGCCCGGTGAGGGTGGAGAGAAGTCCCTCTACCTGCGGCCGTTCATGATCGCCTACCAGGATTTTCTCGGTCTTGCCGCGGCAAGTACCGTGCTGTTTTCCGTTATTGGTTCTCCCGTTGGCGCTTACTTTGTCAGCGGGGTGAAGCCGCTGCGGCTCCTCGTCGAGCGTCGTCAGGCTCGAACGGCCCCCGGCGGCACCGGTGAGGCGAAGTGCGGTGGCAATTACGCAGCTTCGCTGCGTTCCCAGATCGATGCCAAGACCCGCGGCTGCAACGAGGTGCTCTTTGTCGATGCAGTTGAACATCGCTGGATCGAGGAGCTGGGTGGTATGAACTTCATGGCCATCAGCAAAGACGGTCAGCTCGTCACCCCCGAGCTAGCTGGCACCATCCTGCGTGGCGTGACCCGCAAGTCCATTCTGGAAGTTGCCCCCGACCTCGGTCTTGAACCAGTGGAGCGCAAGATCGATGTTGACGAGCTCCTTGATGGCGTTCGCTCTGGCGAGTTCCCGGAAGTCTTCGCCTGTGGTACCGCCGCGGTTGTCACACCGATCGGCTCTTTCCTGGACGGAGATACCGACGTGAAGGTCTCTGAGCCCACCGGAAAGACCACGATGGAGATCCGTCGCCGTCTGCTGGATATCCAGTTCGGACGCGCTGAAGACACCCATGGCTGGTTGAGGCGAGTCTGCTGACGGCGTCGACGACCATTGGGACTGGCCCCAATGATGTGTTCACGATCGGGCTACGACGGTGTCGATGACAATGTCTTGCGGCTGGAAGGTTTGCCCGACGGTGAACGCGTTGGTCATGGCATCCTCGGCCCGCGCAATGGAGTCGGGGGTGTCGGTGAGCAGGGTGGCCAATGGCTGGCCCGTGACAACGCGGTCGCCGGGACGAACTCTCAACATGACGCCAGCCGCAGCCTGCACCGGATCCTCTTTGCGGGCGCGTCCGGCACCCAAACGCCAGGCAGCTAGGCCAACGGACATGGCATCAATCCCGGTGATGACGCCAGTCTCGGTGGCGACGATGTCCTGGGAATGGTGGGCCACCGGTAGTGGAGCGTCAGGGTCGCCGCCCTGAGCACGAACCATGTTGCGCCAGACATCCATTGCCTGGCCACTGGCGAGTACATCGGCCGGGTCGATGCCGTCCAATCCAGCCACCTTCATCATGTGACGGGCCAAGGCGACGGTGAGCTCGACGACGTCGGCAGGACCTCCGCCGGCTAACACCTCGAGGGATTCGGCAACCTCGATGCCGTTACCGCAAGCGTAACCCAGTGGGACGTCCATGTGGGTCAGTAGGGCGGTGGTACGCACCCCGGCGGCTTCACCTAACTCGACGAGACGGCTGGCGAGCTCGCGGGCGTCCTTATCTGTCTTCATGAAGGCACCTGAGCCGGTTTTGACATCGAGGACGAGGCTGTCGGTGCCCTCGGCGATCTTCTTGCTCATGATGGACGAAGCGATCAGCGGGATGGACTCGACGGTGCCGGTAACGTCGCGCAGGGCGTAGAGCTTCTTGTCAGCAGGGGCTAGTCCCGGGCCCGCTGCGCAGATGACAGCGCCGACTTTCTCGAGCTGGGCGACCATCTCGTCATGAGAGAGATCCGCCCGCCATCCGGGAATGGCCTCCATCTTGTCGAGGGTGCCTCCGGTGTGGCCCAGGCCACGCCCAGACAGCTGTGGGACGGCAGCACCGCATGCGGCCACCAGGGGAGCCAGCGGCAAGGTAATTTTGTCGCCCACGCCGCCAGTGGAGTGCTTGTCGACGGTGGGGCGGGATAGCCCAACGAAGGACATCCGCTCGCCCGACTCGATCATGGCCGTCGTCCAGGCTGACAGCTCAGCGTCGTCGAGCCCCTGGAAGTACACCGCCATCGCCATGGCAGACATCTGCTCGTCGGCGACGATGTCGTCGGTGTAGGCGCGGATAAGCCATGCGATTTGGTCGGAGTTGAGAGCCTGGCCTTCGCGCTTAGCGCGGATAAGGTCGACGACGGAATAGGTGCTGGTCATGGCGCAAGTATGACAGGGCTTACCCTTCTCCAGTGCGTGGATGCCCCGGTTATGTCGCGTTATGTCGTTAGTCTTAACCCATGCGTATTGCCCGGTTTGTCACCGCTGGTTCCGACCCTGCCTTCGGGATCGTAGAGCTTGCTGCCGATCATGGAGATCATCCCGAGACCATCGCCGTTATCACGGGGGACCCAGTGGCGGCACCGGTTCAATACACTGGTGCCCGTCACGACCTTGCCGATGCGCGACTGCTGTCTCCGGTGATTCCGCGATCGAAGATCATTGGGGTTGGTCGCAACTACGCCGATCACGCCAGCGAGCTGGGCAATGAGGTTCCCCACCAACCGCTTCTATTTGTTAAGCCGAATACCTCGGTTATCGGCCCTGACGAACCCATTGTGCGACCGACTGCGTCCTCCAACCTGCACTACGAGGGGGAGCTGGCCATCGTTATCGGACGGATCTGTAAGGACGTGCCAGAGGACAGAGCTCAGGAAGTCATCTTTGGGTTCACCGTTGCCAATGACGTCACTGCCCGCGATCTGCAAGATTCTGACGGTCACTGGGTTCGCGCCAAGGGTGCTGACACCTTCTGCCCGCTGGGGCCATGGATGGTTACCCACTTCTCCATTGCGGAAGCGTCTCACTGCCAGATCGTGACTCGACTGGACGGTAGGGAAGTTCAGCACGGTAATACCGACCAGATGGTCCACTCCATCCCCAAGCTCATCTCCTATATCTCCTCGTTCATGACCTTGTTGCCGGGCGATGTCATCCTCACGGGTACCCCCGCTGAGGTCGGGCCGATGGAACTCGGACAGCGCGTCGAGGTTGAAATTGAGGGGATCGGGACGCTAACGAACACTGTCGTGGAGGCCTGATGGCGGCTCGTGCCCTGTCCCGCCGTGCGACGGTGACTGACCCCGAGCCACGGGTCGACTACACCCGGGTTCTCGTTGATTCGAGTGCTGGCCCGGGTCCCGGACTGCTGGGGCTCATCGGGTTGCTGTTGGGGTATGCCGTCGTCGTTCCGGGGCTGCTATACGCCTTCCTTGGCGTCGGTTGGCTCCTCGAGCGTACCGACGGGGAAGGATTCAGCGCCTATTACACGCGAGCAGCCGGGTATCACACCGTCGGGGGGCTCATAGCCACACATGTGGCTCTAGCCAGCCTGATCGTCGTGGTGCTTGTGCTCGCCCGCTACCTTAACCATCGTGTGCCGCGATGGGTGGCTTCGGTACAACCAGGAATTCGCTGGAGATTCGGGTTGTTGGTGGGCCTTGTCGCTGTCGTGGTGCTCAACCTCACGCAGTTACTGGTACGAGGAGGGGCCAACGCCCATTACATCGTTCCCCGGCACTGGTGGGCGTGGTTGTTGGCAATCATCATAACTTCGCCGTTCCAAGCGATCGCCGAGGAGATGTTCTTTCGCGGCTACCTCATGAACGTCATCTCTGGACTGTCGGTGAACCTGCCGGAAAAAGCCGGGCGCTGGACGTCAGTAGTCGTCTCCGCACTGGTTTTTGCCCTTATGCATGGCACGCAAAACGCGTGGCTTTTCGCGGATCGATTCGCCTTTGGTTTGCTCGCCGGTTGGCTCGTCATCGTTACAGGAGGCCTCGAGGCTGGCGTGGCGGCTCACGTCGTCAACAACCTTTTCGCCTTCGGTTATGCAGTCTTCCTGAGAGGGGTGTCGCAGGCCCGCGGTATGACCGCGATGAGTTGGGTGGACGCCGCGTGGGACATTGGTGGTTTCTTGGCGATCGCTCTTGCCGGATGGTGGATCGGAAGTCTCATGAGAGTGGCCCGACGGACACCCGCGTGACAAGGAGTTTCGTCCTGATTTGCAAAGTTGGTGGATGGGCCATTAAAGTTTCTCGTCGTTGCGCCACCGAGGTTCATCACGGTGGAATGACATTGGGGTATGGGGTAATTGGCAGCCCGACTGATTCTGGTTCAGTTAGTCCAGGTTCGAGTCCTGGTACCCCAGCGCGGGAAACCAAATCCGTGAAGTTGCACAGATAGCGGATGGATTGCTAAAGTTTCCCAGCCCGGTTTGGAAACGAGTCGGGGGACAATCGAAGAAGGTTCTCAAGACCGAGCTCGACGGTCATTGATAACCTCATGGCCCCGTAGTGCAGCGGCCTAGCACGCGGCCCTCTCAAGGCTGAAACGGCGGTTCGAATCCGCTCGGGGCTACCCATAGTAGATGGCCCGGATCTAGCAGGATCCGGGCCATGGCAGCATTTTGACGAGATGCCATCCCCCAAGACGCGAGGAATTACCCTCTCACACCTCTGGTCACTTTGGGCAGCACTGTGATCCTCATTGCGCGGACCGGCGCAGCACCTCCGATAAGCGCTCTCCCGCCGCGACGACGGCAGGAGCGTGAATACGTCCCGGCTGACGGGTGAGACGCTCGATCGGTCCTGACACCGATATAGCCGCAATGACCTTCCCTGAGGGAGAGCGCACTGGGGCCGAGACCGATGCCACACCGGCCTCACGCTCACCGACAGATTGAGACCAGCCGCGCTTGCGCACGGCCGCCAAGGTGACTTCGGAGAAGGCAGAGTGGCTCAAGCCACGGCGGATCTTGTCAACGTCTTCCCATGCCAGCAGGATCTGAGCGGCTGAACCGGCATCCATCGACAACACCGACCCGACCGGAATGGTGTCGTGAAGACCGGTGGGACGCTCAGCAGTTGCGGCACAGACACGGCTGCCGGCCTGGCGTCGGTACAGTTGAGCGGACTCGCCTGTGATGTCACGCAGCCTGGCCAGGATCGGCCCAGAAGCAGCCAAGAGACGATCTTCGCCGGCGGCTGCGGCAAGTTCTGATAGCCGCGGGCCAAGAATGAAACGCCCCTGTAGATCGCGTCCGACGAAACGGTGGTGTTCCAGAGCGCGCGCCAAGCGATGGGCCGTTGGGCGAGCCAATCCGGTCATTTGAACCAGCCCTGCCAAGGAGGCTGGTCCGGTCTCGAGGGCTGCCAACACAAGGGCGGCCTTGTCCAATACACCAACACCACTTGATTCGTCCATATTCCGATACTAGCGTTCCAAATCTTGACCGTCGAACCAAAATGGGAGTTGTCAAGAGGGGGTCACACTGCAAACAGCGAATGGGAAGGTGCGGTGGGGAGGACGTTGAGCGAGAAACTCTGGGACGCTCACGTCGTCAGGCATGGGCACGACGGGGAGCGCGATCTTCTCTGCATCGACCTTCACCTCGTCCACGAGGTGACAAGTCCGCAGGCTTTCGATGGGCTTATTAGCTGGGCACTCGGTTTGTCGCCCGGATCTGACCATTGCCACCGAGGACCACAGCATCCCTACCGTCGACAGTATCGAGCCAAGTGTTGACCCGGTTTCGCGCGCTCAGGTCGAGGCGTTGCGAGCCAATGCACCCGAGTTCGGTGTGCCGCTGCATTCTTTAGGGGACGCCGATCAGGGGGTCGTGCACATCATCGGTCCCCAACTGGGTCTCACCCAGCCGGGGATGACTGTCGTCTGTGTTGGCCACCCAGACCCTCCCGCAGGTTCGTCCCACAACGATGGCCGTCACGGTGGATAGTGCCTGAGGAGGTCACACCTAAGGACCTCATCCTGGCCCTCATCTCCGAGACCGGCACCGATGGGGAGTCATATGGTCGAGTATCGCGGCGAGGCCATCGAGAAGATGTCGATGGAGGGTCGCATGACGATCTGCAATATGTCGATTGAGTGGGGAGCTCGCGCCGGCATGGTTGCTTCTGATGAGACCACCTTCACCTACCTCAAGGATCGTCCGCACGCTCCGCGTGGTGCACAGTGGGACAAGGCTGTCGCGTACTGACGACGATGCGACCTTTGACGCTGAGATCCATGTGGACGCCTCGAATCTCGCCCCTTTTGTTACCTGGGGTACCAATCCGGGGCAGGGAGTCCCCCCAGGCGGTGTGGCGCCGGCCGTCGAAGACTTTGAGGACGAGGTAGCTCGCAGCGCAGCGTTACGAGCCCTGGAGTACGTGGATTTGACCCCAGGCACTAAGTGCGCGTCATCGCCATTGACACCGTGTTCCTAGGATCGTGCACGAATGGCCGTGAGGACTTACGGCTGGCTGCTGAGGTTCTCAAAGGACGACATATCGCAGCGGGCACCCGGATGCTCGTCGCCCCTGGATCTGCTCGTGTCCGTCTGCAGGCTATGGAGGAAGGCCTCGACGAGATCGGTTCCCGGTTTGCTGACATCTTTCGCAATAACTCTGCGAACAATGGCTTGTTACTGGCTCAGGTTGACCCCGAGGTCGTCGAAGAGTTGTGGGACTTTGCCGAGCAGCATCCTGGTGAGCAGCTCACCGTCTCCCTCGAGAATCGGACGATCAACCTTCCGGGTCGCACGACCTACCCGTTCCATATTGATGACGTCACGCGTCAGCGTCTGCTGGCCTGTCTTGACGCCGTCGGTGAGACCCTAGAACACGCAGACAATATCGCCGCATATGAGGCACATCGGCCATCTTTCATGCCAACTACGTCTTGACCTGGCGCGCCTATCGATCAGCCAACCCGGTCGATGGTCGCTCGCAAAATTGACGAGTCGGTAGGGTATGGTGATCTAGCTCATTCAGGAGGGACACCGTGGCTTTGCCCGCCGTGACTAACCCAGCCGACACCCCCGGATTGATTTTCCGAATGGGGGTAGGGACGCTGTATCCGCTGGCTCGTATCCTGACGCGGTTTGATCATCACGGTGGCGAGAACCTTCCCGGCCCCGGGCCGGCGCTCATCGTCAGCAATCACATCTCGAATTACGACCCAGTCGTGCTGGGGGCTTTCCTTGTCGCCAACGGACGGTGGCCGCACTGGCTGGCGAAGAAAGAGCTGTTTTCAGTGCCGATTGTCGGTTGGGTGGCCTCGGCTAGTGGACAAATCCCGGTCGACCGGAAAGGCCCCAACCCGGCCAAGGTCCTCCACGACGCTAAGGCGGCCCTCGATAAGGGCATGACGGTCGTGATGTACCCCGAGGGTACGATCACCGCTGATCCGCTTCACTGGCCCATGACAGGACGCACAGGAGCGGCACGTCTGGCGCTGGAGACGGGTGTCCCCGTCATTCCAGTTGGACAATGGGGACCCCAAGAGGTCATGGGCTACAAGGAGATGACCTTCCCGAAACTGTGGCCGCGTAAGACCATGAAGCTGTACTGCGGCACCGATGTTGAGCTGTCAGACCTGCGAGGTCGTCACGACCTTGCGTCTGTCAGGGAGGCCACGAATCGGATCATGGACGCCATTGACGCCCAAGTTGCTCGGGTTCGGGGGGAGTTCCCACCGCCGGATCGCTACGACATGCGCAAAGGGGCACGTATTCCCAAGTCCATTGCTCCCGCGCGGCCAGTCGTCGACCCTCACTGAGGTACTGGCTCGGTAGGCTGGAGTGCCGTCATACGGAAAGGACCTCACATGAATCGCATCCACGTCGCTGTCATCTTCGGGGGGATGAGTTCGGAGCATTCGATCTCCTGCCTTTCGGCGGCGAACGTGGTAGCTGCGATTGACGCCGAACGATTCGATGTCTCCGGTGTCGGTATTAGCCCCCAGGGGATCTGGGTGCGATATGGGGCTGACGAAATCCTCGCTCTTCCCGGTACCGGACAACTTCCTACTGTCGAAATGGGAGATCGTCCTCTGGTGTCGGTCAAACAGATGCCCGAGGGCACCTGCATCGTCGATACCGAGGGTAATGTCGATGCAGTCCAGGTGGTATTTCCGGTATTGCACGGACCATTCGGTGAAGACGGCACCATTCAGGGCCTGCTGGAGATGGCCGGAGTGCGATATGTCGGGTGCGGGGTGGCAGCCAGCGCTAACTGCATGGACAAGCACCTCACCAAGATGATCCTCTCGGAAGCTGGAGTATTGGTCGGACCCTACGTTGTTGTGCGTGATCATGAGTGGCGTGAGGACAGAAATGCTGTTCTCAAAGCTGCATCTCGCCTGGAATACCCGCTATTCGTGAAGCCGGCCCGCGGTGGATCTTCGATCGGCATTTCTCGCGTGACAAGCCCAGAACACCTGGAAACTGCGATTGAGATGGCCCGCGAGCACGACAGCAAAGTCCTCATTGAGCAGGGGATTCGTGGTCGCGAGATCGAGTGCTCTGTCATTGATGGCCGTCATGGTGCTGCCCCTCGGGCCTCCGTGCCCGGTGAGATTGTCGTTCATGACCCTGACGGCTTCTATGACTTCGAAGCTAAATACCTCAGTGGAGAGCAGAAAGCATCCGTTCAGGCTCATGCAAATCTGGACGATGTGACCCGCAGACGGGTGCAAGAAGTCGCGATCAAAGCGTTCCAGGTGCTTGGCTGTGAAGGGCTTGCCCGTATCGACACGTTCGTCACCCCTGACGGCGCCGTTTACGTGAATGAGCCCAATACCATGCCCGGATTTACCCGCAGCTCAGGATTCCCACTCATGTGGCAGGCCAGTGGCATGACGTACGCCCAGATTGTCAGTGAGCTCATTGAGTTAGCTCTGGAAAGGCCCCTCGGCCTGCGCTGATCGGGGTGTATCTCACTGGCAAGCACGTACTTGGGGCATTTTCTTAATGGTTGCTGAAAGATCGACCAGGGCATCCGCCTGCGGGGCGTAACTAGTCGGAACCGTCACTTCGATGTTGCCTGCTCTCCCAATAGTGGTGAATCGCCAGCCGTCGTTAATCTGCTCAGAAAACCATCCGACATCGTTGACGACGTCACAGGGTGACGTTGGTTGGAGGCCGGCAGGCTTGTCGACCCCGCAGCGCAGCACGATATGCGGATCACCCCAGGTTGCCACGGTCGTGTTGTGGTCGTTGAGCGTCGCCCCGGCAACCGTTTGCGGTAAATCTGCCATGACTGCTCGACACCCCGCCGCAGCAGGGCCGCTGGGAGAAGGATGGGCGATCGGCTCATCCTGGCCGGAGCAGGCAGTGGTCAGGAGGAAGACCACTAGCAGGGTTGCGACCGGGGATGCATGATAGATGTGCACATATCCACGCTAGCGCCGATGACCGGTTGATAAGGAGATCCCATGGCCACCACGACGACCATTTCCCAGGTAGGGGAGTTTCCCCTCATCTCCTCGATGGTCGGCGACTTGACGATGGGCCAGGCTGTCACCCTCGGCCCGGGAGACGATGGCGCGGTGTTCCAGGTAGACGGTTCCGCAGTTGTCTCGACCGACGTCCTCGTCGAGGAGGTTCACTTCCGGCGTCGATGGTCTACGGCGACCGACGTGGGCCGAAAAGCCGTTGCCGTCAACGTTTCCGACATCGAGGCAATGGGCGCCGTACCAGTAGCCCTCGTCGTCGGGTTTTCCGCTCCCGGTGATCTTCCGGCGTCCTGGGCCCGCGAATTCATGACCGGGATGGCCGCCGAGTCCCAGAAGGCAGGAGTCAGCGTCGTCGGTGGGGACACCACGGGTGGCCCGGTTGTCAGCATCGCCGTAACAGTTATCGGACAGACCGCTGGCATGGCACCTGTGCGTCGTGACGGTGCTGTACCCGGCGATGAAGTTGCGGTGATTGGCCAACTCGGTTTGGCAGCTGCCGGACTGGCCCTTCTCGGACGCGGTTTCCGTTCTCCACGTGCCGTTGTGGCTGCCCAGCGTTGTCCCGAGGTTCCCTACGGTCAAGGACGGGTGGCGGCTAAGGCTGGAGTACACGCCATGATTGACGTGTCGGATGGTCTGCTGGCTGATTTGGGCCATATCGCGGAGGCATCCGGATTCGCCATGGATATCGACACTGCGAAGCTGGATATCACCGAGTCAGTCCGAACCGTCGGTATGGCCACCGGTGTGGACCCGCTGACGTGGGTGCTTGCCGGCGGGGAGGATCATGCGTTGGCAGCGACTTTCGCTCCCGGCACTGTTCCGGATGGGTGGACCGTCGTCGGACGGGTCCTACCTCCCGACGAGGCACCAGATCCCACGGTTCTCGTTGATGGCCAAGTCTGGCAACAGGAACGAGGTTGGACCCACTTCCATTCCTGAGGTGGCGACGGCGTTTACAGTGCCGTCGAGTTTCGCACCACGACTACCAATCCCGTGACTCCCCGCTTCACCTCTGGGCGGGTGGTGGCCATGGTTGATAACGTCAATGACATGGCGACCCGTGCGTCTTCCCCAGCGCGGCCCCGAAAGACGGCGGCGAAAAAATCGTCGCGTGGCTCGGGCGCGCGCTCGAACGGAAGCAACAAGAAAACGTCGGCCAGCTCGCGGAGCAGGTCGACGCCCTCCAGCGCGTCCACTTCCCCCAACCCGGTGGCCCAGGTGCTGTTAGCAACGTGGTCCGGCATTGCGAGGGGATTGGGAAGTATGATTCGTGGGATCGGTGGACGTCCTTCCGAACCTGATATCACTCATGACGGTACTGGCCTCGTGCTGTTGCTGCTGTCTGCCCTTGTCGCAGCTGGCTTTTGGTTCGACCTGCCGGGCGGGTTTGGCAATGGGTTGCGAATGGGAGTCTCGACGATCTTCGGGGCGCTGTCCTATGCTCTTCCGCTCTTCGGCCTAGCCGCGATGTGGCATACCCTGCGTCACCCAGTGACACTTGGGACCGGTGGACGCCAGGTGCTGGGCTGGGCTTGTTTCTTTCTTGGCTTACTTGGGGTTATCAATATTGCCCATGGCCTGCCGCGCCCGGATCATCCTGAGGCAGTGCGCGCCGCCGGCGGGATGCTCGGTTACATCTCCTCAAGTTTGTTCGCGGATCTGTTAACGAAATGGGTCGCTTTGCCGATGCTCCTCGTCATGACGGCTCTAGGGGTGTTGCTGGTCGTGGGACGGCCGTTAATTGACGGTGTAACCCACATTCGTAACGCTTCGCATCGTGCCGTGGTTAAGCCTCGTGAAATCGAGTCGCGTCGCGCCTATGACACCCCGCTGGTGGGGGATACCTTCATCGATCACCGTGATGATGACGTCGCTACCCAGCAGATGGATCCTGTTAAGGAGCGTCCTCGAAAGCGCAAGAGCAGTTCCGAGCACACTAACGAGAGCCTTGATGCGATCTTTGATGCTGAAATTGTGGACGAGACGCCGTCGGCCTCAGCTGAGGAATCCCTGTCGCGTGACGTGCCGACGGACGATGAGCCGAATAAGGCGCGCACAACTGCCGGGTTGCCGCAGGGCTTTACCGTTCACGAACATACCGATCTCGAGCCGCCGGCTCATGAGCCGATGCCGGCCCGAGTGGAACAGTTGCAACTGTCCGGGGACATTGCCTACACCCTGCCGGCCTCGGAACTGTTGCGTCCAGGTTCAGTGCCGCAGGCGCGTACTGATGCCTCCGACGCTGTCGTTTCCAAGCTGTCAACGGTTTTCGACGAATTTGGTATCGATGCCCAGGTGACTGGCTATTCCCGTGGCCCGACGGTCACGCGATACGAGGTCGAGCTTGGTGCGGCCGTCAAGGTGGAGAAGGTCACCGCCTTGAGTAAGAATATCGCTTACGCTGTTGCTTCCCCCGACGTGCGTATCCTGTCGCCGATTCCTGGAAAATCCGCTATCGGTATTGAGATTCCAAACCGGGACAAGGAGGTCGTCTCCTTGGGCGACGTGCTGCGCTCTTCGAAGGCCCGCAATGATCACAATCCGCTGGTCGTCGGCCTGGGTAAGGATGTCGAGGGCGGATTTGTTATCGCTAACGTGGCCAAGATGCCCCATCTGCTGGTCGCTGGTGCCACTGGTTCCGGTAAATCGAGTTTCGTTAACTCCCTCATTACCTCGGTCATGATGCGAGCTACTCCTGACGAGGTGCGGATGATGCTCGTTGACCCCAAGCGGGTGGAGCTGACCCAGTATGAGGGGATTCCACATTTAGTGACGCCCATTATTACTAGCGCCAAGAAGGCCGCCGAAGCTCTGCAATGGGTCGTGCGTGAGATGGACCAGCGCTATGACGACCTGGCTGCGTTCGGATTCCGTCACGTCAAGGACTTCAATAAAGCTGTACAGGCTGGCGAGGTCACCTTGCCTCCGGGATCGGAACGGGTCTTGGCTCCCTACCCGTACCTGTTGGTCGTCGTTGACGAGCTGTCCGATCTCATGCTGGTTGCCCCTCGTGACGTTGAGGATTCCATCGTCCGTATTACCCAGTTGGCACGCGCTGCCGGTATCCACTTGGTGTTGGCTACTCAGCGTCCATCGACCGATGTGTGCACCGGTCTTATCAAGGCCAATATTCCGTCTCGGTTGGCCTTCGCGACCTCCTCAATGACCGATTCGCGAGTTATTTTGGACCAGCCGGGTGCCGAGAAGCTCGTTGGCCAGGGCGATGGGCTCTTCCTGCCGATGGGTGCTTCGAAGCCAGTGCGTGTGCAGGGAGCGTGGGTGTCTGATTCCGAGATCCATCAGGTTGTCTCCCATGTCAAGTCCCAGATGGAGGCTCATTATCGCGACGATGTCGCCGCCCCGACGGCCGCGATGAAGGTGGCTGAGGATATCGGTGACGACATGGAGCTTGTGCTGGAAGCGGCGAAGCTCGTGGTCGAGCTGCAACTAGGATCGACGTCAATGTTGCAGCGTAAGTTGCGTGTGGGCTTTGCTAAGGCGGGCCGACTTATGGACATCCTCGAGACCCGTAATGTCGTCGGGCCGTCTGAGGGGTCTAAGGCGAGGGACGTTCTGGTCAAGCCTGATGACCTTGACGACGTGTTGGCCAATTTGCAGGCGGAGGGTTGAGCGATGGGGAGGGTCCGAGCACTTGGCGCGGACCCTACCCACATGAACCCTGGATCACTCGGTGACGGGCAGAGGTTCCTTGTCGTACTTCTTCCATGCTTCGGGATGAGAATCCGAGATGACGAAGATAAGAAGGATGATATTGACGACAAAGATGGCGACGAAAAGAACAATGCCGATCGTCAGTAGGGCCATAGATGGTTTCCCGTCATTTGCGGCGGCGGATACAAATGCGAGAATCATCATGGTCGCGGACGCGATGCCGCAGAGAGTCGGTGCCATGACCCACCATCCCGAGTGGTTGACGTCGTGGAGACGGCGCACCGTGAGGGCCAGGCGAGGAATGATAATAGCGAGTAGCCAAGCAAGGGGCAGCATCGTGAAGATGACGCCGGATGTCGACATGGCGGAGAATTCGGTCGTGGAGTTCGAGGTAATGGCCGACATGAGACCGACGCCTTGGAGGATGGGCATGAGCGCCTGCATCGCGACGGCGATGATGAAGTTGAACAGAACGGTCCACCAGTACTCTGAGCGGGAGGCGCGGCCTCGAAAAACCGCATAGTTCTTGAAGAACAACTTGATGGCCAAGCCGAAGTCGACGTAGGGGCGGCGATGATTCTCAGCTACTGGAAGGTAGCTCGAGTAGGGGGCGGGCACCTCGTAGGGATTGCTGGGCTGTCCGTAGGGATCACGTCCGGCCTCGCTTGGCCACCTTGAGACACCGGCCTCATCGGGTCGGTGTGGATCGTTCGGCTCCGTCATATGGACACCTCTTTTCGTGTGGTCGATACTGGCGGGACGCACGGTAGCGTAAAAACGCTTAATGCCCATAGCTAATGCAGGAGCATGGACACCGTGGGGTTGGAATGCCGTGCACTTGGCACGGCTATTCATTGTGGAAGTGGGCGCAGCCGGGCTCGAACCGGCGACCTCCAGCGTGTAAGGCAGGCGCTCTGACCAACTGAGCTATACGCCCCAGGTGCACCTACTCTACCGATGTATCACGTGAAGCACACTTCCCGGGTGGAGAATCATCGCACCGGAGTTGTCGCCACGTCCCTGTAGAGTTACTCAACGTGGCATTGGTAGACCTTCAGCAGACCGTTGAGGACCTCGACGCATCCCTGTCCTCGATTGAGAATGTTCTCGATCCCGAGGCTAAGAAAGCGGAGATAGCGGACCTCGAGAAGCAGGTGGCCGTTCCCAATCTCTGGGACGACCAAGAGAATGCGCAGCGGGTGACTTCTCGACTGTCGGCCCTGCAGGCTGAGATTGAACGTCTGGAGCGGTTGCGCGCGCGGATCGAGGATGTCCACGTACTGTTGGAATTCGCGGCTGCTGATGACGACAAGGAATCCCTAGCTGAGGCGACGACCGAGACGGTTAAGCTTCGCGAGGAGATTGACGCTCTCGAGGTGAGGACCTTGCTGTCGGGGCAATACGACGAGCGCGAGGCCGTCGTCACTATTCGTTCAGAGGCTGGCGGTGTTGACGCTGCCGATTTTGCGGAGATGCTGCTACGCATGTACCTGCGTTGGTCCGAGCGTCACGGTTACAAGGTTGAAATCCTCGACACTTCGTACGCTGAAGAGGCAGGCATTAAGTCGGCGACGTTCGTCGTTCATGCCCCCTTCGCCTACGGCACTCTTTCGGTCGAGCAGGGCACCCACCGTCTGGTGCGCATTAGCCCCTTCGACAACCAGGGACGCCGTCAGACATCCTTTGCCGGTGTCGAGGTGTTGCCCGTCGTTGAGGAGACCGACCACGTCGACATCCCAGAGTCCGATCTGCGCGTTGACGTCTTCCATGCCTCGGGCCCTGGTGGCCAGGGTGTGAATACCACCGACTCTGCCGTTCGTCTGACACACCTTCCGACCGGCATCGTAGTGAGCTGTCAGAATGAGCGTTCCCAAATTCAGAACAAGGCCGCCGCCTTGCGAGTTCTTCAGGCCAAGCTGCTTGAGAAAGCCCGTGAGGAACAGGAAGCCGAAATGAATTCATTGAAGTCTGAGGGCAACTCATGGGGAGCCCAGATGCGCTCCTACGTGCTGCATCCCTACCAAATGGTCAAGGATTTGCGTACTAATCATGAGGTCGGTAACACTGATGCCGTCTTCGACGGAGATATCGACGACTTTATCGACGCTGGTATTCGTTGGCGTCGCAAGAACGAAACCGACTGACGGGGACAGACGTGATCACCTTCGATAGTGTCACAAAGACATATACCGGGCAGAGCCAAGCGGCTCTATCTGACGTCAATGTCGACATCGACAAGGGGGAGTTCGTTTTCCTCGTGGGTCAGTCCGGATCAGGGAAGTCGACCTTCATCCGACTCATCTTGCGTGAGTACCGACCCACCCGCGGCACCCTGTATGTCGCCGGGAAGAACCTTAACCAGTTGAGGTCGTGGAAGGTGCCCGCGTTGCGCCGCCAGATAGGCACGGTCTTCCAGGACTTCCGACTGCTTCCCAGGAAGACGGTCTATGAGAACGTCGCCTTCGCGATGCAGGTTATCGGCAAGCCGACGAAGGAGATTCGCAGCGTCGTCCCCGAGACCCTTGAATTGGTTGGCCTTGATGGTAAACAAAAGCGGATGCCCGACGAACTTTCCGGTGGCGAGCAACAGCGCGTCGCTCTGGCTAGGGCTTTTGTTAACCGCCCCAAGATCCTCATTGCAGACGAGCCCACTGGAAACCTTGATCCGGATACTGCAGTGGGCATCATGAAAGTGCTTGATCGCATTAATCGCACTGGCACGACGGTCGTCATGGCTACCCATGATTCGACGATTGTCGACCAGATGAGGCGGCGAGTGATCGAACTCGAGTTCGGACATGTTGTCCGGGACGAGAACGAGGGCGTCTACCGTAATTCTTGAGATCCCCGACACGAGTACAGAACGAGGAAGTACATGCGTCACACCTTGCAAGAGACGTGGTCTGGACTACGCCGCAACGCAGCGATGACCCTGGCCGTCGTCGTCACCATGTGGGTGTCCTTGTCCCTATTCGGGGCGGCTCTGTTGGCCACCCAGCAGGTCGATCTGCTCAAGGGCAAGTGGTACGACAAGGTCGAGGTATCGGTCTTTCTGTGCGTCGATGGTGTTCCTGGGGCCCAATGCTCAGGCGAGAAAGCTGCCACCCAGGCCCAAAAGGACGCTATCCGTGAGGCATTGGAGTCAAACCCGCAAGTTTCCCGCGTCTACTACGAATCCAAGCATGAGGCGTTCGAAGAGTATCAGCGTATCTATGCTGATTCTCCGGTGCGTGACGTCTTGACAGAGGACACCATCCAGGATTCGTATCGTGTCAAGCTGGTTGACCCTCAGCAGTACCAGGGGGTGGTGACGGAGGCTCAAAGTCTGCCGGGAGTGCAGTCGGTTGTCGACTTGCATAACGTATTGGACCCGATATTCCTGTGGATGAATGCTCTGAGATGGGTCACCTTTGGGATGTCTGTGCTTTTGCTCGTTGCGGCAGCCTTGCAGATTGGTAACACGATTCGGATGGCGGCTTTCTCCAGGCGTCGAGAATTGGGAATTATGAAACTTGTAGGTGCGTCCAACACCTATATCCTCATGCCCTTCCTCCTTGAATCTCTCATCGCAGGGCTTCTTGGTGCGCTGCTTGCCTGTGTGACCCTGGCTTTGGGCGCTGATTTGGTCGTCATGCGTAAAATGGCGCATTCTATTACGACGTTGGCATGGGTTGGATGGCCTCAGGTGTGGAAGTCCATCGCGTGGATGGTTGTCGTAGCAGTCGTGCTATCTGTGGCACCAGCCTACGTTGCAACAAAGAAGTACCTTAGAGTGTAATTTCTTCGTATAGGATGAAAGATCCTGCGTCGAAGGAGGTTTGTCATGCCCAGGGAGCAGGGGGTCAAGGTCGTTGCGCGTAACCGACGCGCCGCCCATGACTACACCATCGGTGACACATGGGAGGCCGGTCTCGTTCTGCAGGGAACCGAGGTGAAGTCCCTGCGGGCTGGCAAGGCCACGTTGACTGATGCTTTCGCTCAGGTTGACGAGCGCGGTGAGGTGTGGATGTATAACCTCCATATCCCCGAATATGCCTTCGGAACATGGCGAAATCACGACGTGATGCGCAAGCGCAAACTCTTGCTCAATAAGCGTGAGATCGCCAAGCTGTCCCGCGAGGTGGACGGTCCGGGCAAAACGATCGTTCCATTGCAGCTCTACTTCAAGGACGGCTACGCCAAGGTCGAGATTGCCGTTGGCACTGGTAAGCGGGACTGGGATAAGCGCCAGGCGATCCGCGAACGCGATGCCAAGCGTGAAGCTCAGCGAGCTCTGGCAAATCGGGTGCGCAACCGTAAACGCTGAATCTTTGATGGCCGCCGTCGCACGTATAGGTGCGGGGTGGCCGTTCTTGATCACATTGTGAGTCGGGGTTGGTCTCGTGGGCGATCAAGTGTATAAATATGCACATGAGCGCAAAAGGATTCACTGTCGCTGTCGCCGGAACTTCCGGGTATGCGGGAGCCGAAGTCGTGCGCCTGTTATCAGGGCATCCCGCGTTGACGATGGGGGATCTTGCCGCGCACAGCCAGGCTGGACTTCCATTGGCGCACGTCATGCCCCACCTTGTCGGTGTGGCTAAGGAGCGAACCCTTTCCGAGATCGACGTTGAGCGTCTCGCCTCCCACGATGCCGTCGTGCTGGCTTTGCCTCATGGGGCTTCCGGACAGATTGTCCAGGAGCTTGTCAAGATGAATCCCGGCCTTGTCATCGTCGATGCTGGAGCGGACTTTCGGTTGTCATCAGCGTCAGACTGGCAGCGTTGGTACGGCCGTGACCACGCTGGTACCTGGACGTATGGGCTTCCCGAGCTGCCACGAGCTGAGGGCGGCTCGCAACGTGACATGCTGTCAGGTGCAACCCGCATCGCCGCGCCAGGGTGCAATGCCTCCGCGGTTGCCCTGGGACTGGCGCCCCTCGTCGGCCTTGTTGACACTTCTCAGTCGGCAGCCACCCTTATAGTTGGGACATCCGGTGCTGGAAAATCCAGTCGTCCAGACCTCACATTCTCCCGAATGAGTGGGGGGCCCATCCCTATTCGGTTGGTAACGCTCATCGTCACATTCCTGAAATTCTGCAGTCACTTCGCATGGCGGGAGTTGAGAAACCGCACCTGAGCGTTAGTGCCGTGCTGGTGCCGATGACCCGGGGAATTCTCGCCGTGTGCACCGCACCATCACAGGCTTCCTCTGATGATTTACTCGCGCGGTTGCGCGAGGTCTATGGTGATGAGCTACTCATTCACGTCACTGACGCCTACCCCGATACCCATGACGTCGTCGGGTCCGCCATGACGCACATCAATGCTGTGGGCGATCCTGATAACGGCCTTGCCACCATCGTTGTCGCTCTGGACAACCTTGTTAAAGGGACGGCTGGTGTCGTCATTCAATGTCTCAACGTGGTGCTTGGTCTCCCCGAGACTACGGGGTTGCCTCTCATTGGACTCAATCCGTGACAGGAGGATTCATGTCAGTCACCTATTCACTCGGATTCCGCGCCGGGGGTATTCAGGCCGGGTTGCGAACCACCCCAGGCCTGGACCTTGCCCTCATCGTCAACGATGGACCCGCCGACGTCGTTGCCGGGGTATTCACAACAAACCGTGTGTGCGCTGCGCCGGTCCAGTGGTCGCGTCATGTCACTGCCGACCACAAGGCTCGTGCTGTCATTGCCAACGCGGCTGTCGCTAACGCCTGCACCGGGATCGATGGCTTTGCCGACTGTCAGTGCGAGGCTGAGCATGTTGCGACCCTTCTCGAGTGCAAGCCGCACGAGGTCGTTATCGCCTCAACTGGAGTCATCGGAGTCAGGCTCGATATGCCGTCCATTCTGGTGGGAGCGAGCACTATCTACCGCGCCCTAGGCAGGGGAGACAACGCTGACGCCTCAGCGGCTCGAGCGATTA
This sequence comes from Cutibacterium sp. 37298, assembly GCF_023838685.1. NCBI lineage: Bacteria > Bacillati > Actinomycetota > Actinomycetes > Propionibacteriales > Propionibacteriaceae > Cutibacterium > Cutibacterium sp. 37298. The sequence goes on from NZ_JAJNRJ010000002.1 coordinate 46,854, forward strand.
TGACGACCGACACCGTCCCGAAAATGGCAACTGTCGATGCAGGCGGTGCGCGATTCGGCGGGATCGCTAAGGGCGCCGGAATGCTGGCTCCACAACTAGCGACGATGCTCGTTTTTCTTACTACTGATGCTATTGTCGACCCCGAGGAGTTCCAGGAATCCCTGGCCAAGGCATGTGACATCACCTTCAGCCGGGTTGACTCCGATGCCTGCATGTCGACCAATGACACAGTTGTCGCTATGGCCTCGGGAGCTTCCGGTATCAGCCTGACGGGTGATGAACTTACCGACGCACTCACCGAGCTATGCGCCATCTTGGCTCGCCAGCTTGTCGCAGATGCTGAGGGATCCCACCACGATGTCAAAGTGACCGTCGCAGGTGCTATCAGTACCGAAGCTGCTGTGGCGGTGGCCCGGGAGGTCACGCGTTCCAACCTCGTCAAAACGGCTATCGCAGGAAATGACCCCAACTGGGGTCGCATCCTCGCGGCGATCGGATGTGTTCCTGAGAATATAGCTCCCTTCGATCCCGACCAGGTGGATGTGTCCATCAATGACATTCAGATCTGTAAGGCCGGGGGTATCGGGGAGGACCGCAACCTCGTCGATATGAGGCCACGAGAGGTTCACATCGATATTGAGCTGCATGCGGGTGATGCCGAAGCTGCGGTATGGACTAATGATCTGACCCACCAATACGTCGAAGAGAATAGCGCGTATACATCATGACCCTTGCTCTTGACATCCCCCTCAACGACTCCCAGTTCTCGGCTCAGCGGAAATCTGAGGTCCTGGTAGAAGCGCTGCCTTGGATCAGGCGGTTTCAGGGCCGCACTGTCGTCGTGAAATATGGCGGCAACGCGATGGTTGATCCCGGTCTGCAGCAGGCCTTCGCCGACGACATTGTGTTTATGGCCTCTGTGGGGATTCGCCCTATTGTCGTCCACGGTGGTGGCCCTCAGATCAATGCCATGCTTGCTGAATCCGCTACCCCGGTGGAGTTCCGTAATGGTTTGCGGGTGACATCTCCGGAGGTCATGGAGGTTGTCCGGATGGTGCTCGTCGGGCAGGTGGGCCGTCAGCTCGTTAACCGAATCAACGCCTATGCGCCGCTAGCAGCTGGCATGTCAGGCGAGGACTCTGGCCTTTTGTCGGCCCGGAAGTCGCGGGTAATTGTTGATGGCGAGCAAATAGACATGGGTTTAGTGGGAGACATCGTTGACGTCAACATCGATCTCGTTATCTCTATGCTTGATCGCGGTCAGATTCCGGTCATTGCACCGGTGAGTCCCGAAGTTGACGCGGCTGGTCGTCCCACCGGACAGGTTCTCAACGTCAATGCCGACACTGCCGCCACCGCTATTGCTCAGGCACTGCGTGCGGAAAAGCTCGTCATGCTGACAAACGTCGCTGGTATTTATGGCACCTGGCCTGACCCTCACACCCTTATCTCTGAGGTCTCCGCGAGTGATTTGCGTGCCATGATTCCGCGTCTAGGTGAGGGTATGCGTCCGAAGGCGCAGGCTCTGCTTGATGCCATTGACGGCGGGGTCTCGAGTGCTGCGATTGTTGACGGACGCATTGAACACGCCCTTTTGCTGGAGATTTTCACTACCAGGGGTGTCGGAACAATGGCACGCAGCGACGACTATGTCTGAGGGAATGACAATGGCGGAGCAACAGAAGACCGGCGATTGGCAAGAGCGCTACCGCAATGCGATTCTCGGCGTCTTTGGCAGGCCCCAACTGTGCCTAGACCACGGCCACGGTTGCGTCGTTGTCGACAGTGATGGCAAGGAATACCTGGACTTGCTAGCTGGAATTGCGGTTAACGCCTTGGGATATGCCCATCCGGCGTGGGTCGAGGCTGTGATCCATCAGTCAGAGACACTGGCTCACGTCTCGAACTTTTTTACCACGGGGCCCCAGCTGGATCTCGCAGAAAAACTCCTCGCACTGGCGAAAGCACCAAAGGGGTCGGCAGTGTTTCTCTCGAACTCTGGTACTGAAGCCAATGAGGCGGCCATCAAGATCTGTATGGCCCGTAAAAACGGACGTATCATCGCCTTTAATCATGCCTTCCACGGTCGTACCATCGGCGCTCTTTCGTTGACCCACAAGATCGCTTACCGTCAACCGTTCGGTCCCTCGGCTGTCGATGTCACCTTCATAGCTCCCAAAGACCCAGACGCATTAGCTAGTGAGCTAGACAGGGGCGATGTTTCCGGGGTCTTTATGGAACCCATTCAGGGTGAGGCTGGGGTTGTCCCATTGTCGGATGAATACCTACAGCAGGTACGCGAGCTGACGGCCTGCCACGATGTCTTCATGGTCGTCGACGAGGTGCAATGTGGCATGGGACATACCGGTCGCTGGTTTGCGCACCAGGGCGCTCACATCACCCCCGACGTCATGACTATGGCGAAAGCACTGGGAGGCGGCTTTCCCATCGGGGCGACGATGACGTTCGGATCGGACGTGTCTGGGATCCTCGCAGCCGGGCAACACGGGACTACTTTCGGCGGCAACCCTCTAGCTTGTGCTGCGGCGTTAGCGGTCATTTCTACGATCGAATCCGATGACCTACTGACCCACGTCCGTCAGATCGGCAGCTTGATGTCGACCACGCTGCGCCAAAGTCATCCGCGCATTACAGAGGTACGGGGTACCGGTGCTCTCCTTGGCGTCCAGTTCGATTCGGACATCGCCGCCGATCTTGTCGTGGCTGCCCGCGATGCTGGGTTCATCGTCAACGCTGTTAACCCATCGACACTGAGGTTGACCCCGCCCTACATCCTCACGAAGGCGGAGGCTGAGTCCTTCATCGCTGCCCTTCCCCGTCTCATTGACGCGGTGCAGGCCTGACGACCCTCGTGGATGCCGGGGGATGGGGTTTGAAGACGGCGTGAAGGACGGTAGGTAAGCTGAAAATCCCCGACAAAGGAGTTCTTTGTGACCACCGAACCGTACGACCATTCCCAGAACAACGCCCAGGCCGATCGCCCGATGGCGCTGTGGGGTGGACGATTCTCTGGCGGCCCGTCTGAGGCGTTGGCGGCGCTGTCAGTCTCCACCCAATTCGATTGGCGACTAGCCCGCTACGACATTGCTGGGTCGAGAGCTCACGCCGGGGTACTTCATGCCGCAGGTCTCCTCGATGACGATCAGTACGAGGGGATGATGAAGGCTCTTAACGCCTTGGAGGAGGACGTTGTTTCGGGCCGTTTCGTGGCTCAGCCAGAGGACGAGGATGTCCATACTGCTCTGGAGCGCGGTCTCATGGAGCGTGCCGGGAAGGATCTCGGAGGACGGCTACGTGCCGGGCGTTCCCGCAACGACCAGATTATTGCTCTGCTGCGTCGCTACCTTCGTGAGGAAGCCCGCAGTCTTGCTGGGGAGCTTCTGGGACTCGCTCATGTGCTAAGTCGACGAGCCGAGGACGTCGGTGACGCGGTTATTGCTGGTCGTACCCACATGCAGCACGCCCAGCCGGTGTTGCTGGCTCACCAGCTGCTGGCCCACGCGTGGCCGCTGCTCCGCGACGTGCAACGTTTTCGCGATCTCGATGCGCGACTGGATTGTTCGCCATACGGGTCCGGGGCACTGGCAGGATCATCATTGGGTCTGGATCCAGAGGCGGTTGCACGTGATCTGGGGTTCTCGTCGTCAGTCCCGAATTCCATTGATGGTACTGCGGCTCGAGACGTCGTTGCTGAGTTCGCCTTCGTTGCCGCCCAGGTCGGAGTCGATCTATCGCGGTTGAGTGAAGAGATCATCATCTGGAATACCCGCGAGTTCGGTTACGTCACTCTCGACGATTCCTTCTCGACGGGTTCGTCGATCATGCCGCAAAAAAAGAACCCGGACATCGCTGAGCTTGCCCGCGGCAAGGCAGGGCGTCTCATTGGTGATCTTGCCGGTCTCATGGCTTCCCTTAAGGGCCTTCCACTGGCCTACGCCCGTGACCTCCAGGAGGATAAAGAGCCGGTTTTCGACCAGATTGACCAGCTCCACCTGCTGTTGCCAGCTATCACTGGAATGGTGGACACCGCCGTGTTCAACACCGACCGCATGGCCGAGATGGCTGGTCAAGGGTTCTCATTGGCTACAGACGTTGCCGAGTGGTTGGTACGCCAGGGGGTTCCCTTCCGGGTCGCCCACGAGTTGTCCGGGGCTTGCGTGCGCGAGGCAGAGTCTCAGAATAAGGAGTTGGCTGATCTCACCGACCAGGAACTTACCGCGATCGATCCTCGTCTAACCCCGCAGGTGCGCGAGGTCATGACGGTTCAGGGGTCAGTGCGCTCTCGGGCCGGACGCGGTGGGACCGCACCTGAGCGCGTCGCTGAGCAGATCACCGAGCTGCGTGAGGCCATTGCGGGCTTGCGCAGTTTCGGAGAGGCCGAAACCCGATGAATTGGGGGACCGACGACTCGTCGCTGCGGGTGACGAATGAGCAGCGAGACCGGGTTCTCGACCACATCAACGACGCTTATGCCCACGGTGCCATTGACGATATGGAACGAGAACGCCGCGCTGAAACCGCATTATTAGCGCGAACTCGCTGCGAACTCGACGAGAGCTATCGCAATCTGCCGTCCTTCAAGCCCTCCGTCCCCGAGGGGATCAGGACACCATTGCCGGACATCCCGAACAAGAGGCCTACGACGGGAGTCGGGCTGTGCGGTCTGTCAGCTCTGGTTAGTGGTCCGATTGGACCGGCTGTCGGTTTCGCGCTAACGGCTCAAGGGTCATGGGCGCACAGCAAGATCAAACTCCAGCTGGTGACCCAGATCGTGTTCTTCGCCTTCGTGGCGGGCTTTGGTATAGGCCCGATGGGCTTTGGCTTGAATCACCGGAACGCGGGCTTCCTGTCACTGATCTGGACGGTGGTCACGATTGTGCAGGCAGTTCGAGGGTTCAAAGGGCAAGACTGAGACACAGGTATCGCGGTTGCGGGCGGCACCTATGACCACGGTCTACCTCAAGGTGAGTTCGGTTGGTTAGGCCTTGCTGTCGGTTCATCCTGGAAAGCATGAACAGTTGGCAGACGTGGCAAACCGGAAAAGATGGCTGGCTTGTCAACGACGTCGACCGTGATCGAGTCGTGGCCTTCTTGCGCGATGCCTACGTTGACGGTCGGCTCTCGCCCGACGACTTCGACGATAGGGTGACTCGTGCTCTGGGGGCGGTGACTCGCGCTGATCTCAATGCCGCCCTGACCGGACTAGCGGTCGTCGGTGGACAGGCTCACGGTTCGCGTATCGCCGCAGGCGAGACGTTGGCAGCTGGCGTCATTGGGCTGTCCCCATTGTTCCTTGGGCCGCTTGGGCCGATGCTGGGAGTTGCTATCTCGCCACGAGGATCCTGGATACGTCGTCAGGCGGCCCAGCAGGCCAATTTCCAGCTCGTCGCGCTGCTCCTGGCGATAGTGGTATTGGGAGTTGCCGTCAAAACGAACCTCATGATCGTGACCTTCCCATTCGTCGGTATGGCGTGGTTCGCTGGCACGATCATGCACGCTGCTAAGGCATTCGAGGGAATTGAGTGGACGAACCCCCTCTTACGGGTGATCCCGCTGAGATTTTTCGATGATGGACGACGGCGTGCGGTGGGTTCGGTAAGTCGTGGTCGATGAGATACACTTAACCTATACAACTCAACAGGGGGATGACTGGTTTCGACTTGGAATGGTTGTTCCAGGAGAAGCGGGCCGAGGACCCAGGGTCAACTCGTTAACGATCCTTGGGAACCTATAAGTGCCGAGAACACTCGCACTGACTTCGCTCTCGCTGCCTGATCAGTGATCGAAGGGTCAGCCCGGATGTAGCCTTCCGTCCGGATCCTGGCCTCGTTTAGAAGGCTTGCCGTGCGGCCGTGGTCACGGAGGCTGCACGGGACGTTTCCGTGACTGGGCTTGTCTGCACCATGTCGGTGTGAGTGCAGGAGCCGAGCAATAACGACAGCATCGACTGCGCCCGGAGAATGTCTGGACGGTCTTTCAAGGACGCGGGTTCAATTCCCGCCATCTCCACTCAGTGCTTGCTGGCGTTGATACATTGACGCGCCAGCAAGCGTTTTGTTGTTTGCGTGTGCCATTTCCGCACCGTGCATGAGAGTTCACGATTTGGCGCAAAACCTCTAGTCAGGGCGTTTTAATGCGCGCGAGGGTTGGGTGCTTTGCCAGTGAGTTGACTCTTCCGTGAGGTTGCTTACAGCTCTCGCTTCGAGAACAGCCACCCGGCTAGCGCGACGAAGGCAGCGACGGCGGCAAGCCCGGTCCAGATGGGCCACCAGTATGTGACAGGTTCGCCCGCCGTGATCTTGCTCTGGACGCCCGCCAACCCAGCGGGAGAGTACTTCGCTGCCGGTCCCCAGAGGCCGAGCAGGCTGAGGGCAAGCATGGACGCGAGGCCAAGGCCAGACGCAGCCAAGATGCTGGTGAAGCTGGCCGACCCTATGAGGGTCACTGCGACGAGAACGAGTGCGTAGAGGAGCCAGGTGGCGGTGAGTTGGAGCAGAGGAAGGGCGCGGCTGTCGTGGAAGAAGATCAGGCTTGCGGCATACTCCACGAGCGCTCCTACGGTCACTGTCGCGGTGCAGAAGATGACGGTGGAGACGAACTTCGCCAGTACATAGTCCCAGCGGGAGACAGGTTTGGTGAGGATGAGGATCTGTGTGCCTTGCCGCCCCTCGGTGTTGATGATGCCGCCTGACATCAGGAGGATGGCGATGGTGCCGATCTGGCTGAGGTTCTTGGTCCATTGGCCGAGGGTGTCGCGCCATGTGGGATCGGGGATCAGGGTTGACATGTCACTGCCAGCAGGGAGCAGGGATTGCATCAGTTCTTTGGCGAAGCGCGCTGAGAGCACGCCGGTGACTGCCAGCACGATGAACAGGCCAGGAATCACCCAGATCTTCCAGGTGCGAGCGAACTCGGTGAGTTCCTTGCGTAGCAAGGAGGTGAAGCGGTTCATCGGTCCTCCTCGGTCAGTCGGACGAAGGCGTCCTCCAGAGTGAACAGTGCTGGTCTGTACTCGCGCAGGGTGAGGTTTGCCGACGCCAGTAACCCTGGAAGCGCGCGGCCAACGCGATCGGCGTCGTTGACGGCGAAGACGACGGCATCGTCGTCGACGGTTACTTCACTGGCCCAGTCCTCGCCTTGTAGGAGTGTGACGACGTGGGCAGGGCCGCCGTCGGTGACTAAGCGCATCTTATGCGCGCCGCCGTAGCGGGAGCGCAGCTCAGCGATAGTGCCAGTGGCGAGGACGTGCCCCTGGTTGAGCACGACGGCGGAGTCGCAGACGCGCTCCACATCGTCTAGGAGATGTGTCGAGAACAGGACAGTGGCCTTGCCGCGCAGGGCCTCGATCATGGTGAGGACGTCCCTGCGTCCCAATGGGTCCAGGGCTGAGGTGGGTTCGTCGAGCATCAGGAGTTTCGGGGCGTTGACCAGGGCTTGGGCGATGCCCAACCGCTGTTTCATGCCGCGCGAGAATCCGCCGATCTTGTGGGTGACCCCGGTCAGCCCGGCCAGGTCCAGCAGGGAATCGATGCGGGGATTCAGCGTCGTCTTGTCGATCCCGAACAGAGATCCGGCGAAGCGGAGGAACTCCGGGGCGGTCATCCAGGCCGGGAAACCTGGGACATCGGGCAGGTATCCGATCTGTTGTCGGATGGCGTTTGCGGCCTTGGTGGCATCGTGGCCAAGAATCTGGACCGAGCCGGACGTGGGCCGAGCCAGTCCCAGGATCATGCGCAGCGTAGTCGTCTTGCCTGCGCCGTTGGGGCCCAAGAAACTCACGATCTGACCTGCGGGAATGTCGAACGTGGCGTCGTTGACGGCACGCTTTGTCTGTCCCGATCCAGCCGGATAGGTCTTGACGAGATGCTCGATGCGAATAGCGGGTGCGGTCATTTGTAGAGCTCGTCAATCGCGGTGGCTGCGGTGGCCTTGCTTGCGCCTGCCGTTGTCACGGGCGGCTGCTCCCTGCGACGGCCTGCCAAGAGGAAAGCAAGGGGCCCGATGACACCGATGAGAATCGAAATCGCCAGCCACGCGACGCGGGGGAGTGTCAGACGGCTTTCCGGGGTCTTGAGATTGACGACCACAGCGAGCAGGAGAAGAACGAACTCGAGGACGGTCAAGGCAGCAATGCCGATCTGTAGGCCAGTCGGTAGGGATGAGAAATCAGCGTTCACGGCAATCTCCATTCATGCTCATGTGGTGGTGAGTGTGGGCTGCGCGGCTGACGGCGGTGCGCAGCGGGATGACAAAGTTGGCAAGGCCGCAGCCCAGCCCGATGAGGGCGCCCAAGCCACTGGTCCACGAGCGGCGGCTGCGGGTCAGATCCGCACTGACAGCGACATAGCCCAGCGATTGGGCGGCGATCCGGTCCACGATGGGTGCCTTGGCGAGCGTGGGCACTGCCGAGAAGGCGACGGCGACGGCTGCACCCACACGACGGGTCCTGATGGCGTGTGCCACGGCAATCGCCGCCACAGTCGCAAAAGGGATGGCAGCATCACGGGGGTGTAGGGCTGCCACGGCCTCCTCGTCGGCGTCATCAGGTTGGAGGACGCCCAAGCGGACGGCTACCGCGCCCAGATTGATGGCCCAACCCATCCCCAACGCATGTGGCACGATGATGCGATCATCGGCGGGGTTGAACAGCCGCCGCCCCCAGCCTTTGCCCACGGATAGGTTCCACGGAATGCCGAACAGGTGGGACGCCCGTGGCGGGTCGAACTCGTCGGGCTGTTCTGTCGCGAACTCGGCGTCGAGCTGGGCCGCAAATCGGCCAGGGTCACCCATCTCAACGCAGGCAGCACCCTCGCCGACGGCAGCTGCGCGCTCCTCCAAGGCGGTGCGTAGGTCATCAAGGCCCGCTCGCGCGGAAGGATTGGTCAGGGCTGTGCCCACCCTGGCCAGGTATTCGTCGATGGTCACTGATCTTCTCCTCTCGCGGACATGAGGTTGGACATGTCGTGGACCAGCCCGCGCCATGCGTCGGCGCGGCGGAGCCTCGCGCTTTCACCCTCTGGGGTAAGCCGGTAGTAGCGGCGCGGCGGGCCGCTGGGGGACTCGTGCCACGTCGTCTCCACGAGGCCTGAACTGCGGAGGCGACTGAGCATTGGGTAGACCGTTCCACGGGTTGTTGCTAGGGCTCCGTACTGGCCGAGCAGGTCGACGAGTTCGCCGCCATAAACCTCGCGTCCCGCCAGCAATTGAAGGACGGCCAACTCGACGGCACCTCGTCGGAACTGCAACAGATCATCCACGGACCTATTGTTAACCTAAGCATGCTTGTAACGCAAGCATGCTTAGGTTAACTGATCCTCGGATGGGGAGTCGGAGATCGACTTGTTCAGGATGGTGTCGATCCATATGGCCTCGCATTTGCTCAACAGCCCTGACCCATGAACATCGCCAGATCCTGCTCGCCGGATTCGCCCATGAACTGCGAGAACAACAAGTGGGGTGTGGCCGGGATCTCCCGCCATCCACCGCCTGACGGCAGAACCTCCGGGCGACCGACACGTTCAGTTCGATGTCGCTGGCGTAGGGGGAGCAGATTGGGTCGGTATCCGAACTCGACTCGCTGAACAAACATGAGGGCCTTGCACGCGGTTGGATCGACGTACCTGCGGGGGTTTCGACGCGGGATCCCGAAATCGTCGGGCTGGTGGCAACAGTCGTCACGGGCGCACTTGCCCCGAGACGCGGACGGTGGTGGCCATCGCTGGCTCCATCCCGAGAAGCACGAGGGCGCACACGCCAGGACTCTCACCAGAACGCCAGAACCAAGGCGCGGGGTTAACCCCGGCCGCATCTCGCAAGATCGTTGTCTGGATGGGGTAGCGTCATGGGCACCATGACCGGTTTACGCTACCCGCTTCGGTGGGAGTCCAGGGCTGGTCTTCGTTCTTCAAGATCGCAGAGGACTGGGTGCATCAAAGCAAGTCGCTCAAGAACAGGGATGACCGGTGAAGGTCTTCTCCAGCCAAGTCCCGTGACGTGTCGCCTCCTTGTGCAGCCTTACGCTCAAAGGAGGCGACGCAATGCTATCGCTCAATATCTACTGCGATGAGAGCACGCACCTACCCAATGATGGCCGACCATATATGGTCCTTGGGGCGATTGTGTGTCCGGTGAGCCGTTCGCGCGAGGTTGCCGTCAGGTTACGTGAGATTCGCGTGAAGCATCAGATTCGTCCTGATTTCGAGATCAAATGGACCAAGGTATCGCCGGCGAAAATTGAGTTCTACCTATGACGTCATAGATTATTTCTTTGACGACGATGATCTCAGCTTCCGTGCAGTTGTTGCTCCGAAGCGGTGTCTTGACCATTTGCGCTTCGAGCAGACACACGATGACTGGGAACACGCTGCTGAGGGTGGTCGAGGGTGTGGCCACCGTCGAGCTGGTGGGTTACCTGGTCAAGGAACTTGTGCCGGGGGAGATGCTGGTACTGGCGGCCACGAGTGTGTTGGATTGGGGTGCGGGAGCATCTGCGTAAGGTGTGCAAGGGGCCGCGGGTGGTGGCGGTGGCGTTCGGTGCGGCGTTGAAGGAGCTGGATCCAGCAACGACGATCGGGCTCACCGCCTCGGTGGACACAGGCGATCACGTCATCTACACCTATCCGCTGTATCGCGCGAACGCAGACCGGTTCGTCAAGGCACCGGTGTTGGCGTTCCGCAAGGCCGGGTATGACGCCACGCCTGCCTCGGAAGAGCAGCAGCCGCGTGATGCTTTCGCTCTGCGGGTGATCAAGCAGATTCACTATGACGCCTATGCGCAGGCCAACAATCGGCCGTCGCTGAATGCGATTGCCTTCGTAGTGTGCTCCAACGTGGACCACGCCATCCCTCTCGAGAGGGATGGCGGCCATGACAAGGCGAACGTGAGGCCGTGCCACTCAGCCAAGACTGCCCGTGAGGACGTGTGGTGGAGGAAGGCTCCGCGCGTCTACTTCTACTAATGCGGCTTCTACTAATGCGGCGCCGTTGCGCCATGTCTCGCGGGCCTCAACTTTGTGAGCTTCTGGGGCCAGTTCGCGCGACGTGGTGGATCCTCACGGCGTTGGTGAGAGGTTGGGGCCGTCGGGTCTCTAGAGTTGGCCGGCTCCTCAACGATGGGGGGCTAGCCACGCACAAACCCCGAATTCAAACATGTATTGACCTTTAGCGGGTCAAGAAGCGACGTTAGCGTGCGAGGGTCCTCGCGTAGGCGCGGGTTTTCTTGGCCGCCCACTCGTAGTGGGAACTGGTCGCCGACACAAAGTAGGAACCCAAGCTGGTCGTCCCCGTCCACCCGAAGTGCTTCTTGGTGAACAGCTCGTCGTTACTGAAACCTTCGATCATACCGAGTACGTGCTGGTGTGATGCTGCCAAGAGATCGCGAGCTGCTTCGTAGGTCGTATTCTGATGTTGGCGGACGAACTGTTCGTTGAGCGCGGCGTAGTTACGCCACGTGTACGGTTCAGGAAAGAAGCCTGTGAGGGTGCCAGCCTGATTGGCACTGACCCATACGGTGACGAGATTTTGCCATTCATGCAGGTGGATCACGACGTCACGTAGGCATTTGTCGCGCTGCCAATGTGCCTCAGTACCGCCTGTCAACAGCGCTGCCGGGAATGGCGCGTCGGCTTGCTCAGGAGTGAATCCGTCCCATAACTTCGTGAGCTTCGTGAAGGAGGCACTCGCTGCGGCCAACAGTTCGCTCTTCGTCGTCGGTCTGGGCATGCGATCATCCTAAACGACCCGAACCGCACGGGCAGGATGGACTGGAGGCATCCTTGGCGCCGTGATCACGTGTGCAGGCCAGCTTTGAGGGTAAACCCGTGGTCCGGCTGTCGCGCGATACCGGTATCGAATACGTCACCCTTGGCCGCTATCTTCGGGTCAACGAGACATGCCGATATCCGTGGTCTACCGGTGTGCTCTCCATTTGGCAGTCAGCGTTGAATCTTTTGTCCACGAAGCCGGGCAAAAGATGGGATGGACAGTCGACTAGAGAGGCCTCGGTCGTTTTGGTAGCGCTCATGAGGCCACTTTATCGGCGTGGTAGTCGTCATCATCTTGAGTTGTGTCTTGCATAACCTTGGTTGTGTAGGTCATATTTGGGGTGCGGAGTTGAGGTTCACGCAGGACCGGGTCGGCAAGGCTCACGTGCGTCACGTCGTTGCTACTTGTGAACCCATCCCGATTGTCACCAAGTGTGGAGACGAAGGTTGGTCGTACATCGGGGTCGACGACCGTGGCCTCGAACTCGAGGTTGTCGCCGTTGATATTCTCGAAGGTCTCCTGGTTATCCACGCCATGCCGACTGCGCTGAGAGGACGCTGACATGCGAGCCACACCCAAGATCACTGTGGACACGCCCATCGGGGCCGACGTAGACCTTGAAGCCGAGGATGTACGTACCAGCACCGGACGACGCCTTACCGACACCGTGGTCGACGAACTCGTTGAGGCGGCCACTGAGGCCCGCGGTGTGGGTAGGCCATCGCTGAGTTCTCCCGGCGTGCGTTCGCCGTCGGTGACCGTGCGGCTTCCCCAAGGACTCAACGCCAAGCTCGACCATGAAGCTGCGCGTACTGGGAAGCGACGCTCCGAGATTGTGCGTGAAGCGCTCGAGGCTGCGCTCGCATGAGGACTAGCCTCCCCAACACCTGATACGTGCAGGTTAACGGCGCTCATGCTGCCGCCGCCTCGTCGGAGTCGATGAGGTCGGCAAGATCGTCGGTGCTGCCGAGAAGCCGGTGCAGGATGGACAAGTCCTTCATGGTGACACGGATTGTGGGCGCGGGAGCCTCGAGCTCGCCTGTGCGATGGCTGAGGAATGGGCTGGAAAGCTTGTGGGTGAGCCTGCAGTTGTCGATTTGGGTCTGGTAGGCATGCCATTGTTTGCGCTCGCCTGACCGATAGATCCAACCCGCGCCGGCCATGGAGGCGAAGAGGCGATTTCTGCCGGTGGAGATGTTCGCGTCCCTCGACAGCACCTTGGCGGCATGATCGACCGACATGTCGTCATAGCAGGCGGCCATGGTCGTCCAGGGCTGTGCTGCCGGCTCGAGTTCCTTGGCGCGGAATTCGGCTGCCTCGCGGGCGTCCTCGGCATCGATGATCATGTGGGTGGATCGCCCTATGCTTGATGCCAGACTTTCTGGTTGTCGTCGGAGTCATCATCGCTGCCTAGCAGATGGCCTATTGCCGCGGATTCCCACCATCTCCACATATCACGATCAACGCTCCTTGCCAGGGGCGTTTTCATAGGCACGTGCGGTTTGGTGATCGTAAAGCGGAGCCATTGGAACGATTGAAAACGAATCTGAGAGTAGCGTAGAGGCCACGGTGTACATGCACCTGGCTAGACGTCGAACCCGTGGCCCGATCAAGAAGCAGCGCAACGGATCGCTACCGGTCCCAATTCGTCGTACCGAGCGGTCATGTCCACGCTGCCCTGCTGACATTTTGCACCTATGCGGGGCGGTGTAGGCCAGGCTTTACCTGCTGAAGTCGGTTGCCCCAAGCAGTGTGGCCAACCGTAAGAGAACGGGCACATGGCGGTGGCGAGTGTCGACGCCCAGGGCAAACCACAGAAGCCACCGATGGCCGGCATCCTGCCTGCTGTCGCGTCGAGCACGGCGACAAAGGTCTGGATGAATGTCTTGAGGGCGCGTTCACTCCCACCAGTCTAAAAAGCTTTGTCAGTCATCATTTTACCTTCCTTTTGATGTCGACTAGTGGAGCCCATCATGGTCAGGGGTTGTCGTCGTGATCGGACTTGTGGGGCGCCGAACTGTAGATTCCTGCCATATCGGCCCGTATTTGGGCGGTGGAAAGCTTCTTGCGAGTGGGGACGTGGTGACGGGTGCAGATGTCGCGCGCGAGAATGAGGTCTTCTCCACGGCAGTCACATCCGGGTGGTAACCGCTGCTCGTGGGTATAGGCATGTTACCGGCTGGCAAATGAGGCATCGAAGCTGCTGTTGGAGCATATTTCTATGCTGATGGAATGGGTATGTAGGCGGGCATAGTAGACGACTGCATCCTCGATGCATACATCGTACCTCCATGGATATGTTACCCATGTAATGGGCAGGAGCGGATCGAGTTGCTGAGGTGAAATATTCTGCTGCTGGCACCGCTTGCTCTAATAAGGGCGACAATAGGAATCCAGCATCGGGGCATGGTGGGTGAAGTACGGCTGTTCCGGGATAGATTGTGGTGGCATTCATGATGACAGGGCGGAACATATATCGCGGCATTTCCTCCCTTCTTAGGTTGACTGGAAAGGGGATATGACACCCATCGTCCTGGGTCTGACAGGGGTAGACAATATAGCTTAGAAATGTGTATAAGTAAGATGTTTCTCGCAATGAAAGACGATATGTCACGAGTTTTCTGGTGCTGTTTCCCGACACGGAACCGTTAGTTTGAACCAATTTTGAACTGAGGACACCAAGTTGACCCCCTGGTGTGCAACGATGCTTCTTGCTTGCAGTTGCGAGCAATTGTTCCCGATGAAAGGAACCCACAAATGAAGGTTAAGTTCTTAGCAGCGCCGCTGGTTGTTGGTGCCTTGATGGCGCCGGCAGCTTTCTCTGGAGCGACAGCTCATGCTGCCCCGGTTGCCCCCATGGTTGCGGTGAGCGCCACTCAGCCCAATAAGACCCTTTCTGTTGCGGAAGCGCAGAAGGAGTTGCAGGTTGTCAATGCCCGTATTGCCTCGCTTCTGGATACCCAGAAGAGCGCAAAGGAGGCCTTCGCACCCGCGAACGTCACCAACATCATTGGTAAGCTCCTCGAGACGGCCAAACGGATCAAGGAAGCACTCGTCAACATTATTAAGGGTGGGGTTGCCTTCCTGAAGTCGATCCCCACTCGTGTCGAGTTGCTGGTAACGATGGTCGATACCGTCAATGGTGCAGCCCACACCCTGCAGGACAAGGCCCAGCCAGCCCACTCCCACGTGTTCCTTGAGTTGGTTCACGCCAGTGTGCTGCTGGTGGCCGTGAGCGCCACTAGCGATCAGCTGAAGGACGAAATGGCGGCTGTGAAGAAGGCTCTTGCGGAGGCTCAGAAGATGCCTGACATCAAGCCCAACGATGGGGCCACCTTCTACACCAAGGCCAAGCTGGCCCGCGTGCTTCGCCAGATTCGTTTCGATCGCAACACCTGTGTGCTGCCCTTTAAGCGCTTGGGCACCATTTACTTCTTGAGCCGTGCCCTGCTCAAGGCCACTGGTGTGCTGATGGAACCGCTGGTGCGTGTTTCCGAGGTCGATCAGGCCATCACGGACGTCAAGGCTGCCTACCAGGATGCCCTCAAGGCTCCCAACAGGTTGCTGACCCCGGCAGTGCCGGCCGTCTGCGCGCCTGCTCCGGCCGCCTCCTGATGCTGTTGTTCTGACACTTGCATCGAGATCATTTACGGCATGGGCCCATTCCTTATTGAGGGGTGGGCCCATGTTCGTGTTTACGGCTTCTTCTCCTCCGGGCTCTATTGAGGTGGCGGTGTGGGGCACGTGGTTACGTCCCGCCACGACGTCGGATGCGTTATCGCTGAAATGAACTACGGGGTGACTGGACACGCACCCAAGTGATGAAATACCTTGCCCTTTGTGGCTTTCGAAATCCGCTGGTCTAGCCGGGTCGGCGGGGATGGAATGCCTGTCGGTGCTATCGGGCCCTCGGCTCCCCTTTGGTATCCCGAGTGGGCTTATTGACCCTGGCACATCTATGTCCCGAACTGGCCCCAGCTCACACCCGTGCGGGGCGTGGCAGCAACCCGTCAACAGCCTGGCACGTCGCATCGAAGTGGAATCGGGGTTGGCCTGTGATCATCTTGAGAGTCCGTTGACGATCGTGCCCCGATTCCCCGCCCGTGGGTGACACAATGGACCTTGTGATACTCGCGAACCCTCTCAAGGTCGGTGACCTGCTTGTGGCAAGTCGCCAAATTGACGAGGGTATTTTCTACGAGTCCGTCGTTTATCTCATCGACGTCGCTCTTGACGGCGTCCTTGGAGTTATCGTCAACCAACCATGCACAGCGGGGACCTTGTACAGACAACTTCCTGGCTGGGTGCATTTAGCTACCCCGCCGCAGGATCTCTTCCTCGGCGGTCCGATGTCGCCAAATGGGGCCATCTGCCTGGCCCGAGTGCAACGCTCGAGTGAGGAACCTCCCGGATGGCGACGTGTCCAAGGACTGACTGGTCTGCTCCACCTCGACACCCCGACTGAACTTGTGGAAGGTGCGTTTACCGACGTCCGGATCTTCGCGGGATACGCCGAATGGGTGCCCGGCCAGCTAGAGGCCGAACTCATTCGCGGAGACTGGATCAGAGCCGTCGCTCACCCCGAAGACATCTTCTCCTCTGAGCCGCGAGGTTTATGGCGGGCGGTGCTGCATCGTCAGAACGGCCCCGCGGCGTTGCTCGCAACGGCGACCGACACCCCTGCCCTCAACTGATCACCGGCCAGGAGTATGGGGGCTACCATATGCACCATCTCAGAATCCAGTCAGGAGGTCCACGGTGGACGCCGCCGGTGATTATGGGCCGATTCTTGTCGTTGACGACGACGCGGCCCTAGCGGAGATGCTTCAGCTTGTCCTCATCAAAGAAGGGTTCTCGACAGCATGGGTCGGGCACGGCAGCGATGTCATGGATGTATTCCGCGAGCACCGGCCCGCCCTGGTCCTTCTCGACCTCATGCTGCCCGGGCGTGACGGTATCCGGATCTGTCAGGACATCCGACGTGAGTCAGGCGTCCCGATCATCATGCTCACTGCTCGCTCTGACACCCCTGATGTCGTCCAAGGACTTGGTGCCGGAGCCGACGACTACGTCTGCAAGCCGTTCCGGTCCGCCGAGCTTATCGCTCGTATTCGTGCCCGGTTGCGCACACCCGTCGCCCAGCGTGAGGAGGGCGAGGTCATTACCGTCGGGGACCTGACGATTGATCCTGCTGCCCATCTGGTTCAACTGGGAGGCGAGGAGATCTCACTCACTCCGTTGGAATACTCCCTGCTCGTTACGATGGCCCAATACCCCAAAGGGTATTCAGCAGGGAGACCCTATTGCGTGAGGTATGGGGATACACCAACATCACCGATACTCGGTTGGTCAACGTCCATGTGCAGAGACTGCGTTCTAAGGTGGAGCGCAACGCGGACCATCCCCAGATGATCGTCACTGTTCGTGGCATCGGTTACCGCATCAACACCCCTGGGGAGGAAAGCTGATCACCCTGGCGGGGCGCGCCGGTCGTGGTCGGCGGCCGGGTTGGTGCCCATCGTGGCTGACCGGACCTCGACGGCTGTGGTGGTCTTCCCTGCCGCTGCGCACGGTTGCTGTCACTTTGTCGAGTAGCCTCGTCATTCTCATTGTTGGTGGCTTCTTCCTCGTTCGTCAGGCCACCGCTGGCATCGTTGAAGCTAAGCGTACCTCGGCCATCGCCGAGGCGACCGCGACCATCAATCGGATTCAGGGGCAACTGCGCGACACCGATCTGCGTACGGCATCCCTCTATGAGCGGCTCAATCTTCTTGCTGACGACGCCGCGAGCCAGTCCGACCAATACCACGTCCTCATTCAGGGACCGGTTTCCGGCCTCATCTCCCAAGGCGTGTCCCCAGATTCGGTCCCGACGGACCTGACAGCGATGGTGGGGGAGTCCAACGGCATGTGGACTGCCCCCACGACGGTGCACTACACCGACCACGTCCGTCCAGATGCCCCCGGAATCGTCGTTGGGTCGACGCTGTGGTCGCCAGAGGCCAGCCAATCCATCCCGGTATATTTCATCTTTCCCGAGACTCAGGAGGTTGCTGCCGTCGAGCTATTGCGTCGCAGTGTCATTAGCGTCGGCGCTCTCATGGCCTTGGCTATTGCAGTTACGACCTATTTGGCGACTCGTCATATTTCCTTGCCGATTCGCCAAGCGTCCATCACTGCTTCAAAACTGGCCAAAGGCGCCCTTGGTGAGCGGATGGTGGTGCGCGGGACCGACGATCTGGCGACCCTAGCATCGTCCATGAACGACATGGCTGCGCAGCTGGACCGACGCATCGGTGAACTCGAGAAGTTGTCGAGTCTGCAACAGCAGTTCGTTTCTGACGTATCCCACGAGTTACGCACGCCGATGACGACGATGCGGTTGGCCTCGGAAATGATCGAGGCCAACCCGGACGATCCGGTGCAAGTGCGATCCGTGGAGCTCATGCGCGCCCAGATGGAGCGGCTGGAACTGCTTCTCGCTGACCTGTTGGAGATCTCGCGGTTTGACGCCGGTGCTGCCCAACTCAGCCTAGAAGACTGTGACATTGTTGACTTGGTGCGGTCCGAGATCAGCGACGTCACACCGTTGGCCGATCGTCTAGGAGTATCGATCGCGCTCGTCGCCGAGGCTGCTCAGACCGCCGAGGTAGATCCGCGTCGTATCAGCCGCATCATCCGAAATCTGGTATCCAACGCCGTCGAGCACGCTGAGGGCAAGACCGTTGAGGTCACGGTGGTGGGCAACGACTGTGCGGTGGGAGTCGCTGTGCGTGATCACGGTGTCGGGTTTGAGGCATGGCAAGCTGAGAAGGTCTTCGGACGATTCTGGCGAGGCGACCCATCACGGGTGCGTACTGTGGGTGGCAGTGGCCTGGGGCTGGCGATCTCGCGTCAGGATGCGAACCTTCATCATGGCTGGCTGACAGCCTGGGGACGCCCGAACCAGGGGGCCTACTTCCGATTGGTGGTTCCCAGACAGCCCGGCGGAGTCATCGTCAAGTCCCCGCTCCCCGCATCTCCGACCGATGCCGACCGCTCTGACGACGAGGAGGAACGATGACTCTACGCCCTTCCCGGCGTGCTGTGCTGTCAGCTGCCGCTGTCTTGCTCACCGGATGCTCCGAAGTACCATCCCAGGGCCCAGTGAAGCGAGCCGATGATCCCCGCGCCGCCGCGCGGGAAGGCATCGACGTCGCTCCCCATCCTCCTGCAGACGGCGCATCCATCGACCTCGTGGTGGGCGGGTTCCTGCAGGCGATGGCGAGCGCGCGTGACGACTACCGGGTCGCGAGGTCTTACCTCACTAGAGACATGACAGATCGATGGGATCCTCATGCGAAAGTCACCATCTACGACGCCACGAACCATAAGCCGACCAGCACCGTCGCTACCGCAGCGCTTCAGGCCCCCGTGGTGGGGCAGATCGATTCCGGAGGCCACTATCATCCGACTAGTTCTCAAACTCTCAACCATGACTTCGGAATGGCGCAGGAATCGGGTCAGTGGCGTATCTCCCGGCCTCCAGAAGGGGTGCTCATTTCCCAGTACACCTTTCAACGGAGCTGGTCGACGATTCCCATCTACTTTTTGACAGAGGCGGCAGACCGCCTCGTGCCCGACGTCATTCATCTTCCCAGTGCCGCCGCCGACCCAGATGCCGCTCTTCGGGCGATGACAGCCGGGGTTCCCAAGCCTCTCGATGCGGTGCTGCGAACGGCCTTGCCGGACGGGGTGACGGTGACGGGGACGACGTCGGTGGATGCCGTCGGTGTGGTCACCGTTCCGTTGAGTGCTTCGGCGGCCCAACTGTCGCCATCCCAGCGGCGTCTGTTAGCCAGCCAGGTCACATGGACCCTGAATGGTTTCGCAGCGATATCGCGCGTCCGGTTTACTGCTGGTGGCTCTCTGCTTTCGC
The DNA here is from genome assembly GCF_023838685.1 of Cutibacterium sp. 37298. Classification (NCBI taxonomy): domain Bacteria; kingdom Bacillati; phylum Actinomycetota; class Actinomycetes; order Propionibacteriales; family Propionibacteriaceae; genus Cutibacterium; species Cutibacterium sp. 37298. Next base: position 66,556 of record NZ_JAJNRJ010000002.1, read on the forward strand.
TTCCGGAGGCGGCAGAAGATCAAACCGTGTCCGCAGATCTTTACGCCGAGTTCATCCCCCTTCCCGCTACCCACTCACCGACCGTGGTCGCCGTCATCAAGGGGCAGATGGGGCGTGTCGCGGCCTCAGGACACAACTTCCAGATCATGCCCGGAGCACTGGGGCGAGAAGCGACCACGAACAACAGTGTGGCGGAGGTCGCATCTACCCAGCTTACGATGCCAATGATCTCCCCGCGCAGCCCAGGTGCGGTCTGGCATGCGGTCTCAGCAGATCGACGTTCATTGCTCACCTGGCAGGAAGGGAGCGAGGATATCCAGGTGTTGGCCACTGGCGTGAACTTGCTGCGGCCTCAAGTGCTCGGCGATCACAGCATCATGACCTTTTCGGACACGGACCCGACGCTGATCGTCATCGGATCAGACGGCACCCGAATGTCGACCGTCGTCGATCTCGGTGGGCGCAGGGTGAGGTCGTTCAGCGTGGCCCCTGACGCGGTCCAGGTCGCCCTCGTCCTTGAACGGGGGAAGACACGTGCGCTGGGGATCGGGCTACTGTCCCGCCAGGAAGGCGCGGTCCACCTCAGTCACATAGCCGACATCCCGCTGTCCTCCTCAGACGTGAATCTGTCGATCATTACCGACGTTGCATGGCTATCTCAGACTCGGTTGTGCGTGCTGGGTCGTGCAATCGACGCTGGTGTCACGACCCCTTACGAGATCGCCGTCGACGGATCTGGCGCGACGTCAATGGGTCAGCTCACCGCCACTAGCATGGCGGCCGTCGTCGCGTTGCCGAAGGAAACGGGCACCGAGGCAGTCGTGTTGAGCGAGGACGGGATATTGCTGCGCCACGAGGACAGTTTCCGCTGGCGTCAGATCCTCCAAGGTGTCAGGGCCGTTGCGGTCACTGCTTGACCCTTCCGCCGAAGCAGGCCGAGCCACGAAACTAATGGATCGTGAATACACTCGAATCGCTGGCGGATCTGTTTCTGGGGGCATGTTGTCCCGGTTGTACAGCGCCTGGAATCGGAATCTGTCAAGCGTGTCTGGAAGCCGTGAATCCGGCGCCACGGGTCATCCTTGACGGACCGCCCCCGATCATCGCCTGCATGGGCTACCACGGTCCGATCCCGGGGATCGTCACCGCCCACAAGGACCGCGGTGCTACGTGGCTCACTGATCAACTCGGCCAATGGCTGGCCTGTGGACTAGTACCGGCCGTGGCTGCCGCTCCTGGGCACGTTGACGTTGTCCCAGTGCCGTCATCGAGGAGGGCAGTCAGGAAACGAGGAGCTGACCACGCTGCCGACATGACTCGTTCGGCCTTGGAATGGCTTAAGGGACCTGAGGCAACCGTGAACCAGCTGCTGCATCGAACCCGTCAGGTGGCCGATCAGCTCGAGGTCGGCGATGAGCAGCGTGGTGTCAATCAACGAGGGTCTATGAGGGCCGATCCTGGGAGCGGAGACGTCATTATTGTTGATGATGTACGCACGTCCGGAGCGACGGTGGAGGAGGCCTGCCGCGCCTTGACCCAGTCGGGACGACAGGTGCTGGCCATCGTCGTCCTGGCTGACGCCGCGACCGCGACGCGATGGCCGTGATCATGACGAGATCCTCGGTATGATCACGGGGCGGGTCGCATCGTCACCGAGCGCGTCGAAGCTTGCCAAACACCTGTTGGGAACGTTCCGTATGGGCTAGCGTAGACACATGGCACGACCGAACGGCACCCGGATCTCTCATCAGAGGGTGGAACACGGTCGTGCCTTGTGTGTCAGCGTCGGAAAGACCGATGCAAACCCCAGCACAGGAGGTTGTCATGGAGGTCATCGTTTCGGGACGGCATTGCCACGTCAGTGACGACGTGCGCGCCCAAGTCGAGGACAGGCTCTCCGGGGTCGAAAAGTTGAAGGACCGGGTCCAGCGCGCCGAGGTGGTTTTCACCGCCCAAGGCACTAAGGGACCCAAAGACCAGGCCATGACGTGTGAGATCACGCTGCGCGCTAAGGGGCCGGTAGTGCGAGCCGTCGGACAGGCGGAGGACAAGATGGTTGCCTTTGACATGGCCGCCGATCGGCTTCGCACCCAGTTAGTCAAGGCTGCGGATCGTCGTCGCAGCCGCCGCGGGCTGCGTGTTTCTCAGGTCCTAGACATTTTACCTGAGGAGAGCACCGACGATGCACCCGATATCCTCACCACAAGGACGATCGCAGGTGACGTGGAAGTCACCGGGGATAGCCCCATCTACGTTAAGGAGAAGATTTTCCAGGCCGTCCCTCTGACCCTGGCCCAGGCTCTCGACGAGATGGAATTAGTCGGTCATGACTTCTTCCTCTACCTTGATCAGGATTCCAAGCGGCCTAGCGTTGTGTACCGGCGTAAGAAGGGATACAACTACGGCGTCATCCATCTGGACCTTGACCACGAGTAACACCTCCTGAAGTTTCGAGGTCGCGGCGATGTGGGTCTTCCCGCATCGCCGCTTGTCATGTTGGGGTGATTGACTCTCTGTGGCTTCCGGTGCCGGCATGGCGGAGATGCCGGCACCGCGTGTTCATGAGGTAGATCGAGCTGCGGCGTTCTTGGTTCGGCCGGGGACCCCCTAGGATGGGGGCGGTGGCTTCACTACGCCACTCGTCGGGCATATGCTCAGACGGTTACGACGTCTACTCCTTGAAGGACCCGCCCCGTGAACCTCATGGATCGCGTGCTGCACGCCGGTGAAGGCAAGATCATCCGCCGACTCAACCGCATTGTCGGCCAGGTTAACAGCATTGAGGAGGACTACGTCGCCATGGACGACGACGAGTTGGCCGGTCAGACCGCCGACTTCCGTCAACGTCTTGACAATGGCGAGAGTCTGGATCGTCTCCTCCCAGAAGCCTTCGCGACGGTACGTGAAGCCTCAAAGCGCGTGCTGGGTAAGCGACACTTCGATGTTCAGATCATGGGTGGTGCAGCCCTCCACCAATGCAACATTGCCGAGATGAAGACCGGTGAAGGCAAGACGCTGGTCGGTTTGCTTCCTGCCTACCTCGAGGGCCTGCTCGGCGAGGGTGTACATATCGTCACCGTCAATGACTACCTGGCCCGAGTGCAGTCAGAGCAGATGGGCCGTGTGCACCGGTTCCTAGGATTGTCGATCTCGGCGATCCTGTCGGACATGCCGCCGATGGCCCGCAAGGAGGCCTATAAGGCCGACGTCACCTATGGCACGAACAACGAGTTTGGCTTCGACTACCTGCGTGACAATATGGCCAGTTCGCTCAGCGAGTGCGTGCAGCGCGGTCACCATTACGCGATTGTTGACGAGGTTGACTCCATTCTCGTTGACGAAGCTCGTACCCCGCTGATCATCTCTGGACCTGCCGAGGAGAACAAGCAGTGGTACCCGGAATTCGCCAAGATCGTCTCGCGGCTCGAACGCGACGTTGACTACGAGGTGGACGAGAAGAAACGCACCGTCTCTGTACTTGGGCACGGAATTACCGTCGTTGAGGAGAGGCTCGGTATCGAGAACCTTTACGAGTCAGCGAACACTCCGCTTATCGGGTACCTCAACAACGCCATCAAGGCCAAGGAGCTTTTCCACCGCGACAAGGACTACGTCGTCGTCGGTGGTGAAGTCCTTATCGTTGACGAGCACACCGGCCGGACTCTTGCTGGCCGTCGTTACAACGAAGGCCTCCACCAAGCCCTTGAGGCCAAAGAACACGTCGAGATCAAGGACGAGTATCAGACTCTCGCCACGATCACCCTGCAGAATTACTTCCGCATGTACGACAAGCTCGCCGGCATGACGGGTACCGCTAAGACCGAGGAAAGCGAGTTCCAGAAGATTTACGGTCTGGGAGTCATCCCGATCCCGACGAACCGTCCGATGATCCGCAAAGATCAGAAGGACCTCATTTACCGCACCGAGGATGCCAAGTTCGACGCCATTATCGCCGATGTTGTTGAGCGTCACGAGGCGGGCCAGCCGATCCTTATCGGCACTGCGTCGGTGGCCAAGTCGGAGCTGCTTTCCGAAAAGCTCAAGCGTGCCGGTGTTCCGCACAAGGTGCTGAACGCCAAGCACCATGAGTCTGAAGCCGCTATTGTCGCCCTGGCTGGCCGTAAGGGGGCCGTGACGGTGTCGACGAATATGGCTGGCCGTGGTACCGACATTATCCTCGGCGGCAACCCCGAGTTCCTCACCGAGCTTGACCTGCGGGAAAAGGGCTTGGACCCCCTCGAGGACCAGGACGCGTACCAGACTGCGTGGAACAACACCCTGGCCAAGTACGAGGAACAGTCCCAGGCTGAACACAATGAGGTCGAGGGGCTTGGCGGCCTTTATGTCATTGGCTCGGAACGTCATGAGTCTCGCCGTATCGACAATCAGCTGCGAGGACGTTCCGGTCGACAGGGCGACCCCGGTGAGTCGCGGTTCTATCTGTCGCTGCAGGACGAGCTCATGCGGCTATTCAAGCCCGAGGTCATTGACCGTGCCATGGTGACCCTCAAGATGCCCGAGGACATGCCCATCGAATCGAAGTGGGTGTCGCGACAGATTGAGAGTGCCCAGAAGCAGGTCGAAGCGCAGAACTTCGAGATGCGAAAGAACGTCCTTAAGTACGACGATGTCATGAACCGTCAGCGTCACGTCATCTATGGCGACCGTCGCAAAGTCTTGGAGGGGGCTGACGTCGAGGCTGAGTTGCGTGCGACTACCGACCGCGTTGTCGAGGCGGGCGTCCGCAAGTACGCCGAGGGTTACTCGGAGGACTGGGACCTTGACGCAATGTGGAACGAGATTGGGACTGTATATCCGGTTGGTTTGGACCCTGACGAGTATGCCGATTGCCAGGACGTTGAGGAACTTATTGAGGACTTTAAGGCCGACGCCCAGGAGGCCTACGATCGCCGCGAGTCCGAACTCGGCGAGGCAACTATGCGGCAGCTTGAGCGTGAAGTCCTGCTGACGGTGTTGGATCGCAAATGGCGCGAACACCTCTACGAGATGGACTACTTACGCGAAGGCATCGGTCTGCGAGCCATGGCGCAGCGTGATCCGTTGGTCGAGTACCAGCGCGAAGGTGGCGACATGTTCAACTCGATGATGGATTCTTTCAAGGAGGAGGTCGTCGGGTTCCTGTTCAACCTCGAGATTGAAACCGGCCCGCAGGTCGGCCTGGTCACCGACGATGGGGGCAACCCGGTCACGGCTGACTCAGTGCTCCCCAAGGTGAATCGTCCACGACGGGCCTTGACCTATTCGGCGCCGGATGAGCAGGGCGAGGCAGAGACAACCTCAGAAGGCGGACAGAAGCCCCGCGGCGAGGGGAACCGCGCCGCCAGAAGGTCCGCGGCGTCGAAGAAGCCAAAGAATCGCCGCAATAAGAAGCGTCGGTGAGTGGTCGACGGCGCCAGTTCCACGTGGCTGGCGCCGTCGTTATCATCCCAGCCCGACGGTCTCACAGGTGATTTTCTTCAACGTCAATAACGTGGCCACCTTGGGGTTGAGGACCAGTTCGACGGCGTCGAGACGCCAGGCACGTTCCTCAAGTATCAGGCTGGTGGCCAGCGGTAACCGTCTGCCCCTGAGGTCAAGCAGACCCACCCCGTCGACCCGGTTGTCGTCGTAACTTACGCGTGGCTCACCAACGAGGAGCATACGGCTCCAGCCCGGGCCGCGAGGCCAACGTCTCATCGTCGCAACTGCACGAGTGCTACTGGCCTTGACGAGCTGGCTCATAGGTCGTCGTCCAGCCATCGTCTCCACGATGATGATGTGGGCTGCGCGGGTGAGCCTTACCGCCTCGTAGCGAGCTTGTGAGTCATCTCCGTTGCGGCTCAGTGTCGGTGCCGATGAGACGATACATAGTTCGTCAGGCCACCAATCCCGATCAAGTTCCAAAAAGATCCCGGAATGGTCTACCAGTGCCGAGTTGAGTGGTATAGGCGAGGATGTCGTCGTCATGTACCCAAGGACAACGCATGAGATACCATAAGCGGAAGGGTTGTTCGGGAAATCTGTGGACAACTCTGGTGAGCGAATCGTTCCATCATCTGGGATGTCGCGAACCAATATATGGTTCTTGCTCGCACTTGAGTAGCGTGGATCATGGATCTGGGGCCACGCCGACCAAGGAGGGTTCAATTGTCGACATCCACCATCGTCTTCATCCCGACCAGTGCGGAGCGGGCTCATCAACTCGTTGCTGCACCAGGGAAACAGGTAACGGCTTTCACGGTTACCGAGGAGTTGCAATCCATCCTTGATGTCACCGATCCGGAGGAAACCGAGCATGCCGCCATGGTCATCGGTTCTGTGTGGGGATTGACCCACACTGGTCGACGCTTGGTACTCGTAGCTCACGTCCCGTCTGAGCAGATCACCGACCATGAGGAGGTCGACAACGGCGGAGTGACTCTGACACATCTCGAGCCTTCTCAGATCACCGCGTGGTTCGCTGATGATGACGACGCTCACTCACGGGAGGCGGCGGAGGCAGTCAAGGGCATGACTATTGATGACGCGTGGAACGACGTCACTATCCAAACCCTTATCGGTGAGCACGAGTTGTCATGGCATGACGTCACCGAGGAGCTTCCTGCGGTCAGCACCGACCCGGAGGGTTTCCGCGGTCTTGAGTGATGCTGACCGCCTCGTGTGGTCCGGTGTGGTGTTCAGTGAGAGGCTAACCAGTCGTTGCCAGCATCCTGTTGCATGTTAAAGGCCTGAGTGATGTGAGGAGCTGCGGCTTTTTCGAGTTTCTTACCAACTAAAGGCACCGACACTGTGAATTTTCCAGTATAGATAACCTCAGTTCCGGTGGCGTCGGGGCGCACTGATGCGTGTCCATCCGCTTTCGCAGGCATGCCTTGAGGGACGATCTGGAGGCTACCCTCGCGTGATCCGTTGGGGCCGGCTGGTTGCCACGACAGCGTTTGCTTGGCGGTCAGAGTCGAACCGACGAACTTGGTGATCTGGCTGGGGGCTGGCATAGCTACGTCCAAACTCAGTGAATCCCCTGTAACGACGGCGTTGCTGGTCGTGCCACCGGCACGACGGTGGACGTCTTGCCACCATGCCGGATCAGTCATCATAGCGACGACTTGGTCGGGGGTTGCGTCGAAATGGGCCCGTGAATTGATGTCCATGCCACCATGATGCCGGACGGTTACGGCACATCTCACACTATGCCTGTGCGTGGTGGTTCAGGCCAAGGCATTGACCCTTGTAGAGTTCTCGATGAGGACCACGTGGAGGTGGCCCCGTGACCATGACGAAGGTGACCTGATCGTGTCAGAGATGGATGAAGTCATCCCGGCTCTCGTGGCAGCTGTGCAAGAACAGCATGCCACCGGAGATCATTACCGTGACGATGCGATTCGTCAAGCGATGGAACACCAGGCGCAGCTCGCACTGCGACCTGGGCCGGTTCGCGTTGACGTCATCGTCGATCCGCCGTGGTCAGACGGGCAGATAAATTCTGTTCAGGTCGTGACGGGTGACCGTCCTTTCCTTGTCGACACTGTGGTGTCCTGCTTGCTGAGGCACGGGTGGAGGGTCGAGGACGTCCGGCATCCGATCATCGGTGTGAAACGCGACCGCGGCACGATTGAGGCGGTCGGAACGCCCGGTCGGGGAGGTTGTGCCTCGGAGTCGTGGATCCACATTGATGTGACGGCCCCGCTTGGTACCGATATCGGACAGGCAGCCGAGCAACTTCGTGACGATCTGTGTGCGTGCCTCGATCAGGTTGTTTGTGCCACCGATGACTGGGGGGCAATGCATGAAGCAATGCTGCGCACCGCTGAGCTCGTCAGCGCTTCCTCAGGACCAGCCGATGATCGCGATTCGAGTCGTGAGTTACTCGAGTGGCTGGCTGATGATCACTTCATGTACCTCTCCTACCAGGAATTCGCGGTTGATGGCGAGACGATGACTCGGGTTGCAGGTACCCATCTTGGTATCGCTGAAGAGGGGCCGCGATTTGACGCCGTTCCGCATAATGACGATAAGGCGACCGTTATCGTCACCAAGGATTCGGTGCGCTCGGCAGTACAACGCAATGGTTACCGCGATTACATCGGGGTAAGGATTCGTGACGAGCATGGCGCCGTCGTTGCTGAGCACCGGTTCCTTGGCCTGCTGGGGTCCGCGGCGTACACGGAGTCTGTGGCCCATATTCCAGTCTTGAGGGCTAAGGCGTCTCGTATCCTCGCGCTGTCTGGCTATCGCGCTAACTCTCATAGCGGAAAGGCGGTTGTTCGCACGATTGCTGAGTTCCCGCGTGATGACTTCTTTGAGGCGTCTGCCGAGGAACTCGTGCCGCTTATTATGGCCATTGTCGATCTGCGTGAGAAGCAGCGCTTGCGTGCCCTGGTGCGTCGGGGTCCATGGGGTCGTTTTTTCCACCTTCTTGTCTTTGTTCCGGCAGATCGTTTCGACGCCAGCACTGTCGGCGTCGTTGAGGGAATTGTGGCTAAACGCACTGGCGCGGTGGAAGTTGACTCGACCACCATGATGGGGGAGTCCTCGCTGGTACGGATCACAGTGACAGCCAAGGTTGCTGATGGACAGGTGCTACCACCGATCGACGACGAGAAATTGCAGGCTGAACTTGCAGATGCCACCTCGAACTGGGATGACGAGTTCATCACCTTGGCCAGTGCCATTCCTAGCAACCGACGAGGAGTCGATTTCGGCCCCGAATACAAGCAAGAGTTCACCGCCAAGCAGGGCATTTTGGATCTGGAGCTCCTCAACAGCCTGGCTGAGGATGATCTGGGACTAGTGATGTATCGCCCCGATGACCCAGCTGATCCGTCTGATTTGCGACTAAAGATCTTCAACCAACGGGCTCCGATGACACTTTCTCAGGTGATGCCACACCTGTCGAGCCTGGGTGTTCAGATTATTGACGAGCATCCACATCGCATCATATTGCGCGGGCGAGAAGTGTGGCTGTTCGACCTTGGTCTGCAAACTTCTGGTGAGCTATGGAAGGTCGCTGGACGACGTCGTTTCACCGAGGCGTTTGCAGCGTCGTGGAAGGGGGAGTGCGAGTCTGACACCTTCTCCGGATTGGTGACTGAAGCTGGACTGTCGTGGTCCCAAGTAGCGATGCTGCGCTGTATCGCTCGGTACTTACGACAGCTCGGTAGCCCTTTCTCACAGACGTACATGGCGCGGGCTTTGCGGGCTAACCCGAACCTGGCAAGGGACCTAGTGGGGATCGTTGAGGCGAAGTTCGATCCCACTGCTTTTGATGATGGAGTTGACGCCGGTCCGCAGCGTTTGGCTAAGGTCGAAGAACTGTCCGAGTCCTTCCTCACTGACCTTGAGGAAGTGGCTTCGCTTGACCACGACCGCATCTTACGCATGATGCATGCCGTCATCAGGGCTATGATCCGTACGAACTGGTGGCAGAGCGGTCGACGGGCGTTGGCCTTCAAGGTCCGTCCTACCGATCTCGGCTTTGCCCCGGCCCCGCGGCCCAAGTTTGAGATTTTCGTCAACTCGCCACGAGTGTCCGGAACCCACCTGAGGTTTGGTGCCGTGGCGCGAGGTGGCCTGCGATGGTCCGATCGCCCCGAGGATTTTCGCACCGAAGTACTCGGCTTGGTCAAGGCGCAGATGGTCAAGAATTCGGTTATCGTTCCGGCCGGTGCCAAGGGCGGATTTGTGCCTGCTCATCTACCCGATTCAACGACCAATCGCGCGGAATGGGCTGCAGAAGGTAAGGAGTGCTACCGCATTTTCGTGTCTTCGTTGCTGTCGCTGACAGATAACGTTGTTGAGGGTAAGGTCGTCGCCCCTGAGGACGTGGTTCGTCACGACGGCGATGACCCGTACCTTGTTGTTGCGGCCGACAAAGGCACAGCAACTTTCTCTGATACCGCAAATGCCATCGCTGCCGAACACCACTTCTGGCTTGGTGACGCTTTCGCCTCTGGCGGTTCGCATGGCTACGACCACAAGGCGATGGGTATCACGGCCCGTGGCGCGTGGGAATCAGTCACTAGGCACCTTGCGGATCTAGGGATCGACCAGGCTACCGAGGATTTCACGTGCGTTGGCATCGGCGATATGTCGGGCGATGTCTTCGGTAATGGCATGCTGTTGAGCAGGCACATCAAATTGGTTGCTGCTTTCAACCACCGCCATGTTTTCGTCGATCCGAACCCAGATCCTGAGACAACGTGGCAAGAGCGTCGCCGTCTCTTTAACCTTTCTCGCTCGAGTTGGAGCGACTACGACTCTTCCCTTATCTCTGAGGGTGGTGGCGTCTGGGATCGCACCTTGAAGTCGATCCCAGTGAGCCCGCATATGCACGAGGCTTTAGGAATTGACGCTTCGGTGAACCGGATGACGCCCGATGACCTCATCTCCGCGATCCTGCGAGCCCCCGTCGATCTGTTATGGAATGGCGGCATTGGCACCTATGTGCGCGCTACCAGTGAAACTGATGCCCAGGTAGGCGATCGTGCTAACGATCCTGTGCGTGTCACCGCCAAGGAGGTTCGTGCGAAGGCTGCCGGTGAAGGTGGAAACCTAGGTTGGACCCAGGCTGGCCGTATCGAGTATGCCCGCAATGGTGGCCGCATTAACACCGACTTCATCGACAACTCAGCAGGAGTCGATACCTCGGACCACGAGGTCAACATCAAGATCCTCCTGGACGCTGAGGTTGCGGCAGGCCGAATCAGCGAACAAGAACGCGATAAATTGCTGCCGACCATGGCGGATGATGTTGCTTCCCTCGTGTTGCGCCACAACCATTCACAAAACTTGGCCTTAGCTAACGCATTGAGCTCAGATGGCCCGACTGCGGGAGTGTTAGAAGCGTGGATGTGCGAGTTGGAAGAGTCGGGTCATCTCGATCGCGCTGTCGATACCATGCCGTCGACCACTGAAATGAACCGGAGAATGGCCGCAGGGGAGAGACTCGCTAGTCCGGAGCTGTGCACTCTGCTGGCTTGGACGAAGATCGCCCTGTGTGATGCCGTGCTGGCGACAGACTTGCCGGAGGATCCTTTCGTTGCGGACCGCTTGGTGGGCTACTTCCCGCCACTTTTGAGGGAGAGGTTCGCTGAGCGGATGCCGACACATCGGCTGCACCGTGAGATCATCACGACCGAGGCTGTGAACCGTTTCGTAGATTCGCAGGGTATTACGGCCTATTACCGGTTGCACCTACAGACGGGGGCAGACATTGCCCAGGTCATCCGATGCCAGCTAGCAGCACGCTCGGTGTTCGGACTAGGGCGAGTCGAAACGGATCTTACCCACCTCGGGTTGGATGCCGTCCGTACCGCCAAGATTCGACTCGCATTGACAGACCTTGCCATGCATGCCACCCGATGGTTCCTCAACCATGGTGGCGCCGACGACATCGCTGGCACTATCGAGACCTACCGGCCTGGTGTAGCTACGCTTGTTGAGAAGTTGTCTGAGCGGCTGCTTGGCGACAGTGCTGATGCCTGGCAGGAGAAGGTCGACGAGGTCACCGAGCTTGGGCTTGATCGTTCTGACGCCGCAGTTGTTGCCGCTTATGACTGGAGTCCAGTACTCCTCAGCATCGTAGAGATTTCGGAAGAGGGCCACCCTCTTGACGAGGTTGCGGATGCTTATCTGACGCTGGCTCGCCGTGTCGACATGATTCGCCTCACCAGGCTCGTCGAGCAGCTTCCGCAGGATCGTCCGACGGATGCCAGAGTGCGGGCGAGTTTGCGAGAAGATCTGTTGCGAGTGATGTCGGACGCGACCCGACGCGCCCTTGTGATTGGAACAGACAATGTTCTGGCAGACGGTGGTCGTATTGTGAAGTCGATAGCGGCAAATCCGGATCTAGCGCACTGCGTCGTGATGGTCAGTGATCTACGGTCCGCCGTGGGCCAGGAGGTCACATTGTGAGAATTGATCTTCACACCCACTCCACGATCTCAGACGGAACAGACTCACCGACCCGCCTCATGATGAAAGCTGCCGGGAGTGGTTTGGACGTTGTCGCCCTGACTGATCATGACACCTTTGATGGGCTGGAGGAGGCCCAGGCAGCCGGACAACGTTTTGGTGTCCGGCTGCTGCCCGGCTTCGAGATGACATGTCATATCGGCGGCCGAGACGTGCATCTGCTCGGTTATGGTGCCCGTCCCGACGATCCGGTATTAGGTAGGGAATTGCAGGCCACCCGAGCATCGCGAGCAGGACGTCTAGACGCTATCTGTCAACGGCTGTCTGACGCCGGGATGACGGTAACAATTGACGATGTGCACCGGACCTCCGGGTCTGCTTCCAGCCTGGGTCGCCCTCATGTCGCGGATGCAATGGTGGCTAAGGGATATGTCGAGGACCGTGATGAAGCCTTCCGCGACTGGTTGTCAGACGGAAAACCGGCCTATGTGCCAAGGCGCAGCGTGGCACTAGAGGAAGGCATTGACCTCATCCACAATGCCGGTGGTGTTGCTGTGCTAGCTCATCCGTGGGGAAGAGGAGCGCAGCAGGATCTCACCCCGCAGGTGATCGCGTCCCTGTCGGCGTACCACCAGTTGGACGGGATTGAGGTCGAGCATCAAGATCATGACCAGGTCGCCCGTCGGATGCTCTTCGACTTAGGCGGAAGGCTCGGATTGGTCCGGACTGGCGCAAGTGATTATCACGGGTCCGGTAAAAGGGATCACGAGTTGGGGTGCAATGTGACCCGTGAGACTGCGTATCGAGAGCTGGTGACGAGGATTCAGCTGCGCGGTGGAGTCCTTCGCGTCCGGTGAGACTGCTACAGTGACCACCATGACGAGTGCACCTGCGATTGCCACCTCGTGGTGGCGTCGTTGCGTGCGGCACTGACAATGTGATGGCCGCCTTGCCTGGCGCGTCTCCTCGTCGCCGGGAGCGGCGAGGAAGGATTAACAACGATGACCAGCGACGCCCCCGGGATTGGCTCGAACGCCGCCACTTTGGCGCGTTCCCAGGCTCGCAGTGACAAGGTCGAGGCTGATTTGGCGGTCCATCCTGACAAGTGGCGCATTCTTACCGGGGACCGTCCTACTGGCAGCCTGCATATCGGTCACTACTTCGGGTCGCTGGCGAATCGGGTACGCCTGCAGAACAAGGGCATTGAGTCTTTCCTTGTCGTCGCTGACTACCAGGTTATCTATGACCGCGATGGGGTCGGTGACCTGCAGGCCAATGTTATGTCGAATGTCGCCGATTACCTGGCAATCGGCATTGACCCAACGCTTACCACGATTTTCACCCACTCAGCGCTGCCAGCTCTCAATCAGCTGCTGTTGCCCTTTTTGTCTTTGGTGACTGACGCTGAGCTGCGTCGCAATCCGACTGTCAAGGACGAGTTGGCTACGTCAGAGCGTCCGATGTCCGGTCTCATGCTCACCTTCCCGGTACATCAGGCCGCTGACATCCTCTTCTGTAAGGCGAACCTTGTTCCCGTCGGGCGTGATCAGCTTCCTCACATCGAGCAGACCCGTGTCATCGCGCGTCGTTTCGACGAGCGGTACGGGCGCGCCGAGGCCTCCAAGCCCGTCTTTCCCGAGCCTGAAGCATTGTTGTCGGCGACTCCGCACGTTCTCGGCTTGGACGGCACCAAGATGAGCAAGTCGAAGGGTAACGCCATCGAGCTCGGTATGACCGCAGACCAGACTGCAAAGCTCATCAAGAAGGCCAAGACCGACGCTGACCGTCACATCACGTGGGATCCGGAGAACCGCCCGGAGGTCTCCAACCTGCTGCTGCTCACCGCCCTGTGCGAACACGATGATCCGGCTACCATCGCTGAGGAAATTGGTGATGGTGGCTCTGGCACTCTCAAGAAACGTCTCACTGCTTCCCTCAACGACTATTTCGCCCCCATTCGAGAGCGTCGTGCCGAACTGGCAGCTGATGAGGATCACCTTCGTGAGGTTCTTCGTGATGGCAACGCGAAGGCCGCTGCGGTAGCAGACCAGACGTTGGCGGAGGTGCGCGAAGCTATGAAAATGGTGTACTGAGGGAGTTGTTTCGTAGTCTTATCGCGCACCAGTGTGCCAGTAGCCTCATGGTGCGGGGCCTCGTCAAAAAGTGATGTCTTCCTGGGCGTTGAGCTCGGGATGGCGCGCCTTGTTGCGTTTAACGGCTGGCCAGGCGACGAGCATAACGGCGATGTACACCAGGGCTGCAGCCAGCACGATTCGATTCTGGGGATCGAGCACCATGAGGGCCGTCACCCCGGCCAAGCTGACAATTCCGAAGATACCCGTAATTGGGTAACCCGGCATATGGAAACCGGAATCTGTGATCCGACCCTCATTCACTCGTCGGCGCAACACCAACTGGCACCAGAAGATCGTCGCCCATGTCCAGATAACACCGACCGCAGCCGTGTTAATGGATATCTCGAAGGCACGCTCGGGAACGACGTATTCGAGTCCGACCCCCAGTAGGAAAACGCTGGCGGTCATGAGGATGCCACCGGCGGGTGTCTTGAATCGGTTAAGAGTACCCGCGAATTTTGGAGCTTCTCCTGCGGCCGCCAGCGATTTGAGGACTCGACCCGTCGCATACAACCCGGAGTTCACCGAGGAGAACGCAGCGGTGATGACGACGATATTCATGGCGTCGCCTATCCATCCCACTCCCATGGCCGAGAATGCCGTAACGAAGGGCGATTCATCGGCGGAGTATTCCTTATACGGCAGCAACATGGCCAGCAAGGCCAAGGACCCTAGGTAGAACACAACGAGCCGGAAGACAACCGCATGGACGGCTTTGGGGATAACTTTGCGGGGATTCTGCGTCTCCCCGGAGGCGGTGCCCACTAACTCGATGGTGGCATAGGCGAAGATGACACCTTGGATGACCAGGATGAGGGGCAGAACCCCCTGTGGGGCGAATCCGCCGTCGAATCTCCATAGGTTCGACACCGCTGCGCGGTGTCCACCGACGTTGACGTGGGAGGCCACTAGGCCGATGGCCACGATGATGAACGCTGTCAAAGCCACAACCTTGAGCAACGCTGCCCAGAACTCGAATTCTCCGAAGGCCTTAACACTGATGAGATTGACCGACACGAGGATCATCAAGGCGACAAGTGAGGGTACCCACATCGGCAGGCTGGGCCACCAGAATTGCAGATAGGTACCGATGGCAGTCAACTCAGCGATGCCTGATGTCATCCAGTTCAGCATGTACATCCAGCCAACGGCATAGGCCCAGCGATCGCCGAGAAGTTCCCGGGCATAGGACACAAAAGAACCGCTAGAGGGGCGGTGAATGACCAACTCGCCGAGCGCTCGCATGACGAGGAAGGCGATCACTGCGCAGAACGCGTAGGAGATGAGGACCGCTGGTCCGGCACTGCGCAGGCGGCTCCCTGCTCCAAGAAAGAGACCGACCCCGATCGCCCCGCCAATCGCCATCATCTGGACCTGGCGATTGGTCAGGGTCTCGGCATAACCTTGGTCGCCGCGATCGACGATCGGTTGGATCTCTTCAATTGTGGCGGCTCGGGGATCGTCACGGGTCACGCTGACCTTGGGGCCTTGCGGATTGTCCTCGTGTGATCGCTGGGTTGTATGGGTCATCATCGACCTTCCAGTACGACTGATTAAGCTGCACGTGGGGTTCCGGTGAACCGGAAACGCCGCGCATTTTGTTCAGTGTAGGGGGTGATGCGGTCACTCCGTGGGCGTCTGGCCGCACGAATTGTGGATCAGACGTGATCGTTACAGCCTGTTTGATGGTCGGTTGTGCAGGGCATTCCGGGCGCGTCGGTGTCTCGGCCGCGCCTCGCGCGGGCCGGCGACTATATCGTGATGGTGGCTGTTTGCTGCGTGTCGGTTCTGGTCTGCTTTCTGGTGAGGTGCGGGGTTGAGTGAGGAGCCCCTGACCACTTTGCCGTTGCGGCGACGAATGCGCTTTCGCCGCGCTTTATCTCCATCCTTGGAAGCATCACGAGAGCGCCGCCGTGTGGCCTTCTCATGGTGGGAGCCATCATGGCCGTGGCGATGCTGTCGCCGTTTCTTCTCGGAAGCGGCCTTCTCAAGGTCGATGATCTGGCCCTGAGCGTCCTCGGGTATGTCGAGATCGGTGTAGAGGTGGGGGGAGGTGGAATAAGTTTCGACCGGCTCGGACAGCTCGAGGTTGAGGGCCTTGTTGATGAGCTTCCAGCGGGTGACGTCAGCCCAATCTACGAGGGTGACGGCGACGCCCTTGGCACCCGCGCGGCCGGTGCGACCAATGCGGTGGACGTATGTTTTCTCGTCTTCGGGACATTCATGGTTGATGACGTGGGACACCCCGGTGACGTCAATGCCACGGGCAGCGACATCGGTCGCCACCAGGATGGTCGCATCGCCATGACGGAATTTCTTGAGCGCTTTTTCGCGCGCGACCTGCGTGAGATCACCGTGGATGGCGCGGGTTTTGAAACCGCGGTCGTCGAGGTCGTCAGAAAGCCGCTGGCATGCACGCTTGGTGCGGCAGAAGATGATGACCTTCTCGACGTCGTTGGCCTGCAGAATGCGTCCAATGATCTCAATCTTGTCGAGGGGATGGGCCTGGTATACAAACTGCTGGGTGTCGGGGACCGTGGCCTGGGTGTCGGCTCCTTCGGCGCGGACGTGCACCGGACGATGTAGTTGGGACCGGGCTAGGGCCATAATCGGGGCCGGCATAGTGGCCGAAAACAGCATCGTCTGGCGAGAGGCCGGAGTGCGTCCGATGAGATTCTCGACGTCAGGCAAGAAGCCGAGATCAAGCATCTCGTCGGCCTCGTCAAGGACGACTATGCGCACATGGGACAGATCGAGGTCCTTGCGCTGGGATAGGTCAAGAAGGCGTCCAGGAGTACCGACGACAACATCGACCCCCGCTTTAAGTGCGTCAATCTGCGACTCATAACCAACCCCACCGTAGACGGTAAGGACACGTGCGCCGCGGACAGAAGCGGCAGTGGAGATGTCTTTAGACACTTGGAGAGCCAGCTCCCGGGTAGGGCACATCACGAGTGCTTGGGGCTTGCCTTTGGTGGTGAGTTCTTCCCAACCTTCGTCACCGGGCAGGGTGATGCGCAGCAAGATGGTGATGCCGAAGGCGAGTGTTTTGCCAGTGCCAGTACGCGCCTGCCCAATGAGATCCGTGCCCTCGACGGCAATCGGGATCGACATGGCCTGGATCGGGAACGGGGAGACAATTCCCACCCCTTCCAACGCCTGGCAGATATCTTCTCGGACGCCGAGGTCGGCGAAGGAGGTGGGAACGGAAACAGTAGTCTCGGTCAGTGTCTTGGCCTCTTCGTGCGTGGGCCCTCAAGGCCCGGTGTCGTTCTTGTGACGTCGTTTAATGCCACGTCTGGTGTGGACCAGCGAAGATACGCGTTCGACACACCATCAATCACTTTACCTCTCATGCCATCAACCTTCTAACCTGATGGGGTGAGCGTCGACGACACGAACCCCAGTCACACCGCCGTTGCGACGATTTTTTGGTCTGTCTCGGCGTCTTGCGCCCTGCATGGATTCTCGGCGATAGTTTCCGGCATGGCGTTAGTTCCCGGGCTTGCGGAACGGTTCCTCATCGTTGATCGCAGCGCCGAGATCCAGCGCATTCTGGCAGAGGTTAGGACGCGGCTCACAGACCGCGAAACCCTCGCTGAGGTCGAGCCTCTCATCGGCTCGGTGGAGGAATACGTTCCCGCCCAGGACTGGTCGCAGGTCCTGTTGCGCGACCACATCGTGGTAAACCTTATTTCCGACTTCCTGGATCGAGTTGAGCCAAATCTCGAGCCCCAGCTTCGTCCTAGAGGTGGGTCCTTTGGCCCGTGGTTGGGACGAAGTACTGGAAACCGGGTGAGGTGGGACGCCGCGATGCACCATGTCCTCGCAGCGCATCAAGACAAGTCTGGTGACTCTCTTTTTGCTCGGCGGCTTGTAGGTGAGGTGTTGTCAGTGGCCCAACGACTCTTTGCTCGACATCAGAGCCTCACCTCTGCACTGACTCAGGCTGGCGGCGGTGAATTCGATGATCTTGATCTCATCAATGAAGTGATGGCCGGCGTACTTGGCGCCCACGATCAGCGCATGATTGAACTTGGCTTGGAGCCCTAAGGACGCTCCGAGAGCTCCCACAGCTTCGTCGTGACCTAGGTCAGAGGGTTCCGAACCCCACTTGACGGCTATTGGGCTGGCCCAAGTCGAGGTAGGCAATTCCACGAGCCGGAATGAGGACCTTGCGGCCTTTGGCATCAGTCAGAGTGAGGATGGCGTTCGGCTGAGCCAGGCTCTCCCTGAGTTGCTGTTCGATGGTCTCGACGCTCTCCTGAGCATCGATACTGACTTCGCGTGCGGCGTTGACGATGCCGATCTTAATCTCCATGAGTACCAACCTACCGTCGGATCAAGAATCCCGGCGCCACAGAGCTACCGTAATGTTGTCATGACCGCCGCAATTATTGGCGTGGGCGATAAGTCCGTTGGCTACGCCTGCCGGAGAAGCGTGGCCGTGATCATCAGTGTGCGCTTTGCTGACGAGGTCGGCCATAAGCCGGGCCAAATCGCCGGCATCCGGTACGTGGTTCCACAATCCGTCGCTGCACACCAATAGCCATCCAGATTGCTGAGGTTGATAGGCCATGACACGAGGCGCAACGTCGGTAGCCGATGCGCCGATCCATTTTGTGATGGCATGAGCACCCATCCCCCTCTCGGCCTCTTCCCGAGACAATCCCAGGTCCATTTGGGCCTGGGCCATCGAGTCATCAATCGAGAGGCGAACGGGGTCGCCGTCATCAGGGAACCAGTATGTACGAGTGTCGCCAATATTGCCGACGACAATGCGATCGTGGGTAGCAACTGCTACAGCGAGTGTGCACGCACCGATCGGACCCGATCCACTGACTACCGCCTCATGGGTTTTCTGAAAGGTGCGTTCGAACAAGGTGACGGTGTCGTCATCGTTGATCGGCAGGCCCTGGTCCATTGTTGCCGTGAGGTAGTCACGCGCAGTGTGGGAGGCGACCCTGGCGCATTCCTCGGCTCCCTCAGTCGAGGACACGCCATCAGCGACGACAAGGACAATGTGATGTCCTGACCCGTCGATACCGAGCGCTGCGGCATCCTGATTGGTCTCGTGACGCAGCCCAATATGCGACGCACACGCGACATCTCCACGCGCTGCAGCTGCGTCAGTGAGGTCCACTCGTAAGGTGGCGGCGGTATCGGGTGTCACGGTGTAGGACTGGTCCGACTTGTTCATGAAAGTCCTCAGGCTGAGCGGGTGTTTTCCGCGTGGACCCTGGGGTCACGAATCGTGCTCACTTTGGTCGTGTGCCAGTGGTGGATGGACATCTACCGGCACGTCCATAGTGAGCTATTCGGCGCGCGGATGTGCCTCATCCGTATGAGGCAACAACTCCACTTTTTCATATCGCAGGCAGCTGCGGCTAGGAAATGACTCCTGACGACGCTGTTCTGTGTCATCGGCATCGGGCTTCGTTACCCCTGTCGGAGGCATGTGGTGGCATGTGTGTCATGCATGGTTGGGATGGCCTCCAGGCTCGAGTGCTTGCCGATGACGCCAGTACGGTTCTCGTCATGGGCGGGCCGGGTACGGGGCGGACGAGCCTATGCCTCGACATTGCGGCGCGGCACGTTGCCTCTGGGGGGCGGTTGTCTGAAGTTTTGGTGTTGGCACAGACCAGACCGTCGGCTCAGGCGTTACGTACAGCGCTTGTTCGTCGACTCGGAGGTGCTCACCTAGACCCTCAGGTTATGACGGTCCACGCTCTCGCTCGTCGTATCGTCGCTTCCCCGTCGAAGCGGTTGCTCACGGCACCGGAACAGGAGTTTCGGATGAGAGAATTGCTCGCGGCGCGAGACATATCTGACTGGCCGGAGGAGTTACGTACTTGTGCCGGTACGGCTCAGTTTGCCTCTGATGTCCGGGTGATGGCGGCGCGTCTGCGGCAGGAAGGATGTGATCCGCAGGATTTGACAGAGGCAGGAACCGCATCGGGGGTGCCCGAATGGCGCATGTTGGGGCCTTTCCTGGCCGACTATTTGGATGTTCTCGATTTGGAGGGGTCACTCGATTATGCCGAGGCTGTTCATCGGGCTCGGATTGCGTTAACTCGGCCAGGAGCTGATGTGGAGGTGCGATCACGGATCAAACTTCTGATCTGTGACGACCTGACGGAATGCGACCCGTCCCAAGTTCGTCTCCTCGCTCAGATCGCGCGATGCCACGTCCCCTGTGTGTTGACTGCGGATCCCGACCAGACGATCTATGGGTTCCGCGGCGCAGTGGCGGAACGGCTTGACGAGGTTATTGACGAGTTCCCTGACGTGTCGGTCCACCACCTGACAACGAATTATCGCAACAGTCAGCACATCGCTGAGGTTGTCGAGAGCTTGCGAACTGGGATGCCTGTGGTGCCCTCATCGAGTCGGCTACGTCGCCATGCTAATCACAGCACCTCCACTGAGGCAGGAACGGTAGCCGCGCTGCGAGCCCCTAGCATCACGCGGTTGGTGAGAAAGATTGCCGGCACACTTCGTCATGCCCGCGTCGCTGATGGTGTGGCGTGGCGGAGTATGGCAGTGGTTACACGCCACGGCGGTGAGCTGGACGTGATTGCGACGATACTTGCCGCCGAGGGTATTCCGGTTCTGAGGTCGCGTGATGAACACGCGCTGTCGGATATCTACGCCGTCACGCATATCTTGAATGCGTTGGAGATGGCAGTGGCTCTGGCATCGGGGGCACAGCCCAGTGCTCGAGACGTTGCAACACTGCTGTCGAATCCGCTAGCTGGGATCGATCGCAGTGTTATTCATCGGTTAGAAACCTGGTGTCGGCTGGTGCGCGGCGTCGATGTCGACTGGGCGCTGCTAAAGGAGCTCGGTGCTGATCCGACGGTCACGGCGGCTGGGAAGTCCGAGCGAACTGACGACGCTAGTCGATCCGGGGATGCCATTACGGCAGAACTCGACACCGCATGCGAAGTGTACTCAGTGCCTCCAAGCTTACGGGCTCTCGCTCAGCCGCTAGCCGTGATGACTCAGCGGGTGCAACGTGCTGCGGATCTCTTGCGCTCTGGTGCCACTTGTCATGAAGCGTTGTGGGCCTTATGGCAGGGTAGTTCGTGGGCGTCGTCGTTGCGTAGGCGAGCCGTGGCAGGAGATTCGACTGCTAACCGTGATCTGGATGGTTTGTGCTCTCTTTTTGACATGGCCGAGAGTGCTCAAACGATGGCGGGAATTGCAGGAGGTCAGCGTCTCATCGAAGTAGTGCGGCAGGAACAGATCCCAGCTGACCGAGCACGTGAATCCGATGAGGACCGTGATGGGGTGAGCGTTGTGACGGCCCACCGCATTAAAGGTCGCGAATTCGACGTCGTCGCCGTGTGTGGTCTCGAAGAAGGTAATTGGCCTGCTGGTAACCACACAGGGTCCCTTGTTCGCGCAGACCGCTGGTCTCCCGACGGCCTCGTAGCAGCGCCTGGATGGTCAGAAAACCTTCGGGCTGAAACGAGGCTATTACTCGTGGCATCTTCACGGGCGCGTCACCAGCTCCTGTTGTGTTCGGTCGACTCTGCTGAGGAGGGGAAACGCCCATCGGGGCTGGTCGCCGGACTTCCTCACATCGAGGACAATGCGGATTCGCTCAGTTTTGCCAGCCTCACTGAACTCGTCGGCGAGCTGCGTCGAGTCATTGCTGATGAGTCTGAATCGCCGGGAGTTCGAACTGAGGCTCAGGCACTACTTGATGATTTGCGCAACGAGGAGCATCACGGACGGCGATTGGTGCCACAAGCTGACCCGGCGACCTGGTGGCGCCAAGGGGTACCTCGCCAGGACGACATGGACGGGGAGATAGAGCTCAGCGCGTCCCATGTCGGGGAATTGCTCACTTGCCCGAGACGATGGTTTATGACCCGCCGTGCCGGTGCCAGCAGCGGATCAGCGTTTCGGGCAAGTATTGGCTCCCTTGTACACCGGATCTGTGCGGAAAACATGGACCAGTGGTCACTACCTAAGGCCCTGGCCGAATTGGAAGCCGCATGGCCTGAAATTGAGTTGTCGGCAGAATGGCAGCGCAGCGCTGAACTTGCGGATGCGAAAGCAGCTGTACAGCGCTTTGACGGGTGGTTGCAGTTACGTAACCGTCAGCTCATCGGAACTGAGGTGCGGGTCGATGGCACGATCACGGTGCCCTCCGGAACAGCGCGAGTGCGGGGCAGCATCGATCGGCTCGAGCGCGACGCAGAAGGTGCGTATTACGTGGTGGATCTCAAAACCGGGACCAGCCAGAGCGATGAGATAAAACAATCTCACCGACTACAAATTGGTGTGTACCAAGCTGTCGTCGCATCTGGGGGAGTTGAAGCCATAGGTCCGACGTCGGTTAGCGGCGCGGAATTAGTACATCTTCGGATTGGCGCAGGTAAAGGCCAAGCAAATCCGAAAGTCGATTATCAGAATGGTCTTGTTGATGTGCCTTGG
The DNA here is from genome assembly GCF_023838685.1 of Cutibacterium sp. 37298. NCBI lineage: Bacteria > Bacillati > Actinomycetota > Actinomycetes > Propionibacteriales > Propionibacteriaceae > Cutibacterium > Cutibacterium sp. 37298. The sequence goes on from NZ_JAJNRJ010000002.1 coordinate 89,052, forward strand.
CCTGACGAAGCCGAGGCTGTTGACGGCTGTTGCAACTGGATTGAAGCCAGCGTCGATAGGGCATTGAGAATTGTTAGATCAGGCGAGTATCCCGCAATTGCGAATAGGGGCTGCGGCCACTGTCCCGCTCGGGCAGGATGCCCCGCGCTGGTACCGATGGATCCGGCGACTGCCGGTTCTGACCGACGAAGGAATGTCCCATGACGAGCTTGATTGGTGACGCCCCGGTTGATGGTGTCGACGTGGCAGCGCTGCTAGGCATCCCCATTTCCGCCGAGCAGGAGCGAGCAGTTCAAGCGCCACTCAAACCCTGTGCGGTGATAGCTGGAGCAGGCACGGGTAAGACGACGGTGATGGCCGCTCGCGTGGTGTGGTTGGTTGCCAGCAGACTGGTAAGCCCGGAGGAAATCCTCGGGTTGACATTTACCAACAAGGCGACTGCGGAATTATCCGAGCGCATTGAATCCAACCTCACTCGGGTGGGCCTGTTGACGTCAGAGCAGCCCCGTCCGACAGTGGCGACCTATGACAGTTTTGCGGGGACACTGGTAAACGATTACGGAGCCTGGGACGGTATTAACACGGGGGCACATCTCATAACTGCTGCCAGGGCTTACCAGCTCGCGGCGGAGGTCATCATGGGACTTAACAAGGCTCCGCTGGCCGCTACCCATATGGGGCCAACGTTCATAGCCCAAGCTGTAGTGAAACTGGCTGGAGCCATGGCCTCACACGATGCGAGTCCGGGCAAGGTCAGGAGAGCTGATGCCCGGTGGCGCCAGATGCTCCTTGACGCTCCGACAAAAAGGGGAGGGGATAGATACGCTGATATCGATAAATGGCTCTCGCGAGTCGATGAACGCGAAGAACTCCTTGATCTTGTTGCCGCCTATCAGAATCTCAAGAAAGAACGCGGATTGGTCGAGTTTGGTGACCGTATGGTTCAAGCCCTCCATCTAGTAACTCATCACCCGCGAGTGGGGGAGGAGCTGAGGGCCAGATACCGTGTTGTTCTCCTCGACGAGTATCAAGATACATCGTCGGCCCAGGCTGATGTGCTTGCTGCACTATTTTCGGGTCCGGACTCAGCTCATGGCATGGGCCACCCAGTGATGGCTGTCGGCGATCCGCTTCAGGCCATTTACGAATGGCGTGGCGCGGCCGCCAGCAACATCTTAGAATTTCACCGGCGCTTCCCGAATAAGGAAGGGACGCCAGCCCAGGTGCTCTCTCTCGCAACCAACCGCAGATGCGCCGATCAGATCATCAATGCGGCGAACGTAGCGTCAGAAGAGTTGCGACAAACGCTGTCGTCAGCGGCGGAGTCTGACGATCATGACCCCGCTGGCGATCGGGCTGAGGTGGCAGTCGGACAGCCGCTTATCGCGCCCGAGGGGAATCGACGTGGCGAGGTCACGGTGGCCGCATATCCCGACTGGGTTAAGGAATGTCAGGCGTGCGCCGATATCTTGGTGGAAGCCAAGGAACGTGGCACCATCGCACGCTGGTCTGATGCCGCAATCCTTGTTCGACGTAATTCAGACGTGGCCGACCTCTACGACTCCCTCACTGCTCGTGATGTCCCGGTGCGATTTGCGAACTTGTCTGGATTGCTTCGACTCCCGGACATTGCCATGGTGGTTGCTCATCTTCGGTTATTGGTGGATCGTCAGGATGACGCGGCGATGGCGACTCTACTTGCCGCACCACGTCTTGGACTCAGCACGGATGATCTGGCGATGGTGTATCGGCGCGCCCGCGCTCTGGCGAAAGCTCGGGCCAAGGATGATGGGCTAGACCCCGATGATGTCGAGATCCACCTCTCTGACGCTGTGATGGAAGGGCGACCCGGTGGTCATGAACGACTGCAGTGTGCAGTGAAACGGGTATGTGCCGAGATCGTCGAGGTTGACGCGCACCAGGGGGATAGCCCCGATGACTTGGTTCTGCGCATTGAGGCCATTACAGGACTCATCGACGATATAGCTGCTGACGACCCGCACCGGAGTGCAGCACGGCGAGATCACCTGGATGCGCTATGGAATGCGATACGTGAGGTTCGTCGCAGCGATCCCACTATGACGATCACAGGAATCGTCACTTGGTTGGCGGCTGAAGAAGATGTTGGCGACGGGCTTCCCCGGGCCGCTACCGACGATCGCGACGCTGTAACAGTGTCGACAGTTCATGGAGCCAAAGGCCTGGAATGGCCGTTAGTCATCATCCCCGACATGGCTCAAGGTGTATTTCCGTCAACGTCGACTCCAGACAACTTCGCCTCGGAGGCTGCTGTCCTGCCTTCCTTCGCTAGAGGAGATGCCAGCGACATTAGCCATCCACTATCGGGAAGTGTCGTCGATACTAAAGCGTACGTAGCGGCGCTCAAGGAGGATTCACAGTGGGCTGAGGCTCGACTCGCCTATGTGGCCCTTACCCGTGCCAAAGAACGATTGGTGGTGTCGTGGCATCAATGGCGCCCACGCCGCAAGGGTAGTTTAGGGCCAGGTCGATATGCAGACCTTCTCGCCGACATGCTTGGAACGGTGTGGCCGGACTTTGGTGAGCGTCCTGACAACGTTATCCAGGCTGGCACGCCCTGGCCTGTGTTCGCTGATGTGGGTCACGGCCTCATCGACAACGCATCCCGATCCGTTGATGATCCTGGACAGGCTGATCGGGTGAGGGCGTGGTGGACTGACGCTGATGCTCTGCTCAAAGATGCGAGACGACACATCGATCTGCAGGATGAGGTCGCGCTTCCACCTCGCCTGACTACCTCGCAGATCGTGAGGCTCCACGCCAATCCGCAGGCGTTCCGGGACGATTTGCGCCGCCCAATGCCTCGACCAGCTGACAGAGGAGCTGGAATTGGTACAGCATTCCATGAGTGGGTGAGCCAACGGCTCGCGCCTGCAGAACCGATCCCGCTGTTCGATGCCGAGGAGGTTGCGGAGCTTGACGAGGAGAACACTACACAGGAGGCTGTCGCAGCTGAGCCTAGTGGTGCCGAGAGCCGTGCGCTGCGGAGCCTTTGCCAAGCCTTTGAAGAGAGTCGCTGGGCGGGCGCCACTGTACTGGCAGTAGAGAAATCCTTTGTTATGACGATCGGTCAGACGGTCGTGCGTGGTCGTCTTGACGCCGTCGTCGCTGATCCGGATCACCCCGGAGATGAGCTCGTCATTGATTGGAAGACCTCACCACCACGCTCAGCAGACCCGCTCCAGCTATCCATCTACCGGTTGGCGTGGGCGCAGGCGAGGGGGATTGATCCGTCGAGGGTGAGGGCGGTGTTCCATCATGTTGGCGCAAATGAGACTATTAGCGCCGAACCTCTCTTAGATGCGGACCAGGTAGCAGCTATTTTGACGACATCGTCTTCCGGGAACAGACCGACGAAGAATGCGTCTGACGCGTGATAATCGGATGATTCATAACGGGTATAAAGTGGCCGCGTGAATAGGACCAGTGATTCCCACATCGTCGGGCGGCCTTTATTAGACCGCTGCCATGCCGATCGGGACAATGATAAGGCAAATCGGGCTAGGTGGGATGATCCGGCTGCCCAGTTGTTGCTCATTGATCCCTACGACAAGGTCGTCATGGCTCAAGACAGAGTGGTCGCGGTTCCCACTGAGGGTGAGCGCGACGATCAGCACGATCTACTGCTTGGTGTCGTCGACGGGGTGCCTTGGTTCACCCGTCGTACCAATGAGTCACGTCCGGAGGCTCGGAGTGTGCGCGCGGTTGATCTTGTCCCGGTTGATCGGGAACTCGTCATGTCGGCGGTGGCAGCGCTGGCTTGGCATGAGAGCAACCCGTTATGCCTACGGTGTGGGCAGTCCACCCGCATTACGAGCGGTGGGCCGGCCCGGGTCTGTCCCCAGGGCCACTACGTATTCCCGCGTACAGACCCGGCCATCATTACCGCAGTACTTGACGACGAGGACCGCATCGCGCTTGCCCGCCAACGTTCCTGGGAACCGCATCGTAGGTCGGTATTGGCGGGATTCGTCGAGGCCGGCGAACCGGCAGAGCATGCTGTGGTACGTGAGGTTGCCGAGGAAACAACTCTGACGATCACCTCGGCCTGCTATATAGGGTCGCAGGCATGGCCGTTCCCCCGATCGCTCATGTTCGGCTACGTAGCTCGGGCGACCGGAACCATCGATGTCGGCCACGACGAGCTAGCGGAGGCTAGTTTTCTCAGCCGTCAAGAAGTATCCGACCAAGTTAATGCTGGGCGTCTCCAGTTGCCACCGACTCTGTCCATAGCAAGAGCACTTATTGACGCGTGGCTAGAACACCGACTTCCGGAGCCAGAGAGCGGGTTTGACTTATCGGCCCCACTGAGGTGATAGTCCATCGACCTTGAGACTCCGGTCTCATCAGGAAGTGCGACTTTCTTCCCACCGGCGCTGAATCCCAGAACGTCGATCATTAGCCCGGTCAATCGCCCTCTCCACAGACTCCCTTGTGCCTACCACAGTGAGGTGTTCACGTGCACGCGTGATGGCGGTATAGAGCAACTCACGAGAGAGGAGGGGCGAGTCAGGCGGTGGCAGGACCACCGTTACGTCCGTGAATTGGCTGCCCTGCGCTTTGTGAATCGTCATCGCCTGTAAGGGTTGCAGCGATGGGATGAGGGAACAGGGCAACCGTCTGGGGACTCCACCGGGTCCCGGTAGAGCTATCGTGGGGACGGGCCTTGTTTCAACGATGACCCCGCAATCACCGTTATTGACTCCCAATTGTGCGAGGTTATGCGTCACTATCGCAGTTTCGCCGAGAACCCACCGGCCTTGGCCAACACCAGGCAACACATCTGAAAGCACAGTAGCCATGCGCTGAGACCACTCGTCTACCCCGTATGGCCCCTCTCGGTGAGCGCACAACAACCGGTGGGCATCGACGAGTTTGAGAGCAGCAGCGTCGGCACTGGCCTGAGCAAGCTCAAGCATTCTTGCCCCGGTGCGTGCGATCACCTCCGCGATCGCCGGAAGGTCGGCCATGGTGATACTCGCCGGGTCAGCGTCGATCCACGTAATACTGCGACGGCCACTGATCGTCGCGATGCAATCGGGGGAAGGAGAGTCGTGTGTCACTCCAGCAGCTGTCGCCAATACGTCCAACGCAGCGCTCTTGTCTCCCTCGCGTACCGCCTCCGACAGCCGTGCGATATCTCCTCTCGAGCGGTGGTTATAGGTGAGGATCGTGACAGGAAGTTGCGCTTGGAGGGCATCAGCCGACGAAACGATGTCGGCCAACACGCTACCGGCGTCCACCGAGACAAGCTGCCCTGGGTCCCCGACGAGAATTAAACGAGTTTGAGGCCCGATTGCAGAGAGGAGGCTAGCGGCCAGAGGCAGAGAAAGCATTGATGCTTCGTCAACAACGACGACTCCGAACGGAAGCTTGTGTTGCTCGTCATACCCGAATGAAGTTCCCGGCCCCTGCCATTTCAGCAGTGAGTGGACAGTAGTTGCGTCAGCAACAATCGGTTTCAGATCATCGGGAATTCGCTCTGAAACGTGCGAAACTGAGTCACGCAAGCGTGCCGCTGCCTTGCCGCTGGGAGCCGCAAGGGCCACGGCTCCAAGATGAGGGTCAGCCTGTTGCAAGGCAGCTAGGAGGGCACATACCGTAGTTGTCTTGCCGGTTCCGGGGCCACCTGCAAGCACACTAACTCGGTGCATAATTGCGGCGATGGCAGCATCAGCTTGAGCTGGATCCAAAATAATTCCGGATGCTGCTAAGGCATTACTGACGCTGGAAACAACATCGTCGGCCAACACACGGCCTTGGCTTGGTGAATCCGCAGCGAGGGTAGCGAGATCGCGGGCGACATCGTGCTCAGCTTGCCAATATTTCTCTAGGTAGACCAGACCATCATCAAGCCGAGCCGGTAACCGGTTGATCGGATCATCACGGCCAGCAATGACGGGGCTGGCCTCTAGCGTGGACAGCCACTCGCCTGGATGTGGCCATTCCAATTCCGCGAATAGGGCTGCCTGGTCGCTGGTTTCGATGTCTGGAATTGCCGGATCAAGGATTTGCTGGCGGACGACGTCTGCGATTTCATGAGGGTCCCAAAACACGGACCCGCGCCGAAGCTCACGGCATGATAAAGCGATGGCGAGGCTGACATCGCAGTTGGTCTCGCCACCGATGCGGCACACTAGATTGGCTAAATGGATGTCGCTGGCCTCGAGGACTCCGGCTCGGGCGAAGGGCTCGAGCCGACTTCCTGCTGCTACCGGGACGAGGTCAGTCATGGAGACCTCCCAATTGCTCGCTGATCGCCTCAATGAGTTCAGGTCTCGGATGCCAGGTAAAAACTCCGTCAGGCATGTCACCGTCGGGTACTGGACGATCAGCCATACCTCGAACAAAAAGGTAGCCAATGGGGCCAAGATGGGTTGCGGGGTCGTATCCAGGCAGACTTGATGCCAGGAATCGATGCAAGGCTGCCGAATACAACAATCCTTGCAGCGGGTAGTGAGAACTGAACATTATGGCCCTCATCGTGTGTGCGTCATACATATGAGGACTGAGCTTGTGGACTCCAGGAATTCGGTTCGTCTTGTAATCGACAACTAGATGACGACCATCGGGTCGCCTCAAGACAGCATCGATCGAACCCGTGAGAAAGCCGCGTAGCGCCTTGGGGATATGGGCCAATATTTCGCCGTAGCCGCTGATGGGATCGTCGGGTGGCACCAGACTCGGATCGCAGAGGAGGGACGCTAGGTCTGTCATGGTGGTCGATCGTCCGTGCTGGGTCATGGCAAGTTCGAAATTCATCTCAGCCAGTCGATCCGCCGGGGAAAAATCTGCCAAGGTCATGCCCGGGGCCAAGGGTCCGAGATCACTATGAAGAACCTGCTCCAAACTGGTGGCGAGTTCAGATGGTGGGACGTCTGGTAAGGGCGACATTCGAAGGGCTCTGCGGGTGATTGAGAGTACCTCGCTGGAGAGGTCGGTAGCCGCGGTGTCGATGTACTCAAGGACCGTGTGAACCAGGGTGCCGAAGGAGGTTCCTCCGGGTAACCCACACAGACCGGGGGCTGTGTCATCGACGGACTCGTCGTCAACGGGTTCGTCGATGAGGTTGTTAGTCATAGATTCCGACACGGCTGCGTGCAGGTTGGCCGTCAGTCCTGAATATGAGGTTCGGGCAAACGCGGTGTCGAGTGGTCGCGTCAGCGTCCTAGGGACAACGCAGGCACGAGGCTGGGCGCTGACCGACCGGGTAAGGAGTTTCTGGTTAGCAGGTGCTATTACTGTCGCAATCGGTCCGGAGTTGAACCAGGGGAGAGTTCCGGGGTCGGTCCCGGCAACGCCTGAGCCGAGCTCGCCCGTCGTGCGGTCCATCTCGACAAGGCGTTGGAAGGCGGACCATCGATGACGCCGAGGACAAGGGGACCACCATAGTCGTACAGCAGATCGGGCGCGGGTGAGGGCGACGTACAGCAAGCGAAGGTTCTCGCCCCGCTCGTCCTCTTCGTGGCTCTCGATTGCTATGGAACGATCGGTTCCCTGCGAACTGATGTCCAACACGCGCCGTTGCCCGTCATGCCACACGATCGGACCATTGATGCTCTGCTTCGGCGCCCATCCATTGGTGATGTCAGGCAATAACACGACGGGGAATCCCAGACCCTTTGCCTCATGGACGGTCATGATGATGACAGCCTGTTGGTCACTATCAAGGCGACGGGGTTCGTCGTCGCCTGCCAGTTGCTGTTGCTCGCGGATCCATGCTGCGGTTGCCGTCGCCGTCAATCTTCCTTCACAGGCCGCAATATGCGCCTTTTGTGCCACCTGACGTAGATCGGTGACGTATCGCTCACCACCTGCCATGCTTACCAGACGCACCAGCACACCGGGGCGATGAAGGGCAGCCTCAACCGTTCCCCATACCCCCGTCATCGTCCAGGTACTCGACCAGCGAGCCAGGTCAATCGCCAGGTCAGAGCGCACCCGCGAGTCGGATGCTGCCAAATCGGCTGGCGTTGCACCGATGAGGTCAGACAGGCACAACCTGGTCCGCAGCCTTTCATCGGTATTCTCGAGAGCCTCGAGCAAGGTCATAAGATCTTCAGCCGCCTGAGACGACCACACCGGTGAAGCACCAGAGAACACTGCAGGCTGATGGACCTGTGATAGCGCTGTCGCAAGTTCGGCACCCCTGCGACGTGTTCGCACCAGGATCGCGATGTCGTTGGGGCGAAGTGGCCTTGACCCGTCGCCATCTTGAACGACCGTTCCGCCCTCGAGCATCATGATTACCTGATTAACGAGGTCTTCAGTAACGAACTGATCGGAGGCCGCTGTGTTGAGCTGCGCGCCGGCAGGAGCTTGGAGGCAGCGGATCTGGAAGGGTTGAGACCAGTGGTAGCGCGGTCCATCGGTGGCCGCTGTCTTAATTCGGGATTCCTGATGATGGGCCGTCACTAACTCCGTTGAAATACCGTGGCCCAACTGAGCATTGCTAAAGAGGGTATTAACGGCCTCGACAATGGGCTTATCAGTTCGGTAGTTGACGTCAAGATGAAGGACATGGCTGGCAGATTGGGCCGCGTCTTGATAAGCGTGGATGTCAGCCCCTCGGAAGGCGTAGATCGATTGTTTTGGATCTCCGATTAGCCAAAGGTTGCTGTGGCCATGAAAGGCTCGTTGCAGTATCTCCCATTGCAGAGGATCAGTGTCTTGGAACTCGTCAACCATGACGAGTCCAAACCGATTAGCAAGCGTTGCGCAAGCTAACGGGCCACGGTATGGGTCACGAAGAGCCTTGACAAGATCGCCAATAAGGTCGTCAAAGGTATGCACCGACCGCGATTTGGAGCGTCTCCGGACGTCTTCTCGTACTGATAAGGCCCACAGCACGTCTTGCACAGGCGTGTCTGCATCTTCCTTGGAGAAGATCGGAACCTCGCCGTATTTCACCGCGACATCTCGAGATAGCTCGCGTTTTTCGCGCACTGAGGGCGGCCGGTCACAGTCGAGATACTGTGCCAGGTAGTGGTCATCGGATACCTCGGTTGCTAGGGGGGCAAGATCAGTCATCAGCACTGAGGACGGGTCATGGTCTGATAACACTCCCAACTCCACAAGCATTCGGGACGCGAACTCATGGGTGGTGGTGATAACCGCCCTGTCGAAGTTATCGAGAGCAGACTCCACTCGTGTGAGTCCTGCCTGGCCACATCGGATAATCGACCAATCGCAGGGGTCAGAGGGTTCTCGGGCGCCTGCTAGTAGCAAACGGGTGTTGACAAGGCGTTCGTAGACTCGTCCGCGCAGCTCGCGGGCAGCTGATCGGTTGAAGGTCACCAGGAGAAGGTTCTCCATGTGAACCAGACCAGTCGCGATAGCTTTCGCGCACACCGCCGAGATGGTCCATGTCTTTCCAGTCCCGGCACTTGCTGCCAGCAGGACGGTTCCTTGTGGCAGTGGTCGAGTGATGTCAAAGGAGGTGTTGGTGGTCATGCCCTCCTCCCCGAATTCGAAAACTGTGCCATCGTCGAGGGTGAAGACCCAGCCCCTCTCAACGCCTGCTTAATCGGGTCGAAAAGCCATTCGGAAAGTTCCTTCAAGGTGGTACCTAACTCATGGCAGCAGGCGATGAGCTCACCCACATCGGTTCCCAAAAATGCCGCCCAGTTTGGATCCCGCTCTCGCGACCACTGCACTTGGAGGGCGCTGGCTCCGGTGCGATAGTCGTTATGCGCCATGGGGGACAACTCGACGAGCGCGTGTGCCAATTTCACAGGCAACGGGATGAGTTGCTGGTTGCTCCACCAGGCGACTCGGGCGAGCCCAGCCAGGATGTCGCGAGCATGATCCGGCGCTGGGGAAGCCATCCGCAGGACGTTGCCGTTCGGGACAAGGACTCCAAACCATCCGGGTTCGTCAGTGGCGACGGTCACAGCGAGCAGATCGACCCACAGGTCGAGGAGCGGTCTAGCATTCGCCCGGGACGCGACAGCGTGGACAATATGATGGTTCCTCACACCGACTCGACCACGCAGGTGAACCGGGTGCATGGGATCGACAATGAGTTCGTCAGGCCATAGCAATGGGGGGCTGTCACCCTCATCGAGATCGATATCAATTTCGATGAACTGCTCGTCTTGGTCGCCGCGGAGCTGATTGGCCCTTTGATAAATCTGCATCGCATCCTCAGCCAATTTGGTGACGATGCGTTGGCCCAGGTGCCCTGGAGGAGTAGAGCCGCGGAGTCGTTCGGCATTGATGGCGTCGTCTGGCAGAGAACCGTGTTCCAGGTCAGCCAGGATCCGGGAACGTATCCAGTATTTGTCTAATGAGCTTGGTGCAAGTGGCAGGTCGACCGGCAGGTCAGTAGATCTTTCATTAGCTGGTGCGCCAGCACGGGCTCGCAAGAGCGTTCGTGCTGGGTGAGACAGGGCGAGAGTGAGGTCGGTAAGGGACATCCGGGATTCAGGTAACTTGGCTACCGGGGGCAATACGACGCGATGAGGTCGAGGCTGTGATCCAGGATGACACCCTGCCGCTGCGGCCGCGGCGTTGTCGAATCCACTCCAAGCGGTATTACTGTGATGAGAGAATTCATCGGCAGAGAACGGTTGCAAACCGTGTTTAACGCAACGCGGTGTTGCGGACTGCGCCTTGAGAGCTTGGGAGAGGGTTCTTGTAAAGGGGCCCCGCAACACGGTGAGGTTGCTCACAGGGCTGCGCGCCTGCCTCACGACGACCAGGAGAGTTCTGGCCGACAGAGCGACGTCGAGAAGGTCTTGTCGTGCTTTAGCAGTCGGATCGAGGTTTTCATCTCGCAAACCTTGGAGGAGATCGGCATGAACAGTTTCTTGGTCGGGGTCGACGACAATCACGACTTCGTGATCGACGGGGGTAAGCTCGCCCGGACGGCACACCTGAATTGATCCATCGAACCAGCTGTGCCGCCCACGATGGATGCCTGAGAGCCAGTTGAGGAGGTCAATGATCTCCTGGCGATTAAACTCTCTGTCTTCTGCGACCCCTTCCAAGCCTGTCAGCAGGGCAAGAGTCTGTAGCGCCGATCGAGGAGCGTCTGCGGGAGCGGCGGTAAGGTTGTCAACGATCTGCCTGACCCGGCGTTTCCAGGTGGCAATCGGTGCGGGTGTTTCAGTGTCGAGGAACGCCTTGCGCATTCTGGATACGAGTTCAGCGAGTTTCCCGACGAGGGGGATTGTTGTCGATCCGACGTCAGTAATCGGCGTAACTGTCCCCAGATAAGTTGGTGGTGTAGACGACATCGCGATGGCGAGAATCATCCTTTCGATGCCAGCCAGCCAGGTTGATTGTCTGATCCGGCCCAGCCCTGCCTTGTTCCTTGCGGCAGGATCAACTCCCCACCGGATATCGGCCTGGCTCACCAGCCGTTCAATCGCCTCCTGGTCGTCATCGGAGAATCCGAATCGAGTCCGCACCGCAGGCATGGCGCACAGACTGAGTAAGTCTTGTCCCGTGGCACGTGAGGAGGCCAAGCCCAAGATGGTCGTTACCGCTTCGGTGACGGGATTAACATGCTCGCGTTGCGGAGGGGTCGTGAACCGCAACTGATGTGCGGGGTGATTGATATCTGCCAAAGTCCCAGCGGAAAGAAGGTGGGCGGTGTCCTGGCGCCCGCAACATATGACGACGATGTCCCTGGGTTCCAAGGTTGGGTAGTCGGCGAGAGCGGCGCACACAACATCACGCACTACTTCGGCCTGACGATCAACTCCGTGGCATTGGTGTATTTCGACTGTTGGCAGCTCTTTGCGGTGGGTAACCGCGCTCTGCGCTGTACGGATCGATGATGATGTCCATCGCGCGGTCGTGGCAGAGCGCGCCCGGTCAAAAGTCCGCCACGGATTCGCACCACCAATGCCATGATCGAGATGGACGATAGTGACGTCGTGTGAGGCCGACAACGCTTCCGCGAAGCTGACGTCGTGCTGAGCCGTGGTTGTCGATGAAAACCACACGATCGGCGGTTCAGATCGTGACTGAGTAAGTATCGCGTCGACGAGGAGTTGGTGTCGGCTCACGGGGTCCGGAACATGGCACGGTTCGGCAAGAAGGGTACGCCACAGCGGGGCCCACCACGCGCGGGCGGGATCCAGCGGGTCACCCGCAAGGTCAGTATCACCCTTGTGAGATGTGGGGGCGGCACCGGCGGCCCAGGCATTCAAGACGTCGTGAGAGTCGCGAGCTAGCGCGCAGATCGCGTCTGCAGCTTGTCGTGCAGTTGTCCATGTTGCACGCGGCACTCCTTGCCGACGGCTGGCTTCCAGATGGGCTGAAACAACCTCAAAACCGGGGGGATTGTTCTCAATGATGCGGCATATACGCAGGGCCAGGGGCCCGGGCTGCCACGGATCGTTTTCCCGCTTGATTCCCAGGAGATCTTCCTCGAGTCGTTCTCGTAGACCCAGCGGCGTTGTTGTATCGATACCGGCGGCGATTCCATGACGGCGGGCGAGGGATTGCAGCAAAGATCGAGACTGAGCATTGCCAGGAGCAACCAGAATCGGCCGGACGAATGGATCGGTGGTGGGCTCCGACAAAGCTGCTACGACGGCGTCACTGACGCAGCGCCAGGAATGGACGACCTTCACCACACCGGCCATCAACGCACCTCCTCGTGATAACTTGACCTTCTGCCGAACCGGTTAATCAGTTTAGTGGCGAGGCATGACACGTTGACGAGTCAGCTGTGGTACATGTGCGGAACACTCACAATGCCACGGCGGCATGTTGCTGTCGGTCACGACCCTTATGGTGATCGCTGTGAGAACCCGAACGGCAGATGCGATTCTGGCGGCACTGGATCCTGAACAGGTCAAGGTTGCGAAGACCTTCGATGTTCCAGTGTGCGTCATAGCTGGTGCCGGGACAGGTAAAACTCGTGCTGTCACTCATCGCATTGCCTACGGTGCAGCGACAGGCAAGCTTGATCCGCGTCGTACCCTCGCGGTCACTTTTACGACTAAGGCAGCTGGCACGATGAGAGGTCGACTCGCTGATCTTGGGGTTGTTGGTGTGCAGGCTCGCACTATTCATTCTGCGGCGTTGCGGCAGATCAAGTTTTTCTGGCCTCGTGCATATAACTGTGAGTTGCCACCGGTGAGTGATTCTCGTTTCTCGATGGTGGCGGAGGCGACCCATCGCATTGGTCTGGGCAATGACAAGGCGCTGCTGCGCGACTTGTCCGCCGAGATCTCGTGGGCGAAGGTCTCAAATGTGCCGACTGATCAATACGCATCCCTGGCTAGGGCGGAAGGTCGGGTGGTGGCGGGAGTTTCGGCAACTGACGTAGGACGCGTCCTCGCTGGATATGAGGCTGTGAAGAGGGAACGCTGCGTCATTGATCTGGACGATATTTTGTTGTGCGCGGTGGGATTGCTGGTTCAGCACCGTGACATCACTGAGGAGATTCGGGCTCGGTACCGACATTTCGTTGTCGACGAGTACCAGGACGTTTCTCCGCTGCAGCATAGGTTGCTTGAGCTGTGGTTTGGCGATCGAAATGATGTATGCGTCGTGGGAGATCCGCACCAGGCCATTCACTCTTATGCAGGTGCGCGAGCTGACTACCTCCTCAACTTCGTTGCCGATCATCCTGGCGCTAAACGCATCGATTTGGTTCGCAACTACCGCTCTACCCCCGAGATCGTTCAGTTGGCCAATGAAGTTCTTGTCAACCGTATGACTCCAGAGGAGGCTCTGGAACATGGCAGGGGAGTTACATTGGTTTCGCGGGGACGGTCCGGTCCCGAGCCCATCTATCAGGCTCTCGGGGACGATGCCTCCGAAGCTTCAGCTGTAGCAATGTGGATTGAATCGCGCCATGCTGCGGGAATCCCATGGTCTGAGATTGCCGTCTTGTACCGGATTAATTCTCAGGCAGCCCAGCTTGAGACCGCGCTGGCCGAGAGGTCCATCCCATATCTTGTGAAGGGTTCTGAGCGCTTCTATGACCGGGGCGAAGTGCGACGCAGCCTTGACGCTTTGGCTCGGCTTGCTGCTGATGAACCAGGTGCGGATCCGCTACGGGCTTTTGATCGGATACTCGCAGCTCAAGGTTGGTCGGCTATCGCGCCCGAGGGAGAAGGTGATGTCCGGCAACGGTGGGAATCGTTGCAAGCTTTGCACGATCTGACGGTCTCGGTTGTAGACGACGGGACGAGGACGCTGGAACAACTGGCAGCCGTGTTCTCCCGTCGGGCGGCCACTCAGGAGGCGCCGGTCGGCGACGGCGTTACCTTGGCAACCTTGCATGCATCTAAAGGGCTCGAATGGGATGTCGTGGCCCTCTATGGCATCAATGACACGATGGTGCCCTTCATCATGGCTGAAGCTCCGGCTGAGGTGGCTTCGGAACGCCGGTTGTTGCATGTTGGCGTAACTCGAGCACGACGAGACCTGTGGGTCTCGTACTCGTGGTCTGGAGGGAACCGGGACCGGCAGGGGATCTCGCGATTTTTGCGCGGCCTCCCTGGGACGGGGGAAATGACCGACAACCCCCCGCGACATCGCCGGAAACGTCGTGCCACGATCACAGTCTGCTCGGTGTGCGGCAAAGCCCTTACGGCGGCCAGAGACCGAAAACTCGGCCATCACCTTGCCTGCGAGGTGGGGGTCGACCCAGTTCTCGTCGAGAGGTTGCGGCAGTGGCGCAGCGAACGCGCGGAAGCCGATCGAGTGCCAGCTTTCGTCATTCTCACGGACGCTACCTTGCTGGGCGTGGCGGAGAAACGACCTAACTCTATGGAAAGTTTATTGCAGGTCCCCGGAATTGGTAAGCGCAAGGCCGATCTTTACGCGGCTGATCTCATCAAGGTGCTGCACGGTTCCTCGGATAACCAACAGTGACATCCAGGCTGGGCTGGCACCTCAATACTGCGTTCGCCGGCAATGGTACGCACGTGGAAGGTTTTCGGTCGACGGGAGACCGTCGAGTCGCGGATAGATAGTGCGGCACGTTCAATTCGATTGACAAGCCACTCGGTGACTGCGGGATCGTACTCCCCCTCCTTCATACTGCGAGCCATCGTCACCCAGTCAGGGTCGCGGGCTGCCATCGCCATGTCAGCACAGTGTTGGCATCCGGGGCTGCCATCGCTGATAGGGCCAAGCACGGCCCAATGATGGCGTCCCCATGCGACGACCGACGGTATCCCCGCGCGATGACATTGCTCGGCCACATCGCGGCCTCCGAGGAGGGTGCGGGGGCAAATAACAACGACATGAACGTCAAGATTGGCATGCCCACTGATGCGACGAAGATCGCGGGTGTTTCCGGGCTCAGGCGTTCTTACCCACGTTGTGATGTCGATGCGACGCGCTGTGAGACCCCGCACCAGATCGTCGGAACAGCCATGATCACTGACGACCGCCACTCGAAGATCGCAGGGCTCGGTGACTACGCCCGCTTCATATAAGTGATGCGCAACTTTTGCCGGGACTTCGACATGTCCATCGGCGCTTGCCGTCGCGCCGCGCAGTCGGAAAGACCGGCCATCCGGAGCGAGGAGGCGTAACCCGCCTGAAACCGAGACCCAAGGACAATCAAGTTCAACGTGCATGACCTGAGTTTTCCCAGGACCTGGGAGCTTACGTAAGTCCCGGCGAAGAAACGGGCAACACCATGAGGAAAATGGGCAACAACTTGAACCATTCGGACAACATCTCATGCCGTTGGGACAACACGTCGTCAGGACGCTACCGAAGCTGACTGGGAACGATACAGATACATAAAACCCCCGGACCATCACGATGTGCCTTCCCCTGCACATCTGAGATCCGGAGGCTAACGTCAATCTAGGACAGGCTCTAGTTCTCGTCAACTTCGTACGTCCTTTTGCCGAAGTCAGTGGTGTCAAAAGTGTCCTTCTCACCCGGCATGATGGGCGTTATGGCTGACATGGCTGTTCCGGACGAGATCATCGAGGCACGAGATGGTAGACCTGAGATCATCATTCGACGTAGCGCTCGTAGACGTCGCACCTTGAGCGCCAGGATGGAGGGGAGTTCCGTCCTCGTCATGGTGCCCATGGGTATGCGAAAGGCTGACCAGGATCGTCAAGTGATGGAACTGGTGGACAAGGTGACGAAGTCCGATGCTCGTCGGCGACACCATGACAGCAATGACGAACTGACTCGGCGCGCCCTTCGGTTGTGCCAGAAGTATCTCGATCCGCGTGTCAACGACACGGTCGAGCCGGCGTCGGTGCGGTGGGTGTCCAATCAGAACAGCCGCTGGGGTTCATGCACGCCGTCGACCGGTCAGATTAGGTTGTCTGACCGCATGATCGGATTCCCCGACTGGGTCGTTGACCATGTCTTAGCCCACGAGCTTTGCCACCTCGTGGAGGGCCATCACAATCGACGATTTCACGAGTTGCTCGCCGGGTTCCCTAACGCCGAACGGGCGGAGGGTTTTCTGACTGGTTTTCAGTGGGCTGTCTCCGGGGAAGCTGATAACACCAGGAACGATCCTGACGATAACCCAGCGGATCAGTCGTCGTGACCGTGATCTCGCAGCAGCTTCTCTAACTCAGCGTCGAGGTCGTCGCCGCCCTCCGAGGGATCTTGGCGATCCCCCGAGACATAGCCCAGTGGATCGTCAAGGTCGGCGGCAGTGGGGACGAGGTCGGGGTGGTTCCACACATGGTCCCGCCCGACTGTTCCTCGGGCCTCGCGCAGCGCTGCCCACAGATTTACGGCATCGCGCACCCGGCGGGGACGTAACTCAAGACCGAGCAAGGACTGGAAGAAGACCTCTGCAGGGCCGGATGTGGCACGGCGACGTCGTACCGCCTCGGCAAGCTGATCGTGACTAGGAAGCCAGGTGCGAGCAACCTGGAAGGTTACCTCGTCAACCCATCCCTCAATAAGTGCCAACAGGGTCTCTAGACGCTGAAGCACGCCATCCTGCTCTGGTGTGCGGGTTGGCTCGAAGAGGCGTCCCCGTAAACGCTCCGACATTTCCTGGGCTTTTTCTGGCGTCAGCTGGGAGAGGTCGTCAATGTCGATGGCATCTTCAATAGCCGAGGAATCGATGCGGATCTCGCGAGCATAATGCTCGACCAGGGCTAGCAGTTGCGGGCCGAGCCAGCTCACCGCGTTGAATAGGCGTTGGCGAGCGGATTCACGCAGTACGAGGTAGAGCTCAACGTCCCTCGGATCGAGGTCTAGGTCGTTCCACGCGGCGGCGATATTGGTGGGGAGGATGACGACTTGGGGTACAGATAGCACCTGTAGGCCAATCTCGCTGCCGGTGACTGTTGAGGTCGACAATTCTGCGAGCCCCTGGGCCAGCTGGGCCCCGTACAGCATCGCTGACATCCTGCGCAGTACCGGGCCCATCATCTGGGTAAGTGCGGCCATCGGATCGTTGGGGCCGCCCGGGGACATCAGCCCGGTCATGGCTTCCGTGAGGGAGACCAGCACTGGCTCGACGACAGACTGCCAGGAGGAGAAGGTATGTTCAATCCACTCTGCACGACTCCAGCACGCTGGCTGGACGTTCACCTGAGCGAACTCGCATTCGCGGTCGAGCCAGCTCTCTGCAAGACGGGACGCATCGAGTAAAACTGTGCGTTCCTGCTGACCTGGCGCCGGGTCAGGGCCATGGGAAGCGGTGATGTGCCTAGCCATGTCTTTGATGTGAGACCAGTCGACTGGTCCATCACTCGGGTTTGTCCCGGGCATGCCAAACCCTACCGAACTACCGGATCCGAACATCTGTGACAACTGTGTCATAAATGAGGTGAGATCACCGCTGACGGGTAGGCCTAACTGCTGCATCATGCGACGCAATTGCTCAGCCATCTCCTCGGGGTCGGGTTGCCCAGGATTCTGGGGTCCGTCGTTCATTCCCGTCTCCGTTCGCTCGTCGTGCGGTCTTAACCAAGTCTAGGGCTGTGGCAGTCGTGGAAAAGTCATCGTTCGCAGCGGCTAACATGACCATCATGTCCGAGCCAACCACGCCCACGTCGCAGGCGCATGACTCTGGCGCGTCCGCCAACGTAATAGCAACGGTCGAGACCGAAATCCGGCAAACGGCGCGCTTTCCTACTCGCTGGACAGCGATCTCGTCTGCCCTCGTCGTGTTGCTATGCGTCTTGGCCTTAATTCTCGTCCCGATCCCGTTCGTGGCGCGGTCTCCCGGCCAGACCGTGAATCTGCTCTCGACGAACGAACGGGGCAAGCCAATGATTCAGGTCGACGGCTTGACCACTCGGCACGGTGAGGGCGAGATGCGGATGACGACCGTCTCTATCACCCGTGCTGATTCACGTCTCAGCATGGCCGAGGCGTTAGTCGCTCATCTGCGCGCGGACCATGACGTACTTCAGCGGGAGGCCATTTACCCGCCGGGACGGTCTCCTCAGCAGGTCGATGCTGATGAGTCGTACATGATGGACACATCAGAGCGTGACGCCGCCGTGGCCGCTTTACGAGCTGCCGGTCAACCTGTCACTGAGATGCCCATGGTCAGTGCTGTCAGTGCCGCAGGTCCGGCGCATGGAAAACTCGCGCCCGGGGATCTCATTGAGAAGGTGGATGGGAAACCAATGGCCTCCGTTCGCGACGTCGGCAAGGCCGTCCGGAAACATACGGTGGGGGACACCGTCGTGTTTGTGGTTCTGCGCAATTCGTCTGTGAAAACCATTGCGGTGACGACAGTTTCGTCAGTAAGTGATCGACGCGCCCCGGCAGTAGGTGTCACTATCGATACGGGCTACCGATATACCCCAACGATCACCTATAACATTCCGGGGGATATCGTCGGTCCATCTGCTGGGCTTGCGATGGCATTGTCGATTTACCAAATGGTGGCCCCGAACGACCTCATCGGTTCACTGCGGATCGCGGGAACTGGCGGCATTTCCCCAGACGGTAACGTTGTTGCTATTGGCGGCATTCAAGAGAAGATCGCGGGAGCTGAGCGCGACGGTGCGAAGATCTTCCTCGTTCCAGCCGGCAACTGCCGCGATATAAGTGGAGTCGAGACTTCCATGAGACTGGTCAAAGTATCGAGTCTTAAGGACGCCATCGCTGCTATCCAGAAAATCCGTGCCGGGGGAACGGGAATACCGCATTGTTGAATGATGAGGACGTGGAGATGACGCAGGATCCCCAGGTCGCACAGGGAGTATCAGAGTCGGCTGATGATGCCTTGATTGCGTGCTTGACTGAGATCGAGAGGTTTGTTGCTTCGTCGAGCTGGGGCGGTCCGCCTCGTCTATTCGCGCTGGTGCGTACCGTCGATCTTGTGAAAGCTGAGCCAGCGCTGGCTGGTCAGCTTGCCATCGGTAGCCATGACAGCTTGTCCAGTATCGAGCAGGACGACTTTCGTCCCGGTGAAGACCTTGCTCAGGCCCTTGCCACCACGACGTGGGGTGATGCTGTGGATGGGGCCGCTATCTGCGTCGAGAGGATATTCTTACCCGATGACTGCGCCGATGAGATACCTCACGATCCGGAAAAAGCTGCGGCGTTTGTAGCTGCTCATCCGAAACGTCAAGAGGTACGAGTGGTGGCCGGGGCGCTTCGCGATGGAAGCCACTACGGTGTCGCCCGTCTCGTCGAGCACCCCGACGAGCTTCTTGGCTCGATTGATCTGGTGCCTGCGCTGGAATCAGCCGTGCTGGAGACCCTGCGCTGACGACTTGGCGCGAAAACTGCCTTCTGGTCGGTAATGTGCGCGGTGGTGCCGCCACATCTAGGAGACGATCATGACGGATCATCAACCAGTCCATGAACAGGTCCGTGTCCAGGACCAGACCGACCACGGGCCACGTCGCACGCCCGGAAGATATCAGCGTTCACCTCGCGGAACGATGAAGTGCCGTCCTGTGATCGTCGCGATCATGCCGGGCATCCCGAAGCCGGTGTTGGAGACGGGTGTCGAATACGCGAAGGCCATGGGCAGCAAAATTGTGTTCGCGCACGTGGCGACGGACCGAGTCTCTAGTCCGTCGAACCCCGACACCAGCCATCCGCTTGACCCGACAGCGCAGCGGATCTCAATGGAAACTGCCAAGTCAGCCATTTATAGCGCTCTCGACGCTTTCATGTCTGACTATCCGGAAGCGGATTGGGAGCTGGTATATCTGTCTGGTTTGCCGGATCAGCAGTTGGCGCATCTAGCTCACACCATCAACGCTGGATGTTTCGTCCTTGGTACCCGTAGGCCCGGGTTCCGCGCTGGCGTTCAGGAGTGGTTGGACGGCTCGGTTGCCGTGCAGTTGGGACGCCGTCAGCTGCGGCCGGTCATCATCGTGCCGCTTCGAGGCGAGGATTGGAAACACCCACTCTGCTCGTGATGGCAGCAGGATCGTGGGCCGCTGTTCGTCGCCATCTCATCGGACGTTCCGTATCTCCAACGGGCTTGCTGCCGGACTGACGTGACGGCTGCGCCTCGCGCATGTTCTTGCACGTCAGGCGTGCTGTGGGGCATGAATCCTCCCTTCGAACATCCGGTTTGAGGCGAGTTCTGGCCAGTTTTGTAGAGTCTGCGACGAATCACATGTGATCCGGACGATCTGAGAAACTCTGGTCGACGTGGCCGCTCAATCTCGTTATTTTCTGAATAAACTGTGCTATCTTACATATTGGAGACGATACCCAAGGAGAAAGCGGTGGGGGAGCACCTACCTTTTGGGGGTATCTCTAGAAATTTTCTTGCTGGAGTGGTGTTATTGCGTATGAGGGTTCAATGTCTACGAATTGACTCATCCTGAAGTCCTTGTTCTGAGTGTTCTGCTCGACACCGTTTGCATCCTATGGGGAGTGGAAAACTATGTGCACCGTGAGTGCGCCCGCATGCGTGGCAGGATTGTCTAAATAATTTGGGAGGATATGTTGGGTTGGATGTGGTCGAAAAGCGTGAAAATCTCCGATGTAAATCCATTGTTTGGATCTCCAGTGTTCCAAGACGCACGTGCAGCCAAGTACTGAAGTTCATCTGCATACCTTTGCCTTCAGTATCACTGGCACGATCACCAACGTCGACCACACCATAACCGCCTAACTCGCCGCCGGAATGAACGGAACCCTCGACGTCAATCAGCTCAACGAACTTATCCCCGCCCTCGTCCTCAAAACTCGCCACCTTCGGCACTAACACCGAGCTGTCTAAGTCAATCTCAGCCGAGGAATGATGCATGGAGCGTCGGGGCCATGAATAGCCACGCCACATCCTGGCCTCGAATACATAAACTCACCAAAAAGCTGAGAGTTCCCATTTCTATTGACATCAACGGGTTATATATGTCTATAACAGAGGCGTCGGTAGCCGGGAATGTACATTACTTCTCCCCGGTTAGCGCCGACGATCTGATCCGCGACTCGATCGAGCAGATGGCCGCGAAACAGAGACGTAAGAACCAACGGTGAAGGCGGTGGCGCGGCCGGCTGCCGCGACACCGCCTCAGCGAGTAAGGGACAGCGGAATGCTTGAAGACCAGCTCAGACTCCAAGGCCAAACCCACTCTGGGTTCTCGTCATCTCTCCCTACTTTTATCGCGAAGATAAACCGTTGTATCCCCGGCGGCGTCAAGGTAGGCGCTAATAGCCGAGCGCATAATGTCAGCGGGCTTGCGTCCAGTCTTAGTCGCGAGATCATCGAGCCGCGCATCTGTCACAACATCGAGGCGTACTTGGCGGCGCCGCAAGTTGCCTGTTTGACTGCGCCCGGTCCCGGCACGAGTGATCCGGCCAGCTTCGACATTGGGATATCCAGCCCACGCCAACGCGCGGCGCCCAGCAGCACGAGCAGCTGCGCCACGAAGTATCCGGCCCGGCACGGTCACGGGTGCATCCGACTCAGCCCATGCAGCCAACTCCGCGTCAAGTTCGTCAGTCATTGTTCTTCCTCCTCATTAATTCAAAGGTTTTCTTTCGACACTTCATGTCATGGAAAATTACGAGTGTGTGATCTGACCGCGTGTACCCCATGACCTCAATGGCCACCCCGGACAAGGCAGGCCTAATATGCAGGCTCGGATCACCATGTCTTGGGAACTCTTGACGCCTCGAAATCCTCTTCAACAGTCAGGGCATTGCGCATCTCGTAGAGCACGTCAGCCTCGGTAAAACGGTGTTTTTTAGCGCTCCGCTTAAGGATAATGCGCGCAGTAAATATTGTACGACGCTGTGGGGTCATAAGCCGAGCGTTCGAAAACGACCGTTTTCGGGCGCGTCGAGGGGTGGCGTGTAGTGAGGTCGACCGCTCTGCCGTGCGGGTTGTCGCGCGGTTGGATAAGAGTCTCGGCGTCGGGTGTGGGAGCTCATTTTGGGCTGCGCGGTGTCACGTCAGGATCTCAGTGTATTCAGGGTGATATGACGCCCCATCAGGTGTCTACGGGGTCGTCTTTGCTTTCGGTGCTGGTGATCCGGGGACGAAGTTGCCGTATCGGCGGATCAATTCGTGCTCGTGGTGGATCGGTGATCCCACTGCCCCTGATTACAACCGGTGGCGTCAGGACTGTCGCGCGTTGTCGAAGTCGGACAACGAGCTACGTGGGCCGTCAGTACCGGCAAGCAGCCGTACTGGATTTCAACTATGGCTCGCCGGCGCGTCATGGTGCCGAGTCGGGGGGCAGCGATCTTTTTGCATTATGCGACGCGTTACACTGCTGGGTGTGTGAGTATGGACTCACTGTCAAAGCTGACTAACACGCTGCGATGGATTGACCCGGCTCAGAATCCCAAGATCATTATCTTGGGGTGAGATCGTGATTCATGCTGTCGCCTGCATGACTTCCTTGTAGCGCGTGCATGTGAGGTGATGTTAGCTTGCGGCATCGAGGTAGTCGATGAGGGCGGTGCGCATGATGTCGGAGGGGCTGCGCCCGGTCTCGGCCGCTCTCCTGTGCCCATCGTGGCTAGCGAGCGGGGCTGACCGCGGCGTTGATGCCGCGGTCCAGGATCATCCCGCAGACAGTGCACACGCATGTGCGTTCAGACAGGGGCAGCCCCGCCACAGGTTTGGACGAGTGGGAGCGAACCTTGGTGCCGTTCTAGCCGAATTTTCCTGACTCAAACGACTTGATGCGGAGCATCTTTCTTAAATCACCGCACATCGGCCGGACCCAGGGAACCTTTACCAGTGAAGGCATCCCTGGAAGGAAAACACACCGTGACTCCCGTAGCTTTACCGAGCATCGCTGATCTCGACCATGCCGTCAACAACCTCACCGACGCCCTTATCACCGCCACCGACGCCACCGAGACCAGTACCGACAGCGGCTGGTACATCGAAAGCGCCATCGAGGAGCTACGCACCGCCTTGACTGAAGTCGCTTCTCTCAGCCGCGCAGCAGGGGCCCCGGCATCACTGCTGGCCGGCGCATCGCGCGCATGGCAGGCCGGACAGGTCGAACTGATCGAAACCTCAGGACAGGTCGCCGACAACCTCATCGGCTGGCTGGCCGTCCACCCCGAGAAGGCAGCATGAACGGCCCCACCGGAGAAGGAAACAACGGATGCGAAGAAATCCTCGCCTTCATCGTTGTTGGTATCGGAGGGATAGCCCTGCTGAAGAAGATGGCCCCTAAAATCATCGGTCATCTCGGAGCATGGCTTCGCGATCACGGGCTGCTCGGCGTTCCCGGGCAGGGCCTGTTTGATCTTGGGTTGTTGGGGTCGGTTAGTGCTTCCCACCTGGTGGTCGCCGTGGGTGTGCTGATCGTGGTGGGCGCATTGGGGACTTGGCTCGCTGGTTGGGTCTTCGCGAGGGGCAGTCGGGGGTGTAGGTGACTGGTGAGTGGGCCCGGTGTGGTGCCGCGAATAGGTTTTCCCGGTCAGTGCTGGCTAGACACGTGTGGGAAGGCTCCACGGCCGGGCTGTCGCAGGAGGTGTGAGGATCACTCGTCGCCCAGGCTGAGTGCTGTTTTCTCGGCTCGGGTGAGCTGGGAGGGGTCTTCGCGCGGCTGGTCGGCGTGCCTCATAGAGTTGATGGTCTTAGCGCTGCGTTTGTAGAAGGCAGCTCGGGACAATCCGGCGGCCTGGGCGAGGAAGGTCACGGAAAGGCCAGCGTCGGCGGCGTCGCCGAGGATGTCGGTGAGGATGTTCTCGGCGACGCGCAGCTGGTTGGCTTGGTGGTTTCGGGCAGCGAGGGCGTGGTCGACGAGGGCCTGCCAGTTCTCGGGGATCACAGTCACCTTGGTGAGGGTGGTGGGGTCCTCGGGGGTGGTCCATCCGTGTCGGTGGAGTTCGTCGGCCAGTTGGGCTGGTGTGGTCGGGGTCGGGTCGGGGGTCCAGGTGTCGAGGGGAGTCCAGGTCCAGTCGTGGTCGGTGGTGCTCCAGATGCGGACGGTGATCTGGATGTCGGTGTGGGTAAGAACAGCGCGGTATAGACGCACGGGGACTCCTGGTAACTGGCTGCTGGCTGAGCCCTTCGATTCAACCATGTTTGTGTGGGGTCTCATGCGCAGTCGGCTAGCTCGAACAGGGCGGGCTGGAACGTTTCGGCATCCTCGGGCCCGGGCTGGGGCGAGGTAACCGGAGTCTGGGACGAGATAGGCGGGGTGCGGGGGTGGCCGCAGCGGCGGACGGGCTGGCTGATGAGCATGTCGTAGGTGGCCTGGATGCGGGCGGCGGATAGCCGGGTGACGTAGAGGGCCTTGGGGGTGGTGGCCAGGTCGAGGTCGGAACTGGTCAGCCAGCGGCTTAGATGCTCATCGGTCCAGCCGAGGGTGTGCAGGGCTACCAACAGCTCGCGGGATTCGCGGGCCGGGATACGGTCGGTGGACGCTGAGGCGAGATCATCGATGCCGATATCCATCAGGGCGCGAGCATCATTGATGCCGATCCATTCCACGGGTCGACCGTTGCGGCCGAATAGAAGCCGGTGCATGGAGGTGGGGGAGACCCCGGCCAAGGCGGCGACGATACGCCAGGGCATCCCGGAGACGTGCACGAGTCTCCTGGCCCAGGACCGGTAAAGAGGAGCCTCGGCGCGGTCGTCGGGTTTGTGGGTCCGGTCAATGTCAATGTCGCTGGTCATGTCGTTGTACCTCCGTTCACTGATGAAGGGTCCGGTAAGGGGCCTGAATGTGCGGAGGCGTCGCGTGATGCCATCCATCGGTGATGCGGGCGGCCTCGATAAGGGTGTCGAGGAAGCCGGGGTTGTCGGCGACCTGGTCGAGCCAGCGCCGGGCAGTCAGCTCGGCGTCCTTACTGAGAGGACGCACGCGGTGGCCGAGAGTGGGCCCGGTCAAAACGGTGACGTCCCACACCAGCAGCAGGGCCCCGGAAGGAAGGGACCTCATGGGGGACCGGCCGTGTCGGCGCAGTGCGATGCTGGGAGGCTCGCCCCAGAACCGTGCTGGCCCGCTGGGGGAGATGATGGCCACGCGGGGCGTGGTGGAGATGGTTGTGGGTTCGATCATGCCCCAAATGTGTAAATCATGGTTTACACATTTGGGAAGGGGTGAGACCGTGGTGATGGATTTATTGAAAAAGTGGCTGTGGTTCCGCACATCAACCCCGGCTGTGGCACCTTCATCTATGAAGGCGCAGAAGCAAGGAGAGACCATGAGGATCAACGCGACCCGGACCCCGCTGCCGCCGGTGCGAACCATGACCGCCAGCCAGTTGAAGATCGGGGACCTGGTTGCAGGCCACACCGCGGACGGCTCCTACCCGTTCCATGTCGAGAGAGCCGACAGCTACGACGGCATGGTCCACCTCCGTCTGATCGAGATCAGCCACGCTTCGGGACTCACCGATGAGCAGCACCCGGGCATCGAGTCGGTTCATGCTCCCGACGAGCCGGTCATCACTCTCTCGCGCCACTTCGGGGTCTGCTCCGAGTGCGGCAGGCTGTCGCCGTGTCCCGACGAGCTGGCTGAGCGTCGTTTGGAGAAACTATGGCAGGGCGAAGCCGAAGAAGCCGTTCACACATCAGCATGATTCAAGAGTCGTGGGAATTCTCCTTGTCATGGCATCGCAGCGAGATCACCGAGATCATGGCAGGACACCTTCGTTCTGCCTTGCTCATCCCGATCGCAGCAGGCGTGGAAGCCGCGATCATCTGGGCGTTAAGAGACTGGATCATCTGCGGGAACTGGCCTGGTCAGGGTGAGCTGGCCATGATCGGGGCCGCAACGCTCGTCGTCGTCGCGGTGATCATGGTGGCCCTCGAAGCCCACCACTGGCGTACCGCGACATGGCGAAGCTGGCAGACCACACCGGACTGGCATGGCGGAGCCTACGTGGCCCCGCCAGCGCGCCGCCACGGCCCCATGCTCATGTGCGTCCACGCCGTCCCCCGCACTCAAGGCCACGGCTCACAGATCCTCACACAAGTCTGCCAATGGGCCGACGAGCACGGTCTCACCCTCGAACTGAAGCCCTCCGGGCCCGCTGCGGAGCGGTTCTATAAGCGGTTTGGTTTCGTTAAGACGTCGCGGCGGGTCATGAGACGTGAGTGCCTGTCTGGGCGGGCGGATCCACACAAAGGCGTCTAGCATACTTGACTTTGCGTCAAATTAAATAGACACTGTGTCTAGCTCATTTGACGGATAGGGGAGGGTGACATGCCCAGCTACCGAACCACCCCAGACGGGAAAGATTATCGTCTGGTCATCACAGTCACCGACGAGGTCACCACGTGCGTCATCGAACGCATCCGAGAGGGGACGTGGGTACCAGTCCAGACCTGGAACACCGACGTCACTGCCCGCACCCGCGCACCTGAGCGACGCCTCAAGATCACCGAGTCCGCCGCCAATCACGGCTGGCAAGTCCCCGCTGATGCATGGGGCCCCATCCGCCACAACCGAATCGTCGTCAAGACCATCCACCCCACAGGGTGGGCCTCCGTAGTGGCTGATGCCACCCGCCGCCGCGACGAAGCTCTAGCCCAGCTGGGAACCATTGACCTGGCCTGGCGTGACGTCCTTGCCGACGCTGCCGCCATCGGCCACCTGCCGGCCACCACCATCGCCGAGGCAGCAGGAGTGTCACGAGGCCGGGTCTACCAACTACGCGAAGAACAACGCGAGCGCATGAACGCCCTCGACGCCGGCCGCTCCCTGGCCCAAAGGAGGAAACCATGAGAGACGACCAGGAGCAGCGCCGTCCCGCCCCACATCGGCCACCCGACCCCGAAACAGTGTGGCTAGACATCGACACCGCCCGGGGAGTCGACGCGGCCGGAAACGAGATCCTGCCAGTGCTGGGGGGACGACGCACCAAGCACGCGACCCTGTCAGACCTGCTAACAACCGCGCTACACCACAACGCCCGACGCCTGATCGTCTGCGGTAACATCCCCGACCAGCCTCAATCCTGGCTGCTGCCTGACACCCCCGCTCACACCCGCGAGTTCAACCAGGACTGGCACGTGCGGGGCCTGTTCATGCTGTCCAGGCGGCCCGCCCGAGGCCGGTTCACCCACAAAGAAACCGACCGCAACCTCGACATTCTGGTCGCTGATGAATGGTTCCCTGGCCAGACCCTCACCCCAATCCAGGCCCGCTGGGCATGGCGCGAATTAACCCACATCATCGCCACCAGAATCGACCGCGACTGGGCCCTCATGGACCGCCCCGGAGCAGAAGGAATCAACCTCTGGAAGCTACGGACCCCCGAGTCCTATCGCATGGAGCCGATGGACCCCGAACTGGGCGCACTCATCCAACACACCTCCCCTCAGCACCGCTACGAACTATGCGTCGACGACGGCAACCCCGAGGACCGCGAAAAGGGCTGGCGCCCCACCGTGCCTGCCGGCCCTATCCCTAACTTCGTGTACATCGACGGCCGATTCATGTATGCCGGATCAGTGACCGGAGAGATCGGTGCCGCACCCGCCACTCTGCTCAGCGCCACCGAAGCCCGCGACCTGTTCACCAACAACCCCTGGCACCCGGCCCGCTACCACATCCGCTTCACCGTGCCATCCTGGTGGGACGACATCGGCCTACTACCGGTCAAACGCACCAAAGGACGAGCAGGATGGTTTTGGCCCAACGTGCCCGGCACCACCCACGAAACATGGGTCGATACCGCCGAACTGAAACTAGCCATCGACGAAGGCTGGGACACCGAAGCCGGACCAGATGGGCCCATCACCCAGCCCATCGAGTTCCTCGAAGGGATCAAACTGACCAAAGTCGATCCCATCCGAGGATGGGTCAAAACCATCCAAGACATGATCGACATCGCCGAGAAACGCTGGGCAGACAAAAACCCCACCGCCACGACAATCCTCACCTCCGCGTTGAAAAACATGCTGCGCGTGACCATCGGCCAAATGTCGGCCTCCAACCCCGTCACCACCACCGTCGTCTACGACGCCGACGACATCCCCTCCGACATCGAAGGCTTCGACGTCATCCGCAACAAAACCGGTGACACCATCGCCTACCAATACCAAACCGCCCGCCACCGCCCCGACCCCGACACCTGGCACCCCGAAATCGCCGCCCGCATCTGGGCCCTGTCCCGCGTACGCACCCTCAACACACCCATCGCCGACCCCACCACCAGAAAAAACGCCACAACCAAGGGAGGAGCACTACGCATGAACTCTCGCACCCTGCTGGCTATCCACGGCGACGCTATCTACACCAGCAACGTGCCCCCCTGGGCGCTCCCTGTGGCCCAGGGGGGCGGCGATGACGGCAAGGACGGGCGGCTGCGTGTCAAAGGTGTCTTGCCGGGCCCTTTGGAAGCGCCTCAGACCGGATCGGAGCGGGCTGCTCTATCAGAGCAGGCCGAGCAAGTAGGACTCCCCGAGGAGGCGACCAGTGACTGAGCGTGACAATCGGGCTCAGGACCTGGTGCGCACCCTGTTAGCCGAAGGGTGGAGCCAAGCCGAGATTGCCCGACGAATCGGCCGAGACCCCCGCCTGGTGCGGTTCGTGCTAAAAGGGCTTAAGCCTGGCACCAACCTGGTCGAGGCGTTAACACAGTTGGAGCGGGGCGAGGAGGTTACCCCGCCGCGGCGTCGGCATGATCGCAAAGGCCGGACCGCGAAGGTACGCGGTAAGCGCGGAAAACCATCTCACCGTCCCACCGAACCGGATGCCGAACTCCTGCACCCGAGACGAAGCCGCGCACCACAACAGTCCGACGAGGAGGTGCTGGGCGAGGAACACATTGAAACCCTGCCGAGGAAACGCCGCCACGGCACAACCCCGTCAACGAGTCAGCCCGAGCGCCTCGAACGGCAGATGCGCAAGCGCAACCTGCTGCGTCACGAGGTCACAAACCTGCCCCACCACCGTTCTTCCCACACACTCCAATTCCCTCGCGACAACGAGGATGCGCGAGGACAAGCCTCCGATCTGCTCACCGAGATCCTGTCAGAAGGCCGAGGCCAGCGGATGCACGCGAAACTATGGATCGAAGTCGATGAAGGTGGCCGTCGGGAGCGCCAGATGGTGCGGTTGGGGGATAAGGGCGGCTACGACTGCGGTTTCGCTTTGGAAGACGTGCGGATGTTCCGGGATGCGTTGTCGTGGCTAGAGGACCAGGCGGGTCAGCAGTATGGCAATGTCGCCGATAGGGGTCGGCTAGTCGGTGTAGAAATCGATGTTTGGTGAAAGCCATGATTTTGATGGGCAGACTTAGGCCTGCGAGCTTTGCGTAGGGATTGAGTTTGGGCACCGTACGGGGGTATGCGAGATGCCCAAGAGCATCATGATGCCTATGTATTTTTGTATTTGTGCATCGTGTGGTGGCGGGTTCGCCTCTCTCCCGCCGTCCTCGATGCTGGTGTGGTCTTGGTGAGGGTACAGTGCTAAGTGTCAATCTGATAATGGATTGATGCCCCGGATGATCTGGGGAAGCTGACGAAAGTCGGAGCATCAGACCGTGTGGGGCAGTTTCAGGTTCCGTTGTGGATTCACGGACATCGGTGCCAAGGTGCCAATGCCGTCTGCGAGCCCCCCGGAACGCTTCTGTGAAGGAGCGATATGGCATCAACAATGGTACGTAAGCTTGTGTCGGAACTGGTGGTAGCGGCGGATCGGTTTTGTAAACCTATCCTGCAGGCCTTGTTCGACGTAGTGATCAACGACGGTCTCTTGGCTCCCAAGGGGGGATGATCCGGACACCGCCCATGCCTACCGCATCTGTGCTTCTGCGGTCATCAGTTAAGTATGGACAAGGATCGGAAGAACATGATCTGTCAGGCATTGCCAATGCGATGGGTTCCATCCCGCGCCCCCCCAAAAAGAGATAGTGCGGGTCCAGGGCTGTCGAGAGTCATCGTTGGTGCCTCGACAGACATCGCTGTAGTCGCCCATAATTTATCGGTTATAGAAGTCGGTCGATCTGCAAATTTCAATAGTCGTGATGCGGAACTATGAGATATCTTTCCCTAAGGTAAAATTGAAGAAAGTTTTCCTTATTCGTAGTAAACATACTAGAAACTGTCTTACTCAATGAAAAAGTGGTCCGAGTCATAGATCGGATATCTCAAGACCAGGTTGCCATTAATAGTGCATTGAGAGTTGATGAAATTGATGAAAATTAGTAGTAGCTGTGAGTTATCATCGTATCTTCCGCTAAACCAACTCGTATGGCATGAGGAATGTGAGACTTTGCGTCTCAAGCGTCTTACAAAATTGCTAGAACATGAAGCATTACGAGAAAGCATCCACGTAGCCCAAGGGGCACCTTACATCATCCTCGATGGAGCCCACAGGTGTCGAGCAGCTTTTTATTTAGGATTCGATTCCATACCAGCACATGTTGTCCCGATGGCTCCAGAGCAATCCGTATCTGGTTGGGTACATGTCTATAATACTCGGAAATTTTTTTTCATGCCACCATTGGTGCATGGGGAGGATCGGGGATCCACTATCGCTATTTTACACGATGGTGACTTGCGAAAAGAAGTCCATTCGAAGAGCGATTTGGCCTCGGATCTATTTTATGCTTATTGGGATCTTGCGGAGCTCTTGGGTGGATTTGATTATCGACGTTCAGCGGATGTACCTGCTCAAGGACAGTCTGTGGAATGGGTTCTTCCTTCATGGGGAGCTATAGCCAAGATAGCTACTAATTACGGGCCACTACCAGCAGGTATAACTCGTTTCGGATCAGTTTTTTTCAAAAAGTGCCCACGATGCATTGCTGAGCGCGAAAATCTATCATGAGTGATCCAGTACTTGATCGTGACGAGGTGAAGAGCCTAGCTGTCATGAAGGATTGAAAGAGAAGGTTATTTAAGCCGCATCTCTCCTGGTGAGATATGATCTCTGTTAATGCTTTTCTCGAGGCGACTTGGAATTTTGATAATTACAAAATGATCTTAACTAAGATTGGGCAACCAACGAAGTTGCTCTTGAGGTTCTTCTGAACAGTGAGATGGTGGCAGTCCATCTAATAATTCTAGCCCGCTGACGCAAGAGATGACGACTTCCTCGCCGTGGCCACAGACAGAGATCACATGCGAGTTATCGGCATCGCACCAACTA
This sequence comes from Cutibacterium sp. 37298, assembly GCF_023838685.1. NCBI lineage: Bacteria > Bacillati > Actinomycetota > Actinomycetes > Propionibacteriales > Propionibacteriaceae > Cutibacterium > Cutibacterium sp. 37298. Next base: position 120,512 of record NZ_JAJNRJ010000002.1, read on the forward strand.
TAAAACTGAATACCGTCTGTCATCCCTTCAGCTGGCGACAGCAAGGTTTGATCTATTACTGAAAAAGAATCTAACTGAACAGTGAGACCCAGCCCCAGATATTTGAGGTATGCCTCCTTCCGTGTCCAGATCATCGCTCGAGCGATGGAGAGGGGAGCCGTAGCGGTTGTCCGCAAGGCCTCCACTTCTTCCACTGAAAAATCGTTCGAGACCACCGCTAAACCTGGCTCAGCGACTGCCTCGACGTCTACGCCTACAGGATGTGGGCTTGTGGCACAGACAATCCACTTCCCATCGTGCGACAAGTTGAACTTAGGACCATCGCGGTTTGCTAGTAGCGGCTTCCCGAAAGCGTTCTTCGATACCTCTGACTGTACTGGCACCTTGTAATCAAGCTTCAATGAATAGGCCCGGAGTTCGTCAGCTATGAGGCAGCGCAAGCAGTCATCGATTCGCACGTATCTTCGTGCTCTATCTCGTCGTTCAGGACTAGCTCTTTCCATCAGCTGTGGCAAGGCACTCTTGGGGAATGTATCGAGTGACACACGAGAGATGTAGATCAATTTTTGGTCCTCTCTTTTATGTGGTCCTATAAGGAGATAGACTAGCTCATGAAGTAGGTGACAAGTTACTTCAGCGTGTATCACTAGGGAGGTCACGCATATGTGTTGTTGTCTCTGTCATTCTATCAACGCCATTCGTAGGCAGGATCAACATGATCAAGATCCGTAACTTCTTGCCTAAACCTCTTCTAATAACGCCCATAGCCTGTACAAGACTCCTCATTATAATTTGCTTGTATGTTATGAAAACTTCCGATGGCATGTCATGCGCAGTAGGAGCACATAAATGATTGCAGGATCTATTGAAGAACTAGATGAAAACTCTCAATTTGTCCGCTTGAAAAATTCATTTCCTAAACATGATGTTTACGCAAAATTAGAAGGTTTAAACACTGCTGGTTCCGTAAAACTCAAGACGGCTATTGCACTCGTCGATAGCTTAGAAAAGCTTCATGGTCTTCAGCCAGGAGGTTGGGTCGTAGAGTCTTCTTCTGGGAGTTTAGGCATAGCACTTTCCGGTGTATGTGCGCGCCGAGGATACAAATTAACAATTGTTACAGATGTGAATGCAAATTCAAGGTCGATTTCGCATATGCGTGCACTGGGCGCGGAAGTGGAAGTTGTTCAATCATTGGATGCAGCGGGCGGATTTCTTGGGACGCGACTTGCTAGAGTTCGCGAATTAGTAGAGATGCCAGGAGGGCCTTTATGGACAAACCAGTACGAAAATGTAGCCAATCCTGAGGTTCATTCCAAGAAGACATATAGAGCGATCGTCGAAGAGTTAGGAGATCCTGATTACCTATTTGTAGGTGCTGGTACCACTGGCACGCTTATGGGTGTATCTAGGGCTGTCATGAAGCGTGGTTCATGCACAAAAGTTTGTGCTATTGATAGCACTGGTTCAGTGACTTTCGGAGGAGCTCCTTCGCGGCGATATATCCCTGGTCTAGGCGCTAGTGTAAAGCCACCAATCTTTGACGAAAAATTTCCTCTAAAACGGTATTATATTGATGAAATCGATACCGTGAGACAGTGCCGACGCATTGCGCAGGTAGAAGGATTTTTACCGGGTGGATCGACTGGCACTGTGCTAGCAGCTTTTGATGCTCTTCGAGATAAAATTCCCGAGGGAAGCCGCGTTGTCATTATTGCGCCGGATCTTGGTGAAAGGTATCTGGATGGAGTATATAACGACGATTGGGTTATGGAAAACTTTGGGGAATCAGCATTCAATTATGCAATTCGTCCTGTTGCGCACGAAGTAAAAGAAACGGAAGGTATTTAAATGACGAAATATGGTGAAATGCTAATTATAGACGCCAAGCTTGTCGAAACATTTTTAAAAGGCAGAGAGTCGTTTCTCATCGATCTTGTTGAACGTGTTTATCGAGCACATCACGCTGGAAATACAGTATGTCCCGATAGTTATTTTCTTCGGTTTCCAGATGCTCCACGAGATCGTATCATAGCGTTGCCATCTTATATCAATGATCAAACCTGTGTGTCGGGAATTAAATGGATTTCTAGCTTTCCTGAGAATGTTGATCATGGGCTACAAAGAGCTTCAGCAGTCATCGTGCTAAATAACACAGATAACGGCTATGCTTATGCGTTCATCGAGGCCAGCCGCATTAGTGCGGCTCGTACAGCTGCCTCGGCTGCGCTTGCAGTTCGAGTTCTTCACGGTGCTCCTACGAGTATCGGTGTAGTAGGCAGTGGCCCTATCGCACAGACAACTTTACATTTTATTAAGTCGCTATACACGACAGCGGTTCCAGTGAAAATTCACGATTTAAATAGTGAATTAGTCGCACGTATAGTCACTCGCCACGGCCCCGAGTGTTCGGTAGTCAGTTTAGAAGAAGCTCTTGGCTGTGATCTCGTGCTATTAGCCACCAGCGCCGGAACTCCTTATGTGCCGATGAGTGTACGTTTCCAACCGAACCAGCTCGTTCTCAATATCTCGCTTCGTGATTTACACCCTGAGACCATTCGAACGGCTAATAACGTGTTTGATGATGTTGAACATTGCCTGAAGGCAAACACTACACCCCACCTCCTCGAACAATTGAACGGAAATCGAAATTTCATCACAGGCACACTGGCGGAATTCATATGCTCTGAGAAGCAGCTTGACCCTGATCATCCAACCGTATTCTCTCCTTTTGGTTTAGGAATTTTGGACCTTGCTGTTGCTCAAAGCTTGTACGAGCACGTTCAAATATCCGGCGATGGATTACGTGTTCCAGACTTTCACGGAGACATGAAACGGTGAATATAGAGTGATAAACCTTACCAAAAGTTTGGAAAAAAATGGGTTGAGCTTGCTCGCTACCGGGAGTGCACTGGTCGGGGAAAACGTCGACTGGCCTTTAGAACGCACACTCTACTCATATTTAGTTGAATGGGCCCAGATCACTTCACATCACGTTGCCGTAATAGATATTCATGGTGAAGAAATCACCTACGAAATGTTATTGAATCGAGTTAACAATCGAGCCTATCTCTTGGAAAAGAAACATGCCTTTGGGAGGGTAGTCATTTCAGAGCACTCGCGCGGTATCGAATGTCTTGTCGATATCCTAGCTTGTAGTGCCGTAGGTGCCATCTATACACCCATTGATCCTCAGTGGCCAGAGGCTCGTCGTAAACATATTAAGACGATCACGAACGCGGCCGCCATTTTCACTGAAAATACCTCGCACGTAACGGAAGCAAAGGCACCATTAGGAGTCACATTTCTGGAGCGTGTGGATGATCCTTTCAACACTCCAAGCTACTGCTTTTTCACCTCGGGTAGCACAGGTGAACCGAAAGGTGCGCTAATCGCGCATATGGGCATGATGAATCACTTGCATAGCAAAGCCCATCTCCTTCATCTTGGTGCTGACTCAGTTGTGGCCCAGACGGCACCCACCACCTTTGATGTATCCATTTGGCAATTTTGCTCAGCCTTACTGGTAGGCGGTGCAGTACGTATCGTCCCCAACGGTATTTCACAGGATCCGCATGAGCTTTTTTCTTTACTGAAAGAGAAACATATAACACACATTGAACTAGTTCCGACAGTATTTCGTGAACTTATTCACGAAATCGGGCCAAGCGTGTCTTTCTCTGGGCTTGAGTATGTTCTGGTGACTGGCGAAGAATTACCCCTTCGGTTGGCTAAAGACTGGACAGAAAAATTCCCGTCTGTCCCGTTAATTAATGCGTATGGTCCTACGGAATGTTCTGACGATGTAACGCATGCGATCGTGGATGGCGAATCGCTTAACTCAGGTGAAGTTCCCATCGGAATTCCAATACCTAATGCGTCTTTATACGTCCTAGAGTATGCAGAAGGTACTTGGCGTCCAGTTCCTCCTGGAGCGCAAGGTGAGCTTTTTGTTGCTGGTCTTTGTGTGGGTTTAGGTTATATCGGAAGCCCAGATAAAACCGCTCAAGCATTTGCCAGGATTGACGGATACCCATTCCGAATATACCGCACCGGAGATCTCGTTCACCAGCGAGCGGATAGTCAACTGGTTTACGATGGCCGCGCTGATCGACAGATAAAAATTAGTGGAGTACGGATTGAGCCCGGTGAAATCGAGAACCGTATCCTTCAAGAAATCCCAGAGCTTGAAGACGTTGTAGTAGTTAAATTCCACCCTCGTGTCCGTGAACGTCGCGCAATGGTGCTCCGAGAAACGACGCACCAGTTTCTTCGCCAAGGAGACGCTAGCTTGGCTGCATTCTATCTTCCTCGCGCCGATTGTTTAGTTACTCCCAAAATGCTTAATAATCGCGCGAAAAGCAGTCTCCCGAGAGTGATGTGTCCATCCCGTTGGATAGAGGTTACTGATATTCCCACTACTTCAAATGGCAAGGTAGATATTAAGTTATTAGAGCGCCGTGCTGGGGAACTGTTACTGAATGAAATTCAAGAGTCAAGAGAGGGATCCATTCCCGGTAGAGTTGAACAGAATCAGGACTCTTTCATTCTTCTCGTTCAGGACGTGCTTGGCACTCCTGTGAATCCAGAACTAACATTTATCGAATCCGGAGGCGATTCTCTTCGAGCAATTCAGCTAGCCAATATTGTCCGCTCACGAGGATCTTACGTAAGAGTACGAGATTTGCTTTCTTTATATACGTTAGGCTCTCTAGCAAAAGAATATCAAGCACAACAGATATCTCCGAAGAAATCGACCTCTGCAAAAAGATCTCCTTCCCGCTTTGATGACGTCAAAATTCCTTTGACTTGTGACATGAATCCGGCTCAGCAAGGAATTTATTTTCAATGGCTACTGGAGCCTGAAAGCCCTTACTATAATTATCAGATATTGTTAGAATGCGCCGGGTCGAACACCGATAGAATCCGTCGTGCTCTTGGCCAGGCATTACGGGCGAATCCACAGCTAATGGCGAAGTTTGGAGTGGATTTAACTGGGAGATTTACACAGACGTTTCCTATCTCTGCTATCGATATGGATGAAATCTCAATACACGAAGTGGCCTCTGCGCAAGAGGCTCGTAAGATCTGTTGGATGAAAGCAGCAGTCCCTTTTAACCTGGAGGAAGGTCCCGCTATCGCCGTGGACGAGATCCGTATAAATGGATATTCTACCTGGTTCGTTTTGACCATGAACGAGATCCTTATCGATGGCTGGGGAGCAATGAAGTTCATGGAACAGTTAATTTCTCTTTTTGAGTGTCGTAACATGGACGATCAGGAGATCGAAGTCAAGACAGCTATGACTTCAGCTCTGGAATATTTCCAACATCTGTCGAAACCTGAAGAGATATCCGCTGAAGCACGAGAATTTTGGTCAAAATCACTCGATGGAGTGAAATCATGTTTCCCATTGCGCGATACATTAAATAGTTCGTGTGATCCCTACGCTGCTTCTGTTATAGAGGTCTCTCTAGATGACGAAGCGACTGCTGAGATCCGTTCCACTGCGCATGCATTGAGTACAAGCCCATTTGCAGTATTTGTGGCTGCTTATTCGTTAGCGTTGGCAGCGGTCTCTGACCAACATGATTTTGTTGTCGGTGCACCAGTAGCAGGGCGAAACGATGAGTATGAAATTGGCGTCCCAACTCTGATGCTTAACATGATTGCAATACGAACTCGTATAGATGTCGAAAAGAAAATTAGTGACACAGTACGTTCGATGATATCTAATGTGACTGAAGCTGTCTCATTCGGTGACAGCGTATTTAGCAAGGTTGTTTCTGAGTTCGCTGATCACACGAACGAGGATCCATTGTTTAGCACGATGGTGAATATGCTTACTTACCCGTCTCTGGAGTTTTGGGATGGTGATCGAAGCCTTCACTTAACTGAATTGAATACTGGGTTTACGAAATATGATGCGTCTCTTTATATCCAGCGACACGGCGAAGATTATACCTTGCAACTTGCTTATAAAGTGGCGTATGTGACACCAGAACGCGCTAATAAAGTACTGGCTCTTACAGCGTGGTTCCTTACCTCTGATTGGCTCTCGGGGAAGACGACTGTCGCTAATGCCATAAAAACTGCCCTTAATGATTGTGATACATCTCAGATAACAATGCTCAAAAGCTATTGATGTAGTATGAAGGGAGATAAAGATGCAACCGTCACATAATTTGCTGGAGGGGTTTCGTAATATAGTCATTCAGAAACCAGGTGATGTCTGTCTGACCGGTCCCGCCGGCGAGCAATGCTCATGGGAACAGCTAGTTAAAAATATCCTTGCGTGGAGAAGGTGGTTCAACCGAGAACAAAGTGAGGGCGTTACTTTTGCTGCTCGACTCGATTTATCCGCCAAATCTGTTGCCCTTGTAATAGCAGCTGTGACGTTGCCTGTCAAGATTGCTTGGATTCCGTTGAATATTCCGGCTTCACGAGAGCGGGACATGATTATTAATCTTGGGCCTAAAACGGTTCTGATCGACGACTCAACAGCGGAAGAAGCAATTTTTGCAGGAAACTGGATAAGTGATGTCAGGTCCTTGACCTGGAGCGATAAATCAAAATTCTTATATTTCACATCTGGATCAGAAGGAGTTCCGAAAGCCGTCCAAGTAGGAATGGATGCGGTGCGGAACCGTATCACGTGGATGTGGAACGCCTACCCTTACGAGTCAAGCGATCTTGTGGTCGTCCAGAAGCCACTCTCATTTGTTGCTTCATTTTGGGAAGTGTTGGGGACTCTGCTGGCAGGTGTTACTGGTGTTTTGATTACTAATATCGAGCGTAGCAGACCTGACGTGATGTTCGATCGACTTGCGTCTAGTGGTGCTACCCACCTTTTTACGACACCTCCAGCACTAGCCAGCTTGTGTGACATTGCCACAGAGCAAGGGAGCACTCTTCCTCAGCTCCGTCTAGCGTGCAGCAGTGCAGACCAGCTGATGGCAAGCGTTGTCCGTCAATTCTTCGAGATCGCGCCCCGTGCGCGAGTAGTGAATCTTTACGGAGCTACTGAGACGTCGGCTAACACAACAAGTTTCGAGGTTTCTCGGTCAGGTAGCATTCCGGACCCTATCCCCCTTGGCGAGCCGATCTGTGCTACGAAAATTGTAATTCGGGACATGAAAGGTAACGAAAAGTTATCTGGGGAAGAGGGACAGATATGCGTACAGGGTGCCCCAGTGGCCGATGGATATATCGTTAATGGTCAACTCAGTCCAGGGGACGATGCGTTCTTTACACTTGGAAGTGGACAACGTGAAATACGGACTGGTGATCTGGGAATCATCAAGGATGGTGTCCTTTCACTGGTTGGCAGGCTCGATAATGCGGTAAATATCGCTGGACACAAGATCCACTTGGAAGAGGTTGAAAGAGCTGCAGCTCGAGTTGCTAACTCCACGAAACAATGTGGTGCAGTTTATCACCAAGGCAGTGGTGGATTTTTGGCGCTCGTGATTCCACGCGAATGGGAATCTCAGGTCACGACTTCTCGTCTTGCCGAATTTCTACCTTCCTATATGATTCCTCTCAAGATCGTAACTACGCAGAATGTTCCTAGATCAAGAACGGGAAAAATCGATCGGAGCGAGTGCCTGAAATTGGTAGCACAGAGCGAACTCTACGATCACGACAGAATATCCCAAGGACAAATGCAGCGTAACAGTGTTCACGATCAAGTGCAAAATATCTGGGATATGGTTCTTGGAAAGAAGAGCCACGGTGAAGATCGTGATTTTTTCTCCGCAGGTGGAAATTCGTTGCGCGCTGTTCAGCTTTTGACCGCCATCGGTAAACAGTTTGGTGTTCGTGTCCCCTTGCGGAACTTCTATTCCAATCCAACGATTTCCTGCTTGGTCAGCTTGCTGATGCCTGTTGAGGAGCGTGAGCAGTGAATCCGGAATTTTGGCAGCGTATTAGTTCAGCAACTACCTCTTGTTGCTCCACAGTCCTGATATTCCCTCCTACGGGTGCCGGAGCTCCTGCCTTTCAATCGATGTCTGTCTTAGAGGGGGATACTACAGTTTGGGGTTACTGCCCGCCTGGCAGGGGTCAACGATTACTTGAACCCGGCATCAGAACCATGGGAGAGTTCGTCAGCAAGTTTCGATCATCCTTCGATATTCCAACTGGGCCGTTGATACTCGCCGGGGTTAGCTTTGGCGCGATGTTGTCGTTTGTAGCTGCTAATATTTTAGAAAATGACGGAATCTTCGCGACTCGTTTGGTTGCCTTATGTGGGCAAAGTCCTAAGAGTTACAGGGGGGAGCGAGAGGGATGGAACTTGGAACGTGCACGGCAGCGTATGCGTAGCTACGGATTGACTCCTAAAAGTATTCTGGACTCCGATGAATCCGATGATCTGTTTGTTCGCCCTACGCTCGATGATCTCTTACTGGCGGAATCGTGTTGTGGTAACCAACTTAAGCAGATTCATGTCCCTATAACCTGTGTTTCCGCTATTGATGATAAGATTGTTTCTTCCGAAGAGGCCGTCCAATGGCGTGAAGCTACGAGTGAGACGTACAGATTGATCGAAGTGACCGGAGGGCATTATGCACATGAAGGTTTTGGAAGAAGGGAATGGTTAAATGTTTTCTCGTGACAGCGTAGTGGCTGAAAGAAAATGGGCGGTTTTGGTAGGTGTCACCACATCTGGATCTCATGCCTCAACGCATTGGTTTAAAAGCTTCTATGAAGCGTGCCAGAAGCGCCACATAATGATATGTGGCGTAGATTTCGAGGAAGAACTAAAGAACAAAATTCCGCCGATTTCTGTCGATTGTTTAATTAGAATATCCGGACTCTACAGGAGAAGCTTAGATGCTGATGAGATCGCTAAAATAGTGACAGAAATTGAAACCCGATGCCCTGGAAGGGTAGCTCTTTCAACGGCACTGCGCGAAAATTATCAGTTGCAGAATAGTCTTTTAGCTGAAGCTATTGGTGTTGCTAGAAATACTGCTGATTGTATTGAACGTATCCAAGATAAACCGGCGTGCCGCGATGCGCTTCGAAAAGCTGGTATCTATCAGCCACAAAGCTTGCGTATTGTTGGAGTGACTTCTGACGGGTGCCTACAATTTAGTGATGCATCAGGCGCTGTCGTTGAAAAACCAACCGATAGCCCAAGAGGCTGGATTGTTAAGCCATCCATAGGGATGGGCAGTGTTGGCGTTAGACACATCTTAAATGTTGAAGATACTTCTGGACTTGATGCTGTCGTTCTCGAGGGGGGTTACTGCTTAGAGGAGTTTATCACGGGTATTGAGTACTCAGTTGAGGGTATTGCTATAGATGGACGGGTATGCATCTACACAACCACAGCAAAAACAACCAACGAAGATTTCGTTGAAATTGGTCATATTCAGCCAGCTGATCTGAACAGTATATCCAGCAAACGTGAGCTTGAAGAACAGCTTCAAAGCTGTGTAAATGCGCTTGGAATTGAGTGTGGAAATCTGCATGTTGAATTTTGGGTCACACCTGAGAAAAAAATTGTATGGGGAGAATTTCACGTGCGTCAAGGCGGAGATTTTATTGCGCCGGATCTTGTGTCAGCTGTGCGACCAGGGATCGACTACTATGGAAATCTGATTGATTCTTTGTGTGGACTTCCTCTCCATCCTTTGCCTGAGATAACCCAGTGTGCTGCTTCAAAGTTTATCGAAGCCTCGCCTGGAGTGGTATCAGAGGTTTCGCTCTATGACAGTGTCCCTGAAGAAATCGATTTGTATTGGGAATGCTTCCCAGGAGAAGTAGCACATGCAGTAAATGGTTCGCATGCAAGGGTAGCTGCTATTGTTGCCCGTGGCAATGACGAGCATACAGTGACTCAGTTATTGGATCGCGCTGCTAATGCTTGCGTAGTGCGTGTCGCTCCTGTAAGCAGAGATTAGTTGCGTGGCAGTAGATTTTACGGCGAGAAGTGAAACACACACCATGACTATATTATGCGGCACGCTACGATAACCTTGTTCGCAGCTTTAAACATCGTCGTCAGTCGCGTGGCTGGAGTTGTCAACGTCCAATATCGCCATCAAGGGTTTTCTGTCTACTCTAGGAAGGATTGCACCTAATTATGAATATTTTCTCTACGCACAAACATGTTGAGATGCGTGATTGGGTCGCTGCTAATATGAGTTCCGTGTTCACTATTCCCACAGTGGCTCGTGGTTGAGCTCTCGGTCGAGGTGTGTTCTGGCATCATAGACCGACAGGCCATCAGCTATGTGAATGATCGGAACCAGTGAAGACAGCACCACTATTCGCACCCTTCGCCAACCTCTGGAACGACCGATAATCTTCGCATGAACCAAGAGCATAGATATAATGTCTAATATTCACTAGAGAAAGCTTTATGCATCGAATATGTCATACCAATATGAGCATTAAACTCGAAGATTCGTGCGGGAAGATAAAGTTTGTGATGAAGCGATTAAAGAAGCTGTTAGCGTCGTTGATTGGACTCAAGTCTAGGGGTGCCAGTGAAGACAATAGGGACACGAAGTAAACCGTCAAAATCGCGGCTTCCTGGGCGTGTATTCAACCTCATTATGGCAGACCAAGTTCTCAGCCAATCATCTTACTTTGCGTTGCTACCGGTCCTCCCTCTATTGCTTACATTGAAATTTGGAAGTACGCAGGAACGGCTCATCGCGGGGTCGGTAAGCGTGCTTACACTGATGACTCGTGGTGGTGCTCTATTTCTTGCTTCGCCACTTCACCGTTTATCAGTGCGAAGTTGCGTAAGAATTGCTCTTACTCTGATCTCGGTTTCTTACGCTGTTGTGGCGCTTGCGGCAAACCCCTATGCGATAATTGCTGCTCTGGGCGCTGCGGGCCTAGGGTTCAGTGTTAATGGTACTGGTGTGCGAAGCTTTATAGCGCTAGCAACTCCTGATAGAGCTTCCCAGAACCGCGGTTTCGCTGTCATTCAAGTTGTCGCGAATTGCACTGCGGCGGTAGGTCCTATTCTCGGTAATATGATACTTGATAGAAATATTTATGAGCAGTTTCTATTAGGAGTCAGTGTAGCGCTCTTTATCGCTGCGATATTAGCGCCAATGGCTGCCCCGAAAGGCGTGATGATGAGCGAAGGTTCCCTGAGGTCGCCGATGGGGATCAGAATTTTTCGTGAATTATTCAGGACGGCTGATGCGAGAAAAATAACGATTATAGCGCTGATAGGTAGTATCCTGATAGGGCAATTCTTTTCAAGTTTTTCCCTAGTCTTTTCTGCAATAGCGACAAGTTCTATGATGAGGTCGCTGTTCTATACGACTAATGGAGTGCTTGTCGTGTTGATTCAAATTCCGATATCTTTGCTTGTGGAACGCCAGCTAAAAATTGGAGTGAAAGTCCAGAAGATCATGATGTCAGGAGTATATACTCTTGGTATATCGATGCTATTCTTTAATGCTTCAAAGGGATTGCTTGGCGTAGTCCTTGTATTCTGTGGGGTGTTTATCTTTTCGTTGGGGGAGACGGTATTCGCGCCAATTCTTAATGTTGCTTTTGCTAACCTCACCGAGGGCCGACCTGTCGTGGAATCGATGAACATGAGGCAGCTCACCTCTGCTGTAGGTGAGACGGTCGGTGTTTGGATGGGACTGTCCGTCTACAGCCAGTTGGAGCATGCCCATCTTGGCCTCATGTACTGGATTGCTTTGGCAGCCCTGGCTGCTCTGTCGCTGCGTTGCAAATGATGATGGACAGTCCGTTCGATGGTTCCCAGACAGATCCTGTACCGGGCGGCTTTCTGGAAATTATGCTTGGAAGAAGCTACCGCGAGTCCTTTTACCAGATTGGACCATAATCGTACGGTTGTTTCGGAATGCTTTGTCGAACAGGGGTAGCTCTTAGAACTTTCCTCGGTTTACCGCGCCCGTTTTTATAAAGGTGTGGTTAAGGAGGTGCTATTAATGGCTATGGTTTCCTTTGAAGAGTGTCCTCAAGGGGTTGTTAGTGTCAGTGGCACGGTGCTGTTTCGAGGGTGGTCTGAATATGCTGCTTAATGGCAGTGTGAAGCGTTTCGGTGTTGGTGTGGGCTGTGTTGAAGTTGAATGGGCCGAATGTATCGAGACCGATTATTTGAGGTGTCTTAACTGATGTCGGCCGTTTTCGCCTTGGCCGGCTCGGGTGCGTCGGGGTGATGAGGATGTTGAGCCGGTGCGGTGGGCCACGATCGGATTTGATGGTGCGGGGCGGGTAATCGAGGTGGTGTTTGTTCGTGGCGCTGACGGGTCCGTATTGGTGATTCACGCGGATTGGTTGACGAAAGGGTTTCTGGCTTAGATGAGGAGGGCGAGATGAGTGAGTTTGTTGCCGACAATGGTGTTCTATTAGCGATGAGATGGTCAGTCGGTGGGCTGGTGAAGCTGAGTCAGGTTTTGAGGGGTTGCAGGTCGAGTCGTTCGGGGGTCGAGCTTGGGAGGAAGTGGAGACTGAACCCCTGGAACCTTGCACGATCCGAGTGAGTGCCAGCGTGTGGAGGCTGATCGAACGGGATGTGTCCCGGCAGGGCATGACCGTGTCTGCGTGGACTTGTCAAGCGCTCACCCGTGAGGTCACCCAGACCCTCAAAGCTAGCTGAGGGTCCAAGAGTCAGGGGCGCGTGGAGTCGTTGTGGGGCCGTGGTTTCCGTCGAGGCTGACGTGGGCCAGGTGCTCGAAAACGGCAGACCAGGTGTGAGGCCTGCTGGCCGAGGTGCGAAAGTATCGAGATGCGCACTGGCTCGTGCTCAGACCGCAGAGGGAAAACTCGCCAAGTCCGACCTCGGACGTGCCCGACTTATCGACCAGAACCGGGCTTACCGGGCACAGTTGCGACACGATTTCTGGACATAGCACCCTGAGTCGGCGACCCGTTGCCCCTTCATGTAGTAGTATCTTACTGCCTTTCGATTAAATCGACAGAAAGAAAAACAGTGAATCTCATTTCATTTGTCTGTGCATTCATTAATCCTCCGTTGAACATTAGCTCAATTTCTCTCTACTGATAAATTTATGAGCAAACGAGAAATTCTCCGCAGGGAACAAGAGCGCGAATCACTCAAGATGAAGCGCCGTAGGATCACCTATGTCGCCGTGGGCGTACTGGCCCTCTCTCTTATCATCTTTGGTACGATACTTGCTATTAATAAGTCCCGCCAGGGTCCCGCTATAGAGACTTCCCAGGATATGATCTCTAAGGCGATTGTCTCCATTCCTAAAAGCGTTTATGACAAGGTTGGTCCCGGTTCTTCGGAGCTCCAGGTCACCAAGACTGGGAATAAACCTGACAAGGACGGCAAGGTAAAGCTCTTTTATGTGGGGTCTGAGTTCTGCCCCTTCTGCGCGATGGAAAGACTCCCTCTCGCGGCAGCTTTGTCTCGATTCGGAACCTTCAGCGGGCTAAAAGACACCCTGTCAAGCCCGGCAGAAAAGGAACTTTCCAACATTCCTACGATTACTTTTAGGAACTACAAGTACAGCAGTAAGTATGTTGACTTGGACGCCTATGAGTTAGCCGATAGGGAAGGTCGGCAAATAGCAAACTTGCCGGAATCTAAGCAAGATATATTTAGCAAGTACAACCCAGGACGAGGCATCCCTTTCTCCTACTGGGGCGACATCACCACATCGAATCCCAGCTACATGCCTTGGATGGCGAGGGAAGATCCGAAAAACGTGGTAAAAGCTCTTTCTAATCCAAATTCAAAAGAAGCGCAGGCGATCGTAGGAGGGGCGAATCTCTTCACTGCCGAAATTTGCTCCAGGACTGGTAACAAACCTGCGAACGTCTGCACGTCGCCTGGCGTGAAGGCAGCAGCTGAAAAACTGAGGTGACCCGCAGCCTTGGTCTAGGCGCATGGCAAGACAAAACCCCTCCTGAGCAAGTCCAGTTCAGGAGGGGTTTCTGTGAGTGCAGGCTTGAGGCTGAGGGTGTGGTTCAGGCCGTGACCTCATCGCTTACGCGGTGTCTTGATCGGGTCGAGTCTCGAGCTGGTCACGAAGGGTGCGCTGGTAAGGGGTGTGGGGTCTTGACGCGGATCTGGTGGGCTCCTGTGAGGGGTGCAGCTCCTGTGGGAGTTGTCTCTTCATAAGATCTCGGAGTTGGTGTCGGCTGGGGGATCGTTGTATGTGGGCTGGGTTTTCTTCTCACACCACGCCGATACATAGATGTACTGATGCACTGATACATGTGTGTAATGATGCAGATATGTCACGGGTTATTTCTATTGTTAACACCAAGGGTGGGGTTGGGAAGACGACCACGGCGGTCTACCTGGCTACGGCCCTGTCTTGCCAGGATCGGGTCGTCTTGTTGGATGCCGATCCGCAAGGATCGGCGACGTCTTGGGCTACTGATGCTTTTGAGGCCGGTGACCGGCTGAATTTCGAGGTCCGCCCGGCTAATGCCCCCATTGTCAGGCGTTGCCGTGACATCGATGCTGACTTGGTCTTTATTGACACTCCTCCTGGTGACTCTCAGACGGTTACCGCAGCCCTCGAGGTTGCTGATGTGGTTATTATCCCGACTGAGTCGGGGGACCTGGATATGGATCGAGCGTTGATGACCTACCAGGTGGCCCACGGCACGCGCCGGGCCTTGCTCTTCAACAAGGCCGATTGGACCAGGCAATACCGTGACGCCTATGAGGGGGCCGCCGCTGTCGAGGGCCTAGACGTTCTCGACGCGGAAGTTCATCGGCGGGTCGCCTATCGGCAAGCCATCGGGACCCGGCCAACAGATCTAGGAGAGTTCGCCCAGGTTGCTGCCCAGATCCAGGAGATGCTGAAGTGAGTAAGAACCGCAAGCCCACCGCCGCAGACAAGGCCAGCCGTTACACCGGTCGGATGGCGGCAAGTCAGGGAGCTAGTGTCTCTGAAACCTTTCAGTCAGCCAAGACTCCGATCACCGCGTTCAACGTCAAGCTACCCACCGCTACCCACACGGCGCTGAAGATGAGGGCCGTCGAGGAGCACACGACTATGAACGACCTTTTGCGCAAGGCCCTGGAACACACTTACGGCTTCCCTTACGACCCCTACCAGTAAGGGGACGAGACATAGGGTACGAGGCTGGCGACGTACTAGGTGCGTCGCCGGTCTCGTTGGTGATAAGGAAGTCGTGAAATCTGGGGGAGGTCTAACGGGGCCGGGCGTGTATCGATACCAACAGGTCACCGGCTCATGTCCGCTGGTGTCCTGGCGCAGCTGGAGCGAGCAGGCGTGACGATTCCGAAGGAGTGGAAGTAATGAGCATGACAGCAGAAGTTGGGACGGTCTATGACGTGATCGCCCATCGTGAGGTCTCACCTGAGGCGAATTTCTGGGTATTCGAGATTCCGGCCCTCGGGGCGGTTGGGCAAGCAGTGAAGTTGGGTCAGGTCGCAGACGAGGCCCGCGGAATCATTACCGCCTGGGATGAGGATGGACCCGATGAGAAGGCGTTTAAGGTTCACGTTCGCTTGGATGGTGAGGCCGACGCCCGCCGCATGTGGGAAGAAGGTGAGGAGGAAGAGCGCCAAGCCCGGAAGGTGCTTGATCACGCGGCCACATGCAAGCGTGAGGCCGTCACTCTGCTGAGGGTCGAGAAGAAATACAGCGCCAACGACACCGCCCGCGTGCTTGGGGTGACCCGCCAAGGGTTTACCAACTCACCCGCTGATGCCCCTCTGAATACTTACCAGCTGCTCGAAAACCACCGTTTTCGAACGTGGCTCAGAATGGCAGATCCTGTCGATGAGACCGTCCTCCCACGGTCACGAGGCTCTTCCGCTGGGGCTGGCGACAAACCGGACTAGCCGCTACCGGATCAGCGACGATATTTCGGGAACCGAACTGTACGCGGCGGCGCGGCGAGTCTGACCGATTGATCATCACAGTGGCGACCGGGAGACCGACACTGACAAGAGTGAGGGGGCAGACACCTCTTGCCCCTCACATGCGCAACCCGAACCAGACCTCAGTCAGGTCGTTGGCTGCCGATTCACCTGACCTCACAGCGATCGGCTCACCATCGTCGCCGTGAGCTACGTGACATACCACGCGTTGCGGGTGAAACTAGCTTCCCGATAAACATCGTGCCAATCAACGTTAGTAGCCCAGCACGTCGCACACTACGCCCCACATAATCAGTAGCGGGATGTGAACCCGGACGTCGCTTACGCCAGTGATGTACAAAAAACGGCACCGCAATCGCCGCAGCAAGACAGGCGTACACAACCACATTACCTACCACGTGGTAGAAGTGTTTATAAGGAACATACTCAGCAAGAACAGCCGCCATGATCACTAGGACGGTACTATTGATCGCCACGACACCTACACCAACGATGTCTTGGATAATTTCAGCCACAATGTGCCCAAACCGTCCCGGATGTCTCTTGCTCATCGTTGCCACGTTCAACACATCCTGCCAGCGCAAAGACCCACTTATACATACACCATAACGGTGCCGCTCATGTCAGGCCAGCCCATACCGGACACACGTCCCTAGCGCCGGTTCCACTCTGATTGCGGGTAACTGGGCGGCTCAGAGGTCGCAGTGGAAGAAGACCCCACTTTCCCTTCTTGGGATTCCCCCATGACACTGCTACCGGCCGCTTGAGCCCTGAAACAGCTCAGCTCAAACTACTGCAACAGAGTTCGTCAACCGGCATGCAGAATCGGTCCAGAAAGCCGCAGCTAACATTGCCTCGCCATGACCACTACAACTAGGCCTGTGCTCACCGCGCGGGCCTTCACCATAACGGTTGTTGGTACCAGTCTAATAGTGACACCCCTGAGGCCATCGCTTCACTTATCCCACGATGCTGACGTGCCGCCTCACGCAACGCACATCGTTTAACGGTAGCCCTCGAACTCCTGCTCGCGTCACCACTCCGACCGCCCAGCCTGGATCAACGCCCTCGGACTCGTACCCGACGCGATCACCAGCCCTGAACTGCGTGCACGTTGGGAACACGTCGCTCGGCGCATCAACGCCTACCGCGACTTCACTGGATGAACCACCCCAACATCATCCTGCCCGCACCTAACCAAGCATCAACAGCCCTGCCCACTAACACCACCGCACTGGCCACCCCACCACACCGGCACCTGACCATAACCCAACGCCTTTACCCGAATAGGAGACACGATTGACGATGGCAAGAAAAGAACTAGCGTGGCGGCCCCACATCGTAACAGTGAGATTGTGACTCCAGACACAAAGAAGCCCCCGGCTTCGGTCCGCGTCGTGCTGGACATCCCACCGGGGGTTGGGTGGGATGTCCTCAGACTCCCACTCCGTTTTCGTAGGAATAGGCTATTACGCAACATCGCGCTAACACAAACCTTGGAAGAAGCCGATGAACACACGACTGTTATGGCGCTTAGAGGACTACCAGGCTGCAGACCTCTACCAAATAAGGGGGGTGTGGAGGAGTGTGTCACCAGTGTCACAGTGGATTTGACTAGGGGATTCACGAACCATTCCAGGACGACGGTCACGGCCACTATGACGCCGCGAGACGCTATCGGGCACCCGTAAACGCCACACCGATTGCGCCCGATGCAGCCCACCCTGTTCCGCTCGCTCACACCCACGAAGACGCTCAATCAAGCCTGCGCCTACTAACATCCACAGCCCGAAACACCGTCCGCCGCGACGACGACGTCAACTGCGACAACGTATCCACCCTCGGCCACGCCAGATCAGCATCAGCAAAATTCGCCAATGCGGCCAACACCAACTTGTGAGTCGGATTCACAAGCGAGGCGTACTTTCGGGCTATACGGCAGACGAAGCTGTGGGGATCACTGTCAACTCACTCATGTTCAGAAAAAGGCTCACTCGGGTGGAGCTGGGGCGAGCTTTGGGGGTTACCCCAGCGGCCGCTGGGCGAAAGCTGCGCGGGGAGATTGGGTGGTCTATCGGCGACCTATTCCATGTTGCCGAATTTCTTGGTGTAGAGGTCAGTACTCTGCTGCCCGCACGGGGTAGAAAAATCCCCGCCAACCCTGAAGCTGACGGGGAACTGGTAGCGGGGACAGGATTTGAACCTGTGACCTCCGGGTTATGAGCCCGGCGAGCTACCGAACTGCTCCACCCCGCGTCGGCTCGCTTCACTATACAGATCACACTGTTGCAGTACAAATCAGATGTGGGAAAGCCCGACCGAAAAGCCAATGGTGGTGGGTACTCATTCTCGGGCGCCCTACCACACTGATCTCGAGGGGTTCGCGTAGGGCGCACAGGGGGTCTATGCTCGCCGGCAGGGCGCCGAGCCCGAAGGGAGCATGACTAGACGATGCGAGACCAGCTCAAAGCTGCAGGGCTAGCCGTTGCGGTAGCTTTGTCGGCCACAGGAATCGCCGGTTGCCAGTCGACTGACGACAACGTACTCACCATCGGGGCAACAGCAGCCCCTCCAACCCTCGACTTAGTGTCCAACGCGGCCGCGGCGATTCCGCAGGTCCTGCTCTATAACGTTTATGAGACTCTCGTTCGGGTTGATGATTCGGGCAAACTCGTCGGGTTGCTGGCGAAGTCGTGGAAGCTTTCTGATGACGGTTTGCGACTCACTTTTCGCCTTGACCCCAACGCCCGGTTTGCGTCTGGCGCCCGGGTGACTTCGGCTGCCGTCAAGGCTTCCCTAGAGCGTATGAGGGGTGCGTCGGCAAGCCCGGTGAATCAGGCGAACCTGGCTGCGATCAAGGCTATTCATACCCCGGATGACTCCACCGTCATCCTCGATCTGTCGAACCGCGACAACTTCCTATTGTTTAACCTGGCTAGCACGTCGGGAGTTGTCATCGATCCTGCGACGAAGGACCTGGCTACCCGACCTCAAGGGTCCGGGCCCTATGGCGTCACTGAGTTCACCCCCGGACACTCGGTGACCTTGTCTCCCTCTCCGCAACCTTGGCACGAGGGGAATCGCCCTACCGTCCGCTTTGCTTACTATTCCGACCCGACATCTCAGACGGCAGCCCTGCTGTCGGGGGATCTCGACGTGGTCTCCGACATGACGACTCCGCAAGCGTTATCCCGGTTTACCGGTAACCCGAACTATCGGGTGTTACGTGGGACCACCAACGGCGAGGTGGTCCTCGGAATGAACAATACGTCGAAGGCTCTCTCAGACCGGCGGGTGCGTCAGGCCATCCTTATGGCGATTGACCGGAAGGGTCTGCTTGACGTCGTCTGGAACGGGCAGGGAACTCTCATCGGGTCGATGGTTCCTCCCACTGACCCCTGGTATACCGACCTGTCTCATACCTGGCCACATGATCCGGTCCGGGCACGAAAATTGCTTGCTGACGCCGGGTATGGCAACGGCCTTACTCTCAGGCTCCGTACAGCCGCATTGCCCTACGCGACTGCAGCGTCCAGGGTGGTGGCCTCTGAGCTTGCCCAGGTTGGCATCAACGTCGTCACCGACGAGCTGGAATTTCCCGCCCGTTGGCTCGATGTCGTTTACACCCATGCGGACTACGACCTCACGATCGTCGCCCATGTCGAGGCTCGCGACATTGTCAACTGGGCGAACCCGGATTACTACTGGCGTTACCACAATAAGGAATTTAATCGTCTTATCGAGTCGGCGCGCACTGGTCCGGCCGATCGCACCAACGAGACGATGATGCAGGCCAGCCGGATCCTGGCTACCGACGCCGCGGGTGGGTTTCTCTTCCTTATGCCGAAGATCACCATCAGCAAGTCTGGCATCACCGGTCTGCAACGCAACTCAACGTCAATGAGTTTCGATCTGACCAAGGTGAGGAGGTCGAAGTGACCGTCCTCAAACGTGTCTTAATTCCCTTAGGGGAGCTGCTGGTGTGGCTAATCGTCGCTTCCTTTGTCGTTTTTGCGCTACTCAGCTTGCTACCCGGGG
The DNA here is from genome assembly GCF_023838685.1 of Cutibacterium sp. 37298. Classification (NCBI taxonomy): domain Bacteria; kingdom Bacillati; phylum Actinomycetota; class Actinomycetes; order Propionibacteriales; family Propionibacteriaceae; genus Cutibacterium; species Cutibacterium sp. 37298. Next base: position 140,391 of record NZ_JAJNRJ010000002.1, read on the forward strand.
ATGTCGCTCAGGTTATTCTTGGCGCCAATGCCGACCCCAAAGCTGCTGCTACTGTGCGCTCTCGGCTTGGACTCGATCTTCCCTGGCCCCAGCGTTACTGGGACTGGATTAGTTCCCTAGTTCGGGGTGACCTTGGCACCTCAATGGTTTCCGCCGAACCCATCGGCCCGCAGATTGCTTCTCGTCTTGCGGTGACCGGCTGGTTGGTTGGGTTGTCCCTCGTGCTCGCTCTGCTGGTCTGCTTACCGGTAGGAGCGTATGCAGCTGTACATCGTCGGAAAAGTCGCGGCTTTGTGGCCTCAGCACTGTCCCAGGTTTTGATGAGCATTCCTGCCTTCTTAGCTGGCATCCTACTCATCTTGCTGTTCTCCGTGACTCTCGGTTGGTTACCGGCTGGCGGCTACGTTCCCCTGCATGAGGATGCCGGTGCATGGGCAGCCCACCTCATCTTGCCTGTGTTGTCTCTCTCGATCGTTCAGGCAGCCGTCATGACGCGGTATGTGCGCAGCGCCTTCATCGATGTGCTAACTGACGATCACATGCAGACGGCGCGGGCGGTCGGGTGGCGGCTGTGGCCGGCCCTGCATCGTCATGGGTTGCGCAATGCCTCGATCAGTCTGGCCACCGTGCTTGGACTTCAGGCCAGCGCGATGCTTGTTGGCGCCATCGTCGTGGAAGAAGTGTTCGTCATTCCTGGACTCGGGTCGTATCTTCTCGACGCAGTCAGCACCCGTGACTTGCTTGTCGTGAGCGACGTCGTCATGGTCATCGTGGCGATTGTGATGGCCATCTCTTATCTCACGGACCTCATCGTCGTCGTCCTCGATCCGCGCCTACGAACAACGATCCGCGCTGCTCAGGAGGAGCATTCATGAAACGGGCAGGTCTGGTCATTGGATGTGTGCTGGTTGGAATCGTCGTCATCGCGGGGGCGACTTCCGCAGTGTGGACTCCGCACGATCCCAATCTTGTTGTCCCAGCTGAACGGCTGATGGGGCCTAATGGGCAGTACTGGCTAGGCACTGACGGATTCGGTTCCGATATTGCCTCGCGAATGTTTGTGGGTGCTCGTACTTGTCTGCTCGTTGGCGTGGTCTCAGTGCTCATAGCAGCTGGTATCGGGGTGCCTTGGGGGGTTACCTCGGCAATGCTGCCTCGTCCGTGGTCAACAGTCGTTGGTCGAGCCGCAGACCTTCTCTACGCTTTCCCGGCCCTGTTGCTTGCCATCATCCTGGCGGCTGCCGTAGGCGGATCGACGCTGACAGGGATGATTGCGATCGGGGTATCGACGGTGCCAGTGTTCGCACGCATTACCCGAACTGCCAGCCGCCAGATCCTCGCGCAGGACTATGTGGTTGCCGCGCGCAGCTCCGGGATGGCATGGAGGTCTGTGGCTTTTAACCATGTTCTTCCCAATATCGCTCCACTGATTGGGGTGCAGGCCTCTGTCTCCTATGGCACGGCGATCTTGGCCGAGGCTGCGCTGAGCTACCTCGGTTTAGCGACACCGGCGACCGTCCCGACCTGGGGGCGTATGCTGCGGGACTCGCAGGTGTACCTTTTTGATTCACCCTGGTTGACCGTGGCGCCAGCCGTGGCTATCGCGGGAGCCGTGATGGGATTCACCCTCCTTGGTGACGGATTACGAGACTTCCTTGACCCGCGTTTGAGGGAGGTTCGTTGATGCCTTTGCTAGAGGTTAATGACTTGGTTGTCGACTTCGGGCGGCACCGGCGGGTCGCCGTTGACCACGTGAGCTGGTCTCTGGACGCCGGTGAGCGGCTCGGACTCATCGGCGAGTCTGGGTCGGGCAAATCCGTCACAGCCCTGGCGATCATGGGTCTGCTGCCTGGCAACGCGCACGTGTCTGGCTCGGTGCGCTGGCGCGGTAAGGAGCTGGTAGGAGCCTCGGACCGTGCCATGTCGGCCCTTCGGGGTGGCAGTATTGGAATGGTTTTCCAGGAACCTATGACCGCTCTGGACCCAACTATGAAGGTCGGTCGGCAAGTAGGCGAGGTGCCGCTCCTGCACCGCACCGTCACTCGCGGCCATGCTCGTGGACACGTCCTTGAGATGCTTGAGCAAGTCGGTATTGAGGATCCAGCCAGGGTGATGGATTCCTATCCGCATCAACTGTCCGGTGGCCAGCGTCAACGGGTTCTGCTTGCCATGGCGTTGGTGAACTCGCCGGATCTGCTCATGTGCGACGAGCCGACGACCGCCTTGGACGTTACGGTGCAGTCTCAGGTACTGGCGACTATCGATGAGGTGCTTGACTCGGTTGGTGCCGCATGCCTATTTATTACCCACGATTTGGCGGTTGTCTCGCACATCTGCCGGGAGCTTATCGTCATGACGTCGGGCAAGGTCGTTGAGGCCGGATCAGCGCGTAATGTGTTATCTCACCCTGATCATCCTTACACTCGTCGTTTACTGCGGGCTGCCCGACTCGACCTTGTTGAGCCTGGGATGACAATCGCGTTGGAGGATTGATGACGGCTCAGATCGAGGTCGAGGATTTACACCTGCACCTGGGATCAAGCAGTGGAGGCACCAATGCTCTTGATGGAGTTTCGCTGCACGTTAACGAAGGACAGCGGCTAGGTCTAGTTGGCGGGTCTGGCGCTGGAAAATCCACCCTGCTTAAGGTGATGATGGCGCTACGACAGCCAGATTCAGGGACTGTTCGTTTTAGGGGGAAATCCCTCACAGATGCTAACGCTATCCGGGAGCTTCGGCGATCCGCTGCGATGGTGTTCCAGGATCCACGATCCTCCCTTGACCCTCGTATGAGTATTGGAAGGGCAATCACTGAGCCGTTGCGGTCGCCGGTTGCACGACGAACGACTCGCCAGCAGCGCAGGGACAGGCTGGCGAAGGTCATGGTTGACGTTGGCCTGGATCCCGAATCTGCTAGCCGCTTTCCGCACGAGTTTTCAGGCGGGCAACGACAACGTATCGCCATTGCGAGGGCCTTGGTGACTGAACCCGACGTCCTGCTTGCTGACGAACCCGTGTCGGCGCTGGATGTGTCGGTGCGGGCTCAGGTCCTTAACCTACTCAATGATCTAGTGAGGGAACGTGGTCTGACGATGATCTTCGTTTCCCATGACCTTGGCGTCGTGCGACATTTATGTGACACGGTAGCTGTCATGAGCCTTGGGCGGATCGTCGAGCGGGGTAAGCTCGCGGACGTGTACCGTGACCCGCAGCACGTGGTTACTCAGGAGCTACTGAGAGCGATTCCACGCATTCGCGTCGACGATTCCACCCATTGAGACGCCCGCAACGGGTCGCGCTTGCCCCCTCCATAAACTGGCGGTTATGAAGGCGCTGCTACTCGAGAACATCCATGACGAAGCGGTCCGAACACTGAAAAAGGCCGGATACGAGGTCGAGCGGGTAAGTGAGGCCCTTGACGAGGATGACCTCATCAGCGCCCTTGACGGAGTTGACCTGTTGGGCATCAGATCACGTACCCGCGTTACTCGTCGGGTCGTTGAGGCCTGTGGCGACAATCTCTATGCGGTTGGCGCTTTTTGTATTGGCACTAACCAGATGGATCTTGATGCGTTAGCCGAGGCTGGCGTTCCCGCTTTTAATGCTCCTTATTCCAATACCCGTTCAGTCGTTGAGCTTGTCATGGCAGAGATCATCGCTCTGGCCCGTCGTCTAGGCGATCGCAATACTCAAATGCACAATGGTGTGTGGCGTAAGTTCGCAATTGGGTCGCACGAGATTCGTGGACGTCGACTAGGCATTATCGGCTACGGCAATATTGGCCAGCAGCTGTCGGTCGTGGCAGAGGCCATGGGCATGCAGGTGTTTTTCTATGACATCGCTGATGTTTTACCTATGGGCAACGCTCACAAGTGTGATTCCATGGAAGAGCTGCTTGGTAGCGTCGAGACGGTGTCTCTTCATATCGATGGACGCCCCAGCAACACCGATCTTATCGGGGATCGCGAATTCGCCATGATGCGACCGAGGTCCCTCTTTCTAAACTTGTCGCGAGGCAAGGTCGTCGACATCAATGCTCTGGTGGACAACCTACGTACTGGACACATCGCTGGCGCAGGAGTGGACGTGTATCCCGAAGAGCCGGCCTCCGGAAAAGAGCCCTTTATCTCTCCGTTGCGCGAGATGGACAATGTTATTCTGACCCCGCATATCGGCGGGTCCACCCAAGAGGCTCAAGTTGATATCGGTCGTTACGTCGCCGGGAAACTTATCGACTATGTAGATAACGGCGCGACCGGAATGAGTGTTAACATTCCTGAGATCACCCCATCGCCTCGCACGGGTGCTCGCATCGGCCATCTACATCGCAATGTCCCAGGTGTCATGGCGACCCTGAACCGACTCGTTGCTGATCAGGGGGGAAACGTCACTTACCAGGCTCTGGCGACGAAGGGCGAGCTCGGTTACTGCATTCTCGACATTGCGGAGACTGACAGTGGGTTGCTCGCCAATGTCACCGATCTTGAGGGGACAATTCGGGCTCGTATCCTCTAATCGGCGATGCGCAGCGGGGGCAGGGACGTCCGGCGACCGGTGCTCACTCCTGGGGCTGGACCATGGCTAGGGCCTGGTCATGAAGGAAACCATTCGACGCCAGAGCATTTCCAGACCACGGGCCGTCTTTGCCATCCAGACCGGTGAACTTACCGCCCGCCTCGGTGACGATAGCGTCGAGGGCGGCCATGTCGTGCAGGCTGAGTTCCGGCTCGCATGCCACATCGACGACACCTTCTGCCACCATCATGTAAGACCAGAAATCGCCGAAGGCTCGGGTCCGCCACACCGACCGCATGAGTTCACCGAACCCGCGCCCTTGTCCGCTCTCGACCCATCCGTGCAGCGAAGAGTAGGACAAGAATGCGTCGGCAAGATTGCGCACATTCGAGACGTGGATCGGTGTCGCTGAGGCCAGGGATTTGCCCGACCATGCTCCTGAGCCACGGGCTGCCCACCAGCGTCGTTTGAGGGCAGGAGCAGAGACCACAGATGCGACAATCTGATCCTCGACGCTGAGGGCAATGAGGGTGGCCCACACTGGGACCCCACGCAGAAAATTCGCAGTGCCGTCGATTGGATCAATGATCCACCGGCGGGGTCCATCCCCGGTATCGGCACGTTCCTCGCCGTGGACGGCGTCCCGGGAGCGCATCCGAGACAGGGTTCTGCGCACCGAATCTTCGACGGCAAGGTCGGCGTCGGTGACTTCGGAATGGTCAGGCTTAGTCGAGACCGTCAGATCTCGGGCGCCAAAACGAGACATCGTCAAAGAATCAGCGTCGTCAGCGAGGATATGTGCCAGGCGGAGGTCATCGGTGTGGTCGGCCATATCCACACCATACTGGGATACCAGCAGATCGAGGAGATGAAACCTCACGGTGCCTTGGGACTGGCGACCGTAGGCTGAATTTATGACGGCAAACGAAACTCCTACCAAGGCTCCAGCGGAACCAGTCCCAACCGACGATGTGGTGATAACCCACCACATCGTCTCGATAATCGATGGCGACCTTAGCTACACCGCGAGTCGTAGTGGGCAGCGAGAAAGTCGCCAATAACGCCTATACTGCCCATACTCCGCAGGCGCTTATGGGTGCCATAGCGTACACCCTTGACGATACCGACCCCACGACGAGGCCGTTGACGTTTGTCTTTAATGGCGGGCCTGGGTCCTCGTCAGTGTGGTTACATATGGGTCTCGTCCTGCGGTCCACCGCCTCGATCCGGCTGACAGGGCCCAGGTTGTCGCCACTGTTTCGCGGCTTACAGGTCTGGACGTCAATTACATTGAGCGCGCTGATCTTCGTATTGAGCACGTGAGGTTCTGCACTGAGCTGCTGCGCAGCAAAGGTAAAGTCGTTGGTCGCATCGATGGACGTTATACGGGTGCTCTGCCGAGGCGGACTGACGAGATCGCCGATACCGATCCCAGCGGGGACGACACTGCCGCCGTTTTCGTACATGGCTTCCAGCACTGCCTGCGTAGCGAGCTTGGCGTCACCACGGAGTCGCAGTACAACCTCAGTCTGCCGTTGTATAAGAATTGGGACTATAAGGAGTTCCAGGGGCGTCCGGTCAACGTCACAGACAAGCTGGAACGCATTCTGCGGGCCCAGAAGGGGCTGCGTGTGCGTGTCGAGTACGCCCACTACGACCTGGCAACCCCGTACTTAGCGGCTCGAGACACCATCAACTATCTCAAGTTGGACGATCGCGCGCTTGATCGCATCGAAGAGGCTTTCTTCGACACCGGGCACATGCCTTACGTGGGATGCCGGGAGAAAGAAGCGGACGGTATCGCTACATTCATCCGGACGTCTCAGGGTGCTCCAAAATCGATAGCCAGGACGAGCTTGGCAACAAGAATTGAGCGTGCTCCCCGTCCGCTGATCAGCGGGGAGCGGTGGCGCTCAATAGCCGACGCAGCGAGTCCACCCGAGATTGCTGCACCCGTCCATCGGACACGGCGTCGTCGAGTGCACACTCTGGGCTGCTATTGGTGTGCTGGCATCCGCGAGGGCAGTCGACGGACACGGCATCGAGCTCTTCGAATCCGGCCAGGATGTCCCCAGTGGGGACGTGGGACAATCCGAAGGAGCGCACCCCTGGGGTATCGATGATCCAACCGCCTTCGGACAACGGGATCGCTTCAGCGCTAGTAGAGGTATGGCGTCCTCGCCCAGTGACGTCATTGACGTGGCCAGTGACCCGGTTGACACCAGGAACCAGAGCATTGATGAGGGTTGACTTACCAACACCCGAGTGGCCGACGAGAACGCTCACCTTGCCTCTGAGAAGTTGGTGCAACTCGGCAAGGTCTGCTCCGGGCTGGCTTGTGGTGACGGGTATTCCCAGCTGCGAATACATTGCGACGAAGTCGTCGCCGGAGGCGAGGTCAGCTTTAGTGAGACAGAGGATGGGGGAGACTCCCGCAGCATGGGCTGCCACAAGGATGCGATCGATTATGCCTGGACGCGGTGGGGGGTCAGCAAGAGCCGTAACGACGACCACCTGATCGGCATTAGCGACGATAGGGCGCTCATGGGGGTCAGTGTCGTCTGCGGTGCGCCTGAGCACAGTGACGCGTTCTTCAGTGTGTACGATTCTAGCGAGGGATCCCTCGGCTCCCGACACGTCGCCGTCAAGCCGCACTTTATCGCCAACAATGACTGACTTCCGACCAAGCTGCCGGGCCTTGGCGGCGGTCACTTCCACACCGTCATCAAGACGACAGCGATAGCGGCCACGATCAATGGTGATAACGGTCCCAATCGGCAACGACGAGTAGTCAGGACGCTGCTTGGTTCGCGGCTTGGTGCGGCGCTTGGGACGGTCATAGGAGGACCAGTCACGCATGTCGATCCCAGAGGAGGCTAAACGTCGAGGAGACACGTCAAACCTCCTCGACGAGGTTGGCCCACATCTGCGGGAACTGCGGCATGGTCTTCGACGTGCAAGTGATGTCGTCGAGCTCAACCCCGTCGATGACAAGTCCAAGAAGAGCCCCGGCATGAGCCATTCGATGATCGGCGTAACATCCAAATTTTCCACCGTGCAGCTTGTCAGCACCTCGACCAGTGATGTCTAGGCCGTTGTCGGTTTGCTGGACCTCAACGCCCAACTTAGCCAGTTCGTGCTCGAGAGCGGCAAGGCGGTCTGTTTCGTGGCCGCGAATATGCGCCACACCACGGATACGCGAGCGGCCCCGAGCAAGAGAGGCCACAGCTGCAACGACTGGTGTAAGTTCACTGGCCTCATGGAGGTCGACGTCAAGAGGCCGCAACTCTTGCCAGCCTTGGGCGGCGATAGTCATTGAGCCGTCAACACGGGATACCATCGCTCCCATCTTTTCGGCGATCCCCATGAACTGTGCGCCAGGCTGGGTGCTGTCTGTCGGCCAACCAGGCACTGTCACAGACCCGCCGACAATTAAGGCAGCTGCGAGGAATACCGCGGCATTGGTGAGGTCGGGTTCGATGACGTCATCGAGGGCATGTATTGGTCCAGGTCGCACCACCCAGTGGCACGGCTCGTCTGAGACTACGGTGACACCTCGGTCCGCCAACATGGTACAGGTCATGGCGATGTGAGGGATCGACGGCACTGACGCCCCATTATGACGAAGGTCAATTCCCTGCGGGAAACGAGCTGAGGCTAGCAACAAGGCCGAGATGAATTGGCTCGATGTCGCCGAATCGATCGTGACCTTTGGGCCGCACATGCGGTCCGGGGCGTTCAGGGAAAACGGCAGTCGGTCAGAATCGACCTCGACGCCGAGCTGGCGCAACCCATTGAGAACTGGCGCGATAGGGCGTCGAGAGGCTTGCTCGTCTCCCACGAATCGGGTCTGTCCAGGCACCAGCGCGGCCACGACCGGAAGGAACCTCATCACGGTACCGGCCATTCCACACTCGATCGGGCCGGTCGGATGAGCCAGACCTGGCATGACTTGAACGGAGCCGGGGCCGATGGGCTGGATGTCTGCTCCGAGGAGCTGCAGCCCGGCTGACATGAGATAGGAATCTCGGGATGCCAAAACGCCCTCAAGGACGCTAGGCCCGTCACTGAGAGCTGCGAGGACAAGGGCACGGTTCGTCTGGGACTTTGACCCCGGGACCGTGACACGCCCCGCGAGAAGGCGCTCGGCTCGCGGGGCGTTCCACAGATGCTGGTCAGTCAGCAATCTTCTTCTGAGCTTTCTTGGCCTTTTTCTGAGCCTTCTTCTGAGTCTTAGCGGCTTTCTTCTGGGCCTTCTTCAGCTTCTTACGGGCCGATTTTGACAAGCCATCAACCGACGAGGTAATGGCTTTGCGCTGGCCGCTTGCTGCCGAGGAAACGCGGCGCTGGGTGTCGGCGGCGCGCCAGGCCAGGCTGGGGTGGCCTGCGGTGTCGCGGGAGGCCATCATCGCCCCACCGAGCAACGCGACGTTGCGCAGCAAGACGGAACGGGCGGCAGTGCGCTCATCCTTCGGTGAGGTCTTGTCGGGAATAGAGGCGAGCACATGCGGGACCATCGTTGCAGCAACGACGCCGGCGCCAGCGCGACGAGCAAGGCCGGTTGCCATTCCAAGGCCGCCGAAGGCCTGGGCAGCACCGGTGGCGCGGACCAGGGTCTTGGTGTCCTCAGGAATGTAGGCACTGATAGACGCCGGCAGCGCGTGCTGCACCACAGGGAGGAGACGGTCAACGACCGGCGCGGCATCTTCCACGAAGGAATCGGGCTTCATCGCGGAATTCGTCCCCTTAACGATGAAGTAACTGGCGAACATGGTCCGGCCCAAGCCTCGGATGATACTCATGGACATATGTCTACCGCGCCGAAGGCTTCTGCGGTAGCTAACTGGGCATAATTTTCGCCAGATGATGACTAGTTGCGGGAATACAGTAGCCTGGCATGTGTGTTGACGCACCATGACCGCTGCGCTTATCGCGCCCCGTACGTTGCGGAGGCCTCGCTTTTTCGAGGGCCAACGCTGTGCACTAAGCTGGCACACGATGATCACACGTGAATCCGAGGACAGGATGGATCGTCGCGTGGATGCGTCGGGCACCGTCGACGTCGCTGAAGAGACGAAAACCCAGAGGGCGCAACGTTTCGAGCGTGACGCCCTCGAATACCTTGACCAGCTCTATGGCGCCGCGCTGCGCATGACCCGCAACCCGGCTGACGCCGAAGATGTTGTCCAAGAGGCCTATGCCAAAGCTTTTTCCTCGTTCCACCAGTTCCGACCTGGTACGAACCTCAAGGCTTGGCTGTATCGCATTCTGACGAATACCTACATCAACTCGTACCGCAAGGCTCAGCGTCGCCCCCAGACATCAGATGACCAGGACGTCGAGGATTGGCAGATCGCTAAAGCTGCGTCCCATGACAGCAACGGTTTGCGGTCTGCCGAGTTGGAGGCCCTAGATGGGCTGCCTGACCAGCAGATTCTAGACGCTCTGGACGGGTTGTCGGATGAGTTCCGCCAGGTCGTTTTGCTGGCTGATGTCGAGGGCTTCGCGTACAAGGAAATCGCTGAAATCATGGGCACCCCAATCGGGACCGTGATGAGTCGGCTAAATCGTGCTCGCAAGCAGCTGCGTAAACAGTTGGTCGACGTCGCAGGCGCTCGAGGGATCGGTCCTCGCGCCGGGCAAGTAGATGAAGAGGATCTTGGTCGTTCTGCGATAGCCCGTAGAGCAGGAAGGGAGGGATGACGATGACCCAGTCCGCTGGTAACGAGGAATCCTGTTATTGGGTCATTGACCATCTCCAGGAATTCCTCCATGGAGAAATGAGTGAGCACGATGCTGATGCCTTCCGCCGTCACATCGCGGCGTGCGAAAGTTGCATGGATGAAGCCGATATGGAAGCTGCCGTCTCTCGAGCTCTCAAACGGTGCAACCGCACCGTCGCAGCTCCTATGCAGTTGCGGAGTCGTCTCGTGCAAATGCACGTCACGTATCGCTGGCAGGCCTGAGCTCGGTGTGAGTCCCTGAGCATGGGGGGGAGTCAGCACGACGAGTAAGGCCCCCGTCCCTAGGGACGGGGGCCTTACTATCCCAAACCTCAAGCGTTGGGACGCTTGCCGTGGTTGGCGCCCTTCTTACGACGCGCACGACGCTTACGACCAGTTTTGCCCATGGCGCTCTCCTTCCTGAGGGGTCATAAACCTCCCTACTGATGAAGGAGGGTCCGCGCGGATGCGCGGCAACGACGGTCAATTCTGCCGTATCGGGCGGTCTTGACCCAAATCGAATCACTCATTTTTGCTGATCTCGCTACCAGCTGGAGCTGGGTTGATTTCTGTCACTAGAGTGACGGCATGCCTGCCCTTAACCGCATCGTCGCCGACCGGACTCGTCTCGACGACGCCGATATCACCTGGCTCGAGGACCTCGTCGACGACTGGCAGATGCTTGCCGATACGTCGTTCTCCGACCTCATCTTGTGGGTTCCCGATAGGGACCCGAACGTATTCTGGGCCGTTGCCCAGGTGCGTCCAGATACTGGCCCGACTGCTCTGGAGGACGACGTCGTCGGTGAGTCTGTCGCTTATGATGACGAGAGCCTGGTCACCGAGGCCTTTATGAGCGCCGAGATGTGTGAAACCAGCGATAACAAACTGTCTGCAGGCATCCCGGTTGATATCTGGGCGATCCCGGTCGTTCGTCGTGGGGAAGTCATCGCTGTCGTCGAAAGGCACACCAATCAGATGGGGGTGAGGGCGCCGGGTAACACCGAGGATAACTACCTTGAAATCGCTGATATCCTCTCCGAAATGCTCCATCATGGTAGGTTCCCGCAGTTTCCGGGCTCTGACCGAGCGCTTGCTCCCAAGGTTACTGACGGCGTGATCCGCGTGGCCGCCACGGGCATGATCACGTTTGCCAGCCCGAACGCGCTATCGGCATTTCGTCGTCTAGGCCTTGCCGGTGACTTGGATGGGGAATACCTCATTCCGACGGTGCGAGAGCTGTGTCCGAAGCTGCGTGAAGTCGGTCAATCGCTGACCCTGGACTTAGAAGGGCGCTGGCTCACCGAGACTGATATCGAAAACTCTGATGCCACTGTGCGGGCCCGTGTCATTCCGCTACAGACCTGGCTTGACGATGTTGAGGTTTCGGCCGGTACGTTGATCCTTATTCGTGACCTCACCGAGTTGCGGGACAGAGATCGCCAGCTCGTAACTAAAGATGCCACGATTAGGGAAATCCATCACCGGGTAAAAAACAACTTGCAGACAGTTGCGGCACTGTTGCGGCTGCAGTCACGACGTATGAGTAACTCGGATGCGAAGGATGCCCTGAAACAGGCCATGGGAAGGGTATCGGCCATTGCTGTCGTCCACGAGATTCTCTCGCAGAACTTCGAGGAACAGGTGGCTTTTGACGAGGTTGCTGACCGTATCCTTCACATGGTGGGTGATGTGGCGGCGTCATCCGGGTCGGTGGTAGCCCGGCGGGAGGGTAGCTTTGGCGAGGTCCCTGCTGAGACGGCTACCGCGCTGTCGCTGGCGACGACAGAGCTATGTCAAAACGCCATCGAACATAGCTTGGATTCATCCTCTGGGAATGTCATCGTGCGGCCGCACCGTACCGATGACGCCCTTGTTGTAGACATTGTCAGTGACGGTAAGCCACTGCCAGAAGGGTTTTCGCTAGATAACCACCGCAGCTCGCTGGGATTGTCGATCGTGACGACGTTGATGCAGGACCTCGGTGGCACGTTCACCCTCGAGGACAACTCCGACCGGGTCGGAACCTGTGCCAGGCTCGTTATCCCGCTCCAGCGGCTGTGACCACCGACGAGCGGAGAACTGTGAGCAGGTCAGGAACGACGCACGCGGGAGCGGGACTGACGACGCTTGATAGCGCGCCTCTCGTCCTCGCTCATGCCGCCCCACACACCGTGGTCCTGGCCGGCCTCCAGAGCCCAGGCCAAGCACTCGGCGCGAACCTCGCACCGGGCACAGACCTTCTTCGCCTCCTCGATCTGGGCAAGGGCCGGGCCAGTGTTTCCAATCGGGAAGAACAGCTCGGGATCCTCACTCAGGCAGGCAGCCCTGTGGCGCCAGTCCATGCCTCTTCGACTCCTTCTCCCCGGCGCAACCCAGGGCACGTGTGATAAATGCGGGCGGATAACCCGTGGTGCCGCATAGCCGACGAAGTGACTATGCGGCAGGTAGCCATGAAAGTCTGGCAACCGGCGAATACTTTGGCAAGGGCATCCGCCGTAGGACGAACATCCTCGCGCGAATCGCTCGGACGCAATGCACGTTGGTCCAGGCGAGCACGCTATGAGGAGTCCGCAGCCAGTCCGATTATGATACGTCGTTGGTCCATCTGCGCAGGAGTAAAACCATGATTCCGTCAAGTGAACACGATGTGCGATCGTCTGTGAGTCATGGCAGGGTCCCCGCGGCCGTGTTGGTTTCCGCGGCTGGGACCTGGATCAGCACGATGGTTTTACTCATTGTGGCCATCAGAGTAATGGTGTCGGGCCGCGATATCTTCGGTGCTGGGGTCGGGACCATGCTCATGATCTATGCGGGTCTCGTCGCCCTGGTCGGATGGCTAGCCATCAAAGGCCGGTCTTCGGCTCAGGGATTGCTCGTGGCAAGCGGCCTGTTGCATCTCGTGGTGTTGGTGTCGACGCAGCGTTCTGGTGGACCAGCGTGGTTCTGGGGCTTGGCCATCGTCCCCGCAACAGTCATCGTCGCTTCTTTAATGCCACGATCTCGGACCTGGTTTAGAGGCTGACGTTTGGCTACCTGGCCAAGACTGACCCGATTGCTGCGTGGTGTATGCCGGCTACTCGTCTTCGTCGTCGAGCCTGGCAAGGAAGGTAGCAAGGCGTTCCACGGGAACCTCAAATTCGGGGTTGAGGTCGACGAAGTGACGCAACTCGTCGGCGAGCCAGGTGGAGGTGATCTCCTCGTCTCCACGACGGTCTTCTAGTTCCTCGATACCTCTGTCGGTAAAAATACATGGCCCCATCATGCACCACGGCGTCATCTGGTGAGAGATGGCGCCGTAGTGTATGTCGTCAGGTCGCTCAGGCCATAGCCTTCTCGAGCAACTCCTGCTCTTCACGGATGTGGACGCTATGCTGTCCCACCGAAGGAGCTGAAGACGGTGGGCGGGTGATGCCGACTAACCCATCAAAGAATCCTGGCAGCTTCTCCGACATGGCCTGGGGCAGGTGGGTCAGCATGTAGTACCAGGCGCCCTGGTTCTCTGGCTCTTCTTGGACCCAGCGAACATCCGTGACGTTGGTGTACGGCGCGAGAACCTCAGCCAACTCGTCGACTGGTAGCGGGTAGAGACGCTCCATCGGGATGATGGCGAGCTGTCCGTCAAGACTGGCGGCCTTACGTTGCTTGACCAGCTCCCACCGCACCTTGCCAGAGCACAAGATAATCCTCGTAACGGCCGTCGGATCGGTGATCGATGGGTCGGGTAGAACAGGACGCCACCTACCGGTGGTGAACTCTTCGGGATCCGAGGTCGCCATCTTGTTGCGCAGCATCGATTTCGGCGTTGCGATAACGACTGGACGATGCATATTGACGTACGCGTGCTGACGCAATAAATGGCTGTAGCTTGCCGGGGTCGAGGGCTGGCAGACGGCCAAAGCGTCTTCACTGCATAGATTGAGGAAGCGCTCCAGACGGGCCGACGAGTGATCAGGCCCCTGACCTTCGTAACCGTGCGGCAGCAGCAGCACGACTCCCGACTTCTGACCCCACTTGGAGCCAGCCGAGGCGATGAACTCATCGATGATCGTCTGAGCACCGTTGGTGAAATCGCCGAATTGGGCTTCCCACAACACCAGAGAATCCGGACGGGCAACAGAGTAGCCGTACTCAAATCCCATCGCTGCGTACTCGTTAAGCGGAGAATCGAAGACGTCGAGGTGCGCCTGTTCACCTCCGAGGTGGTTAACCGGGACGTAGAACTCACCGGTCTCGTGATCTACCAGCGCCGCAAAACGCTGGGAGAAGGTGCCGCGGCGGCTGTCCTGACCAGCTAGACGGACGTGTACGCCATCACGCAGAAGGGAGCCCAATGCGATCATCTCTCCGGTGGCCCAGTCAATACCGCCCTCACGGATATGCTTGGCGCGCCGTGTCATCTGTGGGGCGACCTTGGGGTGAGCATTGAAGCTTTCTGGCAGATTCTCATGAGCCCTGGCGACAGCCTCCATTGTGTCAGGCTCGACCTTGGTCTGGTGCAGGCCACTGTGCTTGACCGGGTAGTCTGGCACACCGCTATAGGGCTCAGGCGTTGAGGTGGCCTCGCGAACCTCCTTGAACACTGTCTCCAGACGAGAGCGGAACTTTGTCATCACAGCCTCGGCGTCCTCGGTAGTAATATCGCCACGACCGATGAGGCTCTCGGTGTAGAGCTTGCGGGTCGAGCGCTTTTCAGCGATGAGGCCGTACATGTGCGGCTGTGTGAAGCTCGGATCGTCACCCTCGTTATGGCCGCGCCGGCGATAGCACACCACGTCAACGACGACATCGCGATGGAAGGTCTGGCGGTACTCGTAGGCGATACGAGCCGCGTGGACCACCGATGCCGGGTCGTCTCCGTTGACGTGGAGGACCGGTGCGCCAACAGCCTTAGCGACATCGGTGCAGTAGGTTGAGGAACGACCGTCGCGCGGGGAAGTGGTAAAGCCAACCTGATTGTTGACGATGACGTGAATGGTGCCGCCAGTGCGGTAGCCCCCAAGCTGGCTCATCTGCAGGGTTTCGTAGACGACACCCTGACCCGCGAATGCAGCGTCACCGTGCATGAGAATGGGCAGTACCGGGAAACCTTCGGGGTTGCCGAGGGCGTCAAGCTTGGCACGACAGATACCTTCGAGAACCGGATCGACTGCCTCGAGGTGGCTGGGATTGGCGGCGACAGATGCCTTGATGGTGTTACCCGAGGCTGCGGTGAACTGGCCTTCATCACCGAGGTGGTACTTAACGTCACCGGACCCCTGAGAATTCACCGGCTCGGCATTGCCTTCGAATTCACGGAAGATCTGTCCGTAGGATTTCCCGATGATGTTGGCTAGCACATTGAGACGGCCACGGTGCGGCATGCCGATGCAGACTTCGTTGAGACCATCGTCAGCTGCGCGATTGCATAGGGCTGCCAGCAAGACGATGGCGGACTCGCCGCCTTCCAGGCTGAAACGCTTCTGACCGACGAACTTGGTCTGCAAGAAGGTCTCGAAGATCTCGGCCTCGTTGAGTTGGTCGAGGATCTGCAAATGCATCTTCCGAGAGAGCGGCTGATGCTCCTTCTCGAAACGGTCCTGGAACCACTTGCGCTGCTCATAGTCGGCGATGTGCATGTACTCGATGCCCATCTTCGAGGCGTACGAGTCACGCAAGATCGTGAGAATCTCGCGCAAGGACATCGTGGCACGGCGCTGACCAGCGAAGTTCGCGATCGGGAAGGTACGGTCGAAGTCCCACAGCGTCAGCCCGTGGCTGTTGAGCATGAGGTCGTGGTGGAACCGCGGCCGGTACTCGATGGGATCGAGATCAGCCGATAGATGTCCGAAACGACGCCACGCATCGATGAGTTCGATGACGCGAGCTTGCTTTCCTACCTGATCAGCGCGATTAGCAAGACGGTCACTTGCCCACTGAACCGGGGCGTAGGGGATGCGCAGTGACTCGAAGATGTCCTCATAGAAGCGGTCAGCTCCCAGCAACAACTGATGCATGCGTCGCAGGAATTCTCCGGACTGAGCGCCCTGGATGATGCGATGGTCGTAGGTAGAGGTGAGCGTCGTCACCTTGGAGATACCCAACTCCGCTATTCGAGTGGGAGAGTTGCCCTGGTAGGCGGCGGGATAGTCAATCGATCCAACCCCGAGGATCATGCCCTGGCCAGGCATGAGGCGAGCGATGGAGTGATTGGTGCCAAAGCCACCCGGGTTCGTCAGGGAGGCGGTAACCCCCTTGAAATCGTCGACGGTCAGCTCATTAGTGCGCCCCTTTCGGACGATCTCCTCGTAAGCTCGCCAGAAATCAAGGAAGTCCATCTGCTCGGCGCCCTTGATAGCAGGCACAACCAGCTTGCGCGATCCATCCGAGGCAACGACGTCGATGGCCATGCCGAGGTTGATCTGATGGTTTTCGATGAGGTGCGGTTTACCGTCAATCTCGGCATATGCATTGTTCATGGCGGGCACCGTTTTGAGGGCCTGGACCATGGCATAAGCCAGGATATGGGTGAAGGAAACCTTGCCGCCTTTGGCCTTCTTAAGGAAGGAGTTGATCATGGTGCGCTGCTCGATGACCAATTGCATCGGTACGTCACGTACCGTCGTGGCTGTCGGCATGGTTAGCGACTGATCCATATTCTTGGCGGTGCGCATCGGCGCACCCTTCATTTTCGTTACCGTCGGCTCAACAGTCTCGAGCTTGGCGCTATGTCGCGGTGCGTCTGCGGACATGGGAGGACGCGGAGGCTGCTTTTGGGGCTTCGGGGCTGTGATGGGCGCAGGTTTCGCAGCAGGAACAGGCTGCGGCTTCGTCGCAGGCTTGGGGGCCGACGCGCCTGGGACATCCTTAGCGGCAGATTTAGTCACCGAGTCGGTGGACTCGACTGCCTCCTTGCGAAAGAACGTAGCCCAGGCCGGATCGACCGAATTCGGATCACTCTGATACTGGTCACGCATCTCTTCGATGAGCCAGTTGTTGGCTCCAAAATCAGGAGAGTTGTTGGACTTGTCGTGTGGGGCGGGACTCACCACTGCCTTCTTCCGTCAAACCGTCGTCTCGAGCGCTCGCGGAACCTTTAGACAGGCCCTTCGAGCTGCGCTGCTCTGTCTGTGTTTATCGACCCAGACGTGATGATGGTAGCCGGATTAGCCGTGTCATCCCAACAATTTAGACATATCGGGGAACAACTGGCGCCAATCCCCAAAATGTGATATAAATCACCGTTCATTAAGTGCGGCGTGACGCGGTCTCGCTGGCGTTACGGTCGGCTGTGCGGTCACGTGCATACGAAGGCTTGCCATCAACGTTGCGATGCACGCCGCAAAGGTCATGACGACCAGCATGTTGCGACTGACGAGCAACCAGCCGGTACTTGATGAACCCCCGAGGATCTTTTGGTAGTGCAGTGGGTACACCTGCTGGGTCATGAAGGTGGTGACGGCCATCAGCACGGCGACGATCCAGCACCACGTGCGTGCCCAGGATAGGGCGTCGGAATCACCAGGGTCCTTGGCCTCGGCCGAGACACGATCCAGGATCATTGCAGTCGGAGCGGCCCACCAAATGAAATACTGTGGAGACAGGGTCTTGTTAGCCGCGATGAGGGCGCCAATGATGACGAGGTCTGCCATGACAGCGGTCCGGTGATCAAGGCCGTTTCGGTGCCACGAGACAACGGCCAAACCGATGGCTAGGGCGACCGCGAGCACCATGAGGCCGGTGGAGATGGACTTCCAGCTAGCCACGCTTGGGCCGAAGATCTCGTATGCGTTATAGCTCGACATCCTGACGGTGTGGTCGCCGTGAGGGTTGCGGAAATAGTGGAGCATCGGAATAGTGGCGGGCACCGATTCGATCTGCAGGCCGCGGCCGGACTGCCACGTCAGCGGTGAGACGAGACGCTCCCAGCCGCCCGCGAGAAGTGATGCCAGGGCGAGCCCAAAACCAGTGATAGCGAAGGCGATGAGACGCCGCACGGCAGCTCTATGTCGGGAGATCATGGGCAAGATGAGGAGGGCAGGCCATAATTTTGTCGCGGCACCTAATGCGATCATGGCGCCGCAGGCTGCCGGATGGCGTCGGTACCACAAGGCTGCCAGTCCCATGCAGACTGCAGGAACCATGTCGAAGCGATTCCACATGATCGGCCCAAGGAAGGGCACCAGGACGATCCACCACAGCGCCCCCGCGCGATGGCCGTCATGCCACATCGCCACTGCGAGGATGGCGTCGAGTAGCAGCATCGTCATTGAAAAGGCCATAGGGAAGTAGGTGTCGCCTCCGGCCCAATAGAGGGTTCGCATGAACCACACAACAGGCAGCGGGTATTCCGGCAGGACGGACGAATCTGGTTGTCCGCTCGACATCCACCACAGGTAGTACCGGAGGTCACCCGTGATGTAGTTCGATGACGGCTGGATAAAGACGTGAAGCATGACGAGTCGACCCACTGTCCACAGCACGATGGCACCTGCCGCAGAAAACAGCGCAGCTCGGGATCCTTGGCGAGCGGTTTTGGCGTCACGAAATGGCACGAACTGACACCCTACCTGATAAATCCAGGTACGCCGCTAAGGATATAGCTCGAGCGCTCCCGGAGGGATTCGAACCCTCGCTCCCGCCTCCGGAGGGCGGTGCTCTATCCCCTGAGCTACGGGAGCCGACAGGCCCGAAGGCCCCGACCACCTGTGGAGTTTAGCGCACCGGTGGGCTGCTCGCCATTCAAGATCGCGAGCATGGACACTCTGCGATCGTGTCGGTGGCCTCTGGCAAGGTGTAACCATGACGCACATGCACGTTGCCGGCTCGGTCCACGCCGACGTCGCAGCTGCCGGTCCGCAGTGGCTGACCTTGCCTGATGACGTTAACGCATTGGACCCTGCGCTCTGGTCAGCATCGACTGATCGTGATGACGATGGAATCGTTGAGGTGGCCGGGGTGACCGTCACCGAGCTGTTGTCGCAATACGGATCGCCTCTGTACGTGCTTGACGAGTCCGACCTCCGGCAGCGGGCACGGGCCTTCCGTGACGCTTTTTCCGAGTGGGACGTCTACTACGCCGGGAAAGCTTTTTTGACCCGCACGATCGCCTCATGGATTGACCAGGAGGGTCTGTTCCTAGATACATGCACCGGCGGCGAGCTCATAACAGCCCTGCAAGGTGGGATGGATCCTGCCCGGATCGGGTTGCACGGGAATAACAAGTCAATTGACGAGCTTAAATTGGCTCTTAGCGTCGGAGTCGGGCGGATCATCGTCGACTCCCTAGATGAAATCATGCGCATCGAGCAATTGTGTCGGGAAAACGGCTGGCATGCCCGCGTCATGGTACGAGTAACTGCAGGTGTCGAAGCGCATACTCATGAATACATTGCCACTGCCCACGAGGATCAAAAATTTGGTTTCTCAATTACCAATGGCGCCGCGATGGTTGCCATGGTGAGGTGCCACACCAGTGACGCCATCGACCTGCTAGGCGTCCACTCCCACATCGGTTCTCAGATCTTCGATACCGCTGGTTTCGAGGTGGCGGCTCGTCGCACTATGAAGCTTCTCGAGCAGTTCCATCAGGCCACCGGGAGCGCCCTCCCCGAACTCGACCTTGGCGGTGGGTTCGGTATTGCCTACACCAGTCAAGATTCTCCGGCCACCGTCGAAAGCTTAGCTGGGGCCCTTCGCGAGATCGTCACCGTTGAAGCCCGGGGAAGGGGTATGGAGGTTCCCCATATTTCTCTGGAGCCCGGCCGTGCCATTGTAGGGCCGACGACGATGGCCCTATACACCGTCGGCACCGTGAAACCAGTCGACCTGGATACTGGTGCCCAGCGAATGTACGTCTCCGTCGATGGCGGGATGAGCGACAATATTCGCCCTGCCCTGTACGCTGCAGAGTACTCGGCTGTTATCGCCAACCGGACTTCGGAAGTGGCGCCGGTGCTGTGCCGCATTGTGGGCAAGCACTGTGAGGCCGGAGACATCTTGGTGCGCGACGTCTACCTGCCCGGTGATGTCTCCCCAGGGGATGTCATAGCGGTGCCCGGAGCCGGGGCCTACTCAAGGTCGATGGCTTCCAACTATAACCATGTACCGCGTCCGGCGGTCGTGAGCGTCAACGAGGACCGGGGTGTGTTGGTGCTGTTGCGCCGGGAGAACATCGACGACCTCCTTGCTCTCGATCCAGGGCCGATCCGTGCCGAGGTGCCATGCCCGTAACGCATCGAAGAATCCTATTACGCACTATCTGTGAGCTTTCATCAGCTGACAACAACGAGATGAGGAAGAGATGACGAATACCACCGATTCCGCGTCAGCCCAGCCGATACGCGTGGCCTTGCTGGGGTGCGGGGTTGTGGGGTCCCAGGTGGCCCGGATGATTGAATCGAGGACGGAGGATATCGCCGCTCGAGTGGGGCGGCAGGTCGAGCTCGCTGGTATTGCTGTCGCCCATCCTGATCGCCCGCGCCAGGGCCTTGACTCGCGTCTTTTTACCGATGATCCCACAGTGCTCGTTAACCGGGACGATGTGGATATCGTCATCGAGCTCATCGGTGGCATCGACCCTGCCCGTCAGCTCCTGACAGCTGCCCTCGGCAAGGGGCACTCCGTTGTGACGGCGAATAAGGCCCTGTTGGCAGCTCACGGGACTGAGTTACACGCTGTGGCCGAGAGTAACGGCGTCGATCTGTACTACGAAGCTGCGGTAGCCGGGGCAATTCCGATCGTCCGCCCGCTGCGCGAGTCTCTTGTCGGAGATCAAATCACTCGTGTTATGGGCATCGTCAATGGCACGACCAACTACATCCTCGACCAAATGACGAGTACGGGTGCCCGGTTCGATGAAGCCCTTGCCCAGGCGAAGGCTCAAGGGTATGCCGAGGCCGATCCGACGGCTGACGTGGAGGGTTATGACGCTGCGGCTAAGGCTGCGCTGCTGTCGTCGCTTGCGTTCCATACTCAGTTGCGCGGCGACCAGGTGTATCGAGAAGGGATTACCGAGATCACCCCAGATGACATCCTCGCTGCACGTGACATGGATTGCGTCGTCAAGCTCTTAGCTGTGTGCCAGGCCGGCCCCGACGGTATTTCGGCTCGCGTCCATCCGGCCCTCGTTCCTGCAACCCATCCTTTGGGGAGTGTCTCAGGAGCCTTCAACGCGGTGTTCATCGAAGCTCGTGAAGCCGGACGCCTCATGTTCCTTGGCCCTGGAGCCGGAGGATCTCCCACGGCATCAGCCGTTATGGGAGACCTCGTCACTGTGGCACGTAACCTCGTGCGAGGGGTTGCTGGTCCGCCTCAGGACGTTTACGGGGAGTTCCCGATCTTGCCCATGTCCGAGGTCCACACCCGGTTTCACCTACGTTTGCAAGTTCGTGACGAGCCCGGTGTGCTCGCCGAAATCGCAAAGATCTTCGCCAGCCACAGTGTGTCCTTGCAGACTGTGCAACAGTCTGCAGTGGAGGGTACTGACCGCGCAGATGGATGGTCAGCTACCCTCAAGGTCCTCACTCACGAAGCCCGAGAATGTGACGTCGACGAGTGCGTCAACGAACTCACCGGCCACCACTACGTTAACTCCGATCCTCGCGTTATCCGAGTGGAGGGAATGTGATCATGAGCCAGCAGAATCGTCTCTTCGGCGTGATTGAAACCTATCGAGATCGTCTCCCTATGGACGGAATTGACCAGATCGTGACATTGGGGGAGGGGGCGACCCCGTTGGTGCCTGCCCCACGATTGGGCACCGAGCTTGACGCGACGGTATGGATTAAAGTTGAAGGGGCCAATCCGACCGGATCGTTCAAGGATCGTGGCATGACGATGGCTATGACGAAAGCCCTTGCCGACGGCTCGAAAGCCGTGGTGTGTGCCTCTACCGGTAATACCTCTGCCTCGGCATCGGCTTACGCCTCCCGAGCCGGCATGACTCCGGTCGTGCTCCTTCCCCAGGGCAAGATTGCAGCTGGCAAACTCGCCCAGGCTGTTGTCCATGGCGGTCGAATCATCCAGGTTCTCGGCAACTTCGACGATTGCCTGCGTATTGCCCGCGAGCTGGCCGAGAATTTCCCGGTCTCCTTGGTGAACTCGATCAATCCGTACCGCATCGAGGGACAGAAAACTGCCGCCTTTGAGGTCGTTGACGTTCTTGGTGACGCTCCTAATATCCACGCTCTTCCGGTGGGCAACGCAGGCAATATCACCGCGTATTGGAAGGGTTACCGCGAGTACGTAGCGGACGGTCCTGCCAGCCACACGCCGCGGATGTTCGGATTCCAAGCCGCTGGCGCAGCCCCCCTGGTGCTGGGCCACGACGTTAATGACCCGGAAACGGTAGCCACCGCCATTCGTATCGGTCGTCCGGCCTCCGGCAAGCTGGCGTTGGCCGCTCGAGACGAGTCGGAGGGGCTCATCGACGCTGTCACGGACGAGCAAATTCTTGACGCCCAGGCCTTCCTAGCTGCTCGAGAGGGCATTTTTGTTGAACCGGCATCGGCAGCCGGAGTGGCAGGTTTGTTCAAGTTGAAGTCCGAGGGACGCCTGGATCCTGGACTGCGCATCGTCGTCACGGTAACTGGAAACGGTCTGAAAGACATTGACACTGCATTGAGCCGCACTACCTTGTCAACCGAGGCTGTGGAAGCTTCGACTGACCAGGTTGCCGCTTTGTTGGACTTCTGTTCCTGAGGAATTGACGATGGACAACAGCGTGCGGGTGCGTGTTCCCGCTACTTCTGCGAACCTCGGTCCCGGTTATGACTGTATCGGCTTAGCTCTGGATCTATGGGATGAGGTTAGTGTCGAGGTACTCGATCGTCCCGGGGTGATGATCGACGTGACAGGGGAAGGGGCTAACACGGTTCCCCATGACGAATCCCACCTCGTGATGGCGACGTTGCGCCAGGGTTTGGTGGAGCTGGGCTATCCCCACCCTGATGCTGGGTTGCATCTGACCGCTATCAACTCCATTCCGCAAAGCCGAGGTCTGGGATCGTCGGCTGCGGCCGTCGTGTCCGGGTTGGCATTGGCTTGGGGGCTGGCCCGCCCTGGGTTCCCGCTGGATCGCAGTGCGCTTCTGGCGATGGCTGCTGCTATCGAGAGTCATCCGGACAATGCCGCTCCCGCGATCCTCGGGGGTGCGCAGTTGGCGTGGCTCGATGGCGAGGCCGTCAACCACATCGGCTTGACTGTCAACCCGTCCATTATGTTTCGGGTATATGTTCCCGATCGCCTCGTACCAACGGCCTTGGCTCGTCAGGTGCTTCCCGAACAGGTCGACCGCGTTGACGCGGTCCATCAGGTCCTGGCGGCGTCACTGCTTGTCACTGCCCTGACAACCTCACCTGAACATCTCTTGGCGGCAACTCAGGACTGGATCCACCAACCATACCGGCGCGCTCTTATGCCGGAATCGGCAGCGCTCACGGATAGATTGCGCGGACGTGGCGTCGCCACTGTCATTTCTGGCGCGGGGCCTACCGTTCTGGCCCTGGGGAGCCGTGACCAACTCGAGAAGGTGTCTGACGTCGATACTGCCGGGTTCGTGGCACATGACCTAGTTCTTGGTGAAGGGGCCCATTTCTTCTGATCCTCGGTATGAACACGATCCGGTATGTGCGTTATAGTAGTGATGTAGCGCGCTGGACGTGCGCAAATCCCCACTGACGATCGTCTCGTGATCCCGGCGTCACAGTCTTGTCCCTGGGGACCATGTCTTCGGCGTTCGAGGGCCTCGAACGCCACACCACGGCCGGAGGACCCTGCTCCGCAAACCGTTCGGTTTCCGTGGTGTCAGCCGCCCGACCTATAGTCGATTCCGACGGCAGGCCCGATGAAACCGCGCCCACCGGACGTTATACCGGCCGGGGCAGTTCGAAGGGACTTACGTGACTCAAACCTCACAGCCGGATGGATCCTTGGATCTGTCCACTAAGTTGCTCCCCGAGCTTCGTTCTATCGCTACTCAGATGGGAATTAAGGGAGCTCGTGGTATGCGCAAGGCTGACCTCATCGCGGCTATCTCTGAAGGGGGATATCCGGGAGTCGGGAGGCCAGCTGAGCGTCAGAATCGCGGTCAGGAATCCGGTACTTCTAGTGATGAGGGCCGGCAACAGCGCACCCAGCGACGCCGTCGCGCGGAGGCTTCTGAGGACTCCGAATTCAATAAATCTGCAGGGGGGAAGAAAACTCCGTCGGTAGGCGACCTACTCGACGCCGCCGAGGCTCAGAAACAAGCGGAAACAGCCAAGAAACCTGACGACCAAGATCCGGGTCAGCAGGATGGCGGAGCTGATCGCCCGGGCCGTGAGCGCAGTGACCGCAGTCGTCGAGGCGATTCACCTCGACGACGAGCCCGCAATACCTCACGAGAAAATTTCAACAGCAATTCTGGCGACAGCAACATCAACGACGAGGTTGGTGCCCGGCTTGAAGCGCTGTCTCGCGGTCAACGCGGTGAACGCAACCAGTCCGATCGTGGCCCTCAACATGATCACAACAACGACTCTTCTGTCGATTCCGACGACGAGTACGGTCGGTTCTCGGAATACGGCAATGGCGGGCGACGTTCTCGCCGCCGTCGCCAGCGTGACCGTCAAAACCGTCGCAAACGTTCTAACGACCGCTACTCCGATTCAGAACCGAATGTGCGTGAGGACGACGTCCTTGTCCCGTGCTCGGGCATCCTCGACATTCGTGACCAATATGCCTTTGTGCGCACTTCGGGATATCTTCCTGGTGCCAATGATGCCTATGTCTCGATGGCTATAGTGCGTCGGCACCGCCTGCGCAAAGGCGACGTCATCGTCGGTCAGATGCGTGCTCATCGCGAAGGGGAGAGGCGTGAAAAGTTCGCGCCGCTGGTCAAAATCGAGCAGGTTAATGGTGTTGATCCCGAGCAGATGAAGCAGCGTCCGGAGTTTTCTAAGCTCACTCCGCTGTATCCGCAGGAACGTCTGCGTCTCGAGGACGACCCCAAAAACATGACTGGGCGGATCATCGATCTCGTCAGTCCGATTGGTAAAGGCCAGCGCGGTCTCATCGTTTCGCCTCCAAAGGCTGGCAAGACGATGATCATGCAATCGATCGCAAACTCGATCACTCGCAATAACCCCGAAGTTCACCTCATGGTGGTGTTGGTCGACGAGCGCCCCGAGGAGGTCACTGACTTCCAGCGCACTGTCAGCGGCGAGGTCGTCGCATCGACTTTCGACCGCCCTGCTGACGACCATACTCAGCTGTCCGAGCTGGCCATCGAGCGTGCCAAACGTCTCGTGGAGCTTGGTCACGACGTCGTCATCTTGCTGGACGGCATCACTCGTCTGGGACGTGCGTACAACTTGGCTGCCCCTGCTTCCGGTCGGATCCTTTCCGGTGGTGTCGACTCAGCTGCTCTGTACCCGCCGAAGAAGTTCTTTGGCGCTGCTCGTAATATCGAACACGGTGGGTCCCTGACGATCCTCGCCACCGCTCTGGTTGAGACCGGGTCGAAGATGGACGAGGTGATCTTCGAGGAGTTCAAAGGCACTGGCAATATGGAGTTGCGGCTCCGTCGCGAATTTGCCAATAAGAGGCTGTTCCCTGCTATCGACGTTGACGCATCCGGTACTCGTCGCGAGGAGTTGCTGCTATCGCGCGAGGAGACAGCGATTATGTGGAAGCTGCGCAGAGTGCTGTCTGGTCTGGAAGGCTCCCAGGCTCTCGAAATGATGCTTTCGCGGCTACGTAAGACCCAGACGAACGTGGAGTTCTTGTACACCATTTCCAAGACGACCCCGAACCAGGATTGATGTCGTCAAGTGGACCGTGGCTGGCCGTCAGGGGTAAACTGACGCGCCGGTTCCGGTTCACGCCCGTTCCTACCATGTCGGGCGACCCGGAGCGCGTTTGATAAGGAGATCACAACATGAAGCAGGGAATCCATCCCGATTACCGCGAGACGACCGTGGTGTGCACCTGTGGGAACACCTTCACTACCCGCAGCACTTCGCAGTCCGGCACCCTTAATGCTGACGTCTGCTCGAAGTGCCACCCGTTTTACACCGGCAAGCAGAAGATTCTTGACGCTGGTGGCCGCGTTGCCCGGTTCGAGCGCCGCTATGGCAAAAAGAACTGACGTCGTCTACACGTACTGACGTCGTCTATACCTATGACCATGACGCCGGGCTGCGGCTCGGCGTCATGGTTCGTTTCGGGGTACAACACCCGACCCAGGCAACGCTGTTCAGGAGGGGCATGAGCGAATCTGCGCAACAGGCGATTGACGAAGTTCGTCGTTGTCTGCGGGAGATCGAGACCCAGTTGGCCGATTTTGCGGTGCTATCGGACCCCTCCGCTATGGGAAGGCTCGGTAAGCGCCATGCACGCCTTCGCCATGTAGTGTCAGTCGCCGACCGCGTCGACCAGCTAAGGGCCGACGTTGAGGCAGCCGAGGATCTCACTGAGGAGGATCCCGCTTTCGGGCTGGAAGCTGAGAGGCTGCGTGGCCAATTGGACCTCGCCAGCACAGAGCTCACCGAGTTACTTGCCCCTTCTGACCCCCTGGATCAGGAAGATGCTTTAGTCGAGATTCACTCCGGCGAGGGTGGAGAAGAATCTGCCCTCTTTGCTGCTGATCTCTTACGGATGTATATCCGGTATGCTGAACGGGTGGGGTGGAGCGTTCGCGAGCTCACCAGCGAACCGACAGATCTGGGAGGATATCGCACGGTCGTGATTGCCGTTGCGGGGGTTCCATTGCGCCCAGCCTATGGCTACCTCAAGCATGAAGGTGGCGTCCACCGCGTGCAGCGGGTGCCTGTGACGGAGTCGTCGGGACGTATTCATACCTCAGCAGTCGGAGTCCTTGTCATGCCGGATGTGGAC
This sequence comes from Cutibacterium sp. 37298, assembly GCF_023838685.1. Taxonomy (NCBI): domain Bacteria; kingdom Bacillati; phylum Actinomycetota; class Actinomycetes; order Propionibacteriales; family Propionibacteriaceae; genus Cutibacterium; species Cutibacterium sp. 37298. The sequence continues at coordinate 167,486 of NZ_JAJNRJ010000002.1, forward strand.
GAGACTGAGGTCGATATTGACCCAGCTGAGATTCGCGTTGACGTGTACCGGTCTTCGGGGCCAGGTGGCCAAGGAGTCAATACCACCGATTCAGCTGTTCGTCTTACCCACTTGTCTACCGGCATCGTCGTCAGCTGCCAAAATGAGCGCAGCCAGTTGCAGAACAAAGCGGAAGCGATGCGGATGTTGCGGGCAAAAGTCGCGGCCTTAGCGGCGCAACAGGCTGCTGATGAAAATGATCGAATGCGTCGAGACCAGGTGCGTACTGTCGATAGATCGGCTCGAGTGCGTACCTATAACTTTCCCGAGAATCGCCTGACGGATCATCGCATTGGGTACAAGTCCAGGAAACTTGACCAGATTTTGGCTGGCGACCTAGGTGATGTTCTAGACGCGCTCCATGCCGATGAGGTGAGGCGTCGGATGGCACAACGGCCCGAAGGTCAAGAATCCTAATGGCAGATCCCAGCCCGTCTCTTCTCCTGGCACGAGCCACTCGACAACTGACCACCGCGGGGATGGAGACCCTGGCAGCAGATGCACGCATGTTGCTATGTGGAGCACTGAGGATCCAACCGTCACAACTTATTCGTGTGACGAGCGTTAATGCTGATGATGAGGATCGTTTCAACCAGATGGTGGATCGGCGTCGAGGTGGGGAACCAGCGCAGTACATCATCGGTCATGCCTGGTTCCGTGGCCTTCGGCTAGAGGTCGGGCCAGGAGTGTTTATACCCCGCTTGGAGACCGAGTTGGTGGCCGAACAGTCCATCCAGGAGGCTCGACGATTGGTGATGTCCGGCGCTTGCCCTAGTGTGATCGATTTGTGCACCGGTACGGGAGCTATTGCTCTTGCGGTGGCTAGTGAAGTCCCGGGTTCCCGGGTCAGCGCTGTCGAAGTGGATGACGCTGCTCTGATGTGGACCCGACGCAACCTGGGCGACTCCGGAGTTGAGGTTCTCACGGGCGACGCTTTGCGGGTACCTGACGATGGCCGACGGTTCGACATCGTCGTCACAAATCCGCCGTACTTGCGTCGTAGTGATGCCTCGTCTATCCCTGGGGAAGTCACCGAACACGAACCTGACCTTGCCTTATTCTCTGGTGACGACGGGCTCGACCTACCGCTGCTTCTCATCGGGCGGGCTGCCGAACTGCTTACGCCGGGCGGCCTGTTCGTCATGGAACACGACGAGACCCAACGTGAGGAGCTTGTCGCTGCGATGGCGATTTCCGATATGTGGGAGCAGATCGAGGACCATGATGACCTGGCAGGTAGGCCAAGGTTCGTCACGGCTCGCCGACGGTGCAAGGATGGATGCCATGGATGAGACTGACCAGACGATGGTCAATATCGATGAGCTGGCCGGGCCGGTCGCAGAAGAAAAATCGACAGTCAGCGGCATTGACCCAAGAGGAGACGCAGCGGCTGAAGATTCCGGGATTTCCCCGTTCATCCTTGACGTTGCTCATCTTGATTCCTGTGAAGATGCCCTAGAACAGGCTGCGGACGCTATTGCCGATGGTGAGTGCATCGTGCTACCGACCGACACCGTATATGGTATTGGTGCTGACGCCCTCAACGCTTTAGCAGTACAGCGTCTGCTCAATGCTAAGGAGCGGGGCCGCGATATGCCGCCGCCAGTTCTCGTCAGCGATTCTGTCGCGTTGCCAGCCCTATGCCAGCACATTCCGGCGGGGGCAAAGGCTCTTGCTGAGAAGTATTGGCCTGGGGGTCTCACTCTTGTTTTGCGCGCTCAGGAGTCTCTTGGCATGGATTTGGGTGAAACTAACGGCACTCTTGCTGTTCGTGTCCCTGACCAGGATCAGACTCGCGAGTTGCTGCGCATGACCGGGCCGCTTGCCGTTTCTAGTGCGAATAAGTCTGGCCATCCGGCGGCCTTGACTGCGCAGGAAGCTGCCGATCAGTTGGGCGTTGAGGTGGCTGTCTACCTTGATGCCGGTCCAAGTCGGGTGGGGGAGTCTTCGACGATTATTGATTTCGTTTCGACGACGGACGGAAAAGTGGTGCGTCAGGGCGCCCTATCGCTGGAGGCTATCCACGAGGTTGCCCCTGACGTTATCGGGATAGAACCGCCGACTAACGACCAAGATTCGTCCGAAAATCATGGTTCTGATGCTGCCCCGACCGAGGCCACATCGACGCAGTCAGAGATCGAGGGCTGACACTCGTCATGCGTGAATACCTCTTGGTGATGCTGACATCGGGTTTGACAACTTATCTGCTGTCTGGCTTGTGTCGGCAGGCTGCCCTCAGGTGGGGAGCTGTCGCCAAAGTGCGTTCACGGGATGTCCATACCGTCCCTGTTCCTTACTTTGGCGGGGTGGCCATGCTGGGGGGAGTGGCATTGGCATGTCTGCTGGCCCGCAATATGCCTTTCCTGGGCCGCCATCTTTTGGTTGCTGACGATGCGTTGACGATCTGTCTGGCTGGTGTGGTGATCTGCGCTGTAGGTGTCGTCGATGACCTGCTCGACCTTCCTGCCTTGGCCAAGGCAGCTGGCCAGGTGCTAGCAGCCGGCATCGTCGTCACGGGTGGAGTGCGAATGTTTTGGATCCCGCTGCCGAATTCCATCATTGCTTTGGGGACGCCTACGTCGATCTTGGTGACGGTGTTCTTCATTGTGCTGTGCGCCAATGCGGTGAACTTCATTGATGGACTTGACGGCCTGGCATCCGGTGTGGTGGCCATCGGGTCCTTGGCTTTCTTCTCATACACTTACCTACTGGCTCACGAACAGGACTTTGTCGTTGCGACGACTACCAGTCTCATTACAGCTGCGACGGCGGGCGCCTGTCTCGGTTTTCTGCCTCATAACTGGCATCCCGCGAGGATGTTCATGGGTGATTCCGGAGCTCTGCTACTTGGCTTATTGCTAGCTACCTCGACGATCTCGTTGACCGGACAGATCGATTCGACGGCTCTGACAGCACGGGGCGGCGGATTGGTCCCCGCTTACTTGCCAATCGTCGTGCCGCTGATGGTGCTGGCCATCCCCTTTCTGGACCTTGTCATGGGCTATATCCGGAGGACATGGCGAGGGACGTGGTTCTTCGTCGCGGACAAGCAACACCTTCATCACCGTTTATTGCAACGAGGCCATTCTCACATGCGGGCTGTCTTGCTGATGTATCTATGGACCACCGTGCTCACCTTTGGGACTGTGTTTATTGGCCTGGAACAAACATGGTGGGCGGTCGTAATCGTGGTGACGGGACTCGGAGTGTGCGTCCTCCTCACCATGGCGAATTCGCATCACCCAGCCGCCCAGGCCTGAGATGATAACGTCGTTACGCGTCATGTGTTACCTTTCTCACCGAGGACATCCTCAGCAGGTATACCGCCACTCGACTCACAGCGTCGCGTTGCCGAGTTCAGATGCCCTGCGTATTCACCACGAGAATCAACGGCCATGATCACGGGGAGGGATGATGAGATGGCACGTCTCGCCACGAGCCATGCCTGCGTTGACCGTCGTGCGCCGGTGATATCTCGTGTCGTGTCGCGTGTTTATCGCAGTGGGCTGCTATGGGCTACAGTGACCGGCCTGCTTGTGACCTTAGTGCTGACCGTCATGGTTCGACCCCGCGTACCGACAGCTTTTAGTGGTCTAGCTGGCACCGTCGTGGCCGTGGCGTTTTTGGCGTGCGGCCGTGGCGTTCATCTGCTCAACCGGAGCGGCTCCTGGCTTCTCGGCGTTGGACTGTTCGTCATCCAAGTTAGTGTTCTGGGCGGCCTTGGGGCTCTGGTATCCGAGTACCGCACTGGGCTTGTTCCGCTTCCATGTGCATTAGCAATAATCGGGTCCGCACTGGCCTGGACTGTCGGCGTGGTCCTAGCTAGTTGGCAGCCACAGCGAATTTATGAAGATCACGATCCGGCCGATACCGAGTGTCGTCAGGCCGATGGCGGTGGTCGATGAGTACTAGTGGGGTTATGGCTGCTAAAGTCAGCAAAGACATGAGCACGAACTCAATGACGCGAACGAGTACCAGCTCCGCGCCGTCCAGTGACGGCGACGCTTGGGGCGTTTTGAGCTATGTCTTAGCGGGCATGCTGTTCTATGGTGGCATCGGCTGGCTGCTGTCAAGCCACTTCCATCAAGTGTGGATTTTTGTCGTCGGCATGATCGTCGGCTTTGCAGCGAGCGTCTATCTCATTGTTAAGCGCTACGGGATCGTGCCCGACCAGAGCAACGACCGGGAGGGTCAGTGAGCGGGATCGTGTCTCCTCTGGAGTTTCACACTCCAGGGCTTGAGGACTTCAAGTTCGGTGGGACCTTCGGTGTGGCGTGGATGGACAAGCCGTTCTGGCAAGCGATCATTGCATTTCTTGTTGTCATCGCCTTCTGGGTATGGATGAGCCGCGGCCTCAAGGTTGTACCAGGCAAGCGTCAGGTCTTTGGCGAGTACTGCTACAACTTCATCCGTAACTCCCTGGTGCGAGACACCATTGGCCATGGATTCGAGCCGTGGTTGCCGTATCTGGTTGCCCTCTTCAGCTTTATCCTCATCAACAACTGGTTCGGTGAACTGTTCGTCTTCATGTTCCCGACTTTCTCCCATGCCGGGTACGTTTACGGCCTTACGATCGTGTCCTGGTTCGTTTACGTCATCGCTGGGTTTAAAACCAAGGGAATTCGCTATCTCAAGGATTCGATGCTGCCTCCTGGTGTGCCCTGGTACCTGTGGTGGCTCATCATCCCGCTGGAGTTCCTATCGAACTTCATCACTCGGCCGCTGACCCTGTCGCTGCGACTGTTTGCCAACATGTTTGCCGGCCACCTCATCATCATGATCTTTGTGGTAGGTGGCGGATTCCTCCTCACCTACCCGTCCAACATCATGTACAACGCTGCTGGCGGTCTTTCTATGATCCTTAGTTTCGCGCTCTTTGCGCTGGAGTTGTTTGTGGGCTTCTTGCAGGCCTACGTATTTACCGTGCTGTCGGCTCAGTATGTAGCATCCTCGATTTCTGAGGGGCACTGACAGCACGTCCACCCCCTAGAACCTCGTCGGCAAACCGATCGGCGACGAAGACAACGCCCCGTAAGGGGCACAATCCGGAAGGACACACCATGGTTCCCATGCTCATCGGAGGCTCGCTAAACTCCCTCGGCTACGGTCTGGCCACCCTCGGCCCGGCTCTCGGCGTGGCGTGGATCTTCGCTGCCGTCATTAATGGCACCGCTCGTCAGCCTGAGGCTCGTCCGGCCATGATGACGACGGCGTTCATTGGCTTCGCTGTGGTTGAAGCCCTTGCGCTGTTCGGCTTCGTCCTCGCCTTCATCGTTAAGTGAGCCCGGACGTATGAACATCCTCGAGATGGATCTTGGGCCGCTTGCTCCTGAGTATCCCGTCGAGATCATCGTCGGAGTCATCCTTGTGTTGCTCCTCACGTGGCTCATCGCCAAGGCGGTTGTTCCCCGTTTCGAGAAGCTTTATGAGGAGCGCACCGAGACGATTCAAGGTGGAATTGAGAGGGCTGAGAAGGCTCAGGCTGAGGCTAAAGCGGCTCTTGAGAAGTACCAGGCTCAGCTGGCCAGCGCGCGCGATGAGGCTGCCCAGATACGTGATGACGCGAAGAGTCAGGGAGCACAGATTATTGCGGAGATGCGTGCCAACGCCCAGGAAGAGGCCGATCGGATCACCGAGCGCGCCAACGCTCAAATCCAGGCCGAGCGCGATCAGGCGGTGCGCGAGGTGCGTGCCGAGATCGGCGGCCTTGCGACCACCCTGGCCAGTCGGATCGTGGGGGAGTCCCTACAAGACGACCAGCGCGTCCAGGCGACCGTCGACCGCTTCCTCTCATCGCTTGCCGAGGAGCCCTCGGCGTCTAATTCGCGGACGGTGAATCGGGCATGACGACGGCGGTGAGCGCATCACAGCAGCTAGACGAGGTCGGTGATCGACGTGGTACAGGTACCGAGTTCGCTAATGAGATTTTCGCGGTCGTTGACGTCCTGAATCGTGAATCTGGCTTACGACGGGCAGTATCCGACACAGGTTCTGAAGCTAAGGCTCGTCAAGGGCTTATCGACGCGGTTTTCACGTCGAAGGTTTCGCCCGATTGCAAGGAACTCCTGGACGCGACAACCACCTGTAAGTGGCGATCCCCGGCGGCGCTGACTCGCGCTCTGGAGCGGCAAGGGGTTCGTGCTGTGCTGCGTGGAGCTCGGCAAGCTGACCGCTTCGAGGCAGTTGCCGACGAGTTGTTCCACGTGAGCCGACTCGTACGCGGGCAGGCTGCGCTGCAGGTGGCACTGGGTGATCCCAACCGTTCGGTGGCGGATCGCCAGGAGTTGCTCATGACGTTGGTGGGGGGCCAAGTGAGCGAGGAAACCCTCGTATTGGCTCGCCGAGCTGTGGTGGCTTCCGACAGCACCTTCGAGCAGGTGATCCACGGGTACTTGCATGTTGCCGCCGAGATGGCTGATCGCAGGCGTGCGATCGTGACGACCGCCAAGGCACTGACCGACGCCCAGCGCGCGGAAATGGTGAAGCAACTAGAACGGATCACCGGCAGCCCGATCGAGTTGTCTGAAGTTGTTGACCCGACGGTGCTCGGAGGTGCGCTCATCAACCTCGGTGACGAGGTTATTGATTCGACGGTGGCCCACCGTTTGGACCAAGCCCGACGAGAACTGGGCTGACATACGTGACCCTCACCTCGGGTGCGGGATGGGGGAGCTTACAAGGAGACGCAATGGCGGAACTGACGATACGTCCGGAGGAGATCCGCGACGCCCTGGACAACTTCGTCCAGAATTACGAGCCGGAGACGGCGGTCCGTGAGGAGGTCGGCACCGTCGTCACATCTGGCGACGGTATCGCCCACGTCGAGGGGCTTCCCTCGGCCATGGCCAACGAGTTGCTGCGCTTCGAGAATGGGACGATGGGCATTGCCCTTAACCTGGAAGAGCGGCAAATCGGTGTGGTCGTGCTCGGCGATTCCGACGGTATTGATGAGGGATCGACTGTTCGTGGCACTGGTGAAGTGCTGTCTGTGCCGGTTGGCGAGGGATATCTCGGTCGCGTCGTGGACGCGATGGGTAACCCAGTTGATGGTCTAGGCGAGATCAAAGATGTTGAGGGACGTCGTGCCCTCGAGATCCAGGCTGCCGGCGTTATGGACCGTCAGGAAGTCCGTGAGCCGTTGCAGACTGGTCTTAAAGCCATCGACTCGATGATCCCGATTGGTCGTGGTCAGCGTCAGCTCATCATCGGTGACCGCAAGACTGGTAAGACCGCCATTGCGATCGACACCATCATCAACCAGAAGGGCAACTGGGAATCTGGCGATCCTCAGAAGCAGGTTCGCTGCATCTACGTCGCCATTGGACAGAAGGGCTCGACTGTTGCGGAGGTGAAGGGTGCTCTGGAGAAGGCTGGTGCGATGGAGTACACCACCATCGTCCATGCCCCTGCCTCCGATCCTGCTGGCTTTAAGTACATCGCTCCCTACGCCGGTTCGGCTATTGGCCAGCACTGGATGTATCAGGGTAAGCACGTCCTGATCATCTTCGATGACCTGACCAAGCAGGCCGAGGCCTACCGAGCTATGTCGCTGCTGCTGCGTCGTCCTCCGGGCCGTGAGGCTTACCCCGGTGATGTCTTTTACCTACACTCCCGCCTGCTGGAGCGTTGCGCGAAGCTGTCCGACGACTTGGGTGGCGGTTCGATGACCGGTTTGCCGATCATCGAGACCAAGGCCAACGACGTCTCGGCCTTCATTCCGACGAACGTCATCTCTATTACCGATGGTCAGATCTTCCTCCAGTCGGATCTGTTCAACGCCAACCAGCGTCCGGCCGTCGACGTCGGTATCTCGGTTTCGCGAGTCGGTGGTGCTGCCCAGATTAAGGCAATGAAGTCGGTTGCTGGCACCTTGAAGATCTCTCTGGCCCAGTACCGCGATATGCAGGCCTTTGCGATGTTTGCCTCCGACTTGGATGACACGTCCCGTCGCCAGCTGGATCGTGGCGCTCGCCTTATGGAGCTACTTAAGCAGGGCCAATTCTCGCCCTACCCGGTAGAGGAGCAGGTTATTAGCGTGTGGGGTGGCACCACCGGCAAGTTCGACGATGTCCCGGTCGGCGATGTGCTGCGGTTCGAGGGTGACGTTCTTGAGCACTTGCGTAGTCACAGCAATGTGCTCACGACGATCCGGGAAACCGGCAAGTTCGACGATGAGGCGAAAGATACGGCTGCTGCTGCTTTTGAAGAGGTCAAGAAGGGATTCAAGACCTCTGATGGAAAAATGCTGGCTGGTCATGAAGAGTTCTCTCCGATGGCTGATGAGGACATCGCCCAGGCCAAGATCGTTCGCGCGAAGAAGGGCTGAGCCGTGGCGTCGAACCTGCGTGAACTGCGGGAGAGGCGGAACTCCGTCGCAACGACGAAGAAGATTACTCGCGCGATGGAGTTGATTGCCTCATCGCGAATTATCAAAGCGCAAAACACCGTTAAAGCAGCGGGTCCGTACTCGCTGGAGCTGACTCGTGCGCTTTCGGCAGTAGCCGCCCACACTCACGAGGAACATCCGCTGACCTCGATGAATCCAGACCCAAAGCGATCTGCAGTGCTGGTTATTACCTCGGATCGTGGCCTGGCTGGCGCCTACTCGTCGAATGTGATCCGGACCGCTGAGGAGTTAACGACCGCCCTCCAGTCGAAACAGGAGATCGCCACGTACCTGTGTGGGCGCAAGGCAGTGCAGTACTTTGAATTCCGAGGACGCAAGGTCGATCATTTGTGGAGCGGCTTTTCTGATTCGCCGAGCTACCGGGATGCCAAGGATATCGCAGACCATCTTATTGAGGATTTTCTGCGACCGACTGAGGAGGGCGGTGTCGATGAGATCCATATGGTTTATACCGAGTTTGAGTCGATGCTGACCCAGACCCCGAAGGTGATTCGTCTGCTGCCGTTGGCCGTCGTCGACCCGCAGGACACTCCAGAAGGTCAACTTGCTGAAGGTGACCCTGGCGTTGGAGCCAACGCTGAGGAGATCTTTCACGAGTACCGCTTTGAGCCTGATCCAGTGAGTGTGCTTGATGAGTTGCTACCGCTGTACGTCGCCAACCGCGTCCACTACGCCTTGCTACAATCGGCGGCCTCGGAATTGGCTAGCCGTCAGCGTGCTATGAAGGCCGCTACCGACAATGCCGAGCAGCTCATCCAGACGCTGACCCGGCAGGCCAACCAGGCTCGTCAGGCCGCCATCACCCAGGAAATCACCGAGATCGTGGGTGGCGCCGCTGCCCTTGCCGAGTCTGCCCCACAGGAGTGAGAGAGAACACCATGACTGCGACAACAATTACCCCCGAGACGAAGGACGAGGTGGTCGGCGTTGGGCGAGTCGTCCGCGTTATCGGCCCCGTCGTCGACGTCGAGTTTCCGGCCGGTCAGCTGCCGGAGATTCTCAACGCCCTGCACGTCGATACCGAGGTGATGGGAGAGACTCATACCATCACCCTCGAGGTGGCCTTGCACATTGGTGAGAATGTCGTGCGAGCCATCTCCCTCAAACCGACTGACGGTATGCGCCGGGGCACTGAGGTGCGCGACACCGGTGCCCCGATTAGCGTGCCAGTGGGTGACGTCACTAAGGGTCACGTCTGGAATGTGACAGGTGACGTTCTTAACGCCGATCCCTCCATAATCGAGGTGACTGAGCGTTGGCCGATCCACCGGGATCCCCCGGCCTTCGATGACCTTGAGCCCGAGACCGAGATGCTGGAGACCGGTATTAAGGTCCTTGACTTGCTGACTCCTTACGTCAAGGGCGGCAAGATTGGCCTCTTTGGCGGCGCTGGTGTGGGTAAGACGGTGCTCATTCAGGAGATGATTTACCGTATCGCGCACAACTTCGGCGGTACTTCGGTTTTCGCCGGTGTCGGTGAGCGTACCCGCGAGGGTAACGACCTCATCAACGAGATGGACGAGGCCGGTGTGCTCAAAGACACCGCCCTGGTATTCGGCCAGATGGACGAGCCCCCGGGCACGCGTTTGCGCATCGCTTTGACCGGTCTGACGATGGCTGAGTACTTCCGCGATGTTCAGAACCAGGACGTGCTGTTGTTCATCGACAACATCTTCCGGTTCTCCCAGGCTGGTTCTGAGGTTTCAACCCTGCTAGGTCGTATGCCCTCGGCGGTGGGCTACCAGCCCAACTTGGCCGACGAGATGGGCCAATTGCAGGAGCGAATCACCTCGACCCGTGGTCACTCCATCACCTCGATGCAGGCCGTCTACGTCCCCGCTGACGATTACACCGACCCGGCTCCGGCGACGACCTTCGCCCACCTGGATGCCACCACGGAGCTTTCTCGTGAGATTGCCTCTCGTGGCCTGTACCCGGCCGTGGATCCGCTGACGTCGACCTCTCGTATCCTCGACCCGCTGTACGTAGGCCAGGAGCATTACGATACCGCTACTCAGGTCAAACAGATTCTGCAGCGCAACAAGGAGCTTCAGGACATCATTGCTATTCTCGGCGTGGATGAGCTGAGCGAAGAGGACAAGGTCACTGTGGCGAGGGCCCGCCGCATCCAGCAGTTCCTGTCCCAGAACACGTACACTGCCGAGAAATTCACTGGCGTCGTTGGATCGACGGTTCCGATCGCCGACACTGTTGAGGGATTCCAGATGATCTGCCGTGGCGACGTTGACCACATTCCCGAGCAGGCCTTCTTCAACGTTGGCAGCATGGACATGGTGATGGAGAACTGGGACAAGATGAAGAAGGAGGGCTGAGTCCTATGGGCCACCCGCCGCTTCAAGTCAAGGTCGTTAGCGCCGATCGTGAGGTGTGGAAGGGGGAGTCGGTCAATATCATTGTTCGGACTACCGAGGGTGATATCGGTCTGCTCCCCGGCCATGAGGCCTTTCTTGCGGCCCTCGCGCCGTGCGCGGCCCAGATCATCACTACGGACGGTAACCGTGAGGTCATCGCTTGCGACGGTGGCTTCGTGGCTCTGGATAATGACGGACAGGTCTCGATCATCACCCAGTACGCCACCCGGTCTGAGGAGATCTCGGTTGACCAGGCGCGGCGTGATCGCGATAGCCTGCGAAAGAAGCTGAACGAGCATGAGCGTTCCGAGCAAGACCCTGAGGTCGTGCAGGACGTTACTCATCGTCTACATCTGGCCCAGGCCCAGATCGCTGCCGCTCGACTAGCCGGAAAGCAACGTTCCTGAGACAAGTAGCCGTGGGTCGTTGTAGTGGCCGCTGCAACGACTCATACTCGCTGTCAGCGAGAAGTTAGGCTAGTCTTCGTAGACTGCCAGAAGTGCGCCGAATAACGTTGGAACATGCACGTGTCCATCGCTCAGTTCGGGTCTACCCAGATGTTGTCGACCTTGGCGATGGACGCTGTCATTGTTGGTCTCATTGTGTGTTGTGCCGTTCTCTACATGATGTGGCTTCTTATTAGGCACCGTGTTCTCATGCGTAGACGCGGTGCTTTTTTATGCGGTCTTCGCGTGATGGGTGGCCCTAAGCCGGGCGGCTGGATGATTGGGAGCGCTCGTTACGCTGATGGGGCCTTCGAATGGTACCGAGCTATCGACCCTCGCCACGTCCCAACGATCGTGTTGAGGCGGGGCGGTCTGGTCATGAGGGAGCACCACCCACCAGTCGTGGAGGACGCCTTGGCCTTAGCCTCTAACGCCTACGAGATTGTTACTCTTGAAACTGGGCATAGAGGCCGGTCCTCGGTGTGCCAGATCGTTGTCGACCCTCGGGTTGTTACTGGGCTGATGTCGTGGCTGGAGGCCGCACCCCCTGGTGGCGTGGAATACGCCACCGAAGGGCATCTCGTGTGATTATTCCTGGCCGTCGTTGGTCATCTGCGTGCTCGGGTTGCGTTTCCCGCCAGGAACCCACAGCACCTCATCGGAGGAGTCTTCGCCAGCTTTATTTGCGGCTCGAGACAGGATAAATAGCAAATCGGAAAGGCGATTAAGGTAGGTGATTGCGAGCTCATTAACCCCGCCAGGTGTGGTTTCTGGATCATTCGATGTCTCGGTTCCGTAGACCTCGGCAGCTCGCCACGCAGCGCGCTCAGCCGTGCGGATAGCAGTACGGCAGACATGAAGTTGAGCACCCACGGGGTTGCCACCAGGAAGAATGAAAGACCTGAGAGTTGGCAACTGATCGCCGAATTCATCGCACCAGCGCTCTAGCCGATCGACGCTCTCCTGGACAGTTCGCAGTGGTTGCCATTCTGGGTTAGCAACAAGTGGATTGGCTAGATCTGCTCCGACGTCGAATAGCTCGTTCTGGATGATGCTGAGAGCTTCTCGAACCTCTCTCGAGAGAACCTTCGTCGTGGTGTCGAGAGCAATCGCTAGGCCGATGCTGGCGTTGGCCTGATCGATGAGGCCGTAAGCCTCAACGCGGAGATCTGATTTTGCTGTCACAGAATTATCGACCAAGCGCGTAGAGCCATGATCGCCGGTACGGGTGTAGATCTTGGAAAGAATGACCATGATCCCAGCCTACGGTCGTTGCCAATGCTCGGAAGACGAACGGTGAGCGGGATTGTTTACACTGTCCCGCCATCCTTGCCGAGATGGATACAGTTTCCCTGAGTGTCGATGAAGCTGCCGAATCTGGTGACGGTGTTGCGCCTGCACTCATGGAGGTGTTCCTCAGGTAGTGGCCAGATTCCGGAGCGTGTTGACGGCGTCGTCAAGCATGCTGCGAGTGAGCCGTCCGGTGTTTGTGTTCTGACGACTGACGTGGTAACACCCCAGTACGACGATGATGGACCCGTCGGGTCGGACGACTTGAGTGCGGGTGCCGTGACCAAAGCGGGGTGCAGGGCGCGGGACCTGCCATCCAAGACGACGGGCGGCTGCCAGGGTTGAGGTCCAGGCAATCTGCCCTAGGCACATCAGTGCACGCAGGGCGGCTAAACGCGCTAGCTCATCATCAAACCAGATGGCGCAAGTGCGCTTCTCGTCGGGTCGAGGCCAGTTGTCTGGTGGTGCGCAGTGTACCGGGGCGATGATGCGACAGTCGTGAAGGGTGAGACCATCCGCAGCGTCAATGCTCTGTGCCTGTGAGGCAATGTCGGCGTCATATAAAGCGCGGTAAAGCCAGTCCCCGGACTGGTCACCGGTGAACATTCGTCCTGTGCGGTTAGCTCCGTGTGCGGCGGGAGCTAGGCCGATGATCACCATGCGAGCGGATGGATCGCCGAATGACGGTACGGGTCGCCCCCAATAAGGTTCATCACGCCATTGAGCGCGCTTAGTGACCGCTATGTCCTCGCGCCACTTGACAAGGCGCGGGCACGCGCGGCACACCGAAATAGCGGCGTCGAGATCCTCAAATTCGCTGCAGGATGCAGCGATTCTCGCTGCATCCTCGGCGCTTTTGGCGACGGGGGTGTCCGGTGATGCAGGATCTCGTGGCCATCCGCTGCCAGGGGCTACCGGTGACTCGAACAGGGTGGCGATACGTGGATGGGGGAGTGGTGTCATAGCTACTTCTCGATGATGCGGTCGTGCTGGGTGCGGTCTTGGTCGAAATGTTTTATGTGGTGGTGTCAGCTCATCACAGCTGTGACGACGAGGATTGCCATCATTAAGGCGTTGGTGACAGAGATGAGCGTTGGTTACGACGAGGTAGAGGGCCAGCTCAATGGTAGTGACGGCGGTCGTCTGTCCCTCCGTGCTGGCGGACTCTGGTAATCGGCTCACTCATAGGCCCTCGATGCTGATGCTGTAGACGTCATGCTCGTGCGCATTCATGCTATTGGAATTCGGCAGTCGTGTCGGCGGATGAATTATTACGGAAACCGGAGTATCCTCCCTGTCTGTGAGCTCAGGACACCCCATTCCCCAGCACTCTGGTCCGCCTGAGGCTGCGCTGGCGGCGGATCTCGTCCTCACCTGTGGACGAATCCAGCGGTTAGCGAAGCGGCGTGCTGGTATACCGCCTTCTTCCGTGACGTGGCGGGTGCTGCACACTCTTGAGGTGATGGGCACGATCAGCACCGGAACCTTGAGTCGCGTCGAGGGAACCAGACCCACAACGACGACAGACATCGTTGAGAGGCTTGAACGGGATGGGTTAGTAGCGCGACAACGTGATCCCCATGATGCCCGCAGTCGTCTCGTTGAGATTACGGATGCCGGGCGTGAGTACTGCCGCAACTGCGAACTGTCGGTGGGGGAGTCCGTCGTGCCGGTGCTAAACACGTTGAGCGATAGGGACCGGGGTCTGCTGATGAGAGTTTTGCCCGCCTTGCGCCGGGCTGTCGAAGTGCTGTCCGAGAATGACGAGAGGACGACGAGGAATTGACGATGAGCAAAGAGCCTGTCAGACCGGCTGTGTGGGCGGTCACCATTGCGGTGGCGTTCTCCTACATGGGGGTTGGGGTGGTCGACCCGATTCTTCCCGAGATCTCTTCGGCCCTGAAGGCCAGCCCAGGTCAGACCGAGCTACTGTTCAGTACCTATCTCTTCGTGTCTGCAGCGTTGATGTTTTTTGCTTCCTGGGTTGCCACTCGCATTGGGCGCAAGAAGACCCTGCTCGTCGGCTTGGCTGTTATCGCGACCTTCGCGGCGGCGTGCGCGTTATCCGGGCATGTCGATTTCATCATTGGATTCCGCGGCGGTTGGGGAGTAGGCAACGCCCTGTTCGTCTCGACTGCTTTGGCCACGGTGTTAGGAGCATCCGCCGACCCCAGGCGGGCGATCATGCTCTACGAGGGTGCCTTGGGAGCTGGTATGGCTCTCGGGCCGCTCGTCGGCGGAGCCCTCGGATCGATCTCGTGGCGTGGCCCTTTCCTCGGCACGGCCGTTCTCATGGCTATCGGCCTGATCGCCATCGTCTTGTTCGTCCCGCCTACACCGATCAAGCGATCTGCACGCCGCTCGGTAGCCGAACCATTCCGTGCCCTTGTCGATTCGCGGGTGTCGATCCTCATGTTGGCAGCGTTGGTCTACAACTATGGCTACTTCACCCTGTTGGCGTACGCGCCTTTCCCAGTCGCTGAGGCCTCCATCCGGGCCGGTGGTCGGTTCACACCCTTGGATCTCGGCCTAGTGTTCTTTGGTTGGGGCTTGATGGTGGCGCTTGGATCGGTATGGCTTGGTCCCCGCGGTTGTGAGCATGTGGGAATTCGTCGAACGGTTGCGGTGACCTTGACCCTGTTTACCATCGACGAGATTGTCCTTGCCACCTGGATCTCCCCGATCCCACAGGTGATCGGGGTCATTTTTGGTGGCTTGTTAATCGGGATCATTAACACCGCTATGACCGAGATCGTGATGTCGGCCAGTGACATTCAGCGCGAGGTGGCCTCTTCGGCCTATTCCGGTGTTCGGTTCCTCGGTGGCGCGTGTGCTCCGACCTTGGCTGGTGCCTTGAGCTCGATGTGGGGGATCGGAGGCCCGTATTACGTTGGTGCCGTCGCCCTCGTCTTGACGATCATCTTGTTGTGGATTGACCGTCAACGTCGTATGCGAATGACCGCGCACAGTGTTGCTTTGGAGTGATCTCCTCAATGGCGTGGATCGGGCCTTGTCGGTTTGATCGGCAGATGAACACAGCCCAGGCGCGATGCGCAAAAGGTGCCCCGGACCTTTCAACCCCATTCGACGGTGACTGATCGGATAGTGGACTGGAAGTCCGTGACACCTCTCATGTTGAATAGCTGAATGCCAGGCCTGGATCAGAGGGGGAGAGATGGCGAAGGTAGGTGACATTGAGGTTGTGCCTGGGTTCGTCATCGCTGAGACAGATTTGCGAGAGAGATTTTCACACAGCTCTGGTCCTGGTGGGCAAGGGGTTAACACGACCGATTCCAGAGTGGAACTGATGTTTGACGTCGCTCGTTCTGGTGCCGTCCCGGATCGTTTACGCCCGGTAATCATGTCGGTATTGAAAAATCGACTCGTAGACGGTGTGTTGACGGTTGTCGTTCATGATGAGCGGTCTCAGCTTGCGAATCGCAAGTTAGCTCGCGCTCGTCTCGTCGGACTGTTGCAAACGGCATGCATCCAGCCGCGGCGACGTCGCGCCACCAGACGTACTCGCGGATCCCAGCGCCGCCGTTTGGATGCTAAGAAACGGCGCGGTGAGCTCAAGAGGAATCGTCAACGTCCGACGTGGTGACGAGGCTTTGTCCCTGGCGGTGCAATATGCCCATTGTGGAGGGGGCAGTGCGAGGGAAAGCTCAGGGTGAACCGCGCGGTGTCGCTTTCTGTAAATTGACATAATGTTCCTTATCGGTCAACCAAGCTAGCTGGCGAGACTTCCCACCAGCCTTGTCATCAACCTGGGTCATGGCAGGCGCAAGAATGTGCAGGTCTTGGAGGGTGCCTTGTTGACTCATGGCGATTGTTTCTGCTCAAGAGCTCGTCCAGCTTAGGATCTGTGATGCGTACCCGGACGGCATCACGCGTCTCACCGTGCCCAACTGGGTTTATCGTCCCTGGTTGTTCGACGATCGTTCACGCAGAGTGATGCTCATATGCAGATCGGCGAACACTTTAGGCTGGTTTAATTGAAAGGCGAGACGATATCATCCTTGATTACCCGAGTTCGTACAGGTTTCTGTTAGACTATTAGATGCCTCGAGTACCGAGCTTCTACCCTGCGATTGGAGGTTCATCGTGAAGAAGTCATACCTCGTAACCCCGCTCGTTGCTGGCGCACTGATTTTGCCCACGGCACTGCCCGCCACGGCTGCACAGGCTAGTGCTCCTGCCCCCGTTGCCGTTTCGACCATGAACAAGACGGCGCTGACCACCGATCAGATCAAGGCTGAGCGTTCTGCGCTTAACTCGCGCATCAACATGCTCCAAGAGACCCAGAAAGCGATTCCAGGGTCGCAGTACGCTGACCAGATCGAGGATCTCATCAAGACCGCTCTGGACCTCAGTGGCGCCATCGACACGATCGCTCACGGTGGCGTTCCGGCCTATGACCCGGCCACCATCGTGCCCCGCATCCACCTCGCCATCGACGCTGCCGATGCGATCAAGACCGGCAACACCACATTGCAGCACAAGGTCAAGAAAGCTCACGTTGAGCTTGGTCTTGAGATTGCCAAGGCGTCGATCGTCGCTATTAATCCGGCGAGCTCCGTCGCCCAGGTTCAAGACGAGATCAAGGCTCTCAAGGCTCGTATCGACAAGGTTTCCGCCTACCCCGATCTCAGCAAGGACGACACTGCGACTATCGCCTACAAGCAGACGCTGCGCAAGACGATCCACGAGGTCCGCGTCGGGCGCAACAAGAACATCGTTGGCAAGAAGGATCAGGCTGTCGTTGACACTCTGAACAAGGAAATCAGCAAGGCCGACAAAGTCCGTGCCAACGCGAAGTCCACGGTGGCTCAGGTTGACACCGCCGTCGATCAGCTTCGTGCCGCCTATCAGACCGCTCTAAACGCCCCCGACAAGGCGAAGAAGTGATCGTCTCGTAACTTCGGACATCTTCGCAGAGGCCGGCTGCAGGAGGATTCCTCCTGTGGCCGGCCTTGTTCACTCTCAATCCGTGCCTAGTGTGGGCGAACGTCTTCGGTGGTGATCGGGATACATTGGTGAGGTGCAACTTGACATTCGAGGGTCAGTGATGCGTGGTGAATGACTACTTGGTTAGGCGATCCTTCAACGTTCTGTACATCTGGATTGACGCAATCCTGCTACTGGCTTTCCTCTGCATACTGGCGCGAACACGGCGCCATGCTGCCCTCGTCGTCGGATTGCTCGGTGGCGTCGCCTACCTCGTCGTCGATTACGGCTTCTTCTACGCTCTGCTTGGAACGCGTACCGTCGTTGGCATGAGTGTCCTGCCACTGGAAATCTGGCTGTCATTCAGCTACGGCATTACGAATATGGCGTGGATGTGGCTATGGTTCGACGAGCCCGGGAACCGTTGGGAGTGGTCGATCCTTTTCCCCGCTGGGTGGCTGACCAGCGCTTTGGCCAGTCAGGGGTTCGGTGGAATGTTCCATAGTGTGCAGATTGCGCGTCATGTCAGCAGTTACCACGGCATCATGGTCGCTTTCGTGCTCGTTGGGTACGGATGGCTTGCGATGCACAACTTGCGTCACCCTGATGAGCGCTATTCGATTCGCTCGGCCTTGATAATCGGCATCGGCATCCAGTTCACCTGGGAGGCAGTGCTGATGATCTCGGGTATCAGGCCGTTGACATGGCGCCCGCTTGTTATCGATTCTCTCATCGAGACGAATCTCGGCGCTCCGTTCATGTTGCTCATTGTGAAAGCTTGGCGCGCGCCACCCGAAGGAATTCCTGGCTCTACCAGTCCGCGCCCGACCGCCGGTGGCACAGCGCGAGTCTATATGAGGGGTGATCTTGTCCCTCGACGCCTTCTACCGCGTCCTTGAGCGCCTCTGCGAGCGGAGGGCGCGGGTGGAGGTCTGCCCCGGGTCTCGTTGTGGTCCCTCCTCTGCGTGACGCAGAGTCGTGTGATGAGGCGAAGTCGTGACCGGGATCGATAGTCACGGTAGAAGTTGGCACGCGGGTATGATGATATCGCCATTTAGCGATATCATCGCCATATGGCAATTGATACTGTCGATGAACCCGATGTCAAACTCGGTGACCTCACCCGTCTGGCGGCCGTCTTCAAAAGTCTCGGGGACCCTCACCGGCTCGTCATCGTCCAGCACCTGTTTCGTGGTGAACACCGCGTCACTGATCTGGTCGCTCACCTAGGGCTGGCTCAGTCGACGGTTTCTTCCCACGTCGCCACGCTGCGAGACGCCAGCCTGTTGGCAAGTCACGCTCATGGCCGGGCGATGTATTACACGTTGGCGCATCCACAACAGATTCGTCGTTTGATGCTGCTGGCTGACATTCTGATAAGAGACGGCGGGGAGTGCGCTGAGCTATGCGGCATGCCCGATGTTGAGTGCCGTGACGAACCTAGCGATGACCAAATCGGCGGCAATGACGACGCAGTGAGGGCAGAATGTTGAGCAATCACAGGCATGATCATTCTCTACCCTCGGACGCGGACTCCCGATACCTCGTTGCTGCGCTTACACTCCTGGCGGCTTTAATGATCACGGAGATCATCACAGCTGTCATCTCCGGGTCGCTGGCGCTGCTCTCCGACGCTGGCCACATGCTGTCGGACATTGGTGCCATCGCTATTGCCCTGTGGGCTGCGAGACTCACTCGGCGCCGTCCGCAGGGATCGTGGACGTGGGGATGGAAGCGAGCCGAGATTATGTCGGCGGCGGTCAATGGCGTCACGCTGCTCGTGGTCGCCATCCTCGTCGGAATCGAGGCTGTTCGACGCCTGGTCACTCCCCCTGCCGTCGGCGGAGGGCTGGTTATGGTCATCGCCGCTGTCGGCGTTGTCGTCAACGTCGCGGTTGCTTGGCTGGTGGCACGAGCCAATCGCCGTAGCCTCAACGTCGAAGGTGCCTACCAACATATTCTCACTGACCTATTCGGGTTCATCGGCACCTTGGTGGCGGGCCTGGTCATTGTGATGACCGGATGGACCCGTGCGGATGCCATTGCCTCCCTTATTATCTGTGGTCTTATGCTCCGCGCTGCGTGGTCCCTCCTTAGCCAGACGGGGCGGATACTGATGGAGGTTGCGCCCGCCTCCCTCGACCTTGATGAGGTGCGACACCATCTTATGGACCTTGACCATGTGAGATCGGTTCATGATCTCCACGCGTGGACGGTATCGAGCGATCTACCAGCGCTCAGCGCCCATATCGTCGTCGAGGACTCCTGCTTCGCAGACGGACATGCTCCGATCCTCTTGGCGCAGATCCAGCAGTGCTTGTCGGGCCACTTCGACCTCGATCATTCGACGCTACAGCTAGAACCGCCCCGGTACGCCGGCACCGAGAACCAAACGATGTGACGCGAAGGGGTCCCAGCTCGGAGGCTAGGACCCCATGATCGTTGCATGATTACTGAGCTTCAACACATGTCACAGAAATCATGTCACGGAAAGATCAGAAGTTGATCATGTGTCCCTCGACGCCTTCCGCAGCATCCTTGAGAGCTTCCGACAGCGACGGGTGCGCGTGGATGTTGCGGCCGATCTCCTCAGCGGTGATGTCCCACAGCTGTGCCAAGGTTAGTTCGGGGAGCAACTCGGAGACGTCATGGCCGACTAGCGAGGCACCGAGAAGCTCGCCGTGACGGGCGTCGGCGACGATCTTCACGAAGCCGGTGCCATCGCCCAGACCCCACGCCTTGCCATTGGCGGCGAACGGGAATTTGGACACCTTGACGTCGTAGCCCTTTTCCCGGGCCTGGTCCTCCGAGTAACCGAAAGAACCAACCTGCGGCTGACAGTAGGTAGCGCGCGGAATCATGTCGTAGTTGATGGGCATGGTCTGTGCCCCAGCAATTGTCTCGGCGGCGACGACGCCTTGAGCCTCGGCGGTATGGGCCAGCATGAGCTTGGCGGTACAGTCGCCAATGGCGTAGATGCCGTCAACGTTGGTGCGCATAAAGTCGTCGATCTCGATGGCGCCACGCTCGGTGAGCTTCACGCCGGTCTTCTCCAGGCCGTAGCCCTCAACCCGCGGAGCGAATCCGACGGCTTGCAAAACGCGGTCGGCTTCAATGACCTTGGACTCCCCACCCTTCGACGGCGAGATGGTGACCTTGACCTTGTCACCGGAGTCGTCGATGGAATCGACCTTAGTGGAAGTCAGCACCTTAATGCCGAGTTTCTTGTAGGCCTTAGCCAGCTCGGCCGAGACCTCCTTGTCCTCGTTCGGGACCATACGATCGAGAAATTCAACGATGGTCACGTCACAGCCGTAATTAGCC
Organism: Cutibacterium sp. 37298; assembly: GCF_023838685.1. Classification (NCBI taxonomy): domain Bacteria; kingdom Bacillati; phylum Actinomycetota; class Actinomycetes; order Propionibacteriales; family Propionibacteriaceae; genus Cutibacterium; species Cutibacterium sp. 37298. The sequence continues at coordinate 188,311 of NZ_JAJNRJ010000002.1, forward strand.
AGCACATAGGCGAACTCAGTACCGATGGCTCCAGAACCGGCGATGACGATGGATCCAGGGACGGTGTCGGAAAGGATCTGTTCCTTGTAAGTGACGACCCGACCGGAGAGCTGGGTGCCTGGCAGAGTCTTGACGACCGAACCGACTGCGATGATCGCGTTGTCGAAAGTGATCTCGTCGGTCACCTTGCCGTCAGAGTCTTTAACAGAGATGGCCTTGGGGCCGGTGAACTCCCCCCAGCCGTTGAACTCGGTGATTTTGTTCTTCTTCATGAGGAAGTGGATGCCCTTGACCATGCGGGCAGACACTTCGCGGGAACGACTGAAGGCTTTGCCGAAGTCGACGGTGATGTCCCCGCCAATACCGAAGGTCTTGGCCTCCTTGGTGACGATGTGGGCTAGTTCTGCGTTGCGCAAAAGTGACTTGGTGGGGATGCAACCAACATTGAGGCAAACACCACCCCAATACTCCTTCTCGATGATGGCGGTCTTCTTACCGAGCTGGGCGGCACGAATGGCGGCAACATAGCCACCGGGGCCGGCTCCAAGGACAACGACGTCAAAATGTGAGCTCATAGGTAACACTCTAGTGGGAACATCGGTCTGTGACGAAGATCTCACTGAAGAGATCTCGACTGGCTTGCTCGACCCGTTCTTCCCGAGGGGAGGAACTCAGATCTGATATATCCTGGTCAGGAAATGAGTTGTCGTCGAAAGGATCTGCTGTGGACAACATCACCCCAGCTTCGGTCGGTCGTCTTATCCGCGACGCACGCAAGCAGCATGGAATGACGCAGAACCAATTGGCGGAGATCCTGAAGACCTCCCAGAGCGCTATCCACCGGGTGGAATCAGGCACGCAGAACCTCTCTCTGGAGTACATCAACCGCATCACGGAGGCGTTAGAGTCTCCCATCATCACCCAGCCGGGAAGCGGTACCATGAATTACCGCATCGAAGGAGGTCATCAACTTTCGGGCTCTATCGAGGTGCGGTCCTCCAAAAACGCGGCCGTCGCGCTGCTATGCGCCTGTCTCATCAACAGGGGCTGTACCGTGCTACGCGGTATCGCCCACATCGAGGAGGTTAACCGCATTCTTGAGGTGCTGACCTCCATCGGCGTCACCTACGAGTGGTCTGACGACGAGCATGATCTCACCCTGATTCGTCCGGCTGAGCTCAACCTTGACGATATGGACATCGAGGCCGCCCGACGTACCCGAAGCGTCATCATGTTCCTCGGACCGTTGATGCGGTTCTACGACACCTTCAAACTCCCCTACGCCGGCGGCTGCAACCTCGGCGCTCGAACTGTCGAACCTCACCTGCAGGTGCTACGTGCTTTCGGCCTTGACGTTGTTGCCACCGAGGGCTTTTACCAGTGCCACGTCACCGATCGCACCGTCAAGGAGCGTCACATCGTCCTGACTGAGCGTGGCGACACTGTTACCGAGAATGCTCTGCTGGCTGCCGCCCAGACCCCCGGCGTGACTGTGCTGCGTAATGCCAGCTCGAACTATATGGTTCAGGACTTGTGTGTGTTCCTATGCCAGCTCGGTGTGCAGATTGAGGGCATCGGAACGACGACCTTGCGAATCCGCGGCGTTGAAGAGATCGACGTTGATGTCGAGTACGCTCCGTCTGAAGATCCGATTGAGGCTATGAGCCTCCTCACGGCGGCGGTCGTCACCAAGTCGGAGCTGACGATCACACGCTGCCCGATCGAATTCCTTGAAATTGAGCTGGCGATCCTGTCGGAGATGGGTCTGGATTTCGACCTCTCCCCCGAGTACGTCTCTCGCAACGGGTTCACCCGTCTCGTTGATGTCACGGTGCGCCCCAGCAAGTTGCGAGCGGTAGCTGACAAAATCCACCCGATGCCCTTTCCGGGCCTCAACATCGACAACCTACCGTTCTTTGCGGTTATTGCTGCGGAGGCAGAAGGCCAGACCCTCATCCATGACTGGTGCTACGAGAATCGTGCGATCCACTTGCTCGATTTGGGCAAACTTGGCGCTGACGTTCAGCTGCTCGATCCGCACCGTCTCATCGTGCGGGGCCCGACCCGTTGGCGTGGTCGCGAACTCATCTGCCCGCCGGCCTTGCGTCCTGCCGTCTGTCTGCTATTGGCCGCTCTGGCCGCTTCGGGAGAAACGACCCTGCGCGACGTCTACATGATCAACCGCGGTTACGAAGATCTCCCGACTCGGCTTGGGGCGTTGGGAGCCAAGATCACCGTCTTCCATGGCTGAGCCGCGGCGTCCTCGGGCCACCAGTCCAACTCGTCACCAGGATGCGCCACGGTGCGCTCGAGGACAGTATGTACGACACCGGCTGCTTTACCGAGCGTGGCATCCAGTGGCTCCCCGTTCACCAACCCTGCGGTGAGAACGGCACTGGTGAGGTCGCCTGCGCCGTTGAAGTAACGGTCGAAGAGAGGGCCGTGGGTCAAAACAGCTCCCTCCCCCGTCACCCCGACCATCGCGATGCCGTCGCCACCGTCGTCGTGGTACGGCACCGAGGTGACGATGACAAGGTGCGGTCCGGTGAGACTTCGAGCCGCTCTGACGATGTCGTCAAGAGTGCGAGGCTCGGTTCCCGTCAGGATGCCCAGCTCGGCGAGGTTTGGCACCACGACGTCGGCGTGTTGAACGGCATCCGTCATCAATGACACGGTTTCGTCAGGGACGTATGCCCTGAGCTCGCCGTCTGGGGTCATGTCCCCCCATGACGGGGTCGCAGACCCATATCGTGTCGGGGTGGAGGGCACGGCACCGCTCCACGGTTCGGAGCACTGCTGGCCCGGTGCGCGGGGTGAGGTACCCGGACAGCACCGCATCAACATGTTTGAGCTCACCATTGGAGTCAAGGGCGTTAACCATGGCGTCGATCTGCTCGGAATCGATAGGGATACCTGCGACGCTGGAGCGTCCATTGTGGTTTGACAACAATGCTGTAGGCATCCCCCAGGCGCGCACGCCCATAGCCCGCATCACGGGAACAGCGATGCTGTTGCCGACGGTTCCCTGGACGACGTGGGACTGCAGCGATAAGACAGTAACACTCACACTAGGCCATGGTAGTGGCCATAGTGGTCACTCATCTGATATTTCTTCGGAGCACAATGGACTGCTGTGAGAGCAACTGACTATCCCTATTGCCAGAGTCCGTTCACCGTGTTAGCTCATCGTGGTGGTGCTGGCATGGCCATCAACAAGGGAATTGAGAACACCCTTGCTGCCTTCGGCCACGCGGTCGAGGTGGGATGCACCTACCTTGAAACTGACGTTCACGCGACCAGCGACGGGGTGCTAGTGGCCTTCCACGATCCCATACTCGATCGCGTCACTGAATCAGGCGGAGTCATCGCCGCCATGCCGTGGCACAAGGTCAAACAGGCCAAGGTTGGTGGCGAACCGATCCCCACCTTAGATGAGATTCTCGACGCCTTTCCCGACGCGTTCATCAATATCGACATTAAGCATGATGGCGCCACCATGCCGCTCATCGACGTTCTTTCCCGTCACCGGGCTTGGAGTCGGGTTTGCGTCGGGTCGTTCAGCAGTAAACGCATCCAGACCTTCCGTCGCCTGGTTCAGGGACGCACTGCGACTGCAGTGGGGTCGGTGGGAGTCGGCTGGGCTGTCATCAGCCCTCATAGCATGCAGATGGCACAGTCCCATGGGAATGCGTACCAGGTGCCGCACCGCTTGACCCGGTATGGGGTGCCCCTTGTGACACCGACCTTCATTAAAGCTGCCCATCGTCAGGGGCGAGCTGTTCATGTCTGGACGGTTAATGAGATCTCTGAGGCTCGAGAACTGATGGATATGGGGGTCGACGGCATCGTCACAGATCGTCCGGACCTCATGTGCGAGTTTGCTCGCGTTCATCAACCGAAAGAAGCGCCAACTCTCATCCCACGGTGATCCCATTGTGATGGCTGGTATTATCGGCCACTATCGTACGTCCGCGAAGTGAACGTACGATAGTGGCCATCGGTTCTGCTCCCCGAGATTTGTGACTTGTGGGATGCTGGGGTTATTGAGGCCCAACCAGGGCCTGATGCCTACAAGCAGGAAGGAGCATCATGGCCGACCGTGCGCTACGAGGCATGGGGTTAGGATCCAAGAGTTTCGAGGATGAAGAAGGCGTTGAGATGGCCGAACGCCAGCAAATTGGCTTTGACTGTCAAAACGGCCACCACTTCGAGCTCACTTTCTCCACCGAGGCAGAACTACCGAGCTTGTGGGAGTGCCCGCGTTGCGGTGCAGAGGCGTTGCGTAGCGACGGTACTGATCCTCAGCGGAAGAAGCAGAAGCCGCAGCGCACCCACTGGGACATGCTTACTGAACGTCGCTCGATACCCGAACTTGAAGAATTACTTGCCGAAAGGCTGGATGAAATCCGTAAGGAGAATTAATCCCGCCGAGGTGCGCCCCGCGGACGCGATGTGATCCATGGGGCGCACGTCTGGTCAGTGGCGAGAACGACGCTCTTTGATGTCTCCAGCGATCTTTTCAGCTCGGTCCAAGGCCACGTGGCTAAGATTCTTGAGCTGGTGGGAACGGTAATCGAACCCCCACATGGTCGTGCGCAACAATGCTTCGACGACGATGTTCTTGCTCATCTTGGAGCTGCCGTATTCTCGTTCGATGAACTCGATCGGGACCTCAGCGACGGTCATGCCCTTCTTGAGGGTGCGCCAGGTGAGGTCGAGCTGGAAACAGTAACCAGCCGAGGCGACGTCGTCGAGTCCGATGGCGCGCAGGGTGTTAGCACGGAAGGCGTTGAATCCGCCGGTGGGATCTTTGACGCCGATCCCCAGGCACATCCGCGTCCACAGACCGCCACCTCGGGAGATGAGTTCGCGGTACTTTGGCCAGTTGACCACCGATCCACCCTTGACGTAGCGGGACCCTTTGACCATGTCGGCCTGCTTAAGGGCTTCCAGCAGCAGCGGCAGTTGCTCAGGCTGGTGGGAGCCGTCGGCGTCCATTTCGACTAGGGCCTCATAGCCATGGTCAAGGCCCCAGTGAAATCCGGCCAGATATGCGGCTCCCAGGCCTTCCTTACCTTTGCGGTGCATAACGTGGACGTGGTCGTCGGCAGACGCAATGCGGTCGGCAATCTCTCCAGTACCGTCCGGCGAATTATCATCGGCGACCAGAACGTCGACGTTTGGGTTGGCGCGGCGGGTCCGCGCAACGATGGTCTCGACATTCTCGACCTCATTGTAGGTCGGAATGATGACAAGGACCTTGTCGAGCCGGACTTCAGTGTCGGTGGCGGACATTCCTCTCCGATCTGTTGTGATTCGCTTGTGCGAGCATAGCGCGACGGCGTTGCAGCAACGACATCGCGATAGCCCCTGCTGTCATAACGAGGACGATGATCCGCAACCATGGTGCAATCCGTACTCCGATGGTGAGGCCGGATTCGAGAGGTATAGTCACCGTGAAATGTGTATGGACTCCCTCCTCAGTGCGCAGTGCCACGGATCCGTCAGGGTTCACCAGCCCCGAGAAAGAATTCGTGGTTGAGACGACGATATGTCGTCCAGTCTCAACCGCCCTTGCCCTGGTGATCTGCCACTGTTGCGGTGTCTGGGCAGTGTCGATAAAAGATGAATTGTTGGACTGGACAGCCAGGATTTTCGCCCCGTGACGCACTGTGTCGGCGACCGTGCTGTCGTAGGCCACCTCGAAACAGACCACCACGCCAACCGGGACTCCCCGACCAGCGATGGTGGCATCAACAACGCCTGGAGTCGTCCCTGGGACGGATTGCCGTCCAATCTTTCCCAAGATAGGAATGAGCGGAAGGAAGAAGGACCGCGCGGGGATCCATTCGCCGAAAGGAACCAGGTTGCGTTTGTGATATGTCGACGTTGGTTGTGGTGACGACGGTGGCCACCACATCGATGTTGTCTGGCGCTCATTATGGCCGGGACCGTCAGTCACAGCACCAACTAAGATCGGTCGATTCGAGAGAGCCAGCGCGCCCATAACGATCTGGTGACTTTCGAAATCGAGAACCGGATCGATATCGGTGGAGTTCTCCGGCCACAACACCATGTCGGGAGCCGGTCCGCCCGACGTCCTCTGCTCCGCGAGGGCCATGATTGTCTGGGAGAGATGATTGTCGGTGACCGAGCGAGCATATCCCATCGCGTATGGGCCGGCGGTTCCGTCCACTCCTCCCTGCACTACCAGGGTCCGCACGGAGCGTTGGTGTGAGATATCGCGGTTTGCGACAGTGACACACATGGTCCCCGCCAAGGCGACGACGAGAAGCTCCGCGACGAAAACGATGCTGGCGCGACGCTGACTGCCTCCCCGGGCTAAGACGACATAGGCTAATAGGCCGGACGCCAGAGCGACGAGGAAGCTCGTACCGATACTGCCCGCCCATCTGAGGACACCGACCCACGGTGTGTCGACAACTGTCCATGCCAGTCGTACCCAACCGAATCCGCCCAGCGGAATGGTGGCAGCCCCGATCTCAGTGGCCGTCCACACCATCGCCTGCCATACCGGCGCCCCTGGCAAGACGCTGACACACCGAATCGTCCACCCGGCCAGCAGACACCACAACGCCATGACAGCGATGAGAAGTATCGCCACCGGCGGGCCGATGACGCCTACCCAGGAAATGGTGGTGGTAAACAGACCGATGCCGAAGAGATACCCCAGTCCTGCCGCGGCCCGACCAGTGGCGTTGCGCACCAGCAGGATGAGCGCAGCGAGACCGGGAATGACGAGGATCCACCAGTTCAGTGGTTGGAACCCGGTACCGGTCGCGGCCCCGGCGGCAACAGCAGCTGTACTACGCAGCCACGAGGTGCGCCGCAGGCGAGAAATCACCGGGTTCCCAACATGCCGAGATCGTCGAACATGGTGTCGAGGACGACGACTGTCTCTGTGCCGCAAAGACATTCTTTGCGAATACGCGTGAGCAACTGATCGAGGTGGCCGGCGCTGGGCGCTTGGACTCGTGCCAGATAGGACGCTGCCCCAGCGATGGAGTGACAGCCTCGTACTTCGGGGAAGGTACGTAGAATACCGGGTATCGTTTCGTCTTCTTCGGGATCGATGGGGTTGAGGAAGATAAATGCGGTGATACCCGCACCGATCGCCTCAAGGTTCAGCGTGGCGTGATACCCAGTGATGATCCCCTTGGCTTCAAGACGCTTGACACGTTGTTGGGCGGCTGAGGTCGATAGGCCGGTCTGGTGGCCGAGCTCGGTCCACGACATCCGACCGTCTTTTTCAAGCAGGGCGAGGATGTGACGATCGGTGGCTTCGAGGATCGGCGACCGATCCTCATCCTCTTCGTCGTGGTGTTTGGTCATGAATGGTTCCTCCCTGTCCCCGGCTCGACCCAATGGGATCTCAGCACACGAATGGTTGATCCGGCGAGCAAGTTTGGTGCGGCAGATGCTACCCGCAATGGACGTCCCCTGCCGTCCAGGCACACCCTGTTCACGACCTTGAGGTTAAAGCTTGCGAACCACTCCTCGAAGTCGGCGACCCCTGCATAGGACTGGCTAAGGGTGTCATGCCAGGGATACGGCAGATCATGGGGAATCGGTATCTTCTCACCTATAATCTTAAGGCGACTACGCCAGTACACGACGTTCAGCACCAGAAGAATAAGCACAGTCCCGATACGTGCCATTTCGGCACGCACCACATCAGGGCAGACAACCGCCTGCAAGGTCTGGGACAAGATGACAACGTCATAGGAATCGTCGTGAAACTCTCCCCAGATCCTCGTTGAGGTCCAACCCCAGTGCAAGCACTCTGGCCGACATCGCTGTGACTAACGACGGATGGTCGAGTTCGATTCCAGTGCCTAGGCAGTCCCGGGTGGTGATGAGGTGACGAAGGAGTAAACCGTCAACGCAGCCCAGGTCGAGAACCCGGGAGTAGGACGGTACCAGCGAGGCAACTATGCCGGGACGAAGTATCACAGCGCCGTCTCCTTCGTACACAGGTGGCCGTCGTGGCCCCAGGAAGACGAAAGCTGACCGGGTTGATGCCGAACTCGCGCTCGACTGATTCGGGCTGACGGGATCGCCCGAACTTTTCGGCAAAAGCATCCTCCGATCAGTACGTGATGTGGGCGAGTATCCGGGCGATCGACAATTCGGTGTCGGGACGCGCGTCGTGGTAGTCGCCTTTGGCAAAGTCCGGATCCTAATCGAAGCTGGTCCCGTGGTGCCAGAACAACCCCCCAAAGGTTTGATGACATGATAAAGAAATGGCTAGTGTCAATGATGTGACCCGGCCCGATGGTGATATTCCACCACTCCGGACGGACTACACCGGGGTGAAATCCGGCTGCATGGGCATCACCAGTAAGCGCATGACAGGTATAGACCGCATTGTCGCTGGACGTATTGAGCTTCCCGTAGGTTTCGTAAGCGACAGTGACGTGATTGAGACGCCCATCTGCAACCAGATGAAGAGGGTCGTCCGGTATCGCGACAGTTGTGTACTGAGTCTCGACGGTACCGACACCGGGACTCTCTGAGCTGGTTCTAGGAGCTGGTAGACGGGATGACATCAACTCTATTCTGCCAGTTTTTGTCATCATGCATGTGACCCGGTTGTGAGCCACTACTCTCTTTGTCGTGCGCATGATAAATTTAGCCGACCTCGAACGCGTTCTAAAAGGTGTGACGGGCCGACCTCGGGTGGTGTGTGCTGGTTCCGGTGCCACTCCCCTGCCCCTCCTCGACGCCGTTGACCGATGCTTGGAGACGTGGCGATTTGTGTGTGTCAACGCTCCGGTTGGCGTGCCGACGCGCAAAGGAGTCATTCACCAGACGGTCTTTATTGGTCCCGGATCCCGTCACGCTGAGAATCTCGAATATGTCCCGTGCCGGTTGAGCCTTGCCCCACGACTCTACGAAGACCGTTTCGCCCCGGACATTCTCCTCCTCCACACCAGCACGCCTCACAACGGCGCGGTGAGCATGGGCATTGAGGTGCAGGTTCTCCCCGCTGCGCTGGAATCAGCGAAACGCCGAGGAGCCCTCGTTATTGCTCAGGTTAATCCCAGCATGCCCTATGTTTTCGGGGACGGAATTGTCGATGTTGACGACATCGATATCGGAGTCATTGTCGACACCCCTTTGCCGACGGCCGCTATGCCGTCGCCTGGCCCGACTGCGCGGAGGATTGGCGAGCTCGTAGCCTCCCGGGTACCCGACGGAGCAACCCTCCAAGTCGGTATCGGCGCTGTTCCTGACGCTGTGGTGGCGATGCTGCCTGATGATAGGGCCTTCGGCGTGTGGACTGAACTACTTACTGACTCGATCCGGCTGCTCGAGGAGGCTCACAGCCTTGACGACCGTCTCGTCACCGGGACTTTCGCCATGGGAACGCCTGCCCTTTATGAATGGTTAGATGAAAACCCGCGAGTACAGTTGTTGCGCTGCGAGAAAACGAATAATCCGAGTTTTATTGCAACTCAGCCGAAAATGGCTAGCATTAATGCGGCCCTGCAAGTCGACCTGTTCGGCCAAGTCAACGCCACCCGGCTGCGCGGAAAAATCCATTCTGGGATCGGTGGGTCAACTGATTTTCTGGTCGGGTCAATGCATTCTCCTGGAGGACAGGCGCTTATTGCCATGCTGAGTTGGCATCCAAAAGCTGACTGCTCGACGATCGTCGGACTGTTGGGCTCCCCTGCGTCAGCGACCCAGCCCTCGGTGGTCATCACCGAACAGGGCATCGCAGATCTTTTCGGGAAATCCCAAGAGGAGCAGGCGCGACAACTCATCGACAATGCCGCTCATCCTATTGCCCGAGAAAAACTCTGGCGCGAGGCCAAAGAGCTATCCCTGGTCTGACCGGTGGCCGTCACGTGGTCGGGACGCCGGTACCTAGCAACGCGGCAAGGACCGTAATGACGCCGTTTTCGGTGTTCGGTGGTGCCACGTAATTCGATGCTTTGACAATGTTGGGATGGCCGTTGGCCATGGCAAAGGACCACTTCGCCATGGGCATCATCTCGAGGTCGTTGAGAAAGTCGCCAAAGATGGCTGTTTGATCAACAGTGACGCCAAGGTCGCGCTGGACAGCCTCGACGGCACTTCCCTTGTTGACGCCTGGGTTCATGATGTCAACCCAGTTAGGGGTGGCGAGGATTACTTGGTGCTTGGGGGCGGTGCGCTGCATCGTCGGGTAGGTGGTCTCCGATGCTTCCCCGAAGTCGTAGATGGAGAGCTTGATGACGTCGTCGGTGTACTTACTGAGATCTTTGACGACTCTGTGGCTGTGGTAGTAGGTCGCTACATGGGAAACGAAGGGGTCGTCTCCGCGCTCAAGGTAAGCGATGCACTTGGTGGCGACGACCAAGCCGACGTCACGGCCGTCGTTGCGAAGTTGCCGAACCCCTGTAATGACCTCACGGGTGAGGTTAGGATCGATGGTCGACGATGAGATATCGATACCGTCACGGACGACGTAGGTTCCGTTTTCCGCGATGATTGGCATGCCCTCCAAGTGAGAGCCGAACATGGTAGATAGCGTGGTGCATTGGCGGCCTGAGGCCGGTACGAAGGCGATGGCACGATCCCTCATCGTCTCCAGCAGGGGCCATAGCTGCGAGGGAATGTTCCCGTCGCCGTCAAGGAGGGTGCCATCCATGTCGGAGATCACCAGGCGAAGGTCGTCTGCGGGGGCAGGGAACGGGGTTGGATTTGGCATGTCCACCTGGTCAGGATAGCGAAATCGTTTCGCTGCGTGATCGGTATAAATACTGCACTGACTATGTGTGGGCGACGTCTGCAATGCAACGGGACGATCGGCTTCCTATACTAGTTTCGTGGTGGCGCTCGGTATGCCTACGGATTAGGCTCACCAGCGTGCCTTCATCGTCTCATGGTCGCACTAACGGCCGAAGAGCCCTCAGTTCTCGCCAGATGATGGCTCTGGATGCTGCTCGGCTGTACCACCTACGGGGGCTAGATCAAGCTGCTGTAGCACAGGTCCTGCACGTGTCACGTCCCCAGGTCTCGAAACTATTGGCAACCGCACGTGAGTTGGGATACATCCGTACCCATGTTGTTGATCCACGCGAATCCGATCGGGAACTCGTGCAGACCCTGACTCAGCGTTTTCGAGTCGCCGGTCTACTCCTCGTCAGTCCCTCGGGTCCGACGACCGGAGACCTGCTACACGCTCTGGGTGCCGGAGCTGCCCACTTGACGAGCAACCTCGTTCTCCCCGGTGAGGAAGATGCTTCGTTCTGGTGGTCACAGACGGTGCAAGCCTGCGCGCTGGAAATGGCCCGTGCGCCGCTGCGGCCGCGGGCTTTGTATCAATGTGCAGGCACGGCTCCGGGCCACGACATTCACCTCTCGATGAGAACGTTCATGGAACGCACGGATGTGGAAGTCCACCCCTGCCCAGTGCCATTGCTACATCCCAGTGTCACGGCGCGATTGACAGCCGAAGAATCACCAGCAGCGCGGCAACACGAGAGTCGACGTGCTAGCAGTGCCGTACTCATACTTGGCTCCTCTCGGCATGATATGGACCTTATCTGTCGTAGTGATCTGGTGACTTCGCAGGAACGCGAACAGATCCGTAGAAATGCGGTGGGACACCTTTGTGGGCGATTCATCGATGCTGATGGACGAGTGGTGGCCCCGACCTTGGGTCAACGCACCTCGAGCCCCACCCTGGCTCAGCTGCGTCGGAGTCGACGCACCGTGCTCATCACTCACGGGGCACATCAAGTCGAGTTTGTCCGCGCTGCGACATTAAGAGGTTATGTGGACCACATCGTCACGGACGTGTCTACCGCTGAGCTGCTTCTCAAGTACGCCTGACGACGGCCCCGCGTCATGTCGTGGCCTCGCATTGGCACGAATGTGCCACCCGGAAGGATTACGGCGGCCCTACAGTGATCGCTCTGAGCAAAGGAGTTCACATGAGCATTGCCGCTCTCATCGATCACACGCTGTTAGCCCCCGATGCCACGGCGCAGCACATCAGGACCCTGTGCCGCGAGGCCGTCGATCATGGCTTCGCCACTGTTTGTGTCAGCCCAACCCGGGTGAGGCTGGCAGCAGACGAGCTAGCCGGACACGCCCCACGTGTGTGTTCGGTCATCGGTTTCCCCTCTGGCGCACACCTGAGCGAGATTAAGGCCGCTGAAACCAAGGCTGCCGTCAACGATGGCGCTGATGAGATCGACATGGTCATCAACGTAGGAGCCGTCAAAGATGATGACTGGGGCACCGTCGAGTCTGACATATCCGCTGTCGTCGACGCCGCCGGTATGGCCATAGTGAAGGTTATCCTGGAAGTCAGTGAGCTTACCGACGAGGAAATTACCCGTGCCTGCCAGGCCGCCGAACGGTGTGGTGCCGATTTCGTCAAGACGTCTACGGGATTCTCTCGGCACGGCGCTACCGCCGAGGCTGTCTCACTTATGCGCCGTACTGTGGGCGATCGGCTGGGGGTCAAAGCATTTGGCGGCATTCGTACCCCCAACGACGTGGCGACGATGCTAAGGGCCGGTGCCACCCGCATCGGTGCCTCCGCCGGGGTCGCCCTCCTTGTTGACGAGGAGGCACTGTGATCACCAAAGACACCACTGTCGTCAACGACACGGACGTGGATCGTGGCATCCCCAACACGTCGTGGGGCCTCATCAAGGACCACACTTTGCAGTTGCGTGACGGATACCTGAATCGCACCCCCTTCTTCCAATTCATTCTGCTGTCGATATGTTTCCCGATGTGGGGAATGGCGGCGAGCATGAACGACATCCTCATCACCCAATTTAAGGCTGTGTTTGCTCTCTCGGATCTTGCTAGTGCATTCGTGCAGTCAGCCTTTTACGGCGGCTACTTCCTTATCGCCATACCTGCGAGCCGAGTAATTCGTCGCACCAGCTACAAGACGGGCCTGCTCATTGGTCTGAGTGTGTACATTCTCGGATGCCTTTTGTTTTTCCCGGCTTCGCGTGTGGCTACGTATACGGTATTCTTAGCCGCCCTGTTTTCCATCGCCGTTGGCCTGTCCTTCTTGGAGACTTCAGCGAACACGTATTCGTCGATGATTGGTGATCAGAAACATGCAACTCTGCGCCTTAATATTTCTCAGACATTCACGTCGTTGGGATTCTTGGGTGGGGCTCTCATGGGAAAATTCCTCGTGTTCACCGACGGCGCTGCGCTGCACGAGCGCGTAGCCCACGCCCACACGGTGGCTGAGCGCGAGGCTGTCACCGCCGAAGCGTTGGGGCGTACGCTCGATCCCTACAGGATTATCATCATTATGTTGGTAGTGCTCGTGGTGCTCATCGCCATCACTCAGTATCCGCACTCCAAGCCGTTGCGTAACGACGCGGAAGAAGCCAAAGCCCCCATCGGTGAAACTCTTGCATACCTAGCGAAGAACCGTTTGTTCCGTGCCGGAATTTTTACACAGTTCCTCTATGTGGGCTTACAGACGTCATTATGGACTTTCACCATCCGGCTGGCCTTGAATCTTGATCCGGCGTTAAACGAGCGTACTGCCGCGAACTATCTGATCGCTGCATTCATTTCTTTCTTCCTTGGAAAAACCATCGCCAACCTGCTCATGACCCGAATGAGCGAGAACGGCATTCTCATGGCGTATTCGTTGCTCGGAGTGTTGTGTATCACTTACATCGTCGTGGTGCCAAGCTTCACAACCGTCTATGCAGCGGTGATCGCCTCGGCGCTGTTGGGGCCGGGATGGGCGACGATCTTCGCACGAAACCTCGACCTCATCGAGGACAAGCGTTACACCGAGACTGGCGGTGCGATCATCGTTATGTCGATCATCGGTGGTGCTGCCATTCCAGTGGTGCAGGGCTTCCTGTCCGACACCACAGGATCCATGAGATTCAGTTTTATCGTAAACGCCTTCTGCTTCACCGCGATCTTTGTGTTCTTCTTAGTCGTCGATCGTCGCGACCAGAAACAAATCTGTGACATTGCACCTGCTGCTCTGAAAGAGGCCCCTCATGCCAACCACTGACCTCGAGATCATCCTGTACCCAGAACTGTTTGACGAAAGGCGACGTGACGTTCTCCGAACGGGTGAATGGATCGTAACTGCGTGGCGGTACTCCACTGGGATTGCGGCTTTGCGGATCACGAATTCCCGTGGGTACATCGAGGCTCTCCCCTTTATGGGTCAGATTTTGTGGGATGCCGTGTTCGACGGTCAATCTCTACGAATGGACAACATGTTCGATATGCCGGTGTCGGCCAGGCAGATCGTCGAGACGTATGGGTGCTTCGCCTTCCACTCCGGTCTGCTGGCGGCGGGATGCCCGTCCCCAGAGGACGATCACCCACTACATGGAGAGTTTCCCTGTGCACCAATGCGCTCGGCAAGTCTCTTGTCACAAGGCACGAACCCTGTGGCGTTACTGCCGTCACATTGTCCAGTGAATATGAGTACCACGTAGGTTTCGGGCACCATTATGTTGCGCGACCCACTGTAACTCTGCGAGCCGGCTCAGCCATGTTTAACATCGGCCTTGAGGTCACCAATTTGTCAAAGTATCAATCGATGCCATTGCAGTACATGTGCCACATGAACTATGCGTTTATTCCGGAGGCCCGGATGAGCCAGTCCTTGCCCGACGGAGCCTTCGAACTGCGTCGCAGCGTACCGAACCACGTGACGCCAACACGCCAGTGGCTCCGGATTAATGAGGACATTCTCGCTGGAAAGATCGATGCTGATTCGTTGGTCGGTGCCGAGGCATTCGATCCTGAGATCGTGTATTTCGCAGACGACTTACCGCAATACGGCAAGACTGCCGAGTTCAGAATGCAGGCCCGTGCTCATCGCAACTTCGTGACCCGCTTCCGTACAGACCAGTTCCCTGTCGCCACCCGGTGGATACTTCACAACGCAGATCAAAGGGTGGCCGCATACGTGCTGCCAGGTACCAGCAGGCCGGAGGGGCGACTGGCTGCCGAAGCTGCGGGAACCCTCATTCATCTGGATGCTGGTGCGACCCGTACGTTCTCTGTAACTACCGGGCTTCTTGCTCAAGGCGAGGCCTTTGACTGAAAGGTGCAGTGACATGGATATCGCCGTTGTTGGGTCCAATATGGTGGACCTCATCTCCTACATTCATCGCATGCCATCAGACGGTGAAACCGTCGAGGCTCCCGAATTCCGAATGGGATGCGGCGGCAAGGGTGCGAATCAGGCAGTAGCCGCGTCACGTCTCGGTGCAGAGGTCGTGATGGTCACCCGAGTGGGCAACGATGTGTTCGCCGGCACCACGTTGGAAAACTTTCGCAAAAACGGTATCGATACCACCCATGTGTTACGTACCGATGCGAGCTCCGGGGTGGCACCGATCTTCGTCGATCCAGAATCGCGTAACTCCATCCTCATCATCAAGGGAGCTAACGCTCAGCTGAGTCCTGCTGATGTCGAGGGTGCCCGACAAGACATTGCCACGTGCAAACTCATCATGCTGCAGCTGGAGATTCCGTTGGAGACGGTCTACGCCACGATTGAGTTAGGGGACGTACTGGGAATCCCAGTACTCCTCAATCCGGCTCCGGTCGCACCAGAACTGGATCTTGAGCGAATCCGCGGAATTGAGTTCTTCATGCCGAACGAGTCCGAGCTTGAACGTATAACAGGGATGCCGGTAGACACCCTCGATGATATCGGCAAGGCTACTGATGTGCTGCTGGGCGTGGGCATCACGAATATCATCGTAACTTTGGGCTCGCGTGGTGCGATGTGGGCCCACGCAGAAGGACGCAAAATCATCAAGGCCCCGGTTGTTCACGCCGTGGACACGACAGGTGCTGGCGATGCCTTCATAGGCTGCTTTGCTAAAGAATGGGTAGATCACGGCGACGTGACAGCTGCGATTCGTGCAGGAAACAGGTATGCGGCTGACTCGGTCACACGCCACGGAACTCAGAGCTCGTATGCCTTGGCCGATGGAAGTTTCCCGGAGTGGCTGAGATCATAATGGGTCTGGAACATTGGGAACCCGGCCCCACCATCCGACGATCCTTGTAGTCCCTAGAACAGGAGCCCGAGGAGCTTGTGACGTAGCTTACGAAACTAGGTATCGTCCGGCCGATTGAGCTCCACCGGGAAGTCTGCAATGACGTCCGCTGGGCCTGGCGAGAAGACTACGACGCGATTTGATAGCGGCAGGGCCTCCTCGACGAGGCATTCCTCGCGGTGAGGAGGGCACGACACAAAACAGTTGCACATCCGGATCCGGCGGAGTCGGAATCTGTCTGGATCATAGCTCCGGAGAGCAGAACCATAGGGGGCTGAACTGGTGACGACGAAACGGGCTGTGCTGCAGGCTAGAATGAGCGCAGGTCACGTCCCAAAAGCATCCCGGGAAACCCTCTAAGATAGATCCGATCTGCGCTCGCACTGGATGTTAAGCCCGATAGGCCTAGGCATCAGCCCGGAAGCGTAGACTCGCGGGAACCTCAAAACGTCGGGCTGACAGGATTTGAACCTGCGACCCCTTGACCCCCAGTCAAGTGCGCTACCAAACTGCGCCACAGCCCGTTTTGGATCACTCGGTGACCCGAAGAAGTACATTAGCGTACTTCCGTTCCGCCGACAAAACTGTTCACTTCTTCTGCCGCTTCGCCCGAGGTCGGATCTCCACATGGACGGGTGAACCGGCGAAGCCAAAGTCTTCACGCAGCCGCCTGATGATGAACCGCACATATCCTTGGTCGAATACCCCCGATGTGAACAGGGCGAACGTCGGCGGACAGTTGTGGGCTTGAGTCCCGAAGAGGATCCTCGGTTGTTTCCCTCCCCGCACCGGGTGCGGGTGGGCAGCTGCAAGACGTCCAAGGAATGCGTTGAGCTTGCCGGTCGAAATGCGCGTCTCCCAGCCTTCTGCGGCCGTCTCAATAGCCTTCTCGAGCTTGTCGACATTCCGGCCGTTGAGCGCAGAGATGTTAACCCGCGGCGCCCACGAATAGGCCTGAACGTCGCGCTCGATCTCGCGCTCTAAATAGCGGCGTCGCTCTTCGTCGGTCAAATCCCACTTGTTGTAGGCGATGACCATTGCCCGACCCGCATTCTCGACCATCGTGAGGATGCGAAGGTCCTGGTCGCTGATCGACTCCGAGGCATCAATGACGACCACGCAGACTTCGGCACGCTCGATGGCAGCCTGGGTGCGCAGTGAAGCGTAGTACTCGTGCCCGGAGGCCTCCTTGACCCTCTTGCGCAAACCAGCGGTGTCAATGAACTGATAGACGGTGCCGCCAACGGTGACTAACTCATCAACGGGATCAACTGTCGTCCCGGAAATATCCGAGACGACTACGCGGTTCTGGCGCGCTATACGGTTCAGAAGAGACGACTTGCCGACATTCGGCTTGCCCACAATGGCGACCCGACGCGGTCCGTCCGATGACTCGTAGCTAGCCTGCTCCTTCGGCAGTACCGCAATGAGTGCATCAAGAAGGTCACCTGAACCGCGTCCGTGCATGGCGGAAACGGGGTGGGGCTCCCCCAGCCCTAGGTTCCACATCGTCGCCGCTTCAGACTCACCGCGTGCATTGTCGACCTTGTTGGCAGCTACCACGACGGGTTTACGAGACTGCCTCAGTACCTGGACGACGGCCTCGTCTTCGTCGGTGGTGCCCACGTTCGCGTCAACGACGAAGAGAACGGCGTCAGCAGTCGAGATAGCCAATTCGGCCTGCTCGGCGATCATGGCCGCCATGCCAGAGGCATCGGAGGCCCAACCGCCGGTATCGACGAGGACGAACTGGCGACCAGACCACTCCGCGTCATAAGACACTCGGTCACGGGTCACTCCTGGGACATCCTGTACGACAGCTGCTCTGCGGCCAAGGATGCGATTGACGAGGGTGGATTTACCGACATTGGGCCGACCGACGACGGCAACAACAGGCTTGGGAAGAGCCTCCTCGATGTCGTCGCTGGGGTCGTTGCGAAACTCGGGCGAGTCGGACATGAAGGCACGCTCCTGCTAGGGGACTAAACCACGGTACACGGTGTGGCGCTAGGAAAAGTACTACTCAGCGCAGCGTGACGGGCACCAGATCAATGACAGCGTCGATGACTTGATCCAAATTGAGGTGGGTGGAGTCGACCACAGTGACCCCTTTAGCCGGCTCCTCAAAGGTCGACACAGTCGAATCGTCCCGGTCACGACGCACGATCGAATCAATGACCTGGGCCATATCGACTTTTTCCCCCAACTCAGCCTGACGCCGTGCGACGCGAATGGCCGGGTCAGCCACGAGAAGCACTCTAACCTGTGCGTCGGGACATACCACAGTCGTGATGTCGCGTCCCTCCATCACGATACGACCACGGTCAGCCGCAACTTGACGCATGCGAGCAGTTAGAGCATCACGAACCGGCTGAATTGTCGCTACCGCAGACACCTTCGCACTGGTTTGCGGGTCTCGGATCTCCTTGGTGACATCTTCCCCATCGATTACGACGCGGTCATCGATAGCTGAGGTATCAATCTCTAGGTGACAGCTTTGAGCCACCTTGATGGCATCACGTGGATTCGTGGTTGGATCAATACCTAGATGAGCAACACGGCAAGCTACCGCGCGGTACATCGATCCGGTGTCGAGGCGAGCTAGCCCGAGCCGGTTCGCGACCCCGCGAGAGGTCGATGACTTGCCGGACCCGCTGGGCCCGTCGATGGCGATGACGAGAGGTGAGGTTGACACGTTCTGCCTGCTTTACGATGGCGATCTGACGGGGCGAGACTATCGGCATCGACCGACACGTGTCAGGATCGTACCGACCAGCCGTGATCGCGTATCGACGCGGTCAACTGTTCGGCACGACTCGAGGCAACGTCAATCGACAAGAAACCAGCCTCACGGGCTGGATTATGTTCCACCGACAAGTCTTCAACATTGATTCCAGCAGCTTCGACGTCAGCAAATAATCGTGCCAAAGCACCAGGGGTGTCCGGAATCTCGACGACGACGGCAGTCGTCTCCACCATCTGGTGCCCATGCTTACCTGCTACCTTGCGGGCGCCGGCCTGACCAACGCTGAGGAACTCTTCTAAGCGTTCTGAATCGTTAAGACGAGACAGCAAATCATCGAGGTCGTCACGAATCGCTTCCAACTGGCTGCGGACCTCAACACAGTTGGAACTGAGGATCTGACGCCACATTGCCGTCTGGGAACGGGCGATCCGGGTGACGTCGCGGATGCCGGGCCCTGCGAGGCTCAGGTGTTCAGGACGAGCACGGCGCAAATTTGCCGCAGTGAGGATGCTCATGAGATGGGGTAGGTGAGACACCTCCGCGACCGCTCGGTCGTGCTCGTGGGCATCCATGCTCACCACCCGAGCACCGCAGGCCTGGGCCAGAGCGACGACTTGTTGAACGTCAACGTAACGGTTGTCGGTGCGAGGGGCTACCACCCAGGTGCGGTCGACGAAGAGTTCGCTGCAGGCTGTCAGAGGGCCGGTGTACTGGGTTCCGGCCATGGGGTGAGAACCCACATAGCGGGATATGTCGATTCCGTGCTCGGTAGCCAGCGTGGTCAACTCGGCCAACACAGCCCCCTTCACTGACGCGGTGTCGGTGACCACGGCTTGGGGATGTCGCGTCAACCGCTCAACGACCGTCTGCGCGACAACGGCCGGTGGGGTCGCGATCACGATCATCCGGTAGGCATCATCAGCCAGGTTATCGAGTCTGCCCGCTCCGTGCCCGGCTGCAATGAGGGAATTATCGCGATCGATGTCCCACAGATGAACATCGGTTCCCTCCCGCATCAGGGCCTTACCGATGGATGCCCCAATAAGGCCGACACCAACGATAAGGACCGGTCCGGTTAACGTCGGTTCGACGCGATCAGGATCCGTCACCGTCGGCCTCCAACACGGTCGCGGCGTCGAGACGTCGAAAGTGACGACGCGTCGAGGCGTGGCGGTCAAGCAAACCCACCTCAAGGTTCGCGGGCTCAACGCCAAGGACATGTCCCGCAGCTCGCACGATCTCGGATATCGGCGCGTTATTGGGCAAGTCGAGGGAGTTTTCATCGGTTGCACCCGTCAGGATGGGGCCTGTGCCGGCGCGTACAGAACCGTCGAAATCAATCGTGTAAAAGCGATCCTCCGAGGGGACCAAGCCAAGCTCGGCGACCGTGACCTGGACTTGATAAGGCTTAACGTCGATGCGGGCAAACGTCTTGCCAATAATTCGCGCATACATGCTGGCCAGACTGCGTCCGGTGACGTCAAGGCGGCCGTAGGCGTAGGCGCGCAGATCGGCAAAGCGGATACCGGCCACTCGGAGTTCCTCTGCCTCGTGGAACAGACCGACGGCTGCGAAGGCCAGACGATCGTGGATTTCAGAGACCGATCGCATGCCCTTAGAAAGGTCGGCTCCGCACTGACGCGCTAACAACGCGATCCCGTCGGCGCATCGAGCGACGACGATGCCGTCGCCGCCATTACGAATGGAATCTGAGACAAACGTGGAACGATCAGTTACCCACTCATTCGGTGGAACATAGGCTGGAACCGTCATCATTGGGCCTCCTCACGATCAGATTCGGCGGTGACCTGGTCGGCTAGCCATTTCGCCAGTACCGCCACCTCCTCGGTGGGCATTCGGGTCACGCCACGGGAATCTGCACATGCCACTGTCGGGTATAGACCGCGCGACAGATCAGGTCCCGACAGAGACGACGGGCTGTCATCGCTGATAGCTGCGTCAAGGGCGCGGATAGCCAGCGCCACGGATTCATCCCGATCCATCCCTGTTCGGTAGCCCTCGTTGAGGACGTCGCTTGCAAACAGAGCTCCCGACCCCACACAAGCATGGGAATGTTCTTCAGTTTGCCCGCCAGTACCGTCATAGGAAAAGATCCGGCCGCGATGGGCCGACTCATCCCAGCCTGCCAGTAATGGTGTGACGGCGAGTCCCTGAGTCATCATCGTTCCATGAGAACGCACCAGACTTGACAGCCTGACGGCGCGGCCATCCATGCTGATCCGCTGTCCTTGAATCTTCTCGAGGTGGTCGACCTCAGCTTGGAACAGGCGAATCATCTCCCCCGCCACGCCGGCTGCCCCGGCGACGCCAATAACGCACCGGTCGTCGGTGCCGAGGATGCGGTCGACGTCGGTCTGACCGAGGCGTCTTGCCAATGCGGAGCCCAGATCAGCGGCAACGACGACTCCCCCGTTGTAGCGAATCGCCAGCACAGTTCTGCCGTGCCTCAACAGTTCGGGAACGCTGGTGTTGACTGTCGTCGGGGGCAAGAGTTCAGGAGCGACTCGCTGTAGAAGCACGGCGAAGGAATCGGTGGTCGTACTCGACATGAGGTAATCCCCATCGAGATCGGATAACGACAATGACATGACCCTCCTCGTCACGACGACACTCGGGCTTTCTACCCTAGCCGACTGATTTGGGCTGGACCCTAGTGACGGATACCATCGGTATCCGATACCGGTGATACCGCCACCGATCAGATCTAGATTCCTCGAAGGACGACAACTTGTGATGCCTGCCGCAGTAGAACGACCTCATCGCGATGAGGTGAGAAGCAGAATACTTGCCGCAGCCGCCCACAACTTTGAACGGGACGGCTATGTCGGCGCCAGTCTGCGACGCATTGCCACGGATGCCGGGTTCACCAAGGGGGCGGTGTACTCCAACTTCGGATCGAAGCCCGATCTGTTTGGTCAGGTGTGCGCCGCCCGCCTTGTTAACGGAGAGAGGGATCTTGTTGACGCCCTGTCCCCCATCCTGTCCAGTTGTGAACGTCCTGACGACCTCATGCGCAGTATTAGCGAGAAGCTCACAGAGATCCTTCTGGAGGATGCCCCGTGGCAGGTGATTCTCGCGGAGTTCCGCGCCCTTGCCCGTCGCGACGAGGAGATCGCTAAAGCCTATTCGAAACTTCAATCACAGCGGATTGCCCAACTGGCCGAATTGATGACCCAGTACGGTGTACTTGACCACATCGAGTCTACTGACGCTGCTAACCCACGCAGTCTCGCGGTGGTTGTCCTCAGTTTGGTCAATGTGCTTGCCTTGGAGTTTTCTGTGGCAAGTGCAGTTATTGACCGTCAGGTCATCACCGATGTCATCGAACGTGCAATCAGGGGGTTTCTTCAGTGATGCGTTTCTCGAAACGTCCTCCGGTCGACGCTCAAGCTGTTGAGGACGCCTCGGGAGCGGTGCTCTATGCCCGCGACCTGAATGCTCAAGGGCGCAGGGGAATGATCTTTGGCCCCCTTGATATGGACCTGGCGCCGCGACAACTGGCCGTCATTCATGGCCCTGCTGGGGCTGGTAAGTCAGCGCTTCTGTTAGCACTGTGTGGACGGTTTCGTCGAACGAGGGGAACTCTCATTATCGACGGCATCGACGCCATGGCAGAGCCCTATCGAGCTATTCAACGGACTTCTGTAGCTCGAATCGCTGACTACGTTGTGCCTGAGGATCGTCTGACTCTCAATGAATCTGTCGCTGAGCGATGTCACCTCGACGCCGTTAACCTCAAGAAGGCCGAAAGCAGGGTGCGTCAGATCGAAGAGATTGTCGGGTTTCGTATCGACCGCTCTTGCGAATTCGAGCAGCTTGAAGCCATTGAACGTGCCGTCGCATCTGTGGCCCTGGCCATGCTCAGACAGACCAAGGTGGTCGTTATTGACGACGCCGACGTCATGGTGCCACATAACCAGCAGAAATTGCTGTTCGAGATGTTCTCGAAACTCACTGAGCTCGATGACTCGACGATTATTGCGGCCACCGTCGACGACGACATGGCACCACCGGGATCCCTGGACGTGGAACTGCCGGCTCACAACCGTGTCCATGCTGTCAGGGATATCCACACCAACAAGGATGCTGATGGCAATTCCCAAGATCCTGAAGCTCCCGAGGTGACACGGATTCCCTTCGAGGGCAAAGACAATACTCAGACCGACGTCCCTCAAGACATCTATGGCGCGCTCGATGACACACCCGACAACAACTCCCCGACGGAAAATGACCGTTCCGATGACTCCCCTCGGAGATAACGCATGCTGACTCGATTTATAAGGCTCGTACAGTTCGAGTTTCGGCGCTTCAAAGGACGCTCCAAACTCGGTTTAATCTTTATTCTTGTTATTCCGCTGCTCTATGGTGGCATTTATCTTCACGCCAACTGGGACCTGTACTCTAACACCAACAAAGTCAAGATTGCTGTTGTTAACCATGACAAACCGGCTACATTCGGTGGACGCACAGTTAATGGCGGTCAAGAGTTCCAGAGCTCCCTGAAGAAGAATCCGCGTTTCGATTGGCAATTCTTGGGCACTGACGAAAATAAGGCCTATCAGGGGCTTCGCGACGCTGAGTATTTCATGGTTATTGAGGTACCAGAAGATTTCTCGACAAATATCGTGTCCGCGGGGGACTTCAGGCCCGCGCGAGCGACTCTCCAACTTCACCGTGATGACGCGAACGGATTCATCATTGGTTTGTTGACCTCTCAGGTGCAGACTGCCTTGGAACAGGCCTTGGACCAAAGTGTCTCTGAAACGTATTTCAACGCGCTCTTCGTCAACCTGGGTGTCATCAAACAATCGCTAACGAAAGCGTCAGATGGATCTGCACAGATCGACAATGGGTTAAAGACTCTTGACGCCGGCGTCACCGAGATGAATAACAAGGTATTGGGGGCAACGAAGGCCGTCGGTGATTCCACCATGACCGTCAACCAGGTGAATTCCGGGTTAGCGAATGCTGACTCAGCGGCAGCAAAGGCGTCGAGCGCCGTTACTCAGACGCGCGTGGGTGCCCAAGCGATTACTGGTGCAGCTCAAAATGTCATGGCCGATTCTCAAGCCGTCAACTCGGCCATGATTCCACTTATTAATAACGTGACAAAGAATCTTCCTACCTTGCAAAAACAGGCCAGGAATCTCGTGTCAGCGACCGGTACCCTACAGAACCCCAACGGTGATTCCGTCGTTAAGATTCAACACGATGTCACAGGTGTCGTTAATAAGACAACTGCCCTTGCTGCGAAACACCCTGAACTCGCCGGTGATCCTGATTACATTGCCTTGGTAAAACAGATCAATGGCGTCGCGAGTTCTACCACAACTGTGTCGTCCAACATTGCAGCAGTCGCGAATGTGTCTGCTGGCCTTAACCTCAGCCTCAACCAACAGAATGCGGACACTCTAGCGAATAATGCGACTGCGGCACTAGGGCGGCTCAATAAAGATGCGCAGCAAGTCAACAACGGGTTGGAAACTATTAACGGCGCCATGGACACCGCTGATTCAGCTGCTAAGGATCTTAATAAGGCCGTCAATGATGCCACTGACGCTGGTCGATCCTTCACTGCGAAAGCTCCTCAGATCGCATCCGGCGTCATGCAGCTGAGCAATGGGTTGGGACAGCTCAAGAGCGGTTCGGACAATCTGTCCAAGGGCGCGACTCAGCTCCATCGAGGTCTCGACTCTGGTGCCAAGCAAATCCCCGGCCTGTCGGACGATAAGCGCTCGAACCTGGCCAATATTATGAGCTCCCCAGTCGACATTGAGCAGACCGTCCTCCACTCCGCGAAGTATTACGGTCGTGGGCTGGCACCGATGTTCTTCTCGATCGCCATGTGGATTGCCTGCATCTCGACCTTCCTCGTCGTGCGTACCTTCTCCGGGCGCGCCATGACTGGTAGGGCGAACAGTCTGTCGATCGCCCTGGTCGGCTTCGGCCCACTAGCTGTCATTGCCCTGGCAGGTGCATACATCATGGCCTTTGGTGTATGGCTTACCCTGGGACTAGATCCCGTTCATCCCTGGTATTTCATTGGGTTTGTAACACTGACATCCCTGTCATGGATGATGCTGGCCTTCTGGATGAGGCTTATCTTTGGATCGCCCCAGACGGCAATCTTCCTTATCCTTCTTGTGCTCCAGTTGCCCACCTGTGGCGGAACCTTCCCCGTGACGATGTTGCCGCCCGTCTACCAGAAACTTGCGGTTGTCATGCCGATGAAGTATTCCGTTGATGCTTTCCGTGTGCTCATCTCAGGTGGCCCGATGTCGACGCTGGCACTGGGATTCGCTGTCGAGGGCGGTATCCTCGTCATCTCGACGATTATCACCTTGGTTCTTGTCCACCGCCACAAGTTGTTCCGCATGCGTGACTTGCACCCGCCGATGATCACCTCGACTTCTACAGCCGACTTCGCGTTCTCGGTCAGACCGCGATGAATGACGAATTGGCATCTCCGTCGGTGCGACGTGCGCTGGTCGCTGACGTTGTCTGCGTGATTCTCTTTGCGACGATAGGGAGGGCCAGCCATGGTGAGGCACTGTCACCGGGAGGTCTGCTTCGGACCGGAACCCCCTTTGTGCTGGGTCTCGTCGTTGGATGGGTCATCGTTGTAACGGCGCGTGTCGCGGCTCTGCGGTGGCTAGCTGGGGTGGTGCTGTGGGCGTCCACCCTCATCGTCGGGATGGTGGTGCGCTACTTCACAGGTCAAGGTGTAGCGGTGATTTTTGTCATCGTCGCGGCGTGCTTCTTGGCTCTTACCCTCATCGGTTGGCGAGCTGTAGCAGCAGCCATCCGAGCAGTGCGACGCAAAGAACGCCCTTGACAAGAGGAGGAGGGCCGGCGGGATAACCCGTTGGCCCTCGTACAACGTGAGATAGTAATTGTTAGTGACGGTCGTCACTTCTCCTCTTTGGGCAGCCGCCACTGGTCGTGCTCGGTGATATTGCGCGGACGTGGGCCGTGATAATCAGGGCCGTAGGCTCCCGGAGCGGGGCGACGTTTACGCATCGGTGCCGCCACCCCTGGCGCAAGACGACGTGAAATGACCAGGAATCCGGTATGGCCCGTCGTTCCGTGCGCCGGACGAATCGCCAGCCCTTCAGCATGCCAGTCACGCATCGTCGTCTCGGTAGCCGATGGCTCAGTCCATCCGCCATGAGCGCGGAGAGTATCCATGACTCGCCCCATCTGAGTCGTTGTTGCGACATAGCAGCACAGCACACCGCCAGGAACTAAAACGTTGCCCACTGTCTCGACGCACTCCCATGGGGCGAGCATGTCAAGGATAGCCCGGTCAATTGATTCTGAGCTGATACCAGAGACCAGGTCAGACACTTTGAGATCCCACGTAGATGGAATCTCTCCGTAAAAGGACTTAACATTCTTGCGAGCGACATCAGCGAACTCCTGACGCCTTTCGTAAGAATGTAGACGTCCCTTCGCGCCGATGGCGCGCAACAGCGGGATAGATAGTCCCCCGGATCCAACGCCAGCTTCTAGTACTCGTGCCCCGGGGAAGATATCGGCCCACATGATGATTTGGGCTGCTTCTTTGGGGTAAATAATGGCGGCTTCGCGCGGCATCGATACTGTGAACTCGCTCAGGATCGGGCGCATAGCCAAAAAGTCCAAACCACCGACAGAGGTGACGACGACTCCCTGAGGCCCTCCGATAAGGTCATCATGACGTACTGCCCCCTTCGTGGTGTGGAAGATGCCGCTGGGTTGTAGAACGATCGAGTGCTTACGGCCCTTCGGGTCGGTGAGGGTGATTCTTTCGCCAGCGCGTAGGACTCCCCCACCGCCGTTAGCTACCGGGGCCGCTGGTTCGTCAGCGAGATGCCAGAGACTGACCACGTCGGCTAACGACAAGCCTGACAGGTCGGGACGATGAACTCGCCGTGGGCCTGGGCCGACCTTCGCCAGTCCGGTGACGGTCAGCACCGCAGCGCCGGCCAAGGTGGCCGAGGTCGCCCCCTTCGGGGAGTCCTCGATAGCCAGGCAATCAGTAATACTGACACCGAGGCGCTCAGCGGCAAGAAGATAAGGGTCCGGGGCAGGCTTAGCCGTCTCGGGGGTGACATCATCGAAGGTTACGACAGTCTCGAAAGGATTACCGATCCTCTCAGCCATGGCCTCTAATACCGGCTCGACAACAGCATGAGCAGAACCGGTGACGATCGCCGTTGGGATACCGGCGTCGCGGATCTCGATGAGGAGGTCCAAGACGCCGGGGCGCCAAGGCACATCACGTTCCCGATTGAACTGCGACACCATGGTGATGAGCTCACGCCCGACGTCGTCGACGGTAACTGATCCACCCAGGTCGGCAACCATCGCCTCACAAACATCAGTCAGCGGTCCCCCGATGAACTCATTGGCTCGTTCAGGTTCCCAGACGACCCCGTGTGAGGCGAGGACTGCCAATTCGGCCTCGACCCACCGGGACTCAGTGTCGACGAGAGTACCGTCGAAATCCCACAAGACAGCGGCGAAAAAACGGTCGGCGGTCGCTGTGTGCGTCTCACGTGGCATTGAAATAGTTTGCCTCCGGGTGATGGACGACGAAGGCGTCGGTGGACTGGCCAGGATGAAGCTGGAACTCCTCTGACAGTTGTACACCGAATCCTCGTCGGATCGAGTAGTTTCACCACCTTGACGCGATCTTCGAGGTTCGGACAGGTGGCGTAACCGAAACTGTACCGGCAGCCACGAGAGGTTTGGTGATCGATGGCGCCAATGCCAAGGGATTCACCGTCAAGGCGGCACCGGTTTCCGACCCCATGAGCATGGTCCCAGTAAGCGTCGTGGACTCCGGAAATGACGTCGGGGCCAGTGATGTTGAGGATTTCGTTGCAGCCTTCGAGTCCTTGAAATCCTCCACCGTCACATCGCTGCTCTGCAGCATCGTGCCCATTGCCCCATCGATGACATGAACGTGCTGGGACACAGCGGTGCGAAGGGCCATGAGTCTCAGACGAAGGCGGGGGCTAACCTTGGCACCATGCGATTTCGACACATGGACCGGCCATGGGTCGTAGTGGCCTTCGGCGGCTGGAATGACGCCGGAACGGCCGCTACCCAGGCGGCGAGTCTCATCGCTGAGTATTTCGACGCGAAAATATGGCGCACGATTGACGGCGAGGTGTTTCACGACTTTCGTCAAACCCGTCCCGCCATCACCGTCATGAACGACTTCGAAATCGTCAGTTGGCCGAGTACCGCCATCAGGGTCGGGAGATGGCAGGGCCAACCCATTGTTGTCGTCGATGGGCCTGAGCCGGGTTTGCGCTGGCGGACTTACTGCTTCCGGCTGCTACGGCGGCTACGGCGGCTACGTAAACTCAAGCCAGCTGGCCTTGTTGTTCTGGGCGCGATGGCCACCGACGTGGCCCACACGCGACAGCTTCCAGTGATGGTCTCTGCCACCGATCCCAATCTCATCAGCGAGCTGGGGGCAGAGAAACTCGAATATGACGGGCCTACTGGTATCCCCTTTGTCCTGGTTACCGAGGCACGTCGCCACGGAATGAATGCCATCGGCCTATGGGTGGGAGTACCACAGTATGCTTGCGAGTCGCTTTGTCCGCCCGCGGTGCAGGCCCTCTTGGTGCGGATCGAGGAACTCACTGGGATTGCGATCCCACAAGCTGGACTCGAAGAGGATAAACGGGATTGGGCTGCCGCAATCGATGAGGCCCTAGTCGATCACCCTGAGCTGGCCGAATACATCGCAGCGTTGGAGACCGAGCAGGACGCTGCTCTCTCGGAGGGACTGACGGGAGATGTCCTCGCGGTAGAGTTTCAGTCCTATCTACGCCACCGCGGTCATTAACGCTGTGCGCGGACCGTCAGTGGGCACATACCTGCGCAGCCAAAGCCCGGTTGCGCAGTGAGGCGACGACGTGGTCGGGGTTGCCGGAACGGTAGACGGCGGATCCTGCCACGAATGTGTCGGCTCCTGCTTCGGCAGCGCGTTCGATGGTGTCAGCTGAGACGCCGCCGTCAATTTGCAACCATATATCCTTACGTGTTGCGTCAATGAGCTTGCGAGCCTTGCGGATCTTGGCAAGCACTGGGTCAAGGAATTTCTGGCCACCAAAACCAGGCTCGACTGTCATGAGGAGGATTTGGTCAAATTCAGTCAGGATGTCGGCGAGTTGTTCGACTGGGGTTGCCGGGCGCAGAGCTACCGACGCCCGTGCTCCCATCGACCGAAGCTCACGAGCGAGCTTGATTGGCGCGGTAGCAGCTTCCAGGTGGAAGGTAACCGATTGCGCTCCCGCCTCGACGTACTGCGGTGCCCACCGATCGGGATTTTCGATCATGAGGTGAACGTCAAACATGAGGTTAGTGGCTGGTCGCAACGATTCCACGAAGGGCGCCCCCATGACGAGATTCGGTACGAAATGGCCATCCATGACGTCGATGTGTAAACCGTCAGCTGAGGGGATGCGTCCTACTTCACTGGCGAGATTGGCGAGGTTGGCGTTGAGGATTGACGGTGTGATGCGAACTACCATGGTGCCAGCCTAAGGGATCGGACAGACTCGGATGGATGCCGCTGACATGCTGAAAAGTTTGGAGGAGAGCCTCGGAATGTGTTGGCTAAGACTGAACTAGACCGCGGCAAACATTGCGCACGCGATCCTCAAGACCACCACAAGCAGTCTCGAGGATCGCGTCTGGGAATGAGATGTATCAGGCAACAGCTACGGGAGCGTCAGCGGCCGGCATACAGGAGGACGGTGAAGCCGGGGCGCCCTTTTTGTTGGGGGTCTTGAGGGCATCCTGGTAGGCGGCTTTCAGCTCTTTGATAGCTTGGTCGACATCGGCGACTCGCACCCACGCATTGCTACGGACCTGCCCAGCCCTGATGATGGCACGGTTGAGCAGACGGACAGTGTCCCTGTCCTTGTAGTTGATGACACAGGTGTTGCGGTCGAAGCGGACCTGCACTATCAGGCGGCCCAGCTTGGCGCGCACGTACTTGGTGGCAACGTCAGTCGGCTTGAGATCGGGCATGGCCTGAGCCGCAGCAATGGCCTTCTTCAGGGCCGCCACTTCGTCGGTCAGCTGGGCGGGGGTGGAATTAATGGTGATCAGCACATTGATAGCGTGAGCGATCGCAAGGAAGACGGTGGAGTGCGCGTTCTGCACCTTGTCCTGAAGGGTGAGGGTGGCGGTGTGCGTGGTATCACACATAGCTAGGAACAGCTCAACGCGAGCCGGAATCGATTTGGCGAAGGTAACGACACCCTTGACGATCTTCTCGAGTTGAGCCTTGAGCTGCTTGGCCTGTTTCAAAAGATCAGCGATGGTGTCGATGACTTCCATGGGAGACAGGGAAGCCTTAGCGACCTTCAGATCGTCGTTGAGCGACGTGATACGACCGTTGACATCCTCGAGCAACTTGTGTGCGTCTGCAGTGTTACTTGACACGGCGGGAATAGTCGGAATGGCAGCCTGAGCCGCGGGGGTGGAAAGAGTGGCTGGAACCATCAGGGCGCCGGCAACCAACGGGGCCGCTATGAACTTGATCTTCATAGAGTTCTCCTCTTTTTCGACGAATTGTCCGCGACTTCGGACTCGTCTATCATCTCGGATGAGGCTCAACTTGAGAATGTGAAAGCCTGTCGTTGCTCCGAAAGACGTCGTCGTATATACCAAGGAACTCCACGAAACGATGTCCACTAAACTTTCGTACACCATGCCGTGACTTAAATTGTCCTAGACGGTGGCTCTATGCACTCACAAGGCTACCGGCTACTGTCCTTGGCTCATGGCGTGGCTGCCTCGAGCCTCGGGCGACCACGCCAGACCGGTCTCACTTCGCGACGATACCCAGTGCGTTGAGAGCCGACTTCAGCGTGGATTGAGCTGTTTGGGCATCTTGCGCAGTTACTTGGATCATCTGATCATCATTGAGCCACACATATGCCTGATAAGAGGATGTCTTAGGTCCGTTGCCGCTTGAGCTCACGGTTGTGTAAAGGGATGCCTTTTTAGAGATGTCTTCGTAGCCCTTGATTGGGGTTAGCTTCATGGTCATCGTCGTCTTATGACCCTGCAAGTCCATGGCTACATGACCGCACTTAGAAAATTGCTTGTCCTCGGTTTCGAACGACTTCTTCTGGCGACTTGACATGGTCGTATTGAAGGTGACAGTAGTTGGTGCCGACTGGTCGCTACCAATTGCGGAAATGATGTTATTGAGCTCCCCGCCAGTGACGTTGGAGATACTCTGTTTGAGGATTTTTCCGCATTCCGCCGGGGAAATTTTGGCCTGACTCATGACCTTGGTGACCTGGTTCATCTGGGCGGCGATCTGAGAATTGTCCACGATAGTGAACGTTTGGTTATTGATCTTTTTACTCGAGATGGCCTTGGTGAAGTCATCCTGGCTGAGATGCTTGGGTGCCTTAGTCTGCTCGTGCTCGACGGACGTCGGAGACGCCGTGACCGACGTCGAGGAACGTGCGACAGTGGTGCTAGCGGGCGTACCGTTAGATGATGAATTATTCCCACATGCGACAAGACTGACGGTCATTGCGCCAGCCATGCCGAGCAGACAAGTCTTCATCAGCGTTGTGGTCATCCTGGGGTCTCCTAGTGCAGATGTGCGGTATGAACTTGGATATTCGCAACGGGTAGCTTGAGCGCCCGCGCTCCCGGTCAGAGTAATTTAACCACGGATGGCGGTCATGGACGCCAGATGAGGTGCGAACTCTCATTGTTCAAGATGTACCTGACTCGTCGCGTTTGCGTAACAGTGCACAGAACATGGCATCGGTGCCGTGACGGTGTGGCCACAGCTGGATGGTGTTGGTGTTTCCAGACGCAGCGATATTAGGAATGTCAGGGAGCATGGCAGGAGCGTCGAGGACATCGACAGGTAGGGTCGCGCATGCAGAATTGATGATGTCGATGGTTTCGGCTCGATGCGGTGAACACGTGACGTACTCAACGACCCCACCTGGTCGGGCGAGATTGACCGCTGAGATAAGAAGTCGACGCTGGAGCTGGGCTAACTCTTCGACGTCAGTTGGGGTACGACGCCACCGAGCTTCTGGGCGTCGGCGTAGCGACCCCAGACCGGAGCACGGAACGTCAGCAAGAACAGCGGAAAAAGACTGTTCCGGTAGTGGCGGGTGCGTGCCGTCGGCAGTCATAACGCGATGGTCGCCCGGGATGGTCCTGAGGGCTTTCGCAACGAGATCAGCACGATGCTCGTGCAGTTCCACTGCGGTCAAGCTGGTGTCGTGCTGGTTCGCGAGTCCAGCTAGCAGTGCGGATTTGCCGCCAGGGCCGGCACACAGGTCGAGCCACTGGCCAAAGCAGCTGTTCACTTTGGTCGCGCGCAGCAAGGCCAGGATGACGAGTTGGGAACCCTCGTCTTGTATGCCAGCTCGGCCTTCACGCACCGCAGCGACATCAGAAGGGTTTCCGGGACGCACAACTCCCCACGGAGAATATCGAGTCGGGGTCCCGGACCCAAGTTCGTCGCGCTCAGCGAGCCCGGGACGAACAACCAAGGTGGGGACCGGCGGCTCGTTGTCGGCTAGCAAGGCGTCTTCCACCTCGTCTGTACCCAGACGGTCCTGAAAGGCTTTAACGATCCAGGTGGGATGAAGGGTACGCAACGCCATGACGTCAACGGCATCGCGTCCGCCGATCTCGGTAGCCCACTCCTCAAGGCTGTGGGTACTGATACGACGCGATATCGCGTTGACAAGGCCAGTGACGCGCTCCCCAATGACCTGACCAGCAAGATCAACCGATGACGCCACGGCCGCCCTCGTCGGCACCCTCATAGCCAGGATCTGATGTGCCGCCATGCGCAGCACCACCCGAACTCCCGGCTGGAGTTTGGCGGGAGCCCGGCAGGAGGCGGCCTCAATAATGCGATCCCAAGTGCCCGTCCCACGGGAAGTTCCATCCACCAGTTCAGTGGCAAATGCCGCATCGCGCCCAGTCAACTTGGCAGCACGCAAGTGATCTGCCAGGGCCAGGTTGGCATAGGCGCCCTGGGTCTCCACCGCTAAGAGAGCGGAATAGGCCAGTCGTCGCGCTGGGTCAGCTTTCCGACGTTTCTGATGCAGACGCTGAGTCATCTCAGCCTAGTTCCAGCGTCGATGTCGGCCCCTCGGGCCCAGTCGGCCCCACTCATAGCTCTCTTACCGAAAGCTTGCACCTGCAACAGCTCGAGGGGCTGCGAGCCAGTACCGAGAAACAGCTGCTTTCGGGTTGCGACGAGTTGACCAGGTTGGGCTGTCGCCACGGTGCTCGGGACGCCATCTCCGGCTTCAAGACAGCGGGTACGCAGGATCTTGAAACGTTTGCCGTCTAATTCAGCCCACGCCCCAGGAGCTGGGGACACGCCTCGGACGAGGTTGTCGATCTCCTGGGCAGCAGCGGTGACGGTAACTCGGACGTCATCGGGATGGATTTGTGGAGCGATTGTCACTCCTTCAACAGATTGTGGTGTTGGCTCGACTCCTGCCTCAATGTCCTCCAAGGCCTCAATGACGAGAGGCGTTGCGGTATGAGCCAGCTCGTCAAGAAGCTCACCGGCTGTTGTCATCGGGCCTATAGGAACCGTCATGGTGCGGTATACCGGTCCGGCATCGAGGCTTTCAACTAGCTGAAAGACACAAGCGCCCGTCTCCTCATCCCCCGCCATGATGGCCCGTTGTATGGGAGCAGCGCCGCGCCATCGCGGTAGGAGAGAAAAGTGTAAGTTAATCCAGCCGTGTCGTGGTACTGCCAGCAGATTGGCGGGAATGAGACCTCCGTAGGCTACGACGACGGCTACGTCGACATCGAGGGAAGTGATGGCATCGTGACCCTCGCCGGACTTCACGCTGGTCGCCTTAATGGCGGGGATACCGAGTTCCTCGGCAGCCTTGGCGACCGGGCATGGACGTGGAGTACGGTGCCGTCCCACTGCTGCATCCGGACGCGTCAGGACGGCAGCTACCTCGTGACGGGGATCGGCTACCAAGGCGGTAAGCGTTGGGACGGCCACGTCCGGGGTACCAGCAAAAAGAAGTCTCACACCGCAAGCCTACCGACCTCACAACAAGTTGGCCGGGTCGATGACCACGCGTAAGCTTCCTGGTTCGCGGCTCATAGTGTGTTTGGAACGTAGCCGAAATAGACCCTGGGAAAGCTCGGCGAGAGGCATCGTGCTACGAGGACGCACGATAATTCGATCCCGTTCCGATTCGCTGGCACGGCGTGGTTGTGGAGCTGGGCCAAGCATCTCAAGGTCGGTTCCGAACCACTCGCGTAGTCGCTGTGCCGCCGAAGCCACCGCTTTCGGGTCACCGTCGACAATTCCGCACGGCACCGCGGGCGGGAAACGTGCCTCCCGACGATCGGCGAGTTCACGTGTCGCCCACCCGACTGGATCATTTCGAACCATGGCCTGCAAGGCGGCGTCCTCCGAAGGTCCGACGATAACTGCCCGGCCCCCATCCCGCACTGATCGGACCAAGGCCAGGATTGCCATCCACCGATCGACGGTCTGCTCCACCGCCGCCAGGCCAGGCCTCGACAAGGAGGACACCGCATCTAGGATGACAGCACAGGCATAGCCCGATTCCGGTGCGGGTTCGGCCCTTGGGGTGGCAACGATTAATCGGGGAGTTGAATCGACCCTCTCCCGAACGTGATTGCCGGACGAATCAACCACGGGAACATCTGGAAATGCCCGACCCAATTCTGCGGCCGTCGTCGTCGCTCCCACAATGCCTGACCTCACTTCAGTGGAGCCGCATTCGGGACAGCGCCACGGTGGTAAGTGACTGCCACACCAGGTGCAATGGAGGTTAACCCCAGATTCAGTACGCCGCCCGGTAACCGGTCCACCGCACGAAGAGCATCGCACTGGCGTTCGACAGCGTGCGCACGATGGGGTGACGAGATCGCCAACTCGCGGAACGGAAACCAGAACGGGGCCATGCAACAATCCATCACGGATGGTCCTCATAGCAAGATCGGGAAGCCGAACTGATCGCGCCAACGGGTCACGTTCCATAGCGATATCGGAGTCACCGGGAATGCGAACCGGTGCACAGACTGCTCTCATCGTTGGACGGTCCGCGCCGATTCCGACGAGCCAACCTGACCCTAGCCACGAGGCGCTGCGCACCGAACAGGAATAGCTCGCCAATAACAACGCACAGTGGTCAATCTGGGCTCGCAGGGCAGCGACATCGCGGGTATTCGGGTATGGAGCTCGTGGTTCGTCATGGAGGTCGGATCCTTCATCCCAGACAGCGATCAATCCCAGGTCAGCCATTGGCGCCATGACGGCCGAGCGAGTTCCTACTACAACTTTCGCTGTGCCACGAATGACTGCCAGGTAGTGGCGCCAGCGCGTTGACGCTGGTTGATCAGCGTGGAGCACCGCGACGGTTCCAGCTCCTAAAACAGCTTGGAATCTCGCATGCAGGGTGATGACGTCGTCAACCGTCGGGCAACACACCACCGCACTGCGTCCTGACGTCAACGTGGCACAGACTGCTTGCAGCAAACCGTTGCACCAATCTCCGAGGTGATCATCATCTCCCGGACCACAAACTGGACTGACCCGCCAGTGGGCGCGAGGGCGTTCCCGGGCCTTAAGCAGTGCAAGGAAGCGGCGCCCCCGGTCTAAGGCCGTCAAGGTCCCAGACGGCATCGTCGTCATCGGCGTTGGCCACGGTGGAGGATTGGCTGCCTCTGTCATGGCGTGCCGGGTAGGGATAGCCCATCTGAGCACCTCGTCCAGGGTTCCTGCCCAGTGGTCAGCCACATGACGGGCAAAGTTGAGCTGATCTGGTGTAGCAACTACCTGGTCGGACACCAGTTTTTCAACCGGGGCCAACGTGACCCCAGGCTGTTGCTCATGATCGACGGCCACCACGACGCCGTCACACAGCCGACCGGCGAGTTTGACCCGCACTCGTACCCCAACCTGGACTCGATCGACGAGGTCGTCAGGAATCAAATAGTCGAAAGGACGGTCAAGGTGGGCCAGACCGGAAGAGACGACGACATGGGCGATCCATGACGTCGTCTCCAATAGCGGTGCGGTCATGGGACACATGTTACGGCCCACCACCGACGGCGTCGCGGTGTGTTCTCTCAGAGACGGGCGGTTGCTGCCAAGGCCTCGGCGCGGTCCGTCAGTTCCCAGGTGACCCCGGGAAGCTCACGACCGAAGTGGCCACCAGCAACGAGCTGGGAATAGATCGGCCGCAGCAGGTCGAGGTCCGCGATGATCGCACCGGGTCGTAGATCAAAGACCTCACCGACAGCGCGCTCGATGGCAGCCTCGGGCACGTGATTGGTACCAAAGGTGTCAATACGGAATCCCACTGGACGGGCAGCACCGATGGCGTAAGCCACCTGGCACTCGCAACGATCGGCTAGTCCAGCTGCGACGACGTTCTTGGCTACCCAGCGCATCGCATAGGCCCCGGAACGATCGACCTTGGACGGATCTTTGCCGGAGAAGGCACCTCCCCCATGACGTGCCATACCGCCATAAGTGTCGACGATGATCTTGCGGCCGGTCAGCCCGGCGTCACCCATAGGGCCGCCGATAACGAACTTGCCGGTCGGGTTAACGAACACCCGCATGTCCTGATGATCGAGGTCGTAACGCTCCAACACCGGGTCGATTACAAGGCGACGGAGATCGGGGGTCATCGTTGCGTCCAGGTCAATTCCCGCACGATGCTGGCTCGACACGATGACGGTGTCCACCGCCACGGGTTTATCGTCCTCGTTGTAACGAATTGTCACCTGGGTCTTACCGTCAGGGCACAGATAGTCCAGTGCACCTTCTTTGCGGACCTTTGTCAGCTGCAAGGACAGCGCATGAGCCATGTCAATAGGCAACGGCATGAGAGAAGGGGTTTCGGTGCACGCATATCCGAACATCAAGCCCTGGTCTCCAGCACCTTGGGAGTCAATACGATCGGTGGAACCATGACGAGTTTCGTAGGCCGCGGTCACCCCTTGGGCAATGTCAGGGCTCTGAGCATCGATTGCGACCGAAACGCCACACGAAGCTCCGTCAAAACCCTTGGAAGACGAGTCGTAACCGATGTCAAGAATGCGGGAGCGGGCGATGCCGGCGATGTCGACATAGGCCTCGGTAGTGACCTCGCCACACACCATTACCTGCCCGGTCGTCACAACGGTTTCCACGGCAGCGTGAGAATGGGAGTCCTCGGCCAACATAGCATCAAGGACAGCGTCGGAAATGGCGTCGGCAATCTTGTCCGGGTGGCCTTCCGTTACTGATTCCGATGTGAACAGACGAGTAGGCATGGCGTTTCCTGTCCGCGCGGCCACAAGCCGCGCATCGTGTTACTGAGTAGCCAGCAGCGCGCGGACCTCGTCAAGGATGGCGACAGCCGCCTGTGACTTCGATCCGGTGATACGACGACCCGGCCCCTGCTGGTGAACCATGGTTACGTCGGTGCCGACCTTGCCGAACACCTTTCCGCCGCTCACATCGTTCACGACCATAAGGTCGCAACCCTTGCGTGCGAGCTTGGCCTGGGCCAGCTTCAAGAACTGGTCACGGTCTGGTGCCGTTTCGGCGGCAAATCCGACGACAACCCTGTTCTGTACCGATTGAGAACAGATGCGGGCCAGGACGTCGGGAGTCTGGTGAAGTTGGAGGGCCATCGTTGCACCTGTGGCGTCGTCGCCCTCGTGTTTTTTAATCTTGGTGTCAACAGCGACTGGCGCAAAGTCAGCTGCCGCAACGGCTTGGATGACAATATCGGCTTGCTTGGCTAGGTCGTCCATGGCCTCAGCAAGGTCTTCGGTGCTATCAATGCGGGTAATCTGCACGTCCGACGGCATAGCGACGTCAACGTGGGCAGCGACAATGTGGACATCGGCCCCGCGAGCAGCGGCGACTTGAGCGATAGCCCTGCCCATTCGACCTGACGACGAGTTACCGAGGTAACGCACAGGGTCGATAGCTTCCCGGGTGCCACCCAGGGAGATGACGACGCGTTTTCCAGCAAGGTCCTGCTGGGCCATCGCGGCGGCGCACTCAGGCACAGTGATGAGAAGATCAACAAATTCTGCAATCTCGTCGGGATCAGGTAGACGCCCCGGGCCCGAGTCACGACCAGTAAGGCGCCCAGTAGCTGGGGCCTTAACGACAAGGCCATGGCGACGTAAGGTCGCGACATTATCGACGGTCGCTGCGTTTTGCCACATTCCGGTGTGCATAGCAGGTGCGAGCAGCACCGGCGCTGACGTGGCAAGAACCGTCGTCGTCAGGAGGTCGTCGGCATGGCCTCCCGCAAGGCGCGCCAAGAGATCAGCAGTTGCTGGAGCCACCACTATGGCGTCGGCGCGCTCAGCCAAGCGGATATGCTCCACATCGGGAACGTCGTCAAAAACCTCGGTGTGGACCGGATGCCCACTCAACGCCTCCCACGTCGGGCGTCCGACGAATTCAAGGGCAGCCCTAGTGGGGACGACATGGACCTCGTGGCCGGCCTCAGAGAGGAGCCGCGTGAGCCGGCATGCCTTGTAGGCGGCGATCCCTCCCCCGACACCAAGAACGACGACACTCACGCCGGTCTCAGATCAGGCGCTCGGATCAGCGAGGTCAGCGAAGGGGTCATCCAGCTCAATAGCCGGGGCCTCTTGGGCCGCGGCGGCCTGGGCGGCGATCTCCTCGGCATCCATCTCGTGGGCTTCGACGACGCCGGCCTGGATCTCACGCATGGCGATAGATAGCGGCTTCTCCTGGTTGGTGGTTTCCACCAGTGGGCCGACATTCTCCAGTAGGCCTTCCGCCAGCTGGGAGTAGTACGCATTGATCTGACGGGCGCGCTTCGCCGCGAACAGGACGAGGCGGTACTTCGAGTCGACGTGCTCGAGGAGCTGGTCAATGGGCGGGTTGACGATGCCTTCAGGGGTGGTCTCAGTCAAGGAATGTCCTCCAGATATGGTCACAGACTTAGTAATTCTACCAGATGCGCAACTGCGTGATCTACGGTGTCGTTGACGACAACGGCGTCAAACTCATCCGCGTTGGCCAGTTCAACCTTTGCAGTCTCCAGACGCTGTTTCTGTTGCTCTGGTGTTTCCGTGCCGCGACCGACCAGACGGTGGACTAGCTCCTCCCATGAGGGCGGCGCGAGGAAGATCTGGGTCGCCTGAGGATAGGTCTCGCGAACTTGGCGAGCTCCCTGCAGATCGATTTCCAGCACGACCGTGCGATTGTCAGCAACTGCCCGTTCAACAGGACCGCGCGGTGTGCCGTACCGGTGGCTGTTATGGACGGTTGCCCACTCAAGGAGACCCTCGCCGTCAACGAGCTTGTCGAACTGTTCGGGGGTGATGAAGTCGTAATCGATGCCATCGCGTTCAGTGGGGCGCGGCGGACGGGTAGTCACCGACCTAGAAACGACGATCTCCGGATGGCTACGCAGCAGCGCCCCTACCACGGTCCCTTTGCCAACTGCGGTAGGTCCGGAGACGACAGCCACGGTGACCGGGCCGGTGTGACGAAGTCCTCGGGCCTGAGGGATGACGGGGACGCTATTCATAGGAACACCCTAATGGTCCATAGCGACACAGTTGCGCCGAGACGCGCGTCATCTTTTAGGAGCGTTGGTCAAACTCAGCGCGTAGCCCGGCAATCTGATGGCGTCCTAGGCCCCGGATACGCCGGTTAGGGGCAATCTCAAGACGCTCCATGATTTCGGCTGCGCGCTTGTCCCCGACCCGTGGTAAAGCTTTCAGCAAGTCGACGACTTTGACGTGAGCGAGTATCTCGTCGTTGGTGGCCTTATCGAGAGCCTCAGACAGCGTTATATTCCCAGAGCGAACCTTGGCTTTGAAGTCAGCACGGACTCTCCTTGCCCGTGTCGCTGCTTCACGAGCAGCCGAAAGCTGTTCAGGTGAAAGAGTGGGTATGGACACGAGCCCCTCCGATCAGGTGTGCAGCGCCTCGGCGCGACAGCGGGTGATCGTCTCCACCGGGGACCCGATGGAGACGATCGGCACATTAGTCCGCTTAGTCGTCGGTTGTGTCCATTTTGTGGAGATCTGTAGCCAATTCATGATCTTTGGAAGTTGGGTGTTCTCCGTCGGTCAGCTCAATATCATCAGCAGAATTTTCAGGATCGCTGGCATTTCCGCTAGTCGTGTCCACATTGCCCACCTCCGCAGGGAACAAGTCTGAACTGCTAGGCATGGATCCGACATCGTCAACTGTGATGAGCGGCTGCTCACTATCCCCGTCCAGCGCGGGGCAAGTTAAAGAGGCCGCGTCGTCGGACGACTGATCCTCGATGCAAGCGGGCCCATGAGTGATGACCGCACCGAGAAGCCCATTGAGGAAAGGCGCCGAGTCGTCGGTCGAGAACTCTTCACTCAACTCGATCGCCTCCGAAATCACCGCCGGATTCGGGGTATCCGTATGCAAGATCTCAAACGCACCGAGGCGGGCGAGAATACGATCCACCCGCGGCATTCGGGCCAGTGTCCAGCCTTCAGAAAGGCAATCAGTCAGGACCGAGTCAAGGCCGACCTGGGTGGCTGTCACACCACGGACCAAATCAGCTGCGAACGGCCTCACCGGGTTGGTGAAGACACCTGGACGCGCTGCGAGGACTTCGAGCGGATCAGTACCTATGAGGTCTGCCTCGAACAGAATATCGAGAGCCTGTTTACGCGCTTTGGACCGTGTCGAGAGGTCTGCGTGTTTTTGGATGTCTCCACTGACGCGCCTGACCTCGAGGTCGCCGATCCACTCGGTGGGGCCCTCGTCGTCAGGGGCGGGAACGGTATTCGTACTCACTTCTCGGAGATGCGGCCGAGGTAATCGCCGGAACGGGTGTCGACCTTGACCTTTTCACCCGTAGTGATGAACAGCGGCACCTGGATCTCACGACCAGTCTCGAGGGTCGCAGGCTTAGTGCCACCAGTGGAGCGGTCGCCCTGCAGGCCAGGCTCGGTGTAGGTGATCTCCAGCTCAACCGAGGCCGGCAGATCAATGTAGAGCGGGTTACCCTCGTGCAGAGCCACAGTTGCGGTCTGGTTCTCGAGCATGAAGTCCTTGGCATCGCCGACGACCTCGGCTGGGATCGGCAGCTGCTCGTAGGTTGACTCATCCATGAAGATGTAGGTGTCGCCATCCTGATAGAGGTACTGCATATCGCGACGATCGACCTCAGCCGATTCAATCTTGACGTCGGAGTTGAAGGTGCGATCAACGACTTTCCCGCTCAGTACGTGCTTAAGCTTGGTGCGCACGACGGTGTTGCCCTTACCCGGCTTATGGTGTTGGAACCAGATGACCGTCCACAGCTGGCCGTCAAGGTTGAGAACGGTGCCGTTCTTGATGTCATTGGTGGAGATAACCACAGGTCGGGCCCTTTCGGAGTCGTCGGATGGGGAGATGGACGGGTAGTGACAGCTAGTCGCTCTAGCCCACCCTCGACAAGTGTAGCGGAATCCCAGTGCGGCCGGTTGCGTAGGAAGGCGTTGCCTCAGGCACCGTACAGTCTCGCCTAGTGAGATCTTGGCCACAAAACGGGGCCCTTGTGCTGGGCAGGTGGAGACCTGTTGAAAATTTCAGAGTTACCGTCCGTTCACTGTGAGGCTGCCCCGCGCACCCCATGATCACGATAACGTGAGGTCATGTACGACCTCGGTTCCAGCCAGCTGCCGACTAGTTTTGACCCCGCTACGGACTCCGACCAGCACTCGCTGCGCGAGTTCATTGACCTGGTGGCTGATGCCGGATATGTCGTCGACTCCGATGAGCATGGTGACGACCCCGAACTCATCGCCCCTGACGGCTCTGCCGTGGAAACCTGGCACGAGGATTATCCGTATCCCAACCTCATGGATCGTCGCGAATACGAAACTCAAAAGAGACTGCTGCAGATTGAGCTACTGAAACTCCAGTACTCGATCGACGATACCGGTGAGCGTCACGTCATCATCTTTGAAGGTCGCGACGCCGCAGGCAAAGGTGGGGCCATCAAGAGGTTTAGCGAACACCTCAATCCGCGTCGTTGCCGCGTCGTAGCCCTCGATAAGCCATCAGACCGCGAACTGGGCCAATGGAATTTCCAGCGCTACATTCAACACCTGCCTACGGCCGGCGAAATCGTGCTCTTTGACCGCTCGTGGTATAACCGTGGTGGCGTCGAACGGGTCATGGGGTTTTGCACCGATGAAGAGCATCGAATCTTCCTTCGGCAGGCTCCAATCCTCGAAGAAATGATGATCGAATCGGGCATTCATGTCACGAAGTTTTGGTTCTCGGTCACCCGGCAGGAGCAACG
Organism: Cutibacterium sp. 37298; assembly: GCF_023838685.1. Classification (NCBI taxonomy): domain Bacteria; kingdom Bacillati; phylum Actinomycetota; class Actinomycetes; order Propionibacteriales; family Propionibacteriaceae; genus Cutibacterium; species Cutibacterium sp. 37298. The sequence goes on from NZ_JAJNRJ010000002.1 coordinate 230,469, forward strand.
CACCCGGTTCGCAATTCGTCAGCTCGATCCAGTTCGTCGCTGGAAGCTCTCCCCTATGGACTTGGAGTCGCTGGGGCGCTGGGACGATTACACCCGTGCTAAAGAGGAGATGTTTGCCGCAACTGACACTGATGCCGCGCCGTGGATATGTATCAAGTCTAATGACAAAAAACGCGCGCGTCTTAATGCGATGAGGTACTTCTTGTCGCAATATGATTACGAAGGCAAAGATGTGGATGTCGTCGGACAGCCTGATCCGAGGTTAGTGCGTCGAGCTCGAGACATGGTTGGAGACTAAATGGTGCTGCCTCGACGAGGATGGGCGATAGTTGCCTTGGCTACCGGGATTATGGCCAGCGGATGCGCAACCACGCCGCCACCTGACGACACCGGGGTACCCCTCCCTGCGGCCTCATCAAGCGCGTCGAAGGCCTCCTCCATGCCATCACGATCGACCGTTGAACCCACGCCTGCAAGGGCGAAGTCCGCTACGCCCACGAAGATAGCCACCACCCAGCCATTGGTCCATCGCAGTACCAACGGATCACTAACTGTCACTGTCTCCGGGGACCTGCTCTGGCACCCTTCCACGTGGGACACGGCGCGGGAGGATGGCCACGGAAGGAACGATTTCGCGCCGATCTTTGGAACCGTTGCGCCTATCCTTCGTAACGCCGACGTGTCGATCTGTCACGAGGAGGTACCCGTCGCCCCCAAAGGTTCTCAGTACTCCGGCTATCCAGAGTTCGCAGTGCCCGCTGAGATCGCCAAGGGGATCGCTGCTGTCGGATTCGACGCCTGCAGTACCGCCTCGAACCATTCCTTCGACCGTGGCTTGCCAGGTGTGAGGGCCACCCTCGATGCTCTGGACGCCGCACATGTTAAGCATTCCGGCACAGCCCGAACTAAAGAAGAGGCTGACACCCCTGTCATCGTGAGCCACGGTCTCAAGCTAGGTCTGGTTTCGGGAGCTTATGGCCTCAACGGATCGACCCCTCCCAAGAGCAAATCATGGGCGTGGAGTGACATCGAGGCAGACCACCTCATTAAGAGGGCAGAAGCGGCAAAGAAGGCTGGGGCAGACATCGTTATCGTCGCGGCTCACTCTGGCCTCGAATATCACCATGAGCCGACCGAGGAACAGATTCGGCTAGCGCAGCGCCTTACTGCATCTCCTGCCGTCGACATGGTTTACTGCCACCACAGCCACGTCGTTGAGCCATGGACGCGGATGAACGGCAAGATCGTCATATATGGGCTGGGGAATCTCGTTGCCCAGCAGTCGTCTAACATGCCCGGTACCGACGAAGGAGTCGTCGGTCGGGTCACCTTCACGGTACGAGCTGGGAAGGTTTCGACGACGAAGGCTGAGTACATCCCGATCCTTATCGGTTCTAAGAACGACGGTCCGATCCGGATTCATGCCGTCGATACTGAGCTTAAGTCGGGTATGGGGAATCAGGCGAGGCTCAAGAGTGCCCAACAAGATATTTCCCGAACCGTCACATCACTTGGGGTCGACGGCGTCACCGAAGCCTGAATGCCGACTGACCCGCAGCCACATGTTCCACTTGCTGGTGTGACCGAACACATGCCACTTCGTGGGTGAAATTTGCTGGTTGGTAAAGGTTTCGCCGAACCGATGAAACCCCGTAGCAGCCAGAATTAATTTCCGAACGTTTTTACCGTGCGGAACACCGGTCGTAGCACTCGGCCAGAGTGGCCTCGTCAGGGTCGACGATCATGGCGACCTGACCGGGTTTGTGAATACCGACAAACCGCAACACTTGACGCCCGGTCTGCGGGTCTACCCTGGTTTTCTTGTCCACGTTCATCGTCTCGCGCAGATCTGCCCACTTAATCTTGTCACAGGTAACAGGCAATCCGATCCCAGACAGGATAGTGCGGGTGCGCGCAACGACCTCATCGGATAGTCCCAGGTACCGGTGCGACAGTTCGGCCGCAAACACCATGCCCACCGCGTCGGCCTCGCCATGACGCCACGTGAAATGCTTGTGGGCCTCAATAGCGTGGGCCAAGGTGTGACCATAGTTGAGCCTCTCGCGTCCGACCTCTTCTCTCGAGGACGTCCGCTCGTGCAGATCAGCGCTCACCACACCAGCCTTGACGGTAATCGCACGTGTCAGCACCTCAACGAAGGTCTGGGAAGTGACGTCGAGGGCCAACCGCGGATGGTTGGAGATGACGTCGAGAATCACCGGGTCCTTAATAAACCCGCATTTGACGATCTCAGCCAGGCCAGAACGCACCTCTCGCGCTGGCAGGGTCGTCAGCAGGTCCGTGTCGCACAAGACGCCGATGGGCTCATGGAAAGCCCCAACAAGGTTTTTCCCGGCAGGAATGTTGACACCAGTTTTGCCGCCAATTGCAGCGTCGGCCATAGCCAGCACAGTCGTCGGAACGTGGATGACGTCAATCCCTCGCATCCATGTGGCGGCTAGAAACCCTGCAATATCGGTGGTAGCTCCTCCGCCAAACCCGACGATGATGTCTCCACGGGTCATGCTGGCCTCGGCTAGCCGGCGCCAGCCATCAACGAGAACTTCAGGCGTTTTGGCAGCCTCAGCGTCGGGAACCTCGATGACTACAAGATCGTCAATACCAAAGCGAGGTACCAGACGCACCAGAGCCTGTGGGCAGACCACAGCTGCACGGCGTCCTGCCACCAAACCAGCCAACTCGTGGACCGCTCCTGAACCGATCCTCACCCGGTAAGGCTTGGCCGCGGCGACCTCAACAAGGTTCACGGCTCCTCCTCTAAGTCAGCCAGTTCGGACACGATGACGTCGACGACTTGTTCCGGTGACAGCGTGTCGGTGGCCACCCGTATCGCTGCGGGGCGTTGGTAGACCGCCCGCCTCTCCTTCATAAGGCGCACCAACTGCGAATGCACCTGGCCTCCCAGCAAGGGTCGACCAGTGTCCTTGAGCCCGACGCGATCGGCGGCAGTACGAGCCGAGACGTCCAGCCAGACAACGCACACTCGCTCCAGCGCGTTCCCGACCTCGACGTCGGCCGGAGCCCCCCCGCCAAGAGACACCACCCCGCCGCGCTCGATGGCGGCAAGCGTCTCTCGTCTCTCGACCTTGCGAAAATACGGCTCTCCGTCAATGAGAAAAATCTCCGGAATATCACGACCCTCGGCCTGCTCAATCGCGGCATCGACGTCGACGAACTCTTCTCCAAGGCGCTGGGCCAGCAACGACCCGACGGTCGACTTGCCTGATCCAGGGGCACCGATGAGAGCTATCACGGGGCCACCGCCAGACCACGCGCGGCAAGACGATCCAGGTAGGCCTGCGCATTGCGACGGGTCTCAGTTACTGAATCCCCACCAAATTTCTCCAACGCGCACTCAGCCAACACCAATGCGACCATGGCCTCAGCAACCACACCGGCGGCAGGAACCGCACACACGTCGGAACGCTGGTGGTGAGCCTTGGCAGCTTCACCGGTAGTCACGTCTACGGTCGGCAATGCCCGCGGTACGGTGGCAATCGGCTTCATCGCCGCACGCACCCGTAGTATCTGACCAGTCGACATGCCACCCTCAGTGCCACCGGCACGGTCACTCACTCGATGGATACCGCCCTCAGTCGGCTCCATCCAGTCGTGAGCCTGCGACCCTCGGCGACGGGCCAGGTCGAAACCGTCGCCGAGTTCGACCCCCTTAATAGCTTGGATGCCCATCAAGGCCCCGGCAAGACGGGCGTCGAGCCGTCGGTCCCCCTGACTATGCGATCCCAACCCGGCCGGTAGACCGTAGGCCAGTACCTCCACGACACCTCCCAGGGTGTCGCCTTCCTTGCGGCAGGCCTCGATTTCCGCAACCATGCGCTTACTCGTGACGGAATCGGCGCACCGCACTGGATCCGCATCGATACGGGTCAGATCGCTTGGACCCGGACGTAGACCATTTGGAGCTGCGACAGAGCCCAAGGACACCACATGGGAAAGCACCTCGACGCCGAGAGACTGCTTAAGGAACGCCTTCGCAATCGCTCCCAATGCGACGCGGGCGGCTGTCTCGCGGGCAGAGGCGCGCTCTAGGATTGGCCGGGCCTCATTGAACTCGTACTTCTGCATGCCAGCAAGGTCAGCATGGCCTGGGCGGGGTCGTGTGAGCGCAGCTGCACGAGCATGCCCGGCCAGGTCCTCGGGAGCTACCGGACCAGGAGCCATGACGGTGCGCCACTTCTCCCATTCCGAATTGCCGATCCGGATCGCAATGGGATCGCCTAACGTCTCCCCGTGTCGGAATCCGGCCAGCAACTCCAACTTGTCAGCTTCAAAAGACATGCGGGCTCCTCGTCCCGCCCCGAGACGGCGACGTCGCAACTCCTCGGAAATCTCTACAGCCCCGACCTGGACGTGGGCTGGAATGCCCTCCATCGTCGCGACGAGAGCAGGGCCATGAGACTCCCCGGCAGTGAGATAACGCAGCATAATATTTAGTCTTTCAAAGGCGGGTGTGCTCAGCCAGGCCGTTCTGCGCTGTGGACCTCAAGACGTCCATCGGCACCGGGTAGCCAGTCATGAGTTGCACCTGACCGACCGCCTGCCCAGCGAGCAGGTCCAAGCCGTCAATGACGGTTGCACCAGCGATCTTCCCAGCCACGGCCAAAGGGGTTGGCCAGGGATCATAGACGACGTCAAAGACCGCATCAGCTCGAGCAGTGAGATCTTCAGCACGCCTCATCAAGGAATCGGCTGGAACCGTCGAGACCATGAGGTCGCACCGCGGAGGCTCCGATTCGAAAGGCAACCAAGCGACGTGAATGCCGAGGCCATCGGCAAGCTTAAGGATCTCCGTGGACCGTTCGCGTGAGCGCGACATCACGACGACTTCGCCCGTTCCCATCCCAATCGCAGCCGCAAGAACAGACCGGGCTGTTGCGCCCGCCCCTAGCATGACAACCTTCTTGACCTCAGTCACTCCCCTAGCACGAAGCGCAGCCTCTGCCCCCGTGACGTCGGTATTGCGGACGATGGTCGTGCCGTCACGACAAACCCAGGTATTCGCCGCTCCCAACATGTCAACCGTCGCGTCGGTCTCCCCCAACTCGACGAGATCGGCCTTGTGAGGCATCGTCACTGATAGCCCTCGCCAGGAACCGTCGAGCCCTTCAACAAAAGCACGCAAACCACCAGGCTCGACGTCGATGGCTTGGTAGGACCACTCTAGGCCGAGGACCTGGTATGCGGCGCGGTGAATTGCCGGGGACAAAGAGTGAGCCGCTGGATGGCCAACCACCGCACAGCGCATCGTCAGTCCTCCTAGATCAGCACGTATTGTCCTAGCACTTCCCCTTGTGGTCCTGACACCAAGCTTGGAATTTCTTGACATTTTTCTCGTGCTCGGCCAGCGTCTTGGAATACGCCGTAGTGCCCTTGTCGGGATCTGTAACAACCCAATAAAGGTAGTCACTCTTAATCGGTGTCACAGCTGCCTCCATAGATGTCGCACCGGGGTTGTCGATAGGGGTAGGCGGCAAGCCGTTATACAAATAGGTGTTGTACGGCGAATCCTTGGCACGCTGTTCGTCGTTCGTTGTCAGCTTGCCTTCGACGTGGTTGGCATAAAGCACCGTAGTATCCGACTCCAACTTCATTCCTTGTTGGAGGCGGTTGTAGATGATCCCGGCGATCATCTGCATATCTTTTGGCTTTTTGGCCTCTCTTTCCAAGATGGAGGCGACGATGAGGGCATCGTAGGGGCTGCGTTTAATAGTCTGAGCCTGGCCAATGAAATTCATCGTGTTAACCTGCTTGGCGAACTGATTCGTTTGCATCTTCAGGATTTCTAGCGGAGTTGGATTTGACCCCACCTCATAGGTGTCGGGAAAGAGGAAGCCCTCTGGATGCCCCTTGGCCCAGACCGGCAGGCCTAGCTTCGCAGTTTGCTTATACGCATTCTGGAAGCTGCCGAGTGGCATCGTGGTTCCCTTGGCCATGATCCCGAACTGTTGCTCTGTGGTTAAGCCCTCGGGCAGGGTGACACGGGTACGCTGGATATTGTCCGGGTTGTCCAGGATGGACACGGCCTTTGCGGCGTTCATATGCGTCTTGAGCTTGTACTGACCAGCCTGAATAGTAACGTCAGATTCCGAATCGCGAAGGGCCTTGTTATATGCCTTCGTTGACTTGACGACGTCGTTATCGAGCAGGATCGAGCCAACTTCGCTTACCGATGCGCCAGCAGGTACCCGAACTAAGACGTCCTTCTCGCCATCTCCGAGGTAGTCGTCAGCAGACTTGTACGAGATGTAGCCGTCGTAGACCTTCACACCGACAAAGACGCACCCGCCGACGAGCACGGCCAGGGAAAGGATGACGGCGACCGCGCTGCGAAGTTTGTACCAAAATTCCGCCTTCGGGTCATCGTGCTCGTTGAACGGTCCGCTCACGAATCCGCCCCTCCCGTCGCCGTCTCCAATTGGCCTAATCGGACTTGCTCCAACACGTGTTCCAGTATGGCCACAGCAGCGGCCTGATCAATCACGCCACGCTGTTTACGTGCGTTGCGCCCCGCCTCGTGAAGCGCTCGAGCCGCCGTACGCGTGGTCATTCTTTCATCGACCCAGCGCACGGGGATCGGGTTAATAGCCTCGGCCAACTGGCGTCCGGCATCCCGAACGTCTTGCGCGGCCAACTGCTCAGTCCCGTTAAGGGCGACCGGAAGTCCCATGATGACTTCAACCGGTTCGTACTCGGCAACGATTTCGGCCAGGCGCTGCACGGGGCGGTCGGCGGTATACACCGTCTCAACGGGGAAGGCCAGAATCGCGTCGCGGTCGCTCGCGGCCACGCCAATCCGTGCCTTTCCCCAGTCGATGGCAAGCCTCACACCGCACAGAGACGTGTCCGGACGTTCGGCGGGGTTCACAGCGCGGTCAGTTCAGTGTTAACAGCACGCAGAGCGGCGTCGATACCGGTGGGGTCGCTGCCAGCCCCCTGGGCCATGTCGTCCTTACCGCCACCGCGGCCACCAATCGGAGCAACGCCGACCTTGATAAGGGCACCTGCTTTGGCACCAGCAGCGCGTGCTGACTCGGTGGTGGCGACGATCATGGCCGGCTTGTCATGAGTGCCGCCGATTAGGGTGACGACGGCGGGACGGTCCTTGACGCGGGCTCGGATCTCAGTAGCAAGGGTACGCAAGTCGCTACCCGCGACACCTGGAACCTTGGCAGCGACGAGGTCGAAGGACCCGGCTGGAGTAGTCCCGGCAACGATGTCATCAACCTGACCCAGGAGCTCACGGGTTCGGGCAGCGCCGAGCTTACGCTCGGCCTCCTTGAGGTCGGTCGCGAGCTTCGAAACACGGTCGGCGAGCTGATCCGGCTGCACCTTGAGGATTCCGGTCAACTCGTTGACGAGCGCCCGCTCAGCCGCCATGTGACGGAAAGCATCAGTGGAAACGAGGGCCTCGACGCGCCGGGTACCCGAACCGACCGACTGCTCCCCTAGCAGACTCAGCATGCCAATACGACCGGTGGAGGCAACGTGAGTGCCACCGCACAACTCGCGCGACCACGGGCCAGCCAGCTCGACGACACGCACGATCGGCGGGTACTTTTCGCCGAACATGGCCATCGCTCCCATGGCTTTGGCGTCCTCCAGCGGCATCTGGGTATCAGTAACCTCGAAGTCGTCATGAATGGCAACGTTGCAACGCTCTTCGATTTCGTCTTTCAGAGAGTCCGACAGACCCTTGGTAGCGGAGAAATCAAAGCGCAGATAACCGGGCTTGTTGTAGGAGCCGGCCTGGGTGGCCGATGGCCCTACGAGCTCGCGTAAAGCGGCATGGATGACATGGGTGGCGGTATGGGCCTGGCAGGCTCCAAAACGAGTGGTCGGGTTGACCAGGGCTGTCACCCGATCACCAACGGCGAGATCGCCATCGAGATGCACCTTGTGGACGATCAGGCCTGGTACCGGACGCTGCACGTCAAGAACCTCAAAGTCGATCCCGTTGGCGCGAATGATGCCAGAATCAGAATCCTGGCCACCCATCTCGGCATAGAAAGGGGTCTCGGCCAACACGACCTCGACGACGGCCCCCGGTTCAGCAGCCGACACGGAGGCACCGTTAGCGATGATGCCAGTAACGGTGGTATCGACCGTCAAATCGGTGTAGCCGAGGAATGGGGTCTCACCGAGGGCACGAACTTGGGAGTAAGCCTCCCGATCCGTGAGCAGGCCCTTCTTCGCTTGAGAGTCAGCTTTAGCGCGGGCACGCTGCTCAGCCATAAGGGCGGTGAACTTGTTGCGATCAACCTCTAACCCTTGCTCGGCCGCCATTTCGAGAGTGAGGTCGATTGGGAACCCGTAAGTGTCGTGAAGCTGGAAGGCTTTCTCCCCCGAGAGGGTCTTTGACCCGGAGGCCTTAGTTTCGACCACGGCTGCATCGAGCATCGCGGTACCCGAGCTTAGAGTGCGTCGGAAGGTGTCCTCTTCCGCTGTGGCGGCACCGATGACGCGATCCCACTGGGTGAGGACATCAGGGAAGGAATCAGCCATAAGATCACGAGATACCGGGAGCAACTCGGGTAATACTGGATCCGCCACACCGAGCAGACGCATGGCGCGAACGACGCGACGCAGCAGACGACGCAACACATAACCGCGGGCCTCATTACCAGGGGTAACTCCGTCGGTCATGAGCATGAGACCGGAACGGACGTGGTCAGCAACTACGCGTAGTCGGACGTCGTCGTCGTGGCGAACGCCGTAACGCTTGCCCGACATCTCGGACGCTTTCTCAATGACAGGGAATACCTGGTCAGTCTCGTACATATTGTCGACGCCCTGGAGTAGGTAGGCAATACGTTCGAGACCGGCACCAGTGTCGATGTTAAGGCTGCGCAATGGGCCTGCGATGTCGAAGTCATCTTTAGCGCGCACCGCTGAGAGATCCTCGGTCTCGAATACGAGGTTCCAGATCTCAAGGTAACGGTCCTCATCTGCTTCTGGACCACCGTCGGGACCATAGGCTGGGCCACGATCGATGTAGATTTCCGAGCACGGGCCGCCGGGGCCGGGAACCCCCATATGCCAGTAGTTGTCCTTAAGGGAGCGACCCTGAATCTGCTCGTCAGGGATACCCGCAGCACGCCACGCCTCGCGCGCCTCAATGTCGCCCTCCGGATAGTCGGGGTGAAACCCAGGTCCAAGGACCGTCACCCAGATGCTGGCCGGGTCGAAGCCCAATCCGCCCTGTTCTGCCGGCTTAGTGACGAGCTCCCATGCGTACTGAATGGCCTCGTTCTTGAAGTAGTCACCGAAGGAGAAATTCCCCAACATCTGGAAGAAAGTGCCGTGACGAGTGGTCTTGCCAACCTCATCAATGTCTAAGGTGCGCACGCACTTCTGAATACTGGTGGCCCGCTTCCACGGGGAGGGCTCAGTGCCCATAAGGTAAGGCTTGAACGGCACCATGCCGGCGTTAACGAACAGCAAGGTGGGATCGTTGTAGAGCAGTGAGGCGCTCGGCACTACGGTGTGACCCTTACTTTCAAAGAAGTCGACGAAGCGCTGTCCGATCTCCGCTGTTCTCATGCCTAGCCCTTCTTGACGTGGTTGCTTTTGTGGCCCATAAGGGCCGTCCCGTATCGGGACACCGCAGTCCAACCCTACCCGCACGTGCGGCCGGCGACATCTCACCGCGCCACAGAGGGGGTGCGTACTCCGTGTTCTACCAGATCAGTCCTGCTCGCCGCCTTCGGCCGCAGTGGCGCTGTGGCTTATCTCGGTAGGACTGACCGTATTCTCAACTTGGGACTGACGCATCCGACGCTTCGGACGATGAATTGTTCGGCGCACTCCCTCACCAAAAGCCGCAGCCTTGACCATTGGCGTCCCGACGGTCTGGGTAAAGGTTTGGGCCAGCTCGGCGGCCTGGCCAGTAACGATGGTGCCATGCTCGGAAATGGTGTGGATGTCCTCGATGACTTGATCGAGTTTAGAAATCTCGCCATTGGTTATGACGACGGTGCTTTTAAGCTCTTCGAGGATCGGCACAGTGGACTCGTCGACATCACGAACAGCTTTGCGTACCTCGTCGAGGACGCCGCCAAGTTTGAGCAATGGAACCGCGCATAGCGCGACCAGCACTACCGCCGCGAGTGCCGCGATGAGTCCGGCTATCTGCCCCAAGGTCATGACTTCTCCTCCTCAATATCTCGCCCAAGCAGCACCCGTATCTGGCTCAGACGTTGTGCGATGACAGCCTCATTGCCATGATCGGTCGGGTCGTAATACCGGGTCGAGGCGATATCGTCGGGCAGATACTGCTGCTTGGCAACCCCATGCGGGAAATTGTGGGCGTAACGATATCCGACGCCGTGGCCCAGATCGTGGGCTGATGAATAGTGGGCGTCACGCAAGTGGGCGGGAACTTCGCCTCCCTTTCCAGCGCGTACATCAGCCAGGGCCCCATCGATAGCGGTGATGACGGCGTTGGATTTCGGAGCGGTGGCTGCGGCAATGGTGGCCTGGGCTAGGTTGAGACGAGCCTCGGGCATCCCGATCAGTTGGACGGCCTGGGCTGCCGCGACACAGGTCTGGAGCACACTTGGGGCGGCCATCCCGATGTCTTCACTGGCGAGAATGATAAGGCGCCGCGCAATAAATCGGGGATCCTCCCCTGCCTCAATCATCCGGGCCAGGTAGTGCAGTGCGGCGTCAACGTCTGAGCCGCGCACGGATTTGATGAAAGCGCTGATGACATCGTAGTGCTGGTCGCCGTCACGGTCGTAGCGCACTGCGGCACGATCAACCGCAGTGGAGACGATCTGACTCGTGATCGTGTCAGTACCTGCCGTACTCGCCCCGGCAGCGGCCTCTTCAAGATAGGTGAGGGCGCGTCGTGCGTCTCCCCCAGCCAGTTGCAGCAGGTCAGCGCGAGCATCGTCCTCCAGAACGTAACGCCTGTCGGACTCAGTTCGCAGGCCGCGTGGATCGCTCAGGGCTCGATCGAGTAACGATGAAACGTCAACCTCGGTGAGTGGCTTGAGGGTCAACAATAAGGAGCGCGACAACAACGGGGAGATGACCGAAAAAGACGGGTTCTCGGTGGTCGCCGCGATGAGGGTCACGGTGCGGTTCTCCACTGCCGGGAGCAGAACGTCCTGCTGAGCCTTAGAGAAGCGGTGCACCTCGTCGACGAAGAGAACGGTCGGCTGTCCCAAGGCTAACTGACGTCGGGCAGTGTCAAGTTCCCGACGGATGTCTTTGACTCCGGCCGTTACAGCCGAGATCTCCACGAAGCGTCGGTTCGTGGCGTGGGAGACGACCGAGGCAATCGTCGTCTTGCCAACCCCGGGAGGGCCCCACAAGAACACGCTCATGGCCCCGGTCCCCTCGGCCAGGCGGCGCAGGGGTGAACCGGGGGTCAGCAAATGCTGCTGACCGACGATCTCATCAATGGTGCGCGGGCGAAGCCGAACTGCTAGTGGCGCATCAGGGTTGGGAGTATCCAGGGACCCACCACTGGTCGCGTCGGATTGAGCCGACGTGACGTTGCCGAAGAGATCCTCACTCACCGTGGCACCATATCGCCACGTTGCGACAGCGAGCGGCCCACGTATGTTCGCGCAGTAACGCTCGGGCAGCGAATGATATCGCCGCCGCCCGTCGTCACCATGGGGTCGTCACGTCGTGGACTTATCTGCCTCCACATTCGAGGTTTGACCGCCGCAAGGCTTCTTCGGCTTGGCATCGACGCCGGCTTCGCGCCGCTGGGCCGGGGTAATTGGTGCAGGAGCAGCCGTCAGCGGGTCATAGCCGTTACCAGTCTTCGGGAAGGCAATAACGTCACGGATAGTCTCGAAGCCGCCAAGCAGCATAACTAGACGATCCAAACCGAAGGCGATGCCACCGTGCGGTGGCGCGCCAAATTTGAAGGCATCCAGTAGGAAACCGAATTTCTCCTGGGCCTCTTCGGGGCCAATACCCATGACGTTAAAGACCCGCTCCTGAACGTCACGGCGATGGATACGGATAGACCCGCCGCCTACCTCGTTGCCGTTGACGACGAAGTCGTAAGCGTAAGCCAAAGCTGAACCCGGATCGGTGTCGAAGGTATCCAGGCAGTCGGGGGTCGGGCTGGTGAAGGCGTGGTGGACGGCGGTCCAGGCGCCCGTGCCAACGGCGACGTCGCCGGAAGCCTCTGCTTCCTTGGTGGGCTTGAACAGCGGGGCGTCAACCACCCAGCAGAAAGCCCAGTCAGATGGATCAAAGAGTTCGCAACGGCGGCCGATTTCCAGACGGGCGGCGCCAAGTAGTTCCTGGCAGGAGGTCTTCGAGCCAGCAGCAAAGAAAATGGCATCACCAGGCTTGGCACCGGCCTTCTCGGCGATGCCAGCTTTCTCCTCCTCGGAAATGTTTTTGGCAACTGGACCTTCTGGCGCGCCCTCGTCAGAGATCGTGATGTAGGCCAGACCCTTGGCTCCGCGGGTGCGCGCCCACTCCTGCCAGGCGTCGAACTGACGGCGTGGCAGGGAGGCTCCACCGGGCATCACGACGGCACCGACGTAGGGAGCCTGAAAGACCCGGAACGCAGTGTTGGCAAAGAAATCGGTAACCTCGGTGATCTCGTTGCCAAATCGCAGATCCGGCTTGTCAGAGCCGTAGCGATCCATCGCCTCGTGCCAGGTGATGCGAGGTAACGGCGTCGGCATGTCGACGCCAATGATCTTCCAACAAGCCGCCATGGTCTCTTCAGCCAACGCGATGACATCGTCCTGGTCAACGAAGCTCATCTCGACATCAAGCTGGGTGAACTCAGGCTGACGATCGGCACGGAAGTCCTCGTCACGGTAGCAACGAGCGATCTGGTAATAGCGTTCCATACCCGAGACCATGAGCAACTGTTTGAACAACTGAGGGCTCTGCGGCAGGGCGTACCAACAGCCCGGGGCCAGACGAGCCGGAACCAGAAAGTCGCGAGCGCCCTCAGGGGTAGACCGGGTCAGAGTCGGAGTCTCAATATCATAAAAATTGTGACGATCCAGCACCTCACGAATGGCGTGGGTCACGTGAGAACGCAGCACCAGGGCTTCATGCTGATGCGGGCGGCGCAGGTCGAGGTAGCGGTACTTCAGACGGGCGTCCTCGCCGACACTGACGTGCTCGTCGATCTGGAAGGGTAGCGGCGCTGAAGGATTGAGCACCTCGAGCTCGGTGATGGCAACCTCAATCTCGCCGGTGGGTAGGTTCGGGTTGGCATTACCCTCTGGACGTGCCTCAACGACTCCGGTCACCCTGATGCAGTACTCGTTGCGCAGGTCGTGAGCGCCTGAGGACTCCAAGATCTCATCGCGGATGACGACCTGGGCCAGGCCTGAGGCGTCGCGAAGATCGATAAAGGCGACGCCACCGTGGTCGCGACGATGCCCAACCCATCCGGCGAGAGTCACTTCCTTGCCGATGTCGCTGGCTCGTAGGGTTCCTGCGTCATGGGTTCGCAGCACGTTTCATCCTTCCGTTGTCGCAGGCCACGCATAGACGGTACGGGCCGTAAAACAGCATACCGACGGGCCATGGACTGTCGCTATCCGCACCCAGATGCCCATTAGCTGCTCAGCCATAGCATCCGAAACTACGGACGCCGTGGCGATCGCAACCGCCACGGCGTCCGTCCCTCAAATCGGATCACACCTGGATCTCAGGGAACCACTCTTCGATTTGCTTACGCATAGCCTCATTTCCGCCGGAACGCTGATTGTGCTCGAGGATCCAGTCGCGGATCGACCCTCCGGCGAGCTCATTAATAGCATTACGCGCGGTCTGTGGGTCGTTGAGCACTTCTTTAAGCATTGAGACCGCTTCGTCGCTAGTGCGGTAGAAATACGGATAATCCTCAGGGACCGTCTTACGTGCCCAGGTGGTATCTGGGAAGACACCGATGGCACCGGCGACGAGAGCCTCGAGGTACTCGAAGCCATAGGCCTCGTTCTTGGCGGTGGCCAGGAAGGCCGTCATGCGGGCTAGGGACTCCCAGTACTCCTCGCGCTGACCGAAAAGGGGGCCAACGGAAGCCCACTTTGGCGACGACATCTTCATCGCCATGACGCTAGCGAGATCGCGCTGACTTAGACGGGCTTCCATTCTCACGTCCATGTCTGCAGCGACGCGGTTCATAACGTCGAGAAATACCTTCGGGCGTTTGGTTTCTGTGAGGTGAATCGCTGGGTAGAGAACCGTCGGAATTTCGGGATCAACGTGCTCGCGAGCGAGGTCATCACGAATGCCAGGCTGGATCCAAGCGACTCGGGCCTGGTGAGCCAGCGGGGAGATCGTCCAGCGGCGAACGAGCTCGGTTACCTCACCAGCAGTGCGCTCGCCAGAGCACAGTGTCGGGAAGAGGGCGTACGCGAGGCCCATAGCCGCAAAGTTCACTTTGTGGTGGTAGTGAGATGGGGGCAACCACTGAAGGTTAAGGATCTTGGGCTCGGCACCCTCGCGGTGCATGGTTTGGAAGACGCCAACCGAATCGATGACGTCGAGGTTGATGACAACGGTTTCAAGCGGTTCAAGGCTGGTCAGCTTCTTGGCCTCGAATCCATCGCACTGACGATCCTCGTAGTTCACGACGACGGCTCCCGGGTACATGTCGAGAAGCCGCTCAACGAGAGCGGTTCCGCCCCCTCGACTAACAAGTCGACCTTGGTCGTCGACGATCGGACTGTCATCGAGAAAACCCATCTTGATTGCGATGGTCATTGGTCATCTCCCGTTATCTGTGGGCGTCAGGCGCGGCCATGCGCCAAGCTTTGACTACGACTCTATCGCTAGCCGTGGCACCACGGTAAGCGAACCGACCCCTCCTGCGGCAAAAAGTGTTAACCGTTGATAGCCGGTCCAGTGAGGGTGCTCTGTAGGGCAGGCCCTTCCCGGCCGATGAGTTCTGCCGCCGGAAGATTCGCTAGGGACTGCAACCCAACGACGTAGCGAGCCGTGAAAATCCCCAGCAATTGCGAGAGTCCAAGAGAGGCCCGTATCCCCGCCTCTTCTGCGCCGAATCGGGGAATGAGTAAATTGACAACTGGGGCCAAAATTTCCTCGGTGTAAAACTGACGCATCATGTCGAAGGCGTCAGGCTGGGTAAGAAGTGCCTGCACCACACCTTGCATTTGCGGATCCGGTCCTCCCAGGCCAAGGTGACTATCCCAGGCATCGATGAACGCCTTGACCAGGGCCTCCCCCAGATGATCAGGGTCAGTTCGCGAACACACCTCAGCAATAATCCGGTGCGGACCATTGGGAAGGGACATCGCCTCGTTGTAGAGGGATTGCTTAGATCCGAAGTAGTAGCTCACCAACGAGGTGTCCACCTCAGCTTCGCGGGCTATAGCTCTTAGGCTCACTGACTGGAAATCACCGGCCAGAAAAAGGGACCGGGCTGCGGCTAAAATCGCGGCTCTCGCAGCCCCAGCCTCACCACGTGGACCACGACGAGACGATCGTGCGCACTGTGACTGAGACATGCCATGACCGTACTCCCTCATGACTTGGCTGAAAAAGACCCCCTACTGCTGCAAAGTGATTTCCACGGTGATGAAATGGAGACATGGACGCACACATCGGCAATGCGATTCCACCGGACGCGCAGGACCTTCGGATGGGTCTTGACGTCGGATCAACGACGATCAAGGCCGTCATCCTCGATCCCGACGAGAACATTCTTTTCGAGGACTACAGACGCCACCACGCCGATATCACCGGCGCTATGGCCTCTCTGCTCGCCGACGCCGCCGATGCCCTTCCCGGCGCAAAGGTGCGCGCGACCGTTACTGGATCGGCGGGATTGGGAACCGCAGAGGCATTGGGCCTTACTTTCATTCAGGAGGTCATGGCTGAGACGGCCGCCGTCCAACGTTGGAATCCCGACGCCGACGTGCTTCTCGAACTCGGTGGTGAGGATGCCAAGATCACCTACCTCAAGCCGGTCCCCGAACAGCGCATGAATGGTTCGTGTGCTGGTGGCACCGGTGCCTTCATCGACCAGATGGCTACCCTGCTGCACACCGACACTCCCGGCCTCAATGACCTCGCATCCCGGGCTAAGACCATCCATCCGATCGCCTCGCGCTGTGGTGTTTTTGCCAAGTCCGACCTTCAGCCCCTCATTAACGAGGGAGCCCGCCACGAGGATCTGGCTGCCTCGGTCCTGCAGGCTGTCGCCACTCAGTGCATTGCCGGCCTGGCATGTGGTCGCCCGATTCGGGGTAAGGTTATCTTCCTTGGCGGTCCGCTTCACTTTATGCCAAGTTTGCGAGACGCTTTCTCGCGCGTCCTCGACGGTAAGGTTGACGCGTACATCACCCCAGACCGCGCTCAGCTATACGTGGCTATGGGAGCAGCCCTGACGTCAACGTCTGAACCGGTAGATCTCGCGACAACTGCGAAACGTTCACGACACGCTCGTACTCAAAACGGGATTTCCCAGTCCATGCCACCGCTATTTCGTAGCGAGGAGGAATTAGACGAATTCAATCAGCGGCATTCTCACGCCAAGCTGCCACGCCTACCTTTACATGACGCTCGCGGTAGCCTCTTCCTGGGCATTGACGCCGGATCAACGACTATCAAGTCGGTCCTCCTTGATGAGTCCCTCAACATTGTCGCCTCTCACTACGCCTCTAATGAGGGTGACCCGGTGAGCGCGGCGGTGCAAATCCTCGCCGACCTGTACGACACTATGCCAGCAGAGGCCACTATCGCCCGTACCTGCACCACTGGGTACGGTGAGGGGCTCGTCAAGGCTGCACTAGAGGCCGAAGACGGCGAAGTCGAAACTATGGCCCATTACCGAGCCGCCGATCATTTGCTTCCCGGGGTGACCGCAATCATTGACATTGGTGGCCAGGACATGAAGTATTTGCGCGTCGTCGATCAGGTCATCGACTCTATCTCTGTCAACGAAGCGTGTTCGTCGGGATGCGGGTCCTTCTTGCAAACCTTTGCTGCCGGTATGGATACCGATATCGAATCATTCGCCTCCATGAGCCTGATGGCTCAGCATCCGGTAGATCTAGGTAGTCGCTGTACCGTCTTTATGAACTCCTCAGTTAAACAGGCACAAAAGGAGGGGGCCTCTCCCGCTGATATTGCTGCCGGACTGTCCTACTCAGTGGTCCGCAATGCCTTGTACAAGGTCATTAAGCTTACCGATCCGGCACAACTAGGGAACAAGGTTGTCGTCCAAGGTGGAACCTTCCTCAACAATGCTGTCCTACGTGCCTTCGAAAAGCTCACCGGTCGCGAGGTCGTTCGTCCCGCCGAGGCTGGCCTCATGGGAGCCTATGGAGCTGCCCTGACGGCTCACGCCCGGTTTCATGCCGGAGAGCCCACCACCTCCGAAGGCTTACGGGAGCGCGCTGAACTCGATGGTTTCACTGTTGAGACCCACCGCGACGACTGCATGTTGTGCCAAAATCACTGCCAACGCACCATCGCCACCTTCTCCGATGGTCGCGTCTTCGTCTCGGGCAACCGTTGCGACCGTGGCGCCGCGGTCACTAACCGCAAGATGGCCAAACTTCCGAAGTCTGAGCTGCCCAATGTGTTCGAGGCCAAGTACAAGAGGCTCTTTAGCTATCGGCGTTTGACGGCTAAGAAGGCCTTTCGCGGTGATTTAGGCCTGCCTCGCGCTCTCAATATGTACGAAAACTACCCATTCTGGTTCACGACTTTATCGGCACTCGGATACCGTGTCATGATCTCGGGACGTTCCTCCCATGCCCTATTTGAAAAGGGCATGGAATCGATCGCCAGCGAGAATATTTGTTATCCAGCTAAGCTTAACAACGGTCACGTTGAGGACCTTGTACAGCGTGGGGTGAAACGGATTTTTGATCCCTGTATCCGCTATGAGCAGGTCAGCGTGGCCGACGCCGACGCGCACTTCAACTGCCCGGTGGTTGCCTCGTACCCTGAGGTCATCAGGGCCAACGTCGAAAGTCTACGAGACAAGGACGTCGAGCTTATCTCGCCCTTCCTCTCGCTGGCCGATCCTGACAAGCTTGCTGAGCGGCTGGCTGAGGTTTTCGCCGATGATGATGTCACCGTCGATGAAACCGGCCGCGCCATTGCTAAAGGTTTGGAGGAAGATAAGGCTTTCCATGACGAAATCCGGAAAATGGGCGAGGATGCCTTGGCCTATATGGCCGAACACAACGTCCCGGGAATCGTACTGGCAGGCCGTCCGTACCATGTCGATCCGGAGATCCATCACGGAATTCCCGAGATGGTGAACTCCTTGGGAATGGCGGTACTAACCGAGGACTCGGTGGCCCATCTGGGAGCCGACTTACTGGAACGTCCACTACGCGTGCGCGACCAGTGGATGTTCCACTCCCGCCTCTACCAGGCCGCAGCCTTCGCCGGAACCCGTCCCGACCTTGAGTTGGTTCAGCTGAATTCATTCGGCTGTGGCCTTGATGCTATCACCACCGATCAGGTGCGTGAGATCCTGGCCGCGCGCGACCGTATTTACACCACCCTTAAGATCGACGAGGTATCCAATCTGGGAGCGGCTCGCATCCGAATGCGCTCGCTGCAGGCCGCATCGAAGGAACGAGCCAGCCATAACCGCAAGCTTGTGACTCATCCGTTATCGGATGACCGGGTGCCCTTCACCAAAGAGATGAAAGCTACTCACACCATTCTGGTGCCACAGTTGGCCCCCTACCAGACCTCCATCGCCGAGGCTGCCTTGCGGGCCTCTGGCTATCAGGTCGAGGTACTGAAGCAAGCTTCCCGAAGGAACATTGATTATGGCCTGTCGGTAGTCAACAATGATGCTTGTTTCCCGGCTATTGTCGTCATTGGGCAACTCGTGTCGGCACTGAAATCCGGCAAGTACGACCTTGATCACACCACACTTTTCCTTACGCAGACCGGCGGCATGTGCCGTGCCACTAATTACATCGGTCTGCTGCGCAAGGCTCTCAAGGATGCCGGGTTTGGCAATATCCCGGTCATCGCAGCTTCCCTGCAAGGAGTCGAGGACAACCCGGGCTTCTCCCTGACTGCTCCCCTCATCCACCGCATGGTGCAGGCCATTACCCTTGGCGACCTGCTGCAGAAGGTGCACCTTCGTACCCGTCCTTACGAGGCAGTTCCAGGATTGGCTGATCGCCTCATGCGCCGCTGGACGACCATAGCGCGCGAGCATTTCCTGAACGGTGGACATTCCACGACGTGGGGACGCAGAACGTCCTACAAGACCATCATCAACGGCATCGTTGACGATTTCGAACATCTCGACTTGGTCGATGGACCGCGTAAACCGCGGGTCGGTGTGCTTGGCGAGATTTTGGTGCAGTTCCATCCTGACGCCAATAACCACATCGTTGAGACCATCGAATCCGAGGGTTGTGAGGCTGTCCTGCCGGGCCTGATGTGGTTCGTCTACAACTGCTTGTCTGCTGGTGACTACAACTACAAGACCTTCGGCACCGACAAGTGGAGCCGTCACGTCAAAAAAGCTTTCCGAGCCCTGCTTATGCAGTATCAGAAGCCGGTCACCACAGCATTGCGCAAGTCGGCTCGGTTTGAAGTCCCGACCCCAATCACCGAACTCATGGCGGATGCCCAACGCATTGTTCAGCTCGGTAACCAGGCCGGTGAAGGCTGGTACCTCGTCGGTGAGATGGTCGACATGATCCGTGAGGGCGTACCGAATATCGCTGTTGTGCAGCCCTTCGCGTGCCTACCGAACCACGTCACCGGGCGTGGTATCTTCCGCGAGATCCGCCGTCAGTTCCCGCAGGCCAACGTGGTGTCTATCGATTATGATCCGGGGGCTTCTCAAGTAAACCAGCTCAACCGCATCAAATTGATGGCCGCTACCGCTCGAGATCGCAACGTCAGCGAGGAACGTGACGCCGGCCAGGCAGTGCGCCCGGAACCTGACGAGGAGATCCCAACCTCACCGCCGACAGCTTCACGCCCAGATCTCAACGGGAAACCGGTTATGGAGCTGTCTGTGCATCTGTAAGGGTCCTTGGGACCCGGTGCTATTGTCACCGTCATGAAACTGGTTGGCACATGTCCGATCCACACTGATCGGCTGGTGCTCCGCCGATGGTCGGTTGACGACGCCCAACAGATGTACGACAACTGGGCTAGTGACACCGAGGTCACACGGTTTGTGACCTGGCCGCCGCATCCCAACGTCGACGCGACCCGATTGCTGCTGACCGGTTGGGTACACGGCTACGGGGACCCCGCCATCTTCAATTGGGCAGTGTGGCTGGACGAGGTCATCATCGGGCAGATTGCTGTCGTGGACGTTGATACGAGAGTTAACCTCGCCGAACTGGGCTACTGCTTTGGCAGACGCTGGTGGAATCATGGCTACGCGACCGAAACGGTTAAAGCGGTGATGTCTTATTTGTTCGACACCGCCCAGGTCAACAAGGTTGAGGCCCGCCACGACCCGGCGAACATCGCCTCCGGGAGAGTAATGGAGAAGGCGGGAATGGTCGCCGAAGGGTTGCGGCGAGCATGCGTGATGGATTCGTGCGGCCCACGAGACTCCCAGTACCATGGCCTGCTGCGCAGCGAATGGAGAGGCCAGCAGGCTGATGACTGATCGTCGTGAGGTGACCTGCCGACGCTGGCGCGCTACCTTCCTCGTCCTCGCCTCGCTTGCTTCGCTTACCTGGGCCTTCGCGGGAGTGCTCAACCCGGCCATGAGCCAGCTGCACGCATTCGTTTCGGAGTATTCGGCGCGTGATCAGCCGTGGCGTTACCTCTTCCAGACCACCGATGTCATCATGGGGACATTGCTGTGTCTGGCAGGTCTGGCAACTCTCGTGTGGGCCCGACACCGCCCCCTCGGACGTCAGGGATGGTCGGGAGTTGGCTTCGTTGCAGGAGGGTTCTTCAGTGTCCTCGATGCCCTGGTTACGATGGACTGCTCTCCCACTCGTTCCCAAGCGTGCATGGCTGCTGAAGAGGCCGGACAGGTCAGTGTGAACCACATAGTCCACGTTGGGACCTCAACGATTGTCGTCGTCGGATTCGCGCTACCGATCCTGCTGCTCAACTCGACCATGACGAGATTCCGCGGATTCGGCCTTGTGGTGACGTGGGCTTGGGTTGTTTTTACCCTCCTCAACGGCATCGGTGCCGTAGGTTGGTTTGTCGGCACACCGATGGACTACACGGGAATCTGGCAGCGATTCAGCTTGGGACTGGGAACGCTGTGGTGGCTCATTCTGGCTGCCGATGACATCGTCACGGCGCGTGTTCAAGATCGCGCGCGCTCCTGCTGAGTTCCCTCACGCCGTCGCAACGTCCCAGGTCTACTGGGAGCCATCGTGGCCGAGGTCACCAGGTACCGATCACACCGGGATGAAGGTCTTCGGTAGGCGGGTTCCACGCCCCAGCATCAGCCTCAACCTGATCGCCCGACCGAATGTCCTTGACGGTGTCGGCGTCACGGTGGTCGGCGTGTTTGACGCCTGGGAACCACACAAACGGTATACCGCGACGATCAGCATGCTTGATCTGCTTCCCGAACTTGTCAGCCTTCGGAGCTACCTCGCATGGGATGCCGCGGGAACGCAATGCGGAAGCGACGACCTCCGAAGTAGCGCGATCCTCCTCAGTATTAACGGCAACGAGAACCGCCGAAGGAACCGAACGCGAGGAAGACAGCTCGCCGCGGGAAAGGATCGGCGCCAGCAAACGGGTGAGGCCCAGAGAGATGCCCACACCCGGGTAGACATGTTTACCATCGGAAGCAAGGGACTCATAACGACCCCCCGAGCATACTGAACCCATCGACTCGTGGCCGGTGAGCTCGGTTTCGTAGACGGTTCCGGTGTAGTAGTCGAGCCCGCGAGCGATTTTGAGGTTGGCAACCATGCGTCCGGGAACCGCCTTATTAACAGCAGCAACTACCCGGTTAAGGGAGTCCAGGCCCTCCTCGAGCATCTCATTGGCCACCCCCAACTCGCGTACCTTGGCAATAAAGGAGTCGTCGGCCGACTGAATAGAGGCCAGAGCGACGCACTTAGCCGCGGCGTCATCAGAAAGGTTCAACTCGTCGACAAGCAGCTTGCGGACGGCGTCCGGGCCAATCTTGTCGTACTTGTCGACCCGCTGTAGCACCGCCATCGGATCGGCGATGCCGAGCCCGCGATAGAACCCTTCGGAGAGCTTGCGGTTGTTGACGTGCATCGTAACGGTCGGAAATCCCAGCTCAGTGTGCAGTCGTTCAAGGGCTGACAGCATCACTAGCGGAGTTTCGACGTCGTGGTGCTCAGCAAGGATCTGGTCACCAACAATGTCGATATCGGCCTGGGTGAACTCGCGGTAGCGACCCTCCTGCGGACGCTCGCCACGCCACACTTTCTGAATCTGGTACCGGCGGAACGGGAAATACAGATGTCCAGCATTCTCCAGTACGTAACGTGCAAACGGGACGGTCAGGTCGAAGTGCAGGCCAAGGCGATCCTTCCCGGAACGCGTGTCGTGCGGGTCGGCGTGCAGCCGGTCGACGACGTAGACTTCTTTATCGATTTCTCCCTTGCGAGTGAGCTGTTCCATCGGCTCGACGGCGCGAGTACGAATCGGTACGAAGCCATGAAGCTCGAAGGTCTCCTCAAGAATCTGGGTCACATGGTTCTCTACCATCTGTCCTGAGGGCAGGAACTCGGGAAAACCGGACAGGGGCTTGAGACGGGCCATGAGGAAATCCTTCGAAAAGTTGAGAACAACAGCGGGTCACCCCGCAGCCTTTATTGTGCCAGTCTGAGGGCGATCGGGTGCATTCGCATGCAGTGAGGCCTAGCGGCGCCCCAAGAACGGATTGGTCAGACGTTCATTGGCCATCGTCGTTGGTCCGCCGTGTCCGGGGAGCACATGGGTGGAATCATCCAGGGGCCACACGACGTCGGAGAGGCTGTGTGACATCTGGGCAGGGTCGCTGCCTGGCATGTCAGTACGTCCGATAGATCCGGCAAAAACGACGTCTCCTGACATGACGATCGGACCAAACTCGGCGTCGATCGTACGAATCATGGAACAACCCGGGGTGTGGCCCGGTGCATGCAAGAACTCCAGGTCGAGGTTGGCGAACTGGTGATGGGAGAAGGGCTCAACGTCGACGACTTCTTCTGGCTCACGCAGGGTCGTCGACCCATACCACTGTTCGATAAGCGGGCGGGCGAAGTCGGAAAGCCCGGCCATCGGGTCGCTGAGCAGGTGACGGTCGTCACGAGGGCACAGCACCGGGATGCCGTACTCGTCCCCGACCTGTCGAGCAGAACCAATATGGTCGATGTGGCCGTGGGTCACAGCGATCGCCACTGGAACGAGGCGATGGGTTCTCAGGGCATCACCAAGGAACTCTTCAGCGCCCATACCGGGATCGACGATGACGCACTCAGACCCCTGTTCGCGCGCTAGCAGATAGCAATTGGTCTGAAAAGGACCTGTGATAAAGGACGCGATGAACACGTTTGGCAGTTTATCGGGCAAGATGGGGCGTATGAGTCACGCACAAGCTCCGCAGTCCTTCGGCCGCGTCGATGATGACGGCACCGTTTACGTCCGAACTAGTGACGGGGAGAGGTCTGTCGGCCAGGTGCCGGACTCCACTAGCGAGGAAGCCCTTGAATTCTTCGTGCGCCGCTATCGCGCCCTCGAGACCGAGGTGTCGCTGCTGGAATCACGAGTGAGCTCGGGCACCGCCTCGCCGGAGGAGGCACGGTCGGCCGCCAGTAAACTCGTCACATCTATCCATGAGGCCAATGCCGTTGGCGATCTGGAATCTCTCGCAGCCCGAGTGGAGGCATTGACCCCCACTATTGACGCCAAGGCGGAGACCCGCCGTGAGGAGCGCGCTGAAGCTAAGGCCCGCGCCAAGCAAGCTAAGGAGGAAATGGTAGCCCAGGCAGAGGCTATTGCTGCTGGCAGTGACTGGCGTGGTGGCATCGGAAAGTTTCGCGATCTACTTGACCAGTGGCGCCGTCTCCCCCGTATCGACAAGACGACTGACGACGAGTTGTGGCACCGTTTTTCCGGTGCTCGCACCGCATTTACCCGTCGTCGCAAGCAGCACATGGCTGAGCAGAACCACCTGCGCGAGCGCGCCCGCGTCGTCAAGGAGCACATCATTGAGGAGGCTCGTCCGCTGGCCGAGTCGACCGCCTGGGGCGAGACCTCTCGCCAGTTC
The DNA here is from genome assembly GCF_023838685.1 of Cutibacterium sp. 37298. Classification (NCBI taxonomy): domain Bacteria; kingdom Bacillati; phylum Actinomycetota; class Actinomycetes; order Propionibacteriales; family Propionibacteriaceae; genus Cutibacterium; species Cutibacterium sp. 37298. The sequence continues at coordinate 254,689 of NZ_JAJNRJ010000002.1, forward strand.
CGCGATCTCATGAACCGATGGAAGGCCGCCGGACCTGCTCCCCGCGATGTCGATGACAAGCTCTGGAAGGAGTTCCGCGCTATCCAGGACACGTTCTTCGACGCCCGCACCGCGGCCCAAAGCCAGCAGGACGAAGAATACCGCGGTAACCAGGAGGTCAAAGAGCAGCTCCTTGACGAAGCAGAAAAGGATATTCTGCCCGTCAAGGACATTGAAGAGGCCAAGGTCAAGCTCCGCGCATTCCTCGAAAAATTCAATGAGGTTGGTCGAGTTCCTCGCGACGCCATGAAACGTATTGACGCCCGCGTCCGTGACTTGGAGCGTCAGGTCCACTCCGCTGAGGAAGCCGAATGGAAACGCACCGATCCGCAGGCTCGCGAACGTGCTCGCGCCACCGTCGATATGTTCAGCGCCCAAATCGACAAGTTAAACGCCCAGGTCGAGAAGGCTGAGGCCGCTGGTCGTACTAAGGATGCCGACAAGGCTCGCGAATCGATCAAGACCTACCAGACCTGGCTCGACGAGGCTCAGAAGGCACTCGACGAGTTTAGCGCCTGATGGTCACCGCTAACGGCCTCGGAACACTTCTCAGATCCGGGGCCGTTGGCGTTCTGGGCAACTTTCAAGACTTTACACGGAAGACGTCGTAAACCCCCGAGATTCGACGAATCGACTCAGCAAGGTGCTTGAGGTGAGTCGGATCGGGGGCTTCGAAGGTAAGCCGCAATCGAGCGAGATGAGACTTTGAGGTACTCATATTGGCTGAAATGACGCTTACCCCCTGCTCGGCGAAAACCCGAAAGGTATCGAGCAACAAACCGGCACGATCAAGGCCTTCCACCTGGATAGTGACCTGGTAGCTCTCTTGCCGATCATCAGACCACGACACCGAAACGATGCGCTCCGGGTGCTCAAGAAGATTCTTGGCATTGGAGCAATCTGTTCGATGTACTGAAACGCCGTCATAGCGCGTCACGAATCCCATGATGGGATCGCCGGGCAGCGGGGTACAGCATCGAGCCAGCTTGACGAGCATATCCGGATCGCCGTCGACCATAACCCCAGTTTCGCCACTGCGACGACGATGCGGCGCCTTGACGCCAACCGCCAGTTCTTCCTCGACATCGGCAGTGGCCTCTTCCGGACCGCCACCCAATGCGATGAGCTTCTCGACGACGGACTGGGCGCTGGCGTTGTGCTCTCCTACCGCTGCATACAAGGCGTTGATGTCGGGCACCCGGAGGTCGTCGGCCACCGCGGTAAGGTACTCGACAGTTAGCAACGATTGTAACGGCACACCGGCTTGACGTAGCTGCTTTGCGATAGCGTCCTTGCCGGCTTCAATGGACTCCTCGCGGCGCTCCTTAGTGAAGTAAGACTTAATCTTGGAACGAGCACGGGGAGAAGCGATGAACCCCAGCCAGTCCCGACTGGGCCCCGCATCAGGCGCGTTCGACGTGAGGATATCGACGACGTCGCCGTTGTTAAGTTTGGTATCGAGGGTGACAAGTTTACCGTTCACCCTGGCGCCGATACAACGGTGACCAACCTCGGTGTGGACGGCATAGGCGAAGTCAACCGGAGTGGCGCCCTGAGGAAGGCTCATAACATCGCCCTTGGGGGTAAAGACATACACCTCGCGAGAGTTAATCTCGAAGCGCAGCGAGTCCAGGAACTCGCTGGGATCAGATTCCTCCTTGGACCACTGGTTGAGAGACTGCACCCACGAAAGATCTGTGCCGTCAGGCTGAATCCCCCGACCGACAGCATTGGGGTTTTCCTTATACTTCCAGTGGGCTGCCACACCATACTCAGCGCGCCGGTGCATCTCGTGAGTGCGGATTTGCAACTCGACCGGCTGGCCGCCCGGCCCCAACACCGTGGTGTGCAAAGACTGGTACATGTTGTACTTGGGCATCGCGATGTAGTCCTTAAACCGACCCGGAAGAGGGTTCCATCGCACGTGCATGACACCGAGGGCTGCGTAACAATCGCGTGGAGTGTCGACAAGGATGCGCAGACCAGTGAGGTCGTAGATGTCAGAGAAATCCCGGCCCCGTACCACCATCTTTTGATAGATCGAGTAGTAATGCTTCGGTCGTCCGTAGACGGTGGCCTTGATGCCTGCTTCGTCAAGGTCCTGACGAACGATTGAGATGACGTCTTTGAGTTGCGCCTCCCGTTGCGGAGCCCGCTCCGCAACCATATGGACGATCTCGTCGTAGAGCTTCGGGTTAAGGGTGGAGAAGCACAGGTCTTCCAGCTCCCACTTGATGGCATTCATCCCGAGGCGGTGAGCTAGCGGGGCGAAAATCTCGAGGGTTTCCTTGGCAATACGGTTTTGCTTATCGGGACGTAGAAACCCTAGCGTGCGCATATTATGCAGCCGATCTGCCAGCTTGATGACGAGAACCCGAATATCTCGGCTCATCGCGATGACCATCTTGCGAATGGTCTCAGCTTTCGCAGAATCCCCGTATTGGACTTTGTCGAGCTTAGTGACCCCATCGACGAGAAGGGCGATTTCTTCACCGAAATCAGCAGTGAGCTGTTCGTTAGTGTAGGACGTGTCTTCGACGGTGTCGTGCAGGAGGCCGGCACATAGCGTCCGCTCGTCCATGCCAAGCTCAGCGAGGATCATCGTCACCGCGAGTGGATGTGTGATGTAGGGATCACCAGACTTACGAGACTGTCCGCGGTGGTAATGCTCAGCAGTGCGATATGCCCGCTCGATGATGGCGGTATCAGCCTTGGGGTGGTTGGCCAGCACGACCGAAATTAAGGGATCGGTGACGCTTTGCGTTGGGGCTGGTGGTTTCGGCGTCCCCCACCGGACAATGCGCTCGCGCATCCGCATGCGGGGCTGGGAACGCTGTTGACCCGGCTTCGGCTTGCCCAGGGTTCCCTTGCCCGAACCGTACGGGCCATAGACGCTATCGTCGGTCATCGCGTCACCTCCTGGCAAGCTAGACCTCTCATTCTAGTGGTATGCCGCGTCTCAGTGTCGGTTGAGTGTGCTGCCCGAGGGCTAGGTGCAACCAGCGCTGACAGCAAGGTCAGTCCTCTAGCGCTGTTCTCAGCGCACCAGGTCGCTTTCAGTTTGTGGTTCATGGCGACGTGGAACCGCTTTGCGCACGACCACGATGACGTCACCGGCCTGCAGCTGACCGACCGAGGGATCGTAGAAGTTGCGCAGCACGTCGTTTCGAATGACGGCTAGCACCCGTTCGTTTTGAATATCGGCTGGACGTGCGCCCACCTCGCTCTCGGAGACCATTCGCTGAACGACTTCCATGCCCTTGGAGCTGGACAACAAATCGTCCACGACGGTGCCAACGTACGGGTTAACCGACGACAGCCCGAGCAATCGTCCCACCGCGTCAGCAGATGTGACGGCAGCGTCGGCACCAGACTCGCGCAGCAGCGGGAGGTTCTCGTCCTCTCGACCGGAAACCACGATGTGGCAACGCGGGTTGAGCTGGCGCACCGTCAGCGTCGTCAGAATCGCCGAGTCGTCTCGGTTGAGGGTAATGACGACCTCCCGCGCCTTACTAATCTCAGCTCGCCTCAAGAGATCACGGCGAGTGGCGTCTCCCTCGAAGGCGGCCAGCCCGGACCGGTTGGCCTCAGCTACAGCAGAGGGGCGGGAATCAATGACGACGATCTTCTCGACGGGGACATCGTGGTTACGCAACGTATTGACCGCGCTGCGACCTTTCGTGCCATACCCGATGACGACGGTGTGATTCCTCATACGCTTCCTCCAAGCACTATCGAGCAGGCCGCGTCGCCCCTCATTGGCCAGCATCTCAAGGGTGGTACCGACTAACAGCACCAGGAAAGTGATGCGTAACGGCGTGATGATGAGGGCGTTGATGAGCCGCGCATGCGGCGCGACTGGGGTGATGTCACCGTAACCTGTGGTGGTGACGGTGACCGTTGAATAGTAAAAGGCGTCAATGAGCGAGACGCCGTCTCCAGCGGTGGAATCAACATACGAGTCTCGATCGACCCACACAATCAACGTACTGACCAGCAGCAATACCGCCGACCAGGCCAATCGCTTAACCAGCTCCCAAAAAGGTTCAGTCGCTTTGAATGGAAGCTTGACCAAAGCGGTCTGTTCGAAGACGCTATGGCGTCCCGAGGATTCGGGTGATTCCGAGACCATGATCAGATTGTGAGAACTGCGTTGACAGGGCCGATTCCGGCGCGATCGAGTTTCTCGCGACCGCCCAGAGCCGACAGCTCTATGAGCACCGATACACCAACCAGTTCTGCGCCCAACTGCTCCACGAGAGAGGCCGTAGCGCGAACTGTGCCGGCTGTCGCGAGGACGTCATCGACGATGAGCACCTTGGAACTAGGCTGCACCGCATCCTGATGGACTGTCAGGGTCGCAGAGCCGTACTCCAGCACGAATGACTGAGAGTAGACGTCGCCAGGAAGTTTCCCGGGTTTGCGGACAGGAACAAATCCCGCTCCGAGGGAGAGAGCTACCGGCCCAGCGAACATGAATCCACGTGCCTCCATACCGAGGACGACGTCCACGTCACGAGAAGCAGTGTCTACGAGTTCAGAGACCGCAGCCGCATAGCCATTGGGATTTGCCAGTAGCGGAGTAATGTCCTTAAAAGTGACCCCGGGCTCCGGAAAGTCCGGGACATCCCGGATCAGGCTAGCAATGAGGTCCTTACGGTAGGTCATTTCTTCCTCTCGGCACGGGTAAAACGACGTGGCTGGTGACGATCGCCCCCGGTGATAGTCGTAACGTCGCGTGGACCTTCCGCGGCAACGGTCTCAGCGGTTACCTGTGGTGCCTTCTGAGCGGCCCGCTCACGGCGACGCAGAACACGCGCAGTGTGCTCTTTCATGGCTGGCTCGTGCTCACGCAATTGGGTAAACACCGGGGTTGCAATGAAGATCGAGGAGTAGGCACCAACGATCATTCCGACGAACAGGGCCAGGCCAAGGTCTTCGAGCGGCCCGGACCCCAGCACAAAGGCACCAGCGAAGAGCAACGCGGCGACGGGTAGCACGCCCACGATGGTGGTGTTAATAGACCGCACCAGCACCTGGTTGACGGCTCGGTTAGCGCCCTCAGCAAAGGTGTAATCACGCTTGTCGATGTCCTGGACATTCTCGCGCACCTTATCGAAGACCACGACGGTGTCGTACAACGAATAGCCCAGAATCGTTAGCACACCAATGACTGTTGACGGTGAAACCGTGAATCCAACCAGCGCATAGATACCGATGGTGACGATGAGATCGTGTAAGAGGGCCACCAAAGCAGCAATAGACATCTTCCAATGCCGGAAATAGGCCCAAATCTGCAGCATCACCAAGACCAGGAATACCACCAACGCCTTAATGGCCTTGCCAGTGATCTGCTCACCCCACTGACTGCCGACCTTAGAGTAGGTGACCGAGCTCGTCTTCGTCCCGGTGGCCTTAGCAATGGCCTCCTGAACCTTCGTAGTCTCGTCACTGTTGAGAGCCCGAGTCTGCACCTGAACAGCATCCGAGCCGAGGCTGACGACCTCAGTTGCGTCCATATCGGGAGCACCCGAGGACAGCACCGACTTTCGGACCTCGTCGATAGTAGAGGTAGCAACGTGGGCCGGAGCTCGGAACTGCACGCCACCCTTGAACTCAATACCGAGATTCAGACCACGTATTAGCAGGCCGATAAACGAGATGATGATGACGGCTGCAGTGATGGTGTACCAGATCTTGCGGCGCTGGATAAACCCGTAGGAGATCTCACCGGTGTACAGGGCATGGGTGAAGTTATGCTTGCGCTTCTTGCTGGTCGCGCCGTCGCTAGGACGCTTTGTAGCAACATACGAGGTCCGGGCGTTCATGTCGTCAGCCATCTCAGGCCTCCTCCGACTCGATGGTGCGCTTTGCTCTTGAAGCAGATCGCCTGCTTCTCCGACCAAGCAGCTGGCTCTCAGTCACGCCCATATGCTCCGCCTCGAGGCCAGAACCGCGTCGGCCTTCTCCCCAGAACCTTGTGCGTCCCAACACGGTCACGATGGGATGGGTGAAGAAGAAACAAATAATGAGGTCGATCACTGTGGTCAGACCGAGAGTGAAGGCAAATCCCTTCACCTGATCTACAGACAGCACGAACAAGACGATGGCAGACAATAGGGACACGCCGTCAGCCATGAGGATCGTGCCCCGGGCCTTTGCCCAACCAGTCTGAAGAGCCGTGCGTAGCGTACGACCCTCGCGGATCTCGTCTCGGATGCGTTCGAAGTAAACGATAAAGGAGTCTGTTGTCACGCCGATAGCCACGATCGCGCCGGCGATACCAGCCAGCGAAAGAGTGAATCCGACGGCCTCGCCGAGCAACACCATGGCTGCGTAGGTAGTGATACCAGCAATGACGAGGGAGCCAAGGGTCACCAATCCCAGGCCCCGGTAGTACAGCAAGCAGTAGCCGCCGACCAGAATAAGGCCAATGATGCCAGCGATAATGCCAGCTCGAAGCTGCTCACCCCCAAGGGTAGGCGAAATGTTGTCGACGCTGGAAATATCGAACGACAGAGGAAGAGCACCGTATTTCAAGACGTTGGCGAGATCAGCCGCGCTGTCTTGGGTGAAGTGACCAGAGATCTGAGCCTCGCCACCGTTAATCGGGCAGGACGCGCCGGTATCGCCGTTGAGCTGCGGGGAAGAGATGACTTTACCATCAAGGACGACCGCAAACTGATTCTGCGGGCTCATCTTAGAACACAGGTATGTCGTAGCGTCACTGAACGAGGTGGTGCCAATGGAATTGAATTTCAAGTTAACCACGTAGGACAACTGCCCTTGCGGGATACCTGAATCAGCACTAACCACCTGGGTACCGGTAATGGCGACCGGGGACAACAAATATTTCATGGTGCGTTCACGATCACAGGTCACGAGTGACTTATCATCTGGCGAATCAACCGACTTCGCACACTTATAGTCCTCGAAGGCCTTCTGATCTTCAGGCGTGGGTTTCCACTCCTCGGCAGCCTTTACCATCTTGGCAGCCGACTGAGGATCCTTCTCGTTGTACTGCGAAGCACTGGATGTGGTACCACCCTTGGAACTAGCAGACGCATCTGGGGTAGCCGAGGCGCTGGCACTAGGCTCAACAGTAGGAAGGGCAGATGGTGCAGATGGCTTTGCCTTTCCGGGGGTCGGGCTCTTCTGGCTCACTGGTTCCTCTGCATAGACCATACGGAATCCAAGTTGAGCGGTCTGACCGACCATCTCCACAAGCTTGGAGCTCTCGACGTTCGGGGCCGACACGACGATGTTGCGATCACCCATCGTCTTGACCGATGATTCGCCCACTCCGAGCGCGTTCACTCGCTGCCCGATGATGAGACGGGCTTGCTCGAGACTCGTCGCTGACGGAGCTTTGCCGTCTTCCGTCTTGGCTGTCAGAGTAACGGAGGTGCCTCCCCTGAGGTCCAAGCCGAGCTTGGGTGACCAAGTACGCATAACTCCCATGAGTACGTACATGACAATGATGATTACCAGGAAGATCACCAAGGTTCTACCCGGATGATGTGTTCGCTTTTTCGTTGCCACGTCGAATAAATTCCTTGATCTTGGTGGATATCAGGCCTGCGGCTGCTCATCAGAGGTATGAGCATTTACAGCCGAGGCCTCGGGAGAGGTCAGCACATCACTCGCCGGTTCGGTAGCGACATCATCATGAGCCGTGGAGTTCTCGGTCAGGACGTCATCAGCGAACGCGAACTCCTCCTCGTCACCAGCGGGCCGAACAATCGCCTGCTTGAGAACGCTCACCTCAACGCCCGGGGCAAGCTCAACCACGGCTTGTTTGTCCCCGATATGGGTAATGGTTACGAACAGGCCGCTGCTCAGCACGACGCGAGTACCAACCTCAAGACGTGACTCGAGTTGAGCGCGCTCCTCCTGCTGCTTTTTGACCTGCCGCTTGCCCTGCCACACCGTGAAACCAATGAGCACGATAAAAATGATCAGCAGGGGCATGAATCCGCCCAGCGGGCTAGCGAGAAGAGGCATAAAACGTTCCTTGTCTTCGGGGGTGACCGGGGTCATGCTACCCCGACTCGGTCAATGTGGTCAGAACAGCCCCTCACCGGAACTGTCGGGAGGTGGTTCAAGGCCGAGATGTCGCCAAGCTCGATCCGTAGCGACGCGGCCCCTCGGGGTGCGCATGAGAAAACCAAGTCGTACCAGGAAAGGTTCAGCAACTTCCTCAACCGTCTGTGGTTCCTCCCCCACGCTAATAGCAAGGGTTGACAAGCCTACCGGCCCGCCCCCGAACTTTAGACACACCGCATGGAGAACCGCCCTGTCGAGGCGGTCCAGACCCAACGGATCAACCTCGTAGAGGTCAAGGGCGGTCTCGGCTCCTTGCGGCGTCACAGGAGACTCATGATGAACGTCTGCCCAGTCACGGACCCGTCGCAGCAAGCGGTTCGCGATACGGGGCGTACCGCGAGACCGCGACGCAATCGTGTGCGCCGCACCTTCAGCAAGCTCAACTCCGATGACCCCAGCCGATCGCGTCACGATTCGTTCGAGATCGGCTACCTCGTAGTAGTCAAGCTGGGCAGTAAAACCGAAGCGGTCACGCAACGGCCCCGGAAGCAGCCCGGCTCGCGTCGTCGCCCCCACCAGCGTGAACGGTGGTATCTCAATCGGAATCGCGGTAGCTCCCGGCCCTTTACCCACAACAACGTCGACCCGGAAATCCTCCATAGCCAGGTAAAGCATTTCTTCGGCAGGCTTGGACATCCGGTGGATCTCGTCAAGAAAGAACACTTCGCCGGGTACTAACGAGGACAAGATCGCAGCCAGATCCCCGGCGTGCTGAATGGCAGGACCCGAGGAAATACGGATTGGTGCCGACATTTCGGAGGCAATAATCATGGCCAAGGTCGTCTTCCCAAGACCTGGCGGTCCCGACAGCAGAACATGGTCGGGGGTCGTACCACGGGACTTCGACGCGGCAAGGACCAGACCTAGCTGATCGGCGACTCGCTGTTGTCCTCCGAACTCTGCCAGTGCGCCAGGACGTAAAGCTGCTTCTTCAGCCTTTTCAGGGGGTTCGGCCGACGGATCGACGGGCGAGTGTTCCACCGACATTCTCCTTCCTGACGACTCTTATCAGTCTGCCAGAGGCATCCGACATGTCACCGCGCCAAACTACGCAACGCCGCTCGCATGAGGTTGCCGATGCTCATAGCTGGATCGGCTTCCTTGAGAGCAACCACCTTGTCGACGGCCTTCTCCGCGTCTTTAGTCGACCAGCCCAAGCCGACCAGCCCTTCCGCCACCTGTTCCCGCCACGGTGCGGCCACATGGGTTGCTCCGCTCGCCGAAGCTCCGCGTGGGGCAAGGGCTGCGACCTTGTCCTTGAGCTCCAGGATCATTTTCGCCGCACCTTTGCGACCAATACCGGGAACGCGGCATAGAGTTGCGTCATCTTCTTCGGTAATCGCCGTGGCTAGCTGAGCAGCATCAAGGACACTCATAATCGCTGCAGCTAATTTGGGACCGACTCCCGACGCGGTTTGCACCAGCTCAAAAGCATCGCGATCATCAGCTTCGACGAACCCGTAAAGAGTCAGGGACTCCTCTCTCACAACCAGGGAAGTGTGCAGGGACATATCTTGGTTGATGCGAGCACTCGCAGCTGTGGCAGGAGGGCATAGCACCTTGATACCGACCCCATGATTGTCAAGGACGACCCAAGTCGGGCCGGCAGCACTTACCGTGCCGGAAAAATGGGAAATCACCGGGCTAGGTCCTTCCAAGAACGGGGCACACGCCGACCGCGTCGTTGCGTAGCCACAGCAGCTTCAATGCGACGAGCCGCCCCGCCACGCCACAGGTGGCAGATCGCCAAGGCGACAGCGTCGGCAGCATCAGCAGGCTTGGGAGGAGCCGAGAGCCGCAACACCCGTGCCACCATGAAACCCACCTGGGCTTTGTCGGCTCGTCCTGAACCCGAGATTGCCGCTTTAACCTCACTTGGAGTGTGAAGAGCAACTGGAAGACCATGCCGGGCGGCAATCATCATCGCGATTCCGGCTGCCTGAGCGGTACCAGCTACCGTATTGCGGTTGTGCTGGGCAAACACTTTCTCGACGGCAATGGCATCGGGGCGGGTGTGGTCACGCCACTCCTCCAGCCCGTCGTGGATGCGCAGTAGTCGGTGTGCATGATCGAGGTCGGCAGGAGTACGAATGACGCCCACGGCAATGAGCTTCAGGGAGGATCCTAACCCACCTTCAACGACGCCAACCCCGCACCGGGTTAAACCAGGGTCGACCCCCATGACCCTTGTAACACGCCGGTCGGGGGTCGACTTTGGAATGCTCACTCCTCCTCGTCAAGAGCTGCTGCAACCTCGGCGGGGATATCAACGTTGGAGAACACGTTCTGGACGTCGTCGAGATCTTCGAGAGCATCAAGGATCCTGTAAAGCTTGCGGGCGTCCTCAAGCTCGACACGCTGGGTGAAGTCTGGCTTGAACGACACCTCAGCGGAGTCGTAATCAATACCGGCACCCTGGACGGCTTTACGGACATCAACAACAGCGCTCGGATCCGAAATAATCTCAAAGACCTCGCCCTCATCAACGATGTCCTCAGGCTCAGCATCGATGGTTGCCTCCATGAGCTGGTCCTCATCCACCTCACGGGTCTCTGTCTTGCGGCCCTCCTCAACCTCGTAGGTCTTCGAGACTGAGACAACACCCTTGCGCTGGAACAGACGCTGCACAGAACCACCGTCAGCCATGGTTCCGCCGTTGCGGGTAACGGCCACGCGGACGTCAGAAACGGCGCGATTGCGATTGTCAGTCAGGCACTCGATGAGGATGGCAACGCCAGCGGGGCCATAGGCCTCGTACATAATCGTCTCGTAATTGACGGCGTCAGCGCCCTCACCAGACCCACGCTTAACAGCACGGGTGATGTTGTCGTTAGGAACCGAGCTCTTTTTCGCCTTCTGGATGGCGTCGTAGAGGGTCGGGTTGCCCGACGGGTCTCCACCCCCGAGGCGGGCGGCCACCTCAATATTCTTAATCAGGCGAGCGAAAAGCTTGCCACGCTTGGCGTCAATGGCCGCCTTCTTGTGCTTGGTGGTGGCCCACTTGGAGTGACCGCTCATGAACGGTGTCTTCCTTCCTCGAATGTCGCAGTTATTGGCCCAGCGGGGCTAAGCATCCGGCGCAGGACGAGCCTACGCACACAGTGGAACAGTCTACACTCCCCGTCTGAGAACGAATCAGAGGAAGAAAAACCACGATAAATCGGCGCTCAGTCGGTAGGAGGCATCGGCGATGAATCAGCCGGGATGGGGGCCCGGCACACATCCAAGGCCGCAGGCAAGGTGAAATTGCCGACGTACAGAGCCGTCCCGACGATCGCGCCCTCAACACCGATCGGGACTAAACCGCGCAGGCGTCGCAAATCCTCCAGCGCGGCAATACCACCTGAAGCGACAACTTTGCCTTGGGTACGAGCGCAAATCCGCCCCAGAAGCTCGTAATTAGGGCCGGTTAGCATGCCATCACTGGCGACGTCGGTAACGACGTATCGCCTACACCCGGCGTCCTCCAAGCGCGCCAGAACGTCGAGAACCTTTCCGCCCTCGCGCGTCCATCCACGAGCCGCCAGCTGATCGCCACGCACGTCTAAGCCGATCGCTACCTGTTCGCCATAACGCCCGACTACTTCGTCACACCACTGAGGGTCCTCGAGGGCAGCGGTACCGATATTGACCCGGGTCGCGCCAGCGGACAATGCGGACTCGAGACTCCTTTGATCTCGGATACCCCCCGAAACCTCAACGTTAATGTCCAACTGCTCAACGACGCTGCTGATGATCTTCGTATTGGATCCATGTCCGAAGGCAGCATCAAGATCAACCAGGTGAATCCATTGGGCTCCCAGGCCTTGCCACTTCTGAGCGACATCGAGAGGGTCGCCAAATGCCCGTTCAGAACTGGCCACCCCCTGTTGCAGCTGGACGGCACGACCGCCCTGGACATCAACGGCTGGAAGCAGCGTGAGTTCTCCGGTCACAGAATCAGGCTATCAACTCAGCTGATTCAGCCAGCGTGTGAGCAAAGCGAGACCTGCTATCCCCGACTTTTCAGGATGGAACTGCGTGGACGTTACCGGGCCATACTCTGCGGCTGCGACAAAGGTGGCTCCCTGATGGGTCGCAGTGGTGAAGTGGTCGTGAGGTCCGGTAACGACCACACCATAGGAATGGACGAAGTAGAACCTCTCTTGCACGCCCTGGAATAAGGCTGAGTCGGTGGCCGGTGTCACTGTGTTCCACCCCATATGGGGCAGTCGCTCTGCTGGCAGCTCCTCAACGACGCCAGGAAGAACACCAAGGCACTTGACGTCAACGTCGCGTTCACGTCCTCGCTCGAAAAGCATCTGGTGGCCCACGCAGATACCCAGCAGAGGTCGTCCCTCGTCAACCCATTGACGGACAAGACGGGCCCCGCCCATAGCCCGCAACCCTGTCATACACACCGCTAACGCTCCCACTCCGGGGAGGACGAGAGCGTCGGTATCGAGTAGGGCACTCGGGTCGTTGGAAACGATCACCTCGGCACCTACCTGACGCAACGCACGTCTAGCGGAGTGAAGGTTTCCTGATCCATGGTCGATAATGCCGACCCGCACCGGATCAGACATTGAGAGCGCCTTTAGTGCTGGGGACACGACCGGCATTACGGGGATCCGGTGCTATCGCAATTCTCAGCGCCCGGGCCAGCGCTTTGAACTCGGCCTCGCAGATGTGGTGGGGGTCGCGTCCTGCCAGCAGACGCAGGTGAACGCACAGACCGGCGTTGAAAGCTAAGGAGTGCATGACGTGGTAGGTCATCGAACCCTGGTAGGACACGCCAGAACCACCAATACGAACGTACGCCTGCCCCTCGGGCTCACCCGAGCACGCCACCCACGGTCGTCCAGCAACGTCAACAACGCACTGGGCAAGGGCCTCGTCGAGGGGAACCACGGCGTCACCAAAACGCGTGATACCGCATTTATCCCCCAAGGCCTGAGCAAGAGCCTGGCCCAAAGCAATAGCCGTGTCTTCAATACTGTGGTGACCATCGATCTCGACGTCACCGGTAGTGGTGATCGTCATATCGATACCTGAATGCTTCGACAATGTCGTCAGCATATGGTCGTAAAATCCAACCCCGGTAGAGATAGTGGACTCCCCCGCCCCATCGAGATCAATTGCGACGTCGACAGTGGATTCCGAGGTCTCGCGGTAAATGTGAGCGCGACGATGGGTCATTGATCCTCCTCCGGGACGAGACGCGGAGCGGTGGGAAGGACGTCAAGCAAAGCGGTACGGAAAGCGTCGGTCTGGCATGGGGTTCCGGCGCAGACGCGCAAGTAGCCAGTTGGTCCGACCTCTCGGATGAGCACACCGCGATCAAGCAGCGCCTGGAATACCGCGTGACGATCAGCGAACCTGCCGAAGAGGACGAAGTTCGACTGTGAGGAAACGACGTCCAACCCGTGCAGTTGCAGCCAGTCCTCCAGGTTTGCGCGGGTCTCACGCAACTCGTCGACCCGCGCAAGCATCTCGGGGGCATGAGCGAGGGCAACTCTCGCCACCACCTGTGACACGTCCGAGAGATGATAGGGCAGCCGCACCATCTGCAGCGCGTCAACGACGGCCGGTGCGGCCACCGCATACCCCAGTCGGCCACCCGCCAGGGCGAAGGCCTTGGATAGGGTGCGCACCACAATGAGCCGACCGTACTTCGGAAGCAAAGCAATCGAGGAGTCCTCCGGAGCGTCTGTGAACTCCTGATATGCCTCGTCAACGACGACGATGGTGTCGGTGCCAGCACACACCTCGTCAATGACGGCGACCGGGATAGTGGTTCCGGTGGGGTTATTTGGCGTCGTCAGTAAGACGACATCCGGCTTGACCTCCTCGATTGCCGACAGTATTTCGTCAGTTGTCAGTCCCCAGGAGGCGTTGCGAGGACGAGTGACGTAATTCGTGTGAGTATTGCGGGCATACTCGGGATACATCGAGTAGGTCGGTGTGAAGGTCAGCATAGAGCGTCCTGGACCACCAAACGCCTGCAAAATATGGGTCATAACCTCGTTGGAGCCATTAGCAGGCCATATCTGGGAGCTGCTAATACCGAAGCCGATATATCGGGCCAGATCCTCGCGAAGGCCGGTGGCTTCCCGGTCGGGGTAGCGGTTAAGACTCTTGGCAGCCTTGGCAACAGCCTTGGCCATGTCCTTGCGCACCGCCTCCGATGGCGGATACGGATTTTCGTTGACGTTCAGGCGTACCGGGACGTCAAGCTGCGGAGCCCCGTATGGTTGTGCCCCGACAAGTTCGGAGCGCAGCGGAAGATCCGCCAACTGGATAGAGTTAGGCTCCGGCTTAGCCACCGGACGGGGCTGGCTGGTCTGTCGATGTTGAGTCAACGTGACCTCCTCACAGTGATGGCATTGGCATGGCCGGGCAAATTCTCCGCCAAGGCAAAAGCCTCAACGGAATCGGCCAGTTCGAGTAGGGCATCCTCGGTGTAGTCGATGACGTGGACGGCGCGCATGAAGGAACGCACCGACAGACCAGACGAGTGGCAGGCTGCTCCTGCCGTGGGAAGGACGTGAGTGGATCCGGCTGAGTAATCCCCAAGAGAGACAGGCGCCCATGGGCCGACGAAAATGGCGCCAGCGTTCCAGACCCGAGCAGCGACTGCGGCAGCATCGGCCGTCTGGATCTCGAGATGCTCGGCGGCATACGCATTGACCACTTCGAGGCCCTGATCAATATCACGTACCATGACGATGGCCGACTGCTTGGATGTCAGCGAGGTGCGAATGCGCTCGGAATGTAAGGTGGCACTGACCATCGGGGCAAGTTCTCGTTGCACAGCTTCGGCCAGTGTGGTCGAGTCTGTGACAAGCACTGCGGCAGCCAGCGTGTCGTGCTCAGCCTGGCTCATAAGATCAGCAGCAATGTGACGCGGGTCAGCAGTCTCATCGGCCAGGATGGCGATTTCGGTGGGCCCAGCCTCCGAATCGATGCCGACGGTGCCACGCAGGCAGCGCTTTGCCGCGACTACGTAGATGTTGCCTGGACCCGTAACCATGTCGACGCGCGGACAGGAATCTGCCTCGTCGGAGCCCTCAACACCGTAAGCGAACATGGCGATCGCCTGGGCGCCACCAACGGCGTAGACCTCATTGACACCCAGTAGATGACACAGCGCCAAGATGCTCGGGTGCGGCAACCCACCAAACTCCGCCTGGGGCGGAGATGCTACAGCGATAGACGAGACACCGGCCTCCTGCGCAGGAACGACGTTCATGATGACCGACGATGCCAGCGGAGCGAACCCACCCGGAACGTAAAGGCCTACACGCCCGACCGGGACGATGCGCTGGCTCACCCGCGCGCCACCTGCCACCTCAACCGGTTGGGACGAGGTCTCCACCTCAGCTTCCTGACATACCTGACGACGACGTCGAATAGATTCGCTGAAAGCCCGACGCAAGGTGCCGTCGAGGTTCGCAGCTGCCGTGGCGAGAGCCTCGACCGGAACGCGCAGATGCTCGGGAACCACATGGTCGAATTTCTCGCTGTACTCACGTAGCGCCTCAACGCCACGATCCCTCACCGCGGAGCAGACAGGGATGACGGCCGCCATGGCGGCATCGACATCGAAGTCCGCGCGAGGCACGGCGCAACGCAGGTCGTCAGTGGTCTCACTGGTCACATCGACGATTCTCAGCACATTGCTAGTCTAATGAAGCCCCGGTCGACGTCTTTGCGCGTCCGGTCCGCGAAGCGCCACGTCTGGCCGCCAGCAGGGAGGCGATGAGCATGGGCACCATGGCAGCGAGCAGCCATACCAGGACTGCCACCCAGGTATGGAGGGCGAAATCGATGGGGATAACCTCCCCAGACTTAGCTGAAGCAATCCGTTCGGCAAAAGAGTCCGGGCCGATGAGAACACCCACCCACCAACACGCTAGAGCCGACAGACATGCCGAGATCCCAGCGGCTAAAACGCCCCAGGCTCCCCGCCGCCGCATGAGAACCCAGCTCAAACAGCCGATGATGAGTCCCACGACCAGACCGATAAGACAGTACGTAGCGTCAGTTGAGAAGACCTGGGTGAGACCCTTCTCCGTCGTCGTAGCCGCACCGTCAGAGCCGACGGTGTACGTCGGCAGGGTCACCATTGAGTGCCATAGCGGAGCAGCCAGTCCTCCAAGGACGACCCCCATCGCGATCACGAGCAGGCTCAGCCGCAAGACCGCAATCATACGGGCGCGAGTCATCTCGTTCACTGCTGCCTCCTTGGGACGCACGACGGGCCAAGCAAAGCCTTGAGGTCCGCCATGAGCGGCTGACCTTGGGTGACTTTAAGTTCGTCGGCAAGCCGGAATGTTGTTGTCACTTTGCCGTCAATGAGCCGCAACCTCACCTCGGAACTACCCGGATGGTTGCGCAGCACCCCGCGCAGCTCTTCAAGCGTGCCACGGGTGCAGCGTCCGCGACGCATATCGATCGTCATTGGTGCCTTGCTAGCGTCAGTGAGATCAAGCAACCAGATGTCGTTGGCCGACATTTCAACCGTCTCGTCGCGTTCCCGGACGAAGCCGCGTACCTTCAGGATGCTGTCCACCGCTAGCAAGGGTTCCACTCGCTGATAAACCTTTGGGAAACAGGCGATGGTGATGGACGCATCAAGGTCCTCCAGGGTTACTGAGGCCCAAATGTCACCGTTCTTAGTCGTACGCCGCACGATCTGGGTGACCATGCCGACCACGGTATACCGGCCCTCGTGATGGCCCTCAGGATTAACGAGTTCCGCCACCGAAATATCTGATTCGGCCTCCAGAGCAGCCTCGAGCCCACGCAGCGGGTGGTCCGACACATAGAGACCGAGCATCTCGCGCTCGAAGGCGAGTTTGGTACTGCGATCCCAATCGTCGTCGGGAACGACCCTCTCGACCCCCATCTGAGTGGGCTGGGAATCATCCCCCATGCCGAATAGATCGTCTTGACCGTTGGCTTGGTTGCGCTTGATGTCGATGACGGCGTCGACGGCCTGCCCGTAGACAGCCATAAGCCCACGTCGAGAGTGACCCATAGAGTCGAAAGCGCCAGCCTTAATGAGGGACTCGATGAGTCTCTTATTGCATACTGTCAAGCTAACCTGATCGAGGAAGGTGAAGAAGTCGGGGGCTGGACCGTTCTCCTCCCGGGCGCGAATAATCTCAGCTACCGCATTGGCCCCGACATTTCGGACGGCCCCCAGGCCGAACCGAATGTCCTCACCGACAGCGGTGAACTCAAGGGAGGATGCGTTGACGTCGGGAGGAAGGACGTTGATGTGCTGGGCGCGCATGTCAGCTAGGTACATTGCCATCTTGTCTTTATCGTCACCGACGCTCGTCAGCAGAGCAGCGCCGTATTCAGCCGGGTAGTTGGCCTTGAGGTAAGCCGTCCAGTACGAGACAAGTCCATAGCCAGCAGCGTGGGATTTGTTAAAGGCGTATCCAGCGAAGGGGACCATGACGTCCCACAAAGTCTGGATGGCATCGTCGGAGTAACCGTGTTCACGCATACCCGCCTGGAAGGGGATGAAGTTTTCCTCCAGGATGTGCTTCTTTTTCTTACCCATCGCTCGGCGCAACAGGTCGGCGCCACCCAGGGTATACCCGGCAAGTTTTCGGGCGATCGACATGATCTGCTCCTGGTACACAATGAGGTGGTACGTGGGAGCAAGGATCTCGTCGAGGTCCTCCTTGAGTTCGGGATGGATCGGAATGATCGGTTCCCGGTTGTTCTTACGCTGAGCATAAGAGATATGCGCATTAGCGCCCATAGGGCCCGGGCGATACAGGGCTAGCACGGCAACAATGTCGTCGAAGCATGTCGGACCCATGAGCCGCAGCAACGACCTCATGGCCGTGCCATCAAGCTGGAAGACGCCTAGGGTGTCGCCGCGCGCCAGCATCTCGTAGGTTGTCTTGTCATCAAGGGCGATGTTTTTGAGATCGACATCAATCCCCCGGTTGGCCTTGATGATCTTGATACAATGATCCATGATGCCGAGGTTGCGCAGGCCCAGGAAATCCATCTTCATGAGCCCCATCTCCTCGAGCTGGGGGTACGCGAAGCCGGCAATGATCATGCCGTCCTTATCGCGCTTGTGCATCGGCACGAGGTCAAGCAGCGGGGTACTCGACAGGATGAACGCGCAGGCATGCACGCCGGTGCCTCGAATCAGCCCCTCGAGGCCTTTGGCAGTCTCGACAACCTTGGCTACGTCAGGGTTATCTGCCACCAGCTGACGGAACTCCTGGCCTTCGCCATACCTCTCGTGGGAGGAGTCGAAGATCTTGTCCAGTGGAACGCCCTTGCCCATCACGTCCGGGGGCATTGCCTTGGTGATCTTGTCGCCGAGGGCGAAGGGATAGCCGAGAATACGGTTAGCGTCTTTCACAGCGGCCTTCGCCTTAATCTTGCCGAAGGTGTTGACCTGGCTGGTGTACTCGGCCCCGTACTTGTGCGTGACGTAATCAATGACCTTGTCACGCTGACGATCGTCGAAGTCAAGGTCGATATCGGGCGGATTGACGCGCTCCGGGTTGAGGAACCTCTCGAACAGTAGACCGTGTTCCAGCGGGTTGATCGCGATAATGCCGGTCAGGTAGGCAACCAGGGAACCAGCCGCCGAACCACGTCCGGGCCCTACCGGTACCCCCATCGAACGTGCCGCGTTGCAAATATCGGAGACAACGAGGAAGTACGAGGCGAATCCCAGCGGTTCGATGACCGACAGCTCAGTCTCGAGACGCTCTAGGACCTCTTTGGGTGGGTTCGGACCGAATTTCTCGTCAAGTCCTTCCTGGAGTTTCTTACGCAGCCAGGACTCCTGAGTCTCCCCCTCAGGAACATCGAACTGCGGCATCCGGTCGACGTACTTGAACACCTCGTCATAGGAACCAATCATCTCGGTCAGCAGCAAGGTGTTGTCACAGGCCTCCGGATGGTCGGGGAACAGCGCCCGCATCTGCTCCGAGGATTTGATGTAGTAGCCGGAACCGTTGAACCGGAACCGGTTCGGATCATCTTTGTTTCGGCCCACACCGACACACAGCAAAGAGTCGTGGGCGTCGGCCTGATCCTCAGTGACGTAGTGGGAGTCGTTGGTGACCAGCAACGGAATGTCTAGTTTTTTGGCCAGCTTCAGCAGGTCGGATCTCACCTGCTTTTCGATTGGGACGCCGTGGTCCATCAACTCACAAAAATAGTTTTCACGGCCAAAGATGTCCCGATAATCGGATGCAGCTTGGCAAGCTTCCTCAAACTGGCCGAGGCGCAGCCGGGTCTGCACCTCACCCGATGGGCAGCCGGTTGAGGCGATGATGCCACCGGGGTACTGGCCCATGAGCTCGCGGTCCATACGCGGTTTCATGTAGTAGCCCTCATAGGACGCCAAGGACGAGAGTCGGAAAAGGTTGTGCAGGCCTTCGGAATCCTTCGCCCACATCGTCATATGGGTGTACCGACCGCCGCCAGAGACGTCTTTGCCGCCCTCGGCATCCGGATCTCCTGCATCACGCGAGGTCCCCCAGAATTCCTGTACTCGTGACTTGCGGGTACTCGGAGCGACGTACGCCTCGATACCAATGATCGGCTTAACGAGAGGATTCTGGTCCCCGTCGTACTTCTTGGAAATCTGGAAGAACTCGTAGGCACCGAACATATTTCCGTGGTCGGTCATCGCGACCGCAGGCATCCCTTGACGTGCCACCTCGGCGAAAAGTTTCTCGTTGCTGGCAGCGCCGTCCAGCATCGAGTATTCGGTGTGGGTGTGGAGGTGGACGAAGTCGGAACGGGCCACAGGGACTCCTTTCACATTCCGACCCCAAGCCCTTGGGATCGTGCCTTGCGATCGTGCTGACCTAGACAGAGTAGTCGGAACCAAGGACATCTCGAATCACCCCTGGTGCGAACGGCAAGTATTGACGTACGAGGTGGGCGAGACGATGTGTGAAGCTGTCGCGTGGGTAACGTGACAAGGCCCTTTCTTGATACCACCGTTGCCGGGGTGTTGTGACTTGTCGTTGGAAACCTGCGCCACGTGGTCGACAGACTGTCCCACGACGTCGCAGCCAAAGTCGGCGTCGTGGCTTCTTCTCCGCTTATCAGACTGCTGAACACCTTCATGCGTCTGGGGGGGTGATTGCAGTCACGGCACTCCGGACCAACCAGCGCGCGTGCAGCCGACAGTGAGACCCGTATTGCGCGATTAATCCTATGGGAGGTCGCCAACCCGCTAATCACCGGAATTGCGTCCGGGTATTAGCAGCGCCGTGCTCTTGACGTGCAGCCGAATGGGCGAACTGGCTACTGCGGCACTACCTCTGATCTGCCTGAAATAGGTAAGCCGAACCTTGGGTTGGGCAAACACCTGAAAAGCCGTGTTATCAGCTCGTAGCAGTATCGCGACGTCGACCCGGAACTGGCTGACAGGGTGCTGCGGTTTCTTAACCGGCGGATGATAATCGTCGCGCGAGATGAAGGAACCGAAGCAAGCTAGGGCCCGGGAACTTCAGGGACAGCGAAACGACGGCAGTTCACGTGCGCACCGCGTCGCCCGGTAGCCCCTCCTCGCATTCAGTGCACCCACCTCACGGGACCGTCTCACAGCACTCTGCACCCTGCAGCATACCGGGCACCACGCGAAAACACCCGAATACCGCACCTTCCAAACCTACGATAATCGAGCAGTCACTTCCCACCGTTGATACCTATGTCTCGAATTAGTCCAATCATGTGCTCAATGAGAGACTGTTCTGACATCGTCGTCATCAACTGGTCTTGGGCATGGACGAGTAAAAGCGACATCGGCAGCGAGCCGTTGAGATCACGCGTGATGAGCTCGGTCTGCATATCATGGGCTTTCTTCAACTGTGTGTCCGCCCTAATCATGCACTGTTCACTCTCAGTCATCTCGCCAGCCCGTGCTTTGTCAAGAGCCTGATACAGCGACGCACGCGCCTCACCAGCGCTCGTGATGATGGTAAAAATGGCGGTTTCGATCTCTGGCATCACCGCCCCACCATCCGGGCTGTCACTCCCACAATATGAAGTCATGCTCCACCTTCTTCGCATTGCTCTTTTCTGAGTTGATCCCTGTCATACATCCTCATAAATGGATAATAAATAGCAGTAGAAATTAATATATTTACAAGGCATAAAACGATGGCACGCCAGTCGCCGCCCGTCATCAAAAACGCGCCTATTGGAGCGGGTAACGTCCACGGCGGCTGAACAGCCATATACGTGACAAACCCCAAATAAACGCAAACCAAGTTACCACGCATAGCACCAACGGCGCGAGGAGGAAAGGTATAATAAAAAACGGATTCATCATGACTGGGAGACCGAACATGATCGGCTCACTAATATTGAACAACGCAGGAACCGCGACCGCTCGCATGATTGACTTGGTATACCTTGCTCTCCCAACTAAAAAACCGGCAATAACTAGACCCATAGTCGCCCCAGAGCCACCAATGGAGACGAACCACTGGAAGAACGTCTCCGGTGCAATGTGAGGGGCCGGGACACCAGAAGCCACGGCGTCAGCGTTGTCGCTCAGATACTGCAACCACACCGGCCGGGCAACCGATCCAGCTACCGAATCTCCGCTGATCCCGAAGAACTATAGAAACACGACTAAGAAAGCGGGTACTAATACTCCTGGTAACGAATCGCCAGCTTTAACTAGAGGTGAAAGACCCTGCTGCACAACCTCGACGATGTCGATCTTAAAAACCACAGATATGAGGGTCATTATACCCATGATAATGAAGGCCGGAACGACGGCACCGAAAGATCGGCTGACGGACTCAGGAACCTGTTCTGGCATCCTGAATGTCAAGTTATGCTTATAACAGATGCGCATCACTTCAACGGCCAGCAGTGCTAAGATCATCGCAGGGAATAGCCCTCTTGAGCCTAGACTCTCAAGTGCGACGTAGATTCCATCTCCAAACGTCTTTGGGGTCAGGCTAAGTAGAAATGCAGCGACACCAAGTTGGCCACCAGCAAGGCCATCGAGATCATAACTACGAGCAAGACTTGAACCGACTCCGAAGCATACATATAGGGACATGATCCCGAACGTCATACGGTATGGAATGAGAATCTGGTCCGCGTGGTCCTTCACCCACATAGCAAATCCTGACGTTTCAGGGACCGGCGGAGCTGCTATAATAAGAATTAAGCTGCCGGCGATGATGAAGGGGATAGCGGAAATTACACCGTCGCGAATAGCCCGGATATGTCGCTGCTCCGATATCATCGACATCGGAGCAGCCACTCTCCTATCCAAGAAGTTAAAGAACTTCTCCATGGCGATCACCCGAGATGTTCTTTGACAGTCTTTACCAGTTCTGAACCGCCAAGCGGACCGTAGGCAACCGGAGGAATCGCGCAAATCGGGATCCCACGTCGATCGACGTACTGTTGAAAAGTCTTCAATCTATTTCGCACCTGGGGAGCGACCAAAACGAGATCCCATTCCCCTGTCGATATTTCGTCCTGCGCCTGCCCTGACCCGACAGCCTTAGCCTGGAGCGGCTCGCCCAGCTTCTGGAATTCCTTCTCCAAATTCTTGAGAACGACCCCACTCGACATACCACCAGAGCAAACCAGTAAAACATTAGACATGACCAATCCTCCTTGATTGTGTATCAATCACCTATGAGAGGCGATGAAGTCGCGATACCAATAGAAACTATCTTTCGGCAACCGTTTATAAGTTCCCCGCCCTTCATTGTCTGCGTCTACATAGACGACACCGTACCTTTTCTCCATTTCGCAACTACCGGCACTGACGATGTCAATGATGCCCCAAACGAAATATGCTTCTATACCTACACCCTCCCGCACGGCAAGCTCAGCCTGTTCCATATGGCGCTCGAGATATGATATTCTATAGTCATCGTGGATACGTCCATCAGAGTCGATATTATCCCGTGCACCTAATCCATTCTCAGCAACCATTATGGGCTTCCGGTACCGGTCGTAAACCTTGTGAGCCGCAATCCTCAAACCCATCGGGTCTATCTGCCATCCCCACTCGGTAGCTTCTAAACTAGGGTTTCTCAATGTTGGTACCAGGTTTCCGGGGACTTGTTCACGTTTTTCGTCGACACTACAAATCGACGATGAATAGTACGAAAATGACACGACATCACAGGTATTCGACCTGAGTATGCCACGGTCCTTGTCCGTGACGTCGAGTACTACCCCGTGGTCGGCTAAGAACTTCTCTGTGTAATACCCGTATTCACCTGTTGCAAGTACATCCGCACACCACCACTGATTGATCTGCTCGTCGTGAACGAGCTTCATGTTGTCCTCAGGTGTGGGATGGAGCGCATAGTAATCGAAACAGCTCACCATGCACACGAATTTTCCTCGTACTCCGATATCGCGACCGTATTTTGTTATTAGGGCGCTTGCTATCATTTGGTAATGAAGACCATTAAAGACTGCCTGATAATCATAAGAGTGATCGATGGATCCTATTATTCCGAGTCCATTATAAGGACTGAAATATCCGGAATTAATCTCATTTATGGGAAGCCAATAGTCTACATTTTCTTGCCAGCGATAGACGACAAATTTCGCCATCTTAAGGTACAGATCGATGACGTCACGATGTCGCCAACCTCCGTATTTGCCAACGATAGCAATCGGCATCGCATAGTGATTGATCGTAATGAAGACTTTAATTCCAGCATGTGCAAGGGTGCGAATAATCCGGTCATAGTACATCACGCCTTCCGGATTGGGCTGGTCCTCGAAACCAGTGGGAAATAGACGGGCCCAGCTAATCGAAAGACGATATACATCTAGGCCAAGACTGGTAATGTAATGCAAGTCTGACTCCCAGTATTCGTAACCCCGCGAGCCCATACGGAACGGGAACCGGCAGTCGTCAGAACGGGAATTCTTTGCGTTTCGAACGTCAGCCTCGGTGAGGAGACGAGTTTGTACGGTATCATTCGATAGCCGTGGAATCCATCGACGACAGTCTTGGGTGTCCATTCCCTTTCCATCGTAGAATCCGCCTTCATATTGACTGGCCGCGGTAGCCCCACCCCACAGAATGCGCTTCATCTCACATACCTCTCATGAACACCGTGCGATCCGCTAAACCGTCTAGGCCAACAACTCTTAGCCTCGACCAACTGCTTCAACTCGTCCGGAGTCATATTCCTGTCGGCAGCAATTCCTGCCAACGGCACACAGACGTCAGTGGGGCCCATCACCTCGGTGTTCCACACGTTCCAAGGTCGGTCGACTCGCGTTACGACAGCGCGATGGATCTTGTCTTCGGAGACACACTTAATTCCATAACCGCCATTGATGTCGGTGTGCGATCCATTGGATGACCAATAGCGCACAGTTCCCACCCTATGTCTGGAACAGTTACTGTGACTCGACCGCCCTAAGACAACCACCATGTGGCCACGTTCATCCTTTCCGATTTCGTCATTCCAGAATATTTTCATGAAATCGTACCTGCGGATACTCGCGAACATCTCGTTGCGATCTCCGGGGTCCGCATATTCGCCCGTAGTACCGATATACAGGTTGGTACCAATTTTCAATTCATGGGCCAATTCAGCCACGCCCGGTCCGTTGGCATTTGCACGCCCCCACGCTCCGACTCCATCGTTCTGGATCGGGTAGGGCCTGTTGTCCACCGTGTAAGGCTTCAGGTATTCCCACTCCTGCCTGGGCGGCATGACGCCGCAGGTTTTCTCGTATAGTTCAAGGCTCTTTAACAGCAGAAGATAGGTGGCCGAGGAGCAAAACGACGGCGTCGCAAGGTAAGGGTCCACGCAAACGCCAGTCGCCGTGACCCGAACCGCACGGTCCAATCCTGTCCACGCGGTTTGTCGAAAGCCAGGCGGAATATTTCTGCCGGTGTGGTAGCCGCCGCCAGTAGGAAAGCACTGTAACGCGCGCTCAACACACTGCTGCCACATGACCCTCGGCCTTGCTAGGTCGGCCTTAGCCTCTGCTGTGGGAGCAGGACTCATCATCGCGGCCACCGTCGCGACGCACGTTGCCGACATTACGGTCCTGCGAGTGATTAACCTGCCAGTATCCATTATCATCGTCTCCTGGAATCCGAACAAATCTCTAATGCATTCATCATATCGACGTTGTGCAGCTCGACACCTCGTAAGCGCCCGGCCGCCCAGCATGCCCCGACCACCGGGTGGCTCGCATATGTGCACCCGCCCAGCGAGTCCTCCACCATTGCCCGCAACGTGTTAGGTCGTTGGTATTTGTGACTTGTGCTCGGCGCGAGCAAACCTCCTGCCAGGATGACGTGCTCAGCACCAACACTTCTCACGGTCGTCACCAGCTCCGATGCCCCGGCAGCCAGGATGATCGAAGCGATCTTGTCGTCTTGAGCGGACAATACGATTTGAGCAAAGCTTGCAACGTCTGCCGGTCGAAGCTCCTTCGTCTGACCAATGAGATCCTGAACGGTACATCCATGAGACAATCCAAGCGCCTCGACAACCCCACGCGTGATAGCGGTACTCGGGCCTCGCCGGTCAAGGTCCGCCGCCGCAGCTCGCAAGGCTTTTCTGCCAATCCAGTAGCCGGAACCATGATCCCCCAACAACCACCCAGCTCCATCTCGGCGATCGACACAGCGCCATTCCGAGAAGCGACCGGCTATCGCCCCGGTCCCGGCTACGAGAATGGAGCCGTCCCCCAAAGCTGCGGCAGACCAGTAGGCAATCTCAATGTCAGTCACCACCTGAGGGGTGACATCTAGGCCTACGGCGCCAAATGCCTTCTCGACACTCCGACAGACGTACTGATTCCCAGCCGGACCCGCGCCTGCGGCTCCGACGACAGCGGCTTCCACATGCACAACCGAAGATTGGGCCAACACCGCGCCTAGACAGTCATTGATAGCCTGCCACAAAGATTCGCAACTGACGCGCGCAATACGTTGATAACCCAGTATTTTCCCGCTCGCATCAGTAACGAGGGATCTCACACTCGTTCCGCCAATGTCAACTCCCAAGAAACACATAATCCTGCTCTTTCTCGTCATCACAGCCACGGGTCTCATTGGGCAGCTCTTCTTCCGTCAAAGTCACCGCCGCTCTCGTACGGTGTAATACGATGACCCACGCGTTGCCATACCGCTCGTACTCTAAATTCGGTAAGCCACGACGTAGCGGAGCTCGCAGTCCCTTCTCTGCGAGAATAAAAGCCACCAGAAGACCGCGATCTGTGAACAATCGCGGTCGTTCCAAGCACCACCTACTGGTGATTTCAACGCCAGGACGTGGGCAGGAAGTACGACATCCGACACGCTTCAGACCGACCAGAGTGAAGAATTTCGCGTACTCGGCTTCAGGCATCTGTAGCGAAGCGAATATGACCTTGCTGTGCGAAGCAGCCTGGCGAGCAACGAGGCCACAACTCTCGTTGGTCAGATATACGGACCGCATCATCGATCAGTCCATAATGCGTTCGGCCATGGAATCCTTGAAACCGAACAGGTAAGTGAGCACAGCTCCCATGATTACTGAAATAAGCCAGCCACCGAGATACCAGCCCCACTTGCCGGCCGAAATCACCGGTGCCATGAGTAAGCCCGACAGGCCAAAGGCCTGGGAGCCAAACGTTCCGGAGTTCTGCATCCCCCACGCTATAAAGGCACCTCCGAAGCCACCACCAAGACACGCGGTGAGGAAGGGGTATAGCAACGGTAACGAGACCCCGTAAATGAGGGGTTCGCCCACACCAAGGATGCCAATTGGTAGCGCGCTCTTAATCACGGACCGCAGTTTCGGATTCCTGGTTTTCATAAGAACGGCAATGGCCATTCCCACCTGAGCCGCACCAGCCATCGCAAGAATGGGTAATAGTTCGGTAAAACCATGATTGGCGATGAGTTGAGCATGAATTGGGGTCAGTCCCTGATGAATGCCCAACATCACCATAGGCAAGAAGAAGGTTGCGAGGATAAATCCGCCGATGATTCCACCTTTAGCAAGGGCGAAGTCAACGAGCAGCCATGTGAGGCCCTTCATCAGCAAGGATGACAACGGCATGATCACAAAGATTGACGCTGCGGCGCCGAGGAGCAAAGTTACAACCGGCACAAGAAAAAGTTCCATAGCCGCCGGGATAACCTTTCTCAACCGCCTTTCGATGACGGTGAACAGCCAGGCGGTGATCATGACGCCGATGACACCTCCCAGTCCGGGTTGAAGCTCCCCGAATATTGGGATCGTCAGCGGGATAGCTGCCGTCTTGTCGGTTGCTGCCGTACCCGCCAGAGCGGGCATATATGGAACCCCGCCCGCGATGAGGCCTAGCACCGGGCTGCCACCACATTCTTGAGCTGTGTTGTGGCCGACGATGAAGTTGAGCGAGGCAATAACGATCCCTCCCAGACCAACTAAAACCAGGAACCACCCGTCATTGGCAACCGTGGGGTCAATTGTCTTCCAAATCCCGCAGATTGCGGTCACTAGCCCACAGGCGATGAACCCTGGAATGATCGGGACGAAAATGTTCCCGACGTGACGGAACATCGCTTGCACCCTAGATGTTTGCGTGCCTCGGACCATCTTCTTGGTCCGAACGGCTATATCTGTATCACCTTCCAGGACTGGACTCGGCTCTGTCTCGACCACTGCAGAGTCCACACCTCGCTTTGCGGTGCCAGGCGGCGTGACTTGAGTCGTCGCGTCTGTGTCGGTGGCAGAAGCAGAATCCGCCGACCCCATGACCTCACCGAATGCTGACCGTAATCTTTCCGCGTGACCAGGCCCGACGACGACTTGCAGCTGCTTACCCTCGACGACTCCAAGGACCCCAGCCAGCCCATTGATGGCCTCAGCATCAGCAGTCTGGGGCCGGATGAGGTTGAGACGCAGCCGCGTCATGCAATTGGTAAAAGACTCGATATTGTCGGGCCCTCCAACAAGATCGAGTATTTCTCGTGCAAGCAAGTGATAGTCCATGACTTCCTCCCTGGAAGATTCACAGGCGAAGGTGGTTCTCATCGACGGCTACCCGGACTACGCCGCCCACTTCAGCCAGTCGGGCTCGAGCTTGAGTCGCAGTCATCCCCAACAGCACCATGACAATGGCCGTCTTGGCATGTCCGCCAGCCTCGTGTAACGCCGTGATGGCATCATCACAAGAGCATCCCGTGGCAGCCATGACAATGGACATGGCCCGCTGCCGTAGCTTCTCGTTGCTCGGAGAGACGTCAACCATAAGGTTGCCGTATGTTTTACCTAAGCCGACCATGGTCGCCGTGGAGATCATGTTGAGGACCAGCTTCTGCACGGTCCCTGCTTTAAGGCGGGTCGATCCGGTGAGAACCTCAGGGCCAGCGTCGATTTCCACCGGAAGGTCTACCTCGCTGCTGATGACCGCACGATGGTTGCAACACACTGAAGCCGTCACCGCCCCAGCTCGCTTCGCAGCGCGCACCACGCCTACAACCCAAGGAGTTCGTCCTGAGGCTGCCAGACCGACGACGACGTCGTGGGGTCCTGGCTGAAGCACGTTCAACTCCTCAGCGCCACGATCCGCATCGTCTTCAGCTCCCTCCACAGCCTGAAACATCGCCTGCTGTCCACCTGCGATGAGGCCGACGACCATCGTGGGGTTGGTGCTAAACGTCGGTGGGCATTCCACCGCATCGAGGACCCCTAAACGCCCACTCGTTCCGGCACCGGCATAGATCAAACGGCCTCCGGCCGACAGACCCTTCACTGCAGCCTCCACGACGGCGGCGATGGCTGGAAGTTGAGACGCGATAGCATCCGGGACGCGGTGATCCTCGTCATTCATGAGGCGGAGCACGTCGAGGGTCGGCAACTGGTCGAGTTTTTCGCTGGCCGGGTTCCTTCCCTCAGTCGTTGCAAGATTCGTCAGACTGTCCATGGAATCTCCTCCCCGAATCAAGACTTTGTGGTTCCATATCTGCGATGACACACCACGAAACGCGCCGCCCCCACGACGTGAAATGATTGTACACAAAATCCAACTTTAGTGGAAGGATGTTTCACATGGATGACAGCCTGCTGCCTCGGATCGATATGGCCAGAACGACCATGCGTCCTGCAGAGGCCCAGGTTGCCGCCGTCATACTGGCCAAGCCCGACTGGACACTAGCTGCTTCAACGAGCCAACTCGCTGAGGCTGCCGGCGTATCCCCCGCGACTGTCGTGCGCTTTTGCCGAGCCCTTGGGATGAGTGGTTATCGGGAGCTTCGCACCGAGCTTGCGCGCGACTTATCTCGACGTACCCTCGAGCTAGAGAGGTCCTCAGTGGCTGAGGGCACTATTACTCTCGACGACTCTCTAACCCAAATGATCACGAAGATCGCGTTCCATGAGGCTCGCACGATTGAGAATACTGCGCGGGCCGTTGACGCCGACGAGCTTGAGGCTGTCGCCAGCGCTATCTCGATTGCCCCGCGGACTGCGCTTTTCGGGGTCGGATCCAGCGGTCTTGTCGCAAGCGACCTATCTGAGAAACTGGAACGCATTGGCCTTGTCTGCCAGCATCATCAAGACACCCATATGCAGCTTGTTCATGCCGCATTGTGTAAACGTCCCTGCGTAGCCTTAGGAATCTCTTTTAGCGGTAACACCCAAGAAGTCGTTGAGGCTCTCACCGTGGCGCAAAAGCACGGCGCTACTACCGTCGCTATGACAGGCCTACCTGATTCTCCCGTCGGACGGCTTGCCGACCACGTCCTCGTCACTTCAGCACGCGAAACACAGGTTCGCGCAGGTGCGATGTCCAGTCGGATGGCACAGCTAGCCGTTGTGGACTTTCTTTTCGCGCGCGTCGCCCAGCTGTGCATGGATGACCTCGAGACCCTCCTGAGTAGTACGCGCACCGCGGTAAGCACGCACAGAAAGTCCCTCACGTAGACTTAACGCATGTCGTCACAGACCCTCAGCAAGACCTGGAAGTCGATCTGGTGGATTCCGTTCACCAAGGGGATCCTCGCAATCGTTGCCGCAGTGGTGGCCCTGCTCTGGTCCCGCCAGACGATGACTGCCCTTGTGATCATCGTCGGTATCTACGCCATCATCGACTCCATCATGACCCTTGTCAATGCCCAGGCCCTCCATGGCATGGCCGGCACCGGATTCATGAAGGGCTGGGGCATCATCGGCATTATCATTGGCGTGATCCTCATCATTCATCCTGGATTCTCCTTGCACGTCATTGCCATCTTCATGGGAGTGTGGCTGGTGCTCCTGGGCGTGTTTGCTACCAGTTTTGCCCTGCCCTTGAGACTCGTCACGCAGAAAGCATGGGGCTGGATGTTTGGCGGTGGCATCAGTCTATTCGTCCTGGGCATCGTCATCCTCGTTCATCCTGGATTCGGCGTAGTGGCCATGAGCTGGCTGCTAGCGCTCGGGGTACTGCTCTATGGCGTTGCTAACCTTGCCATTGCCATAGGAATCCGCAAGATCACAAGCTCTATCTCGCTGGCGATGCGTCGCAACCCCCGCAACACCATCATTGAAGGAGACGTGGTTGACAGCCCTGACACTTCAACCCGTCCCGAACTGAAGTGATGATCTGATACACAGTAATTGAATTGCACTACTGTTGCTCCGGCCTCATTGCTAGGGGCTGAAGTCACGTCCGGGATCATGCTCCCGTATCCAAGAAGATGGTCTATCGACTGCTGCGACGACGGGGAATAACACGAGGCCAATGTGTCCTAGTTGGCGAGAAAGCGGCACGCTCCGGTCACAGCGCATCGACGTCCGTCACCCTCTCGTCCTCAGCCAATGCCGAATACACTCGAGAGATGAGCCCCACATAGTGCGCAAGCGGGAAGGCCCCAGTGGCAAACTCGTTCGGTGGCTCGACGACCGGGCTGTGACGCATATTAGTCAACAGCACGATCTGGATGTCACGTATCGGATCGACCATTGTGATTGTCCCGGTCCAGCCGGTGTGCCCGAAGGCTGCCTTGCTTGGCCCGCCATGGAAGTAGTAGTACCCGTTCGTTCTCCAACCCAGCCCGTAAGTCTCGCTATCACCATCAGGAGTGAGAAACCGACGCTGCACATCGGCCGGGAAGTACTCACGGCCCTGATACATGCCCTCGTTGGACATCAACTGCAGCAGCACCCCCAGATCGTCAGCGGTGGAGAACAGCCCTGCATGCCCCGACACCCCCGACATGGTGTAAAAAGCTTTCTCGTCCTGGACCTGCCCACAAATAGTCTGGGTACGGATGAACACCGGACTGCCGTCAGGACGAGTGCCGAAGTCGACATTGCCGTCCCGGGTGTTACCGTTCAGCTCGGTCGCGGCAATGAAGTCGGGGGGCGTGCTGACGTCAAGTGGCCGGAATTCAGTCCGCTCGAGCCCCAGGCGCCGATAAACGCCCTCTTGGAGATATTCGTCGAGGCGTTTACCGACGACCTGCTCGACGATCAGGCCAAGGATCATATAGTCGACGTCGCTATACGCCCGCTCGGTGTGCGGTGCATACATGAGAGGTGTACGGCAGATCCGGTCGATCACGTCGGTACGGTTCGAGATGTCGTCGAGGTTCTGCAGGTATAACTCGCCTGCCACTGTCGCGTTGGGATATTGCGGATCCGGAACGAGCCCACCTCGATGGTGCATGAGGTCGACCAGCCGGATGGTCTTCTTGCCAGTGAATGGGTTTTTGATACCGCCGGGACCCCCAACCGTCCACGAGCCGGTGTAGACCGTCGACTCGTCCCGGAAAGCCTCCCAACCGGGAAAGGTACACACCTGACGCGACAGGTCGATCCGCCCCTGCCCCACAAGCATCTGCAAGGCCAGGTTGACCGCATACATTTTGGTGTTCGAGGCGATGTCGAAACGAGTCGTAGCTGTCACGGGAATCTGTTCGGCAGGGGGTAGCAGTCGCGCCTTATGCACCGTGTGGTCAATGACCTCGGTGGAGTACTTGAGGGCCTGACCGGCATGATGACGCCAGGCAATCTGGCCATGACGGCAGACCAGCACACTCGTTCCGGAGAACCCGGCCTTGACCTGATCGTCGATCCAAGAGCCGACCCTGGCCAACTTAGACTGATCAAATCCCAGAGCACCGACGTCCCGGCTGGTGCGAAGCACATCAAAACCAACATGCATCCGCTCCAAGGCGACGAGTTGACGGCCGACCCTAACCAACCTGACATCCCACAGCCGCCGCACGACACCGACGGTAAGCCAGTACTGTCCACCAACGACCATCCCATCGACTGGCTGGATCATGAGGTTGGGCTCGTCGTGGAAAAACTTCTCCTCGAAGTTGCGGGCATGAAGATTGCGGCGAGTGTCGAAAGTCTCGACGTCGCCACCGCGTCGCACCGACAGCAGGTCTGACGGAACACTAGACAGTCCGTCGAATGGAACTGCCCCCCTCGACAGAGGCCAACCGGCGGTCTTCGCCAACCAGTCGACGCTGATCCAATACCGCCCGGACATCACTCGCACTCCTTCGGACGGGACCGGGAGAGCAGAGCGATAGGTGGCGGGATCCTCATGGTCGCCGTCACACATGATCCACACCTGGTTAGCATCGCCTCTGACTAGCCACCGCCAGCGTCCTGAATCCATGCGCACCGCGAACCTGCGTGACGGGACATTCACGCTAGCAATCCGAGACAAGGCCTCCGGACGGGTAGAGAATCGACGGATGCGACCGTCGAGACCTCGGACTTCCACCCGACTCGTTGCCGGGGCGCCTATGAGGTGAATCGTCAGGCCCTGAGTGTCAGATCCGAACGCCTGTAATGTCCGATCTGCCAAAGGTGCGGTGACAATCGCTGTCATCGATGCACCCAGTACGGTTCTGCGTCGGATATCGTCGATCATGGCGACAGACTAGACGGCCGGCGGCTCACGCCGGTCATTGCCCCTGGCATCGTCCTCGATGTCGAGTTCACGATCGAGACGGTCGTCCAAGGCACGGGCCCTCCGCTGGGAGGCCAAGGAGGCCCACCAGACACCCGCGCCAATGATACCCAAGAAGGACGCGGCCCCACCAAAGGCCCCCAGGACGAATCGTGGATCACTCTGGCTAGGTGCCGTAAGACCGATGACATCGAGCACCACAAAGAGTGCCACGCACACCCACGTCAGCGCTTTGGCGTGGCGAATCGTCGAGTCGAGATCCTCCTCATTATCGTTCATCCCAGCAGTTTCCTCCTAGATGGCGCCTCCTGTCGAGCCCATGAGATCGCCTCGGGGCTACACCGTCATCTGGCGATCCGACGGTCTTACCGGCTTCGGTAGCACCGACGGTGATCCTTTGAGATATGCATCAACACCGTGAGCAGCTGCGCGTCCCTCCGCGATGGCCCACACCACAAGGGACTGCCCGCGGCCAGCGTCACCGCAGGCGAAAACCCCCGGCACATTAGTCTCATACGCATCATTTCTGACGATATTGCCCCGTCCGTCAAGTTCCAGCCCCAGCTCGGCAACAACACCGTCATACTCCGGATGAGCGAACCCCATCGCAAAGATCACCAGGTCGGCCGGCAGATCATGTTCGCTGCCCTCGTCCGCAATAAACACCCGGTTCTCGTCACGATGGCCTGAGACCACCCAAACTGCCTTGACGTGACCCCGGTCATTACTGACGATCTCAACGGTATTAGTCGAGTACACCCGCTGTCCCCCCTCCTCATCGGAGCTGGAGACCCGTAAAATGAGCGGATAAGTGGGCCAGGGATAGTTAGCCGATCGGTCCTTAGGCGGCTTCGGGTTGTACTGCAGCTGGGTAATTGAGGCCGCGCCCTGACGCACTGCGGTGCCTACACAGTCGGTGGCAGTATCTCCGCCACCGATGATGACAACATGCTTACCGTCAGCGTGGATCTGATCAAGCACCTCTGCCCCCGCCACGACGCGGTTTTGCTGAGTGAGGTACTCCATGGCATAACAGACCCCGTCGAGCTCAATACCTGGAGCATCCAGCATGCGTGGAACGGTGGCACCGGTAGCCAAGACGACGGCGTCAAACCGCTCGCGTAACTGCTCGCCAGTGATATCGACGCCGATCTCAGTATTCGTCTTGAAGACGGTACCCTCCAACACCATCTGCTTAATCCGGCGGTCGAGAACCGATTTTTCCATCTTAAAATCCGGGATGCCATAACGCAGCAACCCGCCGATGGCGTCGTCACGCTCGTAGACGACGACCGTATGCCCCGCACGGGTGAGCTGCTGGGCGGTTGCCAGTCCTGCGGGGCCAGATCCGACCACTGCAGCCGTCTTGAGTGAATGCCACTCAGGCACCACCGGAATGACGCGGCGGTCTTCCCAGGCCTTATCAATAATGGCAACCTCAACGTTCCTAATCGTGACCGGGGCGCGGTTAAGCCCTTCGACACACGCCGTCTCGCATGGAGCGGGGCACAATCGACCGGTGAACTCTGGAAAGTTGTTGGTGGTCTGCAGACAGCTGAGGGCCTCGCGCCATTCGTCTCGCCAAATGAGGTCGTTCCAGTCAGGGATGAGATTACCCAACGGACAGCCGGTATGGCAGAAGGGCACACCACAGTCCATGCACCGGCTCGCTTGGTCTGTAATGATGGGCAGCAGAGCGTGACCAGGTCCGCCTGGGTAGACCTCTTTCCAGTCCTGGACGCGCTCTTCGACTGGACGACGCTCCGCCTCCTGTCGAGGCACATTCATAAAGCCGTGCAGATCAGCCATGAGACACCTCCATGAACGTCATCTCGTTCTCGTCCAGGCCGTGCCCCTCAGCGTCGACCATGGCTTTCATCATCCTGGCGTAGTCGCGCGGAAGCACTTTCATAAAGGACTCACGAATTCCGCCAGCCCCTTGTGCCAGAATCTCCCCGGCGAGGGTGGACCCAGTCTCGGTCTGGTGCAGCTCCAGCAGCTCGGTAACCCGATCAACATCGGCTTGTTCCATCGGTAGGGCATCGACCATATCTGCATTGAGGCGGCTGACGTCGAGGTTGCGCACCCAAGCCATCCCGCCAGACATGCCAGCAGCAAAGTTCCGCCCGGTAGCGCCAAGCACCAGCACTTCTCCCCCGGTCATGTATTCACAACCGTGGTCGCCGACTCCCTCCACAACGGCAGTGGCTCCCGAGTTTCGCACACAGAATCTTTCGCCCGCCTGACCACGCAACAGGATTTCACCGGAGGTGGCACCGTAACCGACGACGTTTCCAGCAACGATCTGGTCACGTGGTTGAAACGGCGTTTTGAGCGGTGGAGCGACGATCACCCGACCGCCGGAGAGCCCCTTGCCGACGTAATCGTTGGCGTCACCGATGAGCCTCATCGTCATGCCCCGTGGCACGAAGGCGCCGAAACTCTGTCCAGCAGTACCGGTGAAGGTGAGGTCGATGGTGTTATCAGGAAGACCCTTGCCTTGGGTGGCAACCGTCACACGGTTACCCAACATAGTTCCCACGGTGCGATCGACATTGCGAATGCTGACCTCCTGACGGACGGGGGTGCCATTTGTCAAAGCCTCAGTACACATGTCGATGAGCTTCATATCGAGACTTGTCCCGAGGTCATGATCTTGATCGCGAACGTGACGCAGCGGGGAGCCGTGGGGAAGGTCCACCTGGTGCAAAATCGGCGAAAGGTCAAGACCCTTAGCCTTCCAGTGTGTGATGGCCTTGCGGGTATCCAGTGCCTCAACGTGGCCAACAGCCTCGTCAATGGAGCGGAATCCGAGCTCAGCGAGAATTTCGCGAGTCTGCTCAGCCATCATCATCATGAAGTTGACGATGTGGTCGGGATCACCGGCGAATTTCTCACGCAATTCCGGATTCTGAGTAGCCACACCTACCGGACAGGTGTCGGTATGGCACTTACGCATCATGACGCATCCCTCAACAATGAGCGCGGTAGTTGCGAACCCGAACTCTTCGGCGCCAAGCAAGGCAGCTACGACGACGTCGTGTCCGGTCTTGAGCTGACCGTCGCATTGCACCACGATGCGGTCACGAAGACCATTAAGAAGCAAGGTCTGTTGAGCCTCGGCCAGGCCTAGTTCCCAGGGCCCACCAGCATGCTTGATCGAGGTTAACGGAGCCGCACCGGTTCCACCGTCATGGCCCGAGATAAGTACAACGTCGGCCTTAGCTTTCGAAACGCCGGCAGCAACAGTGCCAACACCAGTCTCGGCCACTAGTTTGACGTGGATCCGAGCCCGGGGGTTAGCGCACTTGAGGTCATGAATGAGCTGCTTGAGGTCCTCGATGGAGTAGATGTCGTGGTGCGGGGGCGGAGAGATGAGTCCGACGCCTGGGGTCGAGTGACGGGTCTTAGCTACCCACGGGTAGACCTTCGAGCCGGGGAGCTGACCACCCTCGCCCGGTTTAGCTCCCTGGGCCATTTTGATCTGAATGTCGTCGGCATTGACCAGGTACTCGCTGGTTACGCCGAATCGTCCCGATGCCACCTGCTTGATAGCCGAACGACGTTCTGGATCGTAGAGACGTTCAGGATCCTCGCCACCCTCTCCGGTATTCGATTTGCCCCCAATCCGGTTCATCGCAATGGCCAGGGTTTGGTGCGCCTCTATGGAAATCGAGCCGTAGCTCATCGCACCTGTGGAAAATCTCTTGACGATCTCGTTGGCTGGCTCGACTTCCGTGAGCGGCACTGCTGGACGATCGTGACGGAACTCTAACAAGGACCGCAGGGTCATGAGCCTGGTTGAGTTGTCGTTGATATGGTCAGTGTAGCGACGGAATTGCTCGTAGTCATTGGTACGCGCAGCCAACTGCAGCCGGAATATCGACTCGGGATCGACGAGATGCTGCTCCCCCTCCCGACGCCACTGGTAGTGGCCGCCAGGTTTGAGGGTGCGGTGGGCCAGACGCACCCCTGTCTCCGGATAGGCGCTGAGGTGACGAGCCAGAATCTCTTGAGCGATCTCGGTCAGGCCGACCCCCTCGATGCGACTCGTCGTTCCGGCGAAGTACTCATCAATGAGTTCCTGCGATAACCCGGTAGTCTCGAAAATCTGGGCTCCGGTATACGACGAGATAGTGGATATACCCATCTTGCTCATCGTCTTAAGGACGCCCTTGCCAAGAGCCTTGTAAACGTTATGGATAGCAGTTTCAGGGTCAGTAGACACCCACACCTCGCGCCGGGCCATGTCCTCGGCTGACTCGAAGAGCAAATACGGGTTGACAGCCGAAGCACCATAACCCATGAGGAGGGCGACGTGGTGCACTTCGCGAACGTCACCAGCCTCGACGACGAGACCGGCCCGGGTACGGGTCTTCTCCCTCACCAGGTGGTGGTGGATAGCTGAGGTGAGGAGCAGGGACGGAATCGGCGCCAGCTCGCGAGTGGCGTGGCGGTCCGAGAGTACAATGATGGTAGTTCCCTCAGCAATGGCCTCAGAAACCTCGGCACGAATCTCCTCGATACGCCGACGCAAGCCCTCGCCACCCTCTTCAACAACAAAGAGGCCCCTCACCACGTGGGTTTTACGATCCGGATGCTCCCCGTCAGCGTCGATGTGAATGATCTTGGCAAGCTGGTCGGAATCGATGATCGGGTAGTTGACGACCACTTGCCGACATGATTCCGGGCCAGGCTCAAGCAAGTTCGCCTCCGGGCCGATGGTGCCCGTCAGGGAGGTGACAAGCTCCTCGCGGATAGCGTCCAAGGGCGGATTGGTTACCTGAGCGAAAAGCTGACTGAAATAGTCCCAGAGCATCCGCGGACGGTTAGATAGCACGGCCAGCGGGGTGTCGGTTCCCATCGCTCCAGTGGCCTCGACCCCCTGGTTTGCCATGGGGGCGACAAGCATCTTGAGCTCCTCAGAGGTATATCCGAAAAGCTGTTGACGCCGCGTTACCGACGCGTGAGAGTGAATGATGTGGGTTCGCTCTGGCAGGTCGTCGAGGTCGATGCGGCCCTGGTCAAGCCATTCCCCATAAGGCTTAGCAGAGGCCAGTCGAGCCTTAATCTCAAGATCGTCAACAACCCGATGCTCTGTCAGGTCGACCAGGAACATCCGCCCAGGCTTAAGTCGTCCTTTCTCGACGACATGGGCGTCCGGCAAGTCAAGCACCCCCGACTCGGAGGCAAAGACAACAAGGCCGTCGTCGGTCACCCAGTAGCGCGCCGGGCGCAGACCGTTGCGGTCCAGCACCGCACCGATCTGGTTACCGTCAGTAAAAATGACACAAGCCGGACCATCCCATGGCTCCATGAGGAAAGAGTGGAACTCGTAGAAGTCGCGCAGTTCCTGAGACATCTCGGTGTTCTCTTGCCATGCCTCCGGGATCATCATAAGAACGGCATGGGGCAAGGAGCGTCCACCCAGGTGAAGTAGTTCTAGAACTTCGTCAAAGGAGGCGGAGTCCGAACCAGACGGGGTGCAGATCGGGTAGAGACGGGCTAGATCGCCCGGAATGAGGTCGGACTGAAGCAGAGCTTCGCGAGCCTGCATCCAGCTACGGTTACCGCGCACTGTGTTAATTTCGCCGTTGTGAGCAATAAGACGGTACGGATGGGCCAGCTCCCATGAAGGGAAGGTGTTGGTCGAGAACCGCGAATGGACCAGCGCGACAGCGCTAGATAGATCTGTGTCATGGAGTTCCGGGAAGACCTCCTCGAGTTGATTAGTCGTCAGCATGCCCTTGTAGACGAGCGTGCGCGAAGAGAGCGAAGCAAAGTACACCCCAGCTTCATGCTGGGCACGCCGCCGCAGCACGAACGCTAAACGTTCCAGGTCCATGCCAACACGACCATCGCGAGCGCGTATCAGTAGGTGTTCAAAATGGGGCATAGTACCCAGCGAGATTTCGGAGAGAGTATGGGTATGCACAGGAACTTCACGCCAACCCAACACCTTGATGCCCTCATCAGCAGCGATGAGTTCAATGGCAGCCCTGGCGCGAGCACGCTGAGCTTCGTCAACAGGCATGAAAGCTAGACCGACGGCATAGGTTCCGGGCTCAGGTAACCGGATTCCGGTGGTCCTCCGCAGGAAGGCGTCAGGGACCTGGACGAGGATGCCGGCGCCATCTCCCGCGGCCGGGTCGGCTCCAGTGGCACCACGGTGATCCAAGTTACGCAGTGCCTCAAGGCCCTGCTCCACGATCTTATGGCTAGCCACCCCAGTCATGGTGGCCACGAAGGCCACCCCGCAAGCATCGTGCTCGAATTGGGGATCATAAAGGCCCTGTCGGGGGTGATGGCCGAAGATCATCGGTGGTCCTTTCGACGGAGGCTGGGTGGGCCACGGTACGCAGACGCACCGGAAGACAGATTGTCACACAATGACCGCGCCTTGATACATACGTCCAATTCGTGGACTCATCACGACAAGATCACCGAGTTTTATGGTCTGAGCAAGAGCTGTGCTCGTCATCCTCGCCGTATCGGCGCTGCAGCACGATCAGTATGACGACCGCACCCGTAAAAACGACGAGAGCGGTAACGTCATTGAGCCGCCATTGTCCCACATGATGGGCCGGATCGATGCGCAGCCGTTCAACCCAAAAACGACCAAAAGTGTAGATCGCCACGTACAGCGTGAACAGACGACCGTGATCGAGCGTCCAACGCCGATCGACCCACAATAGAAAGACAGCACCAACCAAGCTCCACACCAGCTCATAGAGGAAGGTGGGGTGAAAAGTCGCGTACTGAAGATATCCCGCTGAGCGATGACTCAGGTCGATCTCAAGACCCCACGGCAGGCTCGTCGGGCGGCCAAAAAGCTCCTGGTTAAACCAGTTTCCCAACCGTCCGATCGCCTGGGCCGCCAGAATTCCCGGGGCAAGGGAATCTGCCACGGACGCGAAGCGAATGCCCTTACGGCGGCAATATAGCCAGATCGCTATACCACCTAGAGAAATGGCGCCCCAGATGCCTAGGCCACCCTGCCAGATGAAGAAGCAGTGGTACCACGTCCGACCCGGGCCAAAATACAGCTGATGGTCGGTAATGACGTGGTAAAGCCGTCCACCAATAATTCCGGCAATGACAGCTAGGGCGCACAATTCCTCAAATTGTTCTTGCTTACCGCCACGAGCCTGATAGCGACGCCCACCACTGATATAGGCGACGACGATGCCCGCGAGGATGCATAGGGCGTAGATGTGGATGGTTAGCGGTCCAAGATGAAACGCTTCGATTGATGGGCTGGGGATCGATAGCTGACTCACTGGCGTTCCGCCCGCCGTACTCCGGCCGCCAGGTCGTCGACGATGGCGCACATCCGGTCAATTCCTACCGTCACTGAGTCCCCCCGATCCTCAGCCTCAACGAAAGCACGTACTAGAGCTGACCTTACGATGACGCCGTCAGCAAAAGAGCCAACTTCGGCAGCCTGGTCGCCATTGGACACCCCCAACTCGACACCCACCGCAATGTCGGGGTCAACACCTCTCACCCGGGCTACCAATTCGGGGGCTGTCGAAGACTTCTGGGTTCGAGTTCCCGTCGCTCCCATTATTGAGGTGGCGTAAATCCAGCCGCGGCAGGCCGCGACCGTTGACGTCAGTCGCTCATGAGTGGAGGAAGGTGCAACCAAGAAGACACGGTCTAGCCCGTAAGCATCGGAAGCTGCCATCCACTCCTCAGCCTCATCGGGGGTGAGGTCCGGGGTGATGAGCCCTAAGCCACCCGCGGATGCCAGATCGCGAGCATAAGCGTCGACACCGTAGTGCTCGACAAGGTTCCAATAGGTCATAATCACGCACGGAGTTCCGGTCCCGGCCACGGCCTCTGCGGCCAATAGGGTGTCGCGGGTGCGTACCCCGCGCTCTAGAGCCCAGGTAGTGACGTGCTGAATGACGGTGCCGTCCATCATCGGGTCGGAATAAGGCATTCCGATCACGACGAGGTCGACGCCAGTCCCAGTAGTCCCCGTAGTCAGTGCCTTCATAGCATCGATCGAGTGCGGAACTGACGGGTGTCCCACCGGGAGGTAACCGACGAGGGCCGGGCGGTTTTCTTCGCGGGCCCTGAGGTAGGCACTGGCGCTACCGGTCATTCCATACCTCCCGTAGTGGCGTCGACGCTGCCGTTCATGGCAAACCACTTCAGGGCAGTGTCAACATCTTTATCCCCGCGACCCGACACTGTGACGATGACCACTGGCGGCTCGTCGTCGTAAGCAGGCAGGTCTTTCGCGATCTTAAGAACGCCGGCGACAGCGTGGGCCGACTCAATGGCCGGCATGATGCCTTCGGTACGGGTGAGGGTACGTAGAGCCTCCATAGCCTCGCGGTCGTTTACCGGGAGGTAAGTAGCACGCTTCTGGGCTGCTAACCAAGAATGTTCGGGGCCAACTCCGGGATAGTCCAGGCCGGCCGATATGGAGTGAGATTCCATCGTCTGGCCGTCCGGATCTTGCAGAATGTAGGTGCGAGTGCCGTGCAGCACACCAACGGAACCTCCGGTGATTGATGCTGCATGGCGACCGATCTCGACACCGTCACCGCCCGCCTCGAAACCGTAGAGACGAACCTCGGGGTCGTCGATGAACTCGGCGAACGATCCGATGGCATTCGACCCACCACCGACACATGCACAAATGGCGTCGGGAAGGCGTCCAACCCGATCAAGGCACTGCTGACGGGCCTCCGCAGAAATGACCCGCTGAAACTCTCGCACCAGTTTAGGGAACGGGTGAGGTCCAGAAGCGGTACCGATGAGGTAGTGGGTGTCCTCAACATGGGCCACCCAATCTCGCATGGCCTCGTTCATGGCATCCTTCAACGTGCGCGAGCCGGCTTCCACTGCAATGACCTCGGCGCCCAGCAGCTGCATGCGAGCCACATTGAGGGCCTGACGCTCGGTGTCGACCTGGCCCATATAGATCCGGCACTCCATGCCCATCATCGCGGCCACGGTCGCCGTCGCCACGCCATGCTGTCCAGCTCCCGTCTCTACAATGAGACGGCGCTTGCCCATCTTTCGAGTCAGCAGGGCTTGGCCCAACACATTGTTGATCTTGTGAGAACCGGTGTGGTTCAGGTCCTCGCGCTTCAGCAGGACTCGCACCTGATGACCGGTCTGCTGAAAGATGTACTGAGAAAAACGCGGTGCCTCTGTAAGCGGAGAGGGGCGTCCGGCGTACTCCCGGCGCAGATCCTCCAGCTCAGTGAGAAAGTCAGGATCGGTTACCGCGGCCTCGAAGGTCTCCGTAAGCTGGTTAAGAGCAGCTTGGAGAGCTTCTGGAACGAATCGGCCACCGAAACGGTCGAAGTGTCCCCGAGCGTCGGGCAAGTCTCGTGCGGACATGATCGTCCTTTCCATTGAATGTCAGGGTCACACGGTGGCACGGTGGATCTTGCGCAATACCTGTGCTGGTTCACCGTGGCGGACCAGCATCTCCCCCACCAACACCGCATCAGCGCCAAGGTCATAAACCTCGACGGCCTCGCCCACGCAAAGAATT
The DNA here is from genome assembly GCF_023838685.1 of Cutibacterium sp. 37298. Lineage (NCBI taxonomy): Bacteria > Bacillati > Actinomycetota > Actinomycetes > Propionibacteriales > Propionibacteriaceae > Cutibacterium > Cutibacterium sp. 37298. The sequence continues at coordinate 297,251 of NZ_JAJNRJ010000002.1, forward strand.
CCGGATTCCGCCACCTTGACGACGTTTTCAGGCAGCTCACCAAGGAGTTCCCTGAAAATGGTCTTATCGACTTCGAGGGTCTTGAGGTTGCGCGCATTCACACCCACCACACGGGCACCAAGGGCTGTAGCTCGACTTACCTCTTCAAGGGTATGAACTTCGACTAGCGGGGTCATGCCCAGCTCGATGGCAAAGTCATATAGGCGTTGCAAGTCGTCGTCAGGTAACGCGGCAACAATGAGGAGGATAAGGTCTGCCCCGTGTGCGCGGGCTTCGAGCACCTGGTATTTCGCGATAACGAAATCCTTGCGGAGTACTGGGATCTCAACTTTCGCACGCACCGCGTCAAGGTCGGCCAGGGATCCTTGAAATCGGCGCTCCTCAGTCAGAACGCTGATAGCAGCGGCTCCACCGGAGCGGTACTGATCAGCCAGTGCGGCAGGGTCATGAATAGCAGCCAGCTGGCTGTTTGACAGGCTCGACCGCTTGATTTCTGAGATAACCGACAGGCCGGGCGCTGTCAGCCTCGGGATCGGATCGATAGCAGGGGCCACGAGCTCAATGGCCTCACGAAGATTGTCCGAGGTAACCATGAGTTGGCGCTCATGAAGATCTTCGAGAATACCGGAAATGATTCCGTCAAGGACCGTTCCGGTAACAGTGGGCGGCATTCAGCGAACCCCGCCGTAGCCCATAGCGCGCATCACCAGGGTGACGACTCCACCCAGCACGACTAAGGCGGCACCAACGATGCAGGTAGTCCAACTTGGCCCGGCCATTGCACCGACGGTAGCCACGATGAAGCCGATGACGGCGACGATCGAACCTGCCCAGTTTGCGGGACTCCCGCCGTACTGGTAGTGACGGGTGGCGCGATCAGCACTCATGGTGTTCCCTCCGGTGGTCAGGCGCGGATTTTCCACGCAGCTGGTCAAAGATACGGAGTGCACCCGCGAGTTGGTCGAGGATGGACGTCCGCAACTCGATGAATCCAGTACTAATCCTACCCTGATGTGCCATCAATACGGGTTCGCTAACCATTGTGTGAGCCACTGCTGTCGCTATGGACTGACTTATCAACGGTCGATTCCGATGATCCTGGACGCGACGCCTCATTGTGGGACGGTGGGAGGGCTGACTCGGCCTTCTCGGCTGGCACCTCTACAACATCACCGAGTGTTGGATCCTCCCCCCTGTCTAAGGCATCCCAGACCGACCGGGGGTCACCGGTCAGCTCGCCCATGCGCCGAGCGGATCGACTAGGCCAACGGTCTGCTAACACTGCTAGCCCAATTCCGCTCAGTATCGTCAATGCCCCAGCAACGAAGCATACCCAAGGCCATGCGCTGACATGATCCTGAGGAGCTCCTGCATCGACGCCCTGAGCGGCCCACTGATGCGCTGTGGCAGTGCGATGGGTAACCACGATGGCCACGATCCCTATCCCTACGAGAGCCTGCAGGACACCGGTGACGCGACGACCAATTGTCTTCACCACAAGCAAAAAAGCCACCGTCACGATGAGCATCAACGCCGTGGCCGTCATCAGTCCACCCGTAACGTCGGCCCCCGTCAAACCGATTCCGGCTCGTTCGAGCCAGATACGACGCGAGGATACGCTGATAAGGACCGCCGTCATCATTGGGACGGCACCGAGCACGACCCGCCAGCCACTTGGGATCGGAGGCGTCACCGCTTATCCTCCCGCAGCGCGGACAGCGATCCGGAGCTCTGAGCCACCTGGATAACCGCAACAGCCTTGCTCTCGCATTCGGCGTTGTCGCGCGATCCAACCGAGTCCAGCACACTTCCGGCACCAGCCTGAACATGTGTTACCCGATCCTTAAGCGCCACGGTGCGACCATGCAGTTGAATTCCGGCGACGGAATGGGTCATCGCCCCAACAGGAGTGTCATCATCACTCACCAGCGTGGTTCGGACCAGCACGACCGTGTGATTGACAGCACGAGCCACGGGCCCTTCACGCAAAGAGGTGACGTCGATCACGACTCGACCTCCTCGGTTAGCAAAACATCAGCATCAAAACAGGTGTGATCACCAGTGTGACAGGCACCATCAACCTGGTCGACGCGCAGCAGGAGCGTATCTCCGTCACAGTCAAGTCTCACCGAACGCACATGCTGAGTATGACCAGAGGTTTCCCCTTTGACCCAGTACTCCTGACGAGAACGGGACCAATAAGTGGCCCGTCGGGTTGCTAGGGTGCGGGCCAAAGCAACGTCATCCATCCACGCCATCATAAGGACGTCCCCGGTCGCAGCGTCTTGCACCACGGCGGGCACCAGCCCAGCGTCATTACGGCGCAACCTTGCCGCGATCGCGGGGGCCAGGGTTGGTTCTTCAATCTGCACGCGCCTCATTCAACACCGGACCACTGACACCTTAGACCGACGCCGCGCTTCGGACCGGTACTGGCAAAATAGACCCATAGCCCGAAGGAGGACCTGGATGTCCATTGCCCAAGACGAACGAGCTGGCCTGGCCGCAGATCTGTCACGACTCGGTCCCGACGCCCCGACACTGTGCAAAGGATGGACGGCCCGAGATCTGCTGACCCACCTCCTGTTGAGGGAGAACGACCCGCTTGCCGTCCCCGGGATGGCCGTCAACGTCTTTGACGCCGTCACTCAGGCGCGCGCTGATAGATTAGAAGCCTCGGGATCTTTCGAGGATCTCGTGGCCCGGTTCGCCCACGGTCCAGGTCGCTTCTCGGTCTTCCGCATCCCCGGTCTCGACTCCGCGGCTAACTCCATGGAGTACTTCATCCGCCATGAGGATCTGCTGCGAGCCCAACCCGACTGGCGTCCTCGAGAGCTCGGTCATCGGGCCGAATTACGGTTAGCTGACATCATTCGCAAATACGGGCGGGCCCTCGCCCGTCGCTCTCCCGTCGGTGTGCGCGTCGAGATGACTGGACAAACAGATCCTGTCACGCTCCACCCCGGCGATCGCATCGTCACCCTGGTCGGAAAACCCTCGGAAGTCATTCTGCTTCTCACCGGACGCACATCGGTGGCCCAGGTGGATGTGCTTGGCGAGCCCGCAACGATCGCAGCGTTCATGCGCTCCGACCGCTCACTGTGAGTTAGCCGGAGCGCATTACGAGTCAGGACAACTTCTCTAAAATGAGCTCCCTGACCCGCTTGGCGTCGGCCTGGCCCTTCATGACCTTCATAATCTGACCGATGAGGGCACCAGCAGCCTGCACCTTCCCACCACGGATCTTCTCCGCGATCTGCGGGTTAGCGGCGATGACATCGTCAACGGCGGAGCCCAGGGCCGCGTCGTCAGAGACGACAGCCAAGCCACGACCGTCGACAACCTGCTGGGGGTCCCCCTCACCAGCAATCACTCCGTCAATCACCTGACGAGCTAGTTTGTCGGTCAACGTGCCGTCATCGACGAGCTTTTGCAGCTGAGCGACCTGACAAGGCGTCATACCAACCTCGGCCAAGTCCACACCAGCTTCGTTGGCGCGACGCGACAGCTCAGTCAGCCACCATTTACGGGCCGCAGCGGGCTGACAGCCGGCATCGACTGTCGCCTCGAGGAGGTCAAGGGCACCTGCGTTGACGGCCGAGGTCATGTCCATTTCGGAGAACTGCCATTGGGACGACAGACGAGCCTTTTTGGCGGCTGGCAGCTCTGGCAACTCGGCACGCAGCTGCTCAACCCACTCCCGCGACGGTGCAATCGGCACCAGATCTGGCTCGGGGAAATAGCGGTAGTCCTCGGCGTCAGACTTGTCGCGTCCGGTGATGGTGTATTCGCCGGCCTCTTGCCACATTCGGGTCTGCTGACGGACCTTGCGTCCCTCAGACAGCACGTATCCCTGACGTTGAATTTCGTACCTCAGCGCTCCTTCCACAGAGCGCAACGAGTTGACGTTCTTCGTCTCGGTACGGGTGCCTAACGTCTCGCTGCCGCGCGGCATGAGGGAGACATTGGCGTCACAACGTAGATTGCCGCGCTCCATTCTGGCCTCGGAAACCCCAAGGGCGATCATAATATCCCGTAACTGAGCCATATAGGCACGCGCAACTTGGGGTGCTTTGGCTCCCAGCCCACGGATCGGTTTAGTGACGATCTCGATGAGGGGAACACCGGCCCGGTTGTAGTCCATGAGGGAGTAACTAGCACCGGAAATACGCCCGTCGGAACCTCCGACATGGAGGGATTTTCCAGCATCTTCCTCCATGTGAGCACGCTCGATCTCAACGCGGAAGGTCTCGCCATCGGCCTCGACGTCGAGCCAGCCGTCATAGCAAATCGGTTCGTCGTATTGGGAGGTCTGATAATTCTTCGTCATGTCCGGGTAGAAGTAGTTCTTCCGGGCCATGCGGCACCACTGGGCAATGTGACAGTTGAGAGCCAAACCAATCCGAATGGCCGACTCGACGGCATGACCGTTGATGGCCGGCATGGATCCGGGTAAACCTAGGCAAACCGGGCAAACATTGGTATTGGGATCCTTCTCAGTATCGGTTGAGCATCCGCAGAACATCTTGGTCGCGGTGGACAGCTCGACATGTACCTCCAGCCCGACGACCGGCTCATAATTGGCCATCACTTCGTCGTAGGGCAACAGCTCGTCGGTCATCGCTCTCCCCTCACTTCGGGAGCCTTCGCTAGCAGCGGGGCGCCCCACTTCTCATGTAGTAATCGTTCTAGAGCTGCCCCGACTCGGTAGATTCGATCGTCCGCCATGATTGGCGCCATCACCTGCATGCCGACGGGCATACCGTCGGTCTCTGATAGACCGATCGGGAAAGATCCTGCGGGGCCTCCGGCCATATTGGCCGGGACGGTGCATAGATCGGAGCGGTACATCGCCATTGGGTCAGCAGTACGCTCACCCAGCCGGAAGGCAGTCGTTGGCGTGGCCGGTGACACGAGCACATCGCACATCTGCCATGCTTTCTCGAAGTCGCGTTGGATGAGGGTACGGACTTTCTGAGCCGAGCCGTAGTAGGCGTCATAGTACCCAGCTGACAAGGCATAGGTACCCAAGATGATGCGACGCTTGGCCTCGGCCCCAAGTCCAACACCGCGGGTGGCTCGCATCACCTGCCCGGCAGAATGCTCGCCGTCGTCATTGACGCGTAAGCCGTAACGCATGGCGTCGTAACGAGCCAGGTTGCTAGACACCTCGGCAGGCTGAATAAGATAATAAGCAGGTAAGGCGAGGTCAAAGTTCGGGCAAGAGACCTCAACGACCTCAGCCCCCGCCTCTATTAGCATCTCGACAGCCTCGTGGAACCGGGCCTCGACCTGAGGGTCGTAACCCTGCCCGCTCAACTCCGTGACAACGCCAATGCGCACCCCGGAAACGTCTGCCTGCCGCGCAGCCTCAACGACCGCCGGGGTGGGCTGATTAATCGTGGTCTGGTCCATAGCGTCGTGACCGGCAATGGCCTGATGGAGCAACGCGGCGTCAAGGACGGTACGGGCGCAGGGCCCAGGAGTATCCAAAGATGAAGCCATAGCGATAACGCCGTATCGGGAGGTCGAACCGTAGGTCGGCTTGATCCCGACGGTGCCGGTCACCGCTCCAGGTTGGCGGATCGAGCCACCGGTATCAGTGCCCAAAGCCAACGGGGCCTGAAAGGAAGCCAAGCTAGCTGCTGAACCACCACCGGAACCACCCGGTACCCGTTCAAGGTCCCAAGGATTATGGGTAGGCCCGAAGGCCGAAGTTTCCGTTGACGACCCCATGGCGAATTCATCAAGATTCGTCTTGCCGAGGATCACCATTCCGGCATCCTTGCAGCGGGTGACGATAGTGGAGTCGTACGGTGGGATCCACCCTTCGAGCATTCGGGAGGACGCTGTGGTGGCGATCCCCTTCGTGCAGAAAAGATCCTTAACAGCCAGCGGCACCCCGGCCAGCGGACCAAGATGCTCGCCATCTGCAATGCGGGCATCAATGCAACGAGCAGCGTCGAGAGCCCCAGCGTGGTCAACAAGCAGGAAGGCATGGATGTCGCCGTCAACCTCGCTAATGCGATCCAAATGCGCCTGGGTGACCTCTTCGCTAGAGACCTGTCGGGCCGCAATCCGCTCGCCTAACTCGGCGGCGGTCAACGTCAGAAGCTCGTTCACTGTGCCTCCTCGTCCAGGATGCGGGGCACGCGAAAACGTTGGTTCTCACTGCGCGGGGCCATGGCCAGAGCGTCATGGGAGGACATTGACTCCTTGATGACGTCCTCGCGGAAGACGTTAGACAGCGGCAAAGCGTGCGAAGTAGGTGGCACGTCGTCGGTGGGGACGCCTGACACTGCAGCTACTGCGTCGAGAATCGCGTCCAGCTGCGGAGCAAGATACGCGATCTCGTCGTCAGTGAGATCGATGCGTGCCAGGCCGGCCAAACGGACGACGTCATCCGGCGTGAGGGCCACGATGAATCTCCTGGTTGACGGCATGGGGTGGGAATTCCCTCTAGCTATCCTAGAGCCACGAGCGCACGTGGCCACGAGAACGACTCCTATGCGGGTCGTGACCCGCCCAAAGATTGCTGCGGTTTGGGGATCGTCGGACCAACCCGCAACAATGAGGGAGTGCTCATGATTCGTATTCAGCTGCCAGACACGCCGGGTTCCCTGGGCTCGGTGGCTACCGCTATGGGCACTGCCAATGCTGACATCTCTGCTATCGAGATCGTTGAAAAAGGCCCCGACTACGTCATCGATGACTTCATCTTGACCTTGCCACCCACCACGATGCCTGACACCCTGGTGTCGGCCTGCGGCATGCTTGACGAAGTACACGTCCTATGGCTCAGCCGGTATCCAGAGAATTGGAGCATTGAGTCCGATATCGCAGCCCTTAATAGGATGTCGGAGGACCCCGAGCATTCCGCGGAGATCTTGTGCGGTGCTGTTCCGGTCGTCTTCCACACCCAATGGGCGGCCCTTTTTGATGTTGACGAGCAGGTCATTATTTCGACCGCGCTCGCCCCCGAGTTCACTGCCGAGGGAATTGCGCGATTAGCCCCCATGGACCGCACCCACACTGCGGAGCTAGAAGCCGACTGGATGCCTGGATGGGGAGATACCATCATTGCTGTTGTTCCGTTGTCGCAAGGGCGTTGCCTGGTTGTCGGTCGTCAAGGTGGACCGGGGTTCCTGGCCTCCGAGCTCAACCGACTCCAGCACATGGCCGCATTAGCCAACTGAGGACGTATGGAGGTCTATCTCACCTGGCAGTTTTGGTACCAGGTCCTCTCGGCCTTCGCCTTTGGCGTCGCGTCAAGTCTCGTCCCGGTTCTCAATTCCGAGTTGTTTATTGTCGGAGCTCTGGGATCGCGATTATTAGGCCACCTTGAGGTGGCATTGGGCCTGGCTCTTGGCCACGGGGTTGGCAAGCAGGTCATGTTCGTCGGCATCCGCAAAGGGTCAAACTCACGGTGGATCAAGCACAAAGAACCCAAGCTAGTCGCGGTGGGGTCCTGGCGATGGCGGCTGCGACGATGGAATGATCAGGCTGCGCACATCGTCGAGACCCCGCGATGGGGGATGCCCTTGCTATTCTTTTCTGCCATCACTGGGGTCCCGCCAGTGTATCTCGTTGTCATTTACGCCGCGACGACCAAGATGAATTTCTGGCGGTTTTCTTTGTGGGTGACGCTTGGATTCTTTATACGATGCTATTTGCTAGCCCTAGCAACCCAGTACGGATTCCACCTCATTATCTGAATAAATAGGGGTCTGACAAGATACGTCAACCGCCAACGACAAGGATGCGGAAAAAGTAATACCCCACTCCCACTAATACGGCAAGGGCGACGCTAAAGGCAATGGGGGCGAGAACCCTTTGGACCTTTTTGCGTTTCGTCGTAGGCACTGCCGCCGGGGCCCACTGCTCCTCACCCACGCGCGGCCGGGTACGTACCGGAGTCTGGCCATCCAGATTGAGATTGGTGAAGAAGCCCACAGTCGAAACCCTACCTGCTCGCCTGGTCTAGCTGCTCGTCAACGAGGTCGCCAGCTCGCTTGACAGTGCGGCACACCTCGGCAGCGTCATGACGCGACCAACCCGCCAGACCGCAGGCTGGGGTCAGGATGCCAGACTTCAGCACAGCCGGATCAATCTCGAGACACCTGACCAGCCACAGCACCTTGTCAATAAGATGATCAACGAGAGGTACTTTATCTACCTGCATGGTGTCGACAACCCCCATTCCAAGGCGCGCACCAGATTCCACCCACTCGGCAACCCGATCCAGGTTGAGCAACGAGGTCACCTCGCACCACATCGTCGAGAATCCCGCTTTCCTCGCCAATGCCCACGGTATCGGCGCTCCGCAACAGTGCATACCCACCTCAGCCTCTCCGCAGCCTGACACGACGGTCTGCCACAGCTGAACTGCTGTCGAACCTGCCATAGCTGGGTAGCGATACAAGCCAGACTGAGTGGGAACCGCGCCGGAAAGGACTGCGGGAGCTGAAGGTTCGTCGATCTGCAGTGTCCAGGTGACCCTCGGCATCCGCCGTCGCAGTTCCGCTATAAGCTGACTAACTCCCTCAGCCAGGCTCGTGGTGACGTCTGCTAGCGCCGATCCGTCAGCCAAGATTGACTCCCCTGCTCTCAGGTGCAGACCGGTCGCCAAAGTGAGGGGCCCAGCGAACGAGAGCTTGACACTGGTTTCCCCGTCGGCCAGGACTTCCTCGAGATCGTCGAGGTCGCTGCGCAACCAGGACCGTGCCGATCGAGCAGCGTGGTCAGTGGAATCAGCCAGCCGCCATCCCCCTGGACCGTGGTCGACTGGAAGGTTGACGAGCACAGCCGTTGCTCGTCCAATCATGTGGGCGCCTACCCCACGTGCTGGTAGCTCGGGCAAGGGTATGAGCTGGTCAAATGTCTCCGCCATCGCCGCCAGACTTCCGCGCATATCGGTGCCTGGCAGGGAACCGATTCCGGTCGCAATCACGCTGCTTGCTCCGCCTTCACGCCAGCGCGGTCGGTACCGCAGATGGTGGCCGATCCGACAACAAGGTCACCGTCGTAAAAGACGACGGCCTGGCCGGGAGCGACTCCACGCAGGGAATCCTCTAATTCAACGGCTACCCCGCCGGGAACTGCGGAAATTATGGCCGGTACCGGGTCTCCGTGGGCACGGACCTGGGCCTGACCGTGCCAGGTCTCGACAGGCTCGCCAGAACACCACACCGGCCGAATGGCCTCAATATGATGCACGGTTAGCCCCTCCGCTCCTCCGACGACCACGGTGTTGTTAACTGGCTCGATATCCAAGACGTAGCGCGGCTTGCCGTCGGGAGCCGGAACTCCCAATCGCAGACCACGCCGCTGACCGATAGTGAAATGGTGATAGCCATTATGGTGACCGACGAGGGCACCGGACTCGTCACGGATCTCACCGTCTGCCGAGCCGATTTTATCTGACAGCCAACCGGGAGTATCCCCATCAGGGATAAAGCAAATGTCATTGGAATCAGGCTTATCAGCCACAGATAATCCAAGCGCCGCAGCTTCCTGACGTACATTCACTTTAAGGGAATTCCCGAGGGGGAATAGCGAGTGAGACAGCTGGTCCTGGTTGAGGACCGCCAATACGTAGGACTGGTCTTTCCCCGGATCAACTGATCGATAGAGTTTCGTCACACCGTCAATGACCTTTGTCCGGGCGTAATGGCCGGTCGCCACAGCGTCGTATCCGAGGTCCAGCCCACGCTCTAACAGGGCCGCGAACTTGATCCTCTCGTTGCAGCGCAGACAGGGGTTTGGGGTGCGACCGGCCCGGTATTCGGCGATGAAGGGGTCAATGACTTCCACAACGAAACGGTCCGAAAAATCCCATACATAAAAGGGGATTCCCAGTCGGTCCGCAGCGCGCCGCGCGTCGAAGGAATCTTCCAGCGAGCAGCACCCTCGCGATCCCTCACGATGAGAGCGCGGGTTACGTGACAAGGCCAGGTGAACCCCAGTGACGTCATGCCCAGCCTCGACGAGACGGGCTGCTGCGACAGCGGAATCGACTCCTCCCGACATAGCGGCGAGAACCTTCACAGTGTGTCCTCTCACAGTGACGTGGTGTTGTGGCGGCTTGATCTGACCCCCCGCATGGGGGAACCTCAATGATAAGGGTTTGACGCCCACTTACCGGGCTCCGCTTGCCTTGCGTATCGTTGCGGGCAAGGTGACGAGCAAACGATCGATATCGACATCGGTGGTGGTATATCCCATCGAAATTCTTAATCCCGAGGACGCAGCATCGTCGTCTCTCCCCATGGCAAGCATTGTTGGGGAGGGGCGCGATACCCCAGCGTGGCAGGCCGAACCGGCGGAGAGGTCAACGCCATCGCGGTCAGCGAGCATGACAAGATCAGTCCCGCGGGCTCCAGCAACACTAAGGTGGATGATCGACGGGCTCGTCATGGGCGCATCGTCAACAGTTATTTCGGGCTGTTGATGACACCACGCGATGACGCGCTGCCGCCACGACTGCCACCGGGCCGTCATGGTGTCGAACTCATCGACACAGGCACGTAAAGCCGCGGCGAAGCCGCAGGCCAATGCCACCGGCTGGGTTCCCGAGCGAATGCCGTACTGCTGACCTCCCCCTGGGGAAACGGGGTGCAGTTCGACTCCCCGTTTCACCCAGAGCGCTCCAATCCCAACCGGCCCACCAATCTTGTGAGCGGAGAAGGAAGCGAGATCTACCCCCCATCCGTCGAGGTCGACAGGGATGTGGCCAAGGGCCTGGACGGCGTCGGTATGCATGAGCGCCCCAGCCTGGTGGGCCGCCTCAGCGACCCGCGAGACGGGCTGGCAAGCTCCGGTCTCGTTATTGACAGCCATGACGGAAACAACGTCAAGATTGCCGGAGTGCCCGCCCACCTCATCCGGGTCGACAAGCCCGGCATGGTTCACCGGTAGCAATTCACATCGCTTGCCAAGAAGCCACGGGGAAACCAGACCACCGACGGCTGGATGTTCAACTGCTGACACCAGCGCGTGGCCGTCGCGAACAGCTCCCATCACCGCAAGCATGTCCGACTCGGTTCCTCCACTGGTGAACACAATCTCAAGCGGACCGACCCCTAGCAGGCTGGCGATCTCCTCGCGGGCATCCTCTAGAAGTGCCCGCGCTGCACGGCCTGAACCGTGAATGGCGCCAGGGTTGCCCGGTACCGCACATGCCATTGCCTCACGTGCCTCGCTGCGTAGTGGGGATGTTGCCGCATGGTCGAAGTAGGCGCGGTCGTGGTGTACTGATCCGGGCTTCAGCTGCGACATACCTGTCCTTCCTGGCGACTCCTCGACGCTACTGCCCAACAGCAAGACGTGGAAGGCGCGCATCATCGCCCTTACGGACGCTACGGCCAACCAGATTAAACTGTGACGTCCGCCCATTATCCCCGACGAAAGGCCCCTATTGTGACCGACACCAACACGGCGTCATTCGACACCAGCGCCTTGGGCTCGACCCTCGTTGACGGCGGCTGCCGCTTCGGGTTGTGGGCGCCTCGCGCGGAGCGTGTCGAGTTGGCCCTCGTGGCGGATGACAGGTCACAGGTTAACCACGACATGGCCAGGGACGAGCACGGTGTCTGGACTGTTGAGGTCTCCGACGTCCAGGCCGGTCAGCGCTATGGGTACCGAGTCCACGGGCCGTGGGATCCTGACCGCGGCATGAGGTTCAACCCTGCCAAGCTATTGCTCGACCCTTATGCCAGGGCCATCACGGCAGGAGTCGATTATCACGGCCCGATTATGGACCACACGCCGGAATCCAACTACGAGCCTGACCTGACCGACGATGCGACGTCGGTCCCGCTCGCCGTCGTCATTGACGATCCCGGCCCGCCTACGCCTATTGCGCGCCGCCACGACATCAGCGAATCGGTCATCTATGAGACCCATGTCAAGGGCTACACCCGCCTTCACCCCCTCGTTCCTGAGCATCTTCGCGGCACCTATGCCGGGCTTGCCTATCCGGCTGTTATCGAACACCTCAAGTCAATCGGAGTAACAGCCATCGAACTACTACCCGTCCAGCAGTTCGTCTCCGAACCATTCATCGTTGGGCGCGGCTTATCCGATTACTGGGGTTACAACACCCTGGGGTTCTTTGCGCCGCATGCTGCCTACTGCTCCGTCGGCTCGATGGGAACCCAGGTGCGCGAGTTCAAGGACATGGTGACGTCTTTCCACGAAGCCGGCATCGAGGTTTTCCTCGATGTCGTCTACAACCACACTGGTGAGGGCGGCCATGAAGGACCGACTCTGTCTTTCCGCGGCATCGATCACGAGTCTTATTACCGCCTCACCAACGATCACCGCAATGACTATGACGTCACCGGTTGTGGCAATTCTGTCGACACCTCTCATCCGGAGGTTCTCGCCATGGTCCTCGACTCTTTGCGCTACTGGGTCACCGAGATGGGTGTTGACGGGTTCCGTTACGACCTTGCCACCACTCTCATCCGCGATACGTCCCATGGGGTCGATCAGAACCACCTATTTAAACAAGCTCTGGTCGAAGATCCGATTCTCAACAAGGTCAAGCACATTGCTGAGCCCTGGGACCTCGGCCCATACGGCTATCAGGTGGGTGCCTGGGGGCCACATTGGAGCGAGTGGAACGACCGTTTCCGCAATTATGTCCGTGACTTTTGGCGTGGGGCCGTTCGCGGAGTCGAGGAGCTGGCAACCAGGCTCTGTGGGTCACCGGACCTGTATGGTCAGCCGACCTCCAGCGTCAACTTCATTACTGCTCACGACGGCTTCACGATGCGTGACCTGGTCACCTACAACATGAAGCATAACCAAGGCAACGGCGAGGATAACCACGACGGGTCTAATGACAACCGGGCCTGGAACTGTGGTTGGGAGGGCGAGACTACCGATCAGTCCATCGTCATGTTGCGGCATCGTCAGGTGCGCAACCTGGTCGCTACTTTGCTATTAGCTACCGGTGTACCAATGATCACCGCCGGTGACGAAATGGGACGCACCCAGCAGGGCAATAACAATGCATACTGCCAGGATTCCCCTATCTCGTGGATAGATTGGGAGGATGCCGAAGCATGGTCCGATGTGACCGACCTTGTCAAGACAATTACGGCACTGCGTCGCGAGCACCCCGCTCTTCGTCCATCAAGGTACCGTCATCACGATCCGGTCGGGGACGCGAACGATTCGTACCCGCGCCGTGCTGATCTAGCGTGGTTCTCCGGCCACGGCGGGGAAATGGTAAACAACGACTGGCATGACGAAAGCCGACGCACCCTCGGTATGTACACCAGTGACGACAATGAGGCCTTCCTCATCTGGTTTCACGCCGGTGACCGCCCGATCGAGATCATCTTGCCAAGCGTTCGATGGGGCGAGTCGTGGCACGTTGTGGCCTCAACAGCTCTGCCTGGGGAAATTCCCGACGAAGCCGTACCAGCAGGACTATCGGTTACTCTGCCGAGCAGATGCGTCGTCGTCATGCAAGCCTCCCCTTTCGGCCTGACTGCACCGTTACGCGCCAAGCGCACACTCGGCGGGTGAGCGTGCCTTCACCCGCCGATGTCGCCGCTGTGGGTCCCTCATCCAATGGTCAGAGGCACTTCTTCCTCTTGTGAAAAGTCGGATCAATCCAAGATTGACGCTGGCTTGAATCATGATGCGTCGAAACGGGCCACGGTAGCCTATGACTTGTGTGGAGGATCAATAGGCGAGACCGCCGTCACGACGAGAATGGCTCCGACGACGAGGAGGTGCAGGTCACTCCTTCGGCCCCGGAACCGTCACCCAAACCGATGGCTCCTGCCTCCCCTGCCGACTCCCCTAAGTCAGCCCCTGCTCCCGTACCATCACCAGTACCGCCGGAATGTCCAGCACCACGTCGTGCTGCCGAGCACGCCTTTGGTGATAATGCTCTTTTCACTGCCACGAGCGCCATTGATTCTCCTGGATGTCCCCCGCTACGCGGATTTGGACGTATCCCTGTCCACAACGTCCGTCCCGAGGTCGAAAGTGGCCACCTGCCGATCTACTCGGTCGTCGATGAGGAATTCGAGGTCACCGCGAATGTGTTCCGCGAAGGCCACGACGCCGTCGGGGCTAGTGTCGTTCTCACCGATCCCGAGGGCAACCGTCACCTCACTGACATGCACCAGGTCGAGCCTTGGGGATTAGACATCTGGAAAGCCCGAGTCTCCGCTGACATCGAAGGCGACTGGACTATGCACATTGAAGGCTGGTCAGACACCTGGGGCACGTGGCATCACAATGCCAATGCCAAGCTCGCCGCTGCCATCGACGTCGAACTGGTGTGCGCCGAAGGCCATGCCCTCATAAACGAGGCGGTCCGGCACGCCGAGCAATCCGGGGATACTGACGCGATCACGGCTCTGCGCGAGACCGATGCCAACCTAACCCCTGACCGTGCCCCCGACTCGCTACAACAGGTCATCAACACCTACGCGTTCTGCGAGGCCATGCGGGTCTATGCCCCGCGGCCGTTGGCCTCGCCCACACCCCCCGCCCCACTGCGGGTGGAGAGACGTCGGGCCCTCTACGGGTCCTGGTACGAGTTTTTCCCGCGCTCTCAGGGTGCTTATGTCGATGCGGACGGTCACTGGGTTTCAGGTACTTTCGACACCTCCTGGGAGCGCCTGGACGCCGCCGCTGCGATGGGATTCGACGTCGTCTACCTGCCGCCGATCCATCCCATTGGCACAGCCTTCCGCAAGGGCAAGGACAACACCCTGACCCCAGGTCCGGACGATCCGGGATCGCCGTGGGCCATCGGATCGTCTGATGGCGGCCATGACACCATTCACCCCGACCTAGGCACCTTCGACGACCTCGACCGTTTCGTGGCCCACGCTCATGACCTAGGCATGGAGGTGGCCCTAGATTTTGCCTTGCAAGCCTCACCAGACCACCCGTGGGTACACCAGCACCCGGAGTGGTTCACGACCCGCGTTGATGGCACCATCGCCTATGCAGAAAATCCACCCAAAAAGTATCAGGACATCTACCCGATTAACTTCGACAATGACCCTGACGGTATCTACCAGGAATGCTTGCGGCTGCTGGAGTTATGGATCTCCCACGGCGTGACGATTTTCCGCGTCGATAATCCACATACCAAGCCTCTGAATTTCTGGGCCTGGCTCATGGAACAGGTTCATCATCGTCACCCCGAGGTCATTTTCCTGGCGGAGGCCTTCACCCGTCCCGAGATGATGGCTGCCCTCGGCAAGGTAGGTTTCCAGCAGGGCTACTCCTACTTCACCTGGCGCACCACCAAGTGGGAGCTCGAAGCGTACCTCGACGAAGTCTCCCACCAGACCTCGCACTTCTACCGTCCAAACTTTTTCGTCAATACCCCAGACATCAACCCTATCTATCTCAACGACGGCAATCCGGCCGGCTTCGCTATCCGCGCGATCCTGGCCGCGACAATGAGCCCGTCGTGGGGCATGTACTCCGGATTTGAGATTTGCGAGCACGAGCCGTTGCCCGGACGCGAGGAGTACGCCCACTCCGAGAAGTACGAGTACCGGCCCCGCGATTACGATTCCGAGCCGAACATCACACTGCTCGTCACTCGCCTCAACGAGATCCGTCGGGCTCACCCGGCGTTGCAGCAACTGCGTGACACTACGATCCATCACGCCCCGCACGACAACGTCTTCGTGTTCTCCAAGAAAGCGGGAGATGACGTTGTGATCGTTGTCACCTCCCTGGATCCGGTATGGGGTGTTGAGTCCCAGATCATGCTCGATATGGCTGCCCTCGGCTTCGATAATGACGACACGTTCACCGTCCACGATGAGCTCACTGGAGCCGATTTCACGTGGGGCCAGCAAGCCTTCGTCAGGCTCTACCCCGCTCAGCCCGCCCATGTCCTGCATGTGCGAAAGACCACCTCATGACCCATGTCCCCTGCACCCCCGCCGCGGAGATCCCTGAGACCCTGGCTCCCACCGGGGCTCTCGGGCTGACCTCGGCCCAGTTACAGGCCAGACTCGATGAGATCCACCCGGTCGGTTCTATCGATCGCACCGAGACTGAATGGTTCCGCACCGCTGTCTTCTATGAGGTTCTGGTGCGATCCTTTAAGGACTCCAATGGTGACGGAATTGGCGACTTTAAAGGGCTGACGGACAAACTCGATTACTTACAATGGCTTGGGGTGGATTGCCTATGGTTACCACCCTTCTATGACTCTCCTCTCCATGACGGAGGTTACGACATTCGTGACTATCGCTGGATCCGTGAGGAGCTGGGCACCATTGAGGACTTTAAGGTTTTCCTTGACGCAGCCCACGACCGTGGCCTTCGCGTCATCATCGACTTCGTCATGAACCACACCTCGGATTCCCATCCGTGGTTCCAGTCCTCACGCGCCGATCCAGATGGTCCTTACGGTAACTACTACGTATGGTCGGACACCGACGAGGCCTACTCCGATGCTCGCATCATCTTCTGCGATACCGAGGACTCGAATTGGTCCTGGGATTCCCAGCGTAAGCAGTTCTACTGGCACCGGTTCTTCCATCACCAACCCGATCTCAACTTTGAAGAGCCTCGAGTTATGGAGGAAATGCTCGACGCCGTCCGCTTCTGGATGGACTTGGGTATTGACGGATTCCGACTCGACGCCGTCCCGTACCTCATTGAGGCCGAGGGCACGAACTGCGAAAACTTGCCAGGAACTCACAAGATCCTCAAGCAGCTGCGCGCCATGGTCGATGAAGAGTACCCGGGCCGCATTCTGCTGTGCGAGGCTAACCAGTGGCCTGACGACGTCGTCGAGTATTTTGGCAACGGTGACGAATGCCAGATGGCCTTCCACTTTCCGGTCATGCCACGCCTGTACATGGGACTGCGTCGCGGTTCACGGGAGTGCATTAGCGAGATCCTGGCTCACACCCCACAAATCCCGGACGGCTGCCAGTGGGGGACCTTCCTGCGCAACCACGACGAACTCACCCTCGAAATGGTGACCGAAGAAGATCGTCACTACATGTGGGAGGAATATGCTCCCGAATCCCGGTGGCGGTGCAACTTGGGCATTCGTCGCCGCTTGAGCCCTCTTGTCGATAACGACGATGCGAAGATCCGGCTACTTAACGCCATGTTGCTGTCCCTACCCGGCTCTCCGGTGCTGTACTACGGCGACGAGATTGGCATGGGGGACGATCCCTGGCTGCCTGACCGTGATGGGGTGCGTACCCCGATGCAGTGGGATGACTCGGAGACGGCCGGCTTTTCCACTGCCCTTCCAGAGGACTTTCATCTACCTCTCATCCGCACCTTTGGCCACGATCCAGAACACGTCAATGTCGCCCGCCAGATGGGCGACCCGTCCTCCTTGCTGGTGTGGACGCGCGCCATGCTCGGTATCCGCCGCCACCACCCCGTCTTTGGGACCGGCGAATTCACCGATCTAGGCGGGCCGGACATGGCAGTGATGTCCTTCCTACGTCACAACGAGCACGAAACGGTCCTGTGCCTGGCTAATCTCTCCGATACTGAGCGGACGGTTGCCCTTCACCTTCCACAATTCGCGGGCGTGGCGGGCTCTTCTCTCATCCATGGTCAGGACGCGCAACCAGTAAAAGCTGACGGAACACTGTCCGTACCGTTGTGGCCATATGGCTATCGATGGCTGCAGATGTCCGGTGAGGAGAGGTCATGACCGCTTGGGAAGACGCCACCGTACGGGAACGCGTCTGGGACCACATCAGTGGAGCCCGATGGTTCTCAGGTAAGGGCCGGTGCGGTTCCCTGACTAGGCTGCTGCCGTTGGCTCCCGTCGTCAACGAGCAAGATCTGCAAGTGCTCCCTGTCATCGCACACGTCGGTTATCCGCAGGCCGCCGACGAGTATTACCAGTTGCTTTTAGCATTACGCCCAGGACGCGTTGCTGGCCTGGCGGAGATCGTCGTCAACGGTCAACCTTTTACCGTCACTGACGCCACTGAGGATGAACTAGCTCTCACTGCTTGGGCTCGTATCCTCCTCGAGGGAACTCCCATCGCCATGGATGGATCGTGGCAGCTGCATCGCCGTCGAGCGGCCCCTGAGCCAGTTCGGTTCGCTAAGCGCTTCGGTGGTGAGCAATCGAACACCTCGATCATGGTGGGCGACGCCATCATCATCAAAATGTTCCGCCGCCTGGAGCCCGGCGACAACCTTGACATCACCGTGCATAGCGCCCTCAACGATGCCGGGATCTCATCGGTGGCCACATTGTACGGCTTTATGTCCGGACAGATCCCCGCCGAGGAACACACCCCGGTCGATCTAGCTATGATCATTGAGAGGTTGCCACAGCCCCGGGATGGCTGGGAACTCATCACTGCCAAGGCAGTCGATCTCGTCGACGTCACCGACCTCGTTGCCGGTCTGGGACAGTGCTTACGCACCATTCACGAGGCGCTGCGGCATACTTTTGGCACTGTCGAAATCGACGGGTCGCGCGTCGCCGACGATATGGTGCGCCGCCTTGACGCCGCTGTTGTCACAGCGCCAGCGCTGGCTCGCTACCGGGCCACGCTGACTGCCCGGTTTGAGAAGCTGCGCGGACGCCACCTCGCCGCCCAGCGAATCCACGGGGACTTTCACCTCGGCCAAACTCTGCTGACACCTGACGGCTGGCGGATCATCGACTTCGAAGGGGAACCCCTCAAACCCCTCGCCGAGCGACGGCTACCAGACTCCCGCTGGCGCGATGTTGCCGGGATGATGAGGTCGTTGTCCTACGCCACCTCAGCTCATGCCAGGCCGACGGCACCGCAGACTCTTACCTGGGCCCACCGTGCCAGCGAGGCATTCCTGACCGGCTATGGCTGGCCGAATACCGCTGAACAGGACGTGCTGGCCGCCTACGAGGCTGACAAAGCTAGTTACGAAATCGTCTATGAAACCTTTAACCGACCGACATGGGTAGACATTCCACTGTCGGCTATTCGAGCAATGGGGCAGGATTGACGATGCCCAAACTCGCCCACAGATTCCCGTTGGATTATCTAACCGACGGCCACACCAACGACATCCCAGGAGGACGACATGGCTCACGATGAGTTCGGAGGACTCACCGGTTGGGACCTCGAGGGGTTCCACTCTGGTGGGGACACGGAGGTGTGGAAGAGGCTCGGGTCCCATGTCATCACTATCGATGACGATGAGCGTGGTCCCATCACCGGCACCCGCTTCGCTGTGTGGGCCCCGAATGCCCAGGCGGTTGAGGTCATCTCTGACTTCAACTGGTGGACTGGTGACCGTATGCGCCTCATCCCGGGGTCCGGAGTCTGGGGCACCTTCGTCGAAGGAGTCGACGAGGGAACCCTCTATAAGTTCCGCATTCAGGACCAGTGGGGCACCTGGCACGAAAAGGTTGACCCAATGGCCCGTTATTCAGAGCAAGCTCCTCAGAATGCTTCCATCGTCGCCGAAACCCACTACGAATGGAATGACGATGAGTGGATCGCCCGCCGCGAAGCCTCCCGCGCTCACGCCGAACCGATGAGCGTCTACGAGGTCCATTTGGGTGGATGGCGTCACGGGCTGAGCTACCAAGAGTTGGCTGACCAGCTGGTGAGCTATGTCACCTGGCAGGGCTATACCCATGTGGAGTTCATGCCATTGGCTGAACACCCGTTCGCTCCCTCCTGGGGATACCAGGTCACCGGGTACTTCTCTCCCACCAGCCGCTACGGATCTCCCGACGACCTGCGCTACCTCATCGATAAGCTGCATCAGGCCGGTATCGGAGTCATCATGGATTGGGTTCCCGGCCACTTTCCCAAGGACGACTGGGCCCTGGGGCGCTTCGACGGCACCGCGCTTTACGAGCACGCCGATCCACGCCAGGGCGAACACAAGGACTGGGGAACCTATATCTTCAACTACGGTCGTAACGAGGTGAAATCTTTCCTCATCTCAAGCGCGCTGTACTGGATTAGCGAATTCCACGTCGACGGACTGCGCGTTGACGCCGTCGCCTCGATGCTCTATTTGGACTACTCTCGCGAAGAGGGCCAGTGGGTGCCCAACAAGTATGGCGGCCGGGAGAACCTAGAGGCCATTGACTTCTTGCGCTATGTCAACTCTCACCTGTACTCGCGCCACCCCGGCATCCTCATGATCGCCGAGGAATCCACTAGTTTCCCCGGGGTCACCAAGCCGGTCGACGACGGTGGACTGGGGTTCGGGTTCAAGTGGAATATGGGCTGGATGAACGACTCGCTGCGATATCTGGAGCTCAACCCATTCCACCGCCAGTACCACCATGGCGAGATGACCTTTGCCATGGTCTACCAATACTCAGAGAACTTCATCTTGCCGATTAGCCACGACGAGGTCGTGCACGGCAAGGGATCCATGATCACCAAGATTCCCGGTGACGACTGGCAACAGTTCGCGTCCCTGCGAGCCTTCTACTCCTACATGTGGTCCTTTCCCGGCAAACAGCTGGTGTTCATGGGTCAGGAATTTGGTCAGCGCCACGAGTTCGACGAGTCGGTAAGCCTTGAGTGGTTTGTCGCCGACCTGTGGGGACACGGCGGTCTCAAACGCCTCTTCCGCGACCTTAACAAGATTTACAAAGAAAACCCCGCATTGTGGCAGCTCGACAGCGATCCGCGCGGATTCGAGTGGATCAACGCCGACGATGCCGGTAACAACCTGTTCTCCTGGTTACGCCGTTCCGATGATGGATCGACGATTGCCTGTTTCACGAACTTCTCTCCCAATCCGCAGACCGACTATCGCATCGGCCTACCGATGGAAGGGGTGTGGACCGAGATCCTCAACACCGATTCCCTGGAGTACGACGGCACCGGCGAGTTCGGCAATCTCGGCCAAATCGTAGCCACCCCACTGCCAGCTCCCGATCGTTTCCGTGCGGTTGCCGCAGTGTGCGTTCCGCCGATGGGATCGGTGTGGCTACGTCACAATCCGTCAGCAACCGCTGCCCTGCCCGGCGATCCGGGCGTGCAATGACCGTGCCACAGGAGGAATAATTCGTGGTCGATGACGAATCCGGTTCCGAGGATTTCAGGATCCAGGTCGAGGTGGTGGATGACTCCGGTCGGCTACTCCTTGATGATCCGCCATATCCGGAGGGTCTGACACGCGCTATCTCGCTGGCGTCCGACGACGCCATCATCGGGCACGACGTGCGTCGTCTCGAGGCACGGGTGGCCGTCGATGACGATGAGGTCATCCACGCCTTGCACCATGCTGGGTACCGTCGCGAGGGTCGGCTGCGCCAAGCGCGCGTGCGTGGAAACGGCTGGGTGGACGAATACATCTATTCCCGACTGGCAACCGACGAGATCTATACCCGCACCGGCCACACCGGGATGCTCGATTCTGTCCTACCCACCAAACGGGTCATCTCCCACGTCCTCCTCCGTGATGATGCCGGGCGGGTGCTCATGTGCGAGACGACATATAAGCCAGATTGGGAACTGCCCGGGGGCGTCGTCGAACCTATAGAGTCCCCGCATGCCGGAGCCGTCCGGGAATGCCGGGAGGAGTTAGGAGTCCCCCTTGACATTCCGGGCACGCCGAGTCTCATCGACTGGATGCCTCCGGCGTTGGGATGGTCCGACGCTATCGAGTTCATCTATGACGCTGGTGTAGTCGAGCCAGGCCTCGTCAAGGTCATGCACCCAGCCGACTCGGAAATCAGTCGCCTGCATTGGGTCGAGCCGCAGCTTGTACCCGATCACGTGACCGCACTGTCGGCCCGACGTATCGAGGCCATCTTGTCCGATCGCATGCCTCGCGCCACAGAAAACGGATTCCCTGTGTGAGGCCCGCGTTAGGAGGTTCGACCCTCCTGCCCCGGGGAGCCTCTACTGTGCCCCCGAGAATCCGCGCGGTGGTCTCAGCACGGCGACGCGCTCGATAATATTTGCGGCGTACACATTACGCTATCTCACAACTCCCAGGAGATTCACGACCGCAGCACCACGCAGGTGGACCGGGTGGGACCCACCCCGATGTGCTAGCAACATCCTAAGACGATGTAAACTTCTGCCCCGCTGCTCCCGGGCGGCAATATCACAGGAGGACCACATACATGTCATCACCCGCGTCCCAGATCGTGGATGCGGTGGGCGGCCCCGACAACATCGTCGGCCTCACCCACTGCGCCACTCGTCTGAGGTTCCAACTTCGCGATTCCTCGCCTATCGACAAGGCTGAAGTCGAAGCGATCCCCGGCGTCATGGGAGCCGTTCCTCAGTCGGGCAATCGTTACCAAATCGTCATCGGAGGCGCCGTTGCCGGCGTCTACAACGACATCATGGACCTACCCGCCATGAAAGGGCTTTCTTCCGGCAGCGGCAATCAGTCGGACGCGGACGTCAAGGCGGAGCATCGCTCCAAGGGTCCCCGAGGCAAGTTCTCGTGGCTCGACAACCTCTTCGAGTACCTGTCCGACTCTTTCCGGCCGATCATGGGCGCCCTGCTCGG
Source organism: Cutibacterium sp. 37298 (assembly GCF_023838685.1). Taxonomy (NCBI): domain Bacteria; kingdom Bacillati; phylum Actinomycetota; class Actinomycetes; order Propionibacteriales; family Propionibacteriaceae; genus Cutibacterium; species Cutibacterium sp. 37298. The sequence continues at coordinate 319,727 of NZ_JAJNRJ010000002.1, forward strand.
CGCCTCCCTGTTCATCACATTCATGGCCCTCATGGGTTCTCTGGGCGTCATCGGAAACTGGGCCGACTCGCGCGTCACCCTGCCCCCGAGCTGGCAATTCGTCAACTTGGCTTGGCAGTGCGTCTTCTACTTCCTGCCACTGCTGGTCGCCTACAACGCCACCAAGCGTCTGAATGCTGACCCGTGGGTTGGGTTCTCCGTCATGGCTGTCGTCATGCTGCCTGCGTTCACCGAGCTCGGCAAGACTGCCCATCCGCTGACCCTCGGCGGATTCAAAGTCAACGTGGTCGACGTTTTCGGCCTACCGCTGACGATCTTCAACTACGGCTCCCAGGTGTTCCCGCCGCTCATCATGGCTGCAATCCTGGCCCCGCTGTACAAATGGCTCAAGAAGATCATCTCCCCCAATGTCCAGATGATCTTCGTACCCTTCCTCACCATGCTCATCATGATCCCGCTGACGGCCTTCCTCATCGGCCCGATCGGTGTCTACGCCGGTGCTGGACTGGCCAACGGGCTCAAGGCGGTCAACGACGTCAGCCCCTTCATCTTCGCGGTCCTCATCCCCCTGCTGTACCCATTCATGGTTCCGTTGGGCCTGCACTGGCCGCTCAACGCTGTCATGCTGCTCAACATCCAGACTCTGGGTTACGACTACATCCAGGGCCCGATGGGTGCGTGGAACTTCGCCTGTTTCGGTGCTACCGCTGGCGTTCTCTTCCTGTCCGTGCGTGACAAGGACGTGACAATGCGCCAGACCGCTATTGGTGCCCTAGCCGCCGGTCTGCTCGGTGGTATCTCCGAGCCCAGCCTCTACGGCATCCACCTGCGTTACAAAAAGATTTACCCATCCATGTTGGTCGGCTGTCTCGTCGGTGGTGTCATCATCGGTGCGGGCGGCGGTCTGCACACCCCGGCCTTTGTCTTCACTTCCCTGTTAACCATCCCGGCCTTCGACAAGATCGGGCTGTACTCGGTGGCGATCGCGGCTTCGTTCTTCACCGCGATGGCTCTGGTTATCGTGCGCGACTATCGTGATAACGACGAGAAGGCCGCAGCCAAGGCCCGTCGCCGTCAGGCCAGCGCTCACGACGCAGAACCAACCGCCGCCGCCCCAGCTGCCGCCACCGAATCCATAACCGAGACCGCAACAGTCGAGGGGGCCGAGGCCCCGACTGCAGCCGAAGTTGCCTCCGAAGCCGTCACCATCACCTCTCCCCTTGAGGGACGTGCCGTGCCAATCTCTGAAATCCCCGATCCGGTTTTCTCCACTGGTGTCGTCGGTGATGGCATCGCCATCGAGCCCGCCAGCAACACTGTTGTCTGCCCGGCCGACGCCACCGTTGTCACCGCCCCTGATTCCGGCCACGCTTTCGGACTCAAACTGGATTCGGGTGTCGAGCTACTCATCCATGTCGGCATCGATACCGTCGAGCTCGGTGGCAAAGGGTTTGACGTCAAGGTCAAGGCTGGCGATCACGTCAGTGCTGGCCAGCCCCTGGTCGTTTTTGATCCCACCGTCATTGACGAAGCCGGATACTCCAAGATCACCCCGGTGTTAGTGACCAACAGGTTCGACTACTCCAACGTCACCGGCATTCCTGCTGACGACGTCACCACAGGTACCCCGGTAATCACTGTTGTGAAGTGAGTTCGAGGCAAACCGGGTAACCGGACCGCGTACCCCCACGATATGGAGGAGGCCGACACCGCGAATGGTGCCGGCCTCCTCCCGTTGTTATCAGTCTCACGACGTCGAGATCGGAGAAGAAACAATCGTCTCAGCAATGCTGCCGGGAACTTCTGCAGTGATAAGAGAACCGTCAGCTCGACGCAACCCCGAGATCGGATGGGTAACGCGCAGGCTAGGACGCAACGGCCCCTGATCGGACAACGGCACCCTCACCGGCTCAACCCCAATGTGGTAGAGCTCACCGCGCACTGTCACGTCGCGGTCATGGCCCGACAGAATCTGGAACGTAATGGCGTCACGTTCCAGGAAAACGAGCATGTGAGAGTCGCCAATGAGCATGTGGTGTTTGATCGACGTCCATTGGGCTGGAAGTCTCGGATCAAAACGCAAGTTCTCCCGGTCATTGCGCATGCCAACGAAACCGTGCACGAGGCATCCCCACACTCCACCGGTCGAGGCAACGTGAACTCCGTCCGAAGCGTTGTGATGGGTATCAGCCAGGTCGCAGAAGAGCGCGTCGAGAAAATAGCCCATCGCCATCTCCTGATGACCAACTTCTGCCGCCATCACCGACTGGACTACCGCCGACAGACTCGAATCGCCGGTGGTGATGGGGTCGTAATACTCAAAGTCAGCAAGCTTAACAGCCTGAGTGAATTGATCTCCCTGCAGGAACAAAGCCAGCACAACGTCTGCCTGCTTGAGTACCTGGAATCGGTAGATCACCAGCGGGTGATAATGCAACAACAGCGGCCGCTTGTTATCAGGGGTGTTCTTGAGGTCCCAAAGCTCACGTGAAAGGAATTGGTCATCCTGCGGATGGATACCGAAGGTGTCGTCGAACGGGATCACCATCCCCGCCGCACACTCCTCCCAGCCACCAACTTCATCTTCGGTGAGGTCCAACTCTGAACACAGGTGCTCGTACCACAGTGGGTCCTCATCACGCATACGCCTAATTACACCTGCGGCATCGATGAGGTTGGCCCTCGCCATAACGTTGGTGTAAAGGTTATTATTAACGACAGTGGTGTATTCGTCGGGCCCGGTAACGCCGTGGATGTGAAACTCTCGACCACCGTTGATGCGCCAGAACCCAAGATCAGCCCACATTCGTGCGGTCTCGACGAGGACCGGTGCCGCGTCCCGGAAGAGGAAGGTCTTATCCTCGGTCGCCCGGGCGTGGTTCATAATCGCATGGACAATATCAGCATTGATGTGGTACTGAGCAGTACCCGCCGCGTAATAAGCTGACGCCTCCTCACCGGTGATTGTTCGCCACGGGAAAAGGGCGCCTCGTTCAGACAATTCCTTAGCCCGGCGTCGAGCTTGCGGAAGGGTATTCACCCGGAATCTCAGCGCATTCTCAGCGATTCTTGGATGAGTGTAGGTCAACATCGGGATGACATAAACCTCAGTGTCCCAAAAGTAGTGGCCTTCATAGCCTGACCCGGTTACACCCTTTGCCGGAATGCCAAGTTGATCTGCACGGGCTGATGCCTGAGCAATCTGGAAAAGGTTCCACCTGACAGCCTGCTGAATACCGGTCGGGGCACCCTCGACCTCAACATCAGCCGTTGCCCAGTAATCGTCAAGCCATGCACGCTGTTCGTCGTAGTAGACGTTGTGCCCCTGTTCACGCACTCGGTCTAAGCTGCGGCGCACTCGGTCAAACAGTTCATGTACCGGCACGCCGCGAGAAGTGTGATAAGCGACCGCCTTATCGATGCGAATTGGTCGGCCTTGGGTGGCCTCAACGCGATACACCCGTTTTCCCATCCCGGGCTCGGTATCGATGAGGGACGCGTACTCATTTTCCGTGATGATCTCGTGATCGGCGCCTACAGCCAGGGTCATCCCCGAACGTGCGGTACGGAATCCCAAAATCATGCGCTTGTCAGAGTGCCAATCTTTTTCAGGAATGAGCACCTTGTCGGCAAATTTACGAGCTTGGCGAGGGTCAGCAGTCTTCTCGGCGTCGTCAGGTCGAGCATGGTACTCGTCCATGCCGTCCTGACGGTTAAGGATTTGCGAGCTAATAACGATCGGAGCGTCACCCTCGAGCATCGTCACCTCGATACTAATTAGAGCCATGTGCCGATGAGTGAAGGAGACCATCCGCGAGGTTGCCACCCGCAGCAACTTGCCCGCCGGGGTGCGCCATACCAACTCCCGACGCAGGACACCCTCGCGGAAGTCGATCCACCGTTTATACGACTGGATCTCGTTGATACTGAGCAGGAGTGGTTCGTCATCCACGTAGAGTTTCATAAGCTTGGCGTCCGGAACGTTGACAATCGTCTGACCGGTACGCGCGAAACCGTAGGCATTCTCAGCGTGATGGATGTCCCAAATTTCATGGAATCCGTTGATGTAGGTTCCGTGACTGAAAGAGTCGCGGCCTTCCGACGGATTACCACGCATACCGAGATAACCATTACCAATTGAAAACAGCGTCTCGGTAGTTCCTAGATCATCTGTGCTGGGGGCAGTCTCAACAATCGCCCACGGATCGTCGGGAAAGCGCCATCGATCCATCGGGTCAGTGCCCGTCCGCGTCATGCCATCTCCTCAACCATCTCATCCAAGTCATCCACCACCCGGTCGGCACCGGCCTCACGCAGCCGGTCGGCCCCGACACCACGGTTGACACCAAGCACCATTCCAAATCCTCCGGCAGCTCCCGCGCGTACTCCCGACACCGCGTCCTCGACGACGACGCACTCTTCAGCAGGCACACCGAGTAGCTCCGCTCCTCTCAGGTACGTATCGGGGGCTGGCTTGCCGGGTAATCTTTCAGCCTTCGACCGGTTACCGTCCACCAGCACTGAGAAATCCTCGGCCATCCCCGCCGCCTTGAGCACTGCTGCGGCATTGCGTGACGATGAGACCACCGCCATCGCCATACCACTCTCGTGCAGCCTATCCACCCAACGCCGCGACCCTGGGTAAGGCTGGATGCCGTCCCGGGCCAGCAGTGTATTGAACAGGTCGTTCTTGCGGTTGCCTAGCCCACAAATCGTCTGGGCAGCGGGGCCGTCAGACGGGTCACCCTCAGGAAGAGTGATGCCGCGGCTGGCAAGAAAATCGCGTACCCCATCATATCGGGGTTTGCCATCGACGTAGGCGAAATAATCCTCGCCGGTATAGGGGTTCTGGCCTTGGTGCCGCGATAACTCCTCGTTGAACATCTCCTGCCAAGCACGCATATGAATGAGCGCGGTGGGAGTCAGGACGCCATCGAGGTCGAACAGCACGGCATGGAACTTCTCATCGAGGGGGGTCGAGTCCATAATCGTCATGCTATTCATCATGTTGGGGAAGGGGCATCTCGATTCAATCTCCAGGAGGTTGCTTGCGATCTCGCCTGCATCGAACGGCGGACACGATTCAGCTCCCTTGTGGGCTGGAACCCGTGGATTTCCGAAGCGAGTCACATGAATTGATCAGATGACGTCCCTGTCCTCCAGCTGCACGCGCACACCAAGCCAAGCGAACCTCAGAACAGCACGGCTGCCAAAGAACGGCGAGCTGCGGCAACCTCGGGGGTAGATTGTCCGACCATCTCAAAAAGGTCAAGCAGCCGGGTACGAGCAGTCTCGCGCTCCTCGTCATGGGTGGCGCGCACCACCTGGATGATCCGGTTGAAGGCGTCAGCGGGCCGTCCCCCCATAAGCTCGACATCCGCGGCAGCCAATTGGGCGTCAACATCATCAGGATGCTGTTGAGCAGCAGTCAACAAGGCAGCGGGGTCTTTACCATCCAACCGTCCAAGCAGTGCTGCTCCGTTACGGCCAGCGATGAGGACCGGATCGTTAGGCTCCGAGGCCAGTAATGCATCGTAGGCCGCGACGGCCTCGTCGAACTTTCCGGCATCCATGAGCTTCTCAGCTTCCACGGTACGAGGATCCGGACCGACCGGTTCCTCACTGCTCACCTCGACCATCACCGGTTCCGCGCGCCCCACCATGCCCGCTGACGTCGCTGCCTGGGTGACCTGCTCAGTGATCTGACGAAACTGCTGCTCATCGATGGTGCCCTGAGCCAGCGGGGCGAGTTGACCACCGATGACCGCAACGAGCATGGGAACGGCTTTAACCCCCAGACTCTGAGCCAGTCGGGGCTGGGCGTCGATATCGACGCGGACCAACAGCCACTTGCCCGCGGCCTCATCGGTAACCCGGCGCAGGAGCGACTCCATCTCCTTGGCACCGTGGGCTTGAGGCGTGGTGAACTCCACCAGCACCGGATGTTGCACCGACTTTTGGAGTAGCGAGTTGAAGTTTTCTTCGGTGCCATCGACCACCCAGGTCCTGGCAGTTGCCGAACCGACGTGGGCAGCTGGTCTAGCAGGAGAGTCAGCGGAACTGGCTGCGGCCGCCAGCCCCGACAGATCGACGGCATCGTGACGATGAATCGAGTCAGAAGACATGTCATCCATTCAACCAGATGCACCGAACGAGTCTCGCCGAGATGGCTGACGATCATGACCGGGAACCACGTTAACGAGGTTGTTCCCGGCAGTAATCTGTTGTGGCGCACCAGTCGGTGAGAGAATGGCCGCATGGCTCATGAACGTGCTGGGAAACCTGCCCAGGAATCCGACCTCATCGATGTCGATGCCGTGTTATCGGCCTACCACGACATCTCCCCCGATCCTTCGAACCCTGATCAGATGGTCGTCTTCGGCACGTCGGGTCACCGCGGCTCCTCTCTCGACGGCGCTTTCAATGACGCTCACATCGCCGCTACCACCCAGGCAATCGTGGAATACCGCACTTGTCAGGGAATCGACGGCCCGCTCTTCATTGGCAAGGACACCCATGCTTTATCCATGCCAGCATGGACGACCGCCATTGAGGTACTGTGCGCCAACGACATCGAGGTCATCGCCGAGCATGACGATGAGTGGACTCCAACCCCTGCCGTCTCGCGGGCCATCATTGTTCACAACCGTTTAAGCGAAGGACGCCAGGCTGACGGCATTGTCGTCACCCCCTCACACAACCCGCCACGCGATGGCGGATTCAAATACAACCCACCGCACGGTGGCCCGGCCGATACGGACGCCACCGGTTGGATTGCTGACCGCGCCAACGAGTTGCTCGCCGATCCATCTGGTATCCGTCGTAAACCTTATGAACAGGTGCGCGACGAGGTCTCCCGTTACGACTACCGCAGCGCATATTGCGACGATCTGCGCAATGCCATAGACCTCGATGCTATTGACGAGGCCGGCGTCCACATCGGCGCCGATCCGCTCGGTGGGGCCTCGGTTCAGTACTGGGAGTACATCGCAGACCACCTCGGTATTGACCTGACGGTCGTTAACCCCACGGTTGATCCAACTTGGCGATTCATGACCCTTGATTCTGACGGCAAAATCCGGATGGACTGCTCCTCCCCCTCAGCGATGGCCTCTCTCATCGCGAACAAGGATGCTTACGACATCGCGACTGGAAACGACGCCGACTCTGACCGTCACGGCATCGTCACGCCAGACGCCGGCCTTATGAATCCGAACGCCTACCTGGCTGTGGCGATTGGTTACCTCTTTGCTCATCGTCCAGGGTGGCGCCCTGACGCCGGTATCGGCAAGACTCTCGTGAGCTCCTCCCTCATCGATAAGGTTGCGGCTGACCTGGGACGTCGTCTCGTTGAAGTACCAGTGGGCTTCAAGTGGTTCGTTCCTGGCCTCATGCGCGGGGATATCGGTTTTGGTGGCGAGGAATCAGCCGGAGCGTCGTTCCTTGATCTCGACGGCCAGACGTGGACCACGGATAAGGACGGCATCCTGCTGGCCCTGCTCGCTAGTGAGATTAAAGCTGTTACTGGCCGCTCCCCCTCCGAGCATTACGCCGATCTGGAGGACCGCTTCGGCAAGTCTTATTACGCCCGTATCGACGCCGACGCCAACCGCGAGCAGAAGGCCCGCCTCAAGGCTCTCTCCCCTGACGACGTCTCCGCTAACACTATCGCTGGCGAGAAAATCGAGAAGATCCTCACCAAAGCCCCGGGCAATGGCGCAGCGATTGGTGGTATCAAGGTCATGACCGAAAATGCCTGGTTCGCAGCTCGCCCTTCGGGCACCGAAGACAAGTACAAGATCTACGCTGAGTCCCTGTGTGATGCTGACCATTTGGCCGCCGTCCAGGAGGAGGCCCGCCACATCGTCGATCAAGCTCTCAGGGGCTGAAAGACCCAGCGCAATATCGCCCCGACCACTTCGAGCGGTCGGGGCGATATTGCGTTGCCTATGGTCGTTGTAGATTGGCCACATTGGTCCGCAGGCCAGCCATCTGAATCACCCACTGGATCGTCAGATCGCACTCCTCTGAGTTGTCGACATAGCCAATCTCAGGTAGACCCTCATCCCTCCAGACTCGAAGACGACGTGGCCGTAGCCGAACACCGCCCCAGGAAGGGTTGTAGAACAGAAATATCAAAGATGCACGTCTGAGCATCGCGCCAGCTGCTAATCGGAAATCCCATGCACTCGCGCATAGTGGTAGTGACCAAACGGTCCATGTGATCGAGATGAAAGCGAGGCGCTCCCCAGGCGGCTGCTATCACTGCCATGAGAAAGGGGACACCTCACCACAAGACTCCTTGCTCGACACGCAGCCGGGACACAAGGGCGCTCTATCACCACTTTTGATGCAAGAGTGGCCTGCTAACCGCGTCGGCATTATCTATCCGGCAGCGAGCTGTGCGAACCACTGAGCACAGAGCCCACAGCGTTCCATCGCCTGCAGCACACCTGTACATAAGGCTCCCAGAATACCTACCCCGCCTGGTTGGGCCCTGGTGGACAGTGCAACGATTGGGCCATGGAGAACTTCAACAACGATCCTTTTGCGTGTATTGATCACGTCGGTTTTGCCGTCAAGGACATGGACGAGGCCATCAAGTACCACTGCGACGTGCTGGGCTTCCGGGTGCTCTTCCGTGAGAAGAACGAGGGACATGGCGTCGAGGAGGCCATGCTCGGTACCGGCAAACGCGGCGAGGAGTCGACCGTCGTTCAGTTGCTCGCCCCACTCAGCGAGGACAGCACCATTGGAAAGTACATTTCCAAGAATAAGAATATGATCCAGCAGGTGTGCTACCGCACCTACAACCTGGACAAGACGATCGCCACCCTCAAGGAGCGTGGCGCCGTCTTCACCGGCGAGCCCTCCATCGGAACCGCTGGCTCCCGTGTCATCTTCCTTCACCCCAAGTACACCGGCGGTCTCCTCATCGAGATCACCGAGCCCCCGGCCGGCGGCATGCCCTACAAGGACTGACGTCACGCCACTGAGGTTGACCCCGGGACCGGTTTGTCTTGGCCCCGGGGTCTGTTTCGTTCCGGTGAGTTGCACAGTTGTCATTCGGTCTTGATTGGTACCGTTGGATTCACCTACTGGAAGGGGACCATCGGTGAGCACAAAAGACGTTTCTGACGGCCAGTTCGACGAAGAGACCGGACTCAACCTCTTCGACGACACCGCCAGCGCGGCCGGTAGTTTCACCCATTCGATGTGGGGTTACGACCGCACCAGCGTCGATAACTACGTCCGAGAGATTGAGCAACAGGTATCGACCCTGAAGCAACTCACCCGGCACCTGCGTGGGCAGGTATCTCAGGCCCAGGCCGAGGCTACTCAGAGTGATTTCAAACGTCTGGGGGTGCACGCGACCGAAATCCTCACCGCCGCAGAAGCTCAGGCTAAAGACATCGTCGCCATGGCCGGTAGCGAAGCCGAGCGCATCAAAGAGGAGGGACGCCGGGTTGCTGCCGATATGCGAGCCGCGGCCCAGACTGAGTCCGACGATATCCGGGTCGCAGGGCTAGCCAACCAGCGCGAGCTGCGCGATCAGGCGGCCAAGGATTCACGAACCGCAATCGAGCAGGCCCGCCTACAGGCCCGCACTATCGTTGAGCAGGCCGGCACTCATGCCGAGGCGATTGTTACCGAGGCTCGCACGAAGGCCGCCACCATCGATCAGAATGCTCGCGCCCAGGTTGCCCAGATCCTCGACCAGGCTCGTTCGGAGGCCGCAACTATCACGACCAAGGCGCGGCAAGAAGCCGAGAACATTACTAGCGAGGCCCGCACCAGCCACGATGAGGCCACAGCCAAAATCAAGCAGCTGCTCGAACAGGCGACCGCCCATCAGCAGGCCAGCAGCGACAATGTCACCAAGCGCACCCAGGAGGCCGACGCTATTCGTCAGAGCGCTCTGGAAGAGGCCGAGACCACACGCAACCAGGCTGCTCGTGACGCCGAGAATCGCATCGCGACTGCCCACCGTCAGGCCGCCATGATGAAGGAACGTCTCGAAGAGCAGTACGCCTGGCGTAAGGAACAGCTTGAGCGCGAAACTGCCGCTCTGCTCCAACGTAAGAAGGCTGTCATCGCGCAGCTCAATAATCTCAAGGCCCTAGCCGGAGAAGCCGAAAGCGATTACCCCGACACTGATCCCTTCGCTGAAGAAGCAGAGGGGAAGACCGCCGATGACGCCACCATCGTCATTAGTCCGAAGGCTTCACAGGCCCAGCAGAATCCAGCCGCCAGCCAGAATACTCAGGCAGATCAGTCGATGGCCGACGATAAGGAGACTGCTCCTCTCAACGACCCGGCCAGTCAGCGCACGCAGGTTATTCCGGCAGTAAAGGATAGTGAGTCCGCCCAACCCAGCGGTGCAACTGCTGCCGACGAGGCTGACAATGAGAGAACACAGGTCCTTCCTCAGGGTATTAAGCCTGGGAAGTGACGTTGATAACACCGCGGCGGGGCCCTGGTCAGGAGGTCATAAGCCTCGCAGCCGTGTGCACGTCAGAAGAGACGGTCCTCCGGGTGGTCCATGCCACGCAGAGCGTCGTAATCGATAGTGACGCACTCGATCCCGCGATCGACGGCTAGGGTACGCGCCTGCGGCTTGATTTTTTGGGCAGCGAAAACCCCGCGCACGCGATCGCCTAACAAGTGATCTCTATTGAGCAGTTCAAGATACCGGGTGAGTTGCTCCACCCCATCCATCTCACCGCGCCTCTTGACTTCGACAGCGACATAGACCCCGTCGGCATCGCGACAAAGCAGGTCAACCGGACCGATAGGCGTCATGTACTCACGACGGACCAACGACCAGCCATCGCCGAAAGTATTAGGATTCTCAGCCAGTAATTCCTGGAGATGAGCCTCTACCCCATCTTTCTGCAGGCCCGGATCAATACCCAATTCCTCGGTGACATCAAGCACCTTCGGTCCCAGCAGGATTTGGAGATGGTCGCCGGTCGGGGCGTCAACTTCCCAAACCTCTTCGGCGTCGACAGCGGCGGTGGCCGCCGGTTCATCGGGCAGGCAAGGACGAATCGTCAATGTGCACGGGGAACTCATCCAATTCAGAGGCTTATATGCCCGGTCGTCTGCGTGAACGCTTACCGAATTATCTGATTTGACGACGATGAGCCGCTTAGCCCACGGCAAATGGGCAGTAAGACGGCCGGTGTAGTCGACCTGGCACTGGGCAATGACGAGACGCACGGTGTGGAACTCTACCTCGTCGCCCCTCGAACTCATTGGCACAAGTCTTGACAGCCCGCTCCAGCAAACCGAACTAAACGTAGCCCCTCGAACTCATTGGCACAAGGCCCGTCTCTCGGCATTGTCCTCTCGGTCACCACGTGGGGCACAATGGGGTCCATGGGTCGTCATCATGGTTCGCGCAAATGGCAGCGCCCGCCCCGACCCCTCAATACGGCTAGTCACCCGCGCCCTGAGCACAAGAAAGATGGTCAGCACATCGTGCGCACGGTGCCTGCCGGCCGAGCGCTCAAGGTTTATACCTGTCCGGGGTGTCTGCATCCAATCCAGCCAGGAACCCCACATGTCGTTGCCTGGCCACATGAACCATCGATGTTCTCCAGGTCCCCAGTCGAGGAACGTCGTCACTGGCACACCGGGTGTTGGAGGTCTCACCCATGAATAAGCTTCATCTGACCACTCTCGGGAACGGCCAGCAGGACGTGTACTGGTGTCACGGGGTATTTGGGCAAGGAAAAAACTTCACCCGCGTGGCGAAGGATCTCCTTGCTACCGACCCCGACGCCTACCGCTGTATCCTCGTCGATCTGCCGAACCACGGCCGATCTCCCTGGACCCAAACTTTTTCTTATCGCGACATGGCCGACTCCTTGGCAGCCACCGTCAAAACCACCAGTGGGAACCGTCCAGCCCACCTGCTAGGTCACTCGATGGGTAGCAAAGTTGTCATGCGGACGGTCCTCGACAATCCTGACCTAACCCGTAGCCTCACCGTCGTCGACATGGCCCCGGTGGATTCGCGTCTCACACGCCTGGCACCTCTCGTCGACGCCATGAAGTCAGTGAATCTGACAGCCTTGACCACCCGCCGACAAGCCGAAGAGCACATGTCCGACGGGGTGCCTGACCCGAACATCCGGCAGTTCCTCTTGCAAAACTTGCGCCATGAAACCGGCGATCATGAACGCTGGTATTGGCAAATGAATCTCGATCTATTGGGCAATGGACTGTCCGATATCGGTTCCTGGCCGCCGGTTACCTCGATCTGGGAAGGGCCAGTGCTCTGGATCACCGCCGAGCAATCGGACTATGTTGGCCCCGACCATTCCCAAGCCATGCACGAACTTTTCCCCCAAGTGCGCCGAATTCGTGTTAAGAATTCCGGCCATTGGGTGCATTCAGACCAGCCGGGAGTCTTCGTGCAAGTGCTAGCGGCCTTCCTATCACGGTGCAAGGGGCCTCTCACCTCTCGCTAAGGTTCAGCCCATCACAACCGAGCCAATCTTGGTGTCGACCTTTGGATTAAGGCCATCGTCAGCGAGCCCCTTATGAGCGATGTCAGAGATGCTCTCAGCACCGTCCTTATCGATACTTCCAATGACGAGGAAGGAATCCGACAGCTTGGAGTCACCATAGACCAGGGCGAATTGCGAGCCCAGCCGATGCTGGGAATCGGCGACCAAGGCAAGAGTGCCGGAGCCAACTGATCCTCCGGCCTTGGCTCCCCTCTCAACGGGATAGGAGTACCCTGGACCACCATTCCCGGTTCCGGAAGGGTCACCGCACTGGAGGTACTTGGCATCTCCCGTAGATAATTTGTGACATGAGGTGTCGTTGTAATAGCCCTGCTCGGCCAACGAGATAAACGCGTTGGCGGCACAGGGGGCCATCGCCCGATCAACAGTAAGCACCACGGGAGCGTCATTAATCGTAAGAGTGACGGTGGTGGAACCAGTCTTTTCGATATTGTCAGAAGGCGGCATATCAACTGGGCGAGCAGCCTTGCCCGCGACGGCATAACCGCACGGACCGCTGGCCGCTGCGGGCGCCGGAGTGGTCGTCGCTGATGCCGTACCGGCAGCGTGCGTAGCCGTCCTAGAATTGACAGACCCACTCGTCGCAGACGGTGAGCCCGTCCACCACGCATCAGGGGAGTCGCTGACCCCGGGCACTGTTCCGTTGGTCTGTGAGCACCCGGCAAGCAAGGACAGCCCTGCCACGGCGACTGCGGTTGTTGCTCGGCGCGTCATCCTCATGTAATCCGTCCTTCAGTCGATTGGCGACGCGGTCAGGCTACCTATCAGCACAACGGAATAGAGTGAAGACTCACGGGGTTATACCAACCTGCCCCGATGGAAAGGAGGACGCCCATGGATCGGCAGAGCAATCGCTTCAGCTGGCATCCCGGAATCGTGGGTCCTGACCAGGAGGTGTCCACTCTCATCACTCTGGTGCAGTCTTTTAGTGACACCGGTCTGGTACAGGCACGGGTGCGCGACGCCATCTTTTCCCAGCTTCCCCACCACGAGCTCGGGGAATTCGACATCGATCTGTTGCTGGACCATCGCGATTCCCGTCAGCCCATCATCTTCGACACCGACCACTTCGAGGGGTACGAGCGCCCCCGCCTCGTGCTGCACGAAGTCACCGATCAACTTGGCCAAGCGTTCCTTGTATTGGAAGGCCCAGAGCCGGCTCTCGGCTGGGAATCGTTGGTGGCGTCTCTCACGAGTCTTGTCGACTCTATGGGGATCCGTCTGACCGTCATTACCGATTCGATCCCGATACCGACCCCTCACACCCGTCCTGCCATAGTCACACGCTGGGCATCACGACCTGAACTCATTTTGGGCTCGACGTCTCCCTTCGGCCGTCTTCAGGTACCGGCCTCATTCCCCGTCGTACTCGGTCAGCGGTTGGGGGAAACGAACCACGCTGTCATCGGGCTTGCCTCCCATGTACCCCATTACTTAGCCGATCTGGATTATCCTGAATCGGCCCGCGCCCTCGTGGAGGCACTACGAGGAGCAACCGGCCTGGCACTGCCTATCAACTCCTTGGCTGTAGCTGCCAACACAGTCCGTGCCGAGATCGATACCCAGGTCAATAATTCTGAAGAGCTCAAAGCTATGCTCCATGCTCTAGAGGAGCAGTACGACTCCCGGGTTGCCCAGCGAGAGCTCGGCACAACGCAAGTTGCCGTCCCAGATGCCGAGGACATCGGTGCTGAAGTCGAAGACTTCCTGCGCTCAATCGACGAGGATGATGGATCCAGCAACGACGATCCCGGCACTCAAGGCTCTGGTCCCCGACGCAGTAGCGATGATACTTCCGACGACGACAAGCCTGATTATCACCCCCGCCGCGGGGGCGACCTGGACAACTGACGGCGGTGTCGGTACCCGAGCCTAGACTGCCCACCACGGATCTGGGAATCGACCTAGGAACCACCTACACTGCGGTGGCTGCTATGGAATTTACTCTGCGTCAGGAACGCAATCTTTTCGTCGATCTGGATTCAACGATCCTACATATTCCGATGGCCGAGGTGGCACGAGCGTGCAAGCCTCTTATAGATCGCACTATTGAGACGATGGAGCCACTATCCTCTCTGCTCAACGATACTGATTCTGACGTCGCAGGCATCCACCTTGTGGCCGGGGCGACATCTTTGCCCATCGTCCCGCGCCGTCTGCGTGAGTTATGTGGCCGAAAGGTACACCGCTCCCCTCATCCGATGCCTGCAACCGCCATCGGCCTGGCTGTCGCAGCCGACGCTGACACCCTCGGCATCGGCGATCGTCTATCGCGTGGCTTCGGTGTTTTCCGTGAGACAGAATCCGGAGGTGGGATTGAGTTCGACGTCCTTACCGACCAAACTACTCGGCTAGCGGGGACGACCATCATCACGAGAAAGTACCGCTACCGCCACAACATTGGCGTATTCCGCTTTGTGGAGTTCTCGCGAACCGACGCCATCGGCGAGCCGGTAGGCGACCTCTTTCCCCTCGCTACCGTCGTTTTCCCCCTTGACGAAACCCTGCAATACTCCAGCGCTGAATTCGATGCTGACCAGGTCGAAGGGCAGGAAATCAATAACGGCCATGTCATTGAGGAGACTTACACTATTCTTGAAACTGGCATGATCACCGCGACAATTACCGACGTGGACACTGGCTGGTCTATTACTGCCACTATGGGCCGGCCTACGACGAGCACCGGTACGGGTCGCGCATGAGCAAACCCAACCAGCCGTCGAAACCTCGGCAGCTGATACGCAAACTCATCACCATTCATCCTGCCCCTGGGCGCAGCCGCCAGGCGGTCATCTTCGTCATCCCGATAGCTGTGTCCCTCGTGACTATGGGCCTGATCGTCAGCCCGACGCATGCGGCTATGGGCATGATAGGAGCAATGGGCGCCCTAGCCGGCAACAGCAATGCTCCCTTGTCACGAGCCCGAATCCTTCTTGGAGTTGGTACTGCGACGATCTTTTCTCAATGCCTGGGCCTGATGTCGGTGCAGATCGAATGGCTTCTGCCCATCATCCTCGCTAGCTGGAGCCTGATCGTCATCTGGGTATGGCACGCCCTGCAGCTGGGCCCGCCGGGCCCACTCAATATTCTCTTCGCAGCCGCATTCGGCGCCTATATGGCCAGTCGCGGCTGGACGGTCAGCACGGTATTCACTTCCACCGTGCCGTCCTTCCTCATCGCCGCTGCCGTATCGATGATCATCATCCTCGCCTCTCCGCACCGCCCGGTCCGTGCCGCAGTTAACAAGGCTGAAAACGCAGTCAACGCCTACTGCGAACCTGATGACGATGCCGACAGCCACGAAGTTGCACGACTACGTTCAGCGGCCCACGCGGCCATTCACCTAGCGTGGTGGGCCTACAATGACGGTCACTCCTCCGGCGTTGACAACCCGTCCGAGATGTCCGAGTTGTCGGATTTGCGAGCCCGACTCATCACCGCCCACATGCGACTCGAGCACGAGCTGCGACTGGAGGCCTTCCCCTCGGCCGATGTTTCCCTGCCGGACCATGTCGACTGGACTCCGCTTGGTCGCCCCAAAGCCAGCTACCTGCTGCGAACTGCGCTAGAACGGGGATCGCGACCGACGATGGTGGCACTGCGCGCAGCAACAGGTGTCTTCTTCGCCTCTCTGCTTATGATCCTGTTACCGTTCGGCCATCCATACTGGGCGGTACTGAGCGTCCTCATCATGATTCACATGGACGCAACTCGCTCGGACATGACGATCCGCGCCATTCACCGGGTGCTCGGTACCGTCGTCGGCCTCGGCCTGTACCTCGCGATCGCCGCATTCGGCCTCTCAGGCTGGGTTGAGATCGGTCTCATCATCGTTTTCCTGTGGACCATGCAAGCCCTGGTGACGCGCAATTACGGTCTCGCCTGCATCTTTATCACCTGCTTCGCACTATTCATGACGCCACTAACAAAGCCCGGTCAGATGTACCAGCTCGCCCAGGACCGCATCGTCGAAACTATTGTGGGCTTGACAGTCGGCATCGTCACCATCCACATCGTCGGTCGACGCGCCCCAGTACTGCTGGTACGAAGTCAATATCGCCGAACCCTTCGTTCCATGATGCCAGTACTGAGATCCCTGTCTCAGGGACGCACCAAAGCCCCGCAAGCTCAGATCGAGCGCAATCAGATGGTCCACGAACTCATCCAAGGTTCGGCCTTGCTGTCGGCCACCCGTCCTGATGCTCCGCAGGCTTTACAAGATTGGTCCAAAGTAGACCGCACTGTCACCGAAACCGGCTACGACCTGCTTTCGGTCTGTTGGCACACTGGTAACGGACAGGTACCTTGGGCTCGGCGGCTGCTGGCCGATATCGCCATCTTCATTACAGGTCTTCCGCCGATTTCGAGCCAGAACCTTGACGCCCACAGCGTCGCCGAAGAGATGGAGAAGATTCGGATGGATATGGTGACCTCTCTACCGGGGGTCAAGTGATCGAGTACAGCGTTCTGGCAGGCCCAGTTGAGATAGAACTTGAGATCAAGCGATCAATCTTCCTCACCCGGCTGGTGCGCGTGACCTGTGAGGACGAGGCTCGGAAGGTTATCGCCCAGGCTCGGCACGACGGCCACAACGCCCACCACCATGTCTCCGCCTTCGTACTGGGAGCAGATCGTGGGGTTCAACGGTGCAATGACGACGGCGAACCTGCCGGCACAGCGGGAATGCCCACCTTGGCGGCCCTCACAGCGGCGGATCCGAGAGGAAATCCGTATCTGTCCGATGTCGTCGCTGTCACTAGTCGGTGGTTCGGCGGCATCAAGTTGGGGACCGGAGGTCTCACCCGGGCCTATGGGAACGCCGTTGGCAACGCTCTAACAGTGGCTGCCTTCCACCGACGGGTCATGATGGACACCTTTACGACTACCATCGGCCTGCGTCGAGCTGGTCACGAGGAGGGCATTATCCGTGCCGCCGGGCATGAAGTCACCAACGTGGAATACACCGCTAAAGGGTCCATCGTGACGTTGGCGTGCCGCGCCGACCGTGCGAGTCAGATGGCTATTGATCTGGCCAAGCTGCTGGGTCGCGAGGTCAGACTTACGCCGGCGGGCCAGTGCTGGGTCGACATCGAAGCGTGAAGAGACACACGAGCAGCTGCGGTAAGATGCCCTAGGCTAGCGGCGTGCAGACATCTCAGCCCCGCAAGGTGGCAGTAGTCCACAACTCTGTCAAGACGCAGAACAACCCTCACTGGCACGACCTCATCGAAAAGAAGTGCCGTGAGTACTGCGGCGTCACCCCTGTTTTCTTCCCCACGACGGTCGACGACCACGGCCAGGGTCTAGCCTGTAAGGCCGTCGATGAGGGGGCCGAGTTGGTCCTCGCTCTTGGGGGTGACGGCACTGTCCGTCAAGTCAGCGCAGGCCTAGCCAACACTGGGGTTCCCATGGGAATACTTGGGATGGGCACTGGGAACCTTTTGGCCCGTAACCTCGAGTTGCCGCATACCGATCTCGCCGCATCCCTCGATGCCGCGCTAACCCGCCCGGTCAGGGCAATTGATCTAGGCTATGTCCGATTCGATGAGTCCGAGGAAATCTGCTTTACCGTCATCATTGGGATGGGAATGGACGCCCAGACAATGGCCGGTACCCGAGACCGCCTCAAGGACAAAGTCGGCTGGCTAGCCTATGTCGCCTCGGGTGCCCTGACCCTGGTGCAGCCGGGCTTCCAAGTCAGAGCAAGCGTCGAAGGACGCCGCCCCGTCATCACTCGGGCGCGAACGGTGTTGGTCTGCAATTGCTCAGTACTTCCCGGCGGCGTCGTTCTCGTCCCCGACGGCCGCATTGACGATGGGGCCCTTGACGTCCTCACGCTGTCTCCCCATGGCATTGTCGGATGGATCGCCGTCCTCAACCATTTTGTCACCCGACATCGGCACGGCCATCGCCTCGTGCGCCACGCGACGTCGCGAACAGCCCTCGTCATGTCCGGTTCCGGCCCGATCCTGGCGGAAGTTGATGGAGACCCCATCGGCACAGTGACGACAATGAGGACCCGTGTGGCCCCAGGGGCCCTGCTCGTACGAGCCTGACAGCCTCGTCAAGCCGTGAGCCCGTGCTGCCAAGCTAAGGCGTGAGCGAGGTCGCGACCACGATGGGCCGCGTTGTTAAGGAATGCTGGAAAATCCGCTACCGCATCACCGTCGGCAGAGTCGGACAGAATCCGCACCACAGCGAAAGGTACACCGAGACGATTGGCTGCCTGTGCTAGAGCCGCACCTTCCATTTCGACGGCGCTAGCCCCAAATGTGGCACGTAGCCAGGCGACCTTCTCGGCCTGAGCGATGAACTGGTCTCCACTGACGATTGGCCCCGCCACCACTTGATGGCCACGAGGCTCCTCCAGCGCGCGCAATACGTCTAGCACTAGGGCGAAAAGGTCAGGATCCGGTTCCCAGTACGGTGGTTCCCCAGGAACAGTACCGATCGGATTACCAAATGCGGTGTCGTCAGCATCATGCTGCTGGAACCTATTGCCGACGACGACGTCACCGATTCCTAATCCGGGCGCGACAGCCCCAGCGACTCCGGTGAAGACGATGCGTGTTGCGCCAGCCTGAACCATTGCTGACGCAGCTAATGCAGCATTCACCTTGCCGATACCGCATTTAGCCAGCACTACTGGGGTACCGTCTAACCGTCCGCGCAGTAATTCGCACGGGCCATCAAGCTCTTCGACGTCGTCGAGGTCAGCTCGGATGAGGCGCACTTCATCCTCCATCGCCCCTATCAGACCAAGCACTCTCTTACAACCCTTCGTCAGCAAACCATGTCCATAGGCTTATGGCTTCACTCGAAAAGTGAGGGGTCCCCGGCACCGCGACGGGTGATGACCGCCTCACCGGAGGTGAAGTCAACCACCGTAGTCGGTTCGACGCCACAGTCCCCTGAGTCGAGGACAGCATCGAGTTGGTCACCGATCTCGTCTTGAACCTGCCAACCGTCGACCATAGGTGTGTCCTGACCGGGCAGGATGAGGGTGGAGGAGACAATGGGCTCATTCAATGCTTCCAGCAGGGCCAGGGCTGTCACATGCTCGGGGACGCGCACCCCAACGGTTTTCTTTCGCGGGTGCAGCATGACCTTCGGAACATCACGAGTGGCATTGAGAATGAAGGTGTATCGCCCTGGCACAGCGGCACTGACGGCACGAAACACCCAGTTATCCATCTGGACATACTGGCCAACCTGCGCAAACTGGCTCATGACCAGGGTGAAGTGATGCTTGTCAGATAACTGGCGAAGTTTGCGAATCCGGTCCACGGCATCCTTATTTCCCAGCCGGGCACCGAAGGCATAACCCGTGTCTGTCGGGTAGGCGATAAGACCGCCATGGTGCAGGATGTCGACGACCTGATTGAGAGAACGCTGCTGCGGGTTCTCCGGGTGGACCGGGAAATACTTAGACACCTCATCATCGTATCGCTGCAACGGCCTCAGCGAGCCAGCAAAGTACACATTTCGCTCGCCCGACCGTGTACTTCGGTTAGTCCAATAAGGGCTAATAGACGAGTAGGCCGGGTGATTTCCGTCGCGACGCTGACGGCGTCTCCATTGACGTCGATGACAAGCTGGCTTAGCCCATCCGCTTTAGCCTTTCGCGCGGATGCCTCCGCCGCCACACGAGCAGCGCTAGACCCATCTTGACCGACGAGCTGTGCCGCGGATCCTTCCTCACACCCGGCTCGAGCCGCCTCGGCGGCAACAGTGTGGGCGACGCGTGTTGCCCGAGATCGCCCTGCACCATCGACCGCCACCCCCGCGGATATCAGAAGGATGGGCAGTAACACGGTGACAAGAACAGACATACTCACGCCGCGATCGCCACGACGTCGCTGTGGGGAGACAGGGAAACGCCATCGCGAGAACGCTGGGGTCGAGTGTCGATCGCGCGAGGGATGCATCGTCATGCCAGCACAACAGCACGACAACCATCGGTCCGGCAAGGGTTGACTTTTACTCCCCTGTGTGCCGGTTCGACTCATACCATAGGCTTGCTAGCGTTACCCCACACGACAAATGAAAGGTTTCCCTATGGCCGTCAAGAAGGTCGCACTCCTCACCGCGGGCGGATTTGCGCCGTGCCTATCCACCGCGATCAGTGGATTGATCCAGCGCTACACCGAGGTAGCACCTGAGGTCGAGATCATCGCTTACAAGCACGGCTACGAGGGCCTGCTCAAGGGAGACTTCCTCGAGGTCACCGACACCGTTCGCAAGAATGCCGAGATCCTCAAGCGTTTTGGTGGATCCCCGATTGGCAACTCGCGGGTCAAGCTGACCAACGCCGCCGACCTCGTAAAGCGTGGTCTGGTCGCCGAAGGCGACGACCCGCTCAAGGTTGCCGCCGATCGACTGGTTGCCGACGGGGTTGACATTTTGCACACCATCGGTGGTGACGACACCAATACCACCGCCGCCGATCTGGCCGCCTATCTGGCTGAGAATAACTACGGCCTCACCGTCGTTGGCCTGCCGAAGACCATCGATAACGACGTCGTGCCGATTCGTCAGTCGCTAGGTGCTTGGACGGCTGCGGAACAAGGTTCCCGCCTTGCTCAGAACATCGTTGGCGAGCACAACTCCGGATCACGCATGCTCATCGTCCACGAAGTCATGGGCCGTAACTGCGGCTGGCTCACCGCCGCCACCGCCGCCAAATACCGCGAATGGCTCGATACTCAACAGTGGCTACCTGAGATCGGGCTGTCCAAAAAGGCCTGGGATGTCCACGCCGTATATGTCCCCGAGGCTCACATCGACCTTGAGGCCGAAGCCGCACGCCTCAACAAGGTCATGGACGAAGTTGGCAACGTCACTATCTTCCTGTCCGAGGGGGCTGGCCTGGACGCCATTATTGAGGAGATGGAAAAAGACGGTCAGGAAGTCCCGCGCGATCCCTTTGGTCACGTCAAGCTCGACAAGGTGAACCCGGGTGCCTGGTTCGGCAAACAGTTCGCCGACAAGCTCGGTGCCGAAAAGGTCATGGTCCAGAAGTCTGGCTACTTCTCCCGTTCGGCGGCCTCGAACGAAGCTGACCTGGAGCTCATCGGTCGCTGCACTGACCTCGCTGTCGATTGCGCCTTGGCCGGTAAGACTGGCGTCATCGGCCAGGACGAGGAGAACGGCGACAAGTTGACGAACATCGCCTTCGATCGGATCAAGGGCGGCAAGCCTTTCGACACCACCCAGCCGTGGTTCACCGCCATGCTCAGCGAGATCGGGCAGGCCTGACAGCTATGGCCCAACAGTGGCCCTTCCTAATGAACGTGGTCCCCGTCAGGACTGGTTGACAACGGAAGGGCCACCTTGCGCTAAGCCCAGGTTGCCATTCGCTGCTGGGAGCGGCCGACCGCGAGCACGGAAAAGAACGCCCAGAACATCAGCAGCGCAAGGTAGATGAATACCAAGCCATATCCCAGCCGTTGAGCCAGGTAAGAACTGAACATCGGTCCGGCAAAAGCACCAAAAATGCCGTAGGCGGTGAAAGCCAGGCCGAAGATCGGACCAAAGTGCTTGATACCGAAAAGGGGCGTCAATAGCACAGGGGAGATCGTGAAGATAGTCCCCAAAGCGACGCCAGCTAGAAAAGCCACGACGATGAGTGCCCAGCCACTGGCGACGAACCCCAACAGCATGTAGCCAAAGGCGAGGGTCACGGATGTAACACCCCCGATCACCGTTGGGCTAATATGGTCGAGCAGCATCGCGTTAACCACCCGTATCAGTCCATTTCCGGAAACGAAAGCTGTGACGGCAGCCACCGCACTTACTTGCACCCCAATATCGTTAAGATGTGAGGAGTAAGTGGCAGCGAAAGTCATCATCGTAATGGCAGCCCCACCGCCAGCGAGCCACATCGCCCACACCTGCCAGAATGCGGGAGTCCGCACAGCTTGAGCAGTTGTCACCGCCGGCCCAGAAATCTCTCTCCGCGCGACTGCCAGCTCTTCCGCATGTTTCTTCTCAAGCCAATATGGGGTGGAAAGAAAAATCACCACCATCTGTGTCAGGGCGACGGCAACCATGAACGTCAAAACCGTAGCTGTGAATCCCCAATTTCTCAGCATGACCGCCACGATAGGGGCCGCCGCAGCAGCGGGAAGCGCAAAACTAGCGTTGACCAATCCGGTGACCAGTCCCAACCGTCGCGGGAACCATTCCTGGACTGCGGTCAATGAGGGAGAATAGGTGAAAGCCGAGGATGCCCCGGACAACAGCGCCCAAACATAAGCGATGGGTAGCGACCGTGGGTTAACCAGCACGACTGCTAGAGACACAAGCATGAGAACCGTCGCCACAACATACATCCAGCGGGTACCCACCTGCTGCCGGACGATCCCGGCGACATAAGTCAGCAACCCCGACGCAAGGACCGCGCACGTCGTCACCCAACCCAATGATGCGTCCGAGGCCTTCGTAACGGCCCCCCACCATGCGGTAAACAGGGGAGGCAACGTGAACATGACGACTCCGGGAAACAACGTACCCAGAAGACTGGCTGCTAAGGCACAATTGGCTCTCCGTGACGAAGACCCTTGCAAAGTCGCAATTCCCTTTCTGGGTCCGGGAGGGCCCGACGACGTGGGGACTTATCACACCGTGGACGAGCGCCACCAAGACCACAGCTGGGCAGCTTAGTTGAAGTCGCCTCGCCGTGAGCGGACCAGACATCACGCATCGCGCAATCAGTGGTTCAACGTTCCTCGCGGCGTCGACCGAGTATGGCGCTGACTGTCAGGCCCCCGATAGCCCCCACAATACTCGCACCAATGATTGGCCAACGGCGAGGCTTGGTGTAAGACGAGGCAACCGTGCCAGAACTCGCGGGTGCGTTGTCAAGGCTTACCGCGCCTTCCGCCTTATGCGGCCGTTGATCTCCCCCATTACTGTTTTCTCGAGCAACGCCATCAACGACCGTGTACCCCGGAGGAACAACCTCCTTACCGTCCTCGTCGTCCTTCGTCGCCTGCTTAGCGGTGCGGTCCGCTAAGGCTGCTTCCCAGTGCCCTTCAGCCGTCATACAATCCCCGCGTCCAAGCAGCGGCTCGTCGCAATCGTTCCATTCCTTATCGATAGCCGGCTGGTTCGCAGTGGCAATCCACGACGCAATAAAGAGGATCAATCGAGCGACGAGATCAAAGACCAGCATGACAATGATGATCGACCCAAAGGCTTGAACAGCTTTGTTAGAATTGAAGGCCCGTACGAGGTATCCGGCACCCACCTGCACCAGCGCGAGGGCGAATCCAGCCGCCAGGGACCCTTTGAGAATTGGCGACCAACTCGTCTTGACTCGGGGCATAACGGTGTATAAGAAAATGAAGAGGAGCCAGCCCGCAATCGTCGTCGCCACTAGGCCCGCCAGCGTTAGCAACAAGCCGTATCCAGGAACCGAATCGAGGCCGGTCCACCGGGCCAGCATGCCGGTCATGGAGGAACCAACCTGGGAGGTGATGATCGTCAATAAGGTCACCAGTAACAAACCGAGGAATGTGAGCATATCGGAGAGTTTGGCTCGCATGAAACCACGGTCATCACCAACCATGTCAAAGTCGGGAGCCCACTCCGCTTGAATTCCCTTGCGAATGTTTCCGACCCACCCAATTCCGGCCCACAACGCAGTCAGGATAGAGACGACGAACGCCCAGACAGATCCACCGACTTTCATGGCGTTCTCAATGATGGCGCGAATCTGTTGCTTATCGCTGGATTCGGTAGCCAGGCCTACGACTGAATCCACGACCTGGTTAAGCAAGTAGGGGCTCAAACGGCTTAACACCAATCCCAACACCGCAAAGGCAAATGCAATGACCGGGATGATCGCCAGCACTGTGAAATAAGTAATGGACGCGGCGAAATGATTACCAAGACGTCGGTTAAACCGGGTGTGGGCTCGCAGCAGATGGGCGATGCTGTGCCGCTTCATGATGGCGGTGATGGTGTCCTTCACGGGAGCCTCCTCGTTGAAATCATTGCATGGAGGAAGCTCTTGATGCACGCTCACCGGTCGTAAGGAGGAAACCGAGCGAGATCATTTTCCCCTCGATGACCACGTAATCAGGAGGCGTGCTTGGCGATTCTGCGTGCAGTGAACTCGTCGAGCTCAGTGTCCACGACCGGATTGAGACGCTCGCTAGGCAGTTCGGCAAGACTTCCCTGGACGTCGCGCCACACCCCTCCTAGCGCAATAGCGAACATCCCCTGCCCGCCATGCAGCAGGTCAATGACTTCGTTGTCATTAGTGCACTCGTACACCGAGACCCCGTCGCTCATGAGAGTGACGCGAGAGAGGTCCTCAGCCCCGTTGCTGCGTAGATGGTCAATGGCCACCCGGATCTGTTGAAGAGATACCCCAGCGTCAAGAAGACGCTTGACAACCTTGAGCATGAGGATGTCACGGAAAGAGTACAGGCGCTGACTTCCCGAGCCACGAGCTGCGCGAATCTCCGGACGGACCAAGCCGGTTCGCGCCCAGTAATCGAGCTGGCGATAGCTAATGCCAGCAGCACCGGATGCGACCGGGCCTCGGAATCCGATGTCCTCAGGCAGCGGGGCAAAGTCTCCCTCGAAAAGAGCGTCCTGACCGCGACGCGCGTGGCCGTCGAGGGGAATCTCAACACTCGGCTGCTCACCGGTCGTTGCCATGTCGTCACCCTTCACCAGTTCTACTCATGGTCTCATTGACGAAGCGTGGCGCCTCGCCGACGTCCTTGACGCTACGGCGCGAGCCTCCAACAACGTCGAAGCCACGCCGTCTGCCTCACATCGTTCGCACTCTCCTACCTCAAACATGCATTTCACTAGGTGTTTTACTGTGGCCTTAAGGTCAACCAGAGGTCGAGGGTCCCGGCCCAAAGTCGTCAGGGCTCACCTCATCAAGGAAGTGCCGGAACTCTTCGAGAGCGTCCTCAGGGCCGGCATCGAGGAGAATCCCGGCCGTGGAGATGACTTCCTCGGTGCACCAGATCGGTACTGGCAGACGTAGGGCAAGGGCCACCAGATCGGAGGGTCGAGCGTCGATACGCATATCGCCTAGCACCAGTTCACCGAACCAAATGCCGTCCTCAACCTTGGTAATGATGCACTGCGGCTCTTCCTCACACAGGACTGCGATGACACGCGCCAGTAGGTCGTGGGTAAGGGGACGCACAGGTTCCGTTTCGTTGATGGCATCCGCAATGGCTGCTTTTTCAGGATCCGCGATCCATAAGGCAAGATGGCGTCGACCATCAGCTTCACGGAGCAACAGCACCGCCGCTCCGGAGACAGGCTCGGTCCGAATCTCGGCAACCTCGAGCAAGACCATGCGATCAGCCTAGCGCGGACCCCATGTCGATCAGTTACCCGACCAATGTTCCAACATGTCGTAGACCATGGCGGTATGAGCGTGCATCATTACCTTGGTCGTCTCAGCAGCAATCTTTGAAGCCTGCTCGGGATGCCGCGCGTGTGGGATAAGGGCCTGTTCTATAAGTCCGGCTTCATGCTCCGCAGCCTGCCTGATGGCACGCATGTGACGAGTATCCATGCCGTAAGCCGCCAATCGACGTGCTGCGACACAGATAACGAGAGCCTCTTGACCGAAGTACGAGGCTCCCCGCTTGGGTCGTACCAGCTGGTGACGCTCAAGCTCCATGAGCATGGCCTCAGTAATGCCAGAGGCACGGATGAGTTCACGTCGGTTCATCCGGATAGGGCCACGGGTCCGGACAATTCCTTGACCTGTCGGCTGAGGCTGAGGATCAGGAGTCCCCTCGTTCTCAGTGGGCAAAGGAGGCGCCTCGGAAACCGGGGGCTCCTCGCCTCGGTCCATCATTTCCAAGTGGTCCCTGATGACCCGCAATGGTTGGAAGTGGTCGCGCTGGCAGGTCAGGATATACCGCAATCTCTCGACGTCAGAATCGGAGTACTTGCGGTATCCCGATGGTGCCCTCTCAGGGGACAACAGGCCCTCGGACTCTAGAAATCGGATCTTGGAAATGCTCAGATCGGGAAAATCCGGTTTGAGAGTCTTCATGACCTGTCCGATAGTGCGGACAGACCTTGGCATCAGACGCGACCGGCCCCACTCGTCCCCGATGCCGTACCACCGGTGTGGTAGGTCATCCGGAACTTTCCGATCTGCACCTCGTCGCCATCGCGTAGGACCGCCGACCCATCGACAAGAGTGCGATTGACGTAAGTACCATTGAGGCTGCCTTGGTCCTCAATGACCATTCGGCCATCTTGACGAATGAACTTCACATGGTGACGAGACACCGTGATGTCGTCAAGGAAGATGTCGGAATGCGTAGAACGCCCTGCCGTCGTCTCGTCCTGGTCCAGCAGAAATTGGGCGCCGAGATTCGGGCCACGTCGCACAATCAGCATGGCGTTCTCAGCAGGAAGATCGGCGATGTCCTGCAAGACGCCGGCTGGAAGATCCACATTGGGAGAGGTTTCTTCAGCCACCGTTGGTTCGGTAATGGTCGGGATCACGCCAGTGTTGTCCCCCGGTGTGTCAATGGGCACCCCAAGACGGGTCCCACATCGGGAGCAGAAGTTTGCGCCATCCTCACTGACGTGGCCGCACATGGGGCACTTATTCATGTTCGCGTCCTCGCTCTCGGGGGTCTCCGGAGTAGTCATTTTAGGGGTACCTCCCCCACGCTCGCGAGGTATTCGTCAGGGTCAAGCAACTCGTCCAACTGCTCGGGGTCTGACAGTCTCACGTCGAAGAGCCATCCGTCCCCCCACGGGTCCGCCTCAACCTGGTCAGCGTCAATCGACGGGTTCACCGCAACAACCTCTCCGGCTACTGGCGAAATAATCTCCCAGGTACGCGCGGAAAACTCCACGTCTCCACAGGAATCCCCGGAAACGACCTCCTCACCGCCATCGGGAAGAGACACTGATTCCACCGGTCCAAAATGGTCCAGGAGGACTGACGTGACTCCGAGTCGCACCCGGCTACCGTTGCCGGGCCTAATCCACAGGTGATCCGAGGTGCACAATACATCATCGGGAATCTCGGTCATCACCACCTCCATGACACGGGCGACGTAAAAATCTTTGTACTCGCAGAGTACCGCGCCAAGAGCATTGATGCCTGCCTCATCTCACCGGTGTGGCGTGGGTCATCGGTTGTGGACGGGCCACCGCCGTAATAGTGAGATCGCGCGAGGTCGTGACCTCGACACTGGCACCTACCTTGTCCGATTCCATCTGGGAAACCAAACCACCACGGAACTTCGCTCCCTCTTTGAGAGCGTGTGGTTGGCCAATAATCGTCAAAGTGTACGGGCGGGTGACGGTCGTACCGCTGACTTGCAGGCCGTCTGGGCTTGCCGCAAACCATGTATCAGCAACGATACGCACCTTGTTATTGAGAACCATGGCTTCGGCCCCGGCATCACGCATCTCTTCAACGGCATCAAGCACCATATCTGAAGTAACCTTGTCCTCAGGATCATCAATGGTGATCTTGATACCGGGTCCGTGGACGGGGATCGTGCCAGCCAAGATTTTCATCCGAATGAGCCGTTCTTCAGCTTCTTGCCGAGCCACCTTGCGCGAATCAGCACCCGACTGGAGGTCTCTTGTCGTAGCGCGTAGATCAGCGATCTCAGAATCAAGTTGGCGTGACGAATCCGATAACGAATCCAACATCGTCACCAGGTCGGCCCGACTCATCGTCGAGTAGGCGTCCTGATCGTGCCGGGATCGTACTTGAGTGACGACCATGAATGAGCACAAGCACAAGATGATGGCGACGAGGATCTGGCCAGTAGACACCGAGGCCAGATCCTTGCCCATCTTGCGCCAGTGATTCTCGGCCCACTCCCGTCGATCGTGATGTTCAGGCATGAAGCACCTCACGCCGGATGGCGGCAGCATTAGTAAAGATGCGGATGCCTAAGACGACGACGACAGCGGTCGACAGTTGCGACCCCACGCCAATCTGGTCTCCTACCCAAACGATGAGAGCCGCAATGGCAACGTTGGACAAGAATGAGACGACAAAGACACGATCCGAGAAGGTATGGGCTAAATAGGCACGCACCGCACCAAAGATGGCGTCCAGAGCAGCGACGATCATGATCGGCAGATACGGCTGCAAACCGGGAGGTAGGGTCGGGTTAACCACGATACCGATAATGATCCCGACCACCAGGCCGATGAGCGCAATCATGGGTGTCCTTCCTATGTGCCATTGCCGTTCATCGTCTCATTGTCAACGATGAGGGCTCGCGTGACTCACCGATGCCTTCGATCCTGGAACTAAGACCCGATCCTTCGTCGTTACTTGGTAGGTGATTGACGAATTGTCCCTGAGATAGGTCATCCAACGGCCGCCAGGTGTATCTGCCAACTCGGCCGGCAGCTTTTGCGGTGAGCCAATAGCTTCGACAACGTACGGGCGAGACAGCGAAACGTAGTCCACCGTGATCGCCGATCCAGCAGAGCGAATCGCAGTGCGAGGTCCAATACGGTGTCCGTTGATGGCTACCGCTTCCGCCCCAGACTGCCACACCGCATTGACTAGCTTCCGCATATCCTTATCGCCAAGTTCATCGGCAGGAGCAGCATTCGCGTCATCAAGGACGATACGCACCCCTGGACCCGCCATCGGAATCATCGCGGAGTCTTGACCAGCCTCATCGTTGTGTGGCGTAGCCTCCGCAGCCTTCATGGCATTAACAGACGCACGAAGCTTCGCCAATTCGGCGTGCTGGGCCGACTCGTGGGCCTGAGCTAATTGCACATGGGCGACAAGATTTTTGCGTTCCCGCGCGTCTAGGGGAGCCCGCGCAACGGTCGACCGCCACGCGATACCAATGAGCACGCCCGTCACCAGAAGCAACACCACCGCTATTACCCCGACTGGGCGGCGAGAGGTGGCGCCAGGGTTCCGATCGTGGTGTTCCTGGTAGCCCTGGTCCAAAGCCTGCCCGCGAACCTCCCTCAGCAAGTCCATTGACGCATCTGGACGCTGCTTCACGAATACTCACCCCGCGAACTGATGCGTGGCAGCGTCCGAACGATGCGGATGGTCTGAACTAGGTAGAGGAAGAAAGCCCACCAGTAGAGACCTGTCCCCCATACCGCGAAGGCCCATCCCAGCACCCTACACGCTGTCCATCCACCGGTACCGAAGTGCCCAAGTAACACCAGAGGGAAGGAGTACAGCAGGCAAAAGGTCGCTGCTTTTCCGACGAAGTGCACCGGCAGAGATGTAAATCCACGTGTACGCAGAGCTGGCATGAGACAGGTCATACACACGTCACGAGCGATAAGGAGAATCACCAGCCACAACGGAATTACGTCACGTAGAGTCAAGGCAATAACGGTTGCAAAGATGTAGAGACGGTCGGCAACCGGATCGAGCATCTGCCCAATGCGGGACACTTGGTGCCAGCGGCGGGCTATCCGGCCGTCAAGCCAATCCGTCAGGCCTGCCACGGCAAGCACTGCGACTGCCCAACCGTCTGCGCGCGGCCCTAAAGCCAACCACAGGAAAATGGGTACACCGATGAGTCGGATGACCGACAGGACATTAGGAACCGTCCAGAACCGGTCGGTATCCCACGAATTGGCCTCGGAAACTTCATTAGGCGGCAAGGTGCGCGTCACGACATCCACCCTAGTCATCGGCATCCCTCAGCCGGGAGCCCGGCCACCCTGTGAAGTCCCTTCTCACGACTCACACGCCCGACGCACCGCCACCATCCGTTGGACGACGGTGATTGCTCCTGCCAGCGTCAGGTAGCACAACGCAATTGGCAGCGCTACCACGCACCAGTGTGGGAAGGCTCCTACTCTGGCAAGCCCGGTGATCTCGATGGCCACCAGGCTCACTAGTAGGCGGTCCGCACGAGTCGCAATACCCACCTTAGCCTCCAGGGCGAGAGACTCAGCCTTGGCACGCACATAAGAGGTCGCCATACCGAAGACCAACGCCGCGCAAGCCATCGCTGTCCAGAGCACGCTGTTCCCCGGTCCTGCGAAGTACAAGGCCACTCCGGTAAAGATCGCGGCGTCACCGAAGCGGTCCAGGGTAGAGTCCAGGAAGGATCCCCATTGGGAGTGACGACCCAGTTTGCGAGCCATGTTGCCGTCAAGCGAATCGGAGAAGATAAACAGAGTAACCAACCATGGCCCCTGCCACAGCCAGCCCTGCGGGAAGCAGATAAGCGCCATCAGCACGGCGCCAATGGTTCCGATCCAGGTGACCACGTCGGGGGTGACATGGGCTCTCAGCAAGGCGTCGGCAATGGGATTCATGACCTTGGCCCAGCCAGCACGGAAGTGCTCAAGCATGACCCACCCACGCATCGGCAAGCATCTGGCGCCCATCGCCGAGCAATTGCGGTACAGCACGGACCCCGGCAACGATGGGCAGAAAGTTGGTATCCCCGGTCCACCGCGGGATGACGTGTTGATGCAGGTGCGCGGCAACCCCGGCGCCACCGGATGCCCCCTGATTGATGCCTACGTTGAACCCTTGTGGACGGGAAACCTCCTGAAGGGTCCGGATGGCATTCTGGGTGAGCTGGGCCATCTCGACGACTTCGTCTTGGGTTGCATCGACGTACCCAGCAACGTGGCGGTAAGGGCACACCAGCATGTGCCCAGGTCCGTAGGGATAAAGGTTCATGATGACGTAGCAGTGCTCGCCACGGTGGACGATGAGGGCGTCCTCGTCGCTACGCTGCGGGGCACTACAGAAGGGACAACCATCCTCCGGCCGGTCACCTCGAGGCTTATTTTCACCAGAGATATACGCCATCCGATACGGGGTCCAGAACCTCCTGAAGGGGTCCGGAACCCCGACCAGGTCCTCGGCGAACTCGAGACGGTAATCCTCAGTCATCAACGACTCCGCGCAGCGTCTCGACGGTCGGATCGTCGTTGCGGTGCCGACTGTCCCAAGCTGTAATGATCCGCACAGCCTCGTCCAGGACGACGCCATTGATCTGAGAGCCATCACGCAGCCGGAAGGATACGGCACCAGCCTCGGCATCCTCACCGCCCGCGATGAGGATGAAAGGCACCTTGTCTTTAGAGGCGTTGCGGATCTTCTTGCCAAACCGGTCCGAGGACAGGTCCGTCTCGACCCGAATCCCGTGGGAACCCAACACTTCTGCGAACCCGGTGACGTAGTCGTTAAAGGCCTCAGCCACCGGCACCAAGCGCACTTGGACCGGAGAGAGCCAGACCGGGAAAGCACCGGCGTAGTGCTCGGTGAGCACACCAATAAACCTCTCGACACTACCCAACTTGGCTGAGTGCAGCATGATCGGACGCTGATGGGTGCCGTCAGCAGCCGCGTATTCCAAGTCGAACCGCTCAGGCTGGTTAAAGTCATACTGAATCGTCGACATCTGCCAGGTACGCCCGATGGCATCCCTAACCTGCACCGAGACCTTCGGGCCATAGAAAGCCGCACCACCCGGATCAGGGACCAACTGCAAGCCAGTGCTACGGCACACCTGGTCGAGGGTGTCGGTGGCGACCTGCCAGTCCTCATCGGAACCGATGAACTTCTCCTCTTTCGCGCTGTCGCTCTCACGAGTAGACAGCTCGAGGTAAAAGTCGTTGAGGCCAAAATCGGCCAGGATCGACAGGAAAAACTCGATCTGCTTCTTGATTTCGCCGGGGGCTTGTTCACGGGTGCAGTAAGTATGGGAGTCGTCCTGGGCAAAGCCCCGCATACGGGTCAGTCCATGCACGACGCCCGACTTCTCGTAGCGATAGTCGTGGCCCATCTCGAAAAACCGCAACGGCAACTCACGGTACGACCGGCCCCGTGACCGGAATATGAGGTTATGCATCGGGCAATTCATAGCCTTGAGGTAATACTCCTGACCGGCTCGAGTGACGTTGCCCTCCTCATCTCGCTCCTCGTCGACAAGCATCGGCGGGAACATAGTGCCGGCGTAGTAGGGCAAGTGACCCGAGGTGTGGAACAGCCCTCCCTTAGTGATCTCCGGAGTGTGGACGAAGTTGAACCCAGCCTCCATGTGACGAGCGATGACGTGTTCTTCGATGAGGTGACGCAGCATCGCGCCCTTAGGGTGGAACACTACCAGGCCCGGGCCGATTTCCTCAGGGAAGGAGAACAGATCGAGCTCAGCTCCCAGCTTGCGGTGGTCGCGACGCTCGGCCTCCTTGATCCGCTGTTGGTAGGCCGCCAAGTCCTCACGGCTGGCCCAGGCTGTTCCGTAGATGCGCTGCAACTGGTCGTTGGCCTGGTCACCCTTCCAGTACGCGGCCGAGAACTTTGTCAGGGCGAAGGCATTGGCCAGGTACTTGGTCGAGGGCACATGGGGGCCGCGGCACAGATCCTTCCATGCCACCTCGCCATTGCGACGCACATTGTCGTAGATCGTCAGCTCGCCACCGCCGACTTCGACTGAGGCGCCCTCAGCACCCTTACCCTTGGTGCCAATGAGCTCCAACTTGTAAGGCTGGTCGGCCAGCTCCTCGCGGGCGGACTCCTCAGTGGTGACCCGACACACGAAGCGCTGATTCTCTTTGACGATCCGCTTCATTCGCTTTTCAAGCTCAGAAAGAACCTCGGGGGTGACGGGCTCAATATTGCCGAAGTCATAGTAGAACCCGTCGGTAATGAACGGACCAATACCCAAGTTCACCTCGGGGTATAGCTGCTGGACGGCCTGAGCCATGACGTGGGTGGCCGAGTGCCGGATGATGTTGAGCCCATCCTCGCTGGTGGCCTCAACCGGCTCCACCTCGGCGCCGTCATGGAGTTCACGCTGCAGATCGACGAGGTTGCCGTCAACCCGCATGGCAACAACGGCACGGTCGGAGCCGAAGAGATCCAGTCCGGTGGTCGTAGTGTCCACCTGCTGGGTCCTGGAGGTACCGGAACGGTGCAGGGTGATGCTGATGGACACGATTGACTTCCTCACTCGATTACAGTCCGACTGGTGCCGGACACTGTCTAATCATGCCGTACCCGGTGAAGTTGATTCGACCCCCGGGTCAACGAATGAAACCAATGTCTCGAGCTTTGGCGACAGCTGCACTTCGAGAGGTGACGCCAAGTTTGGTGTAGATATGCGACAGATGCGTCTTGACAGTAGCTTCTGACACCACGAGAAACTCCGCAATCTGTGCATTCGATAGTCCCTGCGCAGAAGCCTCCAAGACATCAAACTCGCGGGCTGTCAGCGAGGTTCGTGGCGAGCGCATACGAACCATGAGGCGGGTAGCGACGGCAGGGGCCAGGGCTCCTTCGCCTCGTGCAGACCGGTGGATAGCCGACAGCAGGTCCTCAGCGGGGGCGTCCTTGAGGAGATAACCTGTCGCTCCGGCCTCTACCGCGGCCAGAATATCCGCATCCGTGTCGTAATTGGTAAGGATGAGGACTTCAGGCGCACTGGGTTGAGACCGAATCTTTCGCGTCACATCAACCCCAGAAGGCGCGTCGGCGTCGCTACTGAACTGCAAATCCAGCAGGACGAGATCGAGGTCAACGGTAGCTGCAGCAGCAAGAGCCTGGGAAGGGGTGGCTGCGGTCGCAACAATCTCAATGTCGGGATCGGTGTCTAGCAATGCCGTAACCCCGGCTCGGACCACCGGATGGTCATCTGCGATGAGGACGCGCACCGTCATGACGATTCTCCTTGGCTGTGGCGATCAATATGCGGTGATGCTGCACGGCAGGGAAGATCGACTTCAACGCGGGTGCCCTCCCCTGGTTTAGAGGTTAAAGAAACCTCGCCCGACGCGGCCTCAATCCGTTGCCGAATAGCTTGCAACCCAAATGCCCCGTCGCGAACAGGCGTGTCCAGATCCATGCCAACCCCATCGTCACTAACTCTCAAGAGCACATGCCCGGGGTTGGGACGCACAATCCGGATCGACGCATGATGGGCGTGGGCGTGACGTACCACATTCGACATCGCTGCCTGGCATAGCCTCAGCAATGCCGTCTGGATCTCCATGGGTAGATCGGACGTATCCGGGCAGTCCACGTCGACGTGCAACCCACCGATTGACCATGTCGTGGCCCCAAGCCGTTCGAGTACCGCGGACAGTCCCTGATGGACGACCGTGGGCGGAGCCAACTCAGCAATGAGACCACGGGTCTCTGAAAGGGCGTCCGAGGAGGCGAGATGGGCGAGTCGAATCTGTTCGATGGCGGGGTGGCCAGGGACCATACGCTCCACCGCAGAAAGCAACAGTCCAATGCTTGACAGAGATTGAGCGACGGTGTCATGGATCTCACGGGCTAATCTGGCTCTCTCCTCCAGTGCACCGGCCTGACGCTGGGAGTCAGCCAACCTCTTTTGTACCGCCAGCAAGTCCACATTGAGACGTTCCAACTCGGCCGCCTGAGCCTGCATGGCCTTGAGAGACAGACCGACGACGACTGCCACTGCGGCACCCGCGACTGGGCCGACGATTCCCCCCACACTCCAGCCACCGGTCAACCCGACCCCAAGCACGATAGCCACCGCTCCGACGACGACCGCAATGCATGCCTGCAGTGGCGGCAGATGATCCAAGTACACGAAGGACAGCGGGATCGTCAGATAGGCG
This sequence comes from Cutibacterium sp. 37298, assembly GCF_023838685.1. Lineage (NCBI taxonomy): Bacteria > Bacillati > Actinomycetota > Actinomycetes > Propionibacteriales > Propionibacteriaceae > Cutibacterium > Cutibacterium sp. 37298. The sequence goes on from NZ_JAJNRJ010000002.1 coordinate 354,844, forward strand.
GCATAAGGGAAATCAATAGCCAGCAGGATCGACACAACGACCATGGCCACCACCAAGAACGGGCGCCACATTTCGCGACGGGAACGGCCCATCACGTGGGTCCCCATAAGGGCGGTGTACACCACGATGAGTAAGACCGCCCACATGAGGATTCGCCCCAAACGCGGAGGAGACAACACCAGGGCCATAACCAAAGTAAAGATGACCAGGCCAGCGAACAGCACCTGGATGCCAATCTGCATCCCCACCTCGATATCCACCGCGCGTCCGCGGTGACCGGCGTCCATGCCGCGCCAACGGTGCAGCCCATCCCGGGCAAATGTGGTCGTGTTCATCGGCCCCGAGTGTAGGTCCTGACGTAGGTGTAGCGCTGAGGCCCCTGTGACTCGGATCCGCACGTCGCACAATCCACAAGGCCGACAGATGCCTCTGGCCAGAGTCGACGCATGGCCAAGTCGTACACCGATGCCAAGGTTTCTCGGGAAGGTGGGGCGGACAATAGCCAACCCGTCAGCATCAGTTTCACGCCAGGTCGCGGTGACATCGGCTCATCGCTCATCCAGCTCGGACTGCTCCGAACGTTGCGGTGTCTATAACGAAGCGGAACCTCACATCGCCCGCAACGACCCGGTCATATGCCGCGTCGACCTCGTCAACCCCGATCTTTTCCACCCACGCCCCAAGGTGGTGCTCGGCGCAGAAATCAAGCATTTTTTGGGTCTGGGGGATGCCACCGATATTTGAACCGGCAAGCACCTTGGAACCGTTGATCAGAGAGCCAACCCGCAGTCCAAGTTCCTCAGGTGGGAGACCGACACAAGCCATGACGCCACGCGGCTTGAGTAGCTTAAGGTAAGCCGACACGTCAATCGGAGCACTAGTGGTGTTGAGTATGAAATCGAACTCTCCCCGGCGATCACGGAAGAAGTTGTCGTCGCTGGTAGCAAGGGTCCGCGCGGCCCCGAGCTTTTCGGCGAATTTCGCTTTGCGCAGGCTACGTGAGAGCACCGTAACGTCCGCTCCTTTAGCGGCGGCAATCTGGACTCCCATATGGCCCAGTCCGCCGAGCCCCAGCACGGCTACCTTCTGGCCAGGTCCGACGTTCCACTGGGCGATCGGCGAATAGGTGGTGATGCCGGCGCACAGCAGCGGAGCTGCCGCCACGAAGTCCAGGGAATCGGGAATACGGCAAACAAACCCCTCATTGACGACGACTTTCTGAGAGTAGCCGCCCTGAGTGATAGTTCCGTCGACATCCCGGGAGTTGTAAGTACCGACCGGCCCGTTGAGGCACGCCTGCTCCTCCCCTGCCTCGCACTGCTCACAGTGTCCGCACGAGTTGACCAGACATCCGACGCCTACTCGGTCTCCAGGTTTGTACTTTGTGACCCCGGAACCAATGGCCTCAACGACTCCGGCAATCTCGTGACCGACGGTCAGCGGGAAGTGCGCCTGGCCCCACTCGTTGCGAATGGTGTGAATGTCAGAATGACAGATTCCAGCAGCTTTAATGTCGATGACGACGTCGTCGGGACGCGGGTCTCGTCGTTCAATCTCGACAACTTTGAACGGCTGGTCCGGTCCATCCTTCTGAAGCGCCTTGACGATGATGGGCATGAATGAGCCTCCTTGATCCCTAATGCCGATCTCCTGGCACTGACGTAGCCACAGTATTGCGGATTTGCCTATGACACGGGGCTAACTATGGAATCAGCCCTCCGAGCCGTTCTCCCCAGGGATCACACACACAAGAGGCAACAATGGCTGAGAGTCCTCTCTCCAGCCGACAATGTCGGTGGGCGATGCGGGGTTCGAACCCGCGACCCCTTCGGTGTGAACGAAGTGCGCTACCACTGCGCCAACCGCCCGTTGCTGGTGAAACTATGCCAGAATCAGCACTGCTTGTCCAAGCCGGCGACAACATCGTTACCGGATGGAAACGTTTTGTGATCAGGTAGGGGTGATCGCGAGACCTACTTCAACATCGCAGCATGTGGCGACAGTGAGGATGATCCTCGGCCCATTCTCCGCCCGTCCCTCGTCGGTTGAGCTCATCGATCAGAAACCCGCAACACGCCGGTAGACAACAGTGATGAAATTTAACCTGACTAGGAGAAACGCCAGGTTTCAAGGCGAGATGCCCACGTCGATTTGCATTGCCTGCAAAACATCCTCTAGAGTTCTTTCTCGTCGCCCAGCAGGAACGACAAGGTGCGAAAGCTCCTCAAAGGCCCGCTGGATAGCATGCGGACGTGGCTCAGTTGGTAGAGCATCACCTTGCCAAGGTGAGGGTCGCGGGTTCGAGTCCCGTCGTCCGCTCGGAGAGGTCTTTCGGACCTATCCACGTGGTGGAGTGGCCGAGAGGCGAGGCAACGGACTGCAAATCCGTGTACACGGGTTCAAATCCCGTCTCCACCTCGGGCGGTTGGCGCAGTGGTAGCGCGCTTCCCTGACACGGAAGAGGTCGCCAGTTCAAACCTGGCATCGCCCACAAAGCAGGGTTGGCCGACGACAAGTTGGCCAACCTTTTTGCCATTCCCACCCACTTGAGCACCACTCCAACCGGCCGCTTGCCGAACTCTCAATTCAGACCCCACCCATTCAAGCCTGCTCAAGACGCCTCTTTTCAGCCTCGACATCGAAATTGGCGGGTGGCCAAGTGAGCTTCATCGACCGCATCGTCTCCAGCAGTATCCGTCCCATTGCCCAGTTGCGATACCACTTATGGTCCGACGGGATGATGTACCAGGGTGCGATGTCGGGGTTACAGCGGCTCAGCAGTTCGTTGTACGCCTCGATGTATTCCGCCCATTTAGACCGGGTATCAAGATCGCCCGGATCATACTTCCAGTACTTAGCAGGGTCATTGAGGCGGGCCGCCAGCCGTTCCTTCTGAACGCCCGGTGAGATATGCAGGAAGCATTTGATGATGTTGGTGCCTCGGGCGACCAGGTTCATCTCGAAATCGTTGATGAGGTCGTAACGCTTTCTCCACACCTCCTCCTCGACAAGATTCTCAACGCGAGGGACCAGGACATCCTCATAATGGGAGCGATCAAACACACCAAGCATTCCTGGCTCCGGCAGAGCCTTCTTGACGCGCCAAAGGAAGTCATGTCTGAGTTCCTCCTGCGTCGGGGCTTTGAAACCGTGATGGTTGATGCCTTGCGGGTCGACCATCGCGACAACATGTCGTACCACTCCACCTTTGCCGGCAGTGTCCAGCCCCTGCAACACGATCAGCACCCGACGGGCGTGGTCAGGGTTGTTGCGTCCGCGGGCGAAAAGTCTCTCTTAAAGCTCCGACAACTCCTCAGCCATCGGCTGGAACTGCTCGAGCGTCTCCCTTTTGCCTCCAGGAGCTTGCGGAGTGGCGTCGGTATTAATGCTGTTGACGTCAACGGGAGCTTGTGGGCAGCGCAACACGTCGGACAACTGTGGGGAAGTCGTCGGCCATCGATCTCATCCTTCCTCGATCACTGTCCCCATCCTGCCGCTATCGCGGCCCAGCAAGCCCGGAAACACCGACAAGACGATCACTATTTCTTGACATTTCACTGAACACAGAACGCGCGACACACGCTACCGGGGGGAGAGAGCTGAACCGCAAACACATCACAGTACTCGACGTACAACCACGACCGGTACTAACGGCCAACCAGTGGCGCGAACGTTTAACCAACGTGGAGCACCACTGAGCTGGACCGTCCCGTTGCGATGAACCATGTCAGGGGTGCACGGACAAAACCTGCGTGCACAGCCCGGATCAATAACCCATATGGGGAATCGCGCCGGGCCCGCACGCGCTCTAGACTCTGTTCTCCCCGCTACCGGGGCAGTACGCTCGTCCCCTCAGGCATGATGGCGTCGCACCAGGCGGGACACATCATAACCCACCCACAGCAACGCCAACCAGACGGGACCAACAATGAGTGCCACTCGGTAGCTCGGCATCATCGCCATGATGACCACCACGAGCGCCAGAAAAACCAACACCACGTAACTGGTGACGGGATTACCCGGCATCCGAAATTCCAACGCTGCGACACCTTCAGGACCGATCCTTCGCCGAAACTTTAGGTTGGTGATGATGATCATCGTCCAATTGATGACCCCAGAGATCAAGGCGATCGAGATGATGTACAAAAACACCTTTCCGGGAATCAAGTACGTCAGCAGCACCGCCGTTGCCGTCACCACCGAGGAGGCGAGCATTCCCACCCACGGCGCCCCCAGCCGATTCGTCTTCCAGAAGATCCGGGGAGCGTTGTGCTGAGCGGCCAAGCTGTAAAGCATCCGCCCGTTGGAGTATAGGCCCGAGTTGTAGGCCGACATGGAAGCGGTAAGCACCACAACATTGAGGATATTCGCCGCGCCTGCGACTCCGATTTTGTCGAAGATCGTCACGAAGGGGCTGCCTGCCTTGCCGATCTGGTCCCATGGAAAAAGACACAGCATGACCGAAATTGCACCGACGTAGAAGATGAGGATCCGATACACGACTTGATTGATCGCTCGCGGAATAGACCGACGCGGATCGTCAGCCTCCCCTGCCGTAATCCCGATGAGCTCGACCCCTCCAAAGCTGAACATCACCACGACAAAACCGCACAGCATTCCGCTGATGCCGGTTGGAAAGAATCCTCCGTGTCGCCACAGGTTACCTATCCCGGTCGGAGGGCCACCACCTAGGCCAGTTGCAATGATAAGGAGACCCAGCACGATCATCGCAAGAATCGCGACGACTTTGATGACAGCGAACCAGAACTCGAATTCTCCGTAGGCTCTCACTGCCGTGAGGTTGATAATAGTAATGAGCACGAGAAAGGTCCCTGCGGACAACCACTCAGAAATCTGTGGGAACCAGAAGTTGACGTATTTTCCCACCACCGTAAGCTCAGCCATGGAGACGGCGATGTAGTTAAACCAGTAGTTGTAACCAGAGACGAATCCAGCGCGTGGGCTCCAGTTGCGGTAAGCGTAATAGCTGAAGGCTCCTGAAGTTGGGTGCTCAACGCTCATCTCCCCCAAGGCTCGCATAATGAGAAAGATCACAGCTCCGCCGATCAGATAGCACACCATGATGGCGGGCCCCGCCTGCTCGATAGATTCAGCCGCGCCATAGAACAAGCCCGTTCCGATCGCCCCGCCCAGGGCGATAAGCTGAATGTGCCGGTTCTTCAGCCCCCGTTGAAGTCCTTGCTCCTGCTCCGTTCCACTCGGCGCTCCGGATCCCGCCGCACCGAAGCGTGACGGTACGGCGGGGCACCCAGCGGCCGGGGAAGAGCCTCCCAGCCGGGTGGACATCTCATCACCGAATTGGTTCAAGTCGACTTGTGAAATGGCGCAGGACCGGAGGCTCCCATGTAATGCGGTATCCGGGTACTGTTTCAGGCTCCCGGGCAATCTTGATAACGGCCTCGGCGATGACGTCCATGTGAGACTGGGTGTAGACCCGTCGCGGCACTGCTAGCCGAGTGAACTCGAAGGGCGCTTGTTGCTCCTCATGGGTGACGGGGTCCCGGTCCATAAGGTAAGAACCGATGTCGCAGGATCGAATTCCTGCATCCAAGTACAGTTGGTTAGCCAGCGCGTGCCCTGGGTACTGTTTCCACGCCAAATGCGGCAGCATGCGACCGGCGTCAATGAACACTGCATGACCGCCAACAGGGCTCTGGAAGGGTACGCCAGCCTCCTCGAGCTGGTCGCCAAGGTATTGGATTTGACCGACACGATACCGCTGCCAGTCCATGTCGAGTCCCTCCTCGAGGCCAACGGCCAGCGCTTCCAAGTCGCGACCTGCCAATCCCCCGTAAGTGAGGTAGCCCTCAAAGGAGATGACGTTACTCTTGACCTTCTCAGCTAGTTCGCCATCTTCGCGGACTCCGAGTAAGCCACCCATGTTGACGATGGCGTCCTTCTTTGCGCTCATGACGAACATGTCGCCGTAGCGGAACATCTCCGCGACGATATCGCGTAACGAGCGGTCCTGACATCCCTCCTCGCGCTCATGGATGAAATAGGCATTCTCGGCATAGCGAGCAGCGTCAAGACAGACTGGAATTGCGTGCTTGTGAGCCACCTCGTAGGTCTCCCGCATGTTCTGCAGAGAAACCGGCTGACCACCGACCGAGTTGTTGGTCACGGTCATGACGATCGCAGCAATGTCGTCTCCGTGCTCAGCAATGAGTTTCTCCAGGCCCGCGACATCCATGTTGCCCTTGAACGGGGCTACTTTGGCCGAATCCAAACCCTCCGAGCAGACATTGTCGACCGGACGCCCACCGGCAAGGCCGACGTGGGCGCGTGTGGTGTCGAAGAAGGTGTTCGCCACCACGAGCTGGCCGGGTCGAGAGACCAATAGCGGCATGAGCACTTTTTCCGCAGCACGGCCTTGATGCACCGGCTGAATGTAGCTGTAACCAAAGATACTGCCAGCGACGTCCATGAGGTGCATATAACTGCGCCCACCGGAGTACGCCTCGTCACCGCGCATCACGGCCGCCCACTGGGCATCACTCATCGCGCCGGTACCGGAATCAGTGAGCAGGTCGATGTAGACGGACTCGGCGGGTAGGCCGAACATGTTGTAGTGTGCCCGTGTGAGGATGTTGGCGCGCTCCTCCCGGGAGGTCATCGCAATCGGTTCGACCATCTTGATCTTGAACGGTTCGGGGATGTACTTCATTGCACACTCCTTTGTGGGCCTGTAATACCTGCTGAACGAATGTTGACCAATTTCCGTTGATTCCCTCAACGGATTTTGCAATCTTCTCACCTCGCACCATACGTGTCAACGGTTTGTTGAACTTGATCACGTATCCGAGTACCACCGCGCCACATCCCCGGCTGCCCATCCTCACCTCGGAGACCCTATGAATCACATGTCAAGAGCTTCTCGAGAAGCGATGATCACCGCACTAGCCGGTCTCGTCGATCCTCTCAAACGGTCCCTCATCGGCAGCAGCGAAGTCGTACTGCACGACCTGTCGAAAATGCCCAACAGCATCGTGGCCATCTCTGGTCACCTCACCAGTCGTAACATCGGTGACCCCGCAACCGAAGCGCTACTGCGCGCATGGCGCGAAGGAACTATGCAGACCCGGATCGGTTACGAAAGCACGTCCCCCGAGGGGCGGGCCCTGCGCTCTTCCACCATCCTCATCGAGGACGCTGACGGCCCGTTCGCCGCCTTGTGCACAAACACCGATGTCTCTGTCTGGCAGGGAGTCCATGACATGACCGCCGCGATCCTGCACGGCGGGCCTTGGCCTGGGGAGACCCCGGCCCCCCAGATTCCCCGCCACCAAGACCCGCCACGTGACATCAAACAGGTAGCGGCCGGGTTGATGCGCGAAGCAATTGATCAGGTTGGCGTGCCGGTCAGCCTCATGCGTAAAGATCACAAGCTCCGCGTAGTCGACGAACTGCGCCGTCGCGGCTTCTTTCTGCTCAAAGACAGCATCGAGGCGACTGCGAACAGACTGAAGGTCTCGCGGTTCACCGTCTACAATTACCTCAACGAGCTTGAGGAACGCGGTGACGCCGATACCGACGACAGCGGTAAATCCGCCTGACGAGCCGAGGTAGACGACAGAGGTCGCAGGTTCAAACCTGAAGTCGCCCACATTGATCAGCAACAAGGCGATCTACCTTTTGTCACCCCAGACCCGACCAGCGTGGTAACTGGAAATCCTCCCATCCGTCCTCAACAGCCGTCGATGACGTGCACACCGGTTCACAGCGATATTTCAGGCAAATTGAAAGCGTCACTTCGATAGGCTGAATGCGAAATGGGGGATTTGTCACCCTCAGGGACCGGAAGGAAGGGAGCAGTCCGATGGCAGCGCCAGTACTCGATCTCGTCCTCCCAGCCTTGTCCGAAACCTCCGCCAATCTCATCGGCCAGAGGTTGCGCCAGCGGATGTCACACCTCCATCCCCACATCGAATCTACGGTGAGCTTCGTCCCAGCTGTCGGGCAGTACAAGGCACCTCGGATCAAGCTTTCCTGGCGTGAACTGGTCCTGGTACCCATCAATGCCACCCACCTGCACTCCAATCCCCCACAAGTTGTCCAACACGCCGCAGAATTGCGTCGCAGCCACCCGGACCTTGCCATCAAGGTGGCCCGCCCCACCGGACCAGCACCGGTCCTCCTCAACCTCGTCGATACGCGATTGCGTCTGGCAGCTCATCGCGTCCATGCCCAGGAGCTGGACTCACTCGTATTGTCTTCCCCTGATGGCGGCGATTTACGTGGCTCGGCAATGCTGTCCAGGCTGACCCGGCTGTGGTCCCAGCACCATCACCTTCCGGTCCGCATCGCCACCAATCGTGGTGGGGCTACTGCGGTCGAGGAGGTCGTCGCCCGCCTGCGACAGGAGGGGCGCCGTCATATCGCAGTGGGAAGCCTGTGGATTTGCGACGACGAGAATTTCCGCATTCATACTCGCCAGGCTTTGCATGCCGGTGCCGAGGTTGTTGCCGCACCGTTGGGAGACGACCCAGTACTTTCCTCACTCGCCTTCGAACGCTACTGCTCGGCAGCAATGGGGCTGGTCCCACAACCCACCGACAACCCCACCCCACCCACCTGAGCTCCACTCCAACTGACCGCCTGGTGAGCTCCTGACCCAAGCGCCGTAGCACGTCGGACAACTGGGGAAGGTCGTCGGCCATGCGTCTCATCCTTCCTCGATTACTACTTCCCGGTCTCGCCGCAATCCGGTAACTCAGGAATGCCGACAAGTTCCTCGCCGTTTCACTGAACACGGAACACGCGGCGCACGCCATCGGAGGAAATATGGACTACGAAGACACCACGACATACGACCTACAGCCTCACCTCGTGCTCACCCCTGAACAGTGGCACGAGCGTCTAAGCGACGAGGAATACTACGTGTTGCGCGAAGCGGGGACCGAGGCTCCCTTTGTCGGCGAATACACCGATACCACCACCGAGGGCGTGTATCGCTGCCGCGCATGTGGAGCCGAGTTGTTCCGCTCTACCCAGAAGTTTCACTCCAGCTGTGGTTGGCCATCTTTCTATGCACCGCTGGCTGAGGACCGGGTGCGGTACCTCAACGACGAATCTCTTCCTGGTCGCCCACGCACCGAAGTGAGGTGTGCCCAGTGTGATTCCCACCTCGGCCACGTGTTTGCAGGCGAGGGTTTCGACACCCCCACTGACTTGAGGTATTGCATTAACTCCATCTGTTTGGACCTGGTACCAACCGACGAAACCACGTGATGGTACCGCGGTTGCATACCGAAACCCTCAACCTCAACCGCATAGATCCACAGCACGCGGCGCGTCGAGAGGGCGCCGCAGGTGTCAGCCCCCATAGCCTGAAAGGGTGATTCGGCAGATGTATCCCGTGGTTTTTGACGAGTTGCGTTCCCGGATCCTCGGCTATTCGTGGTCTGACAAGCTCGAGGTCCATGAGATCCCCGCTCCTACCCGCATCTCGCCGTTCTCGGTAGCACTTGAAGGTTCGGTCGCGATCAGGGGAGACGAGCTCGGCAGTGGGCGTCTCATCCTGTTGCACGATCCTTCCGGTTCTGAAGCCTGGCAAGGCACCAGCCGTTTCGTCGCCATGATCCGAGCCGATGTTGATCCGTCAATGGCTTCTGATCCGCTAGTGGGCCGCGTCGCGTGGTCATGGCTTACGGATTCTTTGGAGTCTCACCACGCCGTCTACCATGCCGAAGCCGGTACCGTCACCTCAGTTGTGAGCCGGCCCTTCGGACAGCTCGCTGCAGACCCTGAGTCCAACCACATCGAGCTGCGTGCCTCGTGGACACCGACTTTCTCAACCGCCGAAGACGTCGATTCCCATTTGGGATCATGGAGTGACCTCTGCCTGCTCTCCTGCGGGGTCTCTCCCATTCCCGACGACATTGCCGCCATCTCTCCCCGACGGGCCGAATTCGCGTGAGCGACCTCCCTATCCTTGCTGAACCTCGCGAGGGAGTGCCGCCGATCGTCAACACTCCCGACAGTCTCAGACACACCTGTCGGGCCCTCAGTAACGGGCACGGTCCGATCGCGATCGACACTGAACGAGCCCACGGGTTCCGCTATAGCCCCCGGGCTTGTCTCATCCAGCTACGCCGAGACGGATCGAGCACACACCTCGTCGATCCCCTCGCTCTCGGTGGAGCCGTCGGCCTCAAGCCTCTCGCCAAGGCGCTGGCTGGAACCCAGTGGATTCTTCACGCCGCCACGCAGGACATGCCCTGCCTTGCCATGGACGGCCTGCGTCCTGATGACCTCTTCGACACTGAACTGGCAGGTCGTCTTCTCAACCTGCCGAAGGTCAGCCTGGGCCCGATGGTCGAGCATTACTGCGGAGTGACCCTACTTAAGGAGCACTCCGCCTCTGATTGGTCGCGTCGGCCCCTCCCCCGCGATTGGCAGGTGTACGCGGCCCTTGACGTCGAACTCCTCAACGACCTCAGGGAAAAGATCCTTAGCGATCTTCATGAAGCTGGAAAAGAAGAATGGGCTCGTCAGGAATTCGCCCATCTTGTCGAAATAGCAGCGGACTTGCCGAGCGAGGAACCAGGAGTCGATCCGAAGCGCTGGCGCAAGATTAGCCATATCGGTGATATTCGCAGTCGGGCTGGACTGCAAGTAGCGCACGATCTGTGGCTAGCGCGAGAGAACCTCGCCCATGACCTCGATATTATGCCCGGACGTCTGCTCCATGACGAGGCCTTAGTCGCCGCGGCTCGTCACTGCGACCGCACCGGCAACGTTGACGTCGAAACAGTTCTTGCCATCAGGGGATTCCATCGAGGACGAGCGAAAAAGTACCGCCAAGCCTGGGCTGAGGCCATCAACCACGCACGAAGCGTGTCACCGGCGAAGTATCCGCCATTGCGGGAGCCATCCTCAGGCATCCCTCACCCCCGGTCGTGGGAGCGCCATCATCCGGAGGAGGCCACACGATGGGCAGCCGTAAGGCCAGCCGTCAACGACGTGGCCGCCGACCATGACGTCCCACCCGAAAACCTCTGCACCCCAACGTGGCTGAGACATTTTGCATGGCAACCGCCTGAGGATTGTTCAGTCGAGGGGGTTGACGTTTTCTTGGAGGGGCTCGGCGCACGGCCGTGGCAACGGGAGATTCTCGCGAGGCCGCTAAGCGAGGTTATGGCCACGCTGTGAATCCCGGCATCCCCTTCACGAGCACTCACCATCAAGTTGGGCAACCAGTTGGCTGACGGCATCAGCGATACCTCGAGAATCTAAACCAAGCTCAGCTATGATCGCCGAACGCGAGTCGTGATCGAGGTAGCGCTGCGAAATGCCGAGGCTACGTATTGGTCGCCACATACCCCGCTGCGACAACACATCAGCCAGATGAGATCCGAGCCCGGAAACGACTAGCCCGTCTTCAACACTGACAACTGCGCGAGCTCTTGCAGCCTCCTCAATAAGCCCGCCACACACGGGGAGGGACCACCTGGGGCTGACGACGCGAACCGGGAAGTCGAGTTGATCTACTGCGGCGAGAGCCTCTGCACAAAGCTGACCGTGGGCGACGAGAAGAATCCCATCCTCAGGACCATCACACAACACGTCGAGACCGTCATGAGAGGTCACAATGCGGATGTCGTCAGGTATGGGGTCCTTGGAATACCGGATGACTGTAGGACGGTCGTCAATGTCGACGGCTTCATTGAACACGGACACGAGGTGCTGACGGTCACGTGGGGCCGACAGCATCAGACCAGGAACAATCCCGCACATAGCCATATCCCACATACCGTTGTGAGATGCGCCGTCAGTACCTGTGATACCAGCCCGATCCAGCACGATAGTCACACCCGCATGGTGCAACCCGGCATCCATAAGGAGCTGGTCAAAAGCACGATTGAGGAAGGTCGAGTAGAGAGCCACAACGGGGTGTAACCCTGCGGCGGCCATGCCAGCAGCAGATGTCACCGCATGCTGCTCGGCGATACCGACATCGAGAACCCGATCCGGGTGTCGGGCTGCGAACGGTGCGAGACCGACGGGGTGAAGCATGGCGGCGGTCACCCCGACAATATCGGGGCGCCTCTCCCCCAACTCAACCATGGCGCCAGCAAAAACCTGGGTCCACGAAGCACCGCCGGAAGCCTTAAGAGATGCACCAGTGACTGGGTCAATCCTTCCGACAGCGTGAAAATGATCCTCCTCATTAGCCTCAGCAGCAGCAAATCCCTTGCCCTTGGTCGTCATCACATGGACGATGACGGGATGCCCATAGCGCTTAGCAAGCTCGAGGGCTCGTTCGACAGAGGGGACATCGTGGCCGTCAACCGGGCCGAGGTACTTGATACCCAAATCGGAGAAAATCCCATTGCCGATGAGGGCGTCTTTAACACCGGCCTTAGCGGCATGCATGAGACCGAAAACCTGCTTGCCGAGTGGCTTGTCGGTGACATGCCGCTTCATCCGGTCGAGAGCTTCCTCGTAGTGAGGATCAGTGCGGATAATGGCAAGTTGGTTCGCCAACCCCCCCACTGTCGGGGTGTAGGAACGGCCATTGTCGTTAACGACAATGACTAGACGAAGGCCCTGCTGGTCGGCGATGGAGTTCAGCGCCTCCCATGCCATTCCGCCCGTCAACGCTCCGTCACCAATGACGGCGACGACGGTGCGATCCTCACCCTGAGAAAGAAATCCCTTGGCCATGCCCTCGGCCCAAGACAACGAGGCCGAAGCGTGGGAGTTTTCCACCCAATCATGGACAGATTCCGCGCGACTGGGATACCCGGAAAGTCCTCCACGCTGGCGCAGCTTCTCAAAACCGTTCGCGCGCCCGGTAAGGATCTTATGGACGTAGCTCTGGTGACCGGTGTCAAAGATGATGGGGTCGTGGGGTGAGTCGAACACCCGGTGCAAGGCGATCGTCAACTCAACGACGCCGAGATTCGGCCCGAGGTGACCACCGGTACGCGATACTTTGTCGATAAGAAAGGCACGAATTTCCTCGGCGAGATCCTCGGCCTGCTTAGTGGTGAGTTTCCTCACGTCGTCGGGACAGCCGATGTCGTCGAGAAGAGCCATACGTGGCATCTTAGGACCTACCGCTGTCACACTGTGCCTCCTTAGCGCTCCATTTCGCCTCACGCTCACTATCTCGTCTCCTTCTCAGAGATGGAGTGGGCCCGCGCGGATGGTGCCAAAGACCACCGCGCATAGCTGAGAGTGAGCCGGGCCAAGGTCCTCACCACTACCCCAGAAACTGGAGCTGGCCGGCCGATCACGAGGGAGGGGCCAACCCCGCACTGCTTTGAGGACAAGAGGCGGGTCTTATTACTGAAGGATATCTGAGGCTCGAACACAATCTCGAACACAATATGGGGCGGGAACCACCCGATTCCCGCCCCAGTACATCAACTACGTGCCATGTTCCTCAGCACATACTGCAAGATGCCACCGTTAAGGTAGTATAGCCGTTCCCCAGGGGTGTCAATGCGCACGACCGCGTCAAACTCGACGACCTCACCGTTGACGGCCTTGACGTGGACCGCCTCCGGGATCGTCTCGTTAATCTTGTCGACACCGGTAATCGCGAAGGTTTCCTCGCCAGTCAGACCGAGGGAAGCGGCTGATTGGCCCTCCGGGAATTGCAGCGGCAGGACGCCCATTCCGATGAGGTTGGAGCGGTGGATGCGCTCGTAACTCTCAGCGATAACCGCTTTGACACCGAGCAGCTGGGTGCCTTTGGCAGCCCAGTCACGCGAGGAACCAGAACCGTACTCCTTACCACCCAAGACGACCAGCGGGATGCCTTGCTCGCGGTAATTCACCGAGGCGTCGTACACCGTCGTGACAGGCCCGTCAGCCTTGGTGAAATCACGGGTGAAGCCACCCTCAGTTCCTGGGGCGAGCTGATTGCGCAGTCGGATATTAGCGAAGGTGCCACGCATCATGACCTCGTGATTCCCACGCCGGGAACCATAGGAGTTGAAGTCGCGGCGCTCGACGCCATTGCCAGCCAACCACTGGCCGGCCGGGGAATCAGACTTAATGTTGCCCGCCGGGGAAATGTGGTCAGTGGTGACCGAGTCACCCAGCTTGAGCAGCACGCGAGCGCCGGTGATGTCACCAACCGGCTCCGGCTCAGCCTTCATACCGTCAAAGATCGGTAGCTTACGTACATAGGTAGAAGCCGGGTCCCAAGCGAAGGTCTCGCCCTCGGGGGTATCGAGCTCCTTCCAGCGCGGGCCGCCATCGAAGACGTCAGCGTAACGCTCTGAGTACATCTCGGCGGAGATAGACGACCCGACGATCTCCTCAATCTCCTCGGTAGAGGGCCACAGATCAACCAAACGAACCTCACGGCCGTCCGGGGTGGTGGCGAGAACGTCATTGTTGAGGTCGATGTCCATCGTGCCGGCAATCGAGTAGATGACAACCAACGGCGGGCTGGCTAGGTAGTTCATCGTGACGTCGGGGCTGATGCGACCCTCGAAGTTGCGGTTGCCAGACAGGACGGCCGTGACGGCCAGATCGTTCTCATTGATGGCAGCCGAGACTTCAGGAATGAGCGGGCCGGTGTTGCCAATACAGGTAGTGCAGCCATAGCCAACGAGGTCAAAACCCATCGCAGCAAGGTGTTCAGAAAGCCCCGCACGCTCAAAGTAGTCAGTGACGACTTGGGAGCCCGGAGCCAGCGATGTCTTGACCCACGGCTTCGGAGCTAAGCCCAACTCGTGGGCCTTCTTGGCAACGAGACCGGCAGCGATCATGACGCTCGGGTTCGAAGTATTGGTACACGAGGTGATAGCGGCGACCGTCACGGCACCGTTGCGTAGCTCGAAGGAGCGACCGTCAGCGAGGGTAACGGGAACGGCCGCACCAGGGTTGGTGGTGTAGTCACCAACAGTCTTTTCGAAAGATTCCTTGGCCTCAGAGATAAGGATGCGGTCCTGCGGGCGCTTCGGGCCAGCGATGGAGGGCTTGACTGTCGAGAGGTCGAGTTCTATGTATTCGGAATAGCGGGCCTCATGCTGCGGATCGTGCCACATACCCTGGGCCTTAGCATAGGCCTCGACGAGCTTGACCTGTGACTCGTCGCGACCAGTAAGACGCAGGTAGTCCAGGGTGACATCGTCGATCGGAAAGACAGCAATAGTCGACCCGTATTCGGGGCTCATATTGCCCAACGTGGCGCGGTTAGCTAGCGGCACAGCCGCAACGCCAGGACCGTAAAACTCGACGAATTTACCGACGACCTTATGCTCACGCAGCATCTGGGTGATCGTCAGGACGAGGTCGGTGGCGGTGACGCCATCACGCAGCTCACCGGAGAGCTTGAAGCCAACGACGCGCGGAACCAACATGGAGACTGGCTGACCGAGCATGGCGGCCTCAGCCTCGATGCCGCCAACACCCCAGCCAACGACGCCTAGCCCGTTGACCATGGTGGTGTGGGAGTCGGTGCCCACACAGGTATCTGGGTAGGCGACTTTGGTGCCGTCGTCGTCACGGACGAAGGTCACCCGGGCAAGGTGTTCGATGTTGACCTGGTGAACGATGCCAGTGCCCGGCGGAACGACGCGGAAGTTCTCGAACGCAGTCTGGCCCCAACGTAGGAACTGGTAACGCTCACGGTTGCGCTGGTACTCGATGTCCTTGTTCTGCTCGAAGGCTTCCGGAGTGCCAAAGCGCTCAACGATGACGGAGTGGTCAATGACCATCTCGGCCGGTGACAGTGGGTTGACCTTGCGAGGATCACCACCGAGGTCGGCAACAGCCTCGCGCATGGTGGCCAAGTCGACGATACAAGGCACGCCGGTGAAGTCCTGCATAATAACGCGGGCCGGAGTGAACTGGATCTCCTTGGACGGCTGGGCTTCGGCGTCCCAATGACCTAGTTCAGTGATCTGCTCGGCCGTGATGTTGGCGCCATCCTCGGTGCGTAACAGGTTCTCAAGCAGAACCTTGAGGCTATACGGAAGGTTGTCGGAACCATCAACCTTGGTGATGTCGTAGATCTCGTAAGACTGGCCGTCGACGTCGAGGATTCGCCTCGCGTCGAAGCTGTTGACACTCATGTGGACTCCTGACTGGTCGATGCGGTTCTCATCATCTCGCGTCGAGTCCCGCCCTCGTGGCGGAACAAGGTATCTTGACGTCAAGATACCTTGCCGAGAAGCCACCTCCAACTAAGGGAAGGCTCAGTTGGGAATGTACATTCAGTCGAGTCCTTCGAGTCGGGGATCTGTGCCTAACTCATCATCGTCCGTCGTATCAAGACGGCTGACCTCCGGTGGCTTGTTTGCCTTTCTACGTGCTGCTTTTCTCGACTTCACGAGCTCATCTCGCAGAGCATCGTCGCCCATAACGAGGTACACCAACCCGCAATCTTGCGGACCCGTCACGTACAGCTGACACAGACTGCATGGGTCCCCGGGACGTAGCGGACATTTCGGAACTGGGCCTGCCATCTCAGACCTTCGGTTCCAAAATCGCCACGGCTTCGACGTGATGAGTCATCGGGAAGACGTCAAAAGCACGGATTGATCGAGGCAGATACCCGTTGACGTCGAACAAGTGCAGATCGCGAGCCAAGGCGGCCGGGTCACAGGCGACATGAGCGATCGCCCGAGGCGAAGTCCGAGCCACAGCCTGGACGACAGTTTTCCCAGCACCCCTGCGTGGCGGATCCAGCACCACAATGTTGGCTTTAGGCGCCATCCGAGGTAGCACTCGCTCCACGCGGCCAGCGGTGAAACGGCCGCCCGGCACGTTGCGTCGCGCCAACGCAACTGCCTGACGCGATACCTCAACACCACGGACTCGAACTCCACGATCGGCCAAGAGTCCTGCGAAGAGTCCAACACCGCAATACAGATCAAGAGCTTCGTCACCCTGCTGGGGTTTCAGGCCACCGATAACTGCATCCGCCAAGGCTTCAGCAGCCCCCGGATGCATCTGCCAAAACCCACCAGCGCCGACCTTCCACCGACGTTGGCCAACATGAGCTGTCATTGTCTCACCGCCAGCAACAAGCTGCCCATCTGCAATGACGCTCACTTCCGGATCCTCGCTCAGACAACTAGTCACCATGACAATCGCGTGCTCAGCCGTATTACAGGCAGCTTCAGCAGCAGAGCGGCCCGCAGGGTGCGCGATCGGGCAACCGCCTTCGGGAACTTGTACTAAATCATGACTACGATGACGACGCAGCGCTGGACGCTGGTTGAGGCTGCGATACTGCATGCGCGTACGCCAGCCCAGACCATCGGAGGAACCGGTAGCAGCCTCCACAGTCCCCGCCCACTTAATCCCAGCGAGGCGACTGAGTTGCTCAGCGACGACACGCCGCTTGAGCTCGCGCTGAAACTCAACATCGACGTGCTGGAAGTCGCAACCCCCACACTCTCCCGCCACTGGACATGGCGGAACAACGCGATGCGAATCGGCCGAGATGACGTCGACAGCCTGTCCAAACCAGTGCGAAGCCTTCGATATGTCGGTCAGCCGAACCCGGACCTCCTCCCCCGGCAACGCGCCGCGGACGAAGACTACCCTGCCATCGAGACGCGCCACGCAATAACCACCGTGAGCGATATTGCCCATACCAAGGTCGAATTCATCGCCCTGGGACGCACCAACAGACTCATGCATTTATCTAAGTCTAAGGCCCTCGGTGGCATCTCAACGCCGGGGAGTGATGGTGGCACCAGGATCCCGCCAAGAACGAGGATCGTTACGCTTCCAACGCTTTTCGAGAATCGCTGAGCTACGCAACTGGTAAGGAACTGAGGAGATCAGCACACCCGGCATAAAGTGCAGCCGGGCACGCGCGACGAGCGCCGTCTGGTTGTGCAGTAGATGTTCCCACCAGTGGCCAACAACGTACTCCGGAATAAAGACCTCGACCATGTCTCGCGGATTTTCGCTGCGGATACGGCGAATGTGATCGATTAACGGGTTGGTGATCTCACGATATGGGGAAGCAATGATCCTGAGGGGGATGTCGATGTCCTCCTCGTCCCAGCGCTCCAGCAGGCGCTCCGTAGCGTCGGGGTCGACGTCGACGATGACAGCCTCCAAGAAAGTTGGGACAGTAGCCTTCGCGAACTGTATAGCCCTCATCGTCGGCTTGTTGAGGTCAGAAATCATGATCACCGCATGTACGCGCGAGGGCAAGGCGCGATCAGACGGGCTATTGAGCTCCAACTCGCGGGCCACCGAGTCGTAATGCTTCTTAATCGACGTCATGAGCACGTACACCACGGCCATCGCAATAAGTGCCAGATAAGCGCCATGAATGAACTTCGACGCCAAGATGATGATCAGAACGATGCCGGTCCCGACCAAGCCAATGCCGTTAATGATCCTTGAGTGCTGCCAGCGGCGACGTTCCTTGGTCCCGGCCGAAGTATCGGTACGCAGCAGGCGCGTCCAGTGGCGCATCATGCCGGTCTGGCTCACTGTGAAGGAGATAAAAACTCCAACTACGTATAGCTGGATAAGCGCTGTCACGGAGGCGTTAAAAACCAGCACTAAAATGATGGCACCGGTGGCAAGGGTCAAGATGCCGTTGGAGTAGGCGAGACGGTCACCGCGGGCATGGAGACGACGCGGCAGGAAGCCGTCACGGGCGAGGATCGAGCCCAGCACCGGGAAACCGTTGAAGGCGGTGTTGGCAGCCAAGAACAAGATGATCATCGTACAGACGATCATGATGTAGAAGCCCGGTTTGAACGAGTCGTAGAAGACGGTACGCGCCAACTGACCAACAACCGTCACTTGCTCTTTAACAGCGTGTCCATGCGTATCGACGAGATGTGACTCCCCCGTCTCATCGAACATCTTGACACCGGTGACACTGGCCAAGACGAGAATGCCCATAAGCATCGAGACGGCAATCCCGCCAAGCATCGCCAACGTCGTGGCGGCGTTCTTTGACTTCGGTTCACGGAAAGACGGCACACCGTTGGAGATCGCCTCGACCCCTGTCAGTGCGGCACAGCCTGACGAGAAAGTACGCGCCATAAGAACGACGAAAGCAACACCGACCAAGCCGGTGTACTTCGGTGCACCGACGACGGTGAAATCTGCGGTTGGGGCGCGAAGATTGTCTCCTAGGACGAAGATCCTCGTGAGTCCCCACACCACCATGCAGATCACCGAGATCATGAAAGCATAGGTTGGGACAGCAAAAAATGTTCCTGATTCCCTCACACCTCGTAAATTCATGGCGGTGAGAACAGCTATAACGACGGCCGCTGCAACACCTTCATGACCAGCGAGTCCGGGGATCATCGCCTCGGCGTTCTGGACACCCGACGACACCGAAACGGCCACTGTCAGCACATAATCGACGAGAAGCGCGCTGGCCACCACGAGCCCAAAACGTGGACTCAGGTTGACTGTCGCAACCTCATAATCGCCACCGCCTGAGGGGTAAGCGTGCACCGTCTGGCGGTAGCTCATTACCACAATGAGCATGACCAAGGCGACGGCAATACCAATTTTCCACGAGAACGCGAACCCGGCAGTACCAGCCAAAGACAAGGTAATAAGGATCTCGTCGGGAGCGTATGCCACGCTCGAGAGCGCATCAGAGGCGAACACGGGCAGCGCGATCCGCTTCGGAAGGAGGGTCTCGCCCAGCGCACTGCTCTCGAGTTTGCGCCCGATGAGCACCCTTTTGACGGCTTGGAAAACCTTCACGGCGGGCCACTCTACTTGCGTGCGACATCATCGGCACGTCGCCACCACCATCCCATCCGGCAACCTCATCATCGTCAGGTCGACAAACGCCCGCAAACGAGACAGCTAGACCAGAACGCGGCACAATAGCACCGACAACTACGACACAGATGGGTGCCAGCGCCACCCATGAGGAGGGGTCACGTGCACATCATCATTATGGGGTGTGGCCGAGTTGGATCAAGCTTAGCCATCCTCTTGGAGAAGCGCGGGCACGACGTGTCAGTCATTGACATTGACGACAACTCGTTTCGCCGCTTGGGACCTGACTTTAAAGGGCGCACAGTCAAAGGCGTCGGATTCGACCGTTCTGTACTCGAAAAAGCTGGAATTCGAGAAGCTGATGGATTCGCCGCTGTTTCCAGCGGCGACAATTCCAACGTCCTGTCTGCCAGAGTGGTTCGCGAGGAATTCGGCATCGACAACGTCGTCGCCCGCATCTACGACCAGGGCCGGGCTGAAGTCTATGAGCGTCTTGGGATCCCCACGGTAGCTACCGTGCGGTGGGCTGCCGACCAAGTGTTGCGCAGTCTCATGCCGGAGGGATCTGAGCCGGCGTGGCGCGACCCATCCGGCCAGGTCCGTTTGATCCGTGTCAACACCCATACCGACTGGGTCGGGATGAAAATCTCCGCTATTCAGGATCGCATCCACACCCCGCTGCCATTTCTATTGAGGTTCGGTCAAGGCATGGTCCCCGACGGAGCCACCTTGCTGCAGGATGGCGACGTCGTCTATGCCGCAGTCGAGGTCGAGCGCATCACCGAGATCGAGGGCCTATTGGCCAAGCCGCCGGTCAAACGTTGATCGTCACGGACAACGCCGTTCACCCGAGGCAAGGAGAATCGTGAGAATCGTCATCGTTGGAGCCGGTAATGTCGGCCGATCCATTGCCCGTGAGCTCACCGCTCATGGACACCAGATCCTGCTTATCGACAAGAACCCGAAAGCTATGAAGCCCGACACCGTTCCCGAGGCGGAATGGCTGTGCGCGGACGCATGTGAGCTGGCTACCTTGGAAGAGGCCCGCATCGACAACTGTGATATCGCTATTTCAGCCACGGGCGATGACAAGGTCAATCTGGTGCACTCCCTGCTCGCGAAGACTGAGTTTGGGGTGCCAAGGACAGTTGCCCGTGTCAATCACCCCGGGAACGAGTGGATGTTCGACCAGGTGTGGGGCGTCGATGTTGCCGTTTCAACCCCTCGGCTAATGGCTGCTTTGGTCGAGGAAGCCATTACCGTCGGTGAATTGGTGCGCCTGTTTACCTTTCAGAAGGGACGCGCGAACCTTGTGGAGCTCACCCTGCCTGACAATTCGCCCCGAGTCGGTGATCGTATTCGAGACATCTCGATGCCAGGAGACGCAGTTCTGGTCGCCATTATCCGCGATGGGCAAGGCCGAGCGCCCGAACGTGAGGCCGCGTTGGAGGCTGGCGATGAGCTGCTCTTTATGATCTCGCCCAATTACGAGCCCGATCTGGTTGACCTGCTGGCACCACGCTAACCATGACAAACCTCACGCCCAGTGGGAGTTGACTAGGCCGTGAGGCGGGCGGAAATCGCAAGGCCCGCCGAAGCTACTTCTCAGTCGGGAAGAATCGTGTACCTGGGGTTGTATATAACCCGACGTCCATCAGCCTCGGTGATCATCCCCTCAACGTTCACGTGTCGACCAGCCCGCAGACCGGGAATGCGCCTGCGCCCCATCCAAATGAGAGTCACCGCACCGCTGCCATCCCTGAGCTCCGCTTCCAACCACCGATTGTTCCCACGTGGGTTCAGGGTCAGCACCTCGATGCGGCCTTGGAGGGATGCGCGAGTACGCAATTTAGCCTCGGCAATCGTTGACGCCCCAGCATCAAGACTAGAACGCTGCAGATCGTCATCAGCTAGGGCCTCGTTGGACGCCGTCACATGGTGCAGCACTCGACGAAGCGTCGACTCACGATGAGCACGAGCATCGGTGCCTCGAACCATGATCAGGACTCCTCTGGATGCAACCCCTCAGGCACCCTCAGAGGGATAACGTCGCCAGGGACGCGCGGGCTGTCGTCACGATGCACCACAAGGTTGCAGAAAAACTCCAGCAGCAATTGCCCGGTGGCATCGAGCTTCTCGCCCAATGCCGACTCGCCCATAAGGACACCACGCAGCAACCAGCGTGGCCCTTGGGCCAACCAGGTGCGGGAGACGTGGTAGCCGTCCTCACCGTCGGGGCCCTTCATCGGAACGATACGACGCAGCTCAGCACCCATCGGGCCGGGGCCGACGTTGGCTTCACCTCCCTGGACTTCAGTGCCTCGCACCATCTCCTCGTGGACCTCATCGATCATGAGGGTTGAAGCGGGAGCGGCAAACAGAGCAATCTCAATAGCCGAATTGCCCTGGACGACGAGCAGGCTCTGCACAGCACCCGAGGTCTGATCCAGCTGGATCTGCATCTGCATATTCTCAAATGGGGTAACGATGAGGGAACCGAAGTCGATCCGCTCTACGTCGTCAGCGTCGAGATCAACCTCGTCAATATCGAAGGGCCCGTCTTCGCGATCGAGGTTAATTCGGTAGGCGGAGGTGTCTTCCTCCTCACTGGACTCATCCTCTTCGGGGGCCTCCTTGGCGTCGAGGTCGTCCAGAGCCTCCTCAGTAGTTTCGAGATCCTCGTCGATGACTTCATCCGTCTCGACGTCGTCGTTACGCTTCTTGCGACCGAACATTGTGTCCTTCCTCGACCGACACTGTGGTGTCAACGAATGCAGTCTATCCATCAACCGGAGGCATAGCAGAAACGCCGGTGGAACCGTAGCCTCCTTGCCCGCGCTCAGTATCGTCGAGATCCTCGACCGGCTCAAAGATAGCCTCCACTACCGGGACGACGACGAGTTGGGCGATCCTGGAACCAGCATCAAGATGTACTGGCTCCCGCGGATCGGTATTGACGAGCAGCACATTAATCTGCCCGCGGTACCCAGAATCGATCGTTCCGGGCGCATTGACGATCGATAGCCCGTGACGCGCGGCTAAGCCCGACCGGGGATTGACGAAACCGACATAACCGTCAGGCAGGGCGACACGCACTCCCGTCTCAACCATCGCCCGTTCCCCAGGGGCTAGATCGACATCGTGGCGGCAGGTGAGGTCGGCACCGGCATCGCCAGGCATGGCATATCGAGGCATCGCCTCGGGAACCGCCACAGTGGGCACAACGACATCAGCCATGGTTGTCCTCCATAGAGTTCTCGGAGCTGGAGGGGGATCCCGGCACCACAACGTACTCACCGACAATGGCCGCCAGCTTGTCAGGACGACGTGTACTCACGATCCACGCCTGATGAGGATCAGCAGGGTCGGCAAGCCTCAAAACGAGCCCAGATCTAATCCACGGCCGAGTCACCAAAAACGACCCCACCTGATGGCTGGACCGCATCACCGAGTTCATGGTCTGGGCATCCATACCCCGCACCCGATCGACCCAACGCCACTCAATCCAGGAACGCCCAACGCCAAATCCTTCTTCAGTGACCACAATCCGCACGCTTCCAGCCTTGATGAAAGCCGCGACGACCACCACCACAACGATGACAGCCACGATGCCCCCGGTAGCCAGGCTCGTCCATGCTCCAATTGCGACGATAAGCGAGAGCGCCACGGCAGCCCCAATAAGCCACCACGACAACGGCGCCCAGAGCCTCTCGGAGTAGACCACTGATCCTGAAGGGAAATTCACCATCACAGCCTAATCGACGGACCGTCACGCCATATGATGACAGCATGATCCCAGAAAAGATCCTATGGAAGGTTTACGCCGGCGCCCTTGGCGCGGTCACCACCATTGTGAGTCAGAAGGTCGTCGAAGGCGTGTGGAAGTATGTCACTGGCGACGAGGAGACCCCTCAACCCGACGACCCCGAGATCTCGACGACGAAGGCACTTTCGTGGGCGCTCGCTAGCGGCATCGGCATTGCCGGATCTCAACTGCTCATGCACCGCTTCGTCAATAAACGTTGGATGAAGTTCAGCGCTGTCAACCCCATCACAGGCAAAAATCTCGATGCCGAAGACGACGACTGATCGTCCCCCATGACAACAGCAACGGACCCACGCCACTCTGGGCGGGGGTCCGTTCGTTCTCCTAGGAGATCAAACGCAGTCGACGCAGTAGAACTGGCCGTCGCGCTCCTCAGCTAGCTGAGAACGTCCCTTGACGAGAAAGCACGACGCACAGGTAAATTCGCCGGACTGACGAGGAAGGACACGAACAGTCAACTCCTCATGAGAAAGGTCAGCACCAGGCAGCTCGAAAGCCTCAGCGGCCTCGACCTCGTCCTCGTCGACCTTTCCAGAGTTCTTATCGTTGCGCTGGTTCTTGAGTTCCTCGATGGAGTCCTCACTGACCTCCTCATCAGTCTTACGCGGAGCGTCATAATCGGTAGCCATGGTCACCTTCCAATAAGGACTCGAGACGTCGACAACTCGCTTGCTGCGAGCTGCGACCGCACAATATTCGCCCCCTTGTGTATCACACCTGTCAAGTCAGCAGACAGCGCGCAATGGCATCTGGGCGGTAGCATCACGCCCGAAGGCAGTAAGTTGGTGACTCACACAGCCAAACCCCAGCCACCAAGGTCGGGAGGGAAGGTGGACGATGGACAGCGCTCTGAGCCCCCGCGAGATTCAATCGCGGATCCGTTCTGGGGCCACTGTCGAGGAAGTGGCCGTTGAGGCGGGCGTCGGCGTCGATCAGGTGGAACCATTCGCGGTGCCGGTCCTTGCTGAGTTGGACCACATCATCGAGGTTGCCATGACATGCCCGGTTCGCCGCGCCGGCGCACCCGGATCGCACCGCACGTTAGGTACCGTGATCTCGCGAGTCGCCAGGGCCAACTCGATCCCTGAGGCGACAATCTCCTGGCGATCCTGGCGCCATGAGGACCGTACCTGGGCCCTTGAGGCGCGATGGCCAGCTTCCACGGAGGACGCTCCCCACTCTGCGACCTTCCGGTTCGATCTCAAGGGACGCCACACCTCCCCCGAGGATGCCGGTGCGCGGTGGCTCGTCAACGATCGCTCCCCGGCGCCTGCCGAACCCTTACCTGAAGGGGCTTCAGACCCTGACCAGGAACCAACCCTCGATCTCAACGACGAGCTGGCGATCGTGCGGGCCGTCAGTAACCGTCAAAGCCAGACCGCTGATCCTGAGGCAGTCGCCGGAATGACGAAGCACGACGGGGTCTACGACTTCGACACCTCGTCCCCAGCTGACACCGACATGCTCTACGAGATGCTTGCCGGGTTTCAAGAGGACTCGGTCAACATCTATGAAGGTCTCGCCACCCCAGTCCTTGACGCTGCGTCTCATCCGGAGGTAAATCACGATCCTGAGCCAGCTACGCCTCAGGCTCCCCAGCCAGCCGGGGCTCCGCATGCTATCGAGACATCCCAACCAGATCAGGCTGGGGGGAAAAGCGAGGCCCAGCCACCCCATGACGACACCTCTGCGCAGGATACTGCGGCGTCGAAGCCACGCACATCGACGAAGAAGACCTCGACCTCGACTTCGACTTCTCGCTCACAAGCGTCAGCTCAAGCTGCCGATGACACTCCCCAGCAGGACGCCCTCGTCGAGGAGGGTAGCCGCCCCCGCAAGAAGCGCAAACCGCGTAAATCGAGGCGGGCGTCGATCCCTTCTTGGGATGAGATCATGTTCGGCGGACCCACCCCGCATACCTGATATCCCACCCACCGCGGGAAAATCCTTGACCGCACGCGAACCCTGGGGCCATGCTCGTCAGGACCCGGAGCCATCAAAAGGTAGGGTCTGCTCCGACAAGGTCGCCCTGGAAACTTCCCCGGTAATCCCTTGACGGTGGTGACGGCGGCATAGAACCTCATAATGGATCTCTGATCCACCACCGATGTCTCCGACGCCGACCTGGTCACCCTCACGCACCAACTTCCCATCCACGATGCGGGCATTATGGGTGGCAGGACGGCCGCACCAGCACAACGGTGAGACCGGGGGCTCAACGACGCGGTCGGCCAACTCAACGAGGCGTTTTGATCCGGGAAATAGCTCTGTCCGAAAATCGGCCAGGATTCCGAAGCAGTAGACGTCGATGTCGAGGTCATCGACGACTCGAGCCAGCTGGTCGATCTGCTTAGTTCGGTAGAACTGGGCCTCGTCGCAAATGAGGTAATCAATTCGTCCTCCGCGACTCAACCGCGAGACGATGTCCTGGTAGAGGTCCAGGGAGTCAGTGACCTCGACAGCTTCGACACTCAGACCAATCCGCGAGGTGATCCGAGCCCCACCAGAGCGGTCGTGCATCGCGTATCGCACCCCTTGGCGGTCGTGAGCGGACTGCGCATGGTCCATCTGCAGTGCGAGGGTGGACTTGCCAGAGTCCATCGGACCGGTGTGGAAAACAAGCTCAGCCATCCTCATCCTTCACAGATCTGGGCCAGCAATGGGATCCGCATTTCACACGGAGTGAGCGATCCGTGCATGCCCACGAGGGTGAGTTCCTTGGGGGTAGCGCGGCTCATGATGGCCCAATCACCACGAGTAATCGCTAGTACGTCACCGAAACGGGAACGGGTGGACACGTCAACTGGTCCAAACAGGTCAGCCGCAACAGCATCGTCGCCAATGACAACCTGAGCACGATCCCCGAGTACGCGTCGCCATCGTTGCGCGACCTCATCGGGACGACGAGTGTAAATGTGGCGGAACCGAGGCTCACCAGCCAACAGGTCAACGTCAGCGAGCAGTCCACCCTCGTCCTCCACCATGACGCGGTGGTCGCCGGGGACGTCAACCATGCCGTGATCAGCAGTGACGACCAGGGCGGTTCCAGGATCGAGCTCATCGAGAAGAGCACCAACGAGCTCATCAACCCACATGAGCCGCAATCTCCATGCTGCCGACTGCCATCCTTCACCATGCCCAACGTGGTCAAGCGAGCGCTCGTACACGTACGTCAGTGAAGCGTCACCCGAACGTGAGGCTTTAAGGGTTTTGTAGACACGCTCATCGACATCGCCTTCGTCACGGATGGGAATGAATCGCGGCCCACGTAGACTCGCGCGCGTCAACCCCGATCGCTGAAAGCGTGCTGGGCCGACGCTGCTCACCGTCACCCCAGCAGCAACTAGTGACTCAAACGCCGTAGGGTGCGGCTGGATGACCTCGGGATCATCCCCATTGACCCAGCTCAAGGCGTTCATGACGCGACCAGACGGCGCGCGGAAGGTGTAGCCAACAACGCCATGGCGCCCGGGAACCGCTCCGGTACCGATACAGCTCAGCGAAGTAGCCGTCGTCGAGGGCACATAACAAGTCAGGTCGTGGCAGTTCTCCATCTCCGACAGAGTTGGGGCAAGATGGCGAAACTGCTCGAGGTTCTCCTGGCCCATTCCATCAACCAGCAGGAACACGTACCGTGTCGCATCAGGCAACCCCAGGCCGGCCGGCCCCCCGCCTGTCAACGCCTGACCCATCGCGGGCACCAGATCAGAAAGGGTCCCGGGACCGGGCGGCATAAGATCAGCAGCAAGCAGGGAACTCATCGGGCTGCTCCAGTGACGGCCTGCATCCGCGTCGCGAATCCCATGAGACGCTCAACTTGGTCGGCACCGTCGGCAGCCGGGCTCATCCTGATGACGATGTCATCTCCACTGAATGTACCGGTATAGCCATGGTTTGCGGTGCACATCGGGTCCCCGCACGTGGCTGGCTCGAGTTCAAGTCGTGAGACAGCCCCCCACGTCATCTGGAGCCAGGCTTCAACCGTGGTCGACGCAGGATCTGTACCGAATCGGTCAGGGTGCTGCACGACCCGCGTCAGCACCACCGAACTCACGTGAGATAGCGGGATGGACTCGCTCGAGGTGACGGCTTGCAACTGGCCTCCCTCTGCGCGCTCGTCGGTGTGGCTAATCAGCATACGGGTAGCAGTACGCAGGATCAGGGTGAGATGACGATGAACCTCGTCGTTATCGAAGGTCGCCTCTAGGTGCAGCAGATGGTCGAGAACTTCGTCCCCCGCCAAAGAGGTCTCAGCGAGGTCAATAACCAGCTCTGGGAAGAATCCGCAGGATTGGATCTCGGCTGCTAATGCAGCCGGCAGAGGGACTCGGGCTTGATCGGCAGACTGACTCACCGGCCCATCGTCCCACGATGACGCCTGATCCAGTAATCTCCAAGACATGTCGAACCGGCCGTTCATCGGAGCCCGAGTCGAGGATGCCGTCCATAGGCGCCTCAACACGACACTGCGCAGACGAGGCTGGGTGCCGTGCGTCATCGGTTACCGCAGTTATGGATCGGCCACCCATCTGCGTGTACTCGGACGAGTCGTCCTGACCAGTCCGCCCGGGCGAAACCCGAAGCAGAAACGTCGGCCAGATCGATCTCCGTTAACTCGACGAAATCTGTTGTCCATCGAGTTATTGTCCCAACGTGGTTGGCGCAACTTCCTCGGCCTGCCTGCCCCGGGCGCAGAGGTCGTCGTTGACGTCAACGGTGAGAAGATCACAGTACGAGCAGACCGTGCCGGATACGTCGACGTGCGCATCAAAAATCACGGTTTACAACCAGGCTGGCATGAAGTCACCTTGTCAACCAGCGGTGATACCACGACGGCAAAGGTTCTCGTGGTGTCCCGGAACACTCGATTCGGAATCATCTCTGACATTGACGATACTGTCATCTCTACTTCCCTACCCCGGTCTCTCATCGCGGCTTGGAACTCTTTCGTGCTCACCGAGCAGGCCCGCAAATCCATTCCCGGCATGGCACGGATGTACCAGAAACTCCTGGAACGACATCCCGACGCCCCGGTGGTCTATGTGTCGACTGGCGCGTGGAATACCTACCCATTTTTGGTAAGGTTTCTGGCCCGCCACGGGTATCCGCAAGGGCCTTTGTTGCTGACCGACTGGGGCCCGACGAACACCGGATGGTTCCGTTCTGGGGTAGACCACAAGCGCACTGCTCTGCGCGAGTTGGCTCGTGACTTCCCCGACATTGAATGGGTCCTCGTCGGTGATGACGGACAGCACGACATCCGGATTTACTCCGAGTTTGACGAGCTTCAGCCGGGCCATACCCGGGCCATCGCCATCCGTGAACTCTCGACGACCCAGCAGGTGCTTGCCCATGGCACAACAACCGTGCTGGAGGACCGTCATCGAGTGCAGTGGACCCCCGAATCTGCGCCGCTGGTGCGCGCTCCCGACGGTGATCAGCTCGCTCCGCTCCTTGACAAGGTGCTCAACCACGAGGATCCCCCTCAGCCCTGATATGCAGATTTCGCGCCAATCAACCAAAATAGGTCGTTAGCGCGTGCTGCTTGGGAGGTAACGATGACCAAAAAGACGGTGGATGACGACTTCACCGAGAACATTATCGACGTCGACGTCTCCCGCGAGATGGAGAACAGCTTCCTGGAGTACGCATACTCCGTCATCTACTCCCGCGCCCTTCCTGACGCTCGGGACGGCCTCAAGCCCGTCCAGCGCCGCATCCTTTACACCATGGGCGACATGGGAGTTCGCCCGGACCGTCCCCATGTGAAGTCAGCGCGAGTCGTCGGACAGGTCATGGGCCAGCTGCACCCCCACGGCGACGCTGCCATCTACGACGCCCTGGTACGCACCGCCCAACCGTGGGCGATGAGGCTCCCCCTCGTCGACGGTCACGGTAACTTCGGGTCCCTTGACGCCGGCCCCGCTGCCATGCGTTACACCGAGTGTCGGATGGCACCGCCAGCTCTTACCATGATCGATGGGCTCGACGAAGACACCGTTGACTTCGAACCTAACTACGACGGCAAAGAGACCGAGCCCTCAGTGTTGCCGGCCGCCTTCCCGAACCTGCTCGTCAACGGGGCTTCGGGTATCGCAGTAGGTATGGCAACCAACATCCCACCACATAACCTCGTCGAGGTTGTGGCAGCTCTCCGTCACATGCTCGATCATCCGGACGCCGACCTTGACGAGATCATGAGGTTCGTGCCCGGACCGGATCTGCCGACCGGTGGACGAATCATCGGTCTTGATGGCATCGCCGACGCCTATCGCACCGGCCGTGGCTCCTTCAAGATCCGTGCTACCGCCCGCATCGAGAAGGTTTCTCCACGACGCCGCGGCATCGTCGTCACCGAGCTGCCGTACATGGTCGGACCAGAGCGAATCATCGACCAGATTAAGACCCTGGTGCAGTCCAAAAAGATCACCGGTATTGCCGACGTCAAGGACCTCACCGACCTGACCAACGGCACCCGTCTGGTCATTGAGGTCAAGAACGGCATCAACCCTGAAGCCCTGCTGGAGCGGCTTTACAAACTTACCAAGCTGGAGGATTCCTTCGCCATCAATGCGGTAAGTTTGGTGGAGGGACAACCCCGCACCTTAGGCCTGCTAGAAATGTTGCAGGTCTACCTCGACCACCGTCTCGACGTCACCCTGCGACGCACGAAGTTCCAACTCAACAAGGCCCAGGACAGGCTGCACCTCGTCGAGGGTCTGCTATTGGCCATCGTCGACATCGACGACGTCATCGCGATCATCCGCTCCTCCGAAGACGCCGCAGCAGCCCGTACCCGCCTCATGGGCACCTTCGACCTCGACGAGGTGCAGGCCAACTACATCCTGGACATGCAGCTGCGCCGCCTGACTAAGTTCTCCACTATTGAGCTGGAATCTGAGCGTGGTGAACTGCGCGAACGCATCGAAGGGCTAACGCTCATCGTCAGTGATGAGGCTGAGCTACGTCGCGTGGTATCCGGGGAATTGGCCGAAGTGTCGTCCAAATACGGCACCCCGCGTCGCACTGTACTGCTAGGAGCTGCGCCATCGGTCGCAGCAGCATCGGCTCCCCTCGAGGTGCCAGACGACCCATGTTGGGTACTGCTGTCGGCGACTGGCTTGCTGGCCCGCATCGATACCGCTGACGGCCTTCCCAGCGGCGGGGACAGGGCCACTCACGATGTCATCATCTCTAGCGCTCGCACCACCGCCCGTGGTGATTTCGGCATCATTACTAGTGCCGGTCGTCTCGTGCGTGTCCATGCTGTCGAACTCGCAAGCCTGCCGATAACCGCAACTGCGCCGTCAGTAGCCGGTGGCACCCCGCTAGCCGACCTTGTCGGTTTGGAGAAGGGCGAGCGAGCTCTAGCCGTGACAAGCCTGTCAGGAGAGGGCCCTTCCTTGGCTCTTGGTACCCGAAACGGCATCGTCAAGAGGGTCAACCCGGAACTACTCGGCAAGGAGTCTTGGGAGGTTATCGGTCTTAAGGACGGTGACGAGGTCGTCGGTGCCGTTGAAATGGGCGACGAGGACCTCGAGCTGTGCTTCGTCACCCAGGGCGCCGCCCTGCTTCACTTCCCTGCATCCGCAGTGCGCCCGCAGGGACGCTCGGGTGGCGGTGTGGCCGGTATCAAGGCCAAGGATCCAGTGATTTTCTTTGGCGCTGCCCCCCGACGCGGATCCTCGGTGGTAACGGTGGCCGCATCTTCCCCCGCCGCCGCAGGTAAGGAACCCGGCTCGATCAAACTCACCCCCTTCGACCAGTACCCGCCCAAGGGACGAGCCACCGGTGGTATGAGGTGTCAGCGATTCCTCAAGGGAGAGACGGCCCTGGTGTTCGCTTGGATCGGCCCCGATCCGGCCGTGGCCTGTGCCGCGTCCGGGGTGCCTATCGAACTGCCAGCACCTAATATGCGTCGAGACGGCTCCGGTGATCAGGGACGTCAACCGATTCTGGCAGTCGGGAGTCGCCGTCACGGGTCTAACAAGGGTAATCCGGTATCCGACGGATCGAACGATGCATTGGATTCCGGTGACCCGTTATCGAGTAATGAGAAGCAGATCGGTTCCCAACCCGAACTGTTCAGCTGACCGATAGCGAGCGGGTTCTGGCCCGCTTGGCTTAGGCAATGCTCGCTATGCCGAATCCTCTGACCCAGCAGACCCGCCCGGACTGGCTGCTAGAGGAGTCTGATCCCATCTGTTCGGCATCACCCGGGTCGTCGTCGAAAGTCTGTGGTCTATAACTTCACTACGCACGTCAATCGGGTCTGCTGAGGGCTAATTCGTATGAGTCTTGCCACGGATCTCAGCAGTGCTGACCGGAATCGTGGCCGCCAACCCCGCCAATAGCACGAGGACGATGCCCATGATTCCCCAGTACTGGTTGTTGTCACCACCGGTGATGGCATGGCCCACCGTGACAAAGAGGCCAAATAGTGCCGGTGCCAGGAACGAGACGGCTTTGCCAGTGGTCGCGTAGAGACCGAAGACCTCTCCCTGGTACCCGGGCGGGCAGATCTGAGTGAGGAGGCTTCGCGACGCGGACTGAGCTGGTCCGACGAAACCACACATGATGAGGCCGAGCACCCAAAACACCATGGCAGAACCAGCGTGGCCGATGAAAACACCCATACCGCACGCTGACAACACGATCAGTGAAAAAATGATGAGTCGCTTCGGACCGATGCGATCATCCAGGCGCCCCAGCAAGATTGTGGAAATTCCGGCGATAAGATTGGCCACAATACCGAAGATGAGTACACCTGACGCACTGAATCCAAAGGTTTGACGAGCGAGTGGCCCACCGAATTGGAAAACGCCGTTGAGCCCGTCGCGGAACAAGGCGGAAGCGATAAGGAAAATGATCGTGTTACGGCTGACGTGCCAAATCCTCACCACGCTGCGCCACAGCTCGGCGTAGGAATGCCCGAGGGCCCGCAGACCATGCGGCCGGGGTTCAGACGATTCGATCGGCCGTGGGTTATCGCGCAGGACACAAAAGGTGGGTAAGGTCAGCGCCAGGATCCATACCGCACAAAACAGCATCGCCACGCGGATGTTCATGCCTTCGTGGTTGGTTACTCCAAACCAACCCACTTTTGGTTTAATCCAGGCGATGTAGATGACGAGTAAGGCAATAATCCCACCCAGATAGCCCATACCCGATCCGAGACCGGAAATCCGTCCGACTTTGCCAGACTCTGCAACGTCATCAAGCATGCCGTTGTATAGGGAGCTCCCGACGTCCGAGATGACCGTCCCAATGCCCAACAGCACCAATCCAAAGACGAGATAGGACGAATGAGGCTTGACGAAAAAGAGCAATCCCGACATCACCGCGAGGGTCCAGGTAAGCCATTTCAGGGCAGTCACCTGCCGCCCTCGTCGACCTGCCCATTGCCCCACGACAGGTGCCAGCAAGGCAATGGTCAGGCCCGCCAAAGTCATGGTCCATGACAGCGCAGTGACAGTGCGGTCTTTGGACCCGAAGGCGTCGCCGACAAGATAGACGGCAAAGACGAAGGTGGTAATGACCGAAGCGAAGGGCTGGGTTCCTGGATCCCACATGGCCCAGGCGAGGACGCGTTTGCGTTGATCGGCCGGCACGTCGGTGTGGCTCATGGCTGTTGAGTCTACCGGCGCCTAACGAACCACGATCGCGCCTCGTCGAACCTCATCCCAGCACAATGGGGGCCCAGAAAGCTCCCAGTAGGACCGTTACCGCAATCGAGACGGTACCAGGAAGGACGAAGGGGTGGTTAAGGACGATACGTCCGACTCGCGTCGATCCGGTGTCGTCCATCTCCATAGCTGCAACCGTCGTGGGGTAGTTCGGCAGCAGGTAGTAGTTGGCCACAGCCGGGTAGCAAGCCAGCATCACCATCGGAGACAGACCGATCTTGGCCACCACCGGCATGAAGGCGACGGTCGTCGCAGCGTGGGAGAACATCAGTGGTGCAGCCAAGTACAGGATCACCGAAAGGAACCACGGGGCCGAATGCAGGATTGAGGCCCCCGCGTGGGTCAGGACATCCATGTAGTTATTGACGAACATATTTCCCAGCCACGCCAGTCCCAGAATGCAGATCGCTGCAGACATTCCGGCCCGGAACGTCGTCTGGGTGGTGAGCTGCTTGACGTCCTCACGTGACATCATGCAGATGATCATCGCCGTCGTCAGCATAATGAGCATGATCGCCGCCGATGACGTCATAGGCGGTTTGGTGAGCACACCGACCTCTTCCGATGAGACAGTGGCGTAACCAACGACCACAACAAGAGCGACGAGGAAGGCAACAAGGCTGGGGATGGCAGTCCGTTTTGGCCTCCACCCAGTGTCGGCGACAGCAGCGTTGTGGCTCACCAGTCCCTTAGCCTCGCGTTCCTGATAGATCGGATCATCGATGAGATCCTTGCCCTGACGCGATGCCACGACGGCACCGACGGCACATCCGATGAAGGTAGTAGGGATCGTCACCGCGAGGATCTCAAGGTAACCCACTCCCAACGGCTCTAGAACTCCAACCAAGGCCAAGGTCGCCGCTGAGATCGGGGAGGATGCGACCGCGACTTGGGATGCCACAACGGCTATGGAAAGCGGCCTCGACGGCCGGATCTTATGTTCCTTAGCCACCTCCACGATAACGGGCAGCACTGAATAGGCGGTATGTCCGGTACCACACAGCAAGGAAAGCAGGAAGGTCGTCAGCGGCGCGAGGTAGTTGATCTGGTTGGGATGCTTGCGCAGCATGACCTCAGCCAGATGCACAAGATAGTCCATCCCGCCCGCGAGCTGGAGGGCAGCGATGGCGCAGATGACGGTCATGATAATGCCGATAACCGTCCAAGGAATGTCCTCAGCCACCTTCGTGTGAAGACCAGTGGCCACAAGAACGATACATCCCGCCCCTCCCGCGAGTCCGACGCCCACCCCACCGAGGCGCGAGCCGATGATGATGAAGATGATGGCCACGGCCAGGTGGAACCAGATCACCGTTGCAGCCCCCTTGCCGACGATCCCCCGTTAACGTTGCACGTGTCGTTGCGTCCGTCACCGGATCGTCGTATTCGACCCACCATGCCAGCTCCCCTGTTCCATATCTATCTATTTAGGGCCACAACATCACTCGTCATGAACCTCAAAAGAACCTTAGCGGAACACATTCCGTCACTAAGACGGCCTGCTGTAACTTGTCATACACACCTCACAGCGAGAACGATTGTGCATATAACGAACCCGTCGCCCCGAGGCCAACACTTAGACAGCGAGGAGCATGCGCCTCGCTAGACCTCGCGTCTCCGCGAGGCCACTGACGCGCAGGGACGCAAACGAGCCCTCTTAAGCGTCGATCTGTTCAGCATCGAGACGGTAAGCCCCCTCGACGATGAACTGTTTACGCGGGGCTACCTCATTGCCCATAAGGATCTCAAAGGTGCCCTCGGCCTCCGCGGCATCGTCGACGGTGATGCGACGCAGAGTGCGATGGCGCGGGTCCATCGTCGTCTCCTTGAGTTGGGAAGCGTCCATCTCACCGAGACCTTTGTACCGCTGCGGTTCCTTGAACCGCACCCCTTTCTTCGCCAGTTGGGCGGCGGTGCGCTGGTAGTCGGCATCGGTATAGGTGTACAGGTACTTGTCCATCCCCCGTTTAGGGTTGATGAGTTCGAATCGGTGCAACGGTGGTACCGCCGAGAACACCCGGCCAGCCTCCACCATTGGGCGCATATAACGGAAGAACAGGGTGGCCAGCAAGCAACGAATATGGGCACCATCGGAGTCGGCGTCGGCCATGAAGATGACCTTGCCATAACGGGCCTGGTCGAGGTCGAAGGTCTTGCCCGACCCGGCACCAACGACCTGGATGATCGAGGCGCACTCGGCGTTCTTGAGCATGGCACCGAGATCAGCCTTCTGCACATTGAGAATCTTGCCGCGTATCGGAAGCAAAGCCTGGTGCTCGGAGTTACGAGCCACATTGGCCGTTCCGAGGGCGGAATCACCCTCGACGATGAACAGCTCGGTAACGTCCGGATCGGAAGATCGACAGTCCTTGAGCTTGGGCGGCAGGTGAGAGGATTCCAGAGCGTTCTTACGACGCTGGTTCTCCTTGTGTGCCCGGGCAGCCACACGGGTCCGCGAAGCATTAACGACCTTCTCCATAAGGGCGCGTGCTACTGGTTTGTCAGCCGCCTTGGCCGAAGTGAGGAAGGCAGTCATCTTGTCCTCAACAATGCGCGCCACGAGGCGTCGAACCGGCGGAGTACCCAGCACCTCCTTGGTCTGACCCTCAAACTGGGGCTCTGCCAGGCTCACCGTCACCACGGCCGTCATCCCCTCAAGGACGTCATCCTTAACGATCTCTTCTGAGGACTTGAGGATGCGTGTCCCCTCTAGACCGGCACTGAAGGCTCGTAACAGACCCTGTTCGAACCCCTGAACGTGGGTGCCCCCCTTAGGAGTAGCGATGATGTTGACGAAGGAACGCACCGTAGTGTCGTAACCGGTCCCCCATCGCAGGGCGATGTCGACCCCGAGGTCCCGATCGACGTCGGTAGGCGTCATACCACCGTTCTCGTCAAGCATGGGGACGGTCTCGGTGAAGGAAGTCTCCCCCTGCAATCTCATGACATTGTTGACAGGCTGGTCAGTGGCGAGATACTCAGCGAACTCAGAGATGCCGCCATCGAAACGCATCGTTTCTGAGACCGTCTCCAGCACATCGCCAGTCTCAGGATCAGTCTGAATACCCCTCTCGTCGGTAATGACGATCTCCAAGCCGGGGACGAGGAAAGCCGTCTGACGAGCACGGTCAGCAAGTTTGGACCATGACAGCTTGGCATCAGGAAGGAAGATCTGACGATCGGGCCAGTACCGAACGCGAGTACCGGTCACACCACGCTTGGCCTTGCCTACTTTGCGCACCCCCGATCCAGGAGTAAAGGGGGCATCGGGGCCCTCCCCCTCAAAGACCCCAGGAACGCCACGGCGAAAGCTCATCCCCCACACCGTGGACTTGCGATCCACCTCCACATCCAAGCGCACTGAGACGGCATTGACGACCGAAGCACCGACGCCATGCAGCCCACCTGAGACGTTATAAGCCCCACCGCCGAATTTCCCGCCCGCATGCAGTTTGGTGTAAACCACTTCGAGGCCGCTGAGTCCGGTGCGCGGCTCGACGTCAACCGGGATGCCACGACCCTCGTCAGTAACGAGGATCGACCCGGCCTTCTCCAAAGTGACGGTGATGCGGCGTCCATACCCAGCAAGCGCCTCATCAACACCGTTGTCGAAGATTTCCCATAGACAGTGCATGAGACCGCGGGTATCCGTCGACCCGATGTACATGGCCGGACGCTTGCGTACCGCCTCGAGCCCCTCCAACACCAATAAATTCTTGGCGCCGTACTCCCGGCTAGTCGACGCCGTGCGCACGGTATCGCCCTCACCACGTGGCGTTTCCGAGCTGTTGGCTGATGAGGTCGAGATGTTGTCCATGGTCACGGTGGCAGCTTATCGACAGCCGACGACACGGAATCCCGGCACCGTGTTCGCCCCCAGCCATCCATCTTTCGATACGTATGGGAACATTCCGACGATAGCGTAGGTTGTCTAGTAGGTGATCCGATGATTCAGATGGAGGAGGTTGTCATGAGCACCACGATGATCGAACACCAAGCCCTCACCACTGCGGACCGTTGTGATCGTTGCGGCGCACAAGCCTATGTGCGCATCACGCTGCGCAATGGTGGCGAGCTCCTTTTCTGCGCGCACCATGCCCGAGCCCACGAGGACAAGCTCAAGCAAGTCGCCCTGCATATTCAGGATGACACCACCAAGGTCTCGTCCCATGTGTGAGGACCATCGTCGGCTGAGGCAGCGCTAGACCTATGTGCTGGCATGCCGACGAGCCACGGGAGCTACCCATCCATCATCACTGCGACTCGATGATGTCCTCGCGGATCAGCCGCTGCAGCTCTACCCCGCCGAGGGAATCGTCAACGGCACCGTCGGACGCGTCGACGTGGAACCCATGGCGTTGGTAGAACGAAATGGCGCGAGCATTATCGACAAAGACCCACACATAGGCCGACCGGTTCCCGATACAAGCATCGAGGAGGTTGTCTGACGCTCCGCAGTTGCGCGCCTCTGGCAGTACATGAAGGGTCGCGATCTCCCACGGCGTGGGAGCATCAGAACTTGTAGAGACCCGGGCCATGGCAACCCCGACAGTCCTCATATCGAGGCGATCAACAAGGATCTTGAAGATCGCACCATCATCCATAAAGTGGTTCCACTGCTCAATGGTGGTGTGGACGATACCGGGGCCAGTGACCTCGGTAAGGACGTCATTAGGGATCACCCCCTGGCCGATCTCTCGGACGCACACGGCCTGAACAGCCGCGGCTTCAGGCAGGTCCTCGTGACAGGCATCTCTGACGACGAAACGACCGGGAGCGGTGGCCGGTTCGTGCGCCGGTCTTGACGACGTGTCGACATTGACTGAAGTATCCATAACCTGATCCTACCGGCCCGAAGCCTCACAGAGGCCCGGTTCGCGACGGTCGATGGGGGTGGTACCGAACCCGGTACCATCCCCATTCTCATCCCCGCAGCAATGCGGGAATACACCTCACACGAAGAACCGCGTCACCAGGTCCTTCGAGTAGTGGCACACCTCGTCGAAATTACCGAAACTCATAATTTCTCCGGCGTAGAAGGTGTTGCGACGACCCTGCATTCCCTCGACCTTCTCGTACCATCCGGCCTTGTAGTCCTCCGAGCTAACGTGCGGGAAGTAGTACCAGGTCTGCTCCTCGACGATCTTCTCGACCGGATGACCGAAGGTCTCCATGTCGTCGAGGACCATCTGGCGGCACTCCTCCTGAGTCTTGTCCGCGTAGTCCGGATGGTTACGTAGCAGGTAGGTCGTGATGATCTGGTGCGGATCATCAGCCCAGCGGTGGTAGTAAACCATGACGTGCCCGAGACGTTCGGGCCTCATGTTGTCGGGGACGTACCCAGAGATGGTCGGGTACTCCTTCACCAGGCAGGCATCCACCATGTCCTGCTGGTGGATGATCTTCGAGAAGTACTCCCGCTCGTCATCGTCCGCGTCGGAGTAGTCGAGGAACTTTTCCAGCGGGACGGTGAGGACGAGGACGTCGGACTCGCGATCCCAGTCCGTGGTGTGGATGTGGACCTTGCCGTCCTCGCGGGTGATGCGAGTGATGTCAACGTTACGTTCGGCCGGGTGCTCCAGGGCGGCGTTGAGGTGTTCGAACATCGCCTGGGTGCCGTCGGCCCACGTCCACAGATCTCCCTTGGCAAAGGACATCATGGTGACGAAGTCGAGGTACTTCAGCACGTAGGCGGCCGGGACGTTGTCGAAGTGCCCGTAGCCGAAGGCCGTGAAGGGGTTGATCCACAGGTCTCGGGCGGCCTCGCACCCGTTGAAGGCGAGGAACTCGTCGAAGGGCAGCATGAGGTCCTCGTGAACCTTGTTGTAGTGGCCGTTGGCGTCATATCCCTGGTACTTCGTCGCGAGCAACTGACCCAGCTTCTGCACTGCTGCCATAACCTGCGGGCCACGCATCGGATCCTTTTCCGGGACGTAGATCTCGCCGTCCTCGTGCAGGAACTCGCGACGCAGTTTCGGCCCGTCGACCTTGTCGCCGGTGCGATTCATGATCTCCTGAGTGGTGTCGTAGCTGGGGACGCCCATGATGGCTCCCATCTCATAACGACGGCCGTGGTAGTTCGGTGAGTGGCACTTGCCTCCGACGTGGTCGGTGCATTCCAGGATCGTGTAGTCGTGAAATCCGGCCTGTTCGAGGTACATTCCGGCAGCCAGCCCGGCCGGGCCAGCACCGATGATGGCGATACGTGAATCCTTCGGGATGGACATCATTCTTCCTTGTCGATGTAGTGGTGAATAAGTTCGGCGATGAATGGGGTCGGTAATGGTCTAGGTCGCGAAAGATCTCAGCGGGCAGTTCGCCGGCCACGTACCATCTCATCGAGATGTGCTGCCAGGTCCTTGGCACGCCGCTCGGCCTCGGCATCATTGGCGGCCGGGGTGTCCTCGGTCCACCCGTTGCGGGCATTGTTGCCTTCGATGTCGGCGCGGTACTCCTCCCCCGGGGCCGGCGGCCAGTTGGGATCCTCGGTGAAGGGGGCCCGTTCGCTGGCCACTCGAGGGAACTCGCGAGACCAGCGGATCTCCGGGTACGGAATGCGGTACTGCAAGTCGTCGTCAGTGCCGTAGGACTTGCCCATGAACCGCTGATAGGCGCGCAGGAAGATGTTCTTGCGAGCAGTTCCGACGGCAGCCTTCTCCAGCCCTTGGAACATCCGACGGTTCATCATGCCGCCGCCGTCCATCATGACCAGATCCATGAAAAAGGCCGAGATCGGACTGGACTCCTCGGAGGCCGAGATGTTCCACCGGGAGTAGATGCGCGTCCGGTTGCCACTGTCGAGGGGTTCCAGGGCGATGACCCAGCTCCAGCGGTTCCACGGCATTCCGGGCGGTAGCAGGAAGCTTGCGCCCGGTGTCCTGGTGCCGTCACGGGTGTCAGCGAACCACACCAGATACTTGCCGGGGACCATGTCGGCGACCTCGGCACCGAAACCGGCGTAACTCCAACAGAACATGTCACCGGGCTTGTAGTAGTCCGGGTCCTGCCAAGCCTGTTCCACCATGAAGGTGTTGTCGACCGACAGTCCGAACATCTTCTCGAAGAAGGTGAAGGAGTAGAAGCCGGCGGTCGTGGTGTTGAGCTGGTAGACGTGCTTCCAGACCTCGTCGCAGGGGGCGTCGAGATCCTCCACATGGGTGAGGCGCTTGAAGCGCGGCGAACCTTCCGGGACGAGGTCGTCACCAGGAAGGGTCATCTTGTACTGCTCGGGAGTTCCGTTAACCTGGCTGGAATAGAACTTCGTCGCCCCCCTTGAGGAATCCGTAAGCACCGAGGGCAGCGGCCACCGGCGCTGTGGCAAGGGCGGCAGCCTTGCACTTTCGTGGTGTTATGGGCATGGCACTCCTTCGTGACTCACGGCCCGGGACCGGGTCGTCATCCCCTGAGCCGGTCCCACTACGTCGTCGTGGCGCATCGACACAAGAAATAAATAAATTTAATTTATCCTAGCTTGTCGCGAGCAAGAACCAAGGGGATTCAGCGAATCCAGCACTCCAGGACGTAGGCCGGATCCTCGTCGCGGTAATCGTCGAGATGACCATCGGGAGAGAACCCGTTACGGCGGTAAAATGCCTTGGCCCGGGTGTTGTCGGGATAGACCATGACATAGGCCCGTCGAGATGCATCCCGGCCCAGGCGAATCCGAAGACCTAGAGAAGGCCATCAACGACTGACTCGGTGTCGACAGCCAGCCAAACATACTCGCCGTGGGACATCCGCGCGACGGCCGGCCCGTCTCCGGTAGCAACCTGTCTGATCCTGATAGCGATGGGTCCCTCCTGCGCGAAGATCCTATCGACCATGTCCCGTGAGTACGGTGGACGCGTGGCTGACACGAAAACCTCCCGTCATTCCTGGCTACGCATCACTTCCGGTCTCGTCGGGCTGATCCTGACCCTGCCGGTACTGACGTGGTCAGTGGCCGCGATCCTCCCCTCACACAATGCCCTCACCTTCATCTCCTCCGTTCTGGTGGGATCGTTGGCTGTACCGGCTCTGGTCATCGCCGTCATCGCCTTCGTCCTCGCTCTTCTGGGACGAGGTGGTCTGCGAGTGGTGGCCGTTCTCTTCTCGGTGATGGCCCTCATCGTGCCAGTGGCGGCAACGGCGACGACGGCGTGGATCACGGACCGCGCCGGTGGACGTATCAACGTCGTCTCGGCATCTGCGGTGTCGTCGATGTCCGACCACCCTGACGAAACGGTCCGGTATGGATCCGGCCCTGACGAGACGGCCCAGATCTACCGTCCCCATAACCACAATGCCCCGGTACTTGTCGACATTCATGGTGGAGGATGGAGCACCGACGCCACCATGCCCGCCACGTTGAGATGGTTTTCCGACCATGGCTGGTTAGTCATTCGTCCCTCGTACACCCTGGCCACCCAGGGCCACCCCACCTGGAATACTGCACCAAAACAGGTAGCATGTGCCTGGGCCTGGAGCCTGTCCCACGTGAAAGAACTCGGTGGCGACCCTTCACAGGTATCGATCATGGGTGATTCCGCTGGTGGTGGAATGGCCATTAATCTCGCCTACGGCGCCGCCAGCGGAAAGTTGAAGAGTTCCTGCGGCTCAATACGGGCCCCGAAGTCAGTCCTCGCCCTCTATCCAACGGTGGATGTCAGTACCGTCGAGTCAGTCACCACACTGAGCGCGGGCAATGCCGCCAAAATGTATATCGGTGGCACCCCCAAGCAATTCCCCGACCGTTATCGCGCCGTCAACAGTTCCACCTGGATCACTCCTCAGGCACCACCAACAATGGTGATCCAGGGAAATCACGACACCTTTGTCCCGCCATCCAGCGTGCGGAAATTCATCAATCGTGCCCGCCAGGCTGGAGTCCGGGTCGATCACGTACAGTTACCAATGCTCAATCACGCTTTCGATTCCCAGGCGCGCAACTCACTGGGATTCCAGGTCGTCACGAGCCTTGGGCAACGTTTCCTTACTAACCACTGAGCGAGTAGTCAGTACTCGAGCTAACGCCTCAAGATCGCCCGCGATATCAGTTGCCTGGTTCTGTATCCACCGCATCTGTAAGCCCTCAGCCGCGGCAACTACCAGTCGGATGGCCTGCTCATCGTCGATCCCGAGGGCCATTCTGACGACCTCGTGAACTCGTTGACGGTGTCGTTCCATGAAAGTATGGGCCGGGTGATAGGGATCGGTGGCGGCCACACTCATGTCGACAAAGAGCTTGGTCAGCCCCGGAGTGCGGGTCGTCTGAGCCAAGTATGCCCACACATGGTCAGGGTCGGTGAGGCCACCAGCATCGACCGCGTGGGCGTCACGAGCCTCAAGAATCGCCACGAATAATTCGTCCATCGATCCGAAGTAGTGCAGAACGCCTGCCTCCGTGAGCCCAACTTCGGCAGCGATGGCGGCCAGTGTGGGGCGCTCCCCCGAACTTGCGCCATAGAGCCGCAGAGCGACGTCAAGAATCTCAGCCCTACGAGCAACCCCCTTAGCGTATGGTCCACGTCGGGTGAGGCTCTTCGTCGTCACTGCCATGGACCCAACCTTAGGAGGAAGTCCCAGAGTTATCCTCCCCAACCATCAGCGAATACCGAGCCGTGCTAGGTTTTAGGTGTACTTTGAGCCACCAAAGGAGTCCTCATGAGTGCACCATTCCAGCTGACCTCTAGCGATCCGAATGTCATCGATCCTGTCGGATTAGCCGCAGATACCCACGAGTGGATCGAGGCGGTGGTGCCAGGAGGAGTGCACGAAACCCTGATAGCGGCTGGGATCATCACTCATCCATATGTGAAGGATCATGAAAAAGACTGTCATTGGGTGGAGGATCGCGCCTGGTGGTATCGCGGAACGGTGCCGATCCCGGCGGGAGACGATCCGCTCGTATTGACCCTGACCGGCGTCGATACCGTTGCAGACATCTGGGTCAACGGACACCACGTCGGTCGTCATGCCAACCAGTACCGACCTTTCCAGGTTACGCTTCCGCCCATCGACGCCAACAAAGCCAAAGTACTCATCCGCTTCGCACCCCCATTAGATGGCCTGGCCGAGCCGCCAGCCACGAGAGCTATGGTCAACGCCGTCAGTGACTTCCTTACCCCTCAGAACCTGGACGCCGAGCCTGGCGCGGGGATTCTCACCCTCAATCTGGCCACGACTCGACGCCGCAAAGGCATGTTCTCGTGGGGATGGGATTTTGCTCCCCGTATCCCCTCGATCGGCTTGACGGGTCCGGTGGAGTTAACCCGTCGTTCACCGATCGAGGTGAGCCATCACGTCGACACGATGGCCATCGGTGACGGCGACAGTGCAGACGTCAACGTCGTGGTGTCCACTGCCCACCACGACGGCCCTGCACCCTGTACCGTTGACGTCACCCTCACTTCGCCAGATGGTGATCGCGTCAGTGGACACGCCCAACTCAAGCATGGTTCAGCCACCGTGGATCTTCAGCTGGATAACCCGCAACTGTGGTGGACCCATGACCTGGGCAAGCCTTCCCTCTACCAGGTCGACATCAAGATCTGCGATAAGGACGCCAACACGATCGCTACTGATTCCGGCATGGCAGGTATCCGCACTATTGAGGTGGACTGCTCCCCCGACACAGACGATCCCGAAATCGACGGGCCTGCCCGTCACTTCACGTTCATTCTCAATGGCGTGTCAGTCTTTGCCCGTGGCGCCAATCTGGTCCCGCAGTCGATGCTGCCGGGATCGGTGACTCCTCAGCAGGATCACGACCTCGTCCGAGCCTGCCGCGATGCCAATATGACGATGGTG
This sequence comes from Cutibacterium sp. 37298, assembly GCF_023838685.1. NCBI lineage: Bacteria > Bacillati > Actinomycetota > Actinomycetes > Propionibacteriales > Propionibacteriaceae > Cutibacterium > Cutibacterium sp. 37298. The sequence continues at coordinate 398,857 of NZ_JAJNRJ010000002.1, forward strand.
CGCGTCTGGGGCGGCGGTGTCTACGCTTCCGACGCCTTCATGACTGCCTGTGACGAATACGGCATCCTCGTGTGGCACGATTTTATGTTCACCTGCATTGACTATCCCGGCGACGATGAAGACTTCATGTCCGAGGTCCGTACCGAGGCTGACTATCAAACCCGCCGTCTCGCTAATCATCCGAGTCTGGCGCTGTGGGCTGGAGGCAATGAGGTGCAGGCCATGCACCAGGCGGTCTGGAACAATCTTAACCCGGGCCCATGGGGATCCGAGATCTTCGACGAGATCTTGCCTGAGGCGATTCGTCGCAACAGCCCCACCGTGAACTATTGGGCCAACAGCCCGGCCACTGATGTTGACACCGATCCTCGCGTTAATGGCACCAGGGCCGGTGATCGTCACGCTTGGGAAGTGTGGCATGGCGCGGACGTGGGAGCAGGGACACACGAGGATTATTCCAGCCCTGCCGAAGCCATGCACTATCACCGCTATAGCTACGACACCGGGCGGTTCATTAGCGAGTTTGGCATCCACGCCAGTGCTGACCTGCCCGCCCTCGGCAGGTGGTTAGGGGATGATCACCTCAACCTCGACGACCCCATTCTTCTCGCGCGTAATAAGGACACCCCGAAGGCCAAAGGGATGGCCCTCATTGATTACGAAGTAGGCAAACCGACATCAGTTCAGTCCTACGTCACCTACAGCCAGGTGGTGCAGGCCGAGGGACTCAAATTCGGCATCGAGCATTACCGGCGCCGTTGGCCTCACTGCGCTGGCGCCCTAGTGTGGCAGCTCAATGAACCTTGGCCTGGAATGACGTGGTCCCTGCTCGACCACGACCTCGGGGCCAAGCCGGGCTACTACGCTACAGCTCGAGCCTTCGCCCCGGCGCTGTCCATCCTGCGCCTGACTGACGATTCACTGGAGGTGTGGGTCAGCAATGCGCGCCCCGCCCGAGTCACCGATACCATGACAGTCACAATCGAAGGATTTGACGGAAGCGTCGACCAGACACATCAAGTCAAAGTATCCGTTCCTGCGTCCACCTCCCAGATGGTGTGGTCAGTACCGCGCGCCCAGATCCCCGTCAACGGCAGCCACTACATATGGGTCGAAGGATCGGTTCTGCCCGCTAACCGGCTCTTCCTGACGCGCATCGGTGACCTCAACCTGCCCGAAGCGCACCTCGACGTCAAGGTAAACGTGACGGAGCCAACTACGGCCACAGTGACGGTGGCAACGACGACGTTCGCCTACTTTGTGCGAGTTCTAACGCCGTGGCCGGGTGCGCGACCCGACATCTCAGCCCTTGATCTACGTCCCGGAACGAAGGCCGTCGTCACTGTGACTGGTCTTCCCGAAGGGTTCGACCCCGGTGAGATCATGGTTCGCCACTTCCTCGACGACGTTGACCGATGATGTCGTCGGAATGACCGGCTCAACATGGAGGGGCGCCCCAGTGGGCACCCCTCGCTCATCTGCTAAATCCTCAGTCGAGGTAGTCGCGCAGTACCTGAGAGCGACTCGGATGACGCAGCTTCGACATGGTCTTGGACTCGATCTGGCGGATGCGCTCCCGAGTAACACCGTAGACTTTGCCGATCTCATCCAGGGTCTTGGGCTGTCCGTCGGTCAAGCCGAATCGCATCGACACGACACCGGCCTCTCGCTCGGACAAGGTATCGAGGACATCATGCAGCTGCTCCTGCAACAGGGTGAAGTTGACGGCGTCTGCTGGCACGATGGCCTCGGAATCCTCAATAAGGTCACCGAACTCAGAATCGCCATCCTCACCCAGTGGGGTATGCAGCGAGATCGGCTCGCGACCGTATTTCTGCACCTCAATGACCTTCTCTGCGGTCATATCGAGTTCGTTGGCAAGCTCTTCCGGGGTGGGCTCACGACCTAGGTCCTGGAGCATCTGACGCTGGACGCGAGCCAGCTTGTTGATGACCTCGACCATATGCACAGGGATACGAATAGTACGAGCCTGGTCGGCCATGGCGCGGGTAATGGCCTGCTTGATCCACCACGTCGCGTACGTGGAGAATTTGTAGCCCTTGGTGTAGTCGAATTTCTCGACGGCACGAATGAGACCGAGGTTGCCCTCCTGAATGAGGTCAAGGAAGAGCATGCCGCGACCGGTGTAACGCTTAGCCAAGGAGACGACCAGACGGAGGTTGGCCTCCAATAGGTGGTTCTTCGCTACCTTGCCGTCCTCGGCGATCCACTCGTAATCCTCGCGGTCCTTCTCCCGGATCTTGGCATCCGGGTCGGCTAGCTGCTCGCCGGCAAACAGACCGGCCTCAATGCGCTTGGCGAGATCAACCTCTTCGACGGCATTGAGCAGAGCTACTTTGCCGATCTGCTTAAGGTAATCCTTAACGGGATCTGCGGTAGCGCCGGCGACCATGACGGTCTGCTCGGGCTCGTCAGCGTCATCGTTATCAGACAAGGAGAACGCCTCGGTCTCCTTGTTGATCTGCTGCTCGTCCTTAGCAGCCTCGGCCGGGTCGTAGTCACGCTCGTCAACATCGTCGAGGGAGCGCTTCTTGCCGCCAATAGTCAGCACAACGTCGTCACCGTCGCGCTCCACGGTCACATCGACCTCACCGGATGCGGCTTCAGCGACGGTCGTTTCCTTCTTCGCCTTAGTGGTCCGCCTCTTAGTTGTCGACTTTTTGGCACCACCGGACGACACGTTTCCAACAGTCTTCGTACCCGAAGACTTCGTCGTCTTACTCGCCGCTGTCTTGGTGGACTTCGCGGCCGTCTTAGTGCTGGTGGGCTTCGTCGTGGTTTTGGCCCCAGATGACTTAGCCGTGGGAGCCTTGGCCCCACCAGCGGACTTGTGAGCCGACGACTGGCTTGCCTTCGTCGTGGCCTTCGTCGCAGTAGTCTTCTTCGCCCGACCGGTCGTACCGGTCTTAGCAGAGGTGGAACGTGTACTCTTCCTCGCGGTGGCTGTCTTCGCCTCCTCGTCTGCAGCGGTGTTTGCAGTGCTGGACGTGGTGGTCGACACGGGTATCCTCTCTAAGGACTGACCAGTCCTTCAGTGCTGTCCCCTCCAAATGGGCCCATAAAGATCGACGATCACCGCCCCATGAGACCCAAGGGCATACGGCGCCCGGGAGGCGTCAAGACCCTGCGTTCATTGTGGCATCATCCGCGCGCTAACACAAACTGGCTCTCGCCAGTTCCCTTCTCCTGCCACGGAATGGCTGCGTCGAGCAGCCATGTACGACCACAGTCTGATCCTCTGATGTTACCCACGACCGCAGACACTCATCGGCCGTTCAGGGATGACATTCGACCCTCTATGACGTTGATATAGGTGTCAACCAGTCCGACGGAGAAAGGCGAAGCATATGGACACCAAGTCCCGGGTTCGTACCACCGATGGCATTGATGGTAAGGACGCAGTCGGCCTCTACCTAGACGGGATCGCCCGCACGCCCCTACTCAATGCCGCAGAGGAGGTCGCGTTAGCCCGCCGGATCGAAGCGGGTGTATTTGCACGCGCCGTTCTCGAAGGCCACGCGGAGACCACATCGGATGCCACCACAGAGGAACTACACCAGATTGCAGCCGACGGAGACGAAGCCTTGGCCCACTTCGTGCGCGCTAACCTGCGTCTGGTCGTGTCGGTGGCCCGCAAATACGGTCGCTCTCAGATGCCGCTACTTGACCTCGTGCAGGAAGGCAATACCGGGCTCATACGCGCCGTCGAGAAATTCGACTACGCCAAGGGATTCAAGTTCTCGACCTACGCCACCTGGTGGGTCCGTCAGGCTATCAGCCGAGGCATCGCGCAGCAGGGTCGCATCGTCCGGCTTCCGGTGCACGTCGCTGAACAGGTGAATCAGGTGTCGGCTGCCCGCCGCAACCTCGAGCGTCAGCTGGGTCGCGAACCCGAAACCTTCGAAATCGCCGACGAGTTGGAGATCACCGAGGAGCGTGTCATCGAGCTCATCCGCTTTGGACGCGACCACGTCTCTCTCGACGCTCCGGTTGAGGACGACGGCGACACTAGCCTGGGCGACCTCATCGCCCGCGAGACCTCTCCTGGTCCTGACGACATTGTGCTCGACGCCGAGGACCGCAGTCGACTTGAAGGGCTCCTTGACGATCTCGACGAGCGCTCTGCCGACGTGGTGCGTCGCCGCTATGGACTCGTCGATGGACGCCAAGCCAAGCTTGCCGACATCGGCAAGGTGTGGGGAATCACCGCCGAACGCGTGCGTCAGATCGAACGTGCTGCCCTAGCCAGCATGCGTCAACGTAACCTCGCCACGATGGCGGCCTGACATCTGCACACGGTGGCTCCGAACCTATCCGGGGCCACCGTCGCGTTCAGAGGACATCACGTGCCACGGCCAAGCGGAAACGTTACTGAGGCGTCGAGGTCGTTCACATCTACCAGCCTCATGACCCCCTCCTGGCAGCAGGACGCGATGAGTTTGCCATCCTGCATCAGTCGGCCCATGGAGAAACCGAGCAGGCCTGACGCGCTCGGAGAAACCTGGTCGTAGAGCATCCAGCGGTCAGCCTCGGCAGTCCGGTGGAACCACATGGCGTGATCCAGCGATGCCGGATTGACGACCATACCCGATGGCACCGATCCCAGGTGTGGCATAACGGCACCAGCCATGAGACTGATATCGGAAATGTAGGCGAGGATCGCACGCTGCACAACACGGTCGTCAGGAAGGCTCGCGGTAGTGCGTACCCACAGACTCAAGTGGGTGACGTGGTTGGGGTCGACGAGCTGCGAGCCGTCACCGGCCAACCGCACGTCGAGCGCATCCCACTCCTTGACGGTGGGCATAGGGCGCCCGAACATCTGTTCGAGGGCCTGGGCTAGGGTCGGACAGTGATCCGGGTCGGAAGATAGTCCGGCATCGGATCGGAGTGCTCCGGGCCGTCCTCGCGGTTCTTGAAGGACAGTTCCGCGGTGAAGATCGTCCGACCGTGTTGGCGAGCGTTGACACGGCGAGTGCTGAAGGTGCGACCGTCACGAATTCTCTCGACATCAAAGATCATCGGCAGATCGGTGCGTCCAGCATGTAGGAACAGCGCGTGCATGGAATGGGCGGTCCGCTCAGGAATAGTGCGGGCACCAGCAACCAGAGCCTGAGCCAGTACCTGGCCCCCGAAGGTCCGCTGCCACGTCGTGTGTGGTTGTCGGCCTCGAAACAGATCGAGATCGAGGTCTTCAAGATCGAGCAGGTCAAGCAGTTCAGCAGTCGTCGATGGCACCTAACCACTGTGCCAGATCAGGCAACGTGTCACGGCAGCTCTCGCCAAGGCGGCGCACTCACTAGCAACAACGGTTGAAGAAATCGATCCACGCCTGAAAGAACTGGGAGGGCAAAAGACCGAGCGTAGGCTCGGATCTCGCGCACATAGCCAGTGCACGACGTTAGGACAGCTTGGCTATCGCCATATGAATTCGCTTGGGTGACACACTGACACGAGTACCGAGTTTTTGAGCGAAGTACTGGACGCGCAACTCCTCCAACATGAACCCAATCTCCTCGACCTCGGCGGGTAGTTTTCCGGCCGGTTGCTCCTCGCACAGGGCGTCATAGTCGGCCAGGAGAGGCTCCAGCTCGGCCATCTGACGGGGATCGCGCGAGGGGTTGGTCATCAGGGACTCGATCCGCACGCTCACCCCCTGAATCCAGCGCGGCATGTCGTCATACCAAGGGTCCGGGGTAGCCGAAATGAAATTCTCGAAGACGAGGTCATCAATCTGAGCGACGATGTCAGCACGGATCGCCGGATCCGAGACAGTTACCAGAGCCTGACGAGCAGCGACGACACGACTGAGGATCCTGCCAGCAGTACGCACCACTCGAGCCATCCGGTCGGCCTGGTCTTGACGAACGACTAAAGCGAGGTCGTCGAATGTCTTCTTGTCGCGAATCCCTGACAAGTCACCCGCCTTCTCCTGAGCCACCGAAGCCACCGCCTTATGACGGGCATCGGCCAGTAAGGCTGAGACGCTGGGGTACGGAGACGTTGCCAGGGCCAGCTTGGTGGCGTTATCCATATGCGTAACAACCCACTTCGTCGGGTCAGGAAGGTTGAGGATAAGCAACTTCACGACACCGGAAGCATGGCTGGTGCGCTGGGCACGAGGAGTGTCGAGAAGAGTGGTGCCGACGGAGTTACCTTCATCGACCAGGCATGGGTAGCCGACGGCGTCAGGGCCCTTGCGCGACAGATCAACCCGTTTCGGAATTGGGTCGAAGGTCCACTCCTTCGCACCGTGGATCTGGGGTTGGTCCGCGGCCTTAGTCAAAGATTGGGACACCTTGGGAGCCAAAACAATCTGCAGGGCCTCGAGATCCTCGGAGCGGGCAATGGATGCGGACTGGGATCCCTTGAGTTTGTCCTTACCATTCTTTCTGGATTTCTTACCGACGGGTCTCCCCTCGGCGTCAGTAATGTCGAAACCAATCCGCAAATGGGCCGGAATAGCGGCAGTATTCCAGTCATCAGGGTTGATGATGACCCCGGTGAGAGTTCTCAGGGCTCGTCCGAGTTCAGCGGTGAACGGGGCGTGGCGGTCAGCATCGTGGTCTTCCAGCCAGGTTAGCGCCGCTCGGGCACGGTCGGGGGCAGGTACCAGTTGAGTGCGAATGCGCTTAGGAAGGGCGCGGATGAGTTCCGTCGCCAACTCGGTGCGCAAGCCTGGCACCTGCCAGCTGAACGGTGCTGTGGGCACCTGGTTGAGCAGTGCTAGCGGGATAGTGACGGTGACGCCGTCGTGGCCGGATCCCGGCTCAAAAACGTAGCGCACTGGAAGTTCGAGGTTTCCGACTTTCCAGTGGTCAGGGAAAGCGTCGGCGTCCACGGAGCCGGAGTCGACGAGATCGTCGATCGACAAGTCAAGCTGGTGACGGTCTTGCACCCGACGCCACCAAGCGTCGAAATGGGAGCCAGAGACGATACCGTCAGGGATCCGACGGTCGTAAAAAGCGAAGATGGCGTCGTCGTCGGCCACCAGGCCGCGCTGACGGCTGCGCTCCTCAAGATCAGTGGCCTCGTCGCGAACTCGATCGTTGTGTTTGAGGAATCCATGATCGGATCGCCAGTTTCGCTCTACGAGAGCCGAACGGATAAAAATCTGTCGGGACGCCACCGGATCGATGCGGCCATAAGTGACGCGACGATCAGCCCATAACGGCACCCCAAAGAGGGTGCCACGCTCAGTAGCGACCACTGACGCCGTTGATGCTGCCCAATGCGGAGCCGCCCAGGAACGCTTGATGAGAGGGCCCGCGACCTCCTCCACCCACTCGGGCTGAACCGCGGCAACTGTCCTGGCCCACAGCCGAGAGGTCTCCACCAGCTCAACAGCCACGACGAGTTCGGGCGACTTACGTGCCAGCAGCGATCCGGGATTAATGGCGAACTTCGTGCCGCGAGCACCGAGGTATTCCTGAGGCCCGGGGCGCTGGCCGTGCCGTTTGGCCGACTGCCGGACCTGGACCAGCCCGATGTGAGACAACAGTCCCGAGAGTAGGGCGACAAGAACCCGGTCGATTGGGGCTGAGGTGCGGTTGACCTCCAGGTGCAGTTCCTTGGCGATCTGGCGGAGTTGGCTGTGCAAATCGTCCCACTCACGCACCCGCAGATAGTTAATGTACTCGGCCCGACACATTCGACGGAAGGCTGAGGACCCCATGTGACGACGCTGGTGACGCAGGTAACGCCATAGCCGGTGGATGGCCATGATGTCGCCACCCTCCTCAATGCCACCCGCCTGGGGGCATGGGGAGATCTTCCCCTTGGTGTGCGGGGTATGACGTGCCGGAGATCCTGGTTTAGCAGTGTTGGCGGCCTCCTGGTGAATATGCTGGCGGCGGACCTGAGACCAATCTCCCACCCGGTTGTTATCGGTGTTGTCAGCCGCTTGGAGGGTCTGCAGTAGGTTGGCCTCGGTGGCAAAACGGCGATGAAAAGCGTCGGCCTCCTCGCGCTTGTCTGCGGGACGCTCCCGGACGTCGCGAATCGATAGAGCCGCGACGATGACCAAGACCTCGGCCAGGCTGCCTTGCCTCGCTCCTTCAAGGAGCATACGTCCCAGCCGTGGGTCCAATGGCACCCGGGCCAGCTGGTGTCCAATCTTTGTTAGGCGCGGAGCGTCACGGTGTCCCGGTTTGAGAGCTCCTAGTTCGTCGAGGAGCCGGATTCCGTCATTGATCCGGGAGCGGTCTGGGGCTTCGACGAAAGGAAAGTCGGTGATGGCTCCGAGCCTGGCCTGGGCCATCTGGAGGATGACCGCGGCTAAATTGGTGCGCAGGATCTCCGGCTCGGTGAATTCTGGACGAGACTCGAAACTGCTCTGGGAATACAGCCGGATGCAGATGCCCGGTGCCACGCGGCCACATCGTCCGGCCCGCTGGTTGGCACTGGCCTGAGAGACCGGCTCGATAGGCAGGCGCTGGACCTTGGTGCGCACCGAGTACCGCGAGATACGGGCAGTTCCCGGATCAATGACGTAGCGGATTCCAGGCACGGTCAGGGAGGTCTCGGCGACGTTGGTGGCCAGCACGATCCGTCGTCCAGCATGCGGGGTGAAAACCCGATGCTGTTCTGCGGCCGACAGGCGGGCAAAGAGTGGCAGGACTTCGGTGTTAGACAGATTGAGGTCCGCCAGGGCCTCGGCGGTCTCATGGATCTCCTGCTCACCAGCTAGGAATACCAGGATGTCACCGCTCTCCTCGCGGCAAAGTTCCTGGACTGCCCGGCAGATACCGGTGACTTGGTCGACAACCTCGTCATCCGGGCTCGTCAGGGACGGGGCTGATGGACGATGGAGGAGCTCATCTTCGTCGTCAATGTCATCTTCGTCATCGGGGCGGATTTGCTCAGAGGGATCCAGCGGGCGATAACGCACCTCAACGGGGTACGTGCGCCCCGAGACCTCAATAACTGGCGCGTCGTCGAAGTGGGCGGAAAACCTGGCGGTGTCGATAGTGGCCGAGGTGATGATGACTTTGAGGTCTGGACGTCGTGGCAGCAACTGTTTTAGGTAACCCAGCAAGAAGTCGATATTGAGGCTGCGCTCGTGAGCCTCGTCAATAATGATGGTGTCATGGGCGCACAAGTCGCGATCATGGGAAATCTCAGCAAGCAGTACGCCGTCAGTCATGACAGTCAGCGCGGTGTCGGAGGTAGCGCGCCGGGTGAAGCGCACTTGATAGCCGACCTGCACCCCCAGCTCGACCCCCATTTCCTCGGCAACTCGTTCTGCGACGCTGCGCGCGGCGATCCGTCGGGGCTGGGTATGGGCAATCTGACGACGTCCCAAGGCCAGGCAGATCTTGGGTAGCTGGGTCGTCTTTCCCGAACCGGTCTCGCCTGCCACCACCACGACTTGGTGGTGCTTGATGAGGTCAGCAATCTCGTCGGCGTGTGCCGCTATCGGAAGGTCAGTGTCGAAGGTGACGACTCCCCCACCAGGCAGCTCACCTTCCAGTCGTGAATTAGGCATGACCGGTTTAGTCTATGCGGGGCTTCCAACACCCGGCGACCACTAGCCGTTATCAAGCCGAGAAGATCTCCGTCTGTGTGGATTCGGTTGAACGCCTTGGCAATCTTGCCAATGCCTACGCACCTGACCAACCGCCGGTAGCTTTCACAATTCGGCTCGTAGGCGAGGATACTTCACCGGTCAGGCCTCCACAGGGGTTCAGGGACGGTGCCTTCGTCAATCCCGGTATTCGGCGTGAACTTAGTGTCACCACCCGCAGCACGTCCGGCTGTCTCGAACCTGGCTGCACTATGACGACCTATGGCCGACAGCGAGAGATCCGCAGACACGCCGGACGACTGTTTCCTCAACGTCGGTACATAGTGTTGTAGACGACGGTGAAACGCAGGCGAACGCGTCCTGAAGCCGCCGACACGGCGAGAACAGCAGGCCAGCAGCTCGATATCAGTGGCAGATAGCCAGCGGCGACTGAGCGTGCGCCATGATGCCGCGACTCACACCACCTGCGGTCCAGCCCAAAATCGGGTGCTTCTTCATACCAACCACGAGGAGGTCAACGCTGCCCGAGAGGTCGACTAAAGCGTCGACGGGCTCTCCGGACAGCACGCGGGTCTCTACCTCGACATGGGGATGCTCATTGGCGAGCGGCTTGACAACCTCGTTGAGTCGTTTGAGGGCCTCGTCGCGCACCTCTTCGGAGTCGTTACCAGGAACCGTCACTGCGAGCAGCTTGCAGCCACGGTGGTCAGCTTCAGCGAATCCGAATCCGACAGCTGCAGTTCCTACGCTCTGGGGGCCGACCGCGACCGCAACACATTTCTTGCCACCAGTCGGATCCGGGGTCGAAGCGCGGGAGATGACCACGACGGGCGCTGCCGACATACCCGCCACAGCCACAGATGTCGACCCGACGAACATACGCTCCAGACCCGAGGTAGCACGACGGCCGAGCACAACGAGCTGGGCATCGGCGCTGCGATCGGCCAGAATGGCCGCCGGGTTACCCAAGACGACCTCTCCAGAGATCCGATCGGGGTCCATCCCCCGCTCAGTCGCAACGTGGATGGCGTCATCAACAACGACCTGACCGGCATCCTGCAGAGCGGTCGGGTCGTAGACGACTCCCCAGGCGCCCGCAACGGCAGCGTCATCAACGGCGTGAAGGACAATAAGATCAGCATCTCTCTTAATCGCTGATACTGCGGCGTAACGGGCGGCACGTAGGCCGTCCTCGGAGCCATCGACTCCGACGATGATGACAGTGCGTTGAGCCTTCGATGAGGTTCGGTCGTCAGTCATGGTGGTCCTCCTCAGTGAGACATCAAAGGCATTGGCCCTTGTCACATTGTCCCACCATTTGCCCTGAGACAAAGGGGGTCCGGTCAGGAGCCCTCTTCAAAAGTGGTTCTCCCCCGCAGTTTGCGGGCCAATTCGTTGTCCAGTCCATCGGCCAGTCGGGACATGATGGAGACGGCCTGGTGAAGATGCGCGGCGACGAAGGGGCGGGCCATCACCGACATCGTCACGAACACTCGATCTTGATGAAGGGCGAAACGCCCATAGCGGGATTGCACATTGAGGTCATTGAGTACCTCAACGGCACGAGAACGCCCCTCAACGTCATGGACGAGAGCAGCAAAAAGCAACAATTCCGAGGCATCGGGGGTGGTACGTACGAAAACCATGCACGTCCCCACTCGGATAGCAAAGTCGCCCTCGCTATCGCGGATGGCCGGATGGCCAAACATGTGGGACAACTCATCAGCAACGAGGCGGTCGAGGTGACCTTTGTCTACCGGCATGATGGCGGGGACGCTAGCCGCCTCTGTAGGCGACAACGGGGGCTCGGGCTGTAAAATCTCCGCAAGCTGGTCAGGGGCCAGGAACACTGGATGCGGAACACCGAAAATGTCACGCAAAGTCGTTACTGCCAATTCGGCAAGTTGCTCAGAATCGTCCTGACTGCGGTACACCCAGTAGTTATCGGTTTGGTGGACCTTGCAGGTTCCAGGGTCCTGCCATCCTAGAGAGCTCAGGCCGTCAAGCTGGCCCGGCGTAAGGCATGCACTCTCCGGTAAACAGTTATTGCTGGATGCTTCGGCAAGAATCATCGCGGTGTCGTCGCTGCAACCAGGATCATCTTGCACGAAGCGGATAAAGGGAGCCGTGTCAGTGCGCGCGGACAGGGTTGAGATCGTTAGTTCGCCGTCGTCGTCAATGACAGAGACGACCTCCGCCAGACGCTCGGCGAACTGGTTCCACGCCTGCGCTGTGCTGCGATCCAGGTCGAACGCAAAGTCTGGTGGCTCGTCCATGGTTCCAACCTAGTAGGTCGCGCCGCTATCTGCAGCTGCCTCTCACTATCCTGCCATCCAACGCATAGCTATCGACCTCTGACAGCCGTTATGGATCACACGTGGAGTTATAAAGACACAACAGCGGGGGCGTAGCTCTCACCCCGCCCCCGCTCATAGCGTCATCAGCTACAGCCGCTGGTTGAACCGCACCCCTCGCAGACGTAGCACGATCCCGAGGGACGCATCTTCGTCCCGCAGGTCAAGCACAGGGGGGCGTCAACTTCACGACCGATCTGCTCTTCGAGAAGCTCAGCACTGGTGTGTGCTTCACCGACCTGCTCGACCGCCTCCTGAGTTGCGAAAAGACCGGGCTGGTTAGCTCCGTCCTCATGCACCCGGACGCGGTCGGCCGGCGTGTCTTTGAGGGTCTCAGAGTCGATAAGCTCATCCTCCTCATCAGACAGGTAGGACCCCGTCTGGACGTAGCGAGCACGCTCGGCAGCGGTGTAGATACCCAGCTCGGCACGCTCATCAAAGTCAAGGTAGTCGAGGGCCAGACGACGGAAGACATAGTCAATGATCGACGAGGAAATCCGAATGTCAGGGTCGTCGGTCATGCCAGCTGGCTCAAACTTGAGGTTGGAGAACTTTTGGGCGAAGGATTCCAGCGGCACACCATATTGCAAACCGATAGACACCGCGATAGAAAAAGCGTCCATAACACCGGCAAGGGTGGATCCCTGCTTACCAAGCTTGAGGAAGATCTCGCCCAAGCGCCCGGAGTCGTAAGCGCCAGTAGTGAGGTAACCGCCGGCTCCTGCGACCTGGAAGCTGGTGGTGCGGCCCATGCGCGACTTCGGTAGACGCTGACGACGCGGGCGGTACTCGATGCGGACTTCCGGTTCGGCCTTCTTTTCCTCTTCCTTTTTCTTGGCCTCAGAGAGAGGCTGACCGACCTTACAGTTGTCGCGGTAGACAGCCAGAGCCTTGAGGCCAAGCTTCCAACCCTCCATGTAAACCCCGGCGATATCCTCAACCGTAGAAGACTCCGGCAGGTTGACAGTCTTAGAGATGGCACCGGACAGGAAGGGCTGAACGGCAGCCATCATCCGTACGTGACCCATCGGGGCGATGAACCGGGTGCCCATGGCGCAATCGAAAACCTCGTAGTGGGCCTCATCGAGATCAGGAGCACCAACGACCGAACCGTTGTCGGCGATGTAGGCGACGATCTTCTCAGCCTGCTCGGGGGTGTAGCCGAGGTTCTTGAGGGCACGCGGCACCGTCTGGTTGACGATCTGCATCGAGCCGCCGCCGACCATCTTCTTGAACTTGACCAGCGAGAAGTCTGGTTCGATACCGGTGGTATCGCAGTCCATCATGAAGCCAATGGTGCCAGTCGGGGCAAGAACGGACGCTTGGGCATTGCGGAAACCATTGGTATGCCCGAGCTTGACGACCTTGTCCCACTCTGCCTTGGCGGCGGTCAAGACAGCGGTGTCATTGTTGTGCAAAGGGTGAACCTGACGGTTGGCATCGCGATGCTTAGCCATGACTGCCTGATGTGGCTCAGCGTTTTCGGCGTATCCGCTATAGGGACCGACGATGGCAGCCAGTTCAGCGGAACGTCGGTAGGAGACGCCAGTCATGAGGGACGTGATGGCAGCTGCGAGGGCACGTCCACCATCCGAGTCGTAACCCAGGCCCAGCGCCATGAGAAGGGCGCCCAGGTTGGCGTATCCGATACCGAGCTGACGGAAGTTACGTGTCGTCTTACTAATGGCCTCAGTCGGGAAGTCAGCAAAGCAAATGGAGATATCCATTGCGGTGATGACGAGTTCAATAGCTCTGGTGAATTTCTCGACGTCGAAATGGTCATTTTCGTCGAGGAACTTCAGCAGGTTGAGGCTAGCCAAGTTACATGAGGAATTGTCTAGGCTCATGTACTCCGAGCACGGGTTGGACGCGTTGATCCGTCCGGAATTCGGGGTGGTATGCCAGGCATTGATGGTGTCGTCATATTGCAAGCCGGGATCGGCGCACTCCCAAGCAGCCTGAGCAATCTTGCCAAAAAGTTCCTTGGCGTCAACGGTGTCAAGCACCTTGTCAGGCTCGGTGCGGGACATCAGACCGAAGGGCTTACCCTGCTCAACAGCGGCCATGAAGGCATCGGAGACACGCACCGAGTTGTTGGCGTTCTGATACTGAACGCTGACGATGTCGCGCCCGCCCAGGTCCATGTCGAACCCGGCATCGCGCAGAGCACGAATCTTGTCCTCCTCGCGCGCCTTGGTCTCGATGAACTCTTCGATATCGGGGTGATCGATGTCAAGGACGACCATCTTGGCAGCACGACGAGTGGCGCCGCCTGATTTGATGGTTCCCGCTGAAGCATCAGCACCACGCATAAAGGAGACTGGACCAGAAGCCGTGCCACCGGAGCTCAGTAGTTCCTTCGAGGAACGGATACGAGAAATATTGAGACCAGCACCAGAACCACCTTTAAAGATGAATCCTTCTTCTCGGTACCAATTGAGGATCGACTCCATCGAGTCATCCACCGAAAGAATGAAGCAAGCGCTAACCTGTTGGGGACTCGTGGTACCGACGTTGAACCACACCGGGGAGTTGAAGCTGAAGTACTGGTGTACCAATAGCCAGGTCAGTTCCTCGCCGAAGACCTTGGCGTCGTCATCAGACGCGAAATAACCGTTCTTTCGCCCAGTGGTCACATAGGTATTGACGACTCGGTCGATGAGGGTCTTGAGGCTATCCTCGCGGGCCGGGGTACCTAGAGCACCACGGAAATACTTATTGGTAACGATGGTCGAGGCGTTAACGCTCCAGAAGTCGGGGAACTCGACCCCGCGCTGCTCAAAGACCACATCGCCGGTACGCCAGTTCGTTTGCACGACATCACGGCGTTCCCAGGTCACCTCGTCATAAGGATGAACACCTTCAGTGCTGAAGATGCGCTCAACGTGCAGCCCCTTAGAGCGGCTCGTCCTGCGTGGTGCGGACTTGGTCTCGGTCATGGCTCCCTCAGAATTTTCGGTGATACGGGTGGTTGGTGTCGGTACTTAGTGCGAACTGTGGCACGCTCGGCACACAGCTCGTCAGAACAGTGGCTCGTCCTGCTTTGAAAGCCGTTTACGACTCGAGGACTTCGTTTTATCGGAGGACTCGTCGCGCAACCGATCAATCTCAGTAGCAAAGTCCTCGATAGTGTTGTACTTCAAGTAAACGCTGGCAAACCTCAGGTAAGCGATGGGATCAAGCTCACGCAGTGGCCCCAGGATCGCCAACCCGATTTCCTCGCTGGGTATCTCCGCGACCCCTCGGGCCCGTAGACCGTCCTCGACGCGTTGTCCCAGCAAAGCTAGATCGGCATCTGTAACCGGGCGTCCCTTGCATGCGTTGCGCACACCACGGATCACCTTGTCACGGGAGAAGGGCTCCTCGATGCCGTTGCGCTTGTGAACCGTCATCTGCATGCGTTCGATGGTCGTAAACCGTCGCTCACACATCGGGCACTGCCGCCTTCGACGGATCGCAGTACCGTCTTCGCATACCCGCGAATCCAGGACTCGAGAGTCATCATGCTGACAGAACGGGCAGCGCATCATCGCCTCCTTCCCCAACCTCACGAGGTTCCGAACAGCTGACTTACCGTCGTCCTGAAAGACTACTCCTAACTGGGGTCAAAAACACAACTTATAGGGATCATGAAACTACCTGCCACAACATCTGGTATCCAAGGGTGATTTTTCGAGGACGGTGCTGGACCCTGCGTCAAGTCGCCACGCGCGACACGCCGAAGACGAACGCCCCTGCGACCGGCCCCTCGTCAGGATCCGGCATCGGAGGGTGCCCCAGGTTGATGCGCGTCAACCGGGGCAACGCCCATATGATCCTCATGCTCACTGGCAGGATCCCCTTGCCACATCTGGCCGAGGCGCCCTAGGGCGAGAATCACCCCGACGATCATGACAGCGATAGTTGCCAGCACAGCAGCATCCCAGAACCGGTCGTGGAGGGACTTACGGCGCGCAATAGCGCTAGGGCGTCCCGCCATCAATTCCCGTCGATCGATAACGACCACCGGTTCGGCCAACTCATCCTGCCACGGTCCGACGACCAGGCCACCTCGGCGACTGGACGCCGTCTCGATATACCACTCGTACGTCTGCGCACTCATCGGATCACCTCTCTGTCGACGAGAGCCATCCGCTCCCGTCAGCGGCCCCGGAAGATATCCCAGGGAGGGTCCGGCGGCCACAGGTCCGCCGGTGTCATCAATGACATTCCCCCGAACCGACAAGTTCGCCGTCATCACTATGGAACACGAGGAGAACAACCTAGTCAGAGCGGATTAGGTGCCCAGTTTTTGCCCCCACACTCCTCGCACGGAGCCAAAACGCCACTGATGGGGAAACTGTCGTAGCTGCCCTATACCGTGACTGCCATGATCACCGATACGCCCGGAACCGATACCTCGGACCCGGCCGCCGTCTCGTCGGCTGTTCCGTTCACGAATACCCGTGAGCCCTCTGCCAAGGAACGCGAAGTCTTGGCAGCCGTCAAGGAAGGGCTGCGTCGCGACGGCAAAGCCCCAACAGTTCGCGCCCTTGCTGAGACGACAGGAGCTGCGAGCACATCAACAGTCCAGCGGCGTATTTCGTCCCTCATCGAGTTAGGGCTGCTACGTCGAACCAATGGCACCCTCGAGGTGGTCGAAGAAACCGTCGAGGCTTGCGATCCGCACGGACCGCAAGCCTTTCAAGTCAAACTCCTCAATCCGAGTAACGAAGAACACGATGAAACCGTCATCGCGGTGCCACCCCAGCTTCTAAGTCACGGCGAGCACGCAGTGATCATCGTCCGCGACGACGGAATGTCTCCCCATATCCACTCCGGAGATCTCGTAGTGGTGCGACGTATATCGGTAAGCGATCTACCCGACGATCCACCTGAGACATACCTCGTAGCAGCCACAGCGGGCGGAACGACCGTCGTTCGCACCTTATCCAACGTCTCGGGACGGCGATGGCTGTTGGCATCCAACCCTACCCACTCACCAATTAATCTCGATGATGCTTCTCTGCTGGGTCAGGCTGTGTCATTGCTGAGACGACTCTAAAGCGGCCCCATAAAACACCTAGCCGCAGGGCTCTCTTCCCTATCCTTGGTGTGCCTCGGCCGAAATCGATCACGACGAAAATACCGGGTCGGGATCAAGAACTTCATCATTATTCCCCCAGTCTTCGCAACGCCCCAACAGCCATCTCTCGATCGGTCGTAGTCCAGAAGGGCGGCATCGACGCCCGCAGAAAATTGCCGTACCTGGCAGTCACCAGCCGTGGGTCGAGAACGGCGACCACCCCGCGATCGTCAGCACGACGGATGAGACGACCAGCCCCCTGGGCCAACAAGAGCGCGGCATGGCCAGCCGACACCGTCATAAATCCGTTGCCACCAGCGTCCTCAACAGCCTTACTCCGGGCTGCCATGAGCGGGTCATCAGGGCGTGGAAACGGAACCCGATCAATAACAACCAGACGGCAAGTGTCGCCAGGAATATCGACCCCCTGCCACAGCGACACAGTTCCAAATAGACAAGTACGCGGATCAGCCGCGAATCGCCGAGTGAGATCAGCCAGGTGCCCTTCTCCCTGGCACAGGACCGGAATATCAGGCATAGCACTGCGCATGTGCTCAGCAGCAGCTACAGCATTGCGCTGGGAAGAAAACAGTCCTAAAGTCCTCCCACCGGCTGCCCACACGAGTTCAGCAAGATCATCAAGAACCTCAGGTGCAATACCGTCGCGCCCCGGGCGGGGCAACGACCTACCGACATAAAGAATTCCTTGCTTCGAATAGTCGAAGGGTGAACCAACATCAACTCCCCGCCATCCCATCTGAGTCTCGAAGACTTCCGGAGCGTCTCCCTCAATTTGCCCGCGCGGGGACAGTCCGACATCGCGCGCTATCGCGAGAAAATTACCACCAATGCATAAGGTCGCCGAAGTTAATATCGTCGTGGACTGAGCAAAGACATTTTCTCGTAGCAAGCCGCCAACACTCAGCGGAGCGACGTGAATGCTGCGGTATCCCTTCTCAGACTCAGAGACCCACACCACGTCGGCGGCGGCCAGCCCCACCATGCGTTCGGCGGTCTCGAAAACCTCCCGCATCGCGGCTTGAGCCTGTACTCTCTCCGCATCGACTGGCTCCCTAGAGTCCTCGTCGTTTCGGTCCAGCTGGCTGACTGCCACGCGAGCAAGGTCACGCAACACAGCACAGGTCTGGATGACTTGGGCGTCCGGCGTGGTGACCCGACCTGGGGCGATGGCCTCCAGGGCATGGGCCATGGAATCAGCCTGATTCAACAGGTCGGCGCCCACGTCGTCATCGAGCCAAGTCATAGCCCGCTTCGCCGTCATCGTCACGATAGCTGGAGAGAGGTCCTTCGAAGCGGCCCTGGTAAACCGGTTTACCAACTCATGGGCTTCGTCGATAATGACCGTGTCATGCTCCGGTAGGACGCGTCCGCCATTGAGAGCATCGATCGCGAGCATCGCGTGATTGGTGACCACCAGGTCAGCATTTCGAGCCTGCTCCCGTGCAGCCTCCGAGAGGCACTCACTGCCAAACGGGCACCGCTGAACCCCAAGGCACTCATTGGCTGGCACGCTCACCTGAGCCCATGCGAGCGGAGTATGGGCAGGAGCATCGTCGCGATCACCCAGTCCAGATTCCTCAACCTGTTTTTCGGCCCATTCCCGCAACATGACAACCTCGGCGCCCAGCGTAGATTCCGGAGCTGCTTCGACCTCCCGACCGTCGTCGGCAGCGACAACGAGATCTGCGCCGGGGACAAGGGCATCCTGTCCCTTGGTGCGGGTTGAACTACCCCGCACCTTGTGCAGGCAAATATGGTTGTTTCGTCCTTTGAGGACTGCCACCCTCGGCCTACGAGACAAAACCTTCTCAGATGCGTCAAGGATGGTCGGAATATCTTTGTAGGCAAGCTGAGCCTGCAAGGCAAGCGTAGCGGTAGCGACGATGACTTGTGCCCCTTTTTCGACGCAATAGACCAGGGCCGGAGCCAAGTATCCGAGGGACTTTCCCGTTCCTGTGCCGGCCTGGACCAACAAGTGCAACTTGTCGCGCATAGCTTGGTCGACAGCTTTAGCCATCGCGACTTGGCCCGGCCTCTCTTGACCACCCATCTCAGAGACGGCAGTGCTGAGCAGGTCACGACACATCTGGCTGACGTCTGCCGGCTCAGACCCCATCACAAGCCTCTTCAACCTCGGCCGCTAGAGCAGGGTGAAGGTGAGCGACGACATGAGTGCCATCAGCAGTGTGATCAATGAATCCGATAGTTCCGTTGTGGTGAATCTTGTCCATAAGATCCCCGCGCGCATAAGGAATAACGACGTCGACGCGCTGGGAAGGTATGGGAAGTACGTCCTCGATGGCCTCAACAAGTTTATCGGTTCCTTCACCTGTATGAGCAGAGACTAAGTAAGCCCCCGGGAAGGTAGAGCGCAAGGTCAAGATGGTTTCATCGCTAAGACGATCAATCTTGTTAAGGACGAGAATCTCAGGAATATTACTGGCCCCAATTCCCGACAGCACCCCGCGTACTGCGTCGACCTGGCCAAGTGGATCTGGATCATCCGCATCCACAACGTGGAGGAGCACATCGGCCATCGCCGTCTCCTCCAGAGTAGATGCAAAGGCCTCGACGAGGTCGTGCGGCAAGTGTCGAACGAACCCCACCGTGTCAGTGAGGGTGTAGACCCGACCGTCGGAAGTGGTGGCGCGTCGAGTCGTGGGGTCAAGGGTTGCAAACAGAGCATTCTCGACGAGTACCCCGGCGCGGGTGAGCCTGTTGAGCAAGGAGGACTTACCAGCGTTGGTGTACCCGACAATAGCCACCGATGGCACCTTGTTTCGGATGCGATCGGCCCGTTTGGAGGCACGGGTGGACTCGATGTGCGTGAGACGACGACGCAACACCGCAATCCGATGGCTAATACGTCGACGGTCAGTCTCGATACGGGTCTCACCGGGACCACGACCACCGATACCAGCGCCTCCGGCGGCTCGTCCACCAGTCTGACGCGAGAGATTGCCGCCCCAACCACGCAATCTCTGCTTGAGGTAATTAAGCTGAGCCAGTTCCACCTGAGTACGACCCTCAACGCTGCGCGCATGTTGAGCGAATATGTCGAGAATCAGGGCCGTCCGGTCCACAACTTTGACCTTGACCCGATCCTCGAGGTTGCGCAACTGAGCGGCGTCAAGTTCACCGTCACAAATGACAGTATCGGCACCAGTCGCCCGCACCACCTCGGCAAGCTCAGCCACCTTGCCCGAACCAATGTACGTCGCCGGATCCGGGGTAGTCCGACGTTGCATGACAGCTTCGAGTACCTGAGATCCCGCCATTTCAGCAAGGGCTTTCAGCTCCGCCATAGCGTTCTCGGCGTCTGCGGCAGTTCCCTGAGTCCACACCGAACACAGCACCACTCGTTCCAGCCTCAGTTGACGGTACTCAACCTCGGAAATATCCGACAGATCAGTTGACATACCTGGCACGCGTGTCAGCGATAGGCGTGCATCCAGATCAAATTGGTCACCGTCGTAGTCGCTCTGGTCATCGCTAAAACCGTTGTTGCTCTTCAGCGCGTCTTCGCGCTCGTTGTCGATTTGTTCGATCTCGCTCACCCGGTACCCGTCCTCACACCCCAGTGCCATCGCGCTAAGTGTAGGAGGACGTTCCGACAGGTTGACAAGGGCGTGTTCGCCCTCTCATCCATTCGGCAGATCCACCTTGCCAGCGGCCAGGATCACGGCAGGACCGGTAAGGATAGCCCGGTAGCCGTCATCGGAAGGGCTCAGCGTGACGACGACTCGCCCACCCGGAACTTGGACGGTCCACGGTCCTCGATGTCCGGTGCGAGTGGCCATGGTTGCAGCAACTGCCACCGTCCCCGTACCGCAAGACATCGTCTCCCCCGGGCCCCTCTCATGGACTCGCATCGCCACGGTGTGCTGGTCTATCTGCTCGACAAATTCGACGTTGACGCCATCAGGGAATGCAGATCGTGGCCGCCAAGTCGGTGAGTCATTAAGGTTAATACCACAGACTGTGGTGTGGTCGGTCACAACAACAGCATGCGGGTTGCCCACGTCAACCTTGCACGCCGGCCACCACATATCTTGATGCTCGATGGTCACCTTGTCGGACTCAACCCGGACTGTTCCCATAGTCACGGACACATCACCGTCGTCATGCAGTTTGACGTGACGCACCCCAGCGCGCGTCGCGACGTCAGCCTCAGTAGTCGTCATGCGCCCAGTCTGGACGAGATAGCGTGCGAAGACACGCAAACCGTTGCCACACATTTCAGCGATCGTGCCGTCAGCGTTGCGATAATCCATGAACCACAGGTCAGGATCGCCATTCCAGTCCTCAACATCACCGGCCCGCAGAGCTTGCAGAGTACCGTCGGCCCCGATCCCGAATCGGCGATGGCACAGCCAACGCACCTGCGCGGAAGTCAGCGGGTCCTGCTGGTCGACGATGACGAAGTCATTGCCGGTGCCGTGTCCTTTCCAGAAGGTCGTCATAGCGTCAATCCTCCTCGTCGGTCCTCAAGGCGGTCAACACCCTCGCCACAACCCGGTCATCAAGGTCTGGGGCGAGGGCATTGAACCACTCAATGCGGTCGTCACGGCGGTACCACATGAGCTGTTTACGGGCGAAGCGACGAGTGCCAATGATGGTCCTACGGCGGGCCTCATCCTCGTCGTAGTCCCCATTCAGATATTCCAGCACCTGGCGGTACCCCAACGCACGGCTCGCCGTCAGCCCTTCGCGGAGACCGACGTTAGCTAGGGAACGCACTTCGTCGACGAAACCGTCTGCCCACATCTGGTCGACCCGATCAGCAATACGCTGGTCTATGTCTTTGCGCGGTAGTTCTAAGCCCATTTGCACCGTCTTAGGCCAGTGGAGGGTCCCGTCGGGGATCGTGGCAGTAAAGGCCCCTGTCAGGTCAATAACTTCGAGGGCACGAACGATTCGCCTGCCGTTGCCGGGCAAGATTGACTCAGCCGCCTTGGGATCGCGACGGGCAAGCTCGTCATGCAGAACTTGCGGCCCCTCAGCATCTAGCTTCTCCTGCCACCGAGCCCTCACTTCCGGATTAGTTGGCGGGATGGACATTTCGTCAATGATGGCCTTGGTGTACAGCGCAGACCCTCCCACCAAGACAGGGATGACACCACGCGACAGACAATCCTCGACGGCATCACGGGCCAGCGTCTGCATCAGTACTAGCGAGGAGGGCACAGTCACATCAAGAATCGACACCAGGTGATGCACTACCGTGCGCTGCTCGCGCAGTGTAGGGGTGGCAGTGCCAATGTCCATTCCGCGATACACCACCATCGAGTCAGTATTAATAATTTCGGCGGGGTGCTCATCGACATACAAGCGGCGGCACACTCGCACCGCTAGCCCTGATTTTCCGCTAGCAGTGGGCCCGACGAGGCAGATGACCGGCAAATTCACATATTCATTTTTGCGCACCGTCGCGACATCCTTACAACAACGCGTAGAGCGAAAAGCCTCGCAAGGGTGGACTATCCCGTGTGTAGCCTTGCAAGAGTCATCCCCGAGAGGGGGAAAACTCCCGAAAGGAGATCACATGGGACTCTTCGATAAGGCCAAGGACGCCATCAGCGACCACCAGGACGACATCAAGAATCAGGCCAGCCAGCACAGCGATCAGGTCGAGCAGGGCATCGACAAGGCTGGCAACGCTGTCGACGACAAGACCGGTGGCAAGTTCTCCGATCAGATCGACAAGGGCCAGGACGCCCTCAAAGACAAGCTTGGCGACCTCTGAGTCGTCCACAACATAACGCAGTCTGTCCCAGGGACCCGCTCCGGATGGGAGCAGAAGTGCTGCAACACGAGGGGTGGTGCTCCATTGAGCGCCATCCCTCGTCTATCTTCCCCACTGTCAGTAAAATGCCATACCTGTAAGACCCATCGGTCAGTGTCTCGGCACTCCCACGGTGGGAAGTCCGAGCACCGTAGGAGTACCCCGGGACTCCTGACGGGCGTGCCACGCGTCTCCCCCGCGAGTGCGACGTAAATTCACCAAGCCACCATCAGCGACCAAGTGATGCGGGTGACCAGACGTAATAACAACCTCACCGATATCACCGGGACGCGGCACATCATCACCGGGGTTAAGACTGACGTGAACCAAGCGGTTGTCGCGGGCACGGCCCGTAACGCGATGGGTAGCTTCGTCCTTGCGACCCTCCCCTTGCGCAAACATGACCTCGACAGCCCGTCCAATCTGGGCCTTGTTCTCTTGCCAAGCAATGTCGTCAACGAGCTCGACAAGTTGCTCGTAGCGCTCCTGAACGACCGGTTTCGGAACCTGATCCTCCATGACGCCAGCCGGAGTGTTAGGACGGATAGAATATTGGAACGTGAAAGCCGCAGAGAATCTCGACTCCTCAACGATTCGCATCGTCTCGGCGAAATCTTTGTCGGTTTCACCCGGAAAACCGACAATAATATCAGTAGTAATAGCAGCGTGAGGGATGGCCTCGCGCACCCGGTCGAGGATGCCCAGAAACTTCGTGGATCGATACGAACGGCGCATCCGACGCAGCACCTCGTCAGAACCGGACTGCAGCGGCATGTGCAAGCTTGGCATGACGTTAGGAGTCTCAGCCATAGCCTCGATAACGTCGTCGGTAAAAGCGGCCGGATGTGGGGAAGTGAACCTCACCCTCTCTAGGCCGTCGATGTTTCCGCAGGCGCGGAGCAGCTTAGCAAAAGCGCCACGATCACCGAATTGAACTCCATAGGAATTGACGTTTTGACCCAGTAACGTAATCTCCTGGACTCCCTCGTCAACGAGAGCACGGATCTCAGACAGGATCTCGCCGGGACGGCGGTCAGTTTCTTTGCCACGCAACTGCGGGACGATGCAGAAAGTACACGTATTGTTGCAGCCCACCGAGATGGACACCCACGCCGAGTAGGCGGAATCGCGCCTGGCAGGCAAGTTCGATGGAAAGGTGACCAGAGACTCCTCAATCTCCACCTGAGCTGTTGCATTGTGGCGAGCTCTCTTAAGTAGAACCGGCAGCGAGCCAACGTTGTGGGTGCCAAAAACGACGTCAACCCACGGAGCTCGCGCAACCACGGTGTCCTTGTCCTTCTGAGCCATGCAGCCGCCGACAGCTAGCTGCATCCCAGGATGGGCCGACTTTACTGCAGCCATGTGGCCGAGGGTGCCATAAAGACGGTTATCAGCGTTCTCTCGCACCGCGCAGGTGTTGAAGACAACGACATCAGCTGGCGCCAAGGTGTCAGTTCTAGGATCGGGAACGTAGCCGGCCTCCTCGAGAAGCCCGGCGATGCGCTCGGAGTCATGGACATTCATCTGACACCCGTAGGTCACGACTCGATAGGTCGGGGCCTCGGTGTGCTGCAAGGTGTTATTGGGCATGGCGCACACACTCTACGTCATGTACTCGTCGCAACGTGTACTCGCTGACGAACGTGCCGATCACACCACCGTCTGAAGCACGAGCAGTATCCCGCCATAGACGAGGACAAATACCACCAACGGCCACACGAACTTCAGCCAGTGTGAGTACTTAATGTCCAGCATCTGCAGGGTTGCCATTACCAGGCCAGTAGGCGCCAAGAAGAGCATCGCGTACTGACCCCACTGATACGCACACAGCACAGTAGCCCGCGAGACTCCTGCGGTGTCTCCTAGCGGCGCCATGATCGGCAAGGCCAAGACTGCCAGTCCTGACGATGACGGCACGATGAAGCCGAGCAAAAAGAATACGATCAACAAGGACAGTACAAAGACCGGACCGCTGACATGAGAGACGACCTTTGCCGACTCATACAGCAACGTGTCAGAAATCAATCCTTCATTGAGAATGTGGTTAATCCCACGCGCCAAGCCAATAATAAGAGAGACGGCAACAAGGCTAGATGACCCCGCACTAAAGGAGTCGACCAATTCTTTCTCACTGAGCTTGTTCGGCCCCATAGCGGCAATAAACATGATGATAATCGTGATAGCAAGAAAGGACGAGGCCATAGCTGGGAACCACCAGCCTCGAGCCATCACTCCCCAGACCATAATCGGGAAAGCTGCGGCAAAGAGGAACAGGATAACCTTACGCCGCCAGTCGAAACCGATCTCAGCACCGTCATTACCCAGCGACCACTGGGCTGCGAAATCTTCCCGGTCTTCCCACGCATAGGAGAATTCAGGATTGGCCTTGACCTTCTTTGAGTACCACGCCAAATAGATCACCACGGCAATAGCACCTCCGACAAGTCCAATGACGCGCCAGGTCATCCCTTCAGTAAGCCGGATACCAGCGGCGTTCGCACCAATTGCAGAGGAGAACGGATTGATAGTCGAGAAGCAGGTACCAATCGATCCAGCAAGGAAGATTGAGCCCACAACAACGAGGGCATCATATCCCATCACTATAAATACCGGTGCTAAGATTGGATAGAAAGCAACTGCCTCTTCTTCGAGTCCACAGGTCGTACCACCTACGATCATGAAGAGAGATACGAAGAGGACAAGCAAAAACTCCTTGCCCTTCGATCTCGCAGTGAGTCGACCAAGGCCAGCCTCGAATGCGCCGCTCGCTTTCACTACCCCAATGAGTCCGCCCAAAACGAGAATGAAGACAATAATGTCGACGGCCTCAATCGTGCCGGTCACCATCCCGTTAGTGATATCTCCAATGCCTGCGGGGTGAGAAGCGACTCGCTCATAGGTGCCTGGCACTGACACTGATCCCGTTATTGACCCCGATGTAAATTCCGAGATCTTCATTGCGACACCGTACTTGTCGAGAGTCGCCTGGGTTGCAGTATGCTTCGTCGTCGCTCCACTGGGGTCCACAATGACCAACTGGTTAGAGCCAGCGGCGTAACTCATCTTTGAGTAACTCCCCGCCGGAACAAACCAGGTACAGACAACAGCTAGCACCGTCAGTACAAAAAGGATGGTAAAAGCCGAGGGAACCCGTAAACGATGGCGGGCCTCGATAGCATCGTTACTAGACAAGGTGCACCTACTTTCTTCTCGCCAGAGCGAAACGACCGATGACGCTGACGGACCCTTCACTGGGCACCGTTACGCCATCAACAATAGCGTCACCACCGGAAATTCGTAGACACCGGGGTTTAAAGACTCGTGCCCGCAAAGCGCACGGCGCTAGTCTTTCGCCATGATCAATGACGCCATCCTCCCCACCGGCACCCAGTATGAGATCTCCCATGGCCCTTGGCAGGCCATCGTCACGGAGCAGGGCGCCACCCTTCGCAGCCTTCGCTATGAGGGAGCAGACGTCGTCAAATCCTTCGATGCTGATCAGTCGCCGACCTCGTCTCAGGGCCAACAGCTCCTCCCCTGGCCCAACCGCATCCGTGACGGTCACTACACCTTCGACGGTATGGAGCAGCAGCTGGCCGTGAGCGAGGTCGATCGCCACAACGCTATTCACGGACTAGTGGCATGGTCTCGCTGGTCTTTAGTGGAGCATACCGACACATCGGTGACTCAAACGATCCGAATCATGGCTCGTCCTGGTTGGCCTGGAACCATTAACGTACGCCTCACCCATCGCTTAAGCGACGCCGGTCTAGCTGTCGAAGTCACCGCGCGCAATGTCGGTACGACAGCGGTGCCGTTTGGATACGCAGCACACCCCTATCTCTGTCTGGGTGGCACCATCGACGACTGGACAGTCGACGCCCCGTTTACCTCGTGGCTACAGGTCGATGATCGGCTGCTACCAGTACAGATGCGCGAGATGGATAGCATCCACGCGCTGAACGGTCTCACGGTCGGACAGCGCACCTTCGATACCGCTTACACCGTGAAAGGAGACGGAACCGTCGGATCGCCCGCATGGCGTATCCGGGTCTCCAACGGTGAAACGAGCCACGAATTGTGGGGCGACGCCGCGATGAGCTGGGTGCAAGTCTACACTCCAGACGACCGCCACAGTCTGGCCATCGAGCCAATGACCTGCGGCCCAGATGCATTTAATGAGGGCCCGACCCACGGTGACGTCATTCGACTGGAGCCCGGTAATGACGTCACACTGCACTGGGGCATCGCCTAACCCGCGGAAGCTCGAAAGGACAAGGACGGGAAGGCAGGATTCACGCGTCCCCGACGGTCTCTATTGCCTGGAACGAACGGATCACAGTAACCCGGGTCCGTCCGGGAACAGTGACCTGCTCCCCTATTGCAAGGGCGATCTGGCGGGCAAGGCGCGAGGCTTGGTGATCGTCGACGGCGCCCGGGTCGACAAGAATCTGCACCTCACGCCCTGCTTGCAGCGCAAACGCGCGCACGACCCCGGGAAAGCTGGTAGCCATCTCTTCGATGGTGTCCATCCGCCGAACGTGGGCTTCGAGGGACTCACGTCGAGCCCCAGGCCGAGCAGCAGAGATAGCATCCGCGGCCTTGACGATGAAGTCAGTGACACTCACCGGATCAATCTCGTCGTGATGAGCAGCGATAGCGTGAATAACCTCCTCCGATTCACCATAACGACGTGCTAGCTCGGCACCAATAGCAGCATGACTACTTCCCTCGACACCTGGAGTGAGGGACTTGCCGAGGTCGTGTAAAAACGCAGCCCGACGGCAGATCTCGATATCAGCTCCAATTTCGGCAGCCAGATTGGCTGCCAGCTGAGCGCACTCGACGCAGTGATCTAGCACCTGCTGACCATAGGAGGTCCGGAATCTCAATGAGCCGAGGATCGGCAGCAGACGGTCATCAATATCGTCAATTCCCGCCTTCGACAGAGCGTCAGCGGCAGCGTCAAGGCACATGTCCTCGATGCGGTCGACCGCTCGTTGATGGGCTCTTTCGATACTGATGGGGTGAATTCGCCCGTCCTCGACCAAATCGGTGAGAGCCTGCCGAGCCACCTCACGTCGCATTGGATCGAAGCAACTCAATAGCACGATTTCCGGGGTGTCATCAATGATGACGGTCACTCCAGTGACTTGCTCAAAGGTGCGAATATTGCGACCTTCTCGACCAATGACTCGGCCTTTCATCTCGTTGCTAGGCAACGGCACGACACTGACGACGGTGTCAGCAACCATCTCGGAAGAACACCGCTGGATAACCTCCGCCACGATATGGCGAGCCTTAGCCTCAGCCGACGCCGTCGCTTCGGTGACGATGGCACGGGCACTGTTTTCGGCGAAAACGCGAGCCTCCCGTCCCAGATGCTCAACGAGCTCATCGCGGGCCTCATCGAGGGACATCCCGGCGGCCCGTTCCAATTCGGTAACGATCTGACCATGACGTCGATCAAGCTCGGCATCACGCTCATCAAGTTGTGAACTACGTTCGGCTAGCTCCAACCGGTCCTGCTCGATCTTGTCGAGCCCCTCTTCGAGATGGCGGCGAGCTTCTTGCAGCCGGTGATCGCGTTCGGTCAGTTCTTCAACGGAGCGACGATTAATCTCTAAGAGGGCCTCGGCGCTACGCCGGGCTTGATCAGCATGGTCGGCACGGCGAGCTTCATCGGAGGCCCGGGTGCGGCTGGACTCGAGCTCCGCTCGAGCCTTAGCGACATCCTTGCGGCTATCGGCGAGATCTTGACTTGCCCGGGACAACCGTTCTTGACTTCGGGAGAGCTCCAAGGCCTTGACGTCGCGCTCTGACTCCGCTCGCTCCGCCCTTCTGCCAATGGCTCGACGGTCTGCCAGCGAGCCGATAATAGCTGCTACTGCGAGCACCGACACTGCGATGAGTGCGATGAGCATGGCCCTGTCCTCTCTCACATCCTGACTCGGATCTGCATCGTCGCCCTCACCGTGCCCGGTACGAGGATCGTCAGACACGAGGTAAGCGGTAAACGATACGACTTTAGTCGAACAGCCCAGTCGTCGGGGCCTCGGGGGGCTCCTCACCGAGCTCATCACGTGCCGCACGAATGGCAGCCCACGCAATATGGGGACCGTACCCTTTACGGGCCAGCGTCCCAAGGACTCGTCGGGTCAGCCGAGCTTCTTCAATTCCGCGTCCTGCACGCAGTTTGGTTATCGCCAGTTCCGTGGCGGCATCGAGTTCGTCAGCGTCGGTGATCTGAGACGTCGCATCCTCGATGATTTGAGAGTCGACCCCCTTACGAGACAGCTCGGCAGCCACGGCTCTACGTGATAATCCTCTCATCCCATGTCGAGATGCCGCCCAGCGGTTCGCAAAGTCAGCGTCGTCAATAAGCCCCACCTCGGTGAGGCGATCGAGGACCGCCTCACGCACAGGTTCGGGCACCCCTTTGGAATCGAGGACGTCCGCGAGCTCACCGCGGGTGTTAGCCCGACGATCCAGTCGCTTGAGGCAGATCTCCCGAGCTTCCTCATACCACTGGTCATCAGTCAGCTCTGGCTGCGGATCCTGGCGTCGGCGACTCAGAATTCCACCTCGCCAGTTCGGGGATCGACACCCTCAGGAACCTCGGCTTCGCGCAGGCCGAGGTGAGTCAGGATCTTGTCCTCAATCTCATTGGCAACATCCGGGTTACCTTTGAGGAACTTTCGGACGTTCTCCTTACCCTGACCCAACTGCTCATTGTTGTAGCTGAACCACGAACCGGATTTGGTGATGATGCCGCAATCTACGCCCATGTCGATGAGGCTTCCCTCGCGAGAAATGCCCTGTCCGTAGAGGATGTCAAACTCTGCCTGCTTAAAAGGTGGGGCGACCTTGTTCTTGGCAACCTTGACACGAGTGCGGTTACCGACCATCTCTGATCCGTCTTTAAGAGTTTCGACACGCCGCACGTCGAGGCGCACGGACGAGTAGAACTTGAGGGCGCGACCACCTGTCGTTGTCTCCGGGGAGCCAAACATGACACCGATCTTCTCGCGCAGCTGATTAATGAAGATGGCAGTGGTACCGGCCGCATTTAACGCACCGGTCATCTTGCGCAGGGCCTGGCTCATAAGGCGGGCCTGCAAACCAACATGGGAATCACCCATCTCGCCCTCGATCTCAGCCTTCGGGGTCAGAGCGGCCACCGAGTCAACAACGACGAGCTCCAAGGCACCCGAGCGGACGAGGGTGTCAGCAATCTCGAGAGCCTGCTCACCATTGTCAGGCTGGCTCACCAGCAGGGAATCTGTATCGACCCCGAGTTTGCGTGCGTATTCCGGGTCGAGAGCGTGCTCGGCGTCAATAAAGGCACAGATGCCGCCTTCAGCCTGGGCATTAGCGATTGCGTGCAAAGCCACCGTCGTCTTGCCAGAGGATTCGGGACCATAGATCTCCACGATCCTGCCACGTGGGAGGCCTCCGACACCCAACGCGACGTCGAGGGCCACCGAGCCCGTGGGGATAGCGGCGATCTTAACGGTCTCCTGCTCGCCAAGGCGCATGATAGAGCCTTTGCCGTGCTGCTTCTCGATCTGCTGCAAGGCCGTGGCAAGGGCCTTTTCGCGGTCAGCGGTCGCTGCCATGTCGTTCCTTCCTCGAAGGCGGTCTCCCGCCCCATTTGACG
Organism: Cutibacterium sp. 37298; assembly: GCF_023838685.1. NCBI lineage: Bacteria > Bacillati > Actinomycetota > Actinomycetes > Propionibacteriales > Propionibacteriaceae > Cutibacterium > Cutibacterium sp. 37298. The sequence goes on from NZ_JAJNRJ010000002.1 coordinate 429,289, forward strand.
CGCGGCACCGCCGCGACGTTGGTCATATGTGGCGATGAGGGAACCCCACCGGGCTCCCGGAGCCATCACCCAAACTGTAGGAGCGGAGTCGGACAATTCGTCAGGCAATTTTGTACCTGTGGATAACTTGCCAACGTGCCCGTCCGCTCAGCTGTGGACAACCCTCCCAAATACCACCGACGACTATCGAGCACGCCATGTTCCGGTTTTGTTCCGCTGCTGTTCGGCTCCGCAACCATGTCGCCGTAGCTGACCGCTACACCTCCAGATCACCGCAAGGAATCGGACAGCTCTAAGGTTTTCCAACACGCCCGCCAGATCATCTTAGCGTCGACTCTATCGGCCAACGCTTCCTGTACGGTCCGCGAGTCAAGACCCGGAACCGCCTGCTGCGCAGCCCAAATGCGGCAGTAGTCGTCGCCAAGCACCTCAGCTAACCGCGTCCACAATTGGGTCTCCGTCATAGTCCAAGCCTATGCGCTTTCGCGCAACCGGGCCCTGCCCATCCCCACCATATGTACTTCCAAAGCCATCACGAGCACCACGAGGGGGCAATAGTGATCGCCAAGAAACGCCGTTACTGTGCTCACCGGTGTGGCCCTACCTGATCGGAACGCCGGGGAATCGGCGCAACAGACTACGACACGGCATACCTGTCGTATCACGCTTCCATTATCGAGCATCACGTGATGGGGGCCACAAACGATGTCAACTATGCTGCACCCTTGCTCCCATCACTGCTACCAGCACGGTAGGATCAGCGCAGAAACGCTCACAATGTCACACAAGCCCGTCAGGCGAACTGGGAGGGGACAATGCCATCGGACGCCCATTCGACGTCTTCTCGCCGCAATGATCGCATGGTGGCCATTTTGGCTATGCTACGGGATCGCGACGAGGTTCCCCTCCGCGACATGGCATCAGCCTTGGGGGCCAGCGCGGCCACGATTCGGCGCGATGTCGTCTCCTTGGCCGAGCAAGGCTTGCTTATTCGTTCACACGGAACTGCGCGTCGCGCCGGAACTGGCGCTGAACTACCCGTCAATCTACGGGACGGTCGCCGTCGTCGCGCCAAAGAAGCCATCGCCCACGCCGTAGCTTCCGAGCTGCCGATCGGACGTCACGCTATTGGTCTGACCGGCGGAACCACGACAACCGAAATCGTCCGGGCCCTGCATCATCGCCACGACCTGACCCTCATCACAAACTCTGTCAGCATTGCCCTCGAAGCTGCTAGTCAGGGCCAGCAAAGGGTCCTGATTACTGGTGGGGTTCTGCGACCATCTTCCCTCGAGCTCGTCGGTTCCTTGGCCGAATCCACCTTCAAACAGGTCAATGTCGGAACAGCCATCGTCGGCTGCGACGGCATGAGCGCCGAGGGTGGTCTGACGACTCATGACGGTATCGAGGCAGCTACTAACCACACCATGATCAAACGGGCAGCACACATTATTGCGGCTGTCGATGGGTCGAAAATCGGTCGAGTAACCCTCGCCAAGCTGGCTGAGGCCAAGGACGTCGACCTCCTCATTACAGACGACTCTGCTGACCCCGAAGAACTAGCCCGGCTGCGCGCGCTTGGTATCGCGATTCGAATCGTCCACGCGCCTATCGACTGACGGCCCCTCAGCCACCCGCTAGGGCGCTAACTATCCGCTGTCTTGTCTAAATGTAGACGTTCCCGGCCCCCGGGACCGGGAACCTGACAAGCTTGGTACGTTCAAGCCGCAACAGTGATGCGATGTTCCGGGGCGTCTTCGTTCTTGAGCATCTTGTCACTGACAATGCGCATGAGATCGGACTGGGGAAGATCCAGAGCAGTACAGATGGCCGAGATAAGCTCGCTAGAAGCTTCTTTCTGGCCTCGCTCCACCTCCGACAGGTATCCAAGGGACACGCGTGCGGCAGAAGACACCTCACGCAGGGTTCGCCCCTGTGCGAACCTCTGCTCCCGCAGAGACTCGCCGAGCATTTCACGCAACAGAGTTGATTTCATGGGTATCTCCTCCTAGGTGGTTCATCCATGACAACGCATCGCCCTCATGAAACATTCCCCACACCGCGGAATTTTTCACTTCTTGCTTGAGATACGCGTCCTCAGCCTTCCGAACCGCGAACAACCTCACATCCCAAATCGAGGAGACGCTCCACTGTGCCGCACCGAATCTCCTCGCGTGAACCCTCAAGTTGGAGACGTTTAACGACCGGGGCCCCGCGGTAGACCACCGCGATAAACACAGTCCCAGCCTCTTCGCCGTCCTGGGGATCAGGCCCAGCAACTCCGGTACATGCCATCCCGACATCAGCGCCGCAAACCTTGCGACACCCCATGGCCATCTGGGCGGCAGTAATGGAGTTGATCACGCCGTTCTCCGCTATCCACTGTGCGTCTACCCTTGCCAAGGTAGATTTGAGCTCGCTGGCATAGGTGACCAGGCCGCCACGAAACACTGTTGATGCCCCCGGAACGGTGGTAATCGTCGCAGCGACAAGACCAGCCGTTAGAGATTCGCAGGTCGCGGCCGTCAGTCCGTGCTCAGAAAGCACCGCAATAAGCCGACGGGCTCCTTCATTGCCAGTCATTTGAGCGTGCGCTTCCGGGCCGGCCTGGACTCGGTCATCTTTGCGCGGTTACGAATGTGAATGACGTCGCGGATGTACACCAGGCCGGTAATCACTGTGAGGACGAAAGCAATGATCATGACCGCCCAGGCGATGACGTAGACAAAAATAGGCATGCGCCACAAGCCCAGGCAGAACAGCGTAATCGCCAGCGACTGCATGGCCGTTTTGAGTTTGCCGCCCTTGTTAGCCGCCATCACCTCGTACTTGAGCATCTTCATTCGCATGACGGTGATGCCCCATTCACGCAACAGGATGATGATCGTCATCCACCACGGGAGCTCGCCGATAATCGAGAAGCCGATAAAGGCCATGCCGGTCAGTGCTTTGTCAGCAATCGAATCACCGATCTTGCCGAAGTTGGTGACGAGGTTGTATTTACGAGCAACCTTGCCATCGACGAAGTCGGTGAGGATCGCCACCATGAAAACGATCGTCGTCGCCGTCCGCCAGCCGCCTTCGTGGGCATGGGCTAACAGCATCCATCCGAAGATGGGAACCGCAACAACCCTCAGCAAGGTCAGCGCATTGGGAACGTTGATGCTGCTGGGACGGTCCTTCTTCGTGGCCATAGGCTCAGTATGTCGCGTGACGATGCCTCATGCGACTCACCACCCTGGAAAGGACTCGGATTGATCACTCTTTGGCAGCGCGCTGAGATCGACGGCTAGTCGCGAGGCTTAGACATTCGCAGGCAGCGCGACGAGATCAACACCGTCAGAACCGACAAATTCGACGTCGACGATATCCCCCACGCTCACTGCGGCTGCGTCGACCAGGGTGACGCAGCCATCGACTTCTGGCCCCTGATGTTCGGCCCTGCCAATAACAGCCTCATCGATCTCCTCGACCATCACCCGCCCCCGGGTTCCAATCCGGTCCTCAGCACGCTGGGAAACGAGTTCGTCGGTCAGATCAGCGAGGTCTTCGCGGCGAGCAGTGATGACGTCCTCGTCTACGTGTCCGTCAAGTCCGGCGGCCTCGGTGCCCTCCTCGTCGGAGTAAGCGAAGATGCCGGCAACATCGAGGCGGGCGCGCTGTAAAAAGTCAGCCAGAACCGCGACGTCCGCATCGGTCTCACCAGGGAAGCCGGTAATGAAGTTCGACCTAAACCCGGCCTCCGGGCAGCGAGAACGGATGGAATCAATGATGTTGAGGAATGATTCGGCGTCACCGAATCGACGCATGCTACGCAGCACCGGCCCCGACGCATGTTGGAAGGACAGATCGAAATAGGGCACGACCTTGTCCGCGGCCAATATCGTGTCAATAAGCCCTGGTCGCAGCTCTGCTGGCTGTAAATAAGACACCCGGATCCATTCCAGACCATCAACCTGATCAAGGGTGACGAGCAACTTCTCCAACAGCCTGAGATCTCTTAGATCCTTACCGTAGGAGCTGGAATTCTCGCTGACGAGGAATACTTCCTTGACACCGTGGTCCACCAACCAACGAGCCTCCTCGACGATTTCTGCGATCGGGCGGGAAAGGTAAGAGCCGCGAAAACGCGGGATAGCACAGAACGCGCAACGACGGTCACAACCCGAAGCCATCTTCAGCGGTGCACTGGGCCCTGTCCCGAGCCGCCGCCGGGTGGGTCGGGGACCGGACTCCGGAGCCACGGAGGCCGGAAGGTCGGGGGCCGTGCCGTGCCCGGGAACAGAAACCTCAGCGCGTGCGATTGGTCGATCGACCGGACTAATCGGCAACAGGGTACGTCGGTCACGGGGAACATGGGTCTCAAGCGATCCGCCGTCCAAGATGGTTCGCAACCGGCCCGCGATGTCGCCGTAATCGTCGAAACCCAGCACCGCGTCGGCCTCAGGAAGAGACTCAGCGAGCTCACGCCCGTAACGCTCGGCCATGCACCCGACCGCAACGACTGAGGTCGTGGTGCCATTCCCCCTGAGATCGGCAGCAGCCAGCAAAGTATCAACGGAGTCCTTCTTGGCCTGCTCGATGAAGCCACAGGTATTAACGACGACGGTCTCCGCCTCGGCGGGGTCGTCGACGAGGCGGAACCCACCAGCCTCCATCCGGGCCGCAAGCTCCTCAGAGTCAACGTCGTTGCGGGCGCAGCCCATCGACACTAGATGGACTGTCATGAGGTGATCAGCGGCAGACACGAGACTCCTGATGGACGAGGTGGTTTCGGCTGCATCCTACGCGTCTACCGTGGGATCCATGACCTTCCGCAAGACCGACCACCACAAGAACGCCATTGACTACGAGGTCGCCGGACTAATGTGGCTCGCCGCTGCCCGGCCAGATGGGGCCGGCATCGTCGAGGTGCTCGACCACGGCAAGGGATGGCTCACCGAACCCGAATTGTCCACTGTGCATCCCACCCGCGAGGCAGCCGAGGACTTTGGCCGCCGACTGGCTCACACCCACGCAGCCGGGGCCTCACACCTGGGGGCTGCACCTGACGGGTTTGTTCCCGACGATGGGTATATCGGCCGTGCTCCCCTGCCCCTGCCGTCCGAACCAATCTCCTCCTGGGGAGAGTTTTACGCTCAGTACCGCATCGAACCATATATGGACAGTCTCGACGCTGACGCTCGCGCGCTCATGTCCAAGTTCGTCGACCGACTGGCAAGCGGGGCGCTTGATCACGATGAGCCGGCGTTAGTCACCTGCCCTGCAGCTCGCACCCACGGGGACATGTGGGCTGGCAACCTCATGTGGACCCCCGACGGTGTCGTCCTCATTGACCCTGCCGCTCAGGGTGGTCACGCCGAAGAAGATCTCGCGGCCCTGTCGGTATTCGGTGCCCCATTCGCCGAGCGAATCCGGGCCGCCTACAACGAGGAATCGCCGCTGGCTGACGGTTGGGAGGACCGAATCGGGCTGCACCAACTCCATATGCTCATTGTGCACTGCTGGCTCTTCGGCGGCGGATACGTCGACCAAACCGTCGCGATCGCCCGGCAATGGGTGTGATCCCGTTCCGTGGTCACGCACCTCTCACCGTGGTCTCATAGCGAACGGACCGGGCCACCACCAAGGTTCCATGTGGTCGGCGCATGACCACAACTGCTCGACGTGCAGGGCAAAAACGCCACTGCCACCCAACCAGCTAGTGTGTCCGACACCTCTGACACCCGAACAGTTCGGCCGACCCGATAGCCGCGAACCGCCTCTGTGATCAGCGTTTGGTGGCGGCTTTCAGGGCCAGGGCCGGAACACGCTGCACGTCGTCGATGGCAAGGGCCCTGCCCGGCACCTGCTCCAGGAATCCACGCGGATTCGCCAACGAGATCGCGAGGATTCGCCACCCGGAGACGAGATTCCGTCAGCGGGTCAAGAACGCCAGCGGGCTCATCAGTGCGCGTCCGACCAGGCTTGTGGATCCGACGACCACGTCGCCAAAGTCGCCTGCTGCTCGGATGTGATCCGCCCAGACTCGGCAGCCACCTCGATCAGAGTCGGGTAATTCGACAGGGTGTACAGCGGCACTCCCGCTTTCTCGAAGGCGCGGTGTCCCTTCTCCAGCTCGTAGGAGAAGAGAGCGAGGACGCCAACTACCGTCGATCCCTCACGCTCTACCGCCTGGGCAGCTTTGAGCACCGAGCCACCTGTGGAGATGAGGTCCTCGACCATGATGACCTTCGAATGAGCTGGAATACGCCCTTCAATCTGGTTGCCTCGCCCATGATCCTTTGGAGCAGAGCGCACATAGGCCATGGGTGCGCCAAGCCGATCGGCGGCAAGAGCAGCATGGGCAATGCCGGCAGTAGCAGTGCCTGCCACGACGTCGACCTGATGGAAATTGGTGCGAACAAGTGAAGCCAGCCCATCAGCAATGAGATCGCGAGTCTGCGGATCCGAAAGGGTCACCCGATTGTCGCAGTAGATGGGCGAGTGTAGCCCGGATGCCCAAGTGAACGGGGCATCCGGGGACAGCGACACGGCCTCGATGGCTAGCAGGCGCTCAGCAAACTCGCGGGCGATCTCGTTATTGCTCACGGTCATTGTGATTTCCTCCAGGTCGTGTTGTCGTCAGGCCTTACGTCCGGCATTCCAGTCATCGCGAATAGCGTGATAAGCAGCTACCGGGTCGTCAGCTTTGGTAATGGGCCGCCCGACCACGATCGCCGAAGACCCCATCGAGGCGGCGTTGCTTGGAGTGGCGACCCTGGACTGATCCCCTATTGCGGACCCTGCCGGACGAATTCCCGGCGTGACGCGCAGGAAGTTTGGACCGGTTACCGAGGCGATATCGGCGGCCTCGTGAGCCGAACAGACGACTCCGGCCAGTCCAGCAGCCTGGGCGAGCTTGGCGTAGTTGCGCACCGACTCGACAAGCGGCACATCCACTAGCTGCTCAGTTTTCACCGCCTCCGGGGAGGTGGAGGTGAGTTGAGTAATGGCGATGACACGAGTGGTCTCGGCGGCATCTCCCAGGCCCTCAAGCGAAGCTTCCATCATGCTCCTACCACCGGCTGCATGGACGGTGAGTAGGTCCGCGCCCAGCTTGGAGAGGCTCGAAGCGGCGCCCTTGACGGTATTGGGAATGTCGTGAAGCTTGAGGTCACAGAAGACGTTGTGCCCGGCCTCCTTGAGGCTGGTCACCACGCTAGGCCCCGCTGCGTAAAACAACTCCATGCCGACTTTGACGAAAAGGTTCTCCCCGTCGAATCGACCTACGAAGTCAAGAGCTGCCTCGGCGCTGGGAAGATCGAGAGCGATGATCGGGCGGGTGATATCCATATGAACTCCTTGAGTGGTGGTCGGATCAACGAGACTGCCTAACCTGAGTCCGAAGGTCCTCAAGGCTGGCAATGCCTAGGTCATCCATGAGCGGCTCAAGACCGTTAATGATCTTGGGACAGGCCAACGGATCAGTGAAGTTAGCGGTTCCGACGCCAACTGCCGAAGCCCCAGCTATCATGAGTTCGAGGGCGTCGGCACTTGTCACCACGCCGCCCATACCGATGACGGGGATGTCGACGACCCGGGTAACGGCGTCAATCATCCTCACCGCGATAGGCAGAACGGCTGGTCCAGACAGACCACCGGTGGCGTTAGCAATAACAGGCGTACGTCGTGCCAGGTTGATCCTCATCCCGGTGAGAGTGTTGATGAGGGTTAGACCGTTAGCACCGGCATCGGCGGTCGCACGCGCGATCTCGGTAATGTCGGTGACATTGGGCGACAACTTGACGTAGACGGGCACACTAGCGGCTGCGACGACGGCCTGCGTCAGGTCATGGGCTGCGGTCGCATTAGTGCCGAAAGTAATTCCACCGCGCTTGACGTTGGGACAAGAGATGTTAATCTCCACAGCGGCCACATTGGGGGCCGTCGAGATTACCTCGCAGACCCTGACGTAGTCCTCGGTGGTGTAACCGGCGACGTTTGCGATGATGGGCAGGTCCGGGAAGTGCTCAGCCAACCACGGCAGCTTCTCGGCCATGACGACGTCGAGGCCAGGATTTTGCAGGCCGATGGCGTTGAGCATGCCTCCTGGGGTTTCAGCCACCCGAATAACCGGATTGCCACGGCGAGGCTCGAGGGTGGTCGCCTTGACCATGATCGACCCAAGCACCGACAGGTCGTAGTACTCCGCGTACTCGGCGCCAAAACCAAAACACCCGCTGGCGGGCATGATCGGGTTCTTAAGGTTCAGGCCCGGAAGGGACACGGCCAATCTAGTCACAGCAGAACCTCCTCGGCCGCGAGCACGGGACCGTCGAAGCACACCCGAAACTGGTGATCGGGATCTCGGGCATCACCGACGACGCAGGCGTAGCACGCGCCTACACCGCAAGCCATTCTCTCCTCCAGAGATAGCTGGGTACGCACGGTCGGCGCCAGTACAGACTTCACCCATCTCAGCATGGGGAGAGGCCCGCAGGCCTGCACGAGATCGGGGACAAAACGACGAGCCTCGTCAGTCTCGGCAATCTGAGCGACAGTTCCTTTCGTCCCGACCGACCCGTCGCCAGTGGAGACGAGAACCTCACCGAGCTGGCCGAAGCGCTCAGCCCAAAAGATGTCGTTTCGATCACGGAATCCCAGCCGGAACTGCACCTCGACGCCACGTTCAACAAGTCGCCGTCCCAACAAGTACAGCGGCGGGATCCCAACTCCTCCACCAATAAGCAGGGCCCGTCCCCCGGGCTGAACCGCGTCAACGTCGTACCCATGACCGAGCGGACCCAAGACGTCTACCTCTGCTCCGATCGGCTTTACCGAGAGCGCGTCGGTCCCCTTCCCTACCACCCGAAAGATAAGGGTGTATCCCTCGTCATCGGCGTCCGCGATAGACAATGGCCGGCGCAGCACGTGCCCACCACCGAGCAACAGATCAAGAAAAGTCCCTGGTACAACGTGTGGCACAGGTTCATGAGGGATGAGTCGCACCGAATATATTCCGGTGGCAATCTCGTGACGGTCGGCAAGTCGCATCATCTGTGGGCCACAACGAAACCCAGTCGTCTTTGTCATCAGATCGACTCCGTCGAGAAGACCCGCGATTCCATGACCCGGCAAATCGCCGCAGCGGTATCCAGTGAGGTGAAAAGTGGGATGCCACGGGCGATGGCTTCGCGGCGAATCTGTTTACCGTCGATGATGGTGTCCTGGCCGTTGCCCATGACATTGATGACGGCGTCGCAGCCGTTGCGGCTAATGAGGTCGAGGACGGATTCCGTCGATCCAGCCTCCCCTGACCCAATCTTCTCAGCAACATCGATGCTTAAACCGCCCTCGTCAAAGAAGCGAGCAGTACCCATCGTTCCCACGAGCTGGAACCCAATCCGATCGAAGCGACGAGCCAGCTGAAGTGCCTCTGGCTTGGCGTCATCGGCCACTGTGATGAGGATCTTGCCATATTCGGGAACATGTAGGTTCGCTGCCTCGAACACCTTGTACAGCGCCTTTTCGACGGTGTCGTCGGATCCCATGACCTCACCGGTCGACTTCATCTCCGGGCCAAGGTGGGAATCAACGAGATCGAGTTTCGAGAAACTGAATACCGGGGACTTGACGTGGATGCGCCTCGAGAACGGCAATAGGCCAGGATGCAATCCCAAGTCGGCGAGGGTCTCGCCGAGGATGATTCGGGTGGCTACCTCAGCCATCGACACCCCAGTTACCTTCGATAGGAAGGGCACGGTACGCGAGGCTCTCGGGTTAGCCTCAATGACGTAGACCGTCTCCTCACCGGTCGCCGGATCATCGGCAACGACAAACTGGATGTTGAGAATACCCTTAGTCTTAAGGCCTTTAGCCAGCTTCGTCGTCACCTCAATAATCCGGTCGGCAACCTGCTGGCTCATCCGCTGCGGCGGGTAGACGGCCATCGAGTCACCGGAGTGCACACCTGCGCGCTCGATGTGCTCCATGATGCCGGGGATCAGGACGTCAGTACCGTCACAGATCGCGTCGACCTCACACTCCAGACCATTGAGGTAGCGATCCACCAACACCGGCTTGTCGGGGCTGGCGTGCACAGCATCACGCATGTACCGCTTAAGTTCCTCAGCACTCGTGACGATGGCCATGGCACGCCCACCGATGACGTATGAGGGGCGCACCAGTACCGGATAACCGAGTTCCTCAGCAACTGCAAATGCCTCTTCGGAAGACCGTGCTGTGCCACCTGGGGCTTGCGGAATACCCAATTCGGCGAGCAGAGACTCGAATCCTTCCCGGTCCTCAGCACGGTCAAGATCGGCCACCTGGGTTCCTAAGATCGGCACCCCGGCCGCCGAGAGCGGTCCGGCCAAGTTAATCGCCGTCTGACCACCGAACTGGACGATGACACCGTCGGGCTGCTCGAGGTCGATGACGTTCATGACGTCCTCAAAGGTCAACGGCTCGAAATACAGCTTGTCGGAGATGGAGAAGTCGGTAGACACCGTTTCCGGATTCGAGTTCATGATGATGGCCTCGTACCCGGCAGCCTGGATGGCCTTGACGGAGTGGACGGTGGCGTAGTCGAACTCGATCCCCTGGCCAATACGGATCGGCCCAGAACCCAAGACGAGAATGCTGGGACGCTGCGACTTTTTCGACTCGTTCTCCATTTCGTAGGTCGAGTAGAAATATGGGGTTGAGGATTCGAACTCACCGGCACAGGTATCGACCATCTTGTACACCGGCACAATCCCGTTATCGACCCGATGAACCCGCACCTCGTCAGGGGTTTTGCCCCAAATCCGTGCGATGGCCGGGTCGGAGAAACCATTGCGCTTGGCAATCCACAGCGCCTCCGGATCCTCGGGACAGGCTCGCAGTCTCTCCTCGATGTCAAGGATGTGGGCGATCTTGTCGAGGAAGAACACGTCAATTCTGGTCTGTTCGTGCAGCTCTTGCACCGTGCGTCCGCGTCGGATCGCCTCAGTCAAGCAAAACAGACGGTCGTCGCGAGCATGCAGCAACCGCTCTTCAAGGATATCGTCAGGTAGATCGGCGACCTCACGCAGAGCTAAGTGGTCGACGCCGATCTCTAGAGAACGCACCGCCTTGAGCAGGGACTCCTCGATGGTACGTCCCAAGGCCATGACCTCACCAGTCGCCTTCATCTGGGTGCCTAGACGACGATCAGCCCGAGCGAACTTGTCGAAGGGCCAGCGTGGGATCTTGGCGACAACGTAGTCAAGCATGGGCTCGAACATCGACCACGTCGTCCCGGTGACGGGGTTGCGGATCTCGTCAAGGGTCAATCCGACGGCGATCTTGGCGGCAATCTTGGCGATCGGGTAGCCAGTGGCCTTTGAGGCCAGGGCTGAGGAGCGCGAAACTCGTGGGTTGACCTCGATGACGTAATACTGGAAGGAATTCGGATCGAGAGCGAGCTGGACGTTACAGCCGCCCTCGATCCCAAGCACCCGAGCGATCTCAATCGACGCATCGCGCAGCATCTCGTGTTCGACGTCGGTGAGGGTTTGGGTAGGAGCAAAAACGATGGAGTCGCCGGTGTGGACCCCGACCGGGTCAAAGTTCTCCATGGTGCAGACCACCATGGTATTGTCAGCGCCATCGCGCATCATCTCGTACTCAATCTCCTTGTACCCAGCGATCGACTGCTCAACCAGGCACTCGGAGACCGGGGACAGCTCTAGTCCCTTCCCGACGATACGTACGAGTTCGGCCTCATCGCAGCACATACCACCGCCAGTGCCACCGAGGGTGTATGCGGGACGGACGATGAGCGGGTACCCGATGGTGTTCCCAACCTTGACCGCCTCATCAACGGTGTGAACGACCTCGGAGGCCGGAACCGGCTGACCAAGCTCATCCATGAGCTGCTTGAAAAGATCACGGTCTTCGGCCTTCTCGATGGCCGAGAGCTTGGTGCCGAGCAACTCGATGCCAAGCTCATCAAGTATACCGGACGTAGCCAGCTCAGTGGCCATATTGAGGCCAGTCTGACCCCCCAGGGTGGGGACGATGGCGTCGGGGCGCTCCCGCCGCAAAATTGAAGAGACGAATTCGAGGGTGATCGGCTCGATGTAGACCTTGTCGGCGACGTCACGGTCGGTCATGATCGTGGCGGGATTAGAGTTGACGAGGATGACCTCGTACCCCTCCTCCTTGAGTGCCAGACAGGCCTGAGTACCGGCATAGTCGAACTCGGCAGCCTGACCGATGAGGATCGGCCCGGACCCGATGACGAGAATGCGGTGCAGGTCGGTACGGCGGGGCATCAGTTCTGGCCTCCAGTGTGATCGGCGTCCATGAGAGCGACAAAGTCGTCGAAGACGTGAGCGGCATCGTGAGGTCCAGCGGCGGCGTCGGGGTGGTACTGCACCGAAAAAGAACCGAGTCGGGTATGACGCACACCCATGACGGTCTCGTCATTAATCTCGATGTGGGTCACTTCCAACTCAGTGCCGGCCACCGATTCGGGATCGACGGCGTAGCCATGGTTCTGGCTGGTGAAGTCGATCCGACCGGTCGACAGCTCGCGGACGGGGTGGTTGAAGCCGCGATGGCCGAAACGCAGCTTATAGGTATCGGCACCGTTAGCCAGAGCAAAGATCTGGTGGCCCATGCAAATACCGAAGACCGGGTACTCTTCCTGCAGTTCTCGCACCACATCCTGTACCCCCGGGATGGACTTCGGGTCCCCGGGGCCGTTAGAAAGCATGATGCCGTCGGGCGCCAGGGCCCGCACCCGATCGGCTGAGATGTTCCACGGCACAACGGTCACGGCACAACCTCGCCTGCTCAGCTCCCGCAAGATGGAGTGCTTAAGACCGAAGTCGAAGAGCACCACACTGCGCCCGCCCAAGGGTGACGGGTAGGCAGTGCGGGTGGACACCTGGGCGATCTGGTCGGTAGGCAAGTGGATGTTTCGCAACTTCCCCAGCTCAACGTCGAGATCAGCGTCAGGGGCCAGCAACACACCCTTCATGACTCCCGCGGTGCGCAACCGACGCACCAAAGCACGAGTATCAATCCCAGCCAGACCAGGGATGCCGTGGGTGGTGAGAAATTCGCCAAGGCTACGCCGATTGCGCCAGTTGCTAGCTAGTCGCGGCACCTCGCGGCAGATGACCCCGGCGGTCGTCGGGAATAGCGACTCCATATCATCACGGTTGATTCCGCAATTGCCAATGAGGGGGTAGGTGAAGGTGACGATTTGTCCGTTATAAGACTGGTCGGTCAAAGTTTCCTGGTAGCCGGTCATGCCGGTAGTGAAGACGACCTCGGCACTCACCTCACGATCGGCCCCGAAAGCCTCGCCCTGGTAGCTTGTCCCGTCGGCCAATAACAAGGTGCGTCTGCTCACTGCGGGTCTCCCATCTCGTGCTCGTCAGTCTTCCCTATCGGCTGGCCGCGACGGTAAACCGTCTGGCCACCGACCATCGTCAGCACGCAGTCACCGCGGACGGAACGACCAGCGAAGGGGGTGTTACGCCCCATCCCGGCTCCGTCCCCGGGAATAATCGTCATCTCGGCGCGCAAGTCGAAAGCGGCCAGGTCGGCCGGTCCTCCCACTCGCAGCCGACCGGCCTCCGGTATCCCGAAGGTCTCGGCCGGCCCGATGGTGAGCCAGTCGACAAGCTGGTCGAGTCGGAACCGCCGGTCAAGCACAAAGTTGGTGTACAGCAGGGCAAAGGTGTGCTCGTTAGTGATGACCCCAAAAGCGGCATCGCGGAAGGAACATGCCTTTTCTTCAGCCGCGTGCGGGGCGTTATCGGTGGCGATACAGGTCAAGGTCCCGTCACACAGACCCTCGACCATAGCGTTGAGGTCGTCACGGGTGCGCAGCGGCGGATTCATCTTGTAGAACCCATCATCGTCGGGGATGTCGTCGTCGGCCAGCAGCAGATGGTGCGGAGCCGCCTCACCGGTGACATTCGCGCCGTCCTCACGGCCCCGACGCAGAGTACGAATCGACTGCCGGGTCGAGGCGTGGCACAGATGGTAGTGGGCACCAGTCTCCTCGGCGATCATGACGTCGCGGGCCACCTGCACAGTCTCGGTAAGACGAGTCATGGGAGGTAGGCCGAGTTCCCTAGCCCGACGTCCGTCGTTGATCACCCCGCCCCGCACCAGGGACTCGTCCTCGGCGTGAGCAGCGATCGGACGGTCGACCGCGGCGGCTGACCGCATCGCGTCGTACATGACTCCGGCCAGCTGCACTCCCTTGCCGTCATTGGAGAAGGCCACTGCCCCGGCCCGTGTCAAGGCCTCAACGTCAACAAGGTCATTGCCCGTCAGTCCAACAGTGATGGGGGCGATGGGTAACACCCGCACCACGGCCGATTCCTCAACCCTCCGGTTGAGGTCGGCCATGAGCTCGGGGCTATGGGGGTCAGGAACAGTATTGGGCATCGCACAGATCGTCGTCCAGCCGCCTCGGGCGGCCGCCGCAGTGCCTGAGGCGATAGTCTCCTTATGTTCCTGACCCGGCTCGCGCAGATGAACGTGCAGGTCCACCATCCCGGGAGTCACCAGAGCCCCACCAAGATCGACGACCTCAGCATCGGCCCCGTCGAGGGCGTTGGACCGCCCTCGTGAAATAGCCTCGATCCGCTCATCACGGATGAGGAGCTGGGAGGGAACCGGAGTGGCTCCCACCAGCATAGTCAGCCCGGTGAGGAGGACCCGGCGGCTCATTTTGTCTCCCTGCCATGCAACACCTGTTCCAAAATAGCCATTCGCACCATAACTCCGTTCCCCATCTGCTCAAAAATACGAGACGAGGGAGCCTCTACGAGGTGACCGGAAATTTCACATCCTCGGTTTACAGGAGCCGGGTGCATGATGATCGCATGAGGCTTCATTCGCTCTGCGCGCTCGTCTGTGAGCCCAAACGTATGCAAGTAATCAGTTGCAGAGAAGTCTGGGCCAGCATCGAATCTCTCGTGCTGGACGCGTAGCATCATCGCGACGTCGACATCAGCAATGACCTCGTCGAGAGTCGCCATCGTGCCAAGTCGGGCGACGTCGTGGTCCATCCACTCACGCGGTCCAGTAAAGACAACGTTGGCCCCAAGCCTGGTGAGGATCTGAGCATCAGAACGAGCTACTCGCGAGTGCACGATATCGCCGCTGATCGCAACCGTTAGACCGTCGACATGGCCAAACTCCTCAGCGATAGTCATGAGGTCCAGCATGCACTGACTAGGGTGTTGACCAGATCCATCCCCACCATTGACGACCGACAAGCCGAGCATCCCGGTTGCGAGCAGGTAATCGTAGTAGTGGTTGGTGGAGTGACGTATGACGGCAACCTCGGCGCCAATGGCGTCGACGGTGCGCACCGAGTCGTAGAGGCTCTCCCCCTTAGTGACGCTGGAGTGGCCCGGATCGAAGTCGAGGATCTTCATGCCGAGACGGTGCTCAGCCATCTGAAAGCTGGTCATCGTTCGGGTGGAGTTCTCGAAGAACATGTTGATAGCGACGTGACCCGGCTCCACGCGCGGAGCGTCACCGGCCTTGAATTGCCGACCACGCTCGATGATCCGCATGACGTCATCACTGGACATGTCTTCGACCGACAAAAAGTGACGTCCGGTGTAGTCGGCGCCGAACTCTTCAACAACCTCGGTGCTCATCGGGAAGCCACCTTTCGAATCGTGACGGAGTCTTCGCCATCAACTTCGGTGACGTGGACGTCCACGGCCTCATCCAACGAAGTGGGGATGTTTTTACCAACGAAATCAGCGCGGACCGGAAGCTCTCGGTGGCCGCGATCAACCATGACCGCCAGCAGAATACGGTCGGGACGTCCGGTATCGACCAAGGCGTCAAGGGCCGCCCGGACGGTACGACCGGTGAACAGCACGTCGTCAACAAGCACGACGGTCTTACCAGCCAAGTTTGAAGGAACGTTATTGCCCGAAAGCACCGGGGTTTTCGGGCGCTCGCGGTGCTCATTGGGGTCGAGGTCGTCTCGATACAAGGTGATATCGAGCTCGCTGACAGGAACGTCGACATCGCCGAGGGAAGACAGCTTGGTAGCCATGCGCCGTGCAAGATACGCACCACGGGTGCGAATTCCGACGATGACCAACTGGTCGAGCCCCTCGTTGCGCTCGACGATTTCGTAACAAATTCTCGTCCGTGCCCGCTCCAAAGCCTTGGAATCGAGGACGGTCACTGGACCAGATGACTGGGTGAGTTGCATAGCAGGCTCCTACCTCTGGACACCGCAGGTGCGAGGGTAGAGCACGCCGGACGACGCGCATATACGCAATCGCCTACTGGCACGACCTTCGCGACCTCACGGGATCGCCATTAAAGGGCGTCTCTAGGAGAGTAGCACGACTCGAGACAGATCAGAGGACGTGGTCGGCCAACACCGACTCAATACGCACTCTCTCGTCGTCGGTGAACGGGGTAGTTCTAAGCGCATCGATATCCGAATCCAGTTGTGGTACCGAGGAAGCCCCCACAAGCACGCTGGTAATGCGGGGCTCACGCAGGATCCACGAGAGGGCCATCTGGGCCAACGTCTGGTCACGGTCTTTGGCAACCTCGTTGAGGGCAGCAATTGCAGCGCGGGTGGCGTCGTCGATCTGATCGGGTCGCAGCGAGACCGCTCCCATGCCAGCACGCGACTGGGCGGGAACACCCCTCAGGTATTTGTCGGTGAGGATTCCCTGAGCCAACGGAGAGAAACAGATGATGCCCATCCCCTCCTGCTCACAGGTATCGACGAGACCATCCTCAATCCATCGATCAAACATGTTGTAACGCGGCTGGTGGATGAGTAACGGGGTGCCAAGGTCACGCGCAATGGTGGCAGCACGTTCTGTCTCCTTGGGATCGTATGAGGAAATACCTGCATACAAGGCACGGCCTGATCGCACGATCCGGTCGAGAGCTCCCATTGTCTCCTCGAGCGGAGTTTCCGGATCGAACCGGTGAGAATAAAAGATGTCGACGTAGTCCAGCCCCATCCGTTTAAGAGACTGGTCACAGGAGGCGATGAGGTACTTGCGAGACCCACCCTGCCCATAAGGGCCTGGCCACATATCGTAGCCAGCCTTGGAACTAATAATGAGTTCGTCCCGGTAGGGCTTGAAATCAGTCGCCATGATGCGACCGAAATTGATCTCGGCCTGTCCATAGGGCGGACCGTAATTATTAGCGAGGTCGAAGTGGGTGATGCCGCGATCGAAAGCGCGACGCAGCACGGCACGCTGCGTAGATCCGGGGTGAAAATCTCCAAAATTGTGCCACAGCCCTAGGGAGACAGCGGGGAGTAATAAGCCGCTCGTTCCGCAACGTCGATACTCCATGGTGTCGTAACGATCCTGGGCTGCCTCATAGGTGCTCACTGCCATGGCGTCAGCGTACCTACAACCAGACGTGGTGAAAGGATGTGTCCATGACTTCGTCACACCGTGCCCTTCTCGTCGTGGACGTCCAGCCGACCTTCTGCGAGGGAGGCGCTCTGGCTGTCACGGGTGGCAATGCCTGCGCCGAGCGGATCGCGACGTATATCCCAACCCACCACAATTGTTACGACATGGTCGTCACCACTCAGGATTGGCATATTGATCCCGGTAACCATTTCTCCAACAACCCCGACTTTGTGGACTCCTGGCCGCCACATGGAGTTGTTGGCACCGACGAAGCTGAGATTCATCCGGCGATCGCTAAGATTCCTGTCGGCGCACGGGTTAAGAAAGGCCAATACGCTGCGGCCTATTCCGGTTTCGAAGGGACTACCGAGGACGGGTCAATTCTCGAGACGGTATTGCGTGATCGCGGAATCGAGGCTGTCGACATCGTCGGCTTGGCTCTGTCCCACTGCGTCAAAGACACGGCTCTAGACGCCCAGCGTCTCAGGTTCGTCACGACATGCCTGACCGACCTCAGCGAGCCGGTCAGCCCAGAGATGGGCAAGGCAGCCGTGGCGGTTATGGAAGATGCCGGAGTAACGGTCACCACTAGTTCACAGCTCTGAGCGTCACTAACGAACCTTCGTCATCCCGATACATCGCTGTCGCGAATCTGTCCTAGGTCCCGACGATAATCGGTGTCGACGTCGACGAAGGAGCCAGCTATGACCGCATCTCAGATCACCGACATCATTGGCCAACTCACCCTTGAGGAAAAAGCCTCTCTGTGCCCAGGCAGTGACGCCTGGCACCTTCAGGCGATCGAACGCCTTGGCATTTCCGGACCGATGATCACCGACGGCCTGCACGGACTGCGCAAGGTGTCAGACGGGTCACCAGCAGACATCTACAACTCTATCCCCGCCACCTGCTTCCCCACCGCCGCCGGACTGGCGTCGACCTGGAACCCCGACCTCATCGCAGAGGTTGGAGTCGCACTAGGTCAGGAGACACGAGCCGAGCGCGTAGGTGTGTTACTCGGTCCTGGTATCAACATGAAGCGTTCTCCGTTGTACGGCCGTAACTTCGAGTACTTTTCCGAGGATCCTGTCCTCACCGGGGTCATCGCGACTGAACTGGTGGCGGTATCCAGTCCCAGGGGGTCGGTGCCTCTCTTAAGCATTTCGCTGCCAATAACCAGGAGACCGACCGTTTGAGAGTCAGTGCTGACATCGACGAACGCACGCTACGCGAGATCTACCTACCTGCCTTCGAGGCGGTCGTCAAACGGGCACATCCATGGACGGTCATGTGCGCCTACAACGCCGTCAACGGTGTCTTCTCCAGCCAGAATCACTGGCTGCTGACCGAGGTGCTTCGTGACGAATGGGGCTATGACGGGATGGTGGTGTCAGATTGGGGCGCAGTCGTCGACCGAGTCGAGGGGCTGCGTGCCGGACTCGATCTCGAAATGCCCGGACCCGCCCCACGCAACGACAAGCGCATCGTGCAAGCTGTTCGTAATGGCTCCTTGGATGAGGCGATCCTCGACACGGCGGTAGCCAGAATCCTTACCCTGGTCTCGCGCGCTTCGGCAGCTGCGACTGATTCTTACAGCTGTGACATCGAAGCGCACCACCTACTAGCGCGACGGGCAGCCGCGGCCTCTGCCGTCCCTCTCAAGAACGACAGTGCCGTCCTGCCTATTACCAGCCCTGACGATGTCGTCGTCATCGGTGAGTTTGCCCGTACCTCACGCTACCAGGGAGCCGGGTCGTCGAAGGTTAATCCGACCCGCCTTGATACTGCCCTCAACGCACTACAGGAAGTGTGGGGCGACGTGCCCTTCTCTCCCGGATTTTCCCTCTCCGATCAGCCCAATCCCCAGCTTGCCGACGAGGCAGTCTCGATGGCGAAGGGACACATAGCCGTCCTGTTCTTGGGCTTACCAGACATCATGGAATCGGAGGGGTACGACCGCACTTCAACTGCCTTACCAGCGGATCAAGTCGACCTCTTGCGCCGAGTAGGGGAGGTGGCCATCCACACAGTCGTGGTGCTATCAAACGGCTCGTCGATCAGCGTCTCCGAATGGGATCACGACGCAGACGCGATCCTCGAATGCTGGTTGGGTGGACAGGCAAGCGGTAGCGGAGCCGTCGACGTCCTCACAGGCAAGGTCAATCCCTCCGGCCATCTAGCCGAGACCATCGCCGTCGAACTGTCCGACATCCCTGCTCAGCTCAACTTCCCCGGAGAATTCCAGCACGTGCACTACGGGGAGGGCAGATACATCGGCTACCGAGGTCTCGACGCCACGAATCGTCCGGTCGCCTATCCCTTCGGTCACGGCCTGAGCTACACCAACTTCGCCTACTCCAGCCTTGATCTAGCCATCTGCCCTGTCGCCAAGTCCACCGGGCAAGACACACCAGTGCTAACCGTCACCTTCACCGTCTCCAACACCGGAGACCGCGCCGGCGCTGCTGTGCCTCAGGTCTACCTGGGTTTCCCCGACGCCACCATTGACCGCTGCGTGCGCGAACTCAAAGCCTTCCGTCGTGTGGAACTGAAGCCCGGTCAGAGGCAGACGGTCACCGTCGCGCTGACCCGGCGCGACCTGTCCTACTGGGACATCCTGCTGCACTCCTGGACAGTCGAACCTGGAACTGTGCGTGTCGAGGTGGGTGCGTCCAGCCGTGATCTGCCACTCGTGGCTGATATCGCCCTCGATGCCCCGCAGGTGCATTACCCACTGCACCGCGACTCCACCGTCGCGGAATGGATGGCCAACGACGAGAACTTCGCAGCGAAAGTCCGCCACGCGACACGGAAAATAGGCATCGACCTTGACAGCGATCCGACGGTAGCGGCCTTCGTGCTTAACATGCCGGCCTACAAGATGCTGCAGATGGCTCCGATTATGACCCCAGAAGAACTGGACGAAATACTCGGCGAATGATGTGAGGACCGTGTATTGGCGGGCCTTTCCAGGTCCACCAATACGTTGGGCATGCTACACCGCCCACGGGGCTATGCCGCAGGCAGCATATGAAAGAAGACGGGTCAGCGCCGCCCGCCGCGCGGGCGCACAACTTTGTGGGCCTGCCAGTCCTTACTAACGTCGTAGCTGGTAGTCAGCACCATTCCAGCAGTGTCTGTGCCGTCAGACAGATCAGCCGGATCGATAGTGCCCGGGCGTCCCACCTTCGGGGTGACGAGAACGATGAACCCATCATCAGACAAATCACGCATAGCATCAACCAAGCCGTCGGCTACATCACCGTCATCGGCACGCAACCACAACCAGACGATATCAACGGCGTCGATCGAATCTTCAATCATGTCACCGTCGATGATGTCCATAACCTCTTGACGGAGGTCCTCGTCAACGTCATCGTCCCAACCGAGCTCCTGGACGACCTGCCCGGCCTCGAAACCGAGCTTGTCCAAATCGCTGCCGCTTCCCACGAAATCCTTCGCTTTCCCTTGCTCTGCGTGACAGGAAGTTCTCACCTTCATCAGTGTGCCAGAACATCCCGCCGACGACCACCGTGGGGCCCTTTCTTCGACGGTCACTGTCGAAGTCACCACCTTCCTTCCAAGGCCGTTGTCATGGCCTGCACGAGGGACGGGTTCGTCGACACCCGCAAGTCGTACGTCATGAAGACGCCATAACCGTCACGGATCGTTTGGCAAGCCATCGTCTGGATCATTTCGATCGACGTATGTCCCCAGTCAACTGCCGCCGCCCCCACATGACTTCGAGGCATACCCAGCACCGATGGTTCCTGATAGGTGCCGTACCACGGGTTCCACGCATAATCGAGGTCATCTGATGCATTGCCCGCGGACGAAACAGTTCGATCAACCGATGGCCCAATCGAGTACAAGGCGAGGAGTTTATGAGGCCCCAGGTGGCGTCGTAGCGCACGAACAAACCAAACAAAAGAGTCTTCATTGGGCTGACCGGTACCATTTTTGCCATATTCAGAATATTCGTCATCTAGGTCGACGCCATCAAGATGATACCTATGAACAACCCTTGCTACCTGAGCCGCGAACCGGTCAGCGTCATGCCGGGTTGGAAAGTTGGCGAATCCGGCGCCCTCATGATTGCCAAGGAGCGACAAGAGTACCTTCGTCCCACGACGCTGCAACGGACGAATCTGAGTTTCAGCAGCTCTGAGCGTTTCCATGACTCGCTCGTTCAGGTGCAGGTAAGCCGTGCACCCGTCATAGTTGATATTGGCCGCAAAAAATCATAGCCAGATCGAAGACCGGGCGGTGAACCCCTTCTCGGACGAAGGCCCCGACAGTCGCGGGATCCTCGTGATTGACCTCGATGTAGACCGCAGTGGTCACTGCCTTAGAAGTCCTACGAGGCCTTGCAAACGCGATACCTACGGGCGTCTGTGCCGTGATCAACGCCGTCGAAACTACCCCAACAGTACTAGCGAGCACGTGACGACGACTCAACCTCATGTGTCCTGCTCCTTTGATCTCCACCCCTCGCAGCACCGTTACCACGAGAGCTAATTCGGTTTAGTTTAGACGCTAAAAAGCGCTAGCAGGAGTATGGCGGAGGCAACGGACTTCAACGAAACCGGGGCAGCCCACATCATGGAATGCCCCGGTTATTCGACGATCTATCGATCAGGCGTCGCCACCAGCATTACCGGACGCCCCCGCGTTGACGTTGAGGAGGTCGTACTTCTCGGCAGCCTTGGCAGGCCAGTCCTCGGGAACCTCACCACGCTCGACAAGCATCTGGAGGGCACGCACTGTCATGGACGGTCCATCGATGTGGAAGAATCGGCGCGCTGCCGCACGGGTGTCGGAGAACCCGAATCCGTCAGCACCTAAGGAGGCATAATCCCCCGGCACCCACTGGGCGATCTGATCGGGCACCTGACGCGTGTAATCGGTGGTCGCAACGACTGGACCAGGGGCGTCGGCCAGGCATTGGGTGATATACGGGGTGCGCCTGCCCTGTTCGGGGTGTAGGAAAGTCTGTTCCTCGGCCTCCATAGCGTCACGACGTAGGTTGTT
This sequence comes from Cutibacterium sp. 37298, assembly GCF_023838685.1. Lineage (NCBI taxonomy): Bacteria > Bacillati > Actinomycetota > Actinomycetes > Propionibacteriales > Propionibacteriaceae > Cutibacterium > Cutibacterium sp. 37298. The sequence goes on from NZ_JAJNRJ010000002.1 coordinate 451,719, forward strand.
CCACGACGTCACCGACCACACGTCGGCAACAACGCCAAAGTCACCCTTAAGGAGCTGCTGAGCCTCAATGGCCCACGGCACGGCGACGCCGGAGGCCAGCAGCTGAACGCGGCGGGCATCCTCACCGACGCCCTCAAAGGAGCCCTTCGAGAGCAGGTACATGCCCTTGACGATGCCCTCGGCGTCAACGCCCTCTGGCTCAGCCGGCTGGACGATCGGCTCGTTGTACACCGTCAGGTAGTACATGACGTCTTCGGCGTTCTCGCCGTACATGTGCTCCAGACCTGCCTGAACAATGTGGGAGATCTCGTAAGAATAAGCCGGATCGTAGGAGATGACCGCTGGGTTCGTCGCAGCCAGAACCGGCGAATGGCCATCCATGTGCTGGGTGCCCTCACCGGTCAGCGTGGTGCGTCCGGCAGTGGCGCCAATAATGAATCCCTTCGTCATCTGATCACCAGCTGCCCAGAAAGAATCACCGGTACGCTGGAACCCGAACATCGAGTAGAACAGGTAGATCGGCACCATCGGTACGCCCTGAGTGGAGTATGCCGAGCCTGCGGCAATGAAAGCAGCCGCTGAACCAGCCTCATTGATGCCAGTGTGAATGATCTGCCCGTTCTTGGCCTCGCGGTAGCTGAGCATGAGCTCGTGGTCGACAGGGGTGTAGTTCTGGCCGTGAGGATTGTAGATCTTGATCGTCGGGAAGAACGAGTCCATGCCAAAGGTACGGGCCTCGTCAGGAATGATCGGGACGACGTGCGGAGCGAAATTCTTGTCGCGCATAAGGTCCTTGAGCAGACGCACGAAGGCCATCGTGGTGGCGACCTCCTGTTTGCCCGACCCACGCTTGACACCATCGAAGGCCTTCTGCGCCGGGATGGGTAGTGGCGTGTGCCTCGTACGGCGCTCCGGCACGAAACCGCCGAGAGCGCGACGACGCTCCATGAGGTACTGGATGCGCTCGTCGTCGGCTCCGGGATGGAAGTAGGGAGCACGGTAGGGGTCGGCCTCCAGCACCTTGTCCGAAATCGGAATTTCGAGACGATCGCGGAACTGCTTGAGGTCGTCAAGGGCCAGCTTCTTCATCTGGTGGGTAGCGTTGCGGCCCGCAAAGTGAGTACCAAGATCGTAACCTTTAATAGTGCAGGCAAGCACCACGGTCGGCGCTCCCTTGAACTCCGTAGCCGCCTTGTAGGCGTTGTAAATCTTGCGGTAGTCGTGACCGCCACGGCGTAACGCCCAAATCTGTTCGTCAGTCCACTTCTCGACCATCTTGGCAGTGCGCGGGTCGCGGCCAAAGAAGTGCTCGCGGACATAGGCGCCGTCGTTGGCCTTGAAGGTTTGGTAGTCGCCATCACGGGTGTTGTTCATGATATCAACGAGGGCACCGTCACGGTCTGCCTGCAGCAGCGGGTCCCAGCCAGATCCCCAAATGACCTTGATGACGTTCCAGCCAGCACCACGGAAGACAGCCTCAAGTTCCTGGACAATCTTGCCGTTGCCACGCACCGGTCCGTCTAGACGCTGCAGGTTGCAGTTGATGACGAAGGTGAGGTTGTCGAGCTCCTCGTTGGCAGCGACCTGCAGGAATCCGCGCGACTCCGGCTCGTCCATCTCACCGTCGCCAAGGAAAGCCCACACGTGCTGATCTGCGCAGTCCTTGACACCGCGATTGGTGAGGTACTTATTCATAGACGCCTGGTAAATGGAATCCATCGGGCCCAGACCCATCGACACCGTCGGGAACTGCCAGAAGTCGGGCAACATGCGAGGGTGCGGGTAAGAGGGTAGACCATGCCCGGCCTTCGACTTCTCCTGACGGAACCCATCGAGGTCGTCCTCACTGAGACGTCCCTCCAAGAACGCGCGAGCGTACATACCGGGCGCGGCGTGCCCCTGGAAGAAAACTTGGTCACCGCCGCCGGGGGCGTCCTGCCCGCGCCAGAAGTGGTTCTGACCGACCTCATAGAGGGTCACGGCAGAGGCATAGGTGGAGATATGACCGCCGACGCCAATACCGGGACGCTGCGCGCGATGCACGGTAATGGCGGAATTCCAGCGCAGCAGACGACGGATGTTCCGCTCGATCTCGGCGTCGCCGGGGTATTCTTCCTCGTCCTCGGCTGCAATGGTGTTGATGTAGTCGGTGGAGGTGAGCGCTGACAGCCCGAGACGACTGTGACTACGAGCCCGCTCCAACATCTTGAGCAGCACGATCCGGGCACGGTTCGGACCATCAGTCTCGACCATCTTGTCGAGGGACTCGATCCACTCCTGGGTCTCCTCGGGATCGACGTCAGGCAGGGTTGTCGGAAGTCCGTTGAGGACTGGTCCGCGTTCTTCGCGTGGGATCACGCCGGGTCCTTTCTCATCGACAGCGACGCACAACCGGCGACATCACCGGTGACGGTTCAAAGCGGCAGCCCGAGGGCCCGCCGTCAACATATTGTGTCGTCTTATGGAAGAAAAGTCACTCGGAAGTGCCGTAAATCGTCCCAGCGCGTCGTCCCCCGGATCTGTTCGCCATCTGCTGTCGCCCCTGTGCTTGAGGCGTCACCCCACTAGACTGACCGAAGTCTCGCCGAGGGAGGCTAGGGAGGCTTAGGTGGCCAGGAACGACATCGGGACGACGTCTACGCGTCGAATAGGTAGCGGACGTACGTCGAGTACCGGCCGTACGGTGGTGTCTTCTGACCGCACGCGCAGAGCTATCGCTAAAAGATTGATGGCCCGCACCTCAGCTATGACGACGGCCACTCTAGAGGAAATGGGTCGTCGACACTCCTGGTTCCGTGATCTGTCAGCCGAAGAAAGATCGTGGATCTCGATCGTGGCTCGCTCAGGTATTGACGGCTTCGTCCAGTGGTTTGCTGACGATGACGCCGAGCCCTACTCCCCCACCGACGTCTTCGACGTGGCGCCCCGGTCCATGACCCGCAAGATCTCCTTGCACCAGACAGTCGAGCTCGTCCGCACCACGATTGACGTCGTTGAGGCACAAATTGAGACCGAAATGCCACGCGGTGATCGCCAAGTGCTGCGCACTGCCATCGTTCACTACTCCCGCGAGGTGGCCTTCGCCGCCGCCGAGGTTTACGCGCGAGCCGCCGAACGTCGCGGTACCTGGGATGAACGTCTGGAATCCCTCGTCGTTGATGCCGTCGTGCGAGCCGACGCCGATGAACAGCTCATCTCGCGAGCTTCTACTCTCGGCTGGCGCCCGGGCATCAACCTCTGCGTCGTTGTCGGGCGGGCCCCGACGACCGAGCATGAACTCCACGTGCTGCGACGTGATGGAGAACGCATGCAGATGACGGTGCTAGCCGCCGTACAGTCCGACCGGTTAGTTGTCATTTTGGCCGGTGAGAAACTCGTTGACGACCCGGCAGCCGTAGCCGCAAGCGAAGCTCTCGCAAACCACTTCGCGCCAGGGCCAATCGTCGTCGGACCCGTCGTGGCCGATCTCACGCTGGCCCCAGCATCCGCTCGTGCCGCCCTCTCCGGAATACGTGCGGCACGAGCTTGGCCGGAAGGTCCGCAAGTCATGGCAGCCGTCGACTTACTACCCGAGCAAGTCCTCTCCGGTGATACAGATGCCATTGCGTGGCTCGTCAACGAGGTCTACAGCCCCCTCGCGACAGCCAGTGGAGACCTCATGGACACAACTGTCTCCTTCCTCGATCACGGCTGCTCAGTGGAAGGCACGGGTCGGGCGATGTTCATTCACCCCAACACCGTGCGCTACCGACTCAAACGGATCCAAGACGTCACTGGCTACTCCCCGTCGGATCCTCGAGAAGCCTATGTGCTGCGCCTAGCAATCACCTTGGGGCGGCTGAGGAGCTGACGCCATGAACCCATCTCGCACTCACCCCATCGAAGGCGAGTCAGCCTTGGGCCACCGAGCACCGTTGTTCCAGTAGTCCTGGATCTCCTCAAGCGAGCGACCGGACGTTTCCGGGGCGTACCGCAGCAGGAATAGCAGCGCAACGACGAGGAGCCCACCGTAGACCCCGAATGTTCCTGCCAGCCCGATACCGTCGAGCATCGCAGCTCCCAATTGGGCAGTGATCGCATTCGCGATCAAGTCTGCCGTAAGCACCAGGGATGCACCGAGTGAGCGGTAGCGAGCCGGGAAAATCTCACCTGCGTAAACCCATACGATGGAACCGAAACCGAAGGTAAACCCCATAGTAAAAAGGGACATCCCAACGAGACCAATAACACCGGCAACAGCACCTTCGAAACCACTCGCCAAATATGTCACGATGAGCACGATAGTCGCTACGATCATCGTAGATATTCCCGTGATAAGAACAAATCGACGCCCTACCTTATCAATAACGAGCATCGAGATGACAACACTTATCAATGAGAGGAACTGTACCAAGGATGGCACCAGATAGGTTGTCGCAGTGTCAGTAAATCCCATTCGCGAATAGATTCCAGGCGCATAATAGATTGTTGCATTAATTCCAGTGATCTGGATTGAAAATCCCAGAACGATAGCAAAGATCGTGGCACGAGCCATGCCCCCATGGAACATCTCACGCAACCGCCTCCACACAGATCCAGAGGGTCGAGAAGACAAGGAGTTGCGGATCTCATCGAGGCTCGGCTCAACCAATTCAGCAACCTCGATGCGCTCCATGGCGCGACGAGCCTCATCTTCACGCCCCTTGAGCATGTACCAGGAGGGGGTTTCCTGGGTGCGAACAAGCATCAGGAGCACAATAAATGCTGGGACGGCTGCGACACCGAGAATCCAACGCCACGTGTCCGTAGGCAGCAGGGAATAACCGACGAGGTACCCCAAGATGATTCCGACGACGCACGTCACTTGATACGCGGTTGCCAGCCCGCCCCGCCGCGATGCCGGAGCGGATTCGGCGATAAACACCGGCACGACGGTGATGGAAAGCCCGATGGTGATACCCAACAGAACCCGCATAGCAAGGAACAGTCCAGCGGACAGAGAGAGTGCTGTCAGGATAGCGAAAACAGTATATCCAGCCGCGATAACCAGCATTGACTTCTTACGTCCGATGGCATTCGCCATAGGGCCACCAAGAATGGCACCTGCTATTTGACCTACCACGGAGGCCGTGTTGATGGCGCTATAGATACCAAAGTCTCGCTGCACAAATTGCAAAGCGGCCGCGGTATTAGAAATATCATAACCATAAGTGATTCCCAGAGCTGCTGCCGTCACCGCAATGAAGACGGCCCGGCTCGTCTGGCTATTTCTCGTCGCACCAGCTGACCCGGAATCACCAGGCTTCATCTCTACGCGCGCATGACCATTCGACGCCATAAAACCGCTTTCTCTAAAACTGAATTGCAAACCTCAACCGAGCTCCTATTGCTCGGTCAAGACCCTAACGCTACAGCTCACGGCCATCACTGCGCCTCTCAGCCCACCGCATCGGGTCGCTTCCGCCACCGAACTCGCCATCGTGAGAGCTAGGCTCTCATTATGAACGTCATGATCCCCGTTCGTCCGGACGGCTCAGTGGAGCCACGATTAGGTAAGGCACCTATGGTAGCCGTCGCACAGGTTAACAACGACGGTCATATCACCGACTGGCACACCTTTCAGGTTGAGTGGGACCGCCTCCATGATGAGGGTACTGAAGGTAGCCACCACGCCCGCATCGTTCGCTTCCTGCGCGAGCACGACGTCGTAGCATGCGTCGCCACCCACGCTGGGATGGGAATGCAGCGCACCCTGGCAGCGATGAAGGTCCCGTTACTGCCGGCCACGTTGCCTCGCCTCATGCCAGGGAATCAGTGGAGCACGCCATGGTTTCGGCATATGCGGACACCAAGGGCACGGAGGAGTCATGAAAGCAGCAATCATCGGTGCCGGGGCCATCGGCGGTTTCTACGGGGCAGCCCTCGCAGATGCCGGGATGGACGTCTCCTTCATTGCCCGTGGCAAAACTCTCATCGCCATCCGTGAGCACGGCCTGCGCCTAGTCGGCAATACGGAGTTGACCCTTGATGTACCCGTCACTGACAACGCAGCCGAGATCGGCCAGGTTGACGTCGTTTTGCTATGTACCAAGACCTTTCAAGTTGCAGAGGCCGCACGCACATACCTGCCCGCGCTTATGGGCCCCCACACCCTGGTCGTAACCACCCAAAATGGCGTCATCGCGCCACACGAGCTTTCGGCGATTATTGGCCCTGAGCATGTCGCACCAGGGGTATGCCGACAGTGGGTCAAGATCGTGGAGCCAGGTCTGATTATGGACTTGGGCGGCCCTCGAATGTTCGAGGTCTCGACTATTGACGATTCCCCCAATACCCTCGTCAATGAGTTACGAGAGGCTTGCCGGAAGGGCGGTCTCACCTCTCCCGACGTGGAGAACATCACCACCACTTTGTGGGTCAAGATGTGTTCCGTCGTCCCCCAAGGAGCCTGTGGTGCAGTACTCGACGTCTCCTTAGGCGACCTCCTTGGCCCCTACCGCGATGTCTTTGCTCGGTGTATCGACGAAACTGTTCTGGTGGCCCGCGCTCACAGCGCCAGGATCGCCGACGACTTCGTCGAGAAGAACCTCACATTCCTTGCTGGACAGGATCCCGCGTCAACAACCTCCTTCCAGCGCGACATCCTTGCTGGACGCCCCAGCGAATACGCTGCTCAGGTGGGAGCTGTCCCCCGATTGGGTGACGAGGTCGGCGTCGATACCCCGATCAATGACGTCATTGCTGCCGTCCTAGGACGACGGGAAGCTCAGAATCGCGCCTGATACGACCCACACATCCTGTTTTTGGAGGATCCCCCCTGTCATTTTGTGGGGATCCCACAATGACCACCGTGGGTACTTCGTCGGTTCCCTGTCTCGCGTCCGGCCCTTCAAGGGGGCACAGTGGGGATGTGCTTGCAATTGTTGCTCCGGGCCAAGGGGCCCAGAAACCAGGATTCCTGTCGGATTGGATGTCAGACGCCACCTTCTCTGACCACCTTGCATGGCTCTCAGCGGTGGCAGATATCGATCTGGTGACCCATGGCACGACTTCTGACGAAGCAACCATCAAGGACACTGCGGTTGCCCAGCCACTGCTGGTCGCCGCCGCGCTGGCCACAGCCTGGTCAGTTGATCCCGAGATTTTCTCTCAGGCCGACCTGCTCGCCGGCCACTCTGTCGGGGAGATTGCCGCTGGCGCTGCTGCTGGGGCTTTCTCTACCGAAGCCGCCATGGTTCTTGTGCGCGAGCGCGGTCGGGCCATGGCCGAGGCCGCGTCACGCACTGCCACCTCCATGACTGCTGTCATCGGGGGCGATGCCGACGAGGTGCTGGCCGCCATTAAGGCCGCTGGGCTCACCCCAGCCAACCACAATGGCAAAGGCCAGATCGTAGCCGCAGGCACCGTCGAACAGCTCGAAGCTTTCGCGGCCGAGCCGCCGTCTCGTACCCGACTCTTCCCGTTGTCGGTCGCGGGGGCCTTCCACACGGTTCATATGGAGCCGGCGGTCGATCACCTGCGCGAAGTGGCCGCTGCCATGCCGACCACGATCCCGACGGTGGCCCTGCTGTCCAACCTTGATGGAGCCGTCGTCGCAGATGGTCGTGAATTCGCTGATCGTCTGGTCCAGCAGGTGGCCCATCCGGTGCGATGGGACCTCTGCATGGACACCATGGCTCAGCGCGGTATCACCGGACTGCTCGAGCTCACGCCCGCCGGAACACTGACAGGCATCGCCAAGCGCAACGTGAAGGGAGTGGAGTTGTTCAACCTCAACACCCCCGATCAGATCCCGGATGCCCGCGAGTTCATCACGACTCACTCCAGCAGGGAGAATGCATGACGGCCATCAAGACCCGTCCCGTCCACGGCTACTCGAAGTTCCTGTCCACCGGATCAGCTCGCGGATCGCGAGTAGTCACCAACGAGGAGATGTGCACGCTCATCGACTCCACCCCGGAGTGGATCGAACAGCGTACCGGCATTACCGAGCGGCGCTGGGCCACCAGCTCTGAGACTGTGGCGTCCATGGGCACCACGGCCGCCCGTACCGCCCTAGAGCGATCCGGACTGGAGGCATCCCAGATCGATGCCATCATCGTGGCGACCGTGTCACATCACCGTCCTTCCCCCAGCTTGGCGGCTTACATCGCCCGGGAGCTCGGCTTGGGTGATGCTGCTGCGTTTGACCTCAACGGCGCATGTGCTGGGTTTTGCTACTCAACCGCTCTGGCTGACTCGATGATCCGCACCGGATCGGCGAATTACGTCCTCGTTATCGGTGTCGAGAAGCTTTCGGAAATGACGAATCTTGACGACCGCTCCACCGCCTTCCTCTTCTCTGACGGGGCTGGTGCCGCAATCATCAGTGCCAGCGATGAGCCGGGGATCGGCCCGGTGGTGTGGGGATCTCGCTCTGATCAGCTCAAAACTATCGAGCTCGAGGATTGGCCGACGGCTAGCGCTGATCCCAACAAGATCCACCCCCTCATTCGCATGGAAGGTCGCGCGGTCTTCAAGTGGGCTATGACTGACGTCGCCAAGCGCGCCGCCGAGGCCGTCGCCGAGGCCGGAATCACCCCCGCCGACCTCGATGTCTTCATCCCCCATCAGGCTAACGACCGGATTACCGACGTCGTGTCCCGCCACCTCAAGCTGCCTGAGTCAGTGACGGTGTGTCACGACATCGCGGATATGGGAAACACCTCCGCCGCATCCGTGCCGATCGCCATTGACCGTATGCTTCAGCGTGGACAGGCCCACAGCGGGGACCTCGCCCTCATCATCGGATTCGGAGCCGGGCTGGTCTACGCCGGTCAAGTCATCCGCCTCCCCTGAACCCCACGTTCATCACGAGGAAAACACCCACAGACTTCGGGCGCACAGCCCGAGGATAACGACAAGAAGAGGAACAATCATCATGGCTGACAAAGACCAGATCCTTGCCGACATGGCTGACATCGTCAATGACATCACTGGTGTCGACCAGTCCGAGGTCACCCTTGAGAAGTCCTTCGTTGACGACCTCGACGTCGACTCGCTGTCCATGGTCGAGATCATCTACGCCTGCGACGAGAAATTCGGCGTTGAGATCCCTGACGAAGAGTCCAAGAACATCAAGACCGTTGGCGACGCCGTCAACTACATCATCGAGCACCAGGGCTGACTTCCACGGCGTCCGGGGCTCGCCGGCCCCGGACTGCGGCCCACATAACCCATCCACCGATACTGGAGAACTCATGAGCGACGTCGTCATCACTGGTTTCGGGACCACCACACCGTTGGGACCCGATGCCCCCACCACCTGGCAGGGGCTGCTGGAAGGGCGAAACGGGGTACACACCCTCGACTTCGACTGGATTGACGACGTTCCCGTCAAATTCGCCGCACCGGCAGTCGATGATCCAACCAACCACCTGCCCCGTCCCCAGGCCCGCCGTCTAGACCGCTCAAGCCAGCTGGCCCTTGTCGCTGCCAAGGAGGCCTGGGCCGACGCCGGCCTGGAGCTTCCCGAAGCCGACGACAATTCCGGTTCCAACGGCATCGACCCCGAACGCTTGGTGGTGTGCTGTGCTACCGGTATTGGTGGCCTGCACTCGTTGCTCGGTCAGTGGGACGTTCAGAAGGACAAGGGCTTCAAACGGGTTAGTCCCTTTACCGTCCCGATGCTGATGGCCAATGCACCGGCGGCCAATATTGGCTTGATGGTGCATGCCAAGGCCGGCGTCCATACCCCCGTTTCGGCTTGCGCTTCATCTTCCGAAGCAATCTCGCTCGGCCTGGATCAGCTTCATCTGGGGCGAGCCGATATTGCCGTCGTCGGCGGCGCCGAGGCCATCATCCATCCGTTGCCGGTGGCTGCTTTCGCCCAAATGAAAGCCCTGTCGACTCGCAACGACGATCCTGAGCACGCCTCACGTCCATGGGACGTTGATCGTGACGGCTTCGTCATCGGCGAGGGAGCGGCGATCATGGTCATTGAGACACTCGAGCATGCTCAAGCCCGCGGGGCAAAGATCTACGGCACTCTTGCCGGATCCGGTATTTCGGCTGATTCGCACGATATCGTTCAGCCAGATCCCACTGGTTCCGGCCAGGCATCCGCGATGCACAAGGCTCTTGCATCCGCCGGGCTATCCCCCTCCGACGTCAACCACGTCAACGCCCACGCCACCTCGACCCCACTCGGTGACACTGCGGAGGCCCACTCCATCGCCGCGGTCCTAGGGAAAGCCACTGACCAGGTGCTTATCAACGGCACCAAGTCGATGACGGGACACCTGTTGGGCGGAGCTGGGGCTTTGGAATCCTTCGCAGCGGTGATGGCCCTACTGAAGCGCCAGGTGCCTGGCACCATCAACGTCGAACACCTCGAAGAGGGCTTGGAAGTCAACGTCGTCACCGAGACGACCGACCTACCCGACGGTGATCTAGCTGCTCTTAATAACTCTTTCGGGTTCGGGGGACACAACGTCACCTTGGCGTTCACTAACGCCAACGCCACTCGCTGACATCCATGGGATGAGGAGGCTGGTCATCGTGATCAGCCCCCTCATGGTTCCTTGTCCTTGGACTCCCGACCGAGCATCCCCTGTTACCCGGCAGACAGCCACGGCACCTGCAGCGACGGGTCACAGGCTCGATACGGTTCCAGCTCAACGTCCCACGGCTCGCCCAGCAAGTCGCAAATCTCATCATCGAGACGTAGCCCAGTGCGACGTGCAGCGGCAATCGCCGAACGTAACCTCATCTCATCAACGAGAACCGAGCCGGCCTCATCGATGGGCGCGGAAAAAATACCCAGATCGGGAGTGACGCTCCAGCGATGCGGGGCAGCCCCTGTTTCGACGGTCAGTTCGACCCGCACCCGCTGCCAGGCGGCGAGCGTGGAAATGAACGTGCGGGCATCAACGACGTCACCACGCCACGCCGATTCTGCTCTCCAAGTCCCCGGCTCTACTGGTTGGCTGGTCCACCGCAGCGGCGCGGGCATGGCAAATGCGGCATCGGCTGCCCATTCAATATGGCTGCGCAATGCCGTCGAAGCCGAGTGAATAAAGAGAGTTCCACTGGCCAGCTGTGTCGTTTCCACGGTCGTCCTCCCGATACCACGTGCCTTCCCCTGCAGTGGTGCGGTACGGACTTAACGATAACGATAGACGACTGAACTTACGGACGCCATGTCCGTACTGGATCGCGAGTGCCGAAGATGTCAGTGCCGATACGTACCTGGGTGGAACCATGAGCAATGGCGATCTCCAGATCCCCTGACATTCCCATAGACAATTCGGACCAGTCGCTAGTATCGCCCGCCTCCTGGCGCAGCTTCTCTTGAGTTGCAACAACGAGGTCAAAACAGTCGGCCACGGCCCGCTGGTCAGAACTATTGAGGGCCACCGTCATGAGGCCGCGCACATCGAGAGAATCAAAGGCGGCCAGTTCACGGGCGAAGTCGACAGCTTCCTCGGGAGCGATCCCAGATTTTTGGGGCTCAGCCGAGGAATTCATCTGGACCAATACCCGTAGCTGACGTCCTTCCTTTTGTAACCTCTTGTCGAGTTCATGGGCAATCTTGAGCGAATCGAGAGCTTGAAACTCAGTGGCGAAGCGGGCCACGTATTTGGCCTTGTTGGTCTGCAAGCCGCCGATGATGGACCATTCCAACCCAGGATGATCGTCATCCATGAGTTCAGATTTCGCGAGTGCATCTTGCACCTTGTTTTCGCCGAAAAGCCGGTAGCCAGCCCGATACGCCTCATCGACCATGCTGGGAGGCTTGGTTTTGGAGACTGGTAGCAACGACACCTCACCGGGATTTCGATCACAAGCTCGGCAGGCATCATCAATGCGGGTACGCACCGCCGCTAAGTTGTCAGCCACACTCATGGGAAACTCCTTACAAGACGCCAATGAATCTACTCTGGAGGCAAGGGATTAGGGCCAACGGGCGCATAAACTGATGACAGAGGCCACCGTCAGCACCACGAGAGCTAAGGCGACGCCAACGTACTTGTCAGTCACTTCCCCAAAAACCTTCTCATACCCCACCGATTGGGCGATGGACTTATAGACGTCTGACAACTGACCTAAGGACTCTGCGGAGAACTTCTCGCCTCCGGAGGCCTTCGCTATCGCCGCCAACTCATAGTGGTTAACAGGGACAGGCTGACGCTGGCCACCTTCGACGACATACCCGCCCGCGGTGCCGTAAGCGATGGTGTACACCGGCACATGCTGACGTCCGGCCTCCTTGGCTGCTTCAAGAGAAGGACGGCCAACATTCGTTGCACCGTCAGAAAGGAGCACGATCGCCGCTGGTGGCTTCTGTCCGGGATGCTTCGGATCGTCCGGAACCAGTTTGAGAGCGTTGAGGGAGGAATAAATCCCCTCGCCGATCGCGGTAGATGGCAGCACCTGGAGGTTCGTGATCGCGGTCGATACCGCAGCACGATCGGTCGTGGGGGGTACCACGACCTGAGCAGATGCTGCGAACTTCACCAAGGAGACATTGAACCGTGGCGGCAAATCCCCCAGGAAATCTTTCGCAGCAGTCTTAGCAGCGGAAAGTCGAGAGGGCTCAACGTCCGTCGCCACCATTGAGCGCGACACGTCAATAGCAACAACGACAGTCGCTCGATCTCTCGGTACCTCGTGGTAGGCCTTTGGCTGGGCGAATGCCAACACCATGATGGCCATCGAGAGTACTGACAACCCCATCGCCAGATGCTGCTTCCACGGCCGCGAGCTAGGCAACAACCGCTTCAACTCATTCCGGCCCTGGTGCGGCTGGCGACGCCACATCACCACTACAAGGTAAACAGCGAGGAAGACTACCGGCACCACGAGCCACCACAGTCGTCCAGGGCGTCCAAAAGCAATCAGGGTCATCATGGCCATCTCACCGCCACTGACAAGGTGGCCAGCCCAGAGACGACGGCAAAGCAGAAGGCGTAGAAAGCCCACGTTGCCGCCACTTCCTTTCTTACCGGCTCGTAACCCACCGACGAGTGCACCTGCTGATAAACCTCCTGGAGCTTGTCCGCCGAGTCGGCGGTCCACGATTTAGCGTGAGTACGGTCGGCGACAGTAGATAAGAGTTTGGTATCGGGTGCAACTCTCTCTCGCTGCCCGTCAAGGTCGACATACCCGGTCTCGGTACCAAAGGCGATGGTGTACACCGAGACTTTGGCCGCGGCAGCTCGGTTGGCCGCCACCAGGGGAGAACCGCCTTGGGTATTATTCCCGTCACTGAGCATGACAATGGCGGCCGGAGCCGGATTTTTAGACCCCCCGGGAGCCATCTTGACGGCTTCAAGAGACTTATCGATGGCGCCACCCAGCGCAGTGCCATCCTGCAGCTCGATTCCGTCAACAGCACGTAACACGGTAGGCCGGTCGGTCGACGGTGGCATCCGAATCTCCGGATGCTCGGAAATGCTCATCACTGCGACATTGAATCCGGTCGGAAGACTATTGATGAAATCCTTGGCCTTGGCCTTGGCCGCGGCGAGACGAGTGGGGGAAACGTCGTCAGCTTTCATCGACAAAGATGAGTCGATGGCAACAACGATAGTGGCGTGGTTGCGCGGCACCTGTTCGATACCCATCGGCCGAGCCCATGCAACAGTGGTAGTTGCCACGCATAGCAAAGCAGCAGCAACGGCGATGTGCCTCTTCCACTGCGGCTGCTTACTCATCACCGCGCCAAGGATGGCGGTATTGGTAAATCTCATCGCCGTGGATCGGCTGCGATGCGACGCCCAGATGTAGAAGACCAGCAGCACCGGGACGAGCAGCAACAGCCAGAGCACCCACGGCGACTTGACCTCAGGTAGGCCGAGAAAGAGCGGCGTCATTTGGTCACCCCCTGAGGCGGCTGATGCAAGATTGCAGCAGTGCGCCGGTATCCGAGGACGAAGCGTGCGATATCGGTAACCCAGTCGGAGTCGGTGCGCAACTGTAGGTGTCCTGCCCCCGCACGTCGGATGGCCGCCGAGATCCGCTCGCGCTGGGCGCGGGAGGCAGCGTTCATCCGCTCGCGGGTGGCCTTGTCAGCGGTATTGACATAGCGGGCGAAAGACGTTTCTGGGTCTCGGACCATGACGTCACCCACGTCGGGAAAGTCCAGCTCAGCAGCGTCAACAACTTCGATGCACAGCACCTGGTTTCGCACCGACAACCGACGTAGGGACCGTTCCCACTCCGGGCGATCATCGGGATTCAGAACATCGTCACCGGGAGAAAGGAAGTCAGAAACGACGACCTTCATACCGCGACGCCTCCCCGAGGCAGCGAGATTTTCGATGCTTTTGGCCAGAGTCACCCGTCCGGGAGCGTTGTCGGCGACGATCGGCTCAGTCAGCATCGAGCGCAGCAGTCCATAAAGGGCTGTTCGCCCGGACCGGGCCGGCAAACGACGCACCGAATCGGGGCGCATAATGACCCCGCCAAACCGGTCCCCCATTCGCTGGGAGAGGAAACCGATGGTCGCAATAGCGGCGATACCCAAGTCACGTTTCGTCATGGACACCGTGCCCCAGTTCATGGAACCGGTCACGTCGAGAAGTGCCCATACCTCGAGTTCACGGTCGGCAATGGTCTCACGTACGTGGGGGACGGTGGTACGGGCTGTAACGGCCCAATCCATCATGCGCACATCGTCTTGACCGGGTTCGTAGGGACGGGCGTCGTTAACGTCGGCTCCAGTCCCGGGCAGCAGACCCAAGTGGTCACCGTGGAGGAATCCCTCCAATCGGCGCACGATCGTGAGTTCCAAGCGACGCAGCGCGGCCTCGGGGGCAAGCTGGTTAAGCGGCAGAGTCGCCCCAGTAGGTGGACTCACCAGCGTCTGCGCCACTGACGGTGGCTGCGGATCGCGAAATGTTGGTCGCGCCATAACGGACGCCTCAGAACTGGGCGGGCGGGGTCGTCGGAGCAGGGTATTGGCCCAGATCGTTAGGGTAATTGTGCTGAGCAGTCTGACGCTGCTCCTCGTTCCACACCGGGGTTGGCGGCGGCACCATGGCGACAACCCTCTCAATAACGTCGGAAGCGGACACATTGTCAGCAATAGCGTCAAAGCTGAGCACCAAGCGGTGAGCCATAACATCAACAGCCACAGCCTGGACGTCGGTCGGAAGGACGTAATCGCGACCGTGGACCAGTGCCAAGGCTCGAGCCGCTGCGACTAGACCGAGGGTAGCTCGAGGGGAGCAACCAACTTGAATGACGTTGGCGAGGTCAGACATCCCGAAATCACCAGGATTACGGGTAGCCAGGACCAGACGCACGACGTACTCGGCGACCAGGTTGTGTACGAAGACGTCGGAGGCCATATCCTGCAGGGCGACGACAGCCTCAGGTGTCAACACTTGCTGAGGCTGGGGAGCCTTGACGCTCATCCGGCGTAAAATCTCAAATTCCTCATTTCCACGTGGGTATGGAACGTCGATCTTGAGCAAGAAGCGGTCGCGCTGAGCCTCGGGAAGCGGGTAGACACCCTCAGATTCCACCGGGTTCTGGGTAGCGATGACGCTAAACGGGTGAGGTGCGGGGAAAGTCTGCCCGGCGATCGATACCTGCCTTTCAGCCATGAGTTCGAGCATGGCCGACTGCACCTTTGCGGGAGCTCGGTTAATTTCATCGGCCAGCACGAAGTTCACGAAGACTGGACCGAGCTCGATATCGAAAGTTTCCTTCGATGCCGAGTAGATGCGGGTGCCGACGATGTCGGAAGGAACGAGGTCCGGGGTGAACTGGACGCGTGCGAAACTGCCGCCCAAAACGGTCGCAAAGGAGCGTACGGCAAGGGTCTTAGCAACGCCTGGAACACCCTCAAGGAGGATGTGGCCCTTGGCAAGCACCCCGACCATGAGCTGCTCGACCATGCGCTCCTGGCCAACGATGACCCGTTGTACTTGCCCGATGGCTTGACCGATGAGACGAGCTGCCTCGTCGTTCGACATCGGGGCATCCTGGTTCCCCTTACCGATGTCCTGACCATCCGAGTAGTGCTGGGTGCTCACTGACGTCTCCTGCCTGGCTTGCGCAAGACCCGCGACGGGCCCGCACTCACGATACCGTGACAGTGCCACAGCCCAAGAACGGCGAAGAACCAGTGCAAGCAAGCACCCGTCGTTCGCGGGTCGTGGCCCAAATGTGGTGAGATGATAGACGATGTCGAGTAATCCATGGCCTCCTGAGGCACTACCCTTGCAACCGTCTGACCCGCCGCGGGTCGACGAGTTTTGGCTCGACGCCCGTCTCCTAACGATGCCATCAGGCACAGTGTTTTCCGCCCATGATGACGACGGTCAGGGTGTCCTCGTTATTGTGTTATCTCATGGCGCTGCCAGTGATCCCGCCTCATGGGACCGGCTTGCAGGGGAGGTCAACCATCTCCATTCCGACACTGTTATTGCCCGCGGTGGCGCCGGACAGAACACAGGTCGCCTCAGTGGGTTGTACCGCCCCGGTACTGGTCCCGAAAACGGTGGTCCGTCGTTGGCCCCGTGGGTCGCCCTGGTCAATGATGGCTCACGTGCTGCAGTGGCAGAGGCACGCCGGATCCTCGACGCCGTCGACATGTCGGCTCTGTCGGGAACCCCGGTAGCTGGCCCACGTTTCCGTTTGCACTGGATCGACGACACCGCCGCGGGCCGGGTTCGTACGTGGCCGTTGCCATGGCCGGGTCGTCGCGACAAGGCTGGTTCATCAACCACCGTGATCGCCTGGTTACTGACCCTCTTCATCGCCTTGACAGGTCTGCTCATCGCAGTGTTGCTCTTCCAAAATGTGCCGCCATCTCCCCCGCCTCCCCCAGTTCCGACGTCTGCATCGTCGAATCGTTCGGCACACAGCTCCTCAAGTCCCACCCCAAGTCAGAGTTCGGGGCAGAGCGCATCGCCGTCTCACAGCAGCAAATCGCCGAGTCCCTCAAAGGGGCAGACTCCCTCACCGACCAGTACGTCCCCCTCGACAGGTCGTAGCGGGTCTCCTACGCCGTCGAATAATCCGTCGACGTCACCATCGCGCACCCCATCAATGCAGTCACCAGGTGCAGGTACCGGAACCTCGTCAGGTACCCCGACTGGACGAGGAAGGCTGTAATGATTGCGCTCATTGCCACTGATTTGGACGGCACTTTCCTAGGCGCCGACAAGCTGCCCAGTGCCGAAAACACCGAGGCTATGTTCGCTGCTGCAGATGCCGGCGTACACGTCGTCTTCGCCACCGGACGTCCTTACCGCTGGCTGACCGTCCTCGACCCATTCCGCCCGATCCACCCAACACTGTTGGCTTCCAACGGAGCGGTGAGCGTCGATGCCGCTACCGGAAAGGTTCTGCACGACCTATACATGACCCCGCAGACGGTCACCGGCATTGTCTGTGACGTCCGCCAAGCACTCCCGCACGCACTGTTTTGTACCGAGGAGGCCACCCAGTGGTTCTCCGAAGAAGGGTTCGACCGCTGGCAGATCAGCGGCCCGCCGGACGGCGAGGGCCAGATCGAGAGTTTCTTGGGAGACGATCACCGCATCGTCAAGCTGCTAGTGCGAACCTTTGGCTTTCCCAGCGACGAGTTATTCCAGATCGTCAAACCCATCGTCGGGGACCGTGGCACAGTAACATTTTCCGCAACAATGACGGATGGTCTGGTAGAGATCGCCGGACGGGGGATCTCCAAGGGTTCAGCGTTGAAGCAGGTCTGCGATGATCTAGGCATCGATCCGGCCGACGCTGCCGCCTTCGGCGACATGCCAAACGACCTCACGATGCTGGAAACGGTCGGACACCCCTACATCGTGTCAGGGGCTCACCCGGTACTGCGCGACCGTGGATTCGCCATCATCGGCAACCACGACGAGTCGGCAGTGGGACGGAAAGTACGGGCTTTACTGGGTTGAGTCGCGCGTCAACCCCAGACCCGCCTCACCGTCCTCCCCGGTCGTCATTACCCCCACCGACGAGGCTAGCGGTCGCCTTAACTTTGTCCGGAGGGCAGGGTGTTGAAGACGACCTGGAAGGCAACCGGATCGTAGGTAAACCCGAGGCGGTCATCCCGCCATCACTGGGCTCACCGCGGAAGGTAGATCCTGCAAGCTGCTGTGGCAACGACTCGACGTTGTGCCTGTCTGCACAGCGGGCTCAGGCTGCCGGGACGGTCAAGACCAGCCAACGTGGCTAGACCGTAAGACACTCGTGCGTGTGTTCGACGGGACGAGGCCAATATTTATTGACATAATAAGCCAGAAATGCGGCAGTAGAACGAATATCACCGGCGATGGCGGCCCATTCTCGAGGTGGGTCTGGAATGTTGTGATTAAGGGTGAATAGGAACAGGCCAGCCAATTTAAGCTGGGGCGCGTAATACGACCATGTTGCGAACGCATCCTCGCAGGTGTCGATGAGAGTAACAGGGCAAGTGACTAGGGCAGGCCTACACGTAACGTCGTTAACGCCTTTAAGATTGGCCCCCGCATGCGAGTGCGAGTACTGTGAGGCCACGAGCCAGGTGTAGAATTGTGGTCCTGTGCCATTAAACGGCACACCATCGGGACTATGCGGAGCGGCTACGTCGCCGGGGTGATCGGGAGTGATTCCCGAGTAGCCCACGAGGTACTGGCCACCATGGTCATCGGTAGCGCAGTCGCGGCAGCCGCGACGACAGCGAGGACCAACCTGCGTAGCTTGGTAGATCTCATGAATGCCACTCCTTATCGATCAATAACCTGGCTCCTATGCCAAGGTGACAATCACGCTACTGGGATAATGGTGCACTTCAGTCCACCATTACCAAAACGACCAATCGTGCAGCCCCTGCAGCATCTCAACGCACAGTTCCCCGCTTGACGGCAGGCCCATATACGTCATTTACCTGATACCTGAGCATCCGATTGAATGATTCCTTTCATCATGTGAATGAACGACCACCTACAGCACGTTCATTCCGGGCTCGACGGACGATGTCACACCTCGACGCCACGGAACCCATAACCGCAGTGGCGGGTGCTAACCAGGGACTACCCGGGTAAATTGCAGGATCGTATGAAGTGGGGCGTGCGGGGCTCGAACCCGCGACCCAGGGATTATGAGTCCCCTGCTCTGACCGGCTGAGCTAACGCCCCGAGACAAGTAGCTACCTTACCGGGTAAAACGTCCGCGAGCACCTTGCGTTGCTGACCCTGGCGTCTGACCACCGAACGGCCCCGGTAGTTGACAGCCTCGCGGTAGCACTTCTGGGTGACGTCGTGGTGGCTGGAAGCCTCAAGCATGGCCATCCTCGTTATCGTGATGATGTTTGCCTTTGTTCGCCCCCATCGTGGCCTGCCAGAAGCCACCATTGCAGTGACCGGTATGCCTGATCGGGGGGCTATCAGCTGGACGGAAGTTGGCCATCAGATCGCGACTATGGAGCCCCATCGCCCACCTGGCCAATACTGCCTCCCTGCTACTGCCAGTCTCCAATCTCACCAACTTGCTGACGGTAGCGGCGATGACCAAAACTCACCTTCGAACGATTTCACCGCCATCACGGCTATACCCTGGCTACTGTCAATCAACAACCTACCCGCAGTATTGGTACTGATCCCCTTCGTTTTCTCTGCGGGTTGGGTGGCAGTTTTGACCATGCTTATCGGAGTCAATATCGGGCCGAACCTCAGCTGTGCTGGATTATTGGCGACTTTGTTATGGCGTCGCATCATCGGAGCACATGACCGGCCGGCCCGGCAGGTTTACTCGCCTCGGCGTACTCACGGTCCACGCAAACATCCTCGTCTCGGTATGCACGATATGAGCAATGAGCGGGTTTCGGAATGGGACTGCGGTTAAACTGAGGTGTCGTCAAGATGCCCCTGTGCCCACGTGATGCGAATGACGCACCCGGGCAATAACTGCACCGATGATTCCCGCCGCAAGCCAACTCAGACCCACAATGCGGGTCATCTCCTCAGTCTTTGCCAAAGCAACCAGGAGGGTAAGCACACCAAGAATCGGGACAATGAGGTGACGCACCCAGTTGTGTGACCTTTCTTTGACGATGCACTGGACGATGACGTCAGCATGCAACAAGACATAACTAGACAGGGCCCCGAACGTCACCAGAGTCGTCATAGTCTCAACGTGGGAGTCAAAGGTGATAGCCAGGATCGCGGTAACGGTCGCTACGACGACGATGGCCACCCACGGGACGCCTTTGGAGTTGGTATGCGAGAGCACCGGAGGCATGACCTTGTCACGAGCCATTGCGAAGATCAGCCGGGCCGTCGAGGAATGCGCGACCACAAGACAGGCAAAGATAGCGACAAAGGCGTTGACGACAGTGAAGACCGGAATAAACCATGCTGGGCAGACGGTGTCGACGGCGTGATAAAAGGCCCGGTCTGTCGCCCCACCGGGGGCGAAATGAGTGACATCGGAAACCAATCCGGCAGCCATCACCTGAATCCCGAACAAGACGGCGAGCAGACCAACCAGGGACAGGGTGGCTATGCCGACGGCACGGCCCCCATCACGGGCTTCCTCGTTCAGGGTGGCAACGGCGTCAAACCCCAGGTAACTCAGCGCCGCAATAGAGACGGCGGAAGCTACCGAAGTCCATGATGTTCCCGAACGCCACAACGCGTGCCAGCTCCAGACAACGCCTCCGCCAGCCAACCCAAGTCCGACGCACACCAGGAAGAAGGCGATCGTTGCGAGCTGGATGGTCAACAGCACGATGCCCACCCGTGTCGTGACAGTCATGCCCTGCAAATTGAGTGCCATAGAAGCGAACACAAAAGCAAGGGAGAAAATCCCCATGGGGACGCTGGGCCAAATGTGGGCCAGTGCGACCGCCGAGAGCACCGTGAGCAGTGCGGGCATAAGGATGTAGTCGAGCAGGATGAGCCATCCGGCTATGAATCCTGGGGTACGTCCCAAAGAGAAACGGGTGTACCCGTAAACCGATCCCGCTACCGGAAAGCGCAATGCCATCTCGCGGTAGCTGATAGCTGATAGCCCCATAACGGCTGCTGCTACCAGGTATACCAACACCGGCACGCCTCCGGAACGGTTAACCACCAGCCCAAAGACGGCCACCGGGGCCATCGGGACGAAGAAGAGCAGCCCATAGACCAATAACGAGCCAAAGGGTAGCTGCCGGTTGAGGCTGGGCTGGTAGCCCAGGTCCTCCAACTGGGAGTCAGGGGCGAGGGTTGTGCTCACTGAATCTCTCCAAGGTTCCGGGCCGTCTGCTGGACGGCTTCGGGGTCTTGACCTATGCCAGCGGGAATGACTCCGACCAACGGAGCTCCGGCGGCATCCTCGATTTCTTCGAGGTTGCACCTCTCGGCAAGGTCGGGCCGGTCCGGCCACGAGCCGATAACGATAGCGTCGACCTGATGCCCCCGATCGCGGATGGCATGACAAGTCAGACCAGTGTGGTTGAGGGTACCGAGCACTGAGCGAGTGACGACGATGACGTGGGGCTCGTGCCCACGCCGGGTAAGAGCATCCATGAGGTCAAGGACTCCAGACCCGTCATTGTCCAAACCAACGAGAACGCCGCCTGCTCCTTCGACGAGAGTGGCGTCATGGCCGTCGGAGTCGACGAGAATGCGGGTTGCGACTTCCTCGATCGAGGGAATGGTCATACCAGCTCGGGCAGCCGACGTGGTCGGGGCCAGCGGTTCGGGGCACCGCACATACTCCAGCACGTTGTCGGCGTCAATGCTGGCGAGCCATCCAGCGTCGTGAACGTCGCCAGGCTCATCGTGATCCAGACCGGTCTGGTACGGCTTGATGATGGTGACATCTTTGCCAGATTGCTTGAGTGCTGAGGCGATGACCGCAGTAGTGACTGTCTTGCCGACGTCGGTGTCAGTTCCGGTAACGATGACAATTCCGTTGAGATCGGTAATGTTCATGATTCCTTCCGATAATCGGTATTGTCCTGGGCAGCATCAAGTTGATCTATGACAACGGCACGCATCCCAGCGGCCATGGCCTCCAGATCATCGTTGGTACAGATATAGGGCGGCATGGCGTAGACGAGATCACGGAAGGGTCGAAGCCACACCCCGTTCTCGACGGCAGTGCGAGTCGCCCTTCGCATGGCAATCGGGGTGTCGACCTGGACCGCGGCGATAGCTCCGAAGACGCGGACATCGATGACCCCGGGCACATTGCGCAGTGACGCTAGCTCCCTGGACATCACATCGGCGATGCGGGTGACGTCGTCGTTCCACTGCCCCTGGGAGATGATCGCTAGGCTCGCTGCAGTGACGGCACTGGCCAAAGGGTTTCCCATGAAAGTGGGGCCGTGCATAAGGGATCCGCCTGGGCCTCGGCTGACCTCACTGGCCAGCTCGTCGGAACACAGCACGGCCGACTGGGTCAGATATCCGCCAGTCATGGATTTCCCAACCACCATGATGTCAGGAACGATATCGGCCCACTCGCATGCGAAAAGTTTGCCAGTCCGCCCAAATCCAGTAGCGACCTCGTCGGCGATAAGAACTAGGTCAAGCTCGTCAGCACGACGGCGCAGGTGCTTCAGACAGGACGGAGACCACGGCCACATGCCTCCGGCTCCTTGCAAGATAGGCTCGACGATGATCCCGGCCAGGTCGTCGCGGTGGGCGTCCAGGATTTCATCGGCCTCGCTGCACCACGTCTCCACGTCGGCCCCGTCGGCGGCGAAGGAAGGAGGGCGCGGCAGGAAGATCTGCTGGGGAATAGAGTCGCTGAACATGGCGTGCATGCCACCGATAGGGTCGCACACGCTCATAGCACCGAGAGTGTCACCGTGATAGGCGCCTCGCAGAGCGGCAACGCGTGTCCTCGTCAAAGTGCCGCCGCGCGCTGCGGTGCGAGCGATTTGCACCTGACGAACCAATTTGAGACTCACCTCGACGCCGACAGACCCGGAATCAGCCAGGAAGATCCGGTCGAGGGGCCCCGGGGCCAGGCGCACTAGGGATATGACGGCGTCAACCGCGGCCTTATGGGTGAGTCCGCCAAACATGACGTGACTGAACTGGGAGCTTTGACGGTTGAGGGCCTCGTCGAGGACCGGGTTTCGGTAACCGTGAATCTGGCACCACCACGAGGCCATCGCATCGATGACCTCGTGGCGGTGTTCCCCATCATGCAGCTGCAGCCAGACTCCGTTGGCAGCCGTCACTGCAAGCATTGGGTCTGCCCCGATCGTCGGGGCGTAGGGGTGCCAGACATGACGTCGGTCATATTCGAGAAGCTGCTGTTCAGGACTCACAGCGAGGAATGCTAGCCGTCGCCCTTGAACAGTGTTCAGGAGGGGTCGTCATGAGCCCTTGCGGTAACTGTCAGACCTCCTCAGACACCTGGCGCAACCAGGTGCGGTGTACCCGGTCGTCGTCAGTCTCTTCAGGGTGGAATGACAGGGCGAGGACGTTTCTCTGCCTCACGCCGACGATGGCCCCGCTTGCGTTGCCTGCCTCGTCAGGCAGCTGAGCAATGACCTCGACGCCGGGTCCCACCCGGGTAACGACGGGAGCCCGGATGAAGGTAGCCGAGACCCCATCCCCAACCCCGTCGATGTCGAGGGTCCCCTCAAAGGAATCCAACTGGGACCCGAAGGCGTTGCGACGCACAGTAACGTCGAGCAAGCTGAGGGTGTGTTGGCCTTTTGCCGCGTCCTCCAGATCAGCAGCTAGCACGACGAGCCCGGCACAGGTGGCCAGCACCGGAAGGCCTCTGCGCACGGCATCTTTAAGCGGTTCCGCCAAGCTGAACGACCTCATGAGCTTGTCGATCACGGTCGACTCTCCGCCTGGTAAGACAATCCCGTCGAGACCCTGAAGATCAGCGCTCCGACGAACCCGACGGGTATTGGCCCCAAGCGACTCGAGAACCTCCATGTGCTCGGCGAACCCGCCCTGCAGGGCTACCACCCCGACAAGCGGGGCCATCTCACCAACCTCGCTCAGCCAGACGGTGCGGGGCTGGTACATCAGCGACATTGATGCCGACCATGGCCTCGCCCAAACCACGGGAAACCTCGGCAATTGTGTCGGGATCGTCGTAGGCGGTCGTTGCCTTGACGATAGCCGCGGCTCGAGCTGCCGGGTTACCGGACTTGAAGATGCCCGAACCCACGAAGACGCCCTGGGCGCCCATCTGCATAACCAGGGCGGCATCGGCGGGCGTGGCCACTCCCCCAGCGACAAAAAGCACCACCGGCAGCTCTCCTGTGCGAGCTACCTCGGCAACGAGGTCGTAAGGAGCCTGCAGCTCTTTGGCCGCAACATAGAGCTCGTCGGGAGACATGCTGCTCAACCGCGCCATTTCGGCACGGATGGTACGCAGGTGACGGACGGCCTCGGAAACATCTCCGGTGCCCGCCTCTCCCTTAGATCGGATCATCGCAGCGCCCTCGGTGATGCGGCGCAGAGCCTCGCCCAGGTTCGTCGCCCCACACACGAAGGGGACGCCAAAGGCCCACTTATCGATGTGATTGGCGTAGTCAGCCGGGCTAAGCACTTCCGACTCATCGATAAAGTCCACCTTGAGGGACTCGAGCACTTGGGCCTCGACGAAGTGGCCGATCCTGGCTTTGGCCATGACAGGGATGGAGACAGCCTCGATGATGCCCTCGATAAGGTCGGGGTCGCTCATCCTTGCCACGCCACCCTGAGCTCGGATATCGGCAGGGACTCTTTCTAGGGCCATAACGGCACAAGCTCCGGCATTCTCGGCGATCTTCGCCTGCTCGGGGGTGACGACGTCCATGATGACGCCACCTTTGAGCATGTCGGCCAGTCCACGCTTGACTCGTGTCGTTCCAGTGCTATTCGTTGCAGGGATGTGTTCACTCATGGACCCCATGAAATCCACGATTGTGGTTCATGACAAGATCCATATATGACCACTTTCGTTAGACCACTTTTCGGTCCACCGTCATGAGACCAGACCTCGTCGTCGACCTGCCGCTACATCTGCCTGACGATCCGCGTCCGTTACCGGTCCGGATCTGCGAAGAAGTGCGTGGACTCATTATGGACGGCGTACTCGCTCCCGGGGATCACCTACCAAGCACCCGAGTCCTGTCAGCACAACTCAGGGTGTCACGGGGGACCGTCGTCGCCTCCTACGAACAGCTTGAAGCGGAGGGCTATCTCGTGGCCGCCGCCGGCTCAGGGACCCAGATCAATCCCGACCTGCGTGGCGTTCATCGTCGCTCTGCCACCACGGCATCGGTCCCCCGACCTCAACGCCATCGGGGAATCGACCTCACCCCTGGAGTCCCGGACACCGCTGGACTGGCGAACTCGGCATGGCGCTCGGCTTGGCATCGAAGTTGCGTCAACCCGTCCCGTATCACCGACCCGCTGGGTTCACCGCACCTGCGCCACGAGATTGCCGAACATCTGCGTCAGATGCGCAGCTTACTGGCCGATCCGCGTCAGGTCGTCGTCACTGGAGGCGCCCGAGCAGGGCTGGCAGAGCTCATCCAGGTGCTGTGTGATGGGTCCCGCCGCCTGACGATCGGTGTGGAAAGCCCGGGATACCCCAGCCTGAGGAGGGTACCGACGGCCCTCGGACATCGGATCGCTGGGCTGACGACCGACGACCAAGGTCTGGACCCTGCCAGCCTCCCCACCGGACGTGATAGGAAGCGCCTAGACGCTGTGCTCATCACCCCAAGCCACCAGTACCCGTGGGGCGGGTCACTGTCAGCAAGCCGCCGAGCAGCCGTCATCGAGTGGGCGGAGATGGCCTCATGCTGGATTGTTGAAGACGACTTCGATTCTGAACTGCGTCATGTAGGCGTGCCTCTGCCAGCCCTGGCCTCTCTAGACGAAGAGCACACCATCCTGTTAGGAACCTTC
This sequence comes from Cutibacterium sp. 37298, assembly GCF_023838685.1. Lineage (NCBI taxonomy): Bacteria > Bacillati > Actinomycetota > Actinomycetes > Propionibacteriales > Propionibacteriaceae > Cutibacterium > Cutibacterium sp. 37298. Next base: position 477,551 of record NZ_JAJNRJ010000002.1, read on the forward strand.
TCCTCCGTGCTCACCCCAGCGCTCGGGTGTGGCTATCTTGTCGTACCTGCCGCTCTCGTCCATTCGTTCGCTCGGCAGCGTCGAGCTACCGGCCAACCCGTTCCAGCCATTGTCCAAGAAGCCGTGGCGGATTACCTCTCCACTGGGGCGCTGCGCCGGCGCACCCAACGAATGCGTCAGGTCTACCGACGTCGACGCCGCACCGTCATCGACACCTTGGGATCGTTACCGGGGACAACCCTGCAACCGATCGACGGCGGGCTGCACGCTGTCCTGGTATTTGATGGGTCCGAGGATGACGTCGTCCAGCGATGTCGGCAGGAGGGAGTCGGCGTCACACCATTGTCAGCATACTGGGGATCTAGCGACGCCGGAGTGGCAGGGATCGTCCTCGGTTTCGGCAGCCACAACGACGCGACCCTTGCTTCCGCGCTGAAGATCATCGCCGGTGTCGTAACCGCGCATGGCCGCACATCGTCGTAACAGGGTCATGCGGTAGCCGGCACCCCAAACGATGCCGGTCAGATACCCAACGAATGTGTCCTCAATCGAGGAGGCTGTCGAAGAGAGCGGTCGACAGGTAGCGCTCACCGGTGTCAGCGATAACGACGACGATCGTCTTTCCAGCGAACTCTGGACGGGTGACTACCTGACCGGCAGCTTGCAGGGCCCCGCCACCGGAGATACCCGTGATAATGCCCTCTTCTGCGGCAGCGCGACGGGCGAAGGCGATGGCCTCATCACCGGGAACCAGCAGGATCTCGTCAACGACGGACTTGTCGAGGTTATCCGGGACAAAGCCCGGGCCCCAGCCCTGGATCTTGTGCGGGGCCTTGTCACCCTTAGTAATGACGGGGGACTCGGCGGGCTCGGCACCGAAGATCTTGATCTCGGGATCCTTCTCCTTGAGGTACTTGCCAGCGCCAGAGATGGTGCCGCCGGTACCGATACCGGCGACGATGGCGTCGACCTCGCCCTCGGTATCGTTCCAGATCTCCTCACCAGTGCGATCATGGTGGATCGCGGGATTAGCGGGGTTGTCGAACTGGCTGGCCAGGATGGCACCGGGGGTGTTCTCGACGATCTCGGCAGCCTTGCTGTTGGCTCCTGGCACGCCGTCAGCGCCTGGGGTGAGCACCAGCTCGGCACCCAGCAGACGGATGATGGCGCGGCGCTCCTTCGACATTGTCTCGGGCATCGTGATGATGACCTTGTAGCCGCGAGCCGCGCCAACCAGAGCCAGACCGACACCTGTATTACCGGACGTGGCTTCAACAATCGTGCCTCCCGGATTGAGCTGGCCGGAAGCCTCAGCCGCGTCAATGATCGACTTAGCGATACGGTCCTTGACGCTCGAGGCCGGGTTGTAGAACTCGAGCTTGGCCAATACGGTGGCCTGGGAGTCCGGGAACAGTTTGTTGATCTTGACCAGCGGGGTATTGCCGATGAGCTCGGTAATGTCGTTAGCGATCTTCGCCATGGTGATAAGTCCTTTCGATTGACTATCTGGTGATTGAAATTGCTGGTGTGCGTAGGTGTGGGGTCATGTCTTTTCGGCGGTAATTTCCCAGCCGGCATCACCTCTTTCCAACAAGATGGCCGGTAAGGGTCATGGCGAATTCCATTCACAACGTTTCGACGACTCCAACACAGGGGTCACCTTGACTACGAATTCACCGAATGTCATGGATCATGATGCGCACCTCTCAGGCACGAAAGCGATATGCATCCACGGAGCCGCTCATGCTCGTCATGCTGTCTAAATCAGCAACAACACCAACACAAACACATCTTCATGGCGGAGGTCATAACCGATTGACCGGCACGATTACTCCAGACACGGTGTGTGCTCACCATTCCACCTTTCCGCCAATTAGCCACGACCATCGACCGAACCGCAACATTTATCGGCTTTCGAGCTACCCCGTGCGGCGTCAGTCATCAATGGCGTCAGAAAGCATGCAAGCACAGCTGCCCTGACCTTTCAAGAAAATGCCGGATTTGTCTTATATTACGAGATTACATATCATATTTCGACACAGGCGCGATCTGCGAGGTCTCTCAGAAAGGCTGAGATCCCCTCGGTCTGATCACAGATGACATCGGCGTAGTCAGCCATTAATGGCTGCTCTCCGGAAAAACTGACCACGCGGGCACCAGGGTGCCCCGCATTGATCCACTCGGCTACCACTTCGAGAGCAGGGACATCACCCAAATCATCACCGCACATGATAAGAATCTGCGGCTCGACCTCGTCAATGAGCTCGCGCAAGGCCTGAGCCTTCGTCGTGGCGGCCGATTTCACCTCGATGATATTGCGCCCATCTTCACAGTGCAGGTCCAGGTCGGTGGCGATCTCACGCACCCTCGGCACGGCGGTAGCCAGGGCATGAGTCGGGTCGGAGGCTCGCCGGGTGTGCAGTGCGACGGCGCGCCCTTTGTCCTCGATCCAACAACCCTTATCTCGCGGATCCTCCCGGCCGAGCTCCTCCGCAAGCTCTTCAAGACGCCTCTTGGCAAGGCGCACCGCTTCGGGAACTTCCGGATCTCGGACGGCACCAGAAGCAGCGTCGTACCGCTCCACTCCGTACTGTCCGAGTACCACCAAGTGCTCCAAGCCTGGTTGCTGGTCGACGGCCGTCATACGTCGCACTGCCGCAACTTCTCGTCCGGTGACGATGGCCATCGCGGCTAACTTGCCGTCCATGCGGGACATCGCCTCCCGGGACCCCTGTGCCATCATCGAGAAAGCGGGGTCGTCAACGATGGGAGCCAAGGTCCCATCAAAGTCCAATGCGAGCACAACGGTGGCCGGAGCAGTCGCCACAGCGTCCAGGATTCCCCTCCCGGCATCGGTCAAAGCGGTCCACGACTTATCGGCTGGTACAGGACGGTCCGTCATGAGGCAATCGTCACACATACCAGACTCATGGTGGGTCCGAGCCGCCAAATAGCAAAGAACAACCTCGAATGGGAACCAACGGTTGGTAGCGTGAAAGTGGCCTTGCTGCACAGCATGACCGCCATGAGAGGTGTGATCAAAGATGTCGGAGACCGTCCAGGACAAGGTCGACTTCCTTGTCATTGCAAACCGCTTACCCGTAGACCGCAAGGTCGACGACGACGGCAGCGTGAGTTGGAAGTCCTCCCCCGGCGGCCTCGTCACCGCTTTGGAGCCTGTCATGCAACACAAGGGCGGCGCATGGATCGGATGGCATGGCGCGCCTGACGAAGTCGTCAAACCCTTCCACCATGACGGTTATGACATCCACCCGGTACCACTGAGCGCCCAGGAGGTCGAGGAGTACTACGAGGGGTTCTCTAACGCGACCCTGTGGCCGCTGTACCACGACTGCATTGTCGAACCGGTCTTCCACCGTGAGTGGTGGGACGCATTCCAGAACGTCAACACGAGGTTTGCCGAGCAAGCTGCTGAACAGGCTGCAGAGGGCGCCACCGTGTGGGTGCAGGATTACCAGCTCAACCTCGTACCGAAGTACCTGCGTGAGATGCGACCAGATCTGCGCATTGGATTCTTCCTTCACATTCCGTTCCCGCCGATTGAGCTTTACAGCCGTCTGCCGTGGCGCGAAGAGCTCGTCGAGGGCTTGCTGGGAGCTGACCTCATCGGGTTCCAGACTCCCGGAGCTGCTGCCAATTTCCAGCGGTTGGCAAGGCACCGCCCGGGGGTCACTGCCGCTCGTGGTCGCGCTCATACCCCGGATGGCCGCACCGTCGTCATCCGTGACTTCCCGATCTCGATCGACTCACGTGGTTTCCATGAACTGGCCACCTCAGAGAAAGTCAAGGCCGAAGCTGCCAAGCTTCGCGAGGACCTAGGTCACCCAGGGACGATCATCTTCGGCGTCGACCGTCTCGACTACACCAAGGGTCTTCGTCAACGTATCCGTGCCGTCGGAGAGCTGTTCAAAGAGGGCAAGCTCGATCCCCACGAGGTCGTCTTCCTACAGCTAGCCACCCCGTCACGGGAACGCGTCGAGGAATACAAGATCCTGCGCGACGACATCAACCTGCTCGTCGGCCAGATCAATTCGAAGGTCGGGTCGATCGCCAACCGCGCGCTGGTCTACCGCAATGAGTCAGTTCCGCGTGAAGTGCTAGCAGCGATGTACCAGATGGCTGATCTTATGCTCGTCACCCCGGTACGTGACGGCATGAACCTGGTCGCCAAGGAGTACATTGCCTGCCGCTCGAACGACGACTCCGCGCTGGTACTTTCCGAGTTCGCTGGTGCGGCCCGTGAGCTCAAGCAGGCCTACATGGTGAACCCGTATGACATTGACGGTATGAAGGCCACCATCATGAAAGCGCTCACGGACTCCCCCAAGATCAAAGCCCGCAAGATGCGTTCCATGCGTCGTCAAGTCTTCGACAAGACGATCGATGTCTGGGCAGACGACTTCCTCACCGAGCTAGAAGGCCAGTGAGGGCACATAGCTGTACCACTGGATGAGAAAGGACGAGACCGTTGAAACTGAGCGCCTTGGAGCAAATTCCGCTGTTTGTCGGACATGACGTCACCCAAACCCTTGACGAGACCGTCACCTTGGCACAAAAACTTGAGGAAATCGGTTTCCATCGGTTTTGGCTGGCCGAGCACCACAACATCGATCACTTCCTGTCGAGTGCACCAGATCTGCTCATGGCGCGCATTGCGACGGCAACGCAGTCGATCCGGCTTGGGTCTGGTGGGGTGATGGCCATGCACTACGGGTCGCTGCAAATAGCGGAACGGTTTTCGACCCTCACAGCGCTCTTCGGTGATCGTATCGACATGGGGCTGGGCCGGGCTCCCGGCGGTGACATGCTCTCCGCCCATGCTCTCAATCAGGGGCAGGTCATCCGCCCTGAGGCCATTAATTCCCTCATCGCCGAAACGGTAGGGTTCGTGCGCGAAATGCTACCGTCGAAGCATCCGTACGCAAAGGTCGTCGTGACCCCGGCAGGTCAGATCCAGCCACAGACGTGGCTGCTGGGATCGTCGGGCCAGTCAGCAGCGTGGGCTGGTGAGCAGGGTATGGACTACGCCTACGCCCAGTTTTTCACCGGGCGCCAGGACACCGGGATCATGGATCACTACCGCGCGCACCTGTCCGACGGCTTCCCCGGCAGGACCCTCTCGGCAGTGTGTGTATCGGCTGCTCCGACGCGTCCGGAGGCCTTGGAGCAGTCGCTCATGGCGGCGAACTTCCGGGTGAGTCTGGGGACGGGGCGGCCGGTAACCTTTGTCACGGCCTCTCAGATGGACGCAGAGACCCGTTCGCTGCTGACGAGCTACGTCCTATCGAACGAGGACACGATTTTCGTTGGGGATTACGACGAGGTGGCCGACAAACTCACCGCCTTTCAGGATGCTCACCACGTCGACGAGTTGATGCTCATCAGTTACATCGACAACGTGCAGACCAAAGTGGAGCAGTACCGTCAGCTCGCAAAGCGGCTAATCTGACCGTGGGAGTGTCAGGGGCGCGGTCCATCGATTGTAGTCGCATCGAGGAGTGTTTGGCCCTATCTGGCTGACACGCGGTATCGAGTTATTAGCTCTCAGGCCACTGCCCGACTTAATTTCAGCGGGAAATCACTTCAAAAAGCTCCCCCGACTGGACTCGAACCAGTAACCCTCTGATTAACAGTCAGATGCTCTGCCAATTGAGCTACAGGGGATCAGCGCCCTAGCGCGAGATGAAACACTAGCAGCATCGCTCGTACGAAAACAAATCACGCCATGTGCACAGCCCTGAGCCCCCTCATACCACTGCACCGCATCACGTCATCCCCACTCGTTCTTCAGGGAATCAGTTGCCTCCATAACTGCCTGACGCGTCTCAGGATCGTTGAAGTCAGCCGAGTCTCTTGCCACCGCCGTCCAGGTAATGGCTCCATCGGCATCGGCCAGGCATCCAGCCGGAATACGGCCCGCAATGAGGACATTCCCACCGTGCACAGGCACTGTTCTCGTCGCTGCAATGGACTCGGTAATCTTGGCTCGGAACACTTCGGGGATCTTGCCCGGTTTGCTCAATACCACTGAAGCGCCGGACCCATCCAGGAACTCCCAGCTGAGAGTCGACGTTTCACCATTCCACCTGCCGCGAACGATCTCGTGCCACGCCACCGCCGAGTCAACCTCGTCGGTGAGCACGACCAATCCCTCGGTCACGGCGATAACGATAGCCCCGTCGCCCCACCCGTGAGCGAGCACCTTGACGTCGTTAAACCCGAGAACCGCTCGCAGTCGGGCCATCTCGTCAGCACTTGGTCCCTTCATCCACCACATGCCCTCCATCCTGTCACGCAGCCACGACCTGCTGCAGATGACGCCTCAGCCGTCCGAGAGCTCGCTGCTCGATGCGTCTGACGTTCGACGCCGATAGTCCTAACTCATGGGCAACTGCAGTGATCGTCATAGGCTCACCTTCAAAACCGTGCCTCAGCTCCACGATGCGTCTCTCCTGACCTGTCAGCAGGCCAATGAGCCCAGACTCGGGATCGTCGCAACTTTTCTGAACAACAGCCACCTGCTCGAAAAAACTGGTTTCTACCTCCCAACGTTCGACCCTCCTCTTCTCCACCCACATAACGTCCTTGCCCATCTGCGCCGCAATCGCATCGCTACTGGGCACACTGTGCCAGCGTGCCGTCAGTTCCTCTTCGATACGAGCAACCTCTGCCGCCTCTCGCATCACTGACCGCGATCTGGCCCCGCTTAATCGGACAACCTCTTCACCGATGCGACGACGAATCCACGTCCAGGCAACGGTAGAAAACCGTGCTCCGCGACGTACGTCGTACCTCTCGATAGCCTCTCCCAATCCGACGCAGCCGGCTTGGATGAGGTCCTCGACGCTGCACCGGTAGGACACAGCCGCCTGACGAGCATGGGTCAAAACGATCGCCAACATTTGACGCCACAGCGTTTGTCTGGCGCCCACTCCGTCGTCGGAGATCCTACGCAGCTCTGCCTCACTGACCGGGACTGCTGCCAGGAAGCGCCCAGCGAGAATAGCATCGGCAATGGCACCAGCATCGAGCCTGCGAAACAGATCGCGCTCCTCCGCAGGATCCAAGATTCCGACGCCGTCGATGAAATCCGTGTATCTCATGGTCCGACAATGACGCGCATTGGACCATGATGGAACCTCTCATAGACAATCTGTGGACACAGAAAAAGTTGTCCACAGATGCCACGTCAGGCTGAGGCAGCTCCGCCCGCCACAATAAGACTCTTGCGTAGCGCCTCAAGGGTTACCAGATCAGAGAACATGGCGTTGTAGAGCTTGCGGTCCTGGTTCGGGTTCGTGCGTTGCAGGCGCGATTTCAGGTTGGCGATATCGTCGGTAATTGACAATAGCCGCACCCGAGCCGCGTACGCCTCTGCGTAATCCCGGTCAGGCTCTTCGCGCAACACCGGCTCCACCAACAAGGCCACTTCAAGTTGCTTCACTTGCGGATCCGGGGTCGCCTCACTAACTTTCTCCGTCCATCTGTCCTGGCCACGCGGCACAGCCAGCACAGCCTCGAACACGGCTTGGTAGGCCGGATGGCGCAAATCCTCGACCTCGACCTGGTCCCATTCTTCGTTAAAGAGGTCGGGATGTTGCAGAGCAAGTTTGAGGAATCCTCTTTCCGCTGACAAGGAAACATCAGCCGGATCCGGCCACGGAATCCCCGAACCTTGCTCCGATTTAGGAGGGGGAACGATGGTCAACTGCGGCTCAGAACGATGCTGCCTTCGGGCACGCGAGACCTCTCGACGTACCAGGTCAACATCAGTACCTACCACTTGGGAGAGTTCACGCAGATAGCCGTCCACTAAGGACTGGTCGCGAATGCTGGTAACTAGAGGGGCTGCTGCCCTAATAGCGGCAACACGGCCGTCCGCACGGTCAAGGTCGAACTGGTTAACGGTGTTCTCCATGACATAGCGATACAGCGGGATTCGACGTGCTACGAGCTCTCGAACGGCTTCTGGTCCGCGTTGCATGAGTAGGTCGCACGGATCTAGCCCAGTGGGCTCGACGGCGACGTAGGTCTGAGAGGAGAACTGGTTATCGCCACGAAACACCTTGAGGGCTGCCTTCTGGCCGGCAGCGTCACCGTCAAAAGTGAAGATGACCTCTCCGTTGAGAGATCCGCTGTTACCCATGAGGCGCTGAATGAGCCGAGCATGGTCATCGCCAAAAGCAGTGCCACAGGCCGCGACGGCAGTATCTATGCCGGACAGGTGCGCTGCCATGACGTCGGTGTACCCCTCGACGATGACGGCCTGGCTCTTCTTGCCGATGTTGGCCCGGGCCAGGTCCAGTCCGTACAGGACATGTGATTTTTTGTAGACCGGAGTTTCGGGGGTATTGACGTACTTGGCGGGCAGACGGTCATCGTCGTAGACCCGTCTAGCACCGAAGCCGAGCACGGACTTGCCAGAGTCTTTGATCGGCCACAACACTCGTCCCTGGAAAAAGTCCCATCCTTGGGAGCGCACCAGACCTGACTCAATGAGGACTTTGGGAGCAAAGCCCTTCGCCATCAGGTGGTCGCGCAGCACGTGGCCATCGCGCGGTGCGTAACCCATCCCGAACTGCACGGCAGCATCGGGGGAAAAACCTCTTCCAGCGACAAATTCCCGAGCGATACGACCCTCATCGGTCGACATCTGGGACTGGAAGAACTCCGCTGCTGCCTCATTGGCGGCGAGGATCTGCATCCGCAGGCCTGGCTCAAGGCCAGGACGACCATCGTCGATGATGCGTAGCTGGACGCCAACCTTGTCGGCAAGACGCTGAACAGCCTCGACGAAGGTGAGGTTGTCGATCTTCTGAACGAAAGAGATCGTGTCGCCACCCTCACCGCAGCCGAAACAGTAGAACAGGCCGCGCGAGGGTGTCACTTGGAAGCTGGGGGTCTTCTCGTCATGAAAGGGACATAGGCCTTTCAGAGAGTCGCCGCCGGCATGGCGCAAGGTGACGTACTCACCAACGACTTCGTCGATCCGGGCCCGTTCCCGAACCAGGGCGATGTCCTCCTCGTTGATCCGGCCAGCCATACCTACGATCCTACCCATGTGTGGCCGGAGCACCCGAATGGTGCAAAACTGTCCGCCGTGACCGTAAACCCTACTTGGCAGCTCGGGTTAGCAATGATGCTGCTCGTCGCACTGGCCGTCATTGCTTCCCTTCTTGGACATCTGGGTATCGCCAAGGCTTCCGTTATCGCCTCTGTGCGGGCAGTGGTGCAGCTCGGAATCGTCTCCGTCATCCTTGTCTATGCTCTGGCCCATATGTGGGCGGCATGTCTATTCACGGTGCTCATGTTCGCCATCGCTGTGCATACGACTGCGAATCGTTCGGGGGTCTCTGCAGCATGGATGTGGGCAGCAATAGCCATGATCGCCGGCGTCCTTCCGGTGCTTCTTATCATCTTTGCGACTGGCTGTGCCCCGTTGAGTCCGGCGTCCCTGATCCCAGTGGCTGGCATCATCATCGGCAACATTATGAGTGGTCACACCTTGGCCTGCCGTCGTTTTTTCGCCGATTTGCGCGAGGGAATCGGTATCTTCGAGGCGGGCCTAGCTGTCGGTTTTCCACGTCGTGACGCCATTGCGCTGGTTACCGAACCCAGCGTCACCGAATCGGTACTGCCGACTGTCGACCGCACCGCGACCGTCGGCCTGGTGACCTTGCCGGGCGCCTTCGTCGGCGTGCTCTTAGGCGGCGGCTCAGCCCTGCAAGCAGGTGCTGCACAAGCCCTCGTTCTCATCGGCATTCTGGCTGGCCAGGCGGTAACCGTCATCGTCGCTCACGAACTCGTTAAAAGAGCCAAGCTGCTACCTGAAGATCTCACAGGCAAGCTTCACCCGTGAGTAAATTCATGCCATCTTGTCAAAAGCCCCTACCCATACCTCTAGGCAGACGGCGTCGGTCCCATCCCAACAGCTCGGCGGCATGGGAAAAAGCGAATTGATCCGTCATTCCCCCCACATACGCGACGACCTGGTGAATCCGGTCAGCGTCAGTCTCAAGAAACTCTGTAGGCACCTGGTCTATATGGCCTTGGTAATAAGCCACCAGCCCGTGCAAGACCTCGACGACAGCCTCTGCTTGCCCGAGTGACTCACGGCGCGTATAAATCCGCTCATAATTAAAGGCTCTCAGCGCTGCCAGAGCCTCAGCAACGTCTGCGGCCATCCCGACTCGACCAGTAGCACAGGTAGTGTCAATGACACAGCGGATGAAAACCGACAGCTGGGTGCGTCGATCTGTTCCAGCCACCTCGGTAACAACCTGCGGCAATTCTTTAACGGTTACAATCCCTGCTTTGATGGCATCTTCAAGGTCGTGAGCACAGTAGGCAATCCGGTCGGCAAAGGAAACCACCTCTCCCTCCACCGTGCCTGGCGCCGGACGCGACCAGGAATGGTTACGAATGCCATCGAGAGTTTCAGCACATAAATTCAGGCTGGCCAAGCTGACGTCAGCTCCCCATGGACCGTGGTCAAATCCTTCCGGGATAAAGGCGTCAAAGGCCTGCTCGGAGGCGTGCCCTCCCGGCCCGTGACCGCAGTCGTGGCCTAGAGCCATAGCGTCGGCCAGGGTGATATTCGCCCCGATCCCCGCCGCGATCGACCGTGCGACCTGAGCCACTTCGAGGGCATGGGTGAGGCGAGTGCGCTGGTGATCAGTGGGGTGGACGACGACCTGGGTTTTGCCAGCCAGCCGTCGGAACGATGTGGAATGGACGATACGATCCCGATCACGCTCGAAACACGTACGCTCCGGATCTGGATCCTCGGCAACAGCACGATTGCCGGCACCCTTAGCTCGAGTAGCTCCTGGACGCAGTAGCAGGTTCTCGCGCTCCTCGCGGGCTTCACGTCCAACGACCTCGCCGATGTCGATCCGCGCGGTACCCAATGGATGGGCGTGAACAATGTCGTCAAAGCCACGGTGGCCGGCCATTGTCAGAGCCCAGGCTCGAGCGCGTTCTCCCACTTCGGACATGTCCCTATACTGTCCTAACCAGAGTCGCGGGACCAGCCCGAGGCGAGATCATCCCCCGGAAGCGTCGATCTCAGCAGCGGACAGATCATCGTCGTCAAGGGTGTGAGTGTCCAGCCATCCGTGCGGCATGACGACCTTTCGCCGCGGGGCACCCTGACGGCCACGGGCCTTGCCAAGCTCCTTAACTGGGAAAGGGGCGTCGTGGTCAAGGACGGCCAGCAAGGAATCGAGTTCGTCGAAACTGGAAATCTGACCGAGGGCATGACGGGTTTCCCCACCTACGGGGAATCCCTTAAGATACCAAGCCATATGTTTGCGCATGTCCACCAGACCATGCATTCCCTGATATTTCACCAGCAGTTCGGCATGGCGACGGATCATGGCGCACACTTCACCCAAGGTCGGCAAGGTGGTGGTGTCACGACCGGCGAAGGCATCGGCCAAGTCACGGAACAGCCACGGGCGACCGAGGCAACCGCGACCAACCTCGACGCCGGCACAACCCGTTTGCCCGACCATAGCCATTGCGTCGCTGGCCTCCCAAATGTCACCGTTTCCAATGACGGGGACATCGACGGTCTTGACAAGCTCGCCAATGGCATCCCAGTGGGAGTGCCCAGCGTAGGCCTCGGCGACAGTACGAGCGTGCAAACACACCGCAGCGGCGCCGGAATCGACCGCAGCCCGGGCTGAATCAATGTAGGTGATGTGGTCGGGGTCGATGCCGATCCGAGTCTTGACGGTGACCGGAACCCCATGGGCGTCACCGGCCTGGACAGCCGCAGAAACCACGGCCGCGAACCGGTCGAGCTTCCACGGCAGGACTCCCCCACCGCCCTTGCGGGTGACCTTGGGCACTGGACAGCCGAAATTAAGGTCAACGTGATTGACCCCGTATTTCTCGCACAGGATCGATGTCGCCTCGCCCACCATTCCCGGGTCGACGCCATAGAGCTGAACGGACCGGACATCTTCACACTCGGCGAAGGCAAGCATGCCGTGGGTTTTGTGGTCCCCGTAGACCAGGCCACGCGACGTGATCATTTCGCAGACATAGAGGCCCGCACCCTGCTCGGCACAAAGCTGGCGGAATGCGGCATTGGTAACGCCGGCCATGGGGGCCAGCACCACCGGGGTATCCACCGAAACGGTGCCTCCAGAGGGCGCGATCAGGGTGAGGGGATCGGAAAACACCAGCCCATGGTAAGCGTGGCACTCCGGTTCAGCAGAAACCGTCGTGCCAGCGCCAGTGGCACAACGAGACATCACAACCCGCATTGCCACACCATCCCGGCCACAGGCGGCTGCGGGCCGAGCACTACCCTCATGCTGTGATCATCCCTGACGAGAACCCATCTACCAGTCGGCGCTGGGACCGCCCTATTCCCCGAATCGGAGACACCACTTCTTCTGCCACCCGAGCCGCAGACCCCACCGGATGGTCCCTGGGCGACCAGGTACAACAGGGGTTGGACATCGCGATCGACACTCGACGTGACATCCGCCGTTACCGCCACGATGACGTCCCCAAAGAACTCGTCAACACCGTGTTGTGGGCCGGCCATCGCGCTCCGAGCGTTGGCCATAGCCAGCCGTGGCGGTTCGTCGTGGTGCGCGACGCCGACATTCGTGATCGCGCTGCCGTGATGGCCGACCGAGAGCGACTGCGTCAGGCTGATCTCCTCACCCCCGGTCGGCGCGCCCACCTCCTCGACCTCCAGCTCGAAGGGATCCGCGAGGCCCCCGTCGGCATCGTTGTCGCATGTGACCGTCGAGTACCGGCCTCAGGGGTACTGGGACGCAACACGTTCACCGACGCCGACATGTGGAGTTGCGCCTGCGCCATCGAGAATATGTGGCTCACTGCCCGAGCTCACGGCCTGGGGATGGGGTGGGTGACCCTCTTCCAGCCCGAAGAACTGGCCGAGCTACTTCACCTTCCGAACGACGTTGAGACCCTGGGTTGGCTATGCCTAGGGTGGCCCGACGAACGTCCGCCGGCTCCTGGTCTTGAGAGACGCGGTTGGTCGCGTCGTGTGCCGCTCAGCGACGTCACCTTGGCGGACCGCTGGCCCGCCGATAGTGCTCAGCCCGAGGCACCCGTTTCGGCCTTACGTCAGACCCTGCACTCCCCCAATCGTTACCAGGTTGTCGCCGCTCACGACGACGCCGACCAGCTCCTCACCCCGCCCGGGTCCCTTGGCCTGCTCGACCAGACCCTCGACCGAGTCGAGGCTGCGGGTGGAACCGAGATCACCGGCGGCACCCTTGTCTTAGTCGGAGCGGACCACCCCGTCGCTCACCTCGGCGTCACGGCCTTCAAGGCCTCGGTGACGCACGACGTCATGGCAGCCTCTGTCGCCGGAACCGGGCTGGGCGTTTCCACCGCGACTGCCGCCGGGCTGTCCCACCTTGTCGTCGACGCCGGGGTTGCTCAGCCGGTACAGGGTGCCAGATCCGTCCGCATCCGCGGAGAGCGTGGCGACCTCCACCACTCTGACGCCATGACCCCTGTCCAGGTAGAAGCTCTGCTGCGTGACGGGCAGGCCCTGGGGGCAGAAGCATCCCATGATGGACTGGTATGTCTCGGCGAAGTCGGGGTCGGTAACACCACCATCGCCACAACCCTAGCCTGCGCTATGACCGGGTTGGACCCCGACGAGGCCGTCGGTTTGGGAGCTGGAAGCGATACCGCCATGGTGGAACGTAAGGCCGAGGTCATCAAGGCTGCTCTGACCCGTACTCACACCGACCCCAACGACCCCGAGCGCCTTCTTGCCGCCTTGGGAGGCCCTGAGTTCGCTGTTCTGGCAGGGGTGTGCCTGGGTGCCGCCGAGGCCGGCTCCCCACTCATCCTTGACGGTCTGGCTACCAGCGTTGCAGCCCTCATCGCGACCAAGTTCTCGCCGGGTCTCCACGGCTGGCTCGTCGCTTCGCAGGCATCACGAGAACAGGTTCATCAAATTGTGCTGGCTGAGTTGGGCCTGGAAGCCCTCATGGAGTTGCGGATGCGCGCTGGCGAAGGCGTCGGAGCATGTTTTGGGGCCCAGATGATTCTCACCGGTCTGCAGGTTCGCCGTACCGCCGCGCGAACCTGCTGAGCTCGTGAGCTTGTTTTCTTTAACCTTCTCTCCACATCACCCACTTCGCCCCGATTCTCGACATTGGCCTGGACTTCGACTGCGCCCGCAACTGCATGCCGAGGGCTGGTACCCGGGACCTCCGGGTACCAGCCCTTCACTGCGCGACCAAACGCTCAGTTGTCCTTACTGCGTGCTCCCCGGAATCCGGCACGCCAACGCTCCCGGTTGACCCGGGCGACGGCTACCAACGGAATACTCACCGGGCAGGCCTCAACGCACTCGCCATACAGGGAACACGGGCCAAACTCCTCATCAAGGGCGTTGATCATGCGTCGCGCACGCTTCGAACGCTCCTGACGCCCCTGCGGCATCATCGCCAGGTGCGACAGCTTCGCGCCGGCGAAAAGCATCGCCGCGCCATTTGGACAAGCCGCCACGCACGCTCCGCATCCAATACACGATGCGAAGTCGAGAGCTTGCTCGGCCTCGGCATGCGGCTGCGGCACCGAATCTGCATCAGGGGCTGTGCCCGTCATAACGTCGACCGTTCCACCGCCCTGTATCAGGTGGTCCATGCTCGTGCGGTCGATGGCTAGGTCACGGATGACCGGAAAGGCTGCCGAGCGGAATGGCTCAATTTTGAAGTGGGTGATACGGGGGAATGCCCTCAAATGCTGACGACACGCCGGAGTATTCGGCAGCGGACCATGGGGCTTGCCGTTGACCATGAACCCACAGCACCCGCACACCCCCTCACGACAATCAGACTCGAAAACAATCGGATCACCGTCATTTTCGACGATCTGATCGTTGAGCCGGTCGAGCAATTCCAGCAGGCTCCACTCCGGCTCGGCATCTTCGACAACGTGGTGCTCAAAATGTCCTTTGGCGTCAGGGCCGTTCTGACGCCAAATATCCAGTTCCACCTTCATCGGTAATCCCTCACCTGCAGATCGATCAACGAGAACGACAACGGTTCGCTATGCCGCACCTTGGTGCCATCAGGGCGTGTCTCCCATGCCGAAACCGCACACCAGTCATCGTCATTACGTTTGGCTTCACCGGCTTCGGTGGCGTACTCGTTACGGAAGTGTGCACCTGCCGATTCCCGGCGGTCCAGGGCGTCAAGAATCATGACCTCGCCGAGCTCGATGAAGTCGGCCACTCGACCGGCCTTCTCGAGTTCCTGGTTGAGTCGGTTTCCCGTTCCGACCACCTTGACGTCACGCCAGAACTCCTCACGCAGCTCGCGCGCCTTTGTAAGGGCGTCGAGCAGCCCGGCCTCGTCGCGGGCGACCCCGCACCCCTCATAGAGGATGTCGCCGAGCTTGCGGTGGAACCATTCCGGGCGGTGTGTTCCGCCGCAGTTGAGCAAGGCATCAGTGCGCTTCTGCACCCTCTCAATGGCTGCGCTGACCTCGGGGGCGTCCAGGGGTAACACGGGCTTTCCGACGAACCCAGCCAAATAGTTCGGCACCGTCAGTGGCAGGGTGAACCACCCATCGACACTGGCCGACAGCAAGGAGTTGGCCCCCAATCGGTTCGCGCCGTGGTAGTTGTTTGACGCCTCACCACCGACGAACAGACCCGGGATGGTACTCATCTGGTCGTAGTCAACCCACAGACCGCCCATCGTAAAATGGGCTCCTGGGGCGATGCGCATAGGCACCTCGTAGGGGTTCTCCCCCGTGGCGTCGAGGTACATGTCGAACAGATTGCCGTAGCGCTCGGCAATCGTCTTCTTTCCTAGACGCTCAATGGCATCACGGAAGTCCAGGTACACCGAGTTCTTAAGCGGGCCAACTCCGTGGCCACTCTCGATCTGAGTCCGAGCATTGCGGGAGGCGACGTCGCGCGGCGTTAGGTTTCCGAAGGCCGGGTACTTGCGCTCCAGATAGTAGTCGCGCTCCTCTTCCGGGATGTCATTGGCTGGACGATCATCACCAGCTTTCTTGGGCACCCAGATCCGGCCGTCGTTGCGCAACGACTCGCTCATGAGCGTGGTCTTGGACTGCCAGTGCGAACTGACGGGCAGCGCGGTCGGGTGGAACTGCACGAAGCAGGGGCTGGCGAAGTATGCACCTTGACGGTGAGCACGCCATGTCGCGGTGGCGTTGGACCCTTTGGCCAAGGTGGACCAGTGGTACACCGATCCATATCCGCCGGTGCATAGGATGACGACGTGGGCCGTCCATGCCTTGATCTCGCCGGTGAGAAGGTCACGGGTGACGATGCCCTGAGCCTTGCCGTCAGCAACGATGAGGTCAAGCATCTCGGTGCGGTTGTGCATCGTCACCGAACCGGCATCAATTTGTGCATGGAGGGCCTGGGAGCAGGCTACTTCGAGCTGCTGACCGGTCTCTCCGCGGGTGTAGTAGGTGCGCGAAACCTGCACGCCTCCGAAAGATCGGGTAGCCAACTGACCGCCATATTCTCGGGCGAACGGGGCGCCAATGGCGTACATATGGTCAATAACCCGTACCGATTCGGTGCCGAGTCGAACAACGTCGGCCTCCCGGCCCCGGTAATCACCACCTTTGACAGTGTCCTTGACGAACCTCTTGAGGGAATCGCCGTCGACCTTGCGGGCACGTGCAGCGTTGATACCTCCCTGGGCAGCAACTGAGTGGGCTCGACGCGGAGAGTCGTGGAAGCAAAAAGCGTCAACGTGGTAACCGAGCTGGCCGAGAGTTGCGGCAACCCCGGAACCAGAGAGGCCAGTTCCCACCACGATGACGTTCATCTTGCGACGGTTCGCGGGATTGACGAGCTTGTACTCGCTTTGACGACGGGTCCACGCGGTGAGCGGGTCCCCCTCGGGAGCTTTGCCGTCCAGTTCGTCACCAACAAGGTAGCCGGCCTTCTTCTGCGCCGGGCCAAGGATGTCACGGGCTTTGGAACCTTTGGCAGCCCGTCTCGCCACTGACGACGGCTCAGCCCGTCTGGGCTGGAGCTGCTCGGGTTTCACCAGCTCAGCGCCAGACTCCTCGGGCCTGGCGCCCGCATGGCGCCCAGTAATCATCTCGAGAGGCTTCTTGACGGCCTCAACCCAGTTATTCATGAGATCACCCCGGCAAGTATGAGCATGGGAAGTGCGCCGTTGCACACCACAATGGCCAGCGCGATAAGGAGACCAATCACCGTCCAAATAGCACGCAGTCGGCGTCCTGTGCCACCAAAATCATTGATGGTGTTGCGTACGCCCTGGGCGATGTGCAGCCCAATGATGATCATGACGACGGTGTAAAAGATCGCCATCCACGGACGCGACAGGCTGGCGACGAGGTTCTGGTATGCGGTGATGTGGATGTCGGGAGTTCCCTCATTAGCTGGCGCCCGGAAAGATGAGGACTGTACGCCCATGCCCAAGGTTAGATCTAGGATATGCACCACGACGAAAGCCAAGATGACAATTCCTGACAGCACCATCGTGCGGGCTCCCCAACCCAGGGCTTTCATGTTATGCCGGGAAAATCGGCCGCGTGCTCGTCGCCCCCTCACCCAGATCGTCAAGCCGGCCCACACATGCAAGACTAAGCACACGAGTAAAACAATCCGGAAGCACCACAAAACCCCACCAACGGGAAATAGCGGGTACAACACGGTTCGGAGAAACTCGGCGTAAGCGTTGTAGTCTCCTGGCCCCATAAAGGCCTTCAGGTTTCCGACCATATGGACGAAGACGAATAACGCGAATATCGTCCCCGTAATGGCCATGATCAATTTTAATGTGACGTTGGAAGGACGTGCCGCGCTATGCGTATGAACGGCTACGGCATCTCCCCCGCGTTCAAGGTCACGGCGGTCTCGAACGTCAGGCACACTCATGGAGTCATCACCCTTTCGCTGCTACACGACCAGCCTAAAGGATGATGTTTTCCCCAACGACACCGGGGTCAGGATAACCGTCGTGAGTACCCCGACCCCGCTGTGCAGAGATGCCTTCTTGCATAAAAAGTATATGCAGATCAGCAGCCGAGAAGTCTGCCGCCAAGGTATTCCTCAACCTTGTCAATGCTGACACGCTGTTGAGCCATGGTGTCACGCTCACGCACCGTCACGGCGTCATCCTCGAGAGAATCGAAGTCGACGGTGATGCAGAACGGGGTACCGATCTCATCCTGCCGGCGGTAGCGCTTGCCAATAGCCTGGGCATCATCGAAGTCAACATTCCAATGCTCACGTAAACGAGCAGCAAGATCGCGGGCCTTCGGCGACAAGTCAGAATTACGGCTCAGTGGCAGCACCGCAGCCTTGACCGGAGAAAGACGCGGATCCAGCTTGAGCACGGTGCGCTTGTCAACCCCACCCTTGGCATTGGGCGCCTCGTCCTCGGTGTAAGCATCCACCATGAACGCCATGAGCGATCGGGTCAATCCCGCAGCCGGCTCAATAACATAAGGCAAGTAGCGCTTGTTGTTGGCCTGGTCGTAGTACGACAGATCCTTACCAGAGTGCCTGGAATGGTTACCCAAATCGAAATCAGTGCGGTTAGCAATACCTTCAAGCTCGCCCCAGTCAGACCCGGTAAACCCAAACTTGTACTCAACGTCGACAGTGCGCTTCGAGTAGTGGGAGAGCTTTTCCTTGGGATGCTCGTAGTGACGCAGATTATCCGGGTTGATGCCGAGGTCGGTATACCACGCGGTGCGGGCGTCAATCCAGTACTGATGCCACTCCTCGTCGGTGCCGGGTTCGACGAAGAACTCCATCTCCATCTGCTCGAACTCACGGGTACGGAAGATGAAGTTCCCAGGCGTGATCTCGTTGCGGAACGACTTACCTGTCTGCGCGATGCCGAACGGCGGCTTCTTGCGGGCACTGGTGAGCACGTTCTGGAAATTGACGAAAATGCCCTGGGCGGTCTCGGGACGCAGGTAGTGCAGACCTGACTTATCCTCGACGGGGCCGAGGTAAGTCTTAAGCATCATGTTGAAGTCTCGGGGTTCGGTCCACTGCCCCTTGTTGCCGCAGTTGGGACAGTTGACCTCCTCGAGCGAGATGGAATCAGGGTCGGCGATCCCGTGCTTGGCTGCGTGGCCCTCCTGCAGATGATCAGCGCGCATCCGCTTGTGACACGACAGGCACTCAGTCAGAGGGTCGTTGAACACTCCGACGTGTCCCGAGGCCACCCACACCTCACGAGGCAGGATGACCGAGGAGTCAAGACCAACGACGTCATCGCGGCGGGTGACCATGGCACGCCACCACTGCCTCTTGATGTTCTCCTTAAGCTCGACGCCGAATGGGCCGTAATCCCACGCAGCACGGGTGCCGCCATAGATCTCCCCACACGGGAAAACGAATCCGCGTCGCTTACAGAGGTTGATGACATTGTCGAGTGTGCTAGTGGAGGCCACAGCCGTCCCTTTCTTCCAAGTCCTCATTGGAGTGGACACCCGGATGGCGCCCACGCGGGCAGCGCCGCCTACGGAACATATCTGGGCGGCGAGGCCGTTAACTAGCTTAACGGTAACTACACGACGCATGACTACCTCGTCAGCCAGCAGACAGCCACTGGGAAATCGACAAGCTACTGGAGTACATTTGGCCTAGCTCGACCCCCGGCAGTGAGGTGATCATGGTGGAGAACCGGCGGCGCACGACCAAACAGCGCGTTGCCATTCGTGCTCTGTTTGACGACGAGCCGTTCTTCCTCACCGCCCAGCAGGTCCATGATCAGCTACGCAACCGCGGAGATCAGGTTGGTCTGGCAACCGTCTATCGGAACTTGCAGACGATGGCTGAGGACGGAGAGCTCGATGCCATTCGCGCTGAAGACGGCGAAATGACCTATCGCCGTTGTTCCTCAGCGCACCACCATCACCTGGTGTGCCGCAATTGCGGCAAGGCTGTCGAAATTGGGCCTGAGAAAATCCTGGAGGATTGGGCTCGCGATATCGCCGCGAAATATGAGTTCAGCGAGACCGGTCACGAACTGGAATTGTTCGGCATCTGTTCGGAGTGCTCCGCAGTGCGCACCAGGTCAGTGTCGTAATCAGCGACGCAGCCGGGGGATGACTAAGCCCAGCTCGCATGCTCTCACGAGAACCTCAAGACGACTACGCACTCCCAGTTTCTTTGCTAGATGACCAAGACGCTGCTTAACCGCGGACTCGCTGAGACATAGTTCATCTGCGATGGCAGCGTTCGACAACCCTTCGGCGAGAAGCTTCAGAACGTCATCATCAGCATCAGACAATTTCACCGGAGTCAAATCAATCTGATGAGACCCCCCACCACAGGGCCGAGCTGAAAAGACCTCAACAACACCTCGGGCAATCTCCGGAGACACTGTCACTTGACCTGCCATAACAGCGCGAACCCCTGCGATAACGGCCTCCGGCTCAGATTCCTTCAGAAGGTATCCGGCAGCACCAGCAAGGATGGCCTCAACGACGATATCCCGACGAGCAAAAGTCGTCAGGGCAACAACACGGACCGAAGGATGGCGCGAGACGATCATTCGGGTAGCTGTGAGACCGTCCATTTCAGGCATCTTGAGGTCCATAAGGACAACGTCGGGCAATAGCTGATCAACAAGCTCAACGGCTTCACGACCATTAGTGGCCTGGCCGACGACCTCCATCTCCTCAACACGAGAGAAATAGCCGGCAAGAGCCTGCCTCATGATCGGATGATCGTCAGTAACCACGAGTCGAACTGACATCACTCCTCCTTACTCTCACGTTGGGCACTGCTGAGCCCAAGTGAACCTCCTCACCCACGGTGATCACGCGGCGCCAACGATCAGACATATAACGCCTGCGACGCGAAGTATCTTGTCAACCTCACATTACTTCCCATCCTCGCATGCCGCAGCAGTCTGTATAGCAGCAGCGGGTTAGCAACGTGACTACCGGTAACCAAATGTCTATGGTTGAGTCGGCCACCTGGTCAGATGATCAGCCAACCGGCGCGTCCTGCGGCTTGTCTCTGCACGTGCCGGTCTCCTCGTATCACTTGTGCCCGACCGTTGTGGAGAGCCCCTCGAAGGAGATACATTGTGCCCATGAAGAAGATCATCACCGGCATCGTGGCTGCCTTAGCAATCAGCTCCTTCTCGGTCGCCATCCCCGCTCAGGCCACCACTGACTCCGCCCCCACTCAGAACGCTGTAAATGCCCATAAGGCCCATGTTGAGGGAATCATAGACGGCCTTTGCACCCTCTACCCCGACTGGTGTTTTAACTGATCCCGCGCCTATGCCCAATGCATGGGCTGTCTAACACGCGGAGAACGCATCAATGAATAGTGGTTCGCCTGGCCGCAGCTTCATCTTCAAAAAGAGCAGTCGAATCACTGTCGTTACGGCTGTTACCATCGCCGTATTGGTGCTGTCCGGGCTGGACGATCTACGTGTAGCTGTCGTAACTCACCGAAGCGACAGTGCGACAGTCTGGATGGTTGTCGTATACGTCTTTAGTATGGCCGCGCTCTTATGTTGGAAGCGCCCCCTGGTACAGGAATTGTTGCTTCTCGTCGGCCTGGTCAGCAGCGCCATCGCCGGAGACATAGCGTTTAGCATTCCGCTGTTGGTTGTGCTGGCCTTCTTAGCTAGCCAGCATGGCCTGAAGCGCCATTGTATTCCGCTGATTATCGGCGCCACGGTCATCGCTGCTATGGCGGCCGTTTATACGGAACGCTGGGTATCCATTTTTTTGGTGGCATGCCTTGCTTGCGCAATCGGCATCGGATTCGGCTCCGCCTTCCGCTGGCTCGATAACCGCCGCGAACAGGCCGAGGAACAAGCTGCCGACGCTCTTCAGCAGGCAGCGCACGCCCGCGAAGAAGAACGTCAACAGCTTGCGGCCGAACTCCACGACGTCGTTGCCAAGGACCTCACCGTCATCACCATGCTGGCAGGTTCCTTACGCCTCAACACCGCCAATGAGGACATCATCACGGCCTCCAAATCGATCGAAAACACGTCTAGAGCTGCCCTAGACGATCTCCAGCGTCTACTCTTAGTGCTGCGTAACCGTAACCTTCCATTCATCTCCTCTCCCACCCACGAGGATTCCGTCGAGGCTACGGTGGCCGCTATGGTCACACGGCTGGAAACGCTCGGCTGGCATGTCGAGTCGTCGGTTGCGTGCGCTCCAATGCCGGTGAGCGTCTCCGATGCCATCAACCGAATACTTGACGAATCCACTGCCAATGTCATCAAGCACAACGGTCCCGCTACCGCCAGGATCACCGTCATGGATGAAGGGGACGACGTCGTAGTAACCGTCTCCAACCCCACCACCGACCCGGAGATAGAACCCGTTCGATCGACTGGAATGGGTATTGCTCGTCTCAAGGAGCGCGTCTCTCTTCTTCGTGGCAAGATCTCTATCGGTCTGCGCAATGGTTGGTGGGTGGTTAATGCCCGTATTCCACGCGCAAAGCCAGTTCGTGAGACCTGACCCGGGAACGACAATTGACGCGCCACGCCAATCGAAAAGACGAATCAGGGCTGAGCTCCGTATGCCGAAGGCCGCTCGTAGTGCAACTGGTTTGCGATCAACGCTCCAGAAGGGGCATTGACCGCAAACCACGATCCATATGCCAAGACACAAATGCTGCCACCAGTCCGGACCCCTCCCGGACCCTCGACCACGCAACATCACGCGTCGCAGTCCAGTCCCCCACCAGCAAAGCCCGCAGGTACGAAATCGTCTCCTCGTGCGGATGAGGAGTTCCGGGCGGCTGACAATTAATACACACCACGCCCCCCAAACTGGGCGAAAAACCCTGGTGCGGCCCAGGTGTCCCACACCGGACACAGTCGACCAGATCCGGGGCATATCCGGATGCTGAAAGAGAGCGCAACAGGTAAGAGTCCAGCACCATCTCGGGTGGCCGTGGGCCATCCGTCGTCCCCTGGCCGAGCACCCGCAGAGCTCCTGCCAACAATCGGTATTGTGCCGGGGCCGGTTCACGGTCCACCGGCACCAGGTGGTCGGCAGCCTCCACCATGACCTCAGCCGCGGTGAACAGAGAATAGTCCTGACGCAGCGGCGCCGAGTAAGGATGCAAACACTCCACCTGGGCGACGACGTCGAGGTTGCGTCCCTGAACCAACTGCAGGTCAACCAGATTGAACGGATCCAGACGGGCACCAAATTTGCTGGAGGTGCGTCGAATCCCTCGTGCCACCGCCCGAATCTTGCCGTGCTCACGCGACAACATCGACACGATCCGATCAGCCTCACCTAGCTTGTGCGTGCGCAGAACGACGGCTTGGTCACGGTAGGTGGGCATGACACCTATTGTCTCCCCGTATGGCGTGCAGCCGAAACATGCTCTGCACAGAATCGCTGTGAGAGGGTAGGAGGTGTTCATCGCAGGTCGACTACCGTTGGAACCCCCAGGAGACGCCCATGGATTCCTTTGTCGCGCTGCTCGGGAGCGTCTGGTACCTGGTGCTCGTTGCTGCTATCAGTCCCGTCATGATCCTCAACGCAAACGCGGCGGTTCACGGCCAAAAACAGAACCACGGTTGGGCTTTTGTCTCTGGGGCAGGTCTGGTGCTTGGCGCCATCGGCGTCACGAGTTTCGGCCTGCTGGGAAGCGCTGCCACCGACTTCGCCTCTCGTCAGCTGGCCTCACGTACCGTCGACCGTGTACTGGGCGTTTTACTCTTCTTATTCGGCTGCTATCTGGCGCGGACGAAATGGGTATCCCACCGCGTCCAAAAATCTCGAGTCAAGAAAACTTCTGGGCCGCGGTCCGCTGGTGCCCACGGCATGTTCACCTGGGGGGCTCTCGGAATGGCTACGAATTTCACTACCATTCCGTTATTCATCTCGTCGAGTCAGCGCATCGGGACTGCCGATCTGCCACTCGTCGTCAGAATTCTGACGCTCATTATCTCATGGTGGATCGTCCTCATTCCGGCATGGCTTCCAGTCGTCATTGATCGGCTGCGACCCAATTCCTCCGGTATTTCTGGGCGCACTCGGGAACGTATCAGTCATTGGACGAGCGTTGCCTCGATCATCGCCTGTCTCGGCTCCGGAATTATCATCGTGTGGACGACCCTGTGACATCATCGAGGCCTTGAACCTCGGATAACTTACCGTTGTCACCGTCACGAGGGCACCAGTCCGGCCCCACTACCGTCCTCGACGCCACTACGCTGTGACCCATGGCCCGAATCACACCGCGACCCCCGAAGCGCGGCCCGCTGCCGCATCCGTCTGGAGCTCGTCCACCCGAGCTGCCACCGGAACTCATCCCCCAACACGTCGCCATCGTCATGGACGGCAACGGACGTTGGGCCAGGCAACGCGGTCTTAGGCGCACTGAGGGTCACGCACGTGGCGAGGATGCTCTCTTCGATGTTATCGAGGGCGCCATCGAGATGGGTATCCCCTATTTGAGCGCCTATGCGTTTTCCACCGAAAACTGGAAGCGCTCGCCCGACGAAGTTCGGTGGCTTATGGGCTTCAATCGTGACGTCATCCACCGTCGTCGCGATCAACTCGACGCCATGGGAGTACGCATCCGTTGGGCTGGACGTCGTCCCAAGCTGTGGAAGTCAGTCATCAAGGAATTGGAATCAGCCGAGAAACAGTCGGCTGATAACACCGTCCTCACCCTCCAGTTCTGCGTCAATTACGGCGGTCGGGCAGAGATCGTTGACGCGGTGCGTGATATTGCCCGGCTAACCGCTGAGGGCAAGATCGACCCCGACCACATCACGGAGAAGACCTTCCGTACTCACCTTGACGAGCCCGAGGTCCCCGACGTCGACCTATTCTGGCGCTCCTCCGGGGAACAGCGCACATCGAATTTCCTCCTGTGGCAATCGGCCTACGCCGAAATGGTGTTCTCCGACGTTTTGTGGCCCGACGTTGACCGCCGCGACCTCTGGGCCGCAGTGATGGAATACGCCAAGCGGGACCGGAGATTTGGTGGGGCCGTCCCCAATGAGGTCAACCCCACCCCATGATCACGGCGTCATGACTCCCTATCCAAGGTTTGCCGACGGGAGCGGTTTACCGCGTTGACGACCGCCTTCAGGGAAGCCTGGGTGATATCAGGGTCAATGCCGACTCCCCATAGAATTTGTGAGGTCTCGCCGTCCCCAATTTCACACTCGACATACGCGGCGGCCCTCGCAGTACCACCCGCTGTCATGGCGTGCTCGGAGTAGTCGAGCACGTGGACAACGATGTCGAGGGAGACCAGTGCGTCGATGAAAGCCGACATCGCACCGTTACCCTCACCACGGATCTGAGTGTCCGCCCCATTAATCCGAAGGTTGGCGGTGAGCTGATAGGTACCGGTTTCGGTGGACGTCGTGCGGCTCACCAGCTCGATGCCAGGCACTTGCAGATACTCGCGGTTAAACAGATCCCAGATCTCGTCGTGGCTGATCTCGCGGGCTTGGTCATCGGTGTAATTCTGCACTGCACGGGAGAACTCGATCTGCAGACGACGCGGCAGGTCGACTTGGTGCTCGGTCTTCAGGAGGTAGGCCATGCCGCCCTTACCGGACTGGCTGTTGACGCGAATGACAGCCTCGTAGGTGCGTCCGACGTCGTGTGGGTCGATGGTCAGGTAGGGGGCCTGCCAGTCAACCTCGTGGATACCGATGCCCTGCTCCTGGGCCTGGCGTTCGAGGTCCTCCAGGCCTTTCTTGATAGCGTCTTGGTGCGAGCCCGAAAAGGCTGTGAAGACGAGGTCGCCGGCGTAGGGCTGGCGTGCCGGCACCGGTAGTCCAGTGCAGTACTCGACGGTGCGGCGGATTTTTGGCATGTCAGAGAAGTCGATACCCGCGTCAACTCCCTGGCTGACAAGATTCATACCTAAGGTGACGAGATCAACGTTGCCGGTGCGCTCGCCGTGGCCAAAGAGACAGCCCTCGACGCGATCGGCGCCCGCCATCTGCGCGAACTCGGCGGCCGCGATCGCCGTGCCACGATCATTGTGCGGGTGCAAAGAGACGCACACGTGCTCACGATCACGGATATTGCGGCAGAAGTACTCGATTTGGTCGGCGTAGGTGTTCGGAGTACTCATCTCGACGGTAGCCGGCAGATTAAGGATAATCTCACGGCCTGGCCCCGGCTGCCACACGTCCATCACGGAGTGACAGACGTCGATAGCGAAGTCCGTGCGGGTCTGGCTAAACATCTCCGGAGAGTACTCGTAGCCGAACTCAACGTCGCCGAGGTACTTGTCGGCGTACCTGACGACCCACTCAGTACCACGGTGCGCCAGGTCAATGCACTGCTTTTCGTCGATGTTGAAGACAACGCGTCGGAAGAG
The DNA here is from genome assembly GCF_023838685.1 of Cutibacterium sp. 37298. NCBI lineage: Bacteria > Bacillati > Actinomycetota > Actinomycetes > Propionibacteriales > Propionibacteriaceae > Cutibacterium > Cutibacterium sp. 37298. The sequence continues at coordinate 503,916 of NZ_JAJNRJ010000002.1, forward strand.
TTCGGCAACTGCATTATACATGTGGACAGTGGCACGGTGAGCGCCGACTAAGCTCCGCATGGTGCGCTCGATGAGATCCTCACGGGCCTGGGTCAGCACCGAAATAGTGACGTCGTCAGGGACAATGCCGGACTCAATAACCTGCCGAACGAAGTCGAAATCCGTTTGAGAAGCTGAGGGGAAGCCAATTTCAATCTCCTTGTACCCCATCCCAACAAGAAGTTCGAACATCCGCATCTTGCGAGCCGGAGTCATGGGGTCAACAAGCGCCTGGTTGCCATCACGCAAATCAGTGGACAGCCACCGCGGAGCATGGTCCAAGGTCTTGTCTGGCCAGGTACGATCCGGCAACGTGTGCGGAACGAAAGGTTTATAACGCCCGCTGGGCATCGGGCTAGTCAGCTGGCAGGGACGGGGCTGAATGTGCGTCATGGTGTCTCCCGTGTGTGATGTGTAGGGCAGCCCGATCACCCGCAGCAAGGAGGCCGCCCCTTCAACGGGCCTCACTGCGGCACACCAGGGGAAGCGCGCACGACATGCGGGTTACAGTACACCGCGATCGACCCAGCATGGGATATTTCTCAAAATCGTCTCACGTGTGACATCGCCCGCTGTCGGTGGGAATATCTGGGAATGTTGTTGCTTCACAATGCCAGAATCCTCGACCTCACCGACGGGTCGACGGGCGAGCCCACCGATGTACTGCTATCGGATCGTGTCCTTGCCCTCGGTCCCGAAGCACAGCAGCAGGCCCACAGTGCGAGGGTGCGAAGTATTGACCTTGGCGGTCGCCTCCTCATGCCTGGTCTGTGGGACGAGCACGTCCACGTCGGGCAGTGGGCGTTGGCGTCCCGGAGGTTCCTTGTCAGCCAAACCGCGAGTTGCGAGACGGCGCTCGAGGAAGTCGCCACCCATGTCAAACGACGCGAAGGCAGCGACGAGCCGATTCTGCAGGGATTCGGGTTCCGTCCCTCGCTATGGGGCTCAAATCCCAACGCCCGTCAGCTTGACGCCGTCACCGGTGATCGTGCCGTTATCCTCGTCTCCGCCGACCTACATTCCTCGTGGTGCAATACCGCTGCTATGCGCAAACTCGGTATCGAAGGAGACGGATTTCTGCGCGAGCAGACCAGTTTCGACGTTCAAACCCAGCTCTCACAGGTCAACCCTCACGTGTTGGATGGTTGGGTGGGAAGCTGCAGCACCGCGGCGGCGCGCCTGGGGATCACTGGCATCCGCGATATGGAGTTCAGCACTGACGTCGAGACGTGGCTACAGCGCAAAGCTGATGGCCGGTGCCCGCTACGAGTCGAGGTGAGTGTGTACCCCGAACGCCTGGACGAGGCAATTGCGCAGGTGCTGGCGACTGGCCAAGCCCCCGCCACTGATAAGCCTGGTCCAAGCCGAGTATCTATGGGCCCGCTCAAGGTCATCGTCGACGGGTCGATGTCGACGCGCACTGCCTGGTGCATGGATTCCTATCCGGCGGGAGCCGGTCCAGATGGGGCCGGAATTGACTCGGTGACGCCGGAGGATTTGGTCGACCTCATGAATCGAGCCAAAACTGGCAACCTGCAATGCGCGGCTCACGCCATAGGAGACCGAGCGGCCAAAGAGGTCCTCAATGCTTTCGAGGTGACCGGGATTTCTGGGTCGATCGAACACGCTCAAGTGCTCACTGACGCAGACGTTCGACGATTTGCGGCTCTCGGGGTGCGAGCAAGCGTCCAACCTCTACACCTCGTCGACGACCGGGACGCCACCGACGTCATGTGGTCAGACCGCGCTGATCGCTGCTTCCGGTTCGCCGACATGGTGCGAGCCGGGACCGAGTTAGCACTGGGATCAGACGCCCCAGTCTCCCCCGTCGATCCGTGGGGCGCGATCCGCGTGGCCGTCGAGAGAACCGGTGACCGGCGCCCAAGCTGGCACCCTGAGCAGGCTCTTACTCTGTCCCAGGCCATCACAGCCAGCACCCGTCACGTAACACAGGTGGTCACGGGCGGACCAGGAGACGTCATCGCTGTGGCCCACAATCCCTTCGACCTGTCCGGTAATGCATTGGCAGGCATCACCAGCGACTTAACAGTCGTCGGTGGAGAGGTGACGGCCGCAGCACTGTGAGACCATCACTTCCCACCGACCCAATATTTCAAAACCCCAATCGATTGAGGTATTTCGGGTCGGACTGCCAGTTCGGCAACACCTTGACCTGAAGGTCTAAGTGGATTGGCGTTCCCAACAGGGCCGCGATCTGTCGCCTGGCGTGGGTACGAACCTGCTTGATATGGGAACCATGATGACCGATCATGATGCCCTTCTGGGAATCACGTTCCACTATGAGGGATGCGTAGACGTCCAGTAGGGGACGATCCTCCGGCTGACCTTCTCGAGGCCCCATCTCCACAATCTCCACAGCCAGAGAGTGGGGAAGCTCCTCGCGCACACCTTCAAGCGCCGCCTCGCGGATCAGCTCGGCGACAAGGGTTTCGGTCGGTTCGTCAGTCACCTCACCATCTGGGTAGTAGGCCGGCCCTTCAGGCAGCAGGGAAGCAATGACGTCGCGGACCTCGTCGACCTGCTCGCCGGAGACCGCAGAGCACGGGACGATTTCAACGAACTCGATGCCGACCTCTCCTTGCAGCTTGTCAATGGTGGCCAGATGCTCAGCCATCCGCGCCTTGGACACGAGGTCGGACTTCGTTGCCAGGGCGACAAGCGTGGGGCGACGAGGAAGTTCGGCGATTTGCGATACAAGATAGGTGTCACCTGGCCCAATTCGCTGGTTGGAAGGCAAACACACCCCGATAACGTCGACCTGGGTCCAAGTGTCGAAAACGAGGTCGTTGAGCCGCTGACCCAGTAGGGTGCGTGGCTTATGGAGTCCCGGGGTGTCGATGACGACGATCTGAGATTTCTCGTCAGTGACTACGCCACGGATGACGTGACGGGTGGTCTGAGGCTTCGAAGAGGCAATGGCGATCTTGGAACCAACCAGGGCGTTGGTGAGAGTCGACTTGCCGGCATTTGGGCGCCCGACGAAGCAGACGAACCCGGAGTGGAATCCGGCTCGGGTAGATTCAGCTACCCTGGCGGTCACATAGTCAACGTCGGAAATATCCTCGTCATCGCCATCCATGAGATCGGCCAACGAAGGCATCTCGTCGTCACTCATCGTCATACTCCTGATCGGGGGTTTCTTCGGGGGCCCGCTTTACCAGGCAGGTGTCCACCTGGTGACGGCGACCGGTCGCCTTCTCGGCGGTGATCTCTAACCCCTCCCAGATGATGACAGATCCCGGGATGGGTACTACAGACAGTTCCTTGGCCATGAGGCCACCAACCGTCTCGACGTCGTCATCGTCGACCTTAAGATCGAACAGTTCGCCCAGATCATCGACCGGCAAACGCGAGGATATTCGAAAGACGCCGTCTTCGATCTCTTCCGTGAGGGTGGGCTCGGCGTCATACTCGTCAACAATCTCGCCAACGATCTCCTCGACGATGTCCTCGATCGTCACTAGGCCAGCCGTGCCGCCAAACTCGTCTACGACGATGACGAGATGGTTACGGTCTCGCTGCATCTCGCGCAGCACCTGGTCGACGGGCTTAGAGTCTGGGCAGAGCACGGCAGGCCGCATGATCGATTCGACGCTTTCGGTGGCGTAACCGTCAGGATTGTCGAGTACCCGCTGGGAGAGATCCTTGAGATAGACGACGCCACGGATGTCGTCAAAGCCTTCGCCAACGACCGGAATTCGGGAAAACCCAGATCGCAGAGCCAAAGACATCGCCTGACGCAGATTTTTGGTCCGAGGAATATAGACCACGTCGGTACGCGGGACCATGACCTCCTTCGTAAGGGTGTCACCTAGCTCGAAGACTGAGTGGATCATCTCCCGCTCGCCGGCCTCAATGAGGTCGGAAGCCTCGGCGTAGTCGACCATCTCGCGTAGTTCAGCCTCAGAGGTAAAGGGGCCTTCGGCATATCCCTTTCCGGGGGTCAGAGCGTTGCCGATGAGGATAAGCAAGGCCGCGATGGGGCCAAGGACGTGGGCAAGTACTCCCCAAGAACGAGACCAGAAGGTGCAGATAGCGGTGTCATGCTGACGCCCCAAGGTGCGCGCAGCCACTCCCCATGCCAGGAAGTCAACAAGCACCATGATGGCCACGACGACGAGCACCTGCTGCCAGGGCAGGTCGAAGTGGCCGAAAATAAGGAGCGCGACAAGTGCCGTCGCCGTCACCTCGGAAATAACCCTCACTAGCATCGCGGTGTTGATGAAGGGGGCGGGATCGGCGACCATGTCAAGTACTCGTTGGTGCGCAGTTTTACCGTCGGCAGCAAGCTCCTCGGCCTTGGAGTGAGACATGTGTTGAAGGGCCGTCTCCATGGCCACATTGAGGCTTGCCAACACTGTGAAGATGAAGGCGATCGCCAGAACGATCCATTCTTGCCGTGTCACCGCTGACCTGTCTGTTCTCGATGGTCATCCCATGCCGCGATGATCTCGTCGTTGAGTCTAAACATGACGCGCTTCTCTCCGGGTTCAGCATGGTCGTGGCCGAGCAGGTGCAACAACCCGTGGATGAGGAGGTATTCCGCCTCCCCGTCGGGAGTGCGACCATTCTCAGCAGCTTGGCGAGCTGTGACGGTCGGGCACAGCACGATGTCACCGAGTAGCCCAGAAGGCGGATCCTCGTCGTCGCCGGGGGCACGCATCTCATCCATCGGGAAGCTCAAGACATCGGTCGGACCAGGAAGACCCATGAATTTCTCGTGGTAAGCCTCCATCGTTTCCTCGTCGACGAGAATGATCGACAACTCCGAAGAGGGGTGGATACGCAACCGGTCGAGGGCAAATGTCGCCAGGCCGACAAGCCCCTCCTCATTAGACGGAGAACCAGACTCATTAGTGATGTCGATCATCGGGTCTTCCTATTCTTGCGCGAATTTTTGGCGCCACGGGACTCGCAGGCAACGTCGTAAGCAGCAACAATCTTGCCCACCAGACGGTGACGGACGACATCACGGCTGGTGAGGTTACAGAAGGCGATGTCGTCGATACCGTCGAGGATGCCCTGCACCACTCGTAAACCAGACTTCATACCACCGGGCAGGTCGACCTGAGCGATATCGCCGGTAACGACGATCTTTGAGCCGAAGCCGAGACGAGTGAGGAACATCTTCATCTGCTGCGGTGACGTGTTCTGGGCCTCGTCCAAGATAACGAAGGCGTCATTGAGAGTGCGGCCCCGCATATAGGCCAACGGTGCCACTTCAACAGTTCCGGCGCCGACAAGACGTGGCACGGTATCGGGGTCGACCATGTCGCGTAGGGCGTCGTAGAGAGGACGCAAATAGGGGTCGATTTTCTCCGACAATGTGCCGGGTAGGTAACCGATTTTCTCTCCCGCCTCGACGGCCGGGCGGGTAAGGATAATCCGGCTCACCTGCTTGGTCTGAAGGGCCTGCACCGCCTTGGCCATCGCCAGATACGTCTTGCCCGTGCCAGCTGGGCCGATACCAAAGGTGACGGTGTTGGCGTCAATCGCGTCAACATACCGTTTTTGGTTCAGGGTCTTGGGTCGAACTGTCCTGCCGCGATTACTGAGGATGTCAGCCGTCATGATCTCGGCCGGGCCTTCTCCGTTGCGAGTCATGGCAACGACCCGATCGACGTCGTCGGCGGACAGGCCTTGGCCGGTGCGTATGATCGTGATCATCTCCGACAGGATGTCGCCAGCATCGGCCAAATCTGCGGGATGCCCAGTGAGGTGAATCTCGTTACCGCGTACCAAGATGTCGGCGTCAAGGGCGTCCTCAAGTCGTTTGAGGAATTCGTCATTGGGCCCGACCAAAGTCACCATGGGAATCGACGTGGGGACCGCGACGACGCGGCGCGCTGCGCCCTCTTTGCCGGTATCGGTGTTGTGGATGTGCAAGGTCGTGGTCAGGGTTCTCTCCGGTGTGACGGGAATGTGTACTCTCCCACTGTAGACGTAGCCGACGACGGTGCGGCGTACCAGGAGGTAGGGATGGGACTGGGCTGGCTCGATGATGCCGCGTTCGCCTTAGGAACCGAGTTGTCACTGGACAAGGTACTTCACGAGGGGGTGCGCACTAGCGTAGCCCGGTGCTGGGTAGATGGTTCGACGACAGCAACTGCGGGCGCGCGAACGGTCATAGCGAAATGTTTCCGATCAACATCGATGTCACATAATTCCGGCGGGCTGGGGATTGTCCGCGAGATTGCCGGTTTGGGGTGTCTTCCGGAGGCACCGCGGCTGTATGCAGCTGACCTAAGCCTGGGCGTAGTGGTTATGGGCGACGTGTCAGGGATGACCTTGGAATCGATCTTGACCGGCAACGACCCCTCAGCCGCTCTCATCGCCGCACAGATGTAGGGACGAGCGACGGCGACCGTTATGGCGGCATCGATGCGGGAAATGTCTGATCGAGCGGCACGCAACGAGGTCATCCCCGCATTCCAGGACGCCATCCGTCGTCTTGACCCACAGACGCGCTCAGCGGGTGGTCCAGCCTCGCCTCGTCTGCCAGGGCGAGGCCTGGAAAAAATGTGCGCTGCGCGAGAGACTAAAGTACCCGATGATGTGGAGCTCGACTTATTTGAGTCGCTACGAGGAGCCGAAGGAACCGAGGTCGTCACCCAAGCAGACCCGTGCCCAGGCAATGTGCTCGTCACCGAAGATCACGCCAGATTCGTCGACTACGAGGCCACCTCCATTCACCACCCGGCGGTCGACGTCGTCAATCTAGTGATGCCGTGGAGCAGTTGTGACGGGCTCGTGGGAGTCCCCGCAGAGTTTCTCGACGCCGTCCGCGAAGGTTTCCTAGATGGTTCCCGTTACGCAGGTTCTTGGTTGGCCGATGAACCGATGATCGGTCTGGCGGGGACAGCTGCAACACTTCAGTTGACCGAGCTATCTTTAGATTCTCTTCGTCGACACCATCCGAATCAACGAGGCGACATGGCTAGGCGTGCAATGGTGCACCGCTGGACATGGGCCGCAACACATGGCGTGCTGACACCGGTCATCGCGGATCTGTGCGGGCGAATGGCGCGTCGCGCAGTTCAGGACTGGGGATGGTCCAAACATCTGACCATTGCAAACTGTTTTTCACACGAGAAACTCAGGAATCAGAGATGAACAATTTAATCAAGATTATGTCTGCACGCAAGGAATTTGGTGGCGTTATCACCTTCATCGTCCATCCAGATTTCATTCGGGATGGACGATTTTACCCGGTCATCCCGAAGACCATTCAAATGGTCATCAACGAAGCTGCGACCCGACCCGAGAAACTGTACTTCATAGACCAGGACACGAGCGCTCCTGTCAAAAATACGGACAGCGAGATGCTCGTCATGGATGTCTCGGTCTTTACCGTTGGCAGAAATCTCGACAACTTAGTGGTATGATTAATTTAGGAAAGTACTGGGAAAGCGGACCGGACGACGTCCCCAGAGCCGTCATTCGCACCCTCAGCCGGCCCTTGTCAGCGATCATGTTTGAAGAGATCCCCGAGCCACCACTAGAGAAGGATGAAGAGGGATACTACTCCTTCGTCTTAACATAGTCGGGCAAACCCACCCGTCTCTATTCAACTGGCGGCGCGCTATCCCCACCACCATGTCGAAGTCCAGTCGATTTGACCGTGAGTACTCGATCAAATCGACTGGACTTGGGCCTCAACACGCCTGGGCGACAATTCATCGCTCGGCGAATTCGTCACACACCTTCACTAGTTCAGAGGCAATTAATGGCTCAAATGCAGAGTGACCTGCCATCACGATTCACAGATCGGCGCTCGGCAAGGCTCGCGACAAATCGACGGCCGTGACGTCGGGGCAGCACATGTCGTAGCGTCCCTGAACGATAACAGTCGGGATGTCGGCCAGCTTGTGGGCATCACGCAGCAACTGCCCCTCAACCATGAACCCATGATTGACAAAGTAGTGGTTCTCGATGCGGGCGAAGGCCAGCGCGAAGTTTGGATCCGAGAACTCCTCGATGTGGGACCGGTCGAAGGACAACGAGGTCGTCGCGCCCTCCCATGTCGTCCAGGCCACCGCGGCAGGACCGTGGACGTCGGGGTCGTCGTCCCACAGCAGGTCGTAGTAGGCGGCTATGTTGTCACGAGAAAAGTCATGCCCGACGCGGCGCAGCGGCTCGCAGAACTTGTTCCACAGCTCCGGGAAAACCTCGGAGGCACCGAAGTTGTAGTACCAGTCCAACTCCTGCTCACGCATGGTAAAGATGCCACGCAGCACGAGTTCGGTCACCCGCTCGGGATGGGTCTCGGCGTAAGCCAGCGACAAGCAGGATCCCCACGATCCGCCAAAGACCTCCCAACGCTCAATGCCAAGTAACTCCCGGATCTTCTCAAGATCCTCAACAAGTTTCCACGTCGTATTGGTGGCCATCTCACGTGGAGTGTGAGCCTGGGCAATGTGCGGGGTAGACAGGCCGCAGCCCCGCTGATCCAAGATGATGATGCGGTAGGCATCGGGGTTGAAGAAGCGACGCCGCTCGGTACCGCCGCCACCACCAGGGCCACCATGCAGGAAAACCACCGGCTTGCCCTCAGGGTTGCCGCACTGTTCGACGTAGAGCTGCTGACCGTCACCCACGTCAACCATCTGGGTGTCATAGGGCTCAATCGGCGGATAGAGATCCCGGTGCGGGGTGATGTCCAGCTCGGAAGTAGCAAGAGTCACGGAAACCTCCTGTGGGCATGACCGTCATCTCGATGATATGCGCCAACACGGTTACCATTTCGCCGTGACGTCACACTCCACCAGCCTCAGATCATCCGCGGCAGCCCGCCCTGCGTATGCCGATCGAGGGTCGGGGCACTACGACATCCTGCTCACCCTCATGTGCGTTGTCGTCATCCTGTCGAATATCGGCGGTTCAAAAGGGGTGCAGCTCGGCCCCATCACCACCGATGGCGGCTTTTTCTTGTTCCCGCTGGCCTATGTCATGGGAGATATCACCACCGAAATCTACGGGATCAAGGCAGCACGCCGCGCGATCGTCATGGGGTTTATCTGCGCGATCCTCTCTGTACTGTGCTTCTGGGCTATCATCGCCCTTCCTGGATTCACCGATCCCTACTCGGTAGCCCATGACACCGCCCTAAAAATGGCCCTCGGTCCGCTATGGCAGATGGTGCTCGCCGGAGCATGTGGATTTCTGGCCGGACAGTTTACAAACTCGGTCATCATGGTTCGACTCAAGGCCAAGTGGTTAGAGCGCGGTCTGGTCGGCCGACTGATGGGATCCACCGGTGCTGGCGAGGCCGTTGACACCATCATCTTCTGCGCGATCGCGGCACCTGTCGTCGGAATCACCAGCTTCGGCCAATGGTGCAACTACGCCTTCTTCGGGTTCTTGTGGAAAACCCTTGTCGAGTACGCCTGCATCCCCATCACGACTCGGATCATCGCCTGGATCAAAAAACACGAGCCAAGTTATCAGGAGAGGCTGGCAGTGGCCCGGAACTGACGCGATACCTCTGAATCATTGTCTCCATTCCTGCCAAGAAATGTCGATGGTGATGTTGCCGCCCGGTTTTCAGACCACTTCTTGGCAGGTATGGATGACATTACCGCTCGACCGTCGCGACGAAGCAAAACGGTGCGAGTTCCATCGGGGCCTGCCCCGTCAGATGCCATGACGTCGGACGTCACGCCACCGATTCGTTCTGCTTCCAGGCGTTCTTGAAGCTGACCCGACCGTTGGTCTGCAGGATCGAGCGTCGATAGATCCTCTCGCCGGCCAATACCGCAAACACGGTGAAACCGAGGGTCACGAAGATCGACACGATTGGTTCCCACCACTCCGCGCGATGACCAAGCATGCGCAGCGGCATGAAGACCACCGACGCGATCGGGACGTAGCTGCCGATCTTGGCGCTCATGCCATCAGGGTTCGATATCGAGAACACCACCCAGAAGTAGATGATCATGATGAGATACATCAGCGGAGAGGTGGTGTTCTGAACGTCCTCACTGCGCGAGGCCATTGACCCCGCAGCCGCGTACAAGCTTGCCAGCGCCACGAACCCGACGAGGAAGAACAGCAGGAACCACATCACCGACCACGACATCGCGAACGTGATGATGTTCGATCATTGCGAGAAGGACACGGCGAGCATGCTCAACCCGCAAATGATGATGAGCTGTCCGACCGCCAATACCGTGTTGCCTACGATCTTGCCGATGAGCAACTGACGGGCACGCACCCCCGTCAACAGGATCTCCACGATCCTGGACTGCTTTTCCTCGACTACTGAGTTGGCGATCATCACGCCGTAATAGATCGCCGACATCATGAACAGGACACTGAAGACGATGGCCAGTATGTATCCGACGGCCTCCGATGTGCCGTCTGAGGGCCTCACCTGTCCTGTCTGAAGAGACATCCCCTTGGTCATAGTCGACGCATCGACCCCAGCAACCTTGGCATTGTCAGCCACCGCTGCAACAGCCACGGCTCTCTCCATGGCCCCGGTGGACGACCCGTCAGCCGAGGGCGTCTTGTCGTACCCGTCGAGATGCCATTGGCCATCCTTCTGGTGAAGATAAACCATGTTGTCGTCATTCTGGAGCTCGCGATGGGCCTCGGCCTCATCAGCAGCCCGGACCACCTCGGTCTTGTCCGTCGATCCCCTGGCAGCCAAGTCCTGCTGAGCGACCTTGACGATAGCAGCGGCCTTATCGTCGGTCACGACCACGCTGTCATGGTCGTGCTTGGAGGAGATGATGGACAACACCACGGAGATAGCCACGATGAGAAGCACCGTGATGATCATCGAGATAATGAATCCTTTGTCGCGCAGCTTGACGTCGACCTCGCGGGAAGCGACGAGACGCCAGGCCGATGATGTGTTCGTCATGACTGGGCCGCCTCTCGGTAGATCTCGCCCAGGCTCGGGCGAATGTGGGTCAACTCGACCAGTCCGCCACGGTTCATCAACTCGGTGACGATGACGTCGAGGAGACGGTCAACCTGGTTGAGATCGGGGAATTCGATGACGGCAGTGGTGCCGTCGACGTCGACAACCGTCAGACCGGGCAGCGAGCGCAACCAGCCAAGATCGCCACGGGCCTCCACCCGGTAACGCCGGGGGCCGACTTCGCGCAATTCCTCTGTCGTGCCATTGGCAACCATGCGGCCCTTGTGCAGGATGACCATGCGGTCACACAGCCGGTCGATGAGATCGAGCTGATGGGAGCTGAAGAGGACCGGGACTCCTTGGGCGGTCTTCTCTCGCAATACATCGGCCATCGCGTCCACGGCCACCGGATCGAGTCCAGAGAAGGGCTCATCGAGGATGAGGACTGCCGGATCAGCAAGCAGCGATGCCGTTACCTGGATCCACTGCTGGTTGCCCAAGGACAACTTCTGCACCTGCTCGCGGGCATGATCAGCAAGCCCGAACCTGTCTAGGTATTCCATGGCCTCGGTGCGAGCCGTCTGTGTGGATGCCCCCTTGATTCGGGCGAGGTAGACGAGCTGATCGATGACCGGCTGCTTGGGATAGAGACCTCTTTCCTCAGGCATGTAACCGATGGTGCGACGGTCCTCAGCCGTGATCGGCCTTCCCGACCACAGCACCTGGCCGGAGGTGGGCTTAAGCACTCCGACGATCATCCGCATCGTCGTCGTCTTGCCAGCGCCATCGGCTCCGACAAAGCCCGTCATCCGACCCGCCGGGATGTCGAAGTTCAGATGGTCGTCCTCGAAGGCCCGGATGAGTTCCTCGACCCGTACCGACACCGGTTCTCGGTGGCACATGTCCGTGTCGATCATGGCTACCTCCTGCGTCCTCGATTTGCGATCACATGACCATCACACCCAATTTCTGGTCATTGCGCATCGGCGGCAAGACGGATTTCAGTCTCGGGAAGGCTCCCCCACACGGATGAGTCCCGACTCGTAAGCCAGGGCGACGAGTTGAACCCGATCACGCAGGTCACACTTCATGAGGCAGTTGGAAACATGGGTCTTGACGGTGGCTGCGGAGACGACAAGTTCCTCGGCGATCTCAGCATTGGACAGGCCCCGAGCCACCAATTTGGCCACCTCGATCTCGCGGGCGGTGAGCTGCTCGGCCTTGCTGCCGGTCACCGTGCTCCCCTGATGCACCGACCGGGCGATAACTCGCCGGGTCACCTCGGGAGCCAGCAGGGCATGCCCGTCAGCGACCTGACGCAGACCGGCGACGAGCGACTCTGCCTCAGCATTCTTGAGCATGAATCCGCTGGCCCCGGCGTCGAGAGCATCGAAGAGGTAGTCGTCCCGGTCGAAGGTGGTGAGGATGACGACCTTGACGTCGCTGAACTCGCGGATCTTCGCGGTGGCCGCGACACCATCCATGACGGGCATCTGGACGTCCATGAGGACGACGTCGGGAGCGGTTTCCTTCACTACGTCCACGCCCTCAGCCCCGTTGGTGGCCTCCCCAACAACCGTGATGTCGGGCTCCACCGCGAGGATGAGGCGAAACCCTTGACGAACTAGTTTCTGGTCGTCGACCAGCACGACGCGCATCAGTCCTCCCCCTCCTTCATGTCCTCGTCCCTCACATCCTGGCTCTGACGCATCGGCATGACGGCACGAACTCGCCATCCACCGACCTTGCGTGGACCCACCTCAATGGTGCCGCCTAGGGCCTCGACCCGCTCTGACATCCCGACGATTCCCACCCCGGTCGAGGGTGCCGATCGAATCGGGCGGCCGTTGTCGGTGACCTCCACCTCGACCTCGTCATCGCTGCAGCGTACCGACACCGTCACCTCGGTGGCGCTGGAGTGGGCCTCCACATTGTTGAGGGATTCCTGGACGATTCGGTAACAGGTGTGACCCAGCTGTGGACCAACCAGGGAATCATCTCCCACTCGCAGCAACCGCACCGACGCGCGCCGAGGTTCATCGCACAGTCGGTCAAGGTCAGCCAGGCCGAGGCGGGCACGTGGCTCGTCACCGGCCCGCAAGGATCCCAGCAGGGATCGCATCTCGGTGACAGCTTCCCGGGACTCCGATTCCACGGTTGCCAAGGCCTCCCGAGCCAGATCAGGATCGACGTCAAGGGCTCGACGAGCACCTGCGGCATGGATCCCCACGACCGACACGTGATGGGCCATCGAATCGTGCATCTCCCGGGCGATCCGCAACCTCTCGTCGAGAACTGCTTGCTCAGCGAGCTGGGTACGCTGTCGTTCGATTGTAGCGGCCTGACGGCGAACCTCGGCTAGGTCTCGTGCCCACAGCCAGGACACCTGCCCCACCAATGCGGCTCCGACGACGAAGGTGACATTGACGATCACATAGGTGAGGACGAGGTAGATGACCCCCTCCCCATTGCTGTCGGGATTGATGATCTCGAACTGCTCGGTGAGCGACCTCCCGAAGGCCATCATCATGACGACCCAGCCCATGATGACGACGAAGACCGCCAACATCGATCCCCACGCGATTCGACGTGTCCGTACCCACACCATGAGGGAGTAGTAGGAGAAGAAAAAGGCCAAGGTCGACACCCAGTTCGTCGCCATGTACGGCGTCGCATAGGTTCCGTTAATCCAGACGAGAGTCATGACGGCAGCCGAGGTGATTGGCATCACCCGTCGAAAGGAAAGAGCCACGGCAAGGACGATGACAACGATGACATCACCTGGTCCGAGGGTATCAAGGTGGTCCTGAAGAGCCGCCAGCAACAGCCCGCCGGCACCCACGGCCAGGGCCACGAGCGCTCCGACGAGCACGTCAACAGCGGGCAGGAACCACACGACCGAGATCTGCCAGCCCTTATGCTCCGGCACTCGGCGACGCCATAGGTCGTCCATCGCCATGAAGGACACGATCGATTCTCGCACGCCCCCGAGCGTAACGAGTGGCACTGTCAGTCTCCTCCGTCGTAAGGATGAGTTTCCGGAGAACAGCCCTGTCAGTTAACCTTGGCCAGCCTCCCGCCGTTGGCATTCCACCGCCCCATGAACTCGGTCTCGAAAGCATCGAGGTCCCCGCTACACATGGCGCCCCGAATCTGGTCGACCAGTCTTACCGTCCAACGCTCGTTGTGGATCGTCGCCAAAGTGTTCGCGAGAAGCTCCTTAGCCTTGAACAGGTGGTGGATATAGGCGCGGGAATAGTGGGTGCATGTGTAGCAGTCGCAGTCGTCCTCCAACGGGCCGAAGTCTCGCCGGAACCGCGCGGTATCAACGTTGTAACGCCCGTCGACGGTGTAGATGGCAGCGTTACGGGCCACCCGGGAGGGGCTAACACAATCGAAGGTATCGGCCCCCGCCCGACAGGCCGCGAAGAGGTCGTCGGGCTCGGAGATGCCCAACAAGTGACGGGGACGGTCCTCGGGAAGCTCCTCAGCACACCACGTCACGATTCGTCCCAGATTGGCTTTCTCGATGGCGCCGCCAATGCCGAACCCGTCGAAGCAGTGACCGTCGATCTCCATGCCTGCCAAATCCCGGCAAGCCCTACGACGCAAATCTTCGTACTGGGCTCCCTGGATGACACCAAAAAGGGCTTGGTACGGCTTGCCGCTGCGCACCTCGGTGAGACGACGATGTTCGGCCAGGCAGCGCTCAGCCCACCGCCGGGTGCGCTCCAAGGCTTCTTCCTGATAAGCGCGGGTGTTCATAAGGGTGGTCAGCTCGTCGAAGGAGAACATGATGTCGGCGCCGAGGTGGTGCTGGATGCCCATCGACACCTCGGGAGTGAAACGATGTAGATCTCCATTGAGGGGACTGCGAAAAGTCACACCGTCGTCGTCGACCATCGCCTTACGATCGGCATCAGCGGCAATGACGTCGGCCTCGGTGAGCTGGGAAACGTCCATGGCTAGGGTCTTCTTGAAACCCGCACCAAGGCTGAGCACCTGGAAGCCACCGGAATCAGTGAAGGTGGGACCCGTCCAGTTCATGAATCGGCCCAGGCCGCCCGCCTCGTCGATCAACTCCGGACCGGGCTGCAGGAAAAGGTGGTAGGCGTTGGCGAGCACCGCCTGAGCTCCCAGTTGAACCACTGACTCGGGCAACAGGGCCTTGACCGTCGCCTTGGTGCCGACGACGACGAAGGCCGGCGTCTGGATGACACCGTGCGGGGTGTGTATGAGGCCGGTACGTCCACAAGTATTGTCCAGACGAGAGGTGACCTCGAAGCCAAATGTCATGGAGTTATTCTTGCAGGACGTCCGGAACCCACCGACCACGCAGGTTCGCAGGCCTGCCCGGGTGAGGGCTTAGCAACCACGGCGTTATGGTGGCGTTCATGCGCGGAGCGATCTTGGTGTTCATGGCCATCCTCTCAGTGCAGTTCGGAGGTGCCTTCGCCGCAACCCTCATCCCCCATGTCGGAGCCTTAGGCACCGTGGCGCTGCGGATGTCTTTGGCGGCCCTCGTCCTGGCGCCTATCGTTCGGCCCCATGTGAAAGGCCATAGCCGCGCTGACTGGATGAGGGTGCTGGCGCTGACCATCGCCTTAGCTGGCATGAATACCGTGTTCTACTTCTCGTTGGAACGCCTGCCCCTCGGTGTCGCGGTCACCGCCGAATTTCTGGGGCCATTGGGCATGGCAGCCCTCGGAAGCCGATCCCTACGTGACTGGCTCGCCATCTTGCTAGCTCTGTGCGGAGTGGTGGCAGTCTCAGGTGCGCTTACCGCCGACTGGGCCCACCTCGATCTCCTCGGTCTGGTACTCGCCCTTGTCGCAGGTGTTTTCTGGGCCCTCTATGCCAAGTCGGCACAGTTAGTTGGGATGAGTTGGTCGAAACTGGAGGGACTGTGGTGGGCCATCCTGCTCAGTTCGGTCGTGCTGGTACCGTCTGGCTTCGCCACTGCGGGGACGCGCCTCGTCGAGCCATACCATCTCCTCACCGGAGCGGTTGTAGCCGTGACGTCATCGGCCCTTCCCTACAGCCTGGAAATGTACGCGCTACGCCATATCGACACCACGGTCTACGGCATCTTGACTGGTGTCGAGCCGGCCGTCGCGGCAGCCGCAGGATTCTTCATCCTCGGCCAGAATCTCACTGGGTCGCAAATGCTCGGGATGGCATTCGTCGTCACTGCGGCCTGGCTCGTCATGGCCGGCGGCCGACAACGGGAGTGACTAGGCTGGCAGCAACGGACCACGACCTCGAAAGGACCATCGATGGACGTCAACTCCCGTGTGCTTGAACCGCGCGGCCTGGAGAAGGTGGCCAAGCTCATCGAAAGAGGGGTGCGCATCCCGAATCCGTTGACCATCGACATTGATGAGGCAGTCGACATCGACAACATCAGTAGTGATGGAGTGGTCATCGGGCCTGGATGCCGAATCCGTGGCCGTCGGACTGTCATCTCAGCCGGGTGCATACTCGGGGATGAGGCCCCCATGACGATCCAGGACTGCCAACTTGGCACCGAGGTCAAGCTTAAGGGCGGGTTCGCCCAGGATGCTGTTTTCCTTGACGGGGCAAGCATGGGCTCAGGTGCCCACGTCCGCGGGGGCACTATCCTCGAGGAGGAGGCCAATGGGGCCCATACCGTCGGCCTCAAGCAAACCATCCTCATGCCCTTTGTCACCTTGGGGAGCCTCATCAACTTCTGTGATGTCCTCTTGGCCGGCGGCACCTCGAGGACAAACCATTCTGAGGTCGGTTCTTCCTACATTCATTTCAACTTCACTCCCGACGGAGATAAGACGACAGCCTCCCTTTTCGGCGATGTGCCGCGCGGGGTGCTGCTCGACCGTCATCCGATCTTCCTTGGTGGTCAGGGCGGTGCTGTCGGGCCAGTAACCACCGGATTCGGCACCGTGGTCGGGGCAGGCTCAATCCTGCGTGACGACGTTCCCGAGGATGATCAGCTCGTGCTGCCCGCTCCCCCTGCGACACGTCAGCGTCCTGTCACCCCAAACAGCTACTCCAAGCTCAACCGCATCATCGCCCATAACGTCTCGTATCTGGGCAATTTGTCTGCTCTTGAGGCCTGGTACCGACAGATTCGTCGTCTCTTCATGTCCCGTGATCGCCTCTCCGGATTAGTCTGGCAAGGTGCTCTCGACAACCTCGTCTCAGCGCGGAAAGAGCGAGTCAAGAGGCTTGAATCTCTCATCGGCAAAGTCCAGCCGACCGACGCCGGGCGCGCTCAATTGATCGACGACCGTGACGCCTTCCTCTCCTCCCTCGAGACGGCTGATTCCCCCGCACCTGCCGAGATAGTGCGTCTATGCGGTGCGGCCGCCAATTCTGGGGCCAACTACCTCGACGTTATCCAGTCCTTCGACGAAGCAGCCCGGAATCAGGTCGTCGAATGGCTGGGGAAAATCGTCACTGCCCAGCAGGACCGGGCGCAAGAGGTCGTTGACCAGTTGCCATTGCCGTTCTGACTACGGTGTTCTTCCTCCGTGCCGGAATCTCGCCACGAAACCGTCACTAGCTCCGGAAAAAATGACGGCACAAGGAGGAGCCATGACGACAACTACCGACGCAATACCGAAAGTAGATGACCTACGCACCCAAGGGGTGGCAATCCTTCGTCGTCTCGTCGGTCGCAACAATGCCGATTTCCACCCTGGACAGTGGGAGGCCATAGAGGCTCTGGTTGCCCACCACCGTCGAGCGCTCGTAGTCCAGCGCACCGGTTG
Source organism: Cutibacterium sp. 37298 (assembly GCF_023838685.1). Taxonomy (NCBI): domain Bacteria; kingdom Bacillati; phylum Actinomycetota; class Actinomycetes; order Propionibacteriales; family Propionibacteriaceae; genus Cutibacterium; species Cutibacterium sp. 37298. The sequence goes on from NZ_JAJNRJ010000002.1 coordinate 521,595, forward strand.
GGGAAAGTCAGCGGTTTACTTTGTCGCTACCTTGTTACAGCGTGCCATCGGCTCAGGCCCGACCCTCATCGTCTCGCCACTTATCGCCCTCATGCGCGACCAGGTCGCTGCCGCAAAGCGAGCTGGCGTGCGCGCAGCGGCCATCTCATCGGCCAATGCCACCGAGTGGTCCGAAATCGCCCAACGCCTCGACGCCGACGAACTCGACGTTCTATTAGTCTCCCCCGAGCGCCTGGTCAATCCCACATTCGCCAGTAAGCAGCTGCCCGAGCTCATAAAGCGAATGGGCATGTTGGTCATCGACGAAGCCCACTGCATCTCTGACTGGGGGCACGACTTTCGCCCCGATTACCGACGCATCCGTAACCTCGTCTCCGCTCTACCGGTTACGATCCCAGTACTTGCGACAACGGCGACCGCAAACTCACGTGTGGTCCAAGATGTGGCCGAGCAGATTGCCCCCAGCGCCGATGATGTGTTCATCCTTCGTGGGCCGTTAGCCCGGAAGTCACTGCGACTCGGCGTACTCAATCTGCCCAACCCTTCCGAACGGCTCGGTTGGCTCGTCCAGCACCTCAGCGAACTTCCCCAGTCGGGAATTATCTACTGCCTGACTGTTTCGACGGCCGAGGACACCGCGCGTGCTCTAACCACGGCCGGTCACAATGTGCGGGCTTACACCGGACGCACCGATGCCGAAGCAAGGACCGAACTCGAGGAAGCCTTGCGCAATAACCAGGTCAAGGCCTTAGTGGCGACCAGTGCCCTGGGCATGGGTTTCGACAAACCGGACCTCGGTTTCGTCGTGCACTTGGGTGCGCCGAGCTCTCCAATCGCGTACTACCAGCAGGTAGGCCGTGCCGGTCGCGCCACCGACCATGCCGATATCCTGTTGCTTCCGGGCCCGGAGGATCCTGACATTTGGACTTACTTCGCTACCTCCTCTATGCCCACCCAAGAACGAGCCAATGCCGTGCTCAGAGCACTCGCAGGTGGCCAGGCGCTCTCTATCTCAGCTCTGGAGACGCGGGTCGACATCAGGCGTAGCCAGTTAGGGCTATTGCTTAAAGTGATGGCCGTTGATGGCTCGGTCGTGAAGGTCCGAGATGGGTGGCAAGCCACCGGCAAGCCGTGGGTGCACGACACCGAACGGTACGAACGTATCTCCCAGGCACGTCGCGAGGAACAGCAGGCCATGCTCGGCTACGAGCGCTCAAGAACCTGTCGCATGACCTTGCTCACCGGGCAGCTGGACGACCCCTCCACGACTCCTTGCGGACGCTGCGACGTCTGTGCTGGCCCGTGGTACTCAGTCGAGGTCGATCAGTCAGCCGCTGTGAGAGCCGTCCAATCCCTCAACCGGGTGGGAGTTCCGGTGGAACCACGCGCCGCCTGGCCCGCAGGGATGGACGCCCTCCAGGTTGCGCTCAAGGGTCGCATCAGTGCCGAGGAGATCGCTGCAGAGGGCCGCGTCATCGCCAGACTCTCCGATCTGGGTTGGGGAGGGGCGCTGCGCGACCTACTTCGCTCCGACGCCAATGGTGTCCCTATCGACGCTGAGATCACCCCGGCGTTGGCCAAGGCGTGCTTGCGGGTGTTGGCCGAGTGGGACTGGGAGCAGCGTCCAGCCGCGATAGTGCGGATCCCGTCGATCACTCGCCCACACCTCATTGATTCCCTGGCCTCGGGAATTGCACGGGTTGGCCACCTGCAAGACCTTGGGTGGTTGGACCTGGCGGATGGGTCCGCACGACTACAGTCATCCACGAACTCGGCTTACCGGCTCCGTGATGTCCATGATCGGTTCAGCGTCGGACCGGGGCTGAAGTCTCGGTTATCCCATCTTGGCGGGGCATCGGTGCTGCTTATCGATGACGTCATCTCTAGCCGCTGGACGATGACGGTCGCTGCACGGTCGTTGAGACGAGCCGGATCCGGGCCCGTTCTTCCACTAGCCCTCGCCGTCACAGCCTGACCCACGCCGGGTCGAGGCCGCAGGTAGGCGCCAGGCTCGATAAACAGACGTAGATTCATCGCCTAAACGCGAACGTTGCCACGTCGACGAGCCAATGACGGAGCAGGACGAGCCATCATGAGGCACGATAGAAGTAGCATCAAACCAGCCAGGAGGATTTTATGTCCCTTGCCAAGTTCACCGCACGTTCCCTGCTGTCGGCCATCTTCATCACCGGAGGTCTGGCCGAGATTAAGAAAGCCGATCAGCTTTCCGAAGCTGTCGACGGGCTCCTCTCGAAACTTCCGAAATCGTCCTGTTCCCAGATCCCCGATGTCGATTCAACCTTGCTGGTCAAGGTCAACGGAGCCACCATGCTGGCCGCCGGCTCCCTGCTGGCCCTTGGCATCAAGCCGCGCCTGGCCGCCACCGTCTTGGCCGCCCAGCTCGTGCCAGTAACCGCTGCTGGACATGCCTTCTGGGAGAAGGAAGGCGCAGAGAAGCAGGACGACCAGATCCAGTTCTGCAAAAACCTCGGCCTGATCGGCAGCCTGCTCACCGTAGCCCTCGATGGCGCCAAGTAACGTCTCGCCCTCAGCGGCGACGCATAACAACAGGGTCGGACGGATGCCATCTGTCCGACCCCGTTGTTTATGTCAGCTATAAAACCAACACAACACAACTCCTTGACAACATAAACAGACAGATCCAGACTTGTTCACAGATCGATGGGGATCCTGCCAATGATCGGCAGCTGAACACACTGGAGTTCCGATGTCACTACCTGACACGACGATCCACAAGAACCTGCAGGGACACGGCGCACGTGCCTCCGTCCAACGGCTCGGAAGATTCCTGGCCGGCATGATCATGCCGAATATCGGAGCCTTCACCGCTTGGGGCCTGTTAACGGCTCTTTTCATCGAAACGGGATGGGCACCCAATGCAACCCTCGCCAAGCTCGTTAACCCGATCCTGACCTATCTGCTTCCCGTCCTCATCGGCTACACCGGTGGAAAGATCGTCAACGGGACACGTGGTGGCGTCATCGGCGCGATCGCCACGATGGGCGTCATCGTCGGTGCCGACATCACAATGTTCCTTGGCGCGATGGTAATAGGCCCCTTCGCAGCGTGGCTCCTCAAACAGGTCGACAAGCTCCTCGACGGCCAGATCCATTCCGGGTTCGAGATGCTCGTAGACAATTTCGAGATCGGCATTCTCGGCATGGCCCTGGCCATCATCGGGCACCTGGGCGTCGAACCAATCGTCTCGACTCTCATGGGCTGGCTGGCGGCCGGGGTGGGATTTCTCATGCATCACGGTCTGCTGCCACTCGCGTCTCTCCTCGTCGAACCGGCGAAGGTCTTATTCCTTAACAACGCCGTTAACCATGGCATCTTCACTACGCTGGGCATCCAAGAGGCCCATATCACCGGACGATCAATTCTCTTCATGGTTGAGTCGAATCCCGGCCCCGGCCTTGGCCTACTACTTGCCTACCAGTTCTTCGGTTCCCGTCAGATACGTCAGTCGACTCCGGGCGCCATCATCATCCACCTCTTTGGCGGCATCCACGAAATCTTCTTCCCATACGTACTTATGAAGCCCAAGGCCATTCTCGCCACCATTGCCGGGGGCATGAGCGGTCTGGCGATCGGGGTCGCATTTCATGCCGGCCTCGTTGCCCCTGCCTCCCCAGGCTCGATCATCGCATGGTTCCTCATGTGCCAGCCCGAGCACTACCTGGCCATGATTGCCGACTTCCTCGTCGCAACTGCCGTTTCCTTTGTGGTGGCAATGCTGCTCATCCGCAAGGATAGTACCCAGGATGACATAGCGGGTGAGGGCCAGAACCCCACTGTCCCCACCACAATCGGGGCTCAAGCCCCACTTACCAACATCTCCAAAGTCGTCATCGCTTGCGACGCAGGTATGGGTTCCTCAGTGATGGTCGCCTCCACCATGAAGAACAGACTGTCCCGGTATGGGGTCGAGGTTGCCCACACGGCCGTCGACCAGATTCCCTCGGATACGTCCCTCATCCTCATTCAAGAAGGCCTCGTCGACCGTGTCCGCAAGCGTGCCCCGAGCGTCCGTATCGTTCCCTTTACGAATTATATGAACGATCCTGCTTTCGACCGCGTCGAGACCGAGGTTCGCGCAGCACGTGGTGACGCCGCCACCGCGCCTACTGATAACGGAGGACTCTCCCGGGCGTCCGATGCGAACAGCCATACCCACGTCGCCACCAGCGTGCTGCCCCACGACGCCATTCGTCTGGGACAGCGCGCCACGAGCAAGGAGGAGGCCATCACCATGGCTGGCCAGGTGCTCATTGATGAGGGCGCCGCAGACGATGTCTACGTCAAAGGCATGCTCGCCCGGGAAAAGCAGATCTCAACCTATATGGGCGAGGGGGTCGCGATCCCCCACGGTGTCGATGAGGTCCGCGACCACATCGACAAGGTTACCCTAGGCTTCCTCCAGTTCCCCGAGGGCGTTGAATGGGACGGGAACATCTGCACTGTCGTCATTCCTATCGCGTCGTCCAGCGACGAGCACCTCGAGATTATGGCAGCCCTCGCAAGAATCTTGTCTAATCCCGAAACCGCCCGGCAACTTCGTGAGGCGACATGCACCGACGAGGTCCTCAACCTCCTCGGTTCCCAGCAGGCATAATCAGCGGATCTATAGAAAGGCACACATCATGAAGGCATTGAGGTTCCACGCACCCGAGGACGTTCGTCTCGAAGACGTCCCCGAACCGGAATGCAAGTCCGACGAGATCAAGATCAAGGTTCGCAACTGCTCCACCTGTGGTACCGACGTCAAAATCCTTCACAACGGCCACCAGAACATCACCGGAGTCACGACAATGGGCCACGAAGTTGCTGGCGAGATCGTCGAAATCGGCTCCGAGGTGGCTGGCGACTGGAAGATCGGCGATCGGGTCCAGTCGATCGCCGCTGTCCCGTGCGGGCAGTGCCACGAATGCCGCAAAGGGTGGATGCAGGTCTGCCAAAACCAGACCAGCGTCGGTTATCAGTACGACGGTGGTTTTGCGGAATATATGATCGTCCCGCCGCAAGTACTCAAGGTAGACGGCCTCAATCGCATCCCCGACGACGTCGATTTCGACGAGGCCAGCGCCGCCGAACCTTTCGCCTGCGCCATCAACGCCCAGGAACAACTCGGCATCGAAAAAGGTGACTTCCTCGCCATCTTTGGCGCCGGCCCGATCGGGTGCATGCACACCCGTATCGCGCGTGGCGTGCACAAGGTCGGCACTATCGTCATGATTGACATCAACGCCGAACGCCTCGCATTGTCAGCCGCTGCCGTCAAGCCCGACATCACCATCGACGGTTCACAGGAGGATGTCGTCGCCAAAGTCATGGAACTTACCAACGGTCGCGGTGCTGACGTCATCATCACCGCGACCCCGGCCAACATCACCCAGGAACAGGCCTTGTCCATGGCTGCCCGCAATGGCCGTATTTCTTTCTTCGGCGGCCTGCCCAAGACGAACCCAACGATCACCTGCGACTCGAACCTGATCCATTACCGTCAACTCCACATCCACGGCGCCAATGGCTCGGCCCCCGAGCACAACAAACGTGCCTTGCAGTACATCGCCTCGGGACAGGTTCCGGTTAAGGATCTCATCACCCGTCACGTCAAACTCGACGACGTCATGACGGTCTTCGATATCGTCGCCAAGGGCGAAGCCATCAAAGTGACCGTCGAGCCCTGAACCCAACGAACCAAGTTCTCAATCGCAAGCGGTGAGGTTAGCCATAGCCCGCAACTGGGCTAAGCCGACCACACCGGCGGTCGAGGTTCTCAATACCCCGTCCGACACCGTCACAGGGCGTGCACCGGCCGCGACGAAGGCCTCCACTTCCTGGCTGGTGATGCCACCCTCTGGCCCGACGATGAAGATAACCTCACCGGATGCCGGCAGCTCCTGATGCACCAGCGGTTCACTGGCCGACTCGTGCAAAACGTAGGCGGCCTGGGCATTGCAAATCCGCTTAACAACTTCACGGGTTTGCGCTAGTTCTACCTGTGGCACAAGAAAACGTCGAGACTGTTTGGTGGCCTCACGGGCAGCCGCTTGCCACCTCGCGACGCCCTTGGCTTGCTTGTCGCCCTTCCATCGCACGATGCTCCGATCAGCCTGCCAGGCGAGGATTTCGTGAACTCCCATCTCGGTGAGGGTCGCCACCGCCAGCTCAGCTCTATCGGACTTCGGCAATGCCTGGACGGCGACCCATCGATGCGTGGTCGCGGGAGTATGGAGGATCTCAACGGTCTCGACGCTAACTGACCCTTTCGTCACCTCAATGGCAGGGCCACGAACGGCATGACCCTGCCCGTCGGTGACGAGAACAGACTCACCCACCCGAATGCGTCGAACCGAGCCAGCATGGTGGCCCTCTGCACCGGTGATTTCTACCACCGATCCGGGCACAGCTGCGACGACCTCGCCAAGAAAGCAGGGGTCACTCATCCGCCAAAAGCTTCCTTGATGCGGGAAAACATGCCGCGACCGCCTGATTTCTCTACCGACGCCGAAGCATTGGTTTCTTCCCGAGCCTCAGCTAGCTGACGCAGCAAATCCTTCTGGTGGGAGTCAAGTTTCGTCGGTGTCTGGACGATGAACGTGACACCAAGATCACCACGCCCGTTGCGACGAAGCCTCGGCACGCCTCGTTCGGAAACGACGATCCGGGTTCCGGACTGGGTTCCGGCCGGCACCTCGACAGTGACGGTCTTAGTATCCTCGGCGAAGTCCTCGCGATCGGCTTCCAACGTGTGCATGGGGACCTTCGTCCCCAGCGCTGCGGCCGTCATCGGGATGGTGACAACCATCTCGAGGTCGTCACCGTGACGGGTAAAGACATCATGGGGACTGACCGTCATCTCGATATACAGGTCACCGGCCGGACCACCTCCGGGACCGACTTCTCCCCGGGAATCAAGATGGATGCGGTTGCCGTCAGCCACTCCGGCGGGAATCTTGACGTTGATCGTGCGAGTGGTGCGTACCCTCCCCTCACCGGAACACTCCTGGCAGGGATCAGGAATGACCGTACCGTAACCATGGCAGGTCGGGCAGGGTTGGCTGGTGCGGATATCACCAAGGAAGGAGCGCTGCACGGTAATGACCTCACCGCGCCCCTGACAGGTATCGCAGGTCACAGGCTCGGAACCGGACTGTGCGCCCTTACCCTGGCATTTCGGGCACACCACTGCGGTGTCGACTTCTAACGACTTGGTAACGCCAAAAACTGCCTCGGCGAGGCTAAGACGCATTCGGACCAGAGCGTCCTGGCCACGGCGGGTACGCGAGCGCGGGCCGCGGCCACCACCAGAACCAAAGGGAGAGCTGCCACCAAACATCGCGTCAACAAGATTGGTGAAATCGAATCCAGCACTGCTAAATCCGCCTTCGCCGAACCCGCCCATCCGGGCGTTGGGATCACCGCCACGATCAAAAACGGCGCGCTTTTGCGGATCCTGGAGGATTTCATAAGCCTCTTGGACCTTTTTGAACTCCTCCTCTGATCCGGGCCCGGCAACATCGGGGTGGAGTTTCATAGCCTTACGGCGATACGCCTTCTTGATCTCGTCGGCACTCGCATCATGGGAAACGCCAAGAATCTCGTAGTAGTCGTTACTCAAGAATCATCCTTCTGCCAGGAACCGGCCCACATAACGGGCCACGGCTCGCACAGCTGCCATGGTTGAGGGGTAGTCCATTCGGATCGGCCCGACGACGCCAAGACTCGACAAGGCATCCTCGGGACCGTAGGTGCTCGCCACTAACGAGGTCGATTGGAAAGGTACATCGGTGTTCTCGGCGCCGATGCGGACCGTAACCTCGCCAGCCTCCCCCGCGGTTGCCTCGCCGAGCAGTCGCATAAGGACGACCTGCTCTTCAAGGGCCTCAAGGACGGGACGTACCGCTGTCTCCCACTGTGCACCGAATGCGGTGAGATTGGGAACCCCGGCGACCACAACCCGAGCAGATGGGTCGACGGCAAGGATCTCGAGAACGGTAGCAATCACCGACGCTGCCCGAGGCCCTTCGGCCGGTCCCAGGTCGTCAAGAAAGCGGTTGAGCGAGTCGGCCGCTTCAGCGACTGTCAATCCGACGAGAGTCTCATTTAGCCGGGTGCGAAGTGCAGCAAGACTCTGCTCGTCGTGGCCCGGAAGCTCAACGATCTGCTGCTCTACCGATCCCGACGACATGATGAGCACGATAAGGATACGGTCGGTCGACAAACTCACCAATTCGAGGTGACGAATCGTCCCCGTCGTCGCCACCGGGTACTGCATAATCGCTACCTGGTGGGTGATTTGAGCAAGCAGGCGCACAGTACGGCGCACGATGTCGTCAAGGTCCACCGCCCCAGTCATGAATGCCTGAATGGCTCGTCGCTCAGGCGCCGAGAGCGGCTTGAGAGTAGCGATGCGGTCGACGAAGAGGCGGTACCCCTTGTCCGTAGGGATGCGCCCGGCGCTGGTGTGGGGGTGGGTAATGTACCCCTCCTCCTCTAGTACGGCCATGTCGTTACGGACAGTGGCCGGGGAAACGCGCAACCCGTGGCGTTCCACCAGCGCCTTTGAACCTACCGGCTCCTTGCTGGAGACGTAATCGGTGACGATGGCTTTGAGCACGTCGAGCTTGCGGTCGTCGAGCACAACCCCTCCTCACGCGATCCGGCCAAATGCACATCCCACTTTGGCACTCTCGGGTGCCGAGTGCCACCTTATCGCGTTCACACTCGGTCCTCCTGCCTCTCTCGCTGACAGCACATTCCCCCAAACGTGCCAGACTGGTGGCCATGTCGACGAATCCCGAGATTCCCCAGTGGTTCGCCCTCACACCTCGGGTGTGGACAACCTCTGTTGAACCAGAGAGTGTCACTTGCGGACTAGTAGCTGGCGAGGACCACGTCCTCCTCATCGATACCGGATCGACTCCCGAGCAGGGGCATACCTTGGCGATGTCAGCAGCCCGTATGCTGGGCCGCCCCGTCGATCGAATCGTCGTCACCCATCACCACTACGACCACAGCGGTGGCCTACCTGGCATCACCGATGCTGAAGTGTGGATGCACGAGGCTGCGCTAGCTCACTGTCCCGACCTCCATGTCGACCACCCCGTATCTCTTATGGCGTATGTGAACTTGGGAGGATTGGGTGCCGAGGTTATCCATCCCGGCCCGGCTCACACCGACGGCGACCTCATTGTCATTGTGCGCGACGAAAAGATCACCTTCGTCGGAGACCTCGTGGAGACCGCAGGAGAACCACAATCTGACGGGACGACTGACGTCCGTGGTTGGCCACGGGCGATCGATTCGGTCATCACGGGCACCGACGGAGCCGGCCTCTATGTTCCTGGACACGGCCAGCCCATAGATGCCACCGACGTTATGAATCAGCGTGCCCAGCTCGCCGAGCGAATTCCCACGAATATCCCGCTCACCGACCGCCATATCCCTCTACCGTGAGGGCCACAGCGAAGAGATTCAGCGCAGCAGTCTGGCAACTGTCTCATAAGCCTCTTCGTCGGCAGCAACAATGAGCTTTCCGGAGGTTTCTCGAGGGCCATATTCCGCGCCCTCGACAGTACGCACTACTCCGCCGACCTCTCGTACCATGAGCGCGCCAGGAAGGTGATCCCACGGGTAAGAGTGTTGATAGACGGTGACATCGTTCTCGTCCTGGCACACCAACGGATAATCCACCGCACAGCACCATTTCGCCATTCGCCATTCCACCACAGGCGAGGGAATCTTGTAGACCTCATGGGTGGTGGCAGCACGAACCGGAGAGTGGGAATCCCCCCGCGTCACCTCATCACCATCGCACGTCACTCCGGCGCCATGCTCAGCGAACCACATGTGCCCGTGCTGCGGCTGCCATATCCATCCTCTGACTGTTTCACCGCGGTTGAGCTGAGCAAGCATGACGCCGTGATCAACAGACCCGTGCACGAAGTTCTTGGTGCCATCAATGGGGTCGATGACCCAGGCCAGGTCAGCATCGGAAACGGCATCAAGGATGGTTGGGTCGGCGAAGGCTGATTCCTCCCCCACGACAATACCGCCGGCATACTTGGTCACAGCGGCACCCAGCTCGCGCTCGGCCTGACGATCGGCATCAGTAACGAAGTCCCCAGGCTTTTTCTGGTGGATTTGATGATCGTCGAGGGTCCGGAACCGGGGATCGATAACCCTGGCACTCACATCCCGGATGAGGTCAGACACCGCGTCGACGTCAATACTCATGCCATCTCCTCATTGTCCAGCTCGTCAACATGGTCACACGTGACGAAATCGATAAGTTTCTCCATCTCCGTGTTAAAGCGGGGGTCTAAATCGTGCCAGTCGCGCACTCGTGCCAGCATGGCCTGCCAGGCCTTACCGACGTCAGCTTGAGTCGAGTGAGGCAGGCCCAGACGCTTCAGGGTGCCGAGTTTGAAGTCTTCGTCCATCGGGACCTCAGGCCATTCTTGACGGCCAATTCGTTGAGGTTTGATGGCCTGCCAGATGTCAATAAAGCGATGACCGGTAATCATGACATACTCGCTATACCCACCACGACGTACTTCGTCCGCTACCCGTGACTCCTTGGTGCCGGCAATGAGGTGGTCAACCAACACGCCAAGGCGATGCCCCGGACCAGGCTTAAACTCGGCGACGATCCCGACGAGGTCGTCCATGCCACCCATGTGTTCCACAACGACCCCGACGTGGCGCAGGTCGTCGCCCCATATCTTTTCGACGAGTTCAGCGTCATGACGTCCCTCGACGTATATCCGGCTAGGAAGGGCAACTCGGGCCGGTTCAGCACCACCGGCGATGGACCCAGACGCCGTGTGTTTGATACTCGCGCTTCCTTGACGAGGGGGAATACACAGGTTGACGGGTTGCCCGTCCACCCAGAACCCCGGTCCAACGGGGAAGGATTTGCGTTTACCCTTGCGGTCCTCAAGCACAACCAGGCCGTTTTGCCACCCGACGACAGCCCCCACGAATCCGCTGGAAGGATCCTCAACGACCATGCCAAGTTCCAGTGGCATGTCAGCGCTCTTCTTCATGTGAGAGGTGCGCCAGCCGCTTGCAAGGACGTCGTGAGAGTACCGATCGATCACGATAGCCACTGTATTGCCACGTGTGACCATGACGACAAGCCGCGCTAGCGGCCGACCTGACGACCTGGTGGATGAAGACGGCTAGACCAGGAGATCGGTAATGATTCGGTCAGCCACCATTCGACCTGACAAGTTGAGTACCAGCCGCCCCTCCTCCATTGTCCCGAGCCCCTGCTCGACAACCTCGGTAGCCCGCATACATTCAACCTCGGACAGATCCGCCATCGGCAACCCATCAGCCAAACGCAACCGAAGAAGCACCGTCTCCTCATGACGCTGCACATCGCCAAGAACCTCATAGTCGTCAACGGGCAGCACCCTGTCATCCAGCACGTTCCGGTAGGTGGCAGGGTGTTTGACATTCCACCACCGCGTGCCAGCAACGTGAGAATGAGCCCCCGGGCCAATTCCCCACCAGTCGTACCCCAACCAGTACGCCATGTTGTGCCGACATCGGTGATCCCGGCCGCTGCGAGGACGAGCCCAGTTCGAGACCTCGTAGTTGACGTACCCAGCCTCGGTGAGAATCTTTTCGGTAAGCAGGTATTTGTCAGCGAGATCGTCCTCGTCAGTCATAGGTAGTTCTCCCCGACGGATTCTGCCCGCCAGCCGAGTTCCCTCTTCAACGATGAGGGAGTATGCGGAAATGTGGTCTGGCTCAGCCGTCAACGTGGCGTCGAGACTGTATCGCCACGAGTCACGGTTCTCCCCGGGAGCGCCGAAGATGAGATCCAAGCTGACGTCATCGAATCCGACCTGGCGCGCCAGCTGTGCCATCTCGACGGCGCGTCCTGGCCGATGGCGACGATCTAAGACCGTCAAGACATTCTCGTCGGCGGACTGCATTCCCATCGATAACCGGTTAATCCCGGCTTTCAGCAGGCCGGCTAAGACTTCTACGCTGAGGGTTTCGGGATTGGCCTCAGTGGTGACCTCGGCGTCAGGGTCAATCCCCCATAGGGTACGAATGTGATCGATGAGCTCCCCCAGCTGCACTGGGGAGAGCATTGTCGGAGTGCCGCCCCCAAAGAAGATCGTCGAAACCGGAGGCTGTGCATCCCCCAGCGCGTCGGCAGCCAGCTCGAGTTCCCGGTGGGCGGCGTCGAGATACCCCGCGACCGCGTCATCTCCCATCGCTGACAGCACGTAGGTGTTGAAGTCGCAGTACCCGCACCGCGACGCACAGAAGGGAACGTGGAGATAGATGCTCCACGGCCCGTCAGCTGGATGAAGTTCTGGCAGGCTATTGTCGGCGTGCGTCATGGCCCTCCTCATTATGCGGGGGTACGGGGTACACTTTTGCATGATGCCACCTGACGCCTTCCGCAGCAGTTGTCAAAGATATCTGCCATGCAGCATAGCTCGTCAATTCATCCCGCACATCATCACGGCACGATAGCGTGACGACGATTCATGCAGCTTTATAAACACCTCATAGGTATCCACATAGCGAATGCCTGTTTCAATGTAATGAATACTCAACAGCTTGAGGATTTAACTGTCATGAAAAATCTCTCGCCGGCACTTCCTTCACGCATCCGCAGGTCTTGCCGCTGCCGCCCTGACCGGATGCGGATCAAACACCCATAGTTTCTCACCCGGTTCAAATTCTAGCGCCATGCCTGGTGACTCTGGAAAGATCGTTCAGTGGTACCACGAATATGGCGGGAAGGGCGTCCAACAGGCCGCCAATCACTACGCAAACGAATCTAGCAACGAAGTTGAGGCTGCAAAGAATTTTGCCCAATAGCTGTAGATCACACCAAACAGATAAACAGGTCAATTTTGCCAACTCCTACGGCACACATATTCTGTCGCAGCCTGATCTCGCCGACACGCGCTCACTTGGGGACGAGGAAGCCCTCTTTGCCCGCAGGGACCTCATTGCCCTCCTCGTCGACAACAGCAACCGGACGCCCAGCGGCACCTGGTTTGAGCGGCATCGACGGCACAGTGGTGATCTGGAACATGCCAGTTTCGGTCTGCCACCAGGTATCGGTGATCGGACACGTGCCGTCACCGACCACATCGTGGAAGCAGCGCCAAGCCTCCGGATTGATGGGCTAGCCAACCGAACCGAGTATGCGCAAACTGGACAGATCGTGTTTGCGCACCCAGGCGTCGCCAAAGCGCATGAGAGTGCGAATAGCGGTTGGAGCGGTGTAGAAGCTAGTGATGCCGTAGTGCTCAATGAGCTGCCACCAGCCGTCGGGGTATGGGTACGTCGGACCGCCCTCATGCATGAAGACGGTGGCACCGTTGAGCAGCGGGCCGTAGACGAGGTAGGAGTGTCCGTTAATCCAGCCCGGATCAGCAGTACACCACCAGCGGTCCTCTTCCTTAATGTCGAAGTACTGCTTGAGGGTGATGTAGGTGCCAACCTGGTAGCCACCATGGGTATGAACGATGGCCTTCGGCTTGCCGGTGAATCCAGAGGTGTACAGAATGAATAGTGGGTCTTCTGTGTCCACCTGGACGGTCTCGCACTTGCCTTTAGCGATCGGCAGCTTGCACAACTCGTCGTACCAGTGGTCACGAGTCGAGTCCATCGAAACCTCGGTCTTCGTATTGCGCACCACAATGACGTTCTCGACGGTCGGGGAGAACACCGAATGCACCGCACCAATCTTGGCGCAGGCCAACATCGCGAAAAAGATCTCCGGGATGCGGGGCAGATAAATGGTGACGACATCGCCCTTGCGCACGCCCATGACCTTAAGAACATTGGCCATCTGCTCGACTTCTCGATTGAAGGCGAAGTAGGAAAGGTACGCACCTCATCAGAGTTCTCACCGACCCAGATAAGGGCTAGCTTATTGCGGCGGACGGTACTGAGATGCCGATCCACCGCGTTGGTGACAATATTGGTCTTAGCGCCGGTGAACCATTGAAAGAAGGGCTTGTTCGAGTCGTCAAGGACCTTATCCCATAGCTTTGACCATTCCAGCTCTTGGGCCTGCTCGCCCCAGTACGCGATTGGTCGGCCCTTACCTTGCCCTCAAGCGTCTTCCAGTCTGAGACCCAGGCGTTGTCGACGATGTTCTGATCAGGTTCGAAGAGGTCCTGCTGGTTTGTCATACGGTCCTCCTCGACCTTCCGACGCTGTTGCGACATCCGACATGTTGGGAACAGTGGAACCACGCCAATGCGCCTTATGTGAAGAAAATCACATAAGTTCTTTGATTCTTCTTTGCCACACTGGGTACATGACTTCCTATCTGCCCCCGTCGTCCGCTCCTGTCCGCCGGCGTCAGGCCTCACCGCCGATCCGCACCAATTCCATCGCGAGCAGCGCAGGTGTGATGGCCGTCGTCGTCGCGATCATGTGGATCCTCGAGGTCATCGACACCATGCTTGGCAACACTCTTGACCACTTCGGCATCCATTCCTGGACCGGGCAGGGGCTGTGGGAAATCTTCACTGCCCCATGGCTGCACTACGGTTGGGCACATCTGGCCGGCAATTCCGTGCCGCTGTTTGTCCTAGGAATGCTCGTGTACCTGGAGTCGACACGAACCTGGATCGTCTCAGGGCTGACGATCATGGTGTGCTCGGGACTTTTCGCGTGGTGTTTCAGCGCTCCCGGAACGATCACCCTGGGGGCGTCCGGGATCGTTTTCGGTTGGTTGGCCTATCTGCTGGTCCGCGGCCTGTTCACCAAGAGACTGCACGACATCCTGATAGCGATCATCGTATTCCTCATCTACGGATCAGTGCTGTGGGGAGTGCTGCCGGGCGCGGCAGGTGTCTCCTGGCAGGCTCACCTCGGCGGGGCGGTCGGTGGCGTCATCTCGGCGTCGCGGCTAGCTCGTCATTCCAGGTAGGCAGGCAGTGGTAACTTCCACCGGGTGAGCACCCTTCCTTTCGTTTCTGACACTTTTGATGCAGCCCGCTGGCGCGATGTTGACCTTCCCGGGGCTCCGCTGACCGACATGACCTTCCATCGCCTCGTGTCTCGGGGCAAGTCTGACCACGCCCCGGCTGGGGAGGATCTGCCGGTGGTACGCATTGCCTTCGACCGCCCGGCCATCCGCAACGCCTTCCGCCCCCACACGGTTGACGAGTTGTACCGCTGTATCGACGCCGCCCGTTGCACCCCAGATGTTGCGGCACTCATCCTCACTGGCAATGGCCCTTCCCCGCGCGACGGTGGGTACGCCTTCTGCTCAGGCGGCGACCAGCGGATCCGCGGAGCCGCCGGATACCAGTACGAGTCGCAGGAAACCTCCGGCGACGAGGACCTGGCCACCGACGCCCGACGCGAACACATCGAGAAGGGACGGCTGGGACGTCTTCACATCCTTGAGGTGCAACGCCTCATGCGTGCCACCCCCAAACCGATCATCGCCGCCATCCCTGGATGGACAACCGGCGGCGGCCACTCCCTCATGGTGGTAGCCGATATGGCCGTGGCCAGCCGCGAGTACGCCAGGTTTAAGCAGGTTGATGCCAACGTCGGTTCATTTGATGCCGGGTACGGTTCGGCCCTACTGGCACGCCAGATCGGTGACAAGCGAGCCCGCGAGATCTTCTTCCTCGCCGAAACATATGACGCCGAGCAGGCCGAAAAGTGGGGCGTCATCAACCAGGCCGTTGACCACGCTGAATTGGAGAACACCGCCATTGAGTGGGGACTGACGATCGCTGGCAAATCCCCGCAGGCGATCCGGATGCTCAAGTATGCCTTTAATATGGTTGACGACGGCATCGCTGGTCAGCAGGCATTCGCTGGTGAGGCGACCCGGATGGCATATATGACCGAGGAGGCCCAGGAGGGGCGTGACGCCTTCCTCGAGCACCGCTCCCCGGACTGGTCCGACTACCCCTATTACTTCTGAGGCCGTCGTGGGATCCGAGCTGACATCGCGGGTGCGGGTGGTACGCGTCGAGCGCACGCGCGAAGACGTCGACTGGCTGGCTGGGCGTCTGACCGAAGTGTTCGACGGGGCCCGGTCGGTGCTCGTGCCGGCCGGTGGCAACGAGTTGCCTCCGGCGGTGTTCCAAGATGTCGAGGACCGCACGGTGTGGCTGCCAGACGAGGTCGCCCTCGTCGTACGCACCTCGGGGTCAACCTCCGGGACCGGGCGTCTCGTCGGACTGTCGGCGACGCAGTTGCGAGCCTCGGGTGCGGCCACCCGGGAGCGCTTGGGAGGGCCATGCACGTGGGTGCTGGCCCTGCCTCCCCATCACATCGCTGGGCTGCAGGTCGTCGCCCGAGCCGTCGGCGACGGTCGCGAGGTCGTGGTGGTCGAGGGGCGCCTCGATGCTCCGGCTGTGGCGGCAGCCGTCGACGAGGCGGCAAACCGTCATGACGATGGCCGGGTGGCGATATCGGTGGTGCCTACCCAGTTGTCGCGGCTCCTCGACGACCCGGTTGGGACGGAGGCCCTGACCCGGTGTGCCGCGGTGCTCGTCGGCGGGGCCGCCGCGTCGGCGTCGTTGCTGTCGCGGGCCCAGAAGGCTGGCGTCCCGGTACGGGTGACCTACGGCATGAGCGAGACCTGCGGCGGGTGCGTCTATGACGGGGTGCCACTCGAAGGGGTACGGGTCGACCTGGCCGACGACAGCCGGGTGCGCATCGCCGGGCCGATGATCATGAGCGGCTACCTCGACGAAGGTCCGGTCGGGCCGTGGCTGGCCACCCAGGATCTCGGGCATTGGCAGAGTGGGCGCCTGGTCATCGACGGGCGCATCGACGACGTCATCAACTCGGGCGGGCTCAAGATCGCCGCCGGTCAGGTACTCGACCAGATCCGGGCCACCGGCATGGTCCGCGACGGCCTCGTCCTTGGCTTGGCGGACGCCACCTGGGGCCAGGTTGTCACCGCCGTCGTCGTCCCGGGGCGGGGGTGGCGAGGTCCCGAGGCGCTGCGCGACCTCGTCGGACGACGTCTGGGACGCGCCCATGCTCCGCGGGTCATCGTTGAGGTCGACGAGCTGCCGATGCTGTCGTCGGGCAAGATCGACCGAGTAGAGGTACGCCGAATAGCGACGGCGACGCTAGAGTCCGGAGCAGCCTGGCGGGTGTGACCGCTGGTTTTCGGGGACATCCCGCACAAGACGTCACCTGCGAAATCCTTGGTCCGCGCCGCGCCGATCATGCTGCGCTTGAGAGCCTCCTGTCTGATTCACACATGACAGGAAGCTCTGTGATGACACAATGTGTCCACTCGTCGTCTGAACACATCTGTGAACAGCCATGACAATCAGAGAATGTAGAGTCCTCACGGCGCACTGAGATCGAGCGCATAGTGGACCACCGGGGTTTCCCACACGTCGAATCGCTCGGCCAGTTCGTTGACCTCACCCAAGCCCATGGCATTCCATTCTTCCTCAACTCCGAACGTTTTCTAACCTTCGGAGCTGGGGTGCGGATATATCGACGCAGTGAAGTGGATCGTGGTCAGTCGAATCTGACGTATCACCTCTCATCGAAGCTTGCCATGAGCGCGTCACGGCGCTAGATAAAACACTGATATCGGGTTGGGCGTTGGGTGCGACCACATTGTTTGCGTACAACGTCGTGATGGCACCCGTAGTCTAGGTCTCCCGCAAAGCATTGTGTGGGCTTCAGCAAGTAAGGTCGAGCCCGTGCTAAACCTGCTGCCCTGCTCTGACACCGTCTCGACCCTGCCGGGAACGGCCTGGCTCGATGAAGTGCTCCACTGGGTGCCCGAGGGCGTCGACCCGTGGATCTGGTTGGCCCCCGACTCCGACGACGCCCCCGCCATGGTCGGCTGGGGCGTCACTCGACGCATCACCGCTTCCGGTCACGGAGCGGTGGAGTCCGCCTGGCGCCGGATGGCCTCCGAAGGGCAGGACCTCGTCGCCTTCGGCTCGTTTCCCTTCTCGCGCACCCAGGACGGGTTCCTCGTGGTCCCGCAGGTGCTCATCCGACGTCGTCACCTCGGGGGGCCAACCGAAGTGACGAATCACCAGCGGCTCACCCGACGAACGTGGGGGCCCGAGCCGAGGAAACACCTGACCCGTAGACCGGCCATCGACGAAGCCACATGGACAGCGTCGGTTACCGCGGCAACCCAGCAGCTGGACCACGACGGGCAGCTCGAGAAGGTGGTATTGGCCGGGGCGGTCGACATCACCTCTAAGGTGCCCATCGACCGCAGTCAGGTCGCCTCACGACTGGCCGCACGGTTCCCCGGCTGCTGGACGTACAGCCACGACGGGCTGGTGGGGGCGACCCCCGAGCTGCTCGTCGACTGCCGCGACGGGCTCTTCCGCTGTCGGGTGCTGGCCGGCACCCGCAAACCGGCCTGGGCCCACGAGCTGCTCGACAACCCCAAGGAACGCCACGAACACGAGCTGGCGGTGGCCTCGGTCACCGGGCGACTGGCCCAGGCCGGGCTGACTGATCCTGTCATCCGCGGTCCTTTCCGTTTGGAGCTCCCCAATGTCGTCCACTTGGCGACCGATGTCACCGCTAGGGTGAACGGCTCCAACGCAGCGCGCATCGTCGATGCAATGCACCCGACCGCCGCCGTGTGCGGCACCCCCCGCGAGGCCTCTTACGAGCTCATCGCGCAGATAGAGCACTTGGACCGGGGACGGTTCGCCGGGCCGGTGGGCTGGATGAGCTCGGACGGGTCGGGACAGTGGGCCCTAGCGCTGCGCTGTGGACAGTTCAGTGAGGACTCGCGCCAGGTGAGAATGTTCGCTGGAGCCGGAATCTTGCCAACCTCTGACCCTGCTAAGGAGTGGATCGAGGTTGGCGCCAAGATGGAAGCCTTCGGCGACGCCCTGCCCAACGGTCAGGTGAGTGGCACCAAAACGACCTGACGACCCACAACCGGTTCGTCGAGGAACTGGAGGTCGTCTGGAGCGACTCTCCGGTGACTCGCTCCGAGGGCGTGCGCGAGGGCGGCGGAATCGAGACGCTGAGGGGTCAAAAACATCCGTCGCAGCACAGGCGCGGGGGCAGTGGCGTGCTCAAGGCCGCTAAAGATCGCCCCACCACGGTCGTCCAGGACGACGACCTGCACGTCAGGTTCAGGTTCGGCCTCTCCCAACAGCAGGGACATGGCGTCGTGGGCGAAGGTGAGATCGCCGACGACAACACGCACCGGCCGGCCGGTGCCCAACCCCACACCGATCGCCGTAGCGATGGTGCCGTCGATGCCTGCCAGCCCCCGGTTGGCCAGCGCCGTTGGGGCGATGTCGCCGGGCACAGCAAATCGATCGAAACAGCGGATGACTTCGGAGGCGCCAATGACAAGCACGGGGGCGTTCGGGGTCGTACAGGCCCACCAGATGTCGCGGCACAGGCGCTGCTTGGCGGTCGGTACGACGGGCCGGTCTGCGTCCTTCCAGCGGCCGAGCCATGCCGGGTCGGTATCGATCTCGGCCAGTTCCACCGGTCCGGTGACGACCCGGGCTACCCCGGCGACGTCAGTCCACCGACTGCGATCAGTTACGACGGTGACGTCGGGACGCGCTAACAGCCGCGACACCGGGCGCGACAAAGTGGGGTGGCCCAGGACGAGGACAGCCTCGACATCGTCGACCAGCTCGCTACCCAGGACCGTCTGGTAGTCGGTGAGAGCGTTGCCCCCGACCCGGGAGCCCGAGGTGGGTTCGGCCAGCAGAGGCCATCCGCCCTGCTGTGCCAACTCGCGGGCGAGCGATCCGGCGCCGTCCCCGGCCACGACGACCGTCCGCGCAGGCATCACCAGCGGCGTCGGTGCAGTCGGGAAAGGACTCACCCGACGGGGCACCAATGCCTGCGGCCGCCACGGCCCGTCAGGCACGAGCGAGTCACGAAAGCTCACGTTGAGGTGCACCGGGCCCGGGGCGGCGCTCAGCGCCCCGGTCGCGGCTGTCACAGCCCGTAGAACAAGAGCGTCGAGGCGTTCGTCGGCGGGGAATCCGGCCGGCACATCAGTGCTGAGACGTGGCGCGGACCCGAAGATCCCGGTTTGGACAGTCGTCTGGTTAGCCCCCGTGTGCCACATCTCGGCGGGACGGTCGGCCGAGAGGACGATAAGCGGCACCCCGGCAGCGTCGGCCTCGAGAACGGCCGGGTGAATGTTGGCCACCGCGGTGCCCGAGGTCGTGACTACCGCAGCCGGGCAGCCAGCCCGGCCCAGCCCTAGGGCGACGAAACCAGCTGACCTCTCGTCCAGACGCACGTAAACCCGCAGCCACCCAGCAGCTTCAGCATCAGCCAACGCATACCCGATAGGAGCATCCCGGGATCCGGGGCAATACACGACGTGTTCGACCCCGGCCCCAACGAGAGCACTCACCAAACGTCGGGCGACTGCTGTAGAGGGGTTCACCTCAACTCCGTTCTCGCTCAACAAGGGCGGCCACGGTGAGAGCCAAACGCTGTGACCACCTCGGACACAGATCCGTATCCGACTCCTCAACCTCGACGTCAACCTCCCCGCGCCGCGGTCTCAGGTAACCGTCAACCGGAAGGAGTGGCGAGGCGCTGACATCACCCTGAAAAAGACGAATTGTCCCCAGCCCGCAAGCGTGGTCAAGGCTGGGCAAGGCTGCCGCTAGATAAGTAGCCAACCCGATCCCGATACTGGTGTCCAGAGCCGAGGATACGACGGCCGGTAACCCGGCAGCATCGATGACCTCAAGGGCTCGGGCGACTCCACCCAACGGTTGTGCCTTAACGATGAGGAGATCGGCAGCACCGGCACGTGCCACCGCGAGTGGATCCTCAGCTCTACGTACTGACTCGTCAGCTGCCACCGGCACGTTGACCTTGCGTCTGACCTGGGCCAGCTCCGCCACGCTTGCGCAGGGCTGCTCGACATATTCCAGCCCCTCGGCTGCGGCGTCAAGCTCGGTAATCGCACGGACCGCTGTATCAACATCCCAGGCAGTGTTGGCGTCCACCCGAATGTGTCCGTCTGGCATGGCTTCGCGCACTGCGGCGACCCGTCGGCAATCCTCGCGCAGATCGCTACGAGGGTCAGCAACCTTGACCTTGGCCGTCAGACAGGCCGATTCGGCAGCCATCTTCCGGGCACGATCCTCGTCGACGATGGGAATCGTGACATTGATCGGCACCCGATCTCGTCGCGCCACGGGTAGGCGCCGGGTGGCACCCTCGATTCCCGCGCGCAACCACGACGCCGACTCAACCGGGTCGTAGTCCCAAAACGGCGACCACTCTCCCCAACCTTCTGGACCGTGGAGCAGAGTTCCCTCCCGCACTTCAATGCCACGGAACCTCACTGTCAGAGGCACGGCGAATGCGAGCATCCGATCAATACCACGATCGGCCAGCATGGGCGGAACGTCTAATCGGTACGCCTTCAGACCCTTCACTTTTTCTCCGTGGACTCTCCGGTACGCAAGGCAGCTACAAAGGCCTCCTGAGGCACCTCCACCGAGCCGACGACCTTCATGCGCTTCTTACCAGCCTTTTGCTTCTCAAGCAGCTTGCGCTTACGGGAAATGTCACCGCCATAGCATTTGGCCAGCACGTCCTTACGAACGGCGCGAATGGTCTCACGAGCGATAACCCGCGCGCCAATGGCGGCCTGGACCGGCACCTCGAACTGCTGGCGCGGGATAAGTTCCTTAAGCTTGGCGGCCATCGCGACACCGTAGGAATAAGACTTGTCGCGGTGGACGATCGAGCTTAAAGCGTCCACCGGATCTCCGTTAAGCAAAATGTCGACTTTAACGAGGTCGGCAGCCTGCTCCCCGGCTTCGTGGTAGTCCAGCGAGGCATACCCCTTGGTTCGCGACTTGAGCTGGTCAAAGAAGTCGAAAACGATCTCCGAAAGCGGCAGACGGTACCGGATTTCCACTCGATCAGACGACAAATAATCCAAGCCCTGCTGAACACCACGACGCTGCTGACACAACTCAAGGATGGTGCCGATGTACTCGGCAGGACTGAGAATGGTGGCGTCAACGATGGGTTCACGCACCTCAGCGATCCGCCCACTAGTCGGGTACTCCGACGGGTTTGTCACGGTGACAGTCGATCCATCTTCCATGAGGACGTGGTGAACCACGGAGGGAGCTGTGGAGATGAGGTCAAGGTCGAACTCGCGCTCTAGACGCTCGCGCACGATCTCCATGTGCAGCAGCCCGAGGAACCCGACCCGAAAGCCAAAGCCCAGGGCCGTCGAGGTTTCAGGCTCGTAGACCAGGGCAGCGTCGTTGAGCTGCAACTTGTCAAGAGCATCACGCAAGTCAGGGAAATCCTTGGCATCAATCGGGAAGAGTCCCGAATACACCATTGGTTTGGGGTGCTGATAGCCGCCAAGATCTTTCTCAGAGGGCTTGGAGGCATTGGTGACAGTGTCGCCGACTCGGGATTGACGGACATCCTTGACGCCGGTGATGAGGTACCCGACCTCCCCCACCGACAGCCCCTGAGCCGGCACCATTTCTGGGGATATGACGCCAATCTCAAGCACCTCGTGTGCTGCGCCGGTACTCATCATAAGGATTTTCTCACGGTGGCGCAGAGCACCGTCAACGACGCGGACATACGTGACGACACCGCGATACGTGTCATAGACCGAGTCAAAAATGAGGGCCCGAGCAGGCGCGTCGGACACTCCCTCGGGAGCTGGCACCTTAGCGACGATGGTATCGAGCAGATCGCTGACGCCCTCACCAGTCTTTGCCGAAACTCGCAGCACCTCAAACTCGTCGCAACCAATGATTCCGGCGATCTCGGCAGCATGACGATCCGGCTCAGCACCAGGCAAGTCGATCTTGTTGAGCACTGGAATGATCTCCAGATCAGCTTCCAAAGCCAGATACAGGTTGGCTAACGTCTGGGCTTCGATGCCCTGGGCCGCGTCGACGAGCAAAATCGCTCCTTCACAGGCCTGCAGAGATCTGGATACCTCGTAGGAGAAGTCGACGTGCCCAGGAGTGTCGATCATGTTGAGAAGGTGAGTGACGCCGTCAACCTCCCACGGCATCCGCACTGCCTGGGACTTGATGGTGATTCCGCGTTCCCGCTCAATATCCATGCGGTCTAAGTACTGGGCGCGAGCACTGCGCTCGTCAAGGACCCCAGTGATTTGCAACATCCGATCGGCTAGGGTCGACTTGCCGTGGTCAATGTGTGCAATGATACAGAAGTTCCGGATGGCGGCCGGATCTGTACTGCCAGGCTGAGGCGCGGACATCTGCTCCCTCATATATCGATGATGGTGCCGGGGATGCCCGGCTCAACATGTAGTCTCTCACGCGCCAGTGACACTGTGCTTTCAGTTACGATCACACCGTCGCACGCAACCCGGCTAGGCTCGAACTATGGTCGCCGACGACAGTCTCGGACATGTGAGCCTAGATTCTTCCACCCAGCAATCTTTCGACCTCCGCTGGGAGCACTACCTACCTGATCTATGGATCGGGCTGAGCAGGGTTTACGGTGACCGCGCCGATGAAACCCTGCAGAGAATCCGCGCCATCCTGCTACAACGGTGTGCCGAACGTCCTGATGATCTCAAGCGCCTCGACGAAGCCCGCCTCTTGGAGCCCGACTGGCTTCAACAACCGACGATGATCGGTTATGCAACCTATACCGACCATTTCTCCGGCACCCTCAAAGGTATAAGCGACCACCTCGATCACCTCTGCGACATGGGTGTGCGCTATCTGCATCTCATGCCCCTGCTGCAACCTCGCCAAGGTACTGACGATGGTGGCTATGCCGTTGCAGACCATCGCACTATCCGCACGGATCTGGGCACCATGGATGACCTAGCTGACCTCACGGCTACCCTGCGTGCCCACGGCATATCCCTCGTCATGGACCTCATCGTTAACCACGTAGCGGCCGAGCATGAATGGGCTCGACGAGCTCGGGCTGGTCAGCAGAAGTACCGCGACTATTTCCATATTCTGTCGACTCAAGACGAGGTTGACGCCTGGGAGAAGAACCTTCCGGACGTTTTTCCGGACTTCGCGCATGGCAATTTCAGCTGGGACGACGACTGCCAGGGGTGGGTATGGGCGACCTTCAACGAATTCCAGTGGGATCTCAACTGGGCTAACGCTGACGTTTTCTGCGAATTCCTCGACCTGATGTGTGTGCTGGCTAATCGCGGAGTCAGAGGTGTTCCGCCTCGACGCCATCTCCTTCATCTGGAAGAAACTCGGCACCAACTGTCAGAACCTTCCGGAAGTTCACGACATCACTCAGTCATTGCGTCAGGCGATACGGATCGTCGCGCCCGCCGTCGCTTTCATGGCCGATGCCATCGTCGGCCCCGACGATCTCACGGGATATTTCGGACGCGGGCGCCACTGGGGAAAAGTCTGCGACATGATCTATCACAACAGCCTCATGGTGCAGCTGTGGAGCGCCCTGGCTACCCGCAACGTCAGCCTCATGGAAACAGCGTTGAGTCGGACGCCCGACAAACCCTCGACGACAACCTGGGCCACCTACGCTCGATGCCACGACGACATTGGGTGGACCGTCGATGATGCCGACGCCCGTGAAACTGGCCTTGACCCCGTCGCCCACCGGCGGTTCCTCTCCGACTTCTATTCCGGGAAATTCCCTGGATCCTTCGCCCGTGGTCTGGTCTTCCAAGACAACCCGGTTACCGGCGACCGTCGAATTAGTGGCTCCTTAGCAAGCCTGGCGGGGCTGGAATCTGCCCTGGAGTCCGACGACCCAGCTGGTGTTGACGCTGCCATCGCCCGGATCGTCATGCTGCACACCGCGATCCTCGGGTACGGTGGAGTACCACTAATCTGGATGGGAGACGAGGTCGGGATGCTCAACGACGACTGGCAACGTGATCCCGGTCATGCCGACGACAACCGCTGGGTCCATCGACCTATGATGAACTGGTCGATGGTCGAGCAAGCCCACGACGAGCCGCACAGCGTTCCTGGTCGAATATGGAACGGGGTGCTCCGGGCCATCAATGCGCGACGCCGCAGCCCCGAGTTCCATGCCTCCGTCGACACGGTAGTCCTGCCTTCGCCTCACCGTAAGGTCATTATGTGGGGACGTCCACATCCGGAAGGCCGCATGATTGAGCTATACAACGTCAGTGAGCACGAAGTGTGGTTCCCCATGGAAACCCTGCGCTCTGAGCTCGACGACGTCGTCACCGAGGTGCTAAGCGGGTTCGATTACGACTTGACTCCCATGAACCTGCGCCTCGCCCCCTATGAGTGCCTTTGGCTAAGCGACCGCTCTCAGGCCTGACCATGCATAACTCACAGAGGTCGACTGATTTGGGTCCAGCCGCATTGATTTGGTAGCGTGTCCTGTCGTGCCTTTCTGGCGCACTCCACGTACATCGACCAAGGAATCAGAGGCTGCCCAGTGCCGAACATTAAGTCGCAGATCAAGCGCGTGAAGACCAATGAGAAGTCGCGCCAGCGCAACAAGGCTGTCAAGTCCGCCCTGCGCACCTACGTGCGCAACTTCCGTCGCGCGGCTGAGGCCGGCGACGTCGAGGCCGCTACTAAGGCCGCCAGGGTCGCTAACCGTCAGCTCGATAAGGCCGCATCGAAGGGCGTTATTCACAAGAACCAGGCCGCCAACCGCAAGTCGGCCATTTCCAAAAAGCTCAACTTGCTGGCCGCCTGAATCTTCCTCTCCTGGTGAGTTCCAGGAGAATACACACAGCGCCTCGACCCACTGGGTGGTTGGGGCGCTTGATGTGTGTCCCCGATGGGAGAAGCACTAAGCCCGCCCAACCGATGGGCGGCCCCGATCAGGCTTGGCGAGCCTCCTCGATAGCGATCAGCATCGATTCCAGGGCATAATCGGGGTCAACAGCAGCCCCTTTGACGGCAGCATCGCACGTGTTGACGAGCCGGATAGCTCTTGCGACGCCAGCTTTGCTCCACGACCGAGCCTGCTTGTTGAGGGACTTGAGTTTCCATGGCGATACGCCAATAGTTTGGGCGAGTTGCTTATCCCCCATCCGCTGGCTTCGCAGATCCAGGTAGAGACCCACCGACCGCAGTCCGCGTGCCATCGCAGCCGTCACCGCAGCCGGTTGCACCCCGATCGACAAGGCCCAGCGTAAGGCCTCCAACGCATCAGGGAGCCGTCCTTCTAAGCTGGCGTCGGAAACATTAAAAGCCGAGATCTCCGCCCTTCCACCGAAATAGGTCGTGACCGCCTCAGCTCCAACTCGCCCATTCGGGGAATCGCTCGCGAGCTGACCGACAGCTGCTGCCAGAGTGCGCAAATCGTTTCCGAGAGCCTGGTGCAGAGCATTGACGGCGTCGCGGTCCATGTCGAGGTGGCCCCGACGTGCCTCATTTACGATGAAGTCCGGGATCGCCCATGGCTTAGGGACATCGACTTTGGCGGTCTCCACCTTGGCTTTCGTGAGTTTGGTCAGCAACCCTTTACCTTTGACCCCGCCTGGATGGACCAAGATGAGACACAGGGTGTCAGGAGGATTTGCTGCAGTGGTGGCAACAAGGTCAAACAGATCCTTGTCGAGATCAGACACAGCATTGACGACGACGATCGTCGCTTGACTAAACAGTGACCCTCCGGTGGCCTCAACGAATCGCCCAGCGTCGACTTCCCGACCTTCCAACTCGACGAGTTCG
Source organism: Cutibacterium sp. 37298 (assembly GCF_023838685.1). NCBI lineage: Bacteria > Bacillati > Actinomycetota > Actinomycetes > Propionibacteriales > Propionibacteriaceae > Cutibacterium > Cutibacterium sp. 37298. The sequence continues at coordinate 548,273 of NZ_JAJNRJ010000002.1, forward strand.
GCATCTGGAAACTCCCGACGGGCGGCCTTGATCCGGGCATCAACGGCCCTGTCCGACAATAGGGCCTCCGCACCCTGGACCAACAAAGCCGTGCCATAGACCGAGTTCACCTGTCCAAGGATGCCGCAGGATCGGTAGCCGCGCCAGTGAGCGAGTGAAGCCTGCATGGGCCATACTCCCTTTTCACCGTAGGTCTACCCAAATATCTCTGGTCTCACCCCGGAGGGATCGACGGTAAATCCCTGAATCCGCTAGGGCCAGATTTCCACTATCGCCACATCGCACTGTTGAAAAATTCACCATAGATCCCAAGGCTTCAAAACGAGCTTCACGCAACACCTCGTCCTAATAAAAGCCACGCTGCCGCGAAAAGGGCAGAGATCAAAGGTTTTTCTGATACCTGAAAGGCATCACTGAAATCGCACCATGAGTAACCGATACATGATCCATCTCTCAAACATCAGCAGTCAAGGAGAACGTAGGCAACATGGCACATACCAAGGCTAGAATGCGCTGAATTAAAATATCGCATGTTCCCAGAGTCGGTCTGATTGGTTCAGTGAGAATGCAGCCACTCCAACCGAGTACGCAGCAAGTCCATCGAGGCCGATTCATTTTTCGGCCCAGGAACTTCTCGGTATAACTGGCCCCAACCGGCCTGCGGAGTTAGGTCATGGTGGCGGGAATAATCGAGTAAGGCGCGATGTATTTCGCGTCGCATCTCACGCGGGTCGCTGATGGTGTCAATAGTGGATCCGCCGCGGCGCTGTAAAGCAACCGCCTCCTCTCGGCGTGCCTGCCTCTCCTCGGCCTCCCTCGAGGCTTTTGACGCGCGGCGGGCCGAGGCGATGCGACGGGCCTGTTCGGCGCGAATCTTCTCGTCGCGGGCTAGCAAAGCCCGCTCCTGCTCAGGGCTGAGCAGACCGTCAAGGGCGAAGAGACCACCGTCCGAGGGAGCATAAGTGTCGATGACCTCGCCGAGGATAGCGTCGGAAGCGACGGCCTGCCAGGTACCGGCGTTAGGGTCCGGCTCAGAGCGCTCACGAGTGTCGAACTCCTCAATGAGGTCGGGCTCGGCGGGCGGACCGATCACGTGGTCGCGCACCTCCTCCATCTGGGACGCGAGATCGAGGAGCCGTCCCACCGCGGGCAGAAAGACCGTGGCCCGTTCGCAACGGTTCCGGGCTCGAACCACACGTCCCACCATCTGGGCGAAGAATAGCGGGGTGGACGCCGTCGTCGAGTAGATGAGAACGGCTGCGTCCGGGACGTCAACACCCTCAGTGATAAGACGCACGCACACCGCGCAAATCTTGTCTGGATCATCGCGGTAGGCGGCGAGTTTCTTAGCCGAGGCCGCGTCCTCCGAGAGGATCACGGACGGTTCATTGCCGGTAACGTCTCGCCAGACTTCGGCATATTCCTTAGCAACCTTCTGATTAGAGGCTGGGATAAGCACCTTGGCATGCGGGATCGTGCCCGATTCGCGTAGCTGGCTCACTCGTGCCCACGCTGCCGCCATGACATGGGCAATCCACTCGCCGTCAGAGTCCAAGGCGGTGCGCCAGGCCATCTCCTCATGCGCCTTGGTGAGTTCGGAATCACCAAGGATGGCCGTGTGGGTCTCACCCACAGCGTCAGTCCAGGTGGAGCGCCCGGTGTACGTAGCGAAGGTAACGGGACGCACCACGCCGTCACGCAGGGCATCGCCGTATCCATAGGTGTAGTCGGCTACCGACTCGAAGGCTCCGTCACTGACTTCCTCATATCGAACGTGGGCGATCCTGGCCTCGTCAGACCGGAAGGGAGTTCCTGTCACGCCAAGTCGCCGCACGGCCCCTGAGAAGGCCTCAATGACGCCGGATCCCCAGCTCATGACATCGCCGGCGTGGTGTATCTCGTCGAAGATGACCAGGGTGCGCATATTGGTGGCGCGGGCTGCGTGTAGGGCCGGCTTCTGGGCGACTTGGGCATAGGTGACAACGCATCCGTGGCAATCGGGTGGGAGCGCCTCAGCATTGGTTGTGTCGCGCAAGTGCAGCCCAAGTCCACGGGCCGCAGCAATCCACTGAGAGCGCAGGTGATCGGTCGGGCACACCACGATGACGCGGTTGATAACGTGGTCCTGCCACAGATGTGCAGCAACGGCCAAAGTGAACGTCGTCTTACCGGCTCCCGGGGTAGCACAAACCAGCCAGTCACGAGGGCTAGTAGCCAGGTATGAATCCAGCGCTTCTCGCTGCCAGGTGCGCAAACGCATCGGCATACGAGGCCCTTGAGCCGTGAACCGTGACGCCACCTGTTCTCCTTCCCGCAACAGCTCACTGTGAACCGACCGATCAGGTTAGCGCGGCCGGCCGACAGCTATCGACGACGTTCCCGACGACACGGAACGTCACGACCGTGTTTGGACCAATACGGACCCACCATTGCGAGCCAATAGCACCGTCCCCTCAAGATCAGTGCGATGCAGCTGCATCCCCATCCGTTTAGCCAAAGATAATGCCTTGTATGAGGGATGTCCGAAGGGATTTCCCTGGCCAGCAGATGCCACCGCCACACTTGCCCCGGTCGCCGCCCAGAAGCCCTCATCTTGACGGGCCGATCCGTGATGAGGCAGCACAAGGACATCACTCGACAGGTCCGTGCCTCCGGTCAGAATATGGTGCTGTTCTTCAGGTTCGGCGTCTCCGGGAAGCACAACTCTCAACTCGTCAACCGTCGCTTTGATCACAACCGACGAGTTGTTCTCGACAGCATGCTCCTCTCCTGATTCATCTTTACCGGTATCGGAAAGCTGGGTTCCTCCCCACAGTTCAAGTTTTGCCGTTCCAGCCGTCATCACACGGCCCGGGTTAGCCTCGACAACCCTGGCGCCCAGCTGCGCAGCCGTTTGCGCCACCCGCTTCGCTGACCAAGGAGGAGAGGACAGTTGGGACACGACGATGGCCCTCGTCAGGCCATGGTCATGAACGGCGTTGAGGCCGTCGACATGATCGGCGTGGAAGTGGCTGAGGATGACCATCGGCACTTGGGCAACATCGAGGTCATCCAGACAACGACTCAGTCTGTGCGGATCTGGCCCAGTATCGACGACGACAGCCTCATGTGGGCCAGCACGCACCAGAGCCGCGCTGCCCTGACCGACGTCACAGATCGCCACCTGCCACTGTCCCGGCCAGCCTGGGAGGGGAGGACGCACGACCATCGCTGCTATGACTGCTAGTCCTGCAAGCGCAGTCAACCAAGGCCTCGCCAAGACCGTTGGAGTGATCAAGGCCAATCCCACACATAGCCCGGCCAGCACCCCAAGAGCCCATCCGCCTGCTGGCCACCTGATCAGACCAGATGGCGCCTTGGCACCAAAGTGAGCTATCCAGATAATCGGTTGGACGCACCACCCGGCAAGCCGCCCGAACGGCGTCCCCAGAGGCGGCCAGATGAAGGCGAGAAGCCCGGTCACCATCCCTAGTGCCGAGGCTGGTGGTACAAAGGGGGCGGCCGCGAGGTTAGCGACGAGGCCGGTAGTCGATACGGTGCCAGCCATCCAGGTGATGACGGGCTGAGTCGTCACCTGGGCTGCCCATGGCACTGTGACGCCTACCGCTAGCCAGGCTGGTGCCCATTCCATCGCGACCGACCACGGTTGAGCCCACCACAAGATGCCAGCCGTGGCGCAGGCTGACAGCCAGAAACCCACCGATCTCACTAACCATGGATCGATAAGCATCAGCCCAGTCACCGCGACAGCTAAGGTTCGGATTCCACCGCGTCGGTCGAATGCGACCCCCGTCGCAGCCATGGCGACCACTCCCATCGCGGCCGCCCTCACCACCGAGGCTTCGGCCCGACACACCACCACAAACACGACGACGCCAGCTATCGACGTCGCCCTTAACCCTCGCCGCTTCAGGCCGCACCACGCACCTATCCACCACAACAGGGCCGTCGTGGAGGCAAGGTTGGCTCCAGACACGGCCATGAGATGAGTTAACGCCGTCACTCGGAAATCCTCGGACATCTCTTCCGAGACCGCAGCGGTGTCCCCCACAACAAGCGATGGAACGATAGCCCGTTGACCTTCTGGACATCCGGCGACAGCACTGACCAGACCGGCGCGAAAACGATTGACCCCACGGTCAAGAGGCCCGGGAGGTGCGACGACCCTCGGCGGGGCCCGTAGCTTCAGTACCGCTGCTTCAGCCCGGCCTTCCCGTGGCGGAGTCAGCAGTCCCCGCACCTGAACCTGTTGCCCGACGACCACCGTCGTCGCTGGGCCCGATGTGGATCCCGACGCCATGGCGACTACCCTTACCGATTGATCAATAGCCTGGGCTTCTGCGACGATGCGATGGGCTACCAGAGTGATCATGACGGTGCTCCCACCCGAACCACTTACCTCGAAGATCCGTGGGTCGGCGGCGACGCGACCTGTCACCGTCACTGCGGCTCCTTCCTGGGCAAGCTCAGCAACACCGGTGTGGTGGACAACGAGGTCGCGCATTCCGGCGCTCATGAGGACGGTCAACCCCACCGCGGCGGATACCACAACCAACCACGCCTTACGCTTTACCGCGATCATGCCTGCGGCAAGGCATCCAATTCCGGCACTAAGAATCATCCAGCGATGACCGCCGGTACCGACAGCAGCCATCCCACATGCCGTGATGGCCACCGGAACCATGCGCACATCGGGGGTCGAAACAACCTGGCGTTGATAGTCATCACGGTGAGATTTAGACGGTGACATACGGCTTGATCTTCTCGAACGTCTTTGCCCCGATCCCAGAAATCTCCCGTAATTGGTCAACCGAGGCGAACTGTCCGTGTTCCTGGCGCCAAGCCATGATCTTGCCCGCCATTACTGGACCGACCCCGTCAATCGTCTCAAGTTCGCTTTGATTTGCAGTGTTGAGATCAACTGGAGCTTTACCGCTACCCGAAGCCGCTGCTACTCCAGAACTACGTCCCGACCCTTCAACAGCCCCCGACGAACCGCCAGCGCTTTGGTTGGGTGGTGTCACTGCTCCGTCTCCACCTACGGGGATCCATACCTGGCACCCATCACAGACCGGGGCAGCAAGATTGAGACGACCGGGGTGGGCGCCCGCCGTCATCCCGCCCGCGACTTCAATGGCATCAGCGACACGGGCGTTGGGATTAACCGTGTACACACCGGGATGCTTCACTCGTCCGGCCACGTGAACCTGGATGGGTGCACCCACTGCGGGCGTCGTCGTTGCGACCGGGAGCGCGGCGGGCGTGGTGCTTTCAGACGACGCTTCTGACTCGGTTGTCTCCCTGCCGGGCATAGTCGTGCCCTCGGGCACCGTTGACACCATGACAGCACCCGCTGGCACTTCGGTAGGTTTCGAGCGCATCAGCCAGACAGCGATGACGGACAACGCCACAACGAGCAATACCCCCACTGCTGAGGCATGGACTCGGCTCACTGTTCGTCGAGGAGGTGGAGTCTCCTCCTGGGCCGGTTCCTCCTCCGCTGGGGTCGCCGAGCGTCGGGGCCCCAGGTTTCGGGCAGGCAGCCGCGCGATGAGGTCTTCAAGACGGTCTCGGTAGTCGTCATTCATACCTTCAGTTGTCGTCGGGACAACCGAATTTCGCCAGGCAATTTCAAACCTGTGGATAACACGACGCGACGGCCAGCCTGCTATCCACAGGCCCGCCGCCTCGTGCCGGAACGGGTTAAGTCGTTATTTCGCGACGATCGATATCATCTTCGGCAGCTTGGCAATGATCTTGACGATCTCCTTACCTTCAGTAAACCGCTGCACATTAACGTCGGCTAAAGCCACCTCGCGGGCCTCGGCCTCGGTGATATCGGGGCTCACTGTGAGCTTAGCGCGTACCTTGCCCGTCACCTGGACGACCATGGTCACCTTGTCGGCTACCAGCAGTTTCTCGTCAGCAGTGGGCCAATGAGAGTTGGCAACCGAGGGCTCCAAGCCGAGCATCTCCCACATCTCCTCAGCCAAGTACGGGGCCACTAAAGATAGCGCCTGGGCAGTAAAGGTGACGGCCTCGCGCACTGCAGGATCAGCTGGGCCGCACCCCGAATCAATGGCCTTACGGGTGGCATTGACCAGTTCCATGATCCGCGCCACAACGACGTTGTAACGCCCGCCCTCCAGCAACTCGGTGATGTCGGCGATGCTGCGATGGGTAACCCGACGCAGGGTGGAGTCGCCTTGTGTCAGGTCAGCGTCAGGATCGCTCGTGACCTCAGCAGCCACGCGCCAGGCACGCTGCAAAAACTTTAGAGTCGAGGCCGGTGAGACGTCGGCCCAATCAATGTCTTCATCTGGTGGACCGGCGAAGATAACGGTGGTACGTACTGCGTCGACACCGAACTCGTCGATCTGCTTGCCGAGGTCCACGCCATTGCCCAGCGACTTCGACATTGCCCGGCCTTCATTGATGACCTGACCCTGGTTCATGAGCCGCTGGAACGGTTCGGTGAAGTCGACCATGCCGAGGTCATACAGCACTTTGGTGAAGAACCGGGAGTACAGCAAGTGCATAGTGGCATGCTCGACGCCACCGATGTACTGGGCTACCGGCATCCAACGACGAACTGCCTCCACATCAAACGGGCCCTTGTCATAGTGCGGACAGCAATAGCGCATGAAATACCACGACGAGTCCACGAAGGTGTCCATGGTGTCGGTGTCACGCTGGGCAGCTCCCCCACACGACGGGCAGGCCACCGAACGCCATTCGCTGGCCTCTTCGCCAGCCAGCGGTGACGTTCCCTTAGGGGCAAGCTCGGCGCCGCGGAGATCAGGCAGCTTGACTGGCAGCTGTTCATCAGGGACCGGGACGTCGCCGCAGGACTCACAATGGATGATCGGGATGGGGCATCCCCAGAAACGCTGACGGCTTAGCAGCCAGTCGCGCAGCCGATAGGTGATTGTCGGCTCACCGATCCCCTTTTCATCAAGGAATTCGCACATTTTCGCGATGGCCTCAGCCTTAGTGGCAATGCCATTGAGGAATCCGGAGTTTTGGTAAACGCCATCACCCGTCGTAGCGACCCCAGACTCGCGAGGATCAGCCTCGCCAGTGTCGATGACCGGGATGACGTCAATGCCATATGTGCGAGCGAAGTCGAGGTCGCGCTGGTCATGGGCGGGCACAGCCATGACGGCACCCGTCCCGTAGTCCGCCAGCACATAGTCACCAGCCCACACCGGAACCTTGGCACCATTGACAGGGTTAGTCGCCTCGACCCCGAGGGGCACTCCAGTCTTCTCGTGATCGGTGGCTTGCCGCTCAATTTCGGACTTCTTCTTGACCTCATCGAGGTAGGTTTCAAAGGCTGGCCGGGCCTCATCGGAGACGATCTCCTGGGCCAGGGCCGAGTCAGGAGCCACCACCATGAAGGTAGCTCCGTACAGGGTGTCCGGACGGGTGGTGAAAACCCTCACTGGCTCCTTGTGACCATCAATCGTGAAATCAACGTAGGCACCTTCGGAACGACCGATCCAGTTGCGCTGCATCGACAGCACACGCTCAGGCCATTTCCCCTCGATCTGGTCCATGTCGTCGAGCAGGCGCTGAGCGTAGTCAGTGATGCGGAAATACCACTGGTTGAGCTGACGCTTGGTGACGACAGCACCACAACGCTCGCAACACCCATCCTTGACCTGCTCATTGGCGAGCACCGTCTGGTCGATGGGGCACCAGTTAGCCCAGGAGTCCTTACGGTAGGCCAGTCCCTTTTCGAAGAAACGGTTAAACAGCCACTGGGTCCAGCGGTAGTACTCCTCGTCTGAGGTATGCAGCCTCATCGACCAGTCGAAGGAAACCGCGTACCGCTTAAAAGAGGCCGCCTGAGTGTCGATATTGCGGTAGGTCCATTCCGCGGGATGGGTCCCGTGCTTGATCGCGGCGTTCTCAGCCGGCAGACCGAAGGAGTCCCAGCCCACCGGGTGCAACACGTCGAATCCACGCAGACGCCAGTAACGGGCCAGCACATCGCCAATGGCGAACGCCTCAGCATGCCCCATGTGAAGGTCGCCGGAGGGGTAGGCGAACATGTCAAGCACGTAGCGACGCTCCCTGGAGCCGTCATCAAGGGAGGCGAAGGTGCGGTGCTCCTCCCAATACTTGGACCACTTCTCCTGGGCTGCGACTGCGTCGTAGCCCGTTGTCTCGCGCACCTGGTCGCTCACGTCACACCTCTCGGATCCACTACGGGTCTAACCAGACCCGCGACACATATGGGCTTGAGTCTAGCGAAACCTCCCCACACCAGGCGTCAGGGTTCCCTGTCCTTCCTTGTAGGCAGCCTCGGACAAGGGCACAGTAACGGAGTGAGCATCACGGCGCACGGCGTGAACACGCCTAAGGAGGAGACGGAGATGTCCTCTATCCCGAACACGTCCGCCTTGGCCCTCGCCCACGACGCTTCTTCGACCGAATCAACTCGCTTTTCGACGTCCAGCCGTCAGCCTCACGAACCTGACAAGGGCACGGGTAGCCTCAATTCGAAACTCAATTGGCTGCGTGCCGCAGTGCTGGGCGCCAACGACGGCATCATTTCGACGGCCGGCATCGTGATGGGCGTCGCTGGCGCCACCGTCGACCGTTCCTCCCTCCTCATTGCTGGTCTGGCTGGTCTGGCCGCCGGCGCTTTGTCGATGGCTGGCGGCGAGTACGTTTCCGTGAGCTCCCAGCGCGACATTGAAAAGACCGTCATGGCTAAGGAAGCCGCTGAGCTACGCGACTTCCCCGACGAGGAGCTTGAGGAGCTCACGGAGATCTACACGGAAAAGGGGCTGTCCCGTGGCACTGCTCGTCAGGTGGCTCTGGAGCTCACCGCCCACGACCCGCTGCGCGCCCACGCCGAAGCCGAGCTAGGCCTTGACCCCGACGAATACACCAACCCGTGGTATGCTGCCTTCGCCTCGATGGCGGCGTTCACCGTCGGCGCCCTAGTACCACTGCTGGTCATGGTGTGTTCCCCGACCGCGACCCGGGTCTACATCACCATCGCCGCAACGATCGTCGGCCTGTTCCTCACCGGTTTGGGCTCGGCTCTTGCCAGTGGCAGCGGAAAGACCCGTCCAGTCGCCCGCAATATCATCGTCGGTATTTGTTCCATGGCGATCACCTATCTCATCGGTCACCTCGTCGGTACGCGGGTGTAACTTCCGTCGCTACGCCGATAAGTTGATCTCCTCGTCTACCTGCTCTTCTACAAATGGGTGGGCAATCACTGTCGGGTCATGGTCCATCACGTCCCACAACTTGGGCGGTACAAAAGCGTCAACGATGACTGCCAGCGCAGCTGGCAGGTCGGCTGTTCCCACCATAAATTCGCATCGCCGAGCGCACACCGCCGCCACTACTCCTTCACCACTCAACCATCCTGCCAGTCCGCACAGAGACAGCGGTGCTGGCGCCATCCGATCAGGAATGATCTCGACTGCTCGACTCCATATTCTGAGCCACCGTGACGCCTCGGTCCGTTCCATTGACATCCACAGTCTGCGCGCTATGTCGGAACGCTGGACGGCAACCGCTAGCTCCGTTACAACCGCATCGTTGATCTCATCGCCAGACCCAAAGAGGGCTTGACACCTGACCTCCACGGTGTTGTCATCTTTACGGGAAAGCCGCCGCCGGGAATTGGCCAGAAGTCTGCGAGTATCTGGATCACAGGTGCGCCCAGGGCCCGAGAGTTTATCGACGAGGCTGGTGCGACTGGGCAGGACGGTTAGCCCGCGATAGACCGCCTCGGCTGCAATGGTCGGATCCGGAACAAAGCGGTGGTTTTCGCCACAACCCTGTTCATCACAGAAGATACTGCGCCAATACTCACCGTCAGTCCACGCGGCGTCACCAATATTCATGCCCTTCATCGCCTCGACGGCCGATGCCAGAGTCGCCATACCGCGATCTTGATCTTTGCTGAACGCTAAGACGACCGTTCGACCCTGCCCTGCCAAGGGACCGACCCGCGCAGCGAAGGCATTCATAGCCGGTGCGGATTCGAGGCCATCAAGATCAACTCGGGCAACGAAACCCTGACACGCGGCACCGTCGTCGGCGACAATCATGAGCAGGCTCTCAGTAGGCTGAAATCCCAAGAGGTACGGCGCCAAGGTCACCGCTTCTTCGACGGTTCTGACGGTCAGCGGATCACGGTTATCAGTGGCGGAGGAATGTAGTGCTGTCATACCTCCAGTTGTCGTCTCGACCCCACCACATTCGCCAAGCAATTTCGAATCTGTGGACAACTCCCATCTGCGCCACCTTGTCTTGACGCCACGCTGTGGACAACATCAGCCGTGCGCAACAACGTACAGTAGAGCCACCATGAACCAACCGCCTGACATCAGCCAGTACCGGCCGCCGAAACGCCACGGCGGCTGGATCGCCGTCATCATCGTGACAGCGCTCGTCGTCGCGCTGGTCATCGTTGCACGCCGGGTCACCACCGAGCCGGCGAACCCCGTCACGCCGACGCCGTCCCCCATTGCGACGTCCGCGTCCTCTACTCCGACGCCCATTCCGGCATCGGCTACCGCGGTCACCTCCTCATTACCCTTCTCCTCGAAGGATGATGACACCGAGGGGAGGTGGTCAATCGACCACGTGGAATGGGGGCCTAACACCGTCACCCTCACGATGACCATTGCGGTCACCAAAGGTTCTTTGACCGACTACACCTTCTTCATCATGGAGAACCAGTCAACCGATATCCATCAGGCGAGCCAGCCCCCTACAGGCTCACTCGGCACTGGTGTATCCCAAGGCCACAAGGTCCACGGCACGATCACTATCGATTGCCCACGAACCGATGCCACCGTCATGCTTACCCACGGGTCAGGGATGTCCTCCCCCATTTCGGCATTAATGATCAGGGCGTAGCTCGCGCCTCATACAAAGCATGCGCATGAAGCGCGAGCCTGGCATCAGCCGACCTCTCACGTCAGCGCATCAGACAACCGCGATGCGCGGGTAACGCGGCTGCCACATCGCCGAGAACACCTTCTCAACTGGATTGTCTGTGACCTCGGTTGCCACGCCCTCCTCCATCGCCTGCTGGGCGACAGCAATGGCCACAGATGCCGACAGTGGCCTTAGGCTCTTGATTGACGGCAACAGCGAAGCTCCCACAACGCGGTTATCGATATGCATCGCCACCGCCTCGGCAGCGGCCGCGATCATGCCGCTAGTGACCCGGGACGCCCGAACAGCGATAGTTCCCAAACCAATTCCTGGGAACACTAGAGCGTTATTTGCCTGCGCGATCTGATAGGTCACGCCATTGATCATGACTGGCTTGAACGGCGAACCGGTAGCGACCAAAGCACGCCCGTCAGTCCACGTGAGTACGTCGGACGGCAGGGCTTCAGCCTTACGGGTCGGGTTCGACAGTGGCATGATGACCGGACGCTCACACTGGGCAGCCATCGTCTTGACGATGTCCTCGGTGAAGGCACCGGGCTGGGCGGAGCAGCCGATAAGGATCGTCGGGTGGACGTTTCGTACCACGTCACCGAGCGTGTACTGGTCTGGGCTATCGAGGGTCCAGCCTTCCAACTCCTCTTTATTGCGCGCGAAGGGTTGCTGAAAGTCGCGCAGACGTAAACCTTCGCGCAACAAGCCATGGGATCCAAGCCCCCAGAAATGAGAGCGAGCCGTCTTTTCGTCAGCGCCCTGGCTCACCATAAGCTGCACCAGCAGGTTGGCAATCCCGGTACCAGCCGAGCCCGCCCCATGGATGACAATGCGATGATCATTCAGCGGGATCCCCGACGACTTAACGGCACTCAGCACTGCCGCGACGACGACAGCCGCGGTGCCCTGGATGTCGTCATTAAACGTGCAGTAGTCGTCGCGGTATTTGTTGAGAATCCGGGTGGCGTTGCCGGCCGCAAAATCCTCCCAGTGCAGTAGGGCGTGGGGGAACATCCGATGAGCGGTCTCGACATATTGCTGGACGAATTCATCGTAACGCTCGCCGCGCACGCGGGGGTGACGCACCCCAAGGTAGCCATCGTCGTTAAGACGTTCCATATTGTCGGTACCGACGTCGAGAATGACCGGGAGCACGCGGTGAGGGTGAATCCCTGCAGCTGCGGTGTATACGGCTAGCTTTCCTACCGTGATCGCGACGCCACCGACACCTTGGTCGCCGATGCCCAGGATGCCCTCCGCATCGGTGGCCACGATGAGGTCGACGTCGTCAGGGCCATGACCCAACTGTGCGAGAGCCTGCTCCATGTCTTCCGGATCATCGATGGACAGGTAAATGCCGCGCGGACGGTCGTACCAGTGGCTGTACTCCTCAATCGCTTTGCCGATGGTCGGCGTGTAAACGATTGGAAGCATCTCCTCAATATGCTCGGCAAGGAGGCGGAAATACAGCACCTCATTGCGGTCATGCATGTGGTTGAGGTACAGGTACTTGGCCAGGTCATCAGGCTGCGCCGAATACTGTGCGTAGACCCGCTTGAGCTGATCAGTGATCGTCATGACACCCGACGGCAGCAGGCCGGTGAGACCAAGCGCCTTTCGCTGCTCGATAGTGAAGGCAGTGCCCCGATTGGCCAGAGAGTTCGTCAACACCTCCTGGCCACGGGCCGCAATCCTTAGAAGGCCTCCGTCGTCATCATGCGCATACTGAAAGGGAACTGACATATCCCTTAGCTTATGCGGTCAGCAGCACAGATGTTCATCGGGTCAAGCGATCGATGACAAAGTGTCATGCAGCCGTTCCGCTGAAGCCTTGAGAGAAGCGATTTCTTCGGTATCCATAGCAACAGGGACGACCCCCTCAATGCCGTCGCGGGAGACAATGCAGGGCATCGATAGGGCCACCCCCGATATTCCGTGCATGTCCGTCATGACGCTCGACAATGGCAGAACGGAGCGGCCTGGACGGAGCAAAGCCTCGGCTAGACGAGCACCCGTCAAACCAATGGCGTAGTTCGTAGCACCCTTGCCCTCAATAATCTTGTAAGCCGCGTAAGCCGCCTCGTGGGCTAGGTCAGCCAGTACATCCTCGGTGAACACCCGGTTACCGTCAACTGCCCAGTCGCGGATCGGTACGCCGGAGATATTGGCTGTCGACCACAGCGGAAACTCCGAGTCGCCGTGCTCGCCCACAATGGTGGCATGGACATGACGCTGCTCGACGTTGGCCCACTGACGGATGAGCCAACGCAGCCGCGAGGTGTCGAGCATCGTACCGGTGGAAAAAACACGGTTGGCGGGCAGTCCGGTGGCCTCCTGGGCAACGACGGTGAGGACGTCACACGGGTTGGTCACTAGCACGAACAGGGCGTTCGGGGATTGCTCAACGAGCTGTGGCATGAGGGAGCGCAAAATATTGGCGTTGACGCCGGCGAGGTCTAGGCGAGTCTGGCCCGGCTTTTGTCTGGCTCCAGCAGTAATGAAGACGACGTCAGAGTCAGCAGTGTCGTGGACGTCAGCACCGCCCATGACCGAAGCAGGGGTGAACTGAGTGCCGTGGGCGAGATCCGCCACCTCGGCCTCGACCTTGTCCTTGGCGATGTCGTAGAGGGATACCAGGCCGGCCGATCCACGGATGAGGCAGGCGTAGGCCAGTGAAGAACCGACTGAACCAGCACCGACAACGGAAATTTTGGAGGCGCGACGAGTGGCGTCAAAAGTGCTCATGACGGTCATCTTAAGGTGCCTTCGCGCCTGATTCAGAACGCTGCGCACCAGGTCCGCTCATCTGAACAAGATGCCAGCATCTATGGCCATTTGTGCACGTCTCCACGCCAGGTCATGGCCATCATTCCTTCGCCGTACGCCACGCCTCCGCAAGTTCCCGTGCACTGGACTTGGGGTCGGTACTCCGGCAAATCGCCGAGACGACGCTCAGGCCGTCACATCCCACTCGGGCTACGTCTTGAGCATCGGATGCGCTCACCCCACCGATGACGCACACCGGCCATGGGCTGGCGTTGACGACATCGCGCATCCCAGCCAGGCCGAGCTCCCCAGCCTCAGGTTTGGTTCCAGTGCCGTGTAGGGCGCCAACTCCCAAATAGTCGACGATGTCACGCCCCTGGGACAGGGCGGCCTCCACATGGGCGGGAGTCTGAGCGGACAAGCCGATGAGTAGATCGTCGCCCAGAATCGCACGGGCCTGGTCGACCGGCATGTCAGACTGCCCAACATGGACACCATCGGCCCCAATTTCGGCAACGAGATGTACGCGGTCATCAATGATGAGGGGCACCCCTCCCGACACACAGATCTCTCTGACGCGTCGCCCCAAAGCGACGAACTCGTCATCGGACAAGTCGTGGTCGCGGAATTGGACCAGAGTCACCCCGCCGGCGATAGCGTGGCGCACGGTCTCAACAACCTCGTCAGGTCCGCCGCACTGGGCGGTGTCGGTGACGAGATAAACCGACAGATCAAATTCAGGCCGTGACATCGCGGAGCCCTCCCCGCTCACCAACCTCGTCGGGTGACACCAGGAATAATTCGTCAACGAGAGCTTGCGCGAAAGCCCCCGGACCAGCACTGCGCTCAGCTGCCCGTTCGGCGACGACACACAACATGGCGGTCGCGGACACGGCCGCGATGAGATGGTCATTCTGGATTCCCGCAAAGGCTGCCGTGAGAGCTCCCAGTGAGCATCCAACTCCAGTAACCCGCGTCATCCACTCATGCCCCGATGACACGGTCACATGCCGATCCGCATCGAGGATGTGATCGACGGGGCCGCTAATGGCCACTACGCAGCCGTAATGGCGGACGAGCTGAGTCGCGGATGCCAAGGCATCTTCAACAGCATCTCCCGCCTCCGGGCCTCGAGAGGAGGCACCAGTACCGGCCAATGCCAACACCTCAGAGGCGTTCGCCCGGATGACGGCTGGAGCGGCGACGTCCAAGGTATCCAGGACCACCCGAGTGCGCCATGACATGCCCACCCCCACCGGGTCAAGTACCCATGGCGTGTTGCTGCTTGCGGCACCGCGCGCAGCAGCAATCATGGCCTCGGTGGTCTCCCGGTAGGGAGTTCCGGTGTTGACGAGTACACCGTCGGCAATGGAGGCGAATCCCTCGGATTCCTCGGGATTGTCAACCATGGCAGGAACCGCCCCTGCAGACAGCAACACGTTAGCGGTGAAATTGGCCACGACGATGTTCGTCAGGCACTGCACCAGCGGCTTGTCTCGGCGTAGTCGCTCTACAGATTCCGCCACCAAATTCGACAATTCAGTCATGTCAACCACTCCCTTCGCCGGCATGACCCGGACAGGTTCCGGCGGTCGGCACCTTCGTGGCGCCCTCTCAGCCCCCAGCGACCAGTGGGCTCCCGCGTCGTTGTCTTCTAACCTACCGCCGTGCCGTGCGCTCACGACGGTCCTCTCCCTACTAATCGGGAAATGCCGGCCCAAACCAGCTCCAACCAGGCAAAGATCCGGGTGACACCATGCCGGCATAGCCCCGCCTTGACCCTGTCGTTGACGTTCTCGACGCTGCTACGTCAGAGGTTGCCGAGACCGAAACCTCGTTGTCATGGAGAGCTGTCGGGGACAAAGAGATGCTGTTCAACAGCCTATGACGACGCCTTGACACGTTGAATTCCGCAACCGCAGCAGCCACCAGTGACGAGCGCAACATCTATCACTGTGAAGGACAGCAAGGCCTGTGATGCCGTCTATCCATCGTGGACGCCGTTAAGGTCACCAAAGAACCTCCAGATGTCACTGTCAACGTGGTAAATCACTCCGTACCGCTCGATCTGGCGTGTCGAGGACCCCTAAACCACCCCGTCAAGTCACGGTCTCGGTCAACCCTTTGAAGCAGGTACAGGCCCTCGACATCAGGACCATCTAATTGGTCAAATCTTGTCGAGCGAGGTGCCACGAGTTTCGCGGGCAAACATGTATGTCATACCGCCAATGATTAGCAGCACAGCGAACAGGACGAATGCCGGGAATACCGCGTCCAGGGTGACATTCTGCTTGACGGCAGATCCGCCCACCATGAGTCCCATAAGCGCCGGACCGATGATCTTGGCGGTGGCACCGATGCCGTAGCCCAGTCCCAGACCAGTCGAGCGAGCTTCGTTGGGGAATTGCTCGGCGCCGAAGGCATTGAGGATGCCGAAGGCGCCGTCGGCGAAGGCCATCGCAATGAGGACACCGACGAAGAAGATCTGCCAGCCCCAACCCAGGCGGGCCGAAAGGGCGATGATGAGAGTCCCGCCAGCACCGATGAGGCCAAACGACAACATGGTGGCCCTCCGACCAATGCGGTCTGCCAGCCATGCTGATAGGAAGCGTCCGATGAGATCGGCCAGGGAGACGAACATGAACAGGGTCCCGACTTGCTCGGGAGACTTGCCAAAGCCGGTCTTGAGCAGGGTCTGGCCCCACGACTGAATCGTGAAAGAGCCCAGAATGAAGCAGAATGATCCCAGACTGACGATGAGAAGACTCTTGCGATATTTACCAAAGACAAGTGAGTAGGAAGCGTCTTGGACGTGTTCAACGGCAGGCAACTCTCCAATGTCGTCAGCGGGCATATCGAGTGCCCAGGCTAGGGCCTCGCGTGCTTCCTTATCACGCCCATGACTCTGTAGGAACCGTGGTGATTCGGGCACGAAACGGATCCACACCAGCAGAAAAACAGGAATGGCGCCCAAAGCGATAAGGGCACGCCAATTATCGCCCAGTGCATTTTGTGCTAACGACCCCAAGAACAGACCGAGGGGGATGAATACCGACGCCAGGCCGGCGAGAAGACCGCGCTGCTTAGCAGGCACGAACTCCTGGACGTAGGGAATCGAGGTGATATTAAGTCCGCCGACTCCGATCCCTACGCCAATACGCAAAATGGCGAGCATAATCCAGCCACGATCTGGGGTGAACACAGATACTACAGTGAACACGACGAACAGGAGCACGCACCAGAAGAAAGAGGAGCGGCGTCCGATCTTGTCGGCAAGGCGTCCCCACATGATGGAACCGACGACCGTCCCCAGACCGGAACAGGCGAGAATGACGCCCGCCTCAGTGCCAGTCAGATTCCATGGCTTAGTCAGGACGGATACGACGAAACCAATGAGGAAGATGTCAAAGAACTCGGAGATATTTCCGACGACGGCTAGGGCAACAAGATTCTTCTGATTGCGTGTTAAGGGACGCGAATCGATGAGGTCTAGAGCTGATTGTTTGGGTGTTGTTGAGGTGGACATGTGAGTGTGTCTCCTGTCTGCGCTGTGATCAGGTTCAGCGCAGAATGTCGGTATTCGGGGGAATATTGAGTTCGCTAGGGCTCACACGAGTCAGATCACCGTAATGGGTTAGGGCGTAGGCGGAGGTCCGCTGTCCATAATGGATTCCCTGCACCACGTCACCTCCGAGGTACCCGTGAAGGGTCCCCGCGACAAAGGAGTCTCCCGCGCCCGGGCGGTCGATAACGGGCACCTGAACCACGGGGAACGTGCAGTCGCCGCGCTCGGCGTCCGAGAAGTACACACCATTGATTTGATCGGTAGACACGACCGTCGGGACCCCGAACAGTTCACGCAATTCGCGACATGCCTGCTCCCCATCAGATTCGATGCCGAAGACGGCCTTGCCATCACGCACCGAGCAGAAGACAATATTCGACATCCTTGCAATTGGTTCCAACACCTCACGAGCGTGCTCCGGACCCCACAGCAGAGACCGGTAGTTGACGTCGAGGGCGACGGCAATGCCACGGCGGTGAGCCTCGTCAACAAAGTGACGCACCACAGCCGCAGTATTCTCGGTTAAGGCAGCGGTGATGCCAGTGACAAAGACCAGACGGGTATCGAGCAAGGCCTCCCAGTCGAGGTCCTCGACGGTAACGTCGCGGAACGGGGTGTGCTCCCGGTCGTAGAGCACGCGGGCAGGCATCGGATACTCACCGGGCTCCATGAAATATAACGCGACGCGCCCTTCGGGCTTCATACAAATGTGGGAAACGTCGACCCCAACACTGCGGAACTCGTTGACGACCCGATCAGTAAGATCACCCTTCGGCATGACAGAGGCCCAACAGGTACTACGCCCAAGTTGGGACAACAAGCCGGACACATTGGCCTCGGAGCAGGCTGCGGTGGCACGCAACTGCTGGGCATTAATGAGACGCTCACCCTTGTAGCAGGTGAGCCGGATCTGCCCCTCGCCGATGGTCGAGATGTCGTAGGTCATGCCGTCACCCCCGTGGATGCTGCCGCAGTGCCGTAACGATTGGTGTATCGATCGTGGTTGGAGTCGATCTCCGACTGTGGAAGTGGGGAGATCTCGCCGATGAGTTGGGCGTAGGTGAGGGTCTTGGCGACGTCCTCAACCATGACAGCTGCTTTGATGGCCTTCTCGATCGAGGTGCCGACAGTGAAGACACCATGCTTTTTGAGTAGCACCGCTGGGGACTGGTCAATGAACCGCATGATCTGCTCACCAATCTGTTCAGTGCCAATCTGGGCGTAGTCGCCGCACCGCACTGGCCCCCCAAACTCATCAGCGATGGCCGTCACGGCACATGGGATGTCCTGGCCAGTGGCCGCCCACGCGGTAGCGAAGGTGGAATGGGTGTGGATAATGCTCCGAATGTCGTCGCGACGTCGGTAGACATACAAGTGTGAGGCGGTATCCGAGGACGGTCCTCGACGCCCCTCCACGACCTTGCCATCAAGGTCGACAACAACCATATCGTCCGGGGTCATAGCGTCATACAGCATCCCGGACGGCTTGATGACGACAAGGCCGGTCTCAGGGTCCCGAGCGGACAGGTTGCCCGAGGTCCACGTCACAAGTCCGTGACGGGGCAGTTCTAGGTTGCCTCGACAGACGTCTGTCTTGAGCTTTTCAAGCATGAAAGGTTCTCCTTTGAACAATAAAGAAAATTTGTAGAGGCGCAGAGCTGGGCGGCCCGGAATTCATGCCGGGCCCCCAGCCCAGGGTCAAGAGAGGGCGCGGCGAACCGGGATTCCAGCGGTCCTAAGATGCTCCTCTATGAACTGGCATGCTGACGCACTGCGCGCGTTGGAATCGGGAGCGTCGTCGTTCCACATCTCGATCATCATTCGGCCGCGCCAACCCTGCTCAGCAAGGACAGCGAAGGACTCGTCCCAGTCGACGGTTCCCTCCCCCATTGGTACCCGACGAGGCTCACCCGGCCGAACATCTTTGACGTGGATCGCGACCATGTGGCCCCGCCCGGCCTTGAGTTCGGTCACGGCGTCAAGCTGTTGCTCGGCAATGTTGCCAAGGTCTGGGTACACCTGCAGGTAGGGCGAGTCGGCAAGCTTGACGAACTCCATCGCCTTACGGATAGAAGTGACGTCGGTGCCGTCAACATTCTCGATGCCCATGACAACCCCCAGCCGTGCAGCCATCGGGACGGCGTCGAGCAGGAGGTCGGTATACCACTGCTCGGCATGGTCATTCATCTGCTCGTAGTAGCAGTAGTACCCCGCGACCTGAAGCACGGGAGCGCCAAGGTCGTGGCACAGCTGCAATCCTTCGGCCATCACCTCCCGAGCTCGCTGGCGCACGGCTGGGTCGGCACTACCAGGGCCAATACGCCGATGTACCGATAAGCAGACACCACCGATAGCGGTTTCTGCGGCCTCAGCGCAATGGCGCACCATGCGACGCCGGCGCTGGTCCCATTGGAGCCGTGCTGTCCTCTCTTCGGACTCATCGACGGACAGGTCGACAAAACTGAATCCTGCCTCGGGTACCTGGATTAGGAAGCGTCGCCAGTCGTCGTCGGTAGCCAAGGGGTTGCCGACGAGGGCTTTCTCATAGATGCCGAGGGTCACCCCGTCGGTCAGCGATTCGGTCATTGCGGCCACACCTCGTCCAAGGTGGAGCGCAGTCGTTTCGCGGCAGCTTTGGGATCATCAGCAGCGACAATTGAGCGACCGGTAATTACGATGCCGACCGGGTGCCCGGCGAAAACCGGGAGGTCTTCGGGGGTGATTCCTCCTGTGACGGTGACGGTGAATCCCATCCCTGCCAGCTCGTCGATCCGCCCGAGGTCTTCTGGTTTCCAGGACAGGTCTCCGGCGGCCTCGCGGTCGCGGGAACGCTTGACGATGACGTGTTGGACGCCGAGTGTGCGCCATGTGCGGGCACGGTCGGCGTCGTACCACTCGTCGGCGAGCTCGACTTGCACTTCACCGCCGAACTCCCCAGCCACTTTGCATACTTGGTCGATGGTTGTCAGGGATGCCCCGGCGACACAAGAGACGAGGTCGGCGCCTGCTTCGAAGCACATTCGGGCGATCTTGGCCCCGGCCTCGGCAATACGAACGTCGGCAAGAATTGTCTTGTCAGGGTAGGCAGCCCGGATAGCCCGCACCGCATCCATTCCCTCGGCAAGCACGAGGATGGTACCGCACTCGATGATGTCGATCTGGTCGACGGCGGTAGCCAACGGAGCGAGGGCCGATGGCAGATCATAGGTGTCAAGAGCGATCTGAAGTCGTGGCATCGTCGTCACCCGGCCAGCGGCTCGAAGCCGAAGAAGGTGGCCGCGTTGTTGATGAGGAGGTCGTTGACGTAGTCGCGGTCGACGCCTTCGTCTTCGACGAGACGCGGACAGAAGACGGCCGGATCGTAATCGATACCTGAGACCGAACCGTAAACCTTCTGGTAAGAGGCCTTACCGGAATCGGTGCCCAACAGGATCTGCTTGCCGTAGCCCTTCTCACCGAGGGTCTTCACCAGGTTGACGCGGGTGTTATCCGGGACGTACTTGATACGGTTAGTGCCGTCCAGCTCGACGTAGCAGCCGAGCTTGCAGATCTGCTCGTGAACCCAGGGATCCCAGTTGCGCTGCATATGGCCGATAGCGATTTTGGCCGGATCAACACCCTGGTCAACAAGGAATCGTGCCTGCTCAGGGCCACAAGTTCCGGCCGTCACGTGGGTGTTAATGGGACAGCCGGTCTCTTTAGACACGATGGCGACAGCTTGGCCAGACTTCTTTTCCCACTCGGTGATCTTGCCGTAGGCAGTGGCCCACTTGATGACGCCCGCCTTGACATTGGTGCGCTCGACGATGGGGCCCATGTAATCGAAACGGTCGATGCCCTCAACGATGTCGGCGATGAGTAGATCGGCGATCTGGGTGACGGTGTACTGGTTGACCCAGCTCTGGCGCCACTCGAGGTAGACCTTCTGCTGGTGGAATCCAGTGGCTTGGACGACCTGCAGTCCCGGAACCTTCTCGACGACCTGGAGGGTTTTGAGCACGCCGCGGCCTGAGGAGGCCGGGCACATGTCGATGATGGTTCCCCCAGCGGCCCAGTTCTTAGAGGCCTCGACGAAATATGTAGCCTCCTGGGCTGCCTTGTCGACGTCGTCAAGCAAGTGGTCGGAGTCGATGTAGACCTCCCCGGCTCCGACGCGGATGAGGTGATCGTGGGCATTAACGACGCCGAGGGTGTCGGGCGAAACGTCGCCATTGATGGTACGAACGACGGCCATTGGAGTGATTCCTCTCTCACGACTGTGTGACGGGAACCATTGAGCCGCCATCACAGCAACCCCGCAAGACCATGAGTTCACACATGTGAATTCATCCTAAGCAAAAAGGCTAGTATGGTGGCTTCACTTCCCGTTTCAACGGTGGACCTACCCCAAAGATTCACATCTGTGAGACACTCATGACTGATCGCGAACACATCCAGACCTTGCTCACGGTCGCGAGGCGGTACTGGTTAGAGCAGGCCACTCAAGCCGAGATCGCCGCCGAGATCGGCTACTCCCGCTCGATGGTGTCCAGGCTTCTTGACGAGGCGAGGCGTCGCGGGATCATCACGTTCACAGTGCAGCATCCTTTGGAGCGAGCCATCGAGTTAGAGGACGCTCTGACACGCACCTTCGGGCTGACCTGCGCCCGAGTCGCGATGTCCAACGACAATGCCACAGCCGACGAGGTGGCGCGGATGGCTGCCGACCTGGTGACGACGTACATGCATCCCGATTCGGTAATCGCGTTGTCGAACGGACGCGGGGTGGCATCGGTGGTGCATGCGATGACGCCGATACGCCGTCCGGGGGCCACGGTGGTGCAGGCGATCGGTGGAACAGCCAAGGGAAATTTGTTGTTGGACTCTCCTGAGTTGTGCCGTCAGCTGGCAGAACGAATCGGATGTGCATACCGGGTGATGCCGGCTCCTGTGCTGGTGTCGAATCCTCAGGCGGCGGCCGCGTTGAAGGCTGAGGAGTCAGTGGGTATGACGATCGCGATGGCCTCTCACGCAGACATCTTGGTGACCGGCGTAGGAGCAGTCGGAATGCATTCGGTGGCGCCGATCTTCGACCACGTGATGTCGGAGCGCGCACACGCAGAGTTGTTGTCACGCGGGGCCGTAGGACACATTTGCGGGCATCACGTCGATTCCCGGGGTCGTCACATTGACGCAGATTTTTGTCAAGGGTTGATGGCAGTTCCGCTGGACCGGATTCCGTCAATCACTCACGTCATCGTCAGCGCTTTTGGATCCGAAAAGGTGCCGGCCCTAACGGCAATTCTGCGAGGTAAGTGGGTGACAGATCTGGTAACCGATATAGCGACAGCGAGGGCGGTACTAGGCCATCTTGACTGAGATTCCAATGGCTCGCCGGCCGTTAGGAACAGCATCCCGCCGGGGACGATTCCCGTGAACGCAGACGCCACACGGACGAGTTCGTAGGTCATTGAACCTCAAGGACACCGCACAGTCCCGGGCCCCGTACTCAAGCTGGCTCAGTGGTTCGGGTAACACACGAGGCCCTCGTATCGGGGATATGATCAGGTCAGATACCGCAGTCCTGATGAACGTGGAGCGCTACCATCGGGCGTTCACTAAAGTCTGGTTAGCTCGAACTAAGGCAACACGCTCTGCCAGTTCCGCTTCCCCGGATGCTGCGTCTGCGAAGAAATCATCGAGGACATCAGGGATCTCGCCTGGGATACGAATTCGATCTAGCGCATCAATGGTCCGATTCATTTGGTCAGTAGTGGCGACGCTGATAACGACGGCTTCTTTGCTGCCGAAGTGTCGGTAGAAAGTCATGGCGGAGACGTCAGCGGCCTCGGTAATCTGTTCCACGGTCACACTGTCAAAACCATCCCGGGCAGGGATGCTTCTCTAATGGCGCGACAAGTGGCGAGTTTTTTGCGATCGCGACGGTGTAACGAGGAGCGTGGAAGATGCCCGGGCGGCTCAGTGACCGAAGCTTGACGAGCCGCATGACCGGCTGATTGGTGCGGTCGAGCAATTAGCCTCGGGTGAGGATTAGGCTCGGTCGTCCTCGAACACAATTCTGATTTTCACCAAGCACCATGAGGCTCATGAGCTAAGTCTTGATGCTGCCCCTGGTCCCGGCGTCCTGCCGGGTCGTGTTCCCACTACCCCAAGGAACCCGGGTCACCGCCTCACCATTCGGGATGCGCATCGACCCCATCACCGGAGTAACCAAACTCCACCCCAGCGCTGATGACCGCACCCCCATCATTGCCGCCGCCGACGGCATCGTCACCGCCGAACAACGCATCGGCAACGTCGTCTCCACCGGCTACTCCCCCGGTGGCCACTACAGCTACGCCCACATCGCCGTCAAACTAGGCAACCAGCCATGAACATCTTCCTCGACGTCAACGCCCTCGACGACCAGATCTAATCACGTCAACGCGCACGCCGGCGCGTGGGGCGGTACCACTGCGCGGCGGGATAACCTGATTTGGTGCAAACTGACCCGTTCGCCGTCCTGCCGCTCGATAAGTGGAAGTGACATCCCTCACCCCTTGCCGGACAGATCGTCTACGTGCTCACATGCTCCGCATCGGGTGAACTCGACCTTGCACCCACAAGCTGGGTCCAAATGGCGGGCTTCAACGGGCCGTTACTGAGCTTGGGATGCTCCAAGCAACCTTGGACACATAACAACATCATGACCACCGGCCACTACACGGTGAGCTTCCCCACGGTCGAGCAGACGCGCTGCGCTGGGGCAATCGCACGGACTCCACGTGCCGAACGGGTCGCGGCGAGCGGTCTCACGCCAGTGCCGTCCTCCACAGCCGGAATCCCGCATCTGCGCGAATGCCCGGCTTACTGCGAATGCGGGCTGTACCGCGAAGTCGTGCTCGAAGGCGATGAGGTGCTGATCCTCGACCAGATCCGCCGTTTAGCCGTCCACACCGATGTAATCGGTCTAGGATGGAGCGGGATGTGCTCCCGTCTGGCTCCCGGATTTTTCCTGGAACCCGGAGTTACGGGAACTCTGGCTCTAGAGGACTGACCACTTCTCCCGACAACGAAAAGCGCGGTAATTCGGCAGTTAAACATGCCCCGCACCACAAGCGGAGGCCAAGGCGCACCCGCTTGGCAGACCTTCCTGATGTCCTGCCAGTCCGGGGCTTCTGACGGCAGAACTTCTGCTCATGAGGAGCTTGTTGTGATAAATCTTGTTACTGCTGTGGTGCCAAACCTGCCGTTGTTGCTCCGCTAGATGTGGACATCACCCCGAAGTTCGCACTCGGTGATCCTCGCCAAACGCGCCGAAGCCGAGACCGAACGCACCTACCAGCGCAACTCCCTGAGCCCAGCCCAGGCTGAGCACGTCCGGAAAGTCCTCAACGACGTCTTCGACCAGCTCGAAGGATCCAGCGAAGACGAACCCTGACCGCCCAGCGCGACAAGCTCGAAGCCGAACGCCTCAAACTCGTCCAAGCCCACTACGCCGACGCGATCCCCCTCGACCTCCTCAAAAGCGAACAAGACCGCATCCGCGCCAGCCTCGACCAGATCACCACACGGCTCGACAACCTCACCGACACCTACGCCGACGCCCGAACAGGCTTGGACCAACTCACCGACCTCCTGGTAGATCTCGACGACCTCTACAACAAGTGCGAACCAGCAGAACGACGCATCCTCAACCGAGCCCTGTTCACCCACATCACCATCGACGACGAAGAAAACGCCACCTACACACCCGACGAGACCACCGCCAACATCCTTGCCCACACCAGCATCGACGCCCCGGCGCAAGTCACCGCAGAAACAAAACCACCCCGCCATCAGGCGGGGCAAGTTTCAATTTTCTCATCTTACGTGGAGCATAGGGGATTCGAACCCCTGACCTCTTCCATGCCATGGAAGCGCGCTACCAACTGCGCCAATGCCCCAGAAACCCGCTCGTAAAGCCAGTCCCAAGCATCTCCCGTTCCCGGGCGACTCGTAGAACTTTAGCGGATCATGCCCCCTTTGCAAAATCGACGTCCATGGACATCGGGACACCACAGTTGTAGGCCATGAGGCGCCATGGAGAAAGGAACCCTCTAGCCTCGACGACGTCCTCCGGCAGGTGGTCAACAATCGACCATGAACAGTTATCAAGACCGCCCATGCATCGTGAGGCACCGTAGTCGCCGCCGAGCAGCCAGCAGATTCCGGTCCGCAGCGCGAACCCGTGGGCCACAAGGATGATCGTTCCGCCAGCGTACCGCGCGACAACGTCCTGACACACGGCAACGATTCGATCCCCGACCTCGCTCGCCGTCTCCCCATTGGCGCGCCGGTAATCGATAGGGCTGACCACACCTGCTGCGTACTCAGGATCGTTGCGACGCAGGTCCGCAGCCCGTTGTCCCGACCAACGTCCGACATCGATCTCGATGAGTCGATCATCCAGCTGTACGCCCAATCCAGCACAAGCGCCGATTGCCTGAGCTGTGTCGCGCGCACGTTGTAGCGGAGAGGCAATGATCGCGTCAGGTTCCATCTCGGCGATGACTTGAGCCACTGTGAGTGCCTGACGGCGCCCCACCTCATCCAACGGCATGTCGAGACGGCCCTGGAGCCGACCCTCCACATTGAACGCCGTCCTGCCGTGCCGCACGAACACGAGACGCGTTCGATCGCTCACTGCGCGTCTGTCCCTACATCCGTGGGGGGCAAACAGCTCATCGCCAGGAAGTCGAGATCAACCGACGGGCAGTCCTTCCACAGCCTCTCCAGGGAGTACAACTCGCGCTCCTCCTGATGCTGCACGTGCACCACGATGTCGATGTAGTCGAGCAGCACCCAGCGGTTCTCTCGTTCTCCCTCGCGACGTGCACGATGGGCCTTGTGCTCGTGCATGGCTTTGTCGACAGCATCTACGACCGCCGAGACCTGACGCTCGTTGGCCGCCGAGATGACAACGAAGATATCGGTAATGGCAAGATGCTCCGAGACATCGAGGGCAACGATATCGAAGCCCTTCTTGCCAAGGGCAGCGTGCGCCGCTACGCGGGCAAGCTCGATAGCATATTCAGTGGCGCTCAATGATCCTCCGGAGTGGTCTTGTCGTTGTTGTCGCGGTAAAGACCGCGCTTGTTGATATACCGCACGATGCCGTCCGGCACGAGATACCAGATTGGCATGTCCTCGCTGACTCGATGACGGCAATCGGTTGATGAGATGGCCATCGCAGGCACCTCAAGAAGAGTGACCTTCTCTGCTGGCAAGTGAGAAATGTCCTTAGTTCCCAGCGGCACCCCGGGCCGCGACACCCCGATAAAATGCGCCAGGTCAAACAATTCGTCGGCCCCACGCCAAGTAAGGATCTGACTCAGAGCATCAGCGCCGGTGATGAAGAACAGGTCCACATCACTGCCACGCTCCCGCCGCAGATCCTTGAGAGTGTCGACGGTGTACGTGTCCCCCGGACGATCGATATCGACCCGCGACACCGAAAAAGACGGATTCGACGCCGTCGCGATGACGGTCATGAGGTAGCGATCCTCGGCCTGCGAAACCCTGCGTCCCTTCTTTTGCCAAGGCACGCCGGTGGGAACGAAAACGACCTCGTCGAGGTCGAATCTGGCCGCAACCTCGGAGGCCGCGACGAGGTGGCCATGATGAATGGGGTCGAAGGTGCCACCCATCACCCCGAGCCGGTAGCGGCGTCCGTTGTGGACCCGCGCCAGCCCCAGCTCAACACTTGGCATCAGGAATGCGGCCGACCCTTGCCGATACCACGGACGATAGCCAACGCCATCAGCAGAACCAGCAGCGTCAAGATGCCGACGACGAGGGCCGACGACTCCATCAGGAGAGGAACGATACTCATGACGCCTCAGCCTATCCCACAACCGCCCCACGACAACCGTTAATCGGTCACGGACGGGTCTGACCGTCCCCGCGCAGGACGTAGGTTGTCGTCGTCATTTCCCGCAGGCCCATCGGCCCGCGCGCATGGAGCTTCTGGGTAGAAATACCGATCTCGGCACCGAATCCGAACTCGCCACCGTCAACGAATCGGCTGGAGCAATTCACCAGCACCGCCGCAGCATCAACGCTTGAAGCGAAAAACTCCTGCGAAGACATCGACTTAGTGACGATGGTTTCCGAATGTCCCGAACCATGCTTGGCGATGTGATCGACCGCTTCTTCCAGGTCGTCCACAATGCGCAGCGCAAGGTCCAGGGACAAGTACTCGTTGTCGTATTCATCAGGGGCGGCAGGAACGATCCTCGGATCCAGTCGGATGCTCTCTTCATCACCGTGTACCGTGACTCCGCGTTCGCTCATGGCGTCGACCAATGGGGGTACTGCCGAACCCGCAATTCCTCGATGCACCAAAACCGTCTCGATGGCATTGCACACGCTGGGACGCTGGGTTTTAGCATTGACGGCAATATTGACCGCCATCTCCACATCGGCGCTAACGTCAATGACGAGGTGGCAGTTGCCGGTCCCGGTCTGGATGACGGGAACCTTGGCTCCGGACACGACGGCGTTGATGAGCCCGGCACCGCCGCGCGGAATGAGCAAGTCGACGTATCCTCGGGCAGCCATGAGTTCATCGGTGACCTCGTGGCCACCCTCGACGAGTTGCACCGCCTCACGAATCTCCTCAGGCAGCCGGGATCGCATCGCCGCAATCACTGCCCGGTTGGACTCTAGGGCCGACGAAGATCCTCGTAACAGACACGCATTTCCAGACTTCAAGCAAATACCCGCCGCATCAGAGGTGACATTGGGACGAGCCTCGTAAATGATCCCGATGACACCGATCGGCACCCGGACCTGTTCTACCTTGACCCCCAGCGGAGTGTGCCAGCCGCGCACCACCTCACCGACGGGATCGTCGAGATGAGCAACCCCCTCCAAACCGACAGCCATCCCTTCGATCCGCTCCGGGGTGAGGGTCAAACGGTCGAGGAGAGCTTCGTCCATCCCGGCATCGCGACCGCGATCGACGTCAGCACCGTTGGCAGCAAGAATCTCGTCGACGCCTTTACGTAACCCGATAGCCATTGCCGCCAAGAGGTCGTCTTTGTCGATGCGACGCAGCCGACGCAACACCGTGGCGGAAGATCGGGCAGCTATGGCCTGTTCGATGACTCGCGAGCTCATGGCCATATGGTATTCGTCAGCTGAGCATCACTCACCTGATAACCAGACCGTGAGTCAGGGCGTCACCCTTGACCCGCTACTTTTCTGGTTCCTCGATGACGGCTCAGCTTTACGACGACGACTCAGCACCATGGCATCGCGGTGGATGATCTCGCGAGAGGCCGCCGGGCCCATTTCTGCGGCCAACCAGGCACTCGAACGTCCCCTCATGACGCGCACCTCATCATGGGAGAACTGGGCGATCCCGCGACCAACAACTCGACCGTCGGAGGCCAGGATCGTCACTGGGTCGCCTGCTTGGAAGTCTCCGTGTACCCGAGTCACACCCACCGCCAACAACGAGGAATGACGCTGAGTCAAAGCTTCGACAGCTCCGTCGTCGATGACGATCTGTCCCTGCGGGGTGGCAGCGTCGGCCAACCACAGCAACCGTCGGGGCCGTCGCGTCGCCAGCGGGCGGAAGTAGGTACCCACGGGGGCACCAGCCAGAACGCCCCGGGCATCCACAGCCGCTGCGAGTACCACCGGCACCCCGGCACAGGTGGCCATTCGGGCGGCTTCAAGTTTCGTGGTCATGCCGCCGGTTCCCACCCCCGAACCAGCTTTATGGGTATCGACATCCAATGCATCGATGTCCTCCACAACCTCCACGCGACGAGCATCCGGTGAATCCGGATGGGCGGTGTACAAGGCGTCAACGTCAGAGAGCAGAATGAGGGCTTGAGCGCGCACCAGCTCGGCTACCAGGGCAGCAAGCCGATCATTATCGCCAAACCGAATTTCTCCGGTGGCGACCGTGTCGTTCTCGTTGACGATCGGCACGACGCCCAACCCCAGCAAAGTGTCGAGGGTTGACCAAGCATTGCGGTACGAAGTGGGCCGCACCAGGTCATTGACGGTGAGTAGTACCTGCCCCACCCGCAACCCGTGACTGGCAAACCTCGACGCGTAGTGAGCCAATAAAATACCTTGTCCCACCGACGCGGCCGCTTGCTTGCCGGCCAAAGTGCGCGGACGATGAGTTATCCCCATAGCGGGAAATCCAGTGGCAATCGCCCCGGAACTCACCAGGACGACGCGCCGGCCGACCGCGATGACCTCACTCAGCGCGTCGACCAGGTCGTCAACACGACGAACGTCAATCCCGCCACCAGGAAGAGTCAGGGAGGAAGATCCGACCTTAACCACCAGGGTGGCGGCCCCGCATATGGCTCCGCGCTGATCAGTCACGGCCCTCGAACCACTCCTCTTCGGCAACACGGGCGCGCCACGACTCTCCGCGCAGGTCACGACCGACCTGACCATACTCCTCTCGAGCACGATGATATTCGCGGTCCATCTCCCGACGACGAGTAGCCGAAGGACGCTCGGACTTCAAGCGCTGGTCCTCGCCACGGCGAGACAGCAGCTCAGCACCCGACTCAATCTGTGGGGCAAAGTCGAAAATGACGGCGTCCTCACCACCGACAGCGACAGCGTCACCAGCGATGGCGCCCATAGCCAGCAATTCCTCCTCGACACCCAAACGATTCAGACGATCCGACAAGTATCCGACGGCCTCTGGATTGTTGAAGTCAGTCTGGGCAACCCAGCGAGTCGGTTTGTCGCCGGTCACGCGCCACAGGAACCCGCCTTCGCCGTCCCCCTGACGTTTGATGGAGAAAGCCTGGCGCTCATTCTTGGGCTCGGGTCGAATTACGATGCGCTCCGGCTCGGGCTCAGGCTCGTTGTCGCGGGCCTTCTCGACCAGCTCGGCCATCGCGAATTTGAGTGAATTAAGCCCTTCCCCCGATTTCGTCGATACTCGGAATACCGGCCAGCCACGCTCGGCGACGTCATCGAAGACGATATCGGCTAGATCAGCGGCATCAGGAACGTCAACCTTGTTGAGCACCACCAGGCGCGGACGATCCTCAAGCCCACCGTGGGCAATAAGCTCCCCCTCAATAACGTCGAGATCGCTGACCGGGTCGCGGCCAGGCTCGTAGGTGGCACAGTCAATGACGTGGACGATGGCCCGGCACCGCTCAATGTGGCGCAAAAAATCGAATCCCAGTCCCTTTCCCAGAGACGCCCCTGGAATGAGGCCGGGCACGTCGGCAACGGTATATGTTGTCTCCCCCGCGACGACCACACCTAAGTTCGGCACCAGGGTGGTGAATGGGTAATCAGCAATCTTCGGCTTAGCCCGCGAGATCGCCGCGATGAGGCTGGACTTTCCCGCCGAAGGAAATCCCACCAAGCCGATGTCGGCGACCACCTTGAGCTCGAGCAGGATCTTGCGTTCCTCCCCGGCTTCACCGAGCAGGGCAAAACCAGGAGCCTTGCGAGCCGAGTTCGCAAGAGCTGCGTTACCGAGGCCACCACGACCACCAGCCGCAACGACGAGTTCAGCCCCCACCCCAACGAGGTCTCCTAGCAGCTCGCCTGTGTCAGCGTCAGAGACGACCGTGCCCTCTGGGACGGCCAAGATCATGTCGGATCCATTGGCCCCAGCCTGGTTATCACCGCGTCCGGACTCGCCATTCGTCGCCTTACGGGTGGACTGCCAGTGATAGTCCACAAGAGTCGTCACTTGAGGATCAACGCGCAAGATTACAGACCCGCCATGGCCGCCGTTGCCACCGTCGGGGCCCCCCAACGGCTTAAACTTCTCACGCTTGACAGAGGCGCAGCCATGTCCTCCCTTGCCCGCCACGGCGGTCAGCGTCGCGCGGTCCACGAAGGACGGGATGGCCATGTTCTCTCCTCAGAAAATGGAATCGGGCCTTCCGACCCCAGGACAGATAACCAGTTTAGACGCTAGGACGCGTCACCCCGTCCCCGTGAGACGTCTCGAACCCTCAGACCTGCTCCGGTTGGTCCGATCCGGCGGAGCGTCTCGGCGGGGCGGCTTCGACCTTCATAACATCTGTCGCGCGACGAGCCGACGACTCGGCCAGGCCGTCAGAAAGGTCACCGTGCCCGCTTTCTAACAGGTTTTCCTGACCCTCGACTGCCGGAACCTCCTGGGCACCTTCCATCTCAGCCTCGGACGCGGCACGCATCTGCAAACCGGTGTGGTGGGACAGCGGCACATCCTTGAGCAAGAAGGCCAACAAACCCGCAGCTGCAACCATCGGCGCCATCCACAAAAACAGCGGGGTTAAAGAGTTGACGTATGCCTCGATAATGCCGTTACGAATGAAATCGGGCATCTGATTGACGGCCCCCGGAGTCAGCGAGGCCGCAGCATGGTGCGAGCTCATGGCCCCCAACGCCTTGAGGACCGCGGGGTTCTTGCTCGCGGCCAAGGACGTGAACAGGTCGGTGACGCGGTTGGTCAGGCGGGTGGTGAAAGCCACACCAATAAGAGAGGCACCCAGGCACACACCAATCTGGCGGAAGAAGTTGTTGTGGCTGGTGGCAGTGCCAAGCAAGGTTGGGCGGACGTCGTTCTGCACCGCCATGACGAGTAGCTGGAAGAACATGCCCATGCCCAAACCGAGGACGAAGGTATCACCCATAATGCGCCACACTGGCGAGTTCTCGTTGAGGGTGGACATCAGCACCATGCCACCCGCCGCGACAATCGGGCCGATGATGATGAAGATGCGGTACCGACCGATGCGAGAGGTAAGCAGACCAGTCACCGTCGAAGCCAGCAGGATCCCGATCGTCATGGGGATGAGCAGCAGGCCAGACACGGTAGCCGAGTAGCCATAGGTCATCTGCATATAGGTCGGCAGGTAAGCAAGCACACCGAACATCGCGCCCATGGCCAACATGCCGATAATCGTCGAGACGACGAAAGTTCGATTGCGGAAGAGCTCCAGCGGCAACACCGGATCCTCGACGCGACGCTCCACAAAGGGCAGCAGACCCCATGCCACGACCGTGACGACGCCTAGACCGATAATTTGCCACGACAACCAGTCGTACTGGGAACCGCCCCAGGTGGCGAGCAGCACGATCGCCACGGCGCCGGCGTCCATGAAAGTCAGTCCAAGCCAGTCGATCTTCGCCGCCAGTTCGTGCTTGGGAAGTTTAAGAGCAAAGAGGCAGGCGATCCAGGCCACCACGCCAAGTGGCAGGTTGATCCAGAACACCCAGCGCCAGGAGATCGAGTCGGTGAGCCAGCCGCCCAGAAGCGGCCCAAGCACCGAGGAGACGCCGAACATCGCACCCATCGGCGCCATGTAAGCAGCGCGGACGCGCGGCGGGATGAGGTCTCCGGTAATCGCCTGGGACAAGATCATAAGGCCACCACCACCCAGGCCCTGAATAAAGCGGTAGAAAATGAACGTGATCATGGTGCCGGCGGTACCACAGAGGGCAGACCCCAACAGAAATAGACCAATGGCGATGAGATAAAGCGTCTTGCGGCCAATAAGGTCGGACAACCGGCCGTACAGCGGCATGCCTACCGTGATAGCAAGCGTATACGCGGTGATGACCCATGCCATGTGCTCGACGCCGGACAGGTCACCGACGATGGTTGGAAGAGCCGTGGCGACGATCGTCTGGTCCAAGGAGGACAGGAACATCACCATCATGAGACAGAAGTAGACAACCCAGAACCGACGGTCCGGTCTGAACTTGACAGCGGCAGTAGCAGTTGAGGTCATGTAAGAACTTTCGTAACGATCTGAGGCAGATGGAATGGCGCGTTCGAAGGCGCGCACGATGAGGGCCGTCATGTCTAGACGGCCGGGGCTCGGCTCAAGGCTTGACCGACGACATGTCCGCGCTCAGCCCGGCGGACAACCTGGCCCAGACGTCGACGACGCGGTCGAAGGTGTCGGCCACCTCGGCCGAGCTTCCCCCAGGACGCGCCACGACCGACTGGACGGCGCAGCGTTCTATTGCCTGGACAGTACCAACCAGGGCCAGCACCTCTAACGAATCTTCAGACTTGCCCATGCGCCGAGCGGAAGCAGCCACCAATGCCGCCCGCTGTCCTTCGACGGCCTCCTTGAAGGCCATCCGGAGTTCCGAGCTCTCCCGTCCAATTTTCATGAGGATGCAAAGATCATCGAAGTCGACGTTCGCCGCGCGCCAGCGAGCCTCCAGCAGATCACGAATGAGCGTGGCGAGAGGAGTCTCAACATCCGTGGCAAAGGCATCCAAGGCCTCTTGCGGATAAGAAACGAGAGACGGCAAGTAGACGTCGTATTTGGATGGGAAATGGTTGAAGACGGTGCGCCGAGAGACCCCGGCACGCTCCGCAATGTCATCGACGGTGACGTCGTCGACCGGCTTTTCGATCGCTAGCTCAATGGCGGCACGACGAATGACGCCTTGAGTGCGAATTGCTGTCGGTGAAGCCACAGTAATAATTATGCACCGAGTGCAGGTTTTGCATCAAGTGCATATATTGTCACACCCTCGGTGAACGAGGGCGCCACCGGCGTCATCGGAAAGCGTTCCACGCCTTCCGTAAATACGGCCAAGCTCGCTGAGCGGACTCCCTCCATTGCTCAAGTGAGCCAGTAGCTCGGTGCACCCACCACCCAGCTTTTTGACCGGCCGACGACGCCAACCACACCACCCCGACGACAACGGTCAGCACGCTCACGACAAGCGCCACTGCGACCATGCGGGCCCACATCCCGCGACGCTGGTGAGCTCCGGAGACGCTGCGGTGAGTCCGGGAAAACCACCGCGTAAACAACGCTCCACCTAGGGCAATTACCAGGCTCGTGACAGCAGCCCCGATCATCGTCCCACCGATTCCGAGGCCTCCAACGACCCCAGTAGCAGCTGCAGAAGCACAGGCACCAGCGGCTACCTCATACGGGCGTGGCCACCGATGACGAGCCTGGGGCTGCGGCGCAGCGACCACACCACGATCGTGAGGGTCGCAAGCCTGCGAGGTAACTGACCGGCTGGGGCGAATCGGTGGCAGCGATCCGGTAGGCCTAGGCGCATCAGATCCCGGCCCGATACGATACAGCCACCGTTCGTCCTCGCTGAGTTCCCGGTTGCCCACGATTCTCTGATCTCCCCTCATCATGGCGTTGATAACCACCAAGTCCTGAGAGTAGGTCGATATTCCGTCACTTCCAGTCATGTCGTCCTAGTGACGACCACAGTCGTGCCGAGGGTCCGACGATAGTCGCAATCACCGGCAGAACTCTCAGATAGAGACGAAACGATTAACACACATGCGCCCAACGTGTCTCAGACACAGATTGGCCCCCGCCTCATGGCGGGGGCCAATCACATCTATGCCGTGGGGCTCAGGCCTCGACTGGAGCCTCCACAGGGGTCACGTTGACAACTCTACGACCGCGACGGGTACCAAACTCGACGTTGCCGTCGCGCAGGGCGAACAGGGTATCGTCACCACCACGGCCGACCCCGTCACCAGGGTGGAAGTGGGTGCCGCGCTGACGAACAATGATCTCGCCAGCGTTGACAAGCTGACCGCCGAAACGCTTCACGCCGAGACGCTGGGCGTTGGAGTCACGACCGTTGCGCGAGGAAGACGCGCCTTTTTTATGTGCCATGTCTGTCTACCTCAGCTTTCGATTCCGGTGACCTTGACCTGGGTGTACTTCTGACGGTGCCCCTGGCGCTTCTTGTAGCCGGTCTTGTTCTTGTACTTGAGGATGCGGATCTTCGGGCCCTTGGTCTCGCCGAGAACCTCAGCGGTGACCTTGACCTTCCCGAGCACGTCCTTGTCGGAGGTGACGGACTCGCCATCAACCACGAGGAGCGGGGTCAGCTCGATACTGCTGCCCGCTTCGTCGGCGACCTTGTCAATCTCGACAACGTCACCCACTGCCACCTTGTGTTGGCGGCCGCCACTACGCACGATCGCGTACACGCCTGACCTACTCTCGTTCTCGTCGTACATTTCCGGGGACCGGAACCAGTGGCCCCGGACAAACCTGACCGACGATGCACGTCGGACCGGCTGCTCATTTTACATTTCGTGCGGTGGACGGTCAAAACGACCATCCACCCACACCCTGTGGGCCGAAACCTCACTTGGAGTGGGACTTGCCCGACGAGCCTTTATGACCGCGACCACGACCCTTCGAGCGTTCGCCACCGTCGGCCGGAGCCTGGGAATCGACCGGCTTATCGAAGCGGCGGTAGCCGCGACCGCCACAGGCCTCGCACTGCTCAGTGAAAGCCTCAGCCAGCCCGGTACCGATCTTCTTGCGGGTCATTTGAACTAAGCCCAGCGATGTCACCTCAGCGACCTGGTGTCGGGTACGATCCCGGCCCAGGCATTCGGTGAGACGGCGCACGAGAAGTTCACGGTTGGTCGGCAGCACCATGTCGATGAAGTCAATGACAATGATTCCACCAATATCGCGCAATCGTAGCTGACGCACGATCTCCTCAGCCGCCTCCAAGTTGTTAGCAGTGACAGTGGCCTCAAGGTTACCCGCTGACCCGGTGAACTTTCCGGTATTGACGTCGATCACCGTCATAGCCTCGGTGCGGTCAATGACAAGGGACCCTCCCGACGGGAGGTAAACCTTGCGCTCCAAAGCCTTCGCGACCTGCTCGTCAATGCGGTACTCGGCAAAGGGGTCCTTGTCGGTGTGCTCCCAATGGATTAACCGCGACGCCATCTCCGGAGCCACGTGATCAACGTAGGCCTTAATGGTGTCGTAGGCGTCATCGGGGCCACCATTGCCGGCAATGACAAGCTCGGAGAAGTCCGCAGTGAACAAGTCGCGGATGATACGCACCGTTAAATCGGGCTCGGTGTATAGCATCAGCGGAGCTTTGCTGTTGCTGACCTTGCGCTCAATGACCTCCCACTGAACCTTAAGACGGTTAATGTCACGGACCAGGTCTTCCTCGGTGGCTCCTTCCGCGGCAGTGCGCACGATGACGGAAGCATCCGACGGGATGTTGTTCTCAACGATTTTCTTAAGGCGTTTGCGCTCCGAATCAGCCAGCTTGCGGGAAATCCCCGAAAGGTGGCCGCCAGGCGAATAGACAACAAAGCGTCCGGGTACCGAAATATGGCTAGTCAAACGGGCACCCTTGGCACCCACTGGATCCTTGGTGACCTGTACCAGAACCTGGTCGCCGGATTTTAGCACGTGCTCGATGCGCTTATCCTCGCCCTCCTTGCCATACTTGGCCCAATCAACCTCTCCGGCGTAGAGCACAGCGTTGCGACCACGGCCAATGTCAATGAAGGCGGCCTCCATCGACGGCAAGACGTTCTGCACTTTACCCAGGTAGATATTGCCGATCGAGGAGGTGGCAGAAGCGCGGTCAACGTAATGCTCAACAAGCACCCCATCTTCCAGCACCGCCAGCTGAGAGTAGTCATCAGACTGACGCACAATCATCTTGCGGTCGACCGACTCGCGACGGGCCAGGAACTCCGCGTCGGTGATGACGGCACTGCGGCGACGTCCGGCGGCACGTCCCTCCCGACGACGCTGCTTCTTAGCCTCGACACGAGTCGAACCCTCGATACCGGTGACCTCATCAGCCACCGACTGACGCGACCTCGGCTCGCGCACCTTGATGACGACGTCGCTGGGGTCGTCGTCAGAACCGCTGATGTCCTCGCCACGGCGACGACGGCGACGACGGCGACGGTGAGTGGCATCCGAGCTACTGGACTCAGAATCATTGTCAGAGCTGGTTTGTGAGTCGTCACTATCGCTCGACTCGTCCTCAGACGCACTGTCCTCGGTGTCTTCACTGCGACGACGGCGACGCCCACCGCGACGACGGCGACGACGGTTCTGGCCGTCCTCCTCGGTGTCAGCGACAGTCTCCTCCACCACATCCGTGGTGTCGTAATCAGACTTCTCGCTCTTCTTATCGGAACTGTGGCGGTCCTTGATCTCGCCTTTATCCTCCTCAACCGGGGCCACCTTGTCAGTGCTCCCGGAGGTCTCCGCAGAGTGACTACCAGCCTCGGACGGTCGAGTGGCACGACGGCGACGGCGCTTCGGTATAGCAGCCTCTCCCCCACCGATCTCAGCGGCCAAAGAGTCGAGGATGTCGCTCGCGGAGCGCTCTTCGCCTTCTTTAAATCCAAAGGGGTTAGCTAGGGCACCCTCAACCTTATGGTTACGGGCCCGGGCCTTGGCTTCAGTCAGTGCGACATTGATGGGATCGTCGTCAGCACCATCGCCCTTATTGGTCGCGGTCGTCGCCTCAGTCGTTCCCTCGATCTTTTCTGCGGATCGAGAGGAGCGACGGCGAGTGGCGCGACGACGCTGGGAGGTACCCCGCTCTGCCTCGGTGGACGGCGCGGTTTCAGAAGCACCACGACGGGTACGACGCGGCTTCTCCTGGGTCCTTGTGTCCGCGGACTCGGGCTCCTCCGGCGTCGGCTCTAGGGAGACGACCTTCGGAACATCAGTCTTAACGTCGTGCGGAGTGCTCGTCGCCTTGCGACGTCGCCCCATCGGGGGACGAGGCAGATCAGAAGCCTCCACATCGGAAGTAACAATCGAACCGCCTGATCCTGCAGCGGTAATCGCCACGGGCGCGCCCATCGTCTCGACGGGGGCCGGAGCCCCAGCGGGGCGCGACGCGGCCCGACGACGTCGAGGAGCGGGAATTCCAGCAGTGGAATTCCCGCCAGATTTCAGTGTGGTGTTGTCAGTCTCGTCGAGCACTGTGCTCTCCTTGGCCTTTCGGCACGGTCAGTGCCCACCCGGGTCACGGCCCTGCAGGAGTTCTCCCACGGACGTATGCACACGCCTCGCGCTGTACTGACGGCGTCGTTCCCCGGCATGGGGCAAAAGCTTGCGGTGAGCCCTCGAGTCCCCCGCGGTCGCCTCTCGGCGTCGCGGTATGAACCGTCGAGTGGGGTGGCACCCCGTTCACCTATGCTCCAGTATGTCACGTCCCCTGCCGCGATGCCAGATTTCACACACTCGCTGGCTGCTCACCACACTGTCACGGCAGCACCGGTGAACGGGTCTGCCAGTGCGGTCGACACCCCGCTGGCATCCTCGTTACAAGCCCCTTGGGCCAGCCGCGTCACTCGCGCCGCATCGACTGCCGGACACCTTGTGGCCAAGGCTCGCAGTACATCATCAGGCCGAACTAACGGCGTGACGTGGCGCAGCATAAGACGCACACATCCGTTGGCGACATCTAGACCGATAAGAGCGGCACGGACATCGAAAGTACGCATACCTGACTTCGTCATCCGTTGCACGTCGACGGTTTCGGCAGTCATAACAGCCTCCACCGCCTCCGCTAGCCCCGGCACGTCACCAGCAGGTTCAATCAACCAAGCAGACGCTGTCAACAACTCGGTGAAAGGAGTGCGGTCTGTCTCGACGACCTCCAACACCTCCATTCCCGGTGGCATCTCGCGACCTAAGACCATCAGAACCTTCTGCGGATCGCACACCTCGGCCAGCGCCACTTCGAGGTACTCTGCCTCAGAAGCTGCCCCGGTAGCTGCCGCGTTGGCATAGGAGATACGCG
This sequence comes from Cutibacterium sp. 37298, assembly GCF_023838685.1. Taxonomy (NCBI): domain Bacteria; kingdom Bacillati; phylum Actinomycetota; class Actinomycetes; order Propionibacteriales; family Propionibacteriaceae; genus Cutibacterium; species Cutibacterium sp. 37298. Next base: position 587,094 of record NZ_JAJNRJ010000002.1, read on the forward strand.
GGTGCGGGCTAAATCCTGACGAATACGCCATCGGGATATGTGCCCGGTTGAGAGCCCGCTCAAAGGCACGAGCGAAGTCACGGTGGGAGGTGAATCTGGCAGTACCCCGCTTGGCGTACCGCATCCTGAGCCGCTGCTGCGGCGGGGCCTGTTGCTCTGGCTGTTGCTGCGCGCGCTTCGACATCGTCACGCCTCCTTCGACGGTGCGAGATCAGGCACCACCGGCGTCAGCGGGATCAGCGGATGTCCCGACGGTCCTACCTGAATCTCGGTGCCCATCTGCGGGCAAACCCCGCAGTCATAGCAGGGATTCCAGCGACAGTCGTTGACGGCCTCGCCGTCCAGAGCATCCTGCCAGTCGTCCCATAGCCAGTCACGATCAAGCCCAGAATCCAAGTGATCCCAGGGCAGTACCTCCTCGTAGTCGCGCTCACGGGTAGTAAACCAACCCAGTGAGACGCCTAGCGGCTCAAGTTCCCGCTCGCAGCAGGCAACCCAGCGATCGTAAGAGAAGTACTCATTCCAGCCGTCAAAAACTCCCCCGTCGCGCCACAAAGCCTCAATGACGTTGCCAACACGGCGGTCACCGCGCGAAAGCAACCCCTCAATGATTCCTGGGCGTCCGTCGTGGTAGCGCATGCCTATCGACCGACCAAACTGACGATCGGCGCGGATGGAATCGCGCAGCACCGACAAACGATGATCAACCTCGTCAGCAGAGGCTTGAGCAGCCCACTGGAACGGAGTGTGAGGCTTGGGCACGAACCCACCAATGGAGATCGTGCAGCGAATATCTTTGCGCCCGGCAGCGGCTCGACCAGTCACAATGACGTGGGACGCCATGTCGTAAATCCCCAACACGTCCTCGTCAGTCTCCGTGGGCAGACCGCACATGAAATACAGCTTGACCTGACGCCACCCGTTTCCGAAGGCCGTAGCAACTGTACGAATGAGATCTTCCTCGGTCACCTGCTTATTGATAACCCGACGCATTCGCTCCGATCCGCCTTCAGGAGCGAAGGTCAGACCGGAACGACGACCGTTAGGGCTCAACTCGTTTGCTAGGTCGATATTGAAAGTATCGACACGGGTGCTTGGCAGGGACAGGGAAACGTTCGTCCCTTCATACCGATCAGCTAGCCCCTTGGTGATGTCGGAAATCTCCGAGTGGTCGGCGCTAGACAGACTCAACAGCCCGACTTCTTCCAGGCCGGTAGCCTGCAGTCCGCCATCGACCATCTGGGCGATGGCGTCGATCGACCGCTCTCGCACCGGACGGGTGATTATACCCGCCTGACAGAACCGACAACCACGGGTACAACCCCGGAAGATTTCCACCGAATAACGCTCATGGACAGTTTCAGCCACCGGCACGATGGGACGTTTCGGATACTGCCACTCGTCGAGATCCATGACGGTGTGCTTGGAAACGGTATAAGGAGCCTCTAGACGATTTGGGGCGACCTTGCCAATAGTCCCGTCGTCGAGGTACTCGACGTCATAAAAGGACGGCACGTAGATCCCACCTGTTGCGGCAAGCCTCACAAGCAGGCCTTCACGACCCCCAGGGCAACCCTCTTTCTTCCAGTCTCGGATGATCTCGGAAATCTCCAAACAAGCCTCTTCACCGTCACCGAGAACAGCAGCATCGATGAAATCAGCTACCGGCTCGGGGTTAAACGCGGCGTGACCACCAATAAGGACGATGGGGTCGGTGTCGGTGCGGTCAGCTTGACGAACAGGGATACCGGCCAGGTCAATGGCGTTGAGCATGTTGGTGTAGCCCAATTCCGTAGAGAGGGAGACCGACATGATGTCGAAATCGCGAACTGGCCGGTGTCCGTCGAGAGTGAACTGGGGGATCCCGGCCGCCCTCATTTGCTTCTCCATATCCGGCCACACCGAATAGGTGCGCTCAGCCAAGATCCAATCACGCTCATTGAGCACCTCGTAGAGGATGGCCACGCCCTGGTTAGGCTGGCCAACCTCATACGCATCGGGATACATCAAGACCCAGCGGACATCAACGTCCTGCCATTCCTTGACGATGCTGTTGTACTCCCCGCCCACATACTGGATGGGCTTATTAACTCGGGACAGCAGCGGTTCAATCCGTCCAAGAAGATCCTGGGTATTCACGAACGGCCATGCTAGGTGGTCAGAGCCAGATCATGGAATCACACATCACACCAGGTGGGGGAACCAGAGGCCGATCTCGCGCTCAGCGGATTCGAGACAATCGGAGGCATGGACAAGGTTATGGTTCTTCTCCGTGCCGAAATCGCCGCGGATTGTTCCAGGCAGAGCCTCAGCGCAGTCCGTTGTCCCGTTCATAGCACGGACAACCGAGATAGCCCTGCGCCCTTCAAGCACCATGGCGACGAGCGGACCCGAGGTAATGAACTCCTCCAACGCCGCGTAATAGTCCCGGCCGACATGCTCGGCATAGTGCTTACGGGCAATCTTAGTGTCGATCGTGCTCAGTTCCATCGCCCGCACGGTCAAACCTTTGGCCTCATACCTACCGATGATCTCACCCATAAGACGGCGCTTCACGGCATCCGGCTTTAACAGGACCAAGGTGCGTTCCTCGTCACTCATGAGCCCCAACATATCGCAGCCAGGATCGACACCTCACCACACCTCGGCGCTTCCGTCGATACGCTTTCCTAGCACCATAATTGATACCCAGATGGCCGCGAAGATGATCCCGACGACGTACATCATCGGGGTGGCCAATCCGAGCAGAATGCCAAAGATTTGGAGAGTCCAGGACAACAGGTACCCCCACGTGCGTGGCACACCAATGGCGCACACAATCGAGACAACCATGCCGACACACCCCAGGATGATCGACGTGACCACGCTGACCCCAGACACAAGGATCATTCCCGGGATGGCCAGTCCGAAGACAATAACCTCAAAGGCCAGGAAGCTCACCACAACCTTCGTCATCGGGTTACCGGCAGGAAGAATGAGGATTCCACCCTTCCCCGCCCCGGGATGCGCGACCAACGTCACCAGCCCCCGTCGTCGCTCATATCATCGTCAGGCAATGGCTCGAGCTGATGCCCCTCCATGGCTTTGACCTGATCCTCAGATAGATCCGGGGTCTCAACGATGGCGGTCTGTGGAGCATCCAGCATGGTGCCATCCGGGCGAAGGATGGCTCGAGCCCGACCCGCCAAAACCACCGATCCGGCAATAAGAACCCCAGCCCCAGGACCACAGGAATCCGCGATGCGGAAAGCTTCCTCGAGCGCTTCGGGGACGTCAGTAACGCGGGTGAGATGATCAGAATCCCAATGGGCTGACGCCTTGTCAGCTAGCTCGTCAACGCTCAGAGCGCGCGGAAGATCTGGCATTGAGGTGACGACAAGGTAGCTCACCGCATCCGAAAGCACCGCCAGCACACCGTCGACGTCTTTGTCCGCCATCGCTGCCACAACGGCGATTAAGGGCTCAACCTCGAACGACTCGCGCACTCCCGCCATAGCGGAGGCGGCGCCGTGCGGATTGTGGAAGGTATCGAGGATAACTAGCGGAGAACGTCGCACTACTTCAAGGCGAGCCGGAGCCTGCACAGCTGCCAGCCCCTGCTCAATAATTGCGGGCTTAAGCGGCCCAGTGAGAGCTTCCACAGCTGCCACCGCCTGAGCAGCATTGTGGGCCATATGCTCGCCAAAAACCGGCAAGAACAACTCTCCTAGAGGCCCAGATGCCGTCTGGATGCGAAGGACTTGACCCCCGATGGCGCTACGTCGATCCAATAAACCCCAGTCTGGGCCCTCCAACAAGGGCTTGACGCCGGCATCGGCACACTGAGCTAACAACACCGGAGCAGCTTCCGCCTCCTGACCAGCAATGACGGGGGTGCACCCAGGCTTAATAATCCCGGCCTTCTCGGCAGCGATCTTGTCGAGACTATCGCCGAGAATATGCATATGGTCCATGGCAACGGGGGTAACAACAGCGATGTTCGCATCAGCGACATTGGTCGCGTCCCAGCGTCCCCCTAAGCCCACCTCAACGACGGCGACGTCCACCGGCGCATCGGCGAAGGCGGCGAAGGCCATCGCTGTCATCACCTCAAAGAAGGTCATCTCGATGCCATCGATGTGCTGAGCGTCAACCAGGCCCACCATGGGCTCAACTTGACGCCACGTCTCGTCAAAGAGATCGTGGCTGACGGGACGACCATCGATGCAGATGCGCTCAGTGACGTCCACCAGGTGCGGGGAGCAGTATCGACCTACCCGCAGACCAGCCGACCGCAGCAAAGAATCAACCATGATCGCCGTCGATCCCTTGCCGTTAGTACCGGCAATCTGGATGACGGGACAGGCCTGCTGTGGGTTACCGAGCAGGTCGAGGACGGCTCGCTCCCGATCCAAACCGGGGCCGATGCGATGCTCCGGCCAGCGAGCCGTCAACTCAGCGACAAGCTGATTATGGCTGCTCAATAGATGACCTCACCATCACGGCGACGTTGACGCAGGTTCTCCAATGCTTCTGCAAGAATCGCAGCGGCCTCGGCCTCGCTGCGACGCTCTTTTACGTAGGCCAGATGGGTCTTGTAAGGTACGATCTTGGGCGGGGCGGGCGGATTCGCCTGGTCGCGGTTAGCCGGCAGACCGCACCTAGGGCATTCCCAGGTGTCGGGGATCTCGGCCTCGGCGGCAAAGGCCGGACGGATCACGTGGTGGTTGGCGCAGAAGTACGAAACGTACTCGCGAGGAGCGGCCTCGCCGCGCTCTGCCTCTCCCATGGGGCCGGCACCGACACGACTTCCACGGATGGCACTTCCACCGGACATTCGTTCACTCTCCTCGAGGGGTCACAAAGCTGCCTGAGGGCAGCACTTTTTAGGGGTTGGGAAGGTCACCGCCTTCCCCTTGCGCTCCGGCGCGGCAGACGGCCGCCTAATTCCGGCTCAGGAATGGCTGTAGAGCACCAGTAGGACGATGATGGAAGCCAGCCACAGCAGGCCCATAACAATCGTCAGGCGGTCTAGATTTCGTTCAGCCATAGAAGTTCCGCCCATGGAGGTCGACACGCCTCCACCGAAGAGGTCTGACAGGCCGCCGCCCTTGCTCTTATGGAGGAGGACGAAGAGGGTAAGGATGACGCTGAGCACACACAGGATGATGGACATCGTCAGTACGGGCCAGGTCATAAGGGGAGCCGAAATCACGTCGTACAGGGTAACCCACGTACCGCCACTTCCCCACATTGGATCCTCGAAATATGCGTGAATCGCGCTCGTAAATCAGAGGTTGAACGGGAACGATCCCCGCACCATCAGGTGCGGGGACCGTCTCGGAACTGCCTGATCAGGCCTCGTAGAAAGTTACGATCTTGGAGAAATCGCCAGCTTTGAGCGAGGCTCCGCCAACGAGAGCGCCGTCGACGTCCGGCTTGGCCATGATCTCAGCGACGTTGGCCGGTTTAACCGAACCACCGTACTGAATGCGCACCGCCTCGGCGGTCGGGGCGTCGTAAAGCTCCTTGACGGCCTCGCGGATGGCCTGGCAGACCTCCTGGGCATCGTCAGCGGTGGCAGTCTCGCCAGTGCCGATGGCCCAGATGGGCTCGTAGGCGATGACAAGCTTGGCGACCTGTTCGGCAGGAATGCCGTCAAGGTCGGCTTTGATCTGGCCAACGGTATGCTCGACGTGCTTGCCAGCCTTGCGAACCTCGAGGGCCTCACCACAGCAGATGATTGGGGTCATTCCATTTTCGATGACCTTCTTAGCCTTGGCATTGACCAGTTCGTCGGACTCGTTGTGGTACTCGCGACGCTCGGAGTGGCCAACGACGACATAGCGGCAACCCAGTTTCGACAGCATGGCGCCGGACACCTCGCCGGTGTAGGCGCCATCGTCGTGAGCCGAAATATCCTGGGCACCGTAGGCGATCGGCAACTTGTCACCATCAATGATGATGGCGACAGGACGGATATCAGTGAACGGCGGGATGACGACGGCCTCTGACTTGGAGGAGTCGTATCCCGCGGCCTTGAGGGCCTCACCGAGATCCTGGACGAGGGAGGTAGCGGCAACGTGGTCGAGGTTCATCTTCCAGTTGCCGGCCATGATCGGGGTACGGGACATCAGTTGTTCTCCTTGAGTACTGCGATTCCGGGTAGCTCTTTGCCCTCCATGAGCTCGAGGGAGGCGCCACCACCGGTGGAAATATGACCGAACTGATCGTCGGCGAAACCGAGGGTACGCACGGCGGAGGCGGAGTCTCCACCGCCGACCACCGAAAGGCCGTCAACCTCGGTGAGAGCCTGGGCGACGGCCTTGGTGCCGAGCTCGAGGCCCTTGATCTCGAAAACGCCCATTGGTCCGTTCCAGAACACTGACTTGGCACCCTTGATCGCGTTGGCGTAAGCCTTCTCGGTCTCCGGGCCGATATCCACTGCCATCTTGTCGGAAGGAATCTCGTCAGCGGGCACGACGCCGATCTGACCGACAGTGCGGGCCTCGAAATCGATGTCGGAGACCACTCGCACGTCTACAGGAAGCAGGATCTGCTTGCCTGCAGCCTTGGCCTGTTCGAGATACTTCGTGCACGCGTCGATCGAATCTTCGTCAAGTAGGGACTCACCGACCTCGAGATCCTTGGCCTTGAGGAAGGTGTACGCCATACCACCGCCAATAACGAGAGTGTCAGCGGCCTTGAGCAGGTTATCGATGACGGCAAGCTTGTCGGCGACCTTGGCACCACCGAGGACGACGACGAACGGCCGCTTCGGATCGGCGGTCAGGCCCTCGAGGACCTCTACCTCCTTGGCAACGAGGGAGCCAGCAGCGCTCGGCAGCAGCTTGGCAACGTCGTAGACGGAAGCCTGCTTGCGGTGCACAACACCGAAACCGTTGGAGACGTAAAACTCACCAAACGAGGCGTATTTCTGAGCGAGCTCAGCGCGCTCGGCCTCGTCCTTACTGGTCTCGCCCTTCTCGAAGCGAACGTTTTCGACCAAGGCGATCTCGCCATCAACCAGCGACTCAGAGGTTTTGGTAGCGGAGGGACCAACGACGTCCCCAGCAAGCTTGACGTCAAGGTTCATAAGCTCACCGAGGCGCTTGGCAACTGGAGCCAGCGAGTACTTGGGATCGACGGCACCCTTGGGACGACCGAGGTGCGCGAGCACGGTGGTGCGAGCGCCAGCCTCATGCAGCTGGGTCAAAGTAGGCAGGGCAGCCTTAATACGACCGTCGTCGGTGATCTTGTCCCCGTCGAGCGGGACATTGAAGTCGCAGCGGATGACGACGCGCTTACCGCGCAAGTCTCCGAGATCCTCAACAGATTTCATGTGGAAGCCCTTTCTTGAAATGGTAGTCGTGAACGATGTGTCGCGGGCGTCGCGGCCCGGGTATAGATGACGGCCCCGCGCCCGCATGGGCACGGGGCCGTCATCAGCTCACGATGGTGAGATCAGGCAAGCTTGCTGGCGACGAGCTTGGTGAGGTCAACCAGACGGTTGGAGTAGCCCCACTCGTTGTCGTACCAGGAGAGGACCTTGACAAGGTTTCCGATGACCTTAGTCTCGGTAGCATCGAAGATTGAGGAGTGCGGGTCGCCCTCAATGTCCTTCGACACGATCGGGTCCTCGGTGTAGGCCAGGATGCCCTTGAGCGGACCCTCGGCAGCCTTCTTAACGGCGGCCTGGACCTCCTCAACGGTGGTCTCCTTAGAGGTCTGGAAGGTCAGGTCAGTCAGAGAGCCGGTCGGGGTCGGAACGCGGACGGCAAGGCCGTCGAACTTGCCCTTGAGCTCCGGGAGGACCAGGGCAACAGCCTGAGCGGCACCAGTCTTGGTGGGGATCATGTTGAGGGCAGCGGCGCGGGCGCGACGCAGATCCTTGTGAGGAGCGTCCTGCAGACGCTGATCACCGGTGTAGGCGTGGACGGTGGTCATGATGCCGCGCTCGATACCGAAGGCGTCATTGAGGACCTTGGCAAGCGGAGCGAGGCAGTTGGTGGTGCAAGAAGCGTTCGAGATGATGTTGTGCTTCGCGTTGTCGTAGTCGCCATCGTTGACGCCCATAACGAAGGTGCCGTCAACGTTCTTGCCGGGGGCGGAGATGATGACCTTCTTGGCGCCGGCCTCGAAGTGGGCCTTGGCCTTCTCACCATCAGTGAAGAGTCCAGTGGACTCGACGACGATCTCGGCGCCGAGCTCCTTCCAGGGCAGGTCAGCGGGGTTGCGCTCGGCGAGAACCTTGATGGTCTTGCCGTCAACGGTGATGGAGTCATCGTCGTAGCTGACCTCACCGGAGAAACGACCCATGATCGAGTCGTACTTTAGGAGGTGGGCCAGCGTCTTGGTGTCAGTGAGGTCGTTGACAGCGACCACCTCGAGGTCAGCGCCCTGCTCAGCAAGGGCGCGGAAGAAGTTACGGCCAATGCGGCCAAAACCGTTGATACCAACCTTGACGGTCATTAAGGGATCTCCTCCAAATGAGGTTTGTGCGTTCAGCACTCGGACATCTCTAAGCATAGCGACTAAGGGCAATGGACAAACCCTAGGGCCCATTACTAAGGCAATGCCACGGGCGAACGATCACCAACACCGATCAGATCATCGCACGAATGATCATAAGGTCGCGCGAATACCTTCCCACGTGGGAGTGGAGCCCGGCTTACGTTTACCCTGTAACCGCGCTGTAATGACCGTCAGCCACGATCATCACGCATCTCGGCAGGAAGGCTCTCCAACGTGGTGAGCTCGCCATTGCTTCGGGCCGTCTTGTCGGCTAGAGCCAACAGGCGACGAATCCGACCAGCAATGGCGTCCTTCGTCAACGGAGGCTCGTGCACCTTGCCCAATTCCTCCAAGCTGGCATTTCGATGCTCGAGTCGAAGTCGGCCAGCTGCTCTCAGATGGTCCGGAACGGAATCTCCGAGGATTTCTAAGGCTCGTTCCACCCGAGCACTAGCGGTAACAGCGGCTCGCGCAGAACGACGCAAGTTAGCGTCGTCGAAATTCGCCAACCGGTTGGCAGAAGCTCGCACCTCCCGACGCAACCGACGATCTTCCCACGCCAGCACGGATTCGTGTGCTCCCATGCGGGTGAGCATCGCCGAGATAGCGTCACCATCGCGAATCGTCACCCGATCGACATGACGAGACTCACGTTGCTTCGCGGTGATGTCCAGACGCCGAGCGGCCCCGACAAGTGCCATGGCGGCTTCCTCACCCGGAGCGGTAATTTCCATCGCCATGGAGCGCCCCGGCTCGGTAAGCGATCCGCGGGCCAGGAAAGCTCCGCGCCATGCCGCGGCCTGGCAGCATCGTCCGCCACCCACAATGGGAACCGGAAGGCCCCGCACTGGACGCCCACGACGATCAAGCAGTCCGGTCAGACGAGCCAAGTCAGCGCCCCCGCGCACCATTCTTATGAGGTAGCGAGTGTTGCTATGGAGTCCAGCGCCATTGACGACCACGAGGTCCGTGTCAAAACCGAACACTTCCTGAATGGACTGACGTAGTCGTCGCGCAGCTCCCCCCGTGTCGACTTCTGCCTCGATCGTAAGGTGGCGATGCTGCACCAGATGGATGCCGCCTGCGAATCGCAGAGTGGCCGCGATCTCGGATCGGCGGCAGCACAGTTTCTGCACCGGCACCGTCGCGAGTTCGTTCTTCACCTGCAGGGTGAGCGCCATGTGGGTCTAGCCTCCGGAAGGGGTAACGGGAATAACAAGGTGATCTTAGGCGACGATCAACGGGGCTGGACCCCCATGATGTTGGCATAGGCCGACGCCAGCCTTAGCGGATCATGCCGGGCCGAGCCGTCACGCATAGCCAGATCGTCAACGACGATTTCGGCACCGAGATTGCGGGCAAACGATTCCAGATGAGGGTCCTGACCGGCAAACCCGCGATCAACGAGAATGACGTCAAAACGCATCCGTGGCTCATGCTCGGCGATGACCTCCAAATGCCGCGCTGGGCTAAACCCATCAGTTTCGTCAGCACCGGAGACATTAAGCGTGAGGATCTTTCGCGCCTTCGACTCCAAAATCGCGTCGACGATCTGCGGCACTAGCAGGTGGGGCATGACGGATGTGAACCACGACCCGGGACCGAGCACGAGATTGTCAGACGCGCGAATCGCCTCCAGCGCCTGAGGACACGCATCTGGTTCGGAAGGTTCTAGCCCCACCTTAAGGACCTCTGCCCGAGTCTTCGCGATGGTAGCTTGCCCAGTGAGGGTGTACTCCTCATCAGGCCGATTGGGGTCAAGACCAACGACTTGAGCACTGATGTCCAGTGGGGTGAGGGACATCGGCAGGACGCGTCCGCGAACGTCAAGAAGCTGGCCCACCATGTCGAGTCCGGAAACCGGGTCGCCAAGTTCTTGCCATAGTCCGGCGATCAGGAGGTTGCCAATGGCGTGACCGGCGAGTTCGCCAGTTCCATTAAATCGAGCCTGCAGAACCTCAGCCCAAGTACGACCTAAGCGGTCATCGGCACATAGAGCGGCCAAGGCGCGGCGGAGATCACCGGGGGGCAGAATGTCGAACTCGTCGCGCAACCGACCTGAGGACCCGCCGTTATCAGCAACGGTGACAACGGCGGTTAGCTGGTCAGTAAGACGACGCAGTGCTCGCAGGGACACGGCCAGCCCGTGTCCGCCGCCAAAGGCCGTAACGACCGGCAGCTTGGAGGGGGTTGACACCATCGTCATTCCTTCCCGAGGTCTCGGTGCAGGACGGCGGTGCGGTGCCCCCGAGCTGCTAACCGAGTGGACAGCTCCTCGGAGATGGCGGTACTGCGATGCTTTCCGCCTGTGCAACCAACGGCCACCGTGACCTGCTTCTTGCCCTCCCGAAGATACCCCGGAGCCATGCCAACCAGGAGTTGTTCAACACGGTCAATGAACTCTGTGGCACCAGCTTGAGCCATGACATAGGAGGCAACGTCAGAAGACAGACCGGTCTTGGGACGCAGCTCAGGGACCCAATAAGGGTTTGGCAAGAAGCGGACGTCAAAGACGAGGTCAGCGTCAATCGGGACCCCACGCTTAAACCCGAAGGACATCACCTGGAATGCCAGCCCTTCGTCAATCCCCTCAGCGAAGGCATGGTCGATGCGTTGGGCTAGCTGGCGGGCAGTGATCGACGTGGTGTCAATGACGAGATCAGCCTCAGCTCGCAGGTCGGACAGCATCCGCCGCTCAAGGGCAACGGCGTCGAGCAGATGACCACCTTGTTGCAACGGTAGCGGGCGACGGCTGGACTCCTGGCGTCGCACAATCGTCTCATCGGACGCTTCCAAGAAGACGATGGCAGGGTCGATGCCGCGCTCGTCGAGCGCATTGACGGCCACCCCTAGGGCGTCAAACATGATGCGGCTACGCACGTCGAGGACCACCGCTAGGCGATCAATGTTATTGGCGGCAATTTCGTCAACGAGGGCCCCCAACATAGCCGGCGGAAGATTATCGACGACGTACCAGCCAAGGTCCTCCACAGCGTGAGCTGCGGTACGACGCCCAGCACCGGAAATGCCGGTGATAATGACAACTCGTGGGATCTTCGTCGTCTGCTCGGTGCTCACGGCTCAAGGGTAGTGCCGTTATCTCCCCGCGGCTGGGCCGTTGGCGTCAACAACCTCACCAGTAGCGGTGTTGATGGCCTCGGCTGGTTTGTCCTGGGACAAAGCCGCGACAACTTCGCCAGCGAGTTTCGGGCCAAAGCCTGACACCTCGGCAATGTCGTCAACGGTAGCCATGCGCAGCGACCGCACCGATCCAAAGTGGGAGACGAGGGCTTTGCGACGGGTCTCCCCTAGCCCTGGCACACTGTCGAGAACGGACTCCACCATGGCTTTGGAACGCTTAGACCGGTGGAAGGTAATGGCAAAACGGTGAGCCTCATCACGCAGACGCTGAAGCAGGTAGAGTCCTTCGGAGGTTCGCGGCAAAATGACCGGCCATTCCTCGTCAGGAAGCCACACCTCCTCCAGGCGCTTGGCCAGGCCACACAACGCGATTTCGTCCTCCAGGCCGAACTCCTCAAGCACCTGCTGGGCGGCATGCACCTGAGGCGCACCACCGTCGACGACGATGAGGTGCGGGGCGTAGGCGAATTTCCGAGGGGCTCCGGTAGTCGGGTCGATAAGGGAACCAACGTCGCCGTCAGGAGTTTGAGCAGCGGCCATAGCGTCACGGTCCTCGATGAGGCGGCGCAGCCGACGAGAAAGCACCTCGTGCATCGCGGTGAAGTCGTCGGACCCCTCAAATCCCTTGATGATGAAACGACGGTACTCAGACTTACGGGGCATACCGTCTTCGAAGACCACCATCGACCCGACGACATTGGTGCCCTGGATATGGGAGATGTCGTAGGACTCCATCCGTAGCGGGGCGCGGTCCAAGCCGAGTGACTCCTGAATTTCCTCCAGAGCGCGAGTACGAGTAGCGAGGTCAGAGGCCCGCTTAAGCTTGTGCTGGGCAAGAGTTTCCTGGGCATTGCGAGTGACGGTGTCCATGAGAGTCGCTTTGTCACCACGGCGCGGGACACGAATCTCAACGTGGGAGCCGCGTTCGGAGCTGAGGATCGTCGACATGACGTCGAGGTTCGTAGGCTCGGCGGAGACGAGCACCAGTGGCGGAACAGCATTGCCGTGCCCATCGTCGCGGACCTGACCGTCACTGGCATTGACGCCGTACAACTGAGTCAGGAAGGTTTCCATGAGCTCGGCCTCGTCGGCATCGTCAGCACGATCAGCGACCCAACCGCGTTCACCACGGATGCGGCCACCTCGGACATGAAAAATCTTGACGCCGACCTCGAGCGGATCGAGCGCCATGGAGATGACGTCAGCGTCAGTACCATCACCAAGTACGACAGCGTTGCGCTCCAAAGTTTTGGATAAAGCGCCCAACGAATCCCGGATCACCGCAGCGCGTTCAAACTCAAGGTTCTCAGAGGCCTCCGCCATCTGGGATTCAAGCCGCTTGACGATTTTCGTCGTCCGCCCTGCCATGAAATCACAGAACTCGTCAGCGATCTCACGATGGGCCTCGGGGGTGATCCGCTCAACGCAGGGAGCCGAACACTTACCGATATATCCGAGTAGGCAGGGGCGTCCTTGGTTCTTCGCGCGGTTGAAAACCCCAGTCGAACAGGAGCGCATAGGGAACACACGCAACAGAGTCTCGACAGTGTCGCGAATCGCCCAGGCTTGGCCAAAAGGTCCGTAATAACGCCACCCTTTGTGGTGCGCACCGCGTCCGACGAAGACGCGTGGATACTCGTCGGTCCAGGTAAAACACAGCCACGGGTAAGACTTGTCGTCGCGGTACATCACGTTGAACCGCGGGTCGAATTCTTTGATCCAGGTGTATTCGAGCTGCAGGGATTCGACCTCGTTCTGAACCACCGTCCACTGCACGTGCGCTGCTGTCGTCACCATCCGCTGGGTGCGTGGGTGGAGAGCCGAGATGTCCTGGAAATAGGAATTCAACCGGTTGCGCAGGTTCTTAGCCTTGCCGACATAGATGACCTGACCATGCTCATCACTGAATCGATAGACACCTGGCTGGGTAGGAATCGTGCCCGGAGCGGGACGGTAGCTGGACGGATCGGCCATGGGGTGAACTCTATGCGCAAGTAGCGAAATGTCACTTCCCACTCACACCACGGACGTGGCTTTAGGGAGCGGCACTGCCGTTGATGCCGCTCAACCGTCCCGCCGACGATCACAGGCACAAAGCCGACCGAGCGGGGCGAAGCCGGCAGGCGTTGCTTGACACCCTCGCAACCCACGACCATACCAAAGCGCTCACCCGAGCCACTGTTCACGTGCCAGGGAACAGGGCGATACATTCGTCTCTCGGCGATGTCGTCGCGTCACAAACCCGCACGGTTGTCTTTCGTGTCCTTCGCAATCCCCCCTCAATAAGCGTTTGACGCGGATACCGCCGATGAGCGCGACGATCCCTGTGAGTATGAAACCGACTGCGAAAAGGCCAAGATTTGGATCAGATACAAGGGCCAGAAGCGCCAGCATCGTCGATATAACGGTCAGAACGAGGACGATGATCTCCAGGCGCTTTTCGGCCGCCTTCTCCAGCTGCTCTCGGCGGCGCTCCTGCTCCTTTCTGGCCTTGTCCATCGCAACATTGTCAATACGTCGGTGCATCTCGACAACTCGCACCAAGGATTCCTGTTCGTCCCGCAATTCCGTAAGCAAGACGGGAGTGCCAAGAACTTTCTGAAACTCGTTCAAGACGAGGGTTGCCTCACGACGCCCGGAAACCTCGGTGAACCACAGCCCATTAAGAAAAGCGGCCACCGAACGCTCACGATCGAGTAGCCGGTCTAACTCCTCATCGCCCCAATGACCCTTCCCCACCAAGACGCGCGCCTCACTTTCGGCATTGCGATCAAGGTAGGTGCGTTGCCGTAGGCACAGAATCACGATGTCGAGCATTCTACTGTGACACAGCAGGCACAGGGCTTCAGCATGCTTGCGGTTACCCTCTTCGAACAGCGCCGACTGGGTCATGACTGCCATGCCAGCTTCCTCGATCCTTACCCACGTCGCATCAAGGCAGAACATCCTGTCGTTCGCAGCATCACTCGTGTCACTAGGTGGGACCCCTCGGTAAATTCCGATCCCACCGGTTGCTAGGTGATACAGCCAGGCCTGTGCCGGAGTCCACGCCTTGTGGTGTCCGAAATAGGACGGGTGCCGCAAGTCCTGCGGATCCACTTCTGCGAAGGTCATGACGAAGATGCGGTTGCAATTAAGAGAGGGCGCCCCGCCAGCACCACAACCGCGATCACGCGAACTAGCCTTCCCACGGCCGCACCCAGCGTTGCCTTGGGAGAAGCCTCCCCATGAGTACAAACATCTTCCTAGACCGATGTCGCTCAGAAGACCAGATAAATACCTCGCACCGTCTCCTCCGGGGCGCTTCAGCCATGCGACAGCCGTTTCGACCACGGCGTCTGTGACGTCATCAAGCCGAAAATGCAGAACGGCGTAGTGGAATGCTTCACCACCCGCGACAGCACCGAGACTATCCTCGTATTCCCGACGCTCAGCACCCAGGTAACTCAGATCTTCGGGAATGTTAAGAATAGACCCTTTATGCGATTGCCGTTTTTCCGCAATCTTCGCGCGAATAGTATCTTCTCTCATTGCATCATAAACGGCGTGACGATACATCCTAACTGCATCCCGAATCCTCCTCGAAAAATAGTATTTGTGAGGCTCATATGCTTGATCCTGGGAAGATTGCAGTATATCTTCACGGATCGAAACGAGAGAATCGAGAACCTCCGCCGGCCCGACGGTCTTCGATGCCATATTCTTAATGGGCTCGGTGACCCATTCTGGCCGATAGGGAACGACGACAGAGAAGGTCACTTTCCGCCACGTTTTCGAGACATTCCTTGCCGAATCATCGACTACCTCGGTCGTCATCGAATACAACCTCCAACGCTCACCAATTCTCATCACCTCTGGCCACGACGAGGTGCCTTCTCAGCTAACGCGGTTTAGGGTAGTGGGAAAGGGTCGACTACAGCCAACCCCGACATCCGAGGTAACGCCGATGCCGGGATGCCGCCTTTCGGCGGGACTCGTCGATAAGCTGGAACTGTGCATCTTCTCCTCATCCGCCACGGCCAGTCCGAGAACAATGCCTTCGCTGCGCAGTCTGTCGAGACTTACCAGCAGGGTCGCAAGCCTGACCCGGAGCTCACCGAGCTTGGACGACGTCAAGCTCAGGCCCTAGGGAACTGGATCGGATCGGTCTCTCCTCGGCCAACGAAGCTGTATGCCTCCCCCATGATGCGTACCATCCAGACGGCTGACCCGGTCGCTGAGGCCCTTGATCTTCCTATCATCATCAATGACCTCATCTTCGAGCGTCCAGGCCCAGTTCAGATCGTTGACGGCGCCGAAACCGGTCATCCAGGATCGCCGCGATCAGCGTTGTCGGCCATCACAGACCGTGCTGTTTTCCCCGAGTCCATCACCGAGGACGGGTGGCGCGAAGCTCGCATCGAGACCGCCTCCGAGGCTGCTGACCGCGCCGGCAGAATAGCCAAGTGGATCCGCGATACCCACAATGATGACGAGTGCATCGCGATCGTCGCCCACGGCGCGATCGGATCCATGGTGTTGCTGCATCTCATCGCCCCACAACTTGCCACTGATCTGCGAAACCACTCCATCGGCAGCGAACCGCACTGGATCGGGCTTCAAAACACCGCCACCTCGATGATCGAGTTGCACCCGGACGGGTACGAAGTTCATTGGATCAATCGCGTGGATCACCTTATCGAAGCCGGTATGGTTCACGGCGCCGTCGCCACATCCACCGGCAACCCCGGTACCCGCTGAGCACGAAGGAGAGAAATGTCCCCCACCCGACGCGAGGTCCTGCGCACCGTTGGAAGTGTCACTGCCTTGGCCGCTACCAGCGCAGTCACCGGATGCAACACCTTCCAGAACTCCAACGACGTTCACACCGGTCCAGCTACCGTCAAAGCAGCTGATGTCCCGGTCGGTGGAGGCGTCGTCATCGATGGCACCAACTTCGTCGTCACCCAACCCACCAAGGGAACCTTTAAGGGATTTGTGCGGGTGTGTCCGCACGCTGGCTGTCAGGTCGACGAGGTCCATGACAGGGCGATCCTGTGCCCTTGCCACGGATCGAAGTTCGCTATAACCGACGGTCACGTCTCCCAGGGCCCGGCTACCTCCGGTCTGGGTAAGGCCACGGTCACGCAGAAGGGCGAAACTCTCACTATCAGCGGTTCCTAACGCCTGACCCTTTCTCAACGCGACTTCTTGCGTGGGCTCGTGGTCTTTTTTGCCTTCCTCCTGGCGGTGGTTTTCCTTTTCCCGGCGTCCGCTGGCGCTTCGACGAGCGCCGCGTCCCCGACTGCTACCTCGTGCCCAGCCAGGATCTCCGAAAGATACTGGCCGGTGTAGGACCCCTCGACGGCGGCAACCTGCTCTGGAGTGCCCTTAGCGACAACGGTTCCGCCGCCATTTCCCCCCTCGGGCCCCATGTCGATGATCCAATCGGCGGTTTTGATGACATCCAGATTGTGCTCAATGACGAAGACCGAGTTGCCTTGATCGACAAGACGTTGCAACACCAGCAGCAGCTTGCGGATGTCCTCGAAGTGCAGGCCGGTGGTGGGCTCGTCAAGGACATACAGCGTCCTACCCGTGGAACGTTTCTGCAACTCGGAGGCCAGCTTGATGCGCTGAGCCTCCCCACCAGACAGGGTCGTCGCGGGCTGGCCGAGCCTGACGTATCCCAAACCAACCTCGACGAGGGTCTGGAAGTGGCGATGGATCGACGAAATCGGTTCGAAGAAGGTGCAAGCCTCCTCGATAGGCATATCCAAGACCTCAGCGATCGTTTTACCTTTGTAATGGACCTCCAAGGTCTCACGGTTGTACCGGGCACCGTGGCACACCTCACAGGGCACATAGACGTCAGGCAGGAAGTTCATCTCGATTTTGATGGTGCCGTCACCCTGACAGTTCTCACAGCGTCCACCCTTAATGTTGAAGGAGAACCGACCCGGCTGATAGCCGCGCATTTTAGCTTCGGGGGTCTGGGCAAAGAGAGCACGGATCTTGTCGAAGACACCGGTATAGGTGGCCGGATTCGATCTTGGTGTGCGTCCGATCGGCGACTGGTCGACGTGAATCACCTTGTCGATTTCCTCGACACCGGTGATCGTCTCATGCTTACCCGGTACCATCCTGGCGCTATGGATACGATGCGCTAGCGATGTGTAGAGGATTTGGTTGACCAAAGTGGACTTGCCCGAGCCGCTCACCCCGGTGACGACGACGAGTTGCCCTAGCGGGAAGGTGACATCCATTCCCTTGAGGTTGTTCTCACGGGCTCCCCTGACAACGAGCTCACGTCCCGTGCGGGGGCGTCGGGTCGCCGGCAATGGGATCGACCTCTTGCCCGACAAGTACGCACCGGTCACGGACCTCTCACTGGCCAGCAGCTCGTCAACGGTTCCTGACACGACGACCTCACCACCGTGCTCACCGGCCCCTGGGCCGACGTCGACAACCCAGTCCGCCATCCGAATGGTGTCCTCATCATGCTCGACGACGATGAGGGTGTTACCGAGATCTCGCAATCTCACAAGGGTGTCGATGAGGCGTCGGTTGTCACGTTGGTGCAAGCCGATGGAGGGCTCATCAAGGACGTAGAGAACCCCGACCAAACCTGAACCAATCTGGGTAGCGAGTCGAATACGCTGAGCCTCACCACCTGACAAGGACCCCGCCGACCGTGACAAGGTGAGGTAGTCGAGACCGACATCGACAAGGAATCGCAGCCGAGCGCGAACCTCCTTGATAACTCGCCCCGCGATGGTGGCTTCCCGCTCGGTCAACGTCAACGCATTGAGGAATTCAGAAGCCTCTCCAATAGACATATCTGAGACCTCGGCGATATTTCGCCCACCGACCGTTACAGCCAGGCTCGTCGGCTTGAGACGCTTGCCATGACAGTCTCGGCACGGTACCTCACGCAGATACTGGCCCCACCGGGAGCGTGCAGAGTCCGTCTCGGCCTCGTCGTAGCGTCGACGCACATAATGCAGCACTCCCTCGTAATTCTGCGAGTAGGTGCGCACCCGCCCGAATCGGTTGCGGTACGAGATCATGACCGGGTCGCCATCACCGTGCAGGACCAGCTTGCGAGCCTTGACTGGCAACTCGGACCACGGAAGAGTCGCGTCAAACCCGTGGTTCTCCGCCAGCCCAGCAAAGACGTGCTGGTAATGGTTCGCCACCCGTGGCCCAGACCAGGGCGCAATGGCTCCCTCAAGCAGGCTCAGACCGGAATCGGGGACGATCAATTCCGGGTCGACCTCGAGTGTCGCGCCCAGACCAGAACAGGTCGGGCAGGCACCCCAGGGCCCATTGAAGGAGAACTGACGCGGCTCTAGCTCCTCGATGTCGATGTCATGCTGATTTGGGCAAGCCATCGTCTCGGAGAACCGACGCTCCCGGTACGGATCAGACAGATCGCGGTCGACGAAATCGACGCCGACGATGCCGTGGGCCAGCCCCAACGCCGTCTCCACCGATTCGGTGAGGCGCTGCTTAGCAGACGGCTTGACTGCAATCCGATCAACGACGACGTCGATGTCGTGCTTGCGCTTCTTATCAAGCGGTGGCACCTGTCCAAGCCGATGAACGTCTCCGTCCACCCGTACTCGGGTGAAGCCATCGGTCGTCAACTGTCGGAACAGCTCGACGTACTCGCCTTTGCGTCCACGAATCACCGGGGCGAAGACCTGGAACTTAGTACCCTCGTCGAGCGCCATAAGGCGGTCGACAATCTGCTGCGGGGTCTGACGGCTGATGAGCTCGCCGCACACCGGGCAGTGGGGTTTACCGACGCGGGCCCAGAGCAGGCGCAGATAATCATGGATCTCTGTGATGGTGCCAACGGTCGACCGAGGGTTGCGGGATGTGGACTTCTGATCGATGGAAACTGCCGGGCTGAGGCCCTCGATAAAGTCGACGTCGGGCTTATCCATCTGACCCAGAAACTGGCGGGCATAGGAGGAAAGCGACTCCACATACCGACGCTGGCCCTCGGCGAAGATAGTGTCGAAAGCAAGGGAGGACTTGCCCGATCCCGACAGACCGGTGAACACAATCATGGCGTCCCTAGGAAGGTCCAGATTGACATTGCGCAGGTTGTGTTCCCGGGCGCCTCGGACGATGATGTGGTCACTCACAGGTGTCATCGTAGAGGCCGCGCAAGACAGTCCCGCAGTTCTGCGCGGCTGGCAGAACGGAACACGATAGCCTTTTCACGTTGCTGTAAAATTGGCTCCATCACCTTCGTTCATCTGGCATGTTCCATCCCATGGCATTAAGTTGGATGACATGAGCGCTGCCCAACGACCCCCCGGTCTGTGCCCCAGCGCTCCCCTGCACGTGATCCGGGCTGCCAAACGTGAAGCCACGCAACGTCTTCTTGGCGCAACCATGGGGCTATCCGACGACGAGTGGCAGGCACCGAGTCGCCTGGCCGGATGGACCCGTGCCCACATCGCCACCCACATAGCCCGTAACGCCGAAGCCTTCGAGGCCGTCACAAAAGCGGTCCTCACCAGTCAGAAAGTCCCCCACCTCTACCCCTCCGACGAACTGCGCGACCGCGATATCGAACGCGGTTCGGAACGCGCCGGGCTGCAGCTGCAAATCGACCTCGATACCACCGCAGGCTCCCTCAACACCACCTTCGACGCGCTCGACGACATGGAACCTGGCACTGCGGTGTGGCTAACCAACGACATCCGCGTCGACGTCACTGATCTGCCAGCACTACGACTCGCAGAGATCGCTCTTCACCACGTCGACCTCGATCTCGGGATGACCGTCGATGACCTCCCCGACGTTTCCGCGCGTACTCTCCTGGAATGGGTCTGCTTCCGCCTGCGAGACCGTCCTGAGGTGCCCGCTATGCGTATCGTCTCTGATTCCGGCCTGACAGACCGCATTGGCGGGGTCGGATTCGCGACCACGGTCCATGGACCTGACGGCGCACTGGCAGGATGGCTATCGGGCCGAGGGGGAACTGAGCGTCTCGCCGGAGCTGACCAGCTCGCCGTCCCAATGCTCATCTGACAGGACAGCTGAAGGATTATCCGCTCGTCCCAGGAAGGAATCGTCATGCCGCTCTACCACGTCGATCCGGGCTCAGAAGCCGCCCTCGTCAGGGTTAACGATGACATTGACCTCATCAAAATCTCGGTAGGCACCATGGACAATAATGCCTACCTCATCCATCCCGGAGCCGGGCCCGCCATCCTCGTGGACGCAGCTGCCGAACCCGGTCGACTCAAAACTCTCATCGGTGACGACGAAGTTGGAGCCGTTATTACGACCCATCGTCATCAGGACCATACCGGGGCTCTCGCGGAGATCATTACTATGACGGGAGCCCAGCCATGGTGTGGAGAACCCGATGCCGAGGCTATTGAGACCACCACAGGAGTAACCTGCCGCACCATGTGGGACGGTGATCTGTTCCGTCTCGGAGATGTAGAACTCGACGTCATTGGACTGGTGGGCCATACCCGCGGATCCATCGCCTTACGTTTGCACGGTAACCCCATCGACCACGTTCTCACTGGCGATTCTCTGTTCCCGGGTAGGCTCGGCAAAACTAGCGGAAGCCGAGAATTCGAAAGTCTCTACACCGACGTCTGCATGAAGATCTTCGCACCCACGTCAGATACGACAGTTATCCATCCCGGGCATGGCGACGCCACAACCGTCGGAGAGGAACGTCCCAACCTTCCACTGTGGCGTGCCCGCGGCTGGTAAGCGTCAGGTCAGGCGTCGGCTGTGGCATCGTCTTTACGACTTTTAATGATACTCGCGACAGTGGTGAGAGCCAGGGTCACGACGATAACGCCCAGCGAAACCCCGATCGAAACCTCACTGCTAAAGCCGAACCAGGCTTGGTCCAGTCCGTAGTGGTGCATCGCGTGGCCAATGAGCTTGAGGGCGATAAAGCCCAAAATCACGGCCAGTCCCAGCGACAAGTACACCAGACGTTCCAACAGGCTTCCAATAAGGAAATACAACTGACGCAAGCCCATGAGAGCAAAGACGTTAGCGGTAAGGATAAGGTACCCCTCGCTGGTGAGACCATAGGACGCCGGAATCGAGTCGAGGGCGAAAAGCAGGTCCGTGGCGCCCAGGGCGACACAAACCATGAACATCGAGGTTGCGAGGGTTTTACCGTTCTCGCGAACGAAAAATTTCGTGCCACGGTAGTCACCAGTAGCCGGAACCGTACGCCTGAACCACGCCATGAAGCGGCCATCCTCACCAGGATCCTCATCGTCGTCATCATCACGGTGCCGATACTCACGCACCTGGTCAATTGCCGAATACAGCAGGAAAGCACCAAAGATGAAAAACACCCACGCCCAGGCCTCAAGAATGGCCTGTCCCAGAGCGATAAAAATACCCCGGAAAACGAGGGCGACGATGATACCTACCAGCAGGGCGAATTGCTGCAATTTCCGTGGGACGTTGAACTTTTCCATGAGGATGAGGAAGATAAACAGGTTGTCGATCGACAAGCTGTACTCGGTCAACCACACTGCGAAGAACTGTCCCCCTGCGGCATGGCCCTGCAGGATCCAGACGCCTAGGCCGAAGAGTACCGCCAAGCCGACAAAGACGCCGACGAAGGTGGCGCACTCCTTGGCGGAGGGGATATGGGGGTTTCGCCCCAGGACGAGAACGTCGAAGAAGAGCAGAGCCCCCATCACGAGGATGGTGATGATCCAGACGTAAGCATGAACGTGCAAATCCGGGCCTCCAAAGGGATAGTCCGGAGGTCTCGTCCGCGCCGGTACGCCACATATCGCCTGACCGGGGCTGTGTAGCCGGACCGTGATGGCACGATCGTGATGACGACCACACTTTTCTCAGGAGTACTCCCCTCCAAGGAGTTCCATACTCGCACACCGGGGCCTCGACCGCGACTCCCGCCCCTGTCTACCGGTTGGCCTCCACCATCTGGCGCAACTCCTTCTTAAGATCGGCGATTTCGTCACGTAGCCGGGCAGCGACTTCAAACTTGAGTTCGCCAGCCGCAGAACGCATTTCGGTGGTGAGATCGACGATGAGCTTGCCTAAATCCTCTTCGGCCATCTTCGAGACGTCGAGTCGCTTGCCTTGGGCGGCTCGCTGCTCGTCAGTGATCATCGAGTTGTAGCCGCGGTGGCCTTTCCCATAGTTGAACTTCTCGAAGAGCTCGTCAGTGTCGGCACCTTCACGAGCCAGCATCTCAGTGATGTCACCAATCTTCTTGCGCAACGGCTGCGGATCGATCCCATGTTCCTTGTTGTAGGCCATCTGGATATCGCGACGACGATTTGTTTCGTCGATGGCGACCTGCATGGAATCAGTGATCTGGTCCGCGTACATGATGACCTGACCGTTGACGTTACGAGCGGCGCGGCCAACGGTCTGGATAAGGGACCGTTCAGAACGCAAAAAGCCCTCCTTGTCGGCGTCGAGGATCGCCACCAAGGAAACCTCCGGGAGATCGAGTCCCTCTCGTAGCAGGTTGATACCGACAAGCACATCGAACTCGCCCATGCGCAACTCCTTGAGCAGCTCTATGCGTTTGAGTGTGTCGATCTCCGAGTGCAGGTAACGGGTGCGAATCCCGTGCTCCATGAGATAGTCGGTGAGGTCTTCGGCCATCTTCTTCGTCAGAGTCGTCACCAAGACACGATCGCCACGGTCCACTCGGGTACGAATTTCACCCATAAGGTCGTCAATCTGGCCATGCGTAGGCTTGACGATAATCTCCGGATCCACCAGACCTGTCGGACGAATGATTTGTTCAACGACGCCGTGAGCTCGTTCGGTCTCGTAAGAACCGGGCGTGGCGGACAGGTATACAGTCTGGCCGATCCGCTGGGTGAACTCGTCGAACTTGAGAGGACGGTTGTCCATCGCGCTGGGCAGTCGGAAACCATGTTCTACCAATGTCCGCTTGCGGCTCATGTCCCCTTCATACATGCCGCCAATCTGTGGGACGGTCACGTGGGACTCATCAATGACGAGCACAAAGTCTTCTGGAAAGTAGTCAAGCAGACAGTTCGGGGCCGACCCGGGAGCGCGTCCGTCGATGTGCCGCGAATAGTTTTCAATGCCAGCGCAGGCACCGACCTGCTGCATCATCTCGATATCGTAGGTAGTACGCATACGTAACCGTTGGGCCTCCAACAGTTTCCCATCACGCTCTAGAACGGCCAGGCGCTCCTCGAGCTCCTGCTGGATGGATGCTACGGCCCGCTCCATACGTTCCGGGCCGGCGACATAGTGGGTAGCCGGGAACACGTAGACCTGCTCGTCCTCGCTGATGACCTCCCCGGTGAGCGGGTGCATCGTCGTGAGGGCCTCAATTTCGTCGCCGAAAAACTCGACACGCAGCGCATTCTCCTCATAAACCGGGAAGATCTCGAGGGTGTCCCCGCGCACCCGGAAGGTGCCGCGCTCCCCCGATATGTCGTTACGAATGTACTGGTTGGTGACGAGGTCGCGCAGCAACTCATCGCGATCCCACTCCTGGCCGACCTCCAGTGGAATCATCCGGTCCACGTATTCCTGTGGCGTGCCCAGGCCATAGATAGCTGAAACGGTTGACACCACGATGACGTCGCGACGGGTAAGCAGGGAGTTCGTCGCGGAGTGGCGCAACCTCTCAACTTCCTCGTTGAGACTGGAATCTTTCTCGATGTAGGTATCCGTCTGTGGGATGTACGCCTCAGGTTGG
The DNA here is from genome assembly GCF_023838685.1 of Cutibacterium sp. 37298. Lineage (NCBI taxonomy): Bacteria > Bacillati > Actinomycetota > Actinomycetes > Propionibacteriales > Propionibacteriaceae > Cutibacterium > Cutibacterium sp. 37298. The sequence continues at coordinate 611,440 of NZ_JAJNRJ010000002.1, forward strand.
TAGTAATCGTAGTAGGAGACGAAGTACTCGACAGCATTGTCAGGGAAGAAGGTACGTAGTTCCTGGGCAAACTGGGCGGCCAACGTCTTGTTGGGCTGCATGACGAGCATCGGGCGCTGCAGCTTCTCCGCCAGCCACGCCACCGTGGCCGTCTTGCCAGTACCGGTGGCGCCGAGTAGAACAACGTCCTGTTCACCACTGTTGACCCTCTTCTCCAACTCCGCAATGGCCTGTGGCTGGTCACCAGAAGGCTGAAACTCACTGACGACGTGAAAAGGGGCTACGCGGCGAGTGATGTCAGTGACAGGGCGCATAGCTCCACCATAGTTCAAGCCACCCGCGATGGGATCAGCTGAAAGCGTGCGACCGGCTTCAAGATGTCAGATCCGGAAACCTGCGCACCTGGTCACAATGAGCCTCGCTGGATGCCCCTCACCGGTATCCCTCCCCTACTTTCTTACGGCAGTTGTCACCGTTCTTATGGCATCATTCCTGTTGGGCACGGCAGAAACGGTGCTCCCCCCAGCTGGGCACCCAGTCATCGTTCTCGTCGAGGGAAAACCAGCCCGAAACGTCTCGGCGGTCGGCTCGTGGATGTCCACGTATTCGCAACGACAACATGTGGCAGTCGGGCGCTGGCAGGCCGATCTGAACAATCCGGAATCCTCTCGGGGGCTCTACTTGGTTTCCGCAGCCGGCGGCACTCTCAACCCGCTTCCGAAGGATTACCCGAATCTGTCATCGCAAATAATCACCCATATCGCCCATATGGATCAAGATCAGTCCACCGATCGCAGCGGCAAGTACCTCGTCTACGGCAACGCCGCCGATGCCACCACATTCGCCTCCGGAATGCGTGCATTGGGGTTCCGCTCCTCGATACAAGACCAGGTGGACCTGGCACTGGTTGCCAGCCATAATCCTGACATCATCAAGGCGTACGGCGGGGTGATGGGGGCATTGGTCGCTTTGGTCATGGCGGCGGTGTTCGCCCGGACTCAGCGTTACGGTATTCTTCGTTTGCACGGTCAGTCGTGGCTATACCATGCCAGCCGAGAAACTCTTCATGCAATGTCCGTCGCAGCCATTGGCATGGGAGCAACTGCTTTGATCAGTGTGCCGATCCTCGGCTTTTACAACGGTTTAGCTCAATGGATGCGATGGTTTCGCTGGTCAATCCAGGTATGGATACCATCCATCGCGGTACTCCTCATAGTCGAGATCGTGACGTTGGCCATCGCATGGTCAAACGCAGAAATCCTGGCTCAGGTCAAGGGTCGAATGACCAGTCTCCCGGTGTTCTCCGCTTCGTATCTGCTTCGCTTTCCGGTGGCCATGTTGGTGATACTGCTGATAATTTCAGTCACCCTTGCCGCACGGGAGCTGTGGTGCTATGAGGACCAACAAGACCAATGGACCACGGTCGATCGCCACGGGGGCGGGTCACACTCCGTGGCATCGGCTCGGCTGTCATCGACGCCGCCAGCGAGAAGCGTATGGTTGACGCAGTCGGCGCATGGCTGGGTGACGTGACCGAACACCAGGGTCTCATCGTCGCAAACCTCAGTCCGGTTGACGTTGGTCTTCCTGCGCCGATTCAGCTGTTCATCATCAATGATGAATACTGCCGACATCATCCGGTACCGGCATGCGCTTCCTCCCCCAATGCATCCACCGTCACCGGAACCGTACCTGCATCACTGTCCTCAGTGAAACCCCGCATCCGCCTTGGAACGCGTTAGGCTACCCGGGCAGGAACGAACTCCCGTACACACCCTTAGCGGAGGCGAAAAGCAGCGTGTCGCTTTGACTCGATTACTCCTCAAGCCGAGCCGGATCATCCTGGCTGACGAACCCACGGCGTCACTTAACCAGGACAACGAGGACTTGGTGCTAAATCTTCTACAAGATCTCGCCAATGAAGGCAAAGTTATACTCCTCGCCACCCACAGCGACCGAGTCGCAAGTCGTTGTTCGCGGATGCTGTCACTGCACCACCACTCACTGCCCGACCGCCTCACGCCAAGGGACAGGAGGACTCGCTCTCAGTATCCTCGACCACGTGCGGCCGACTCCGGTGGGCAGGTTCCCGGCCACTGTTAACCGCTGGGCCTGACCCCCCGAAAGCCTCGTACCAGCCGGCCCAACAACGGTACGCAATCCAGCCTCCGTACCACGCACCTCATCAGCTAAACCAACCTCACCAAGAACACGCCACAACAGACGTGAGAAAGGCATCACCGCCGCCCCCCTGTAGCAGCTGACCGACTACAGCATGGGTATGCATAGGCCAGACGAAACCAAACCTCTTGTACCGGCCAGAGCTTGCTCCTTCTTGCTGCGCTTCCGGGAAGTACAACGTCATGACCGTCAACAACTAGAGGTCACTATAAGTTTTCTTCCCGCGACCTAACACCAAATCCATCCCGATCCATCCCGTGCGATCAGTCACTCCACCACAAGCCGGCAACTATCGCTACAGCACGTCTATGTAACTCACAGGAATTGCGGGCAGGACACATACCCACCCAACAGAAACGCCACCAGACAGCCTGAACACCCACCCCCCCAATAAACAAGCAAATTAGGGAGAGATATCATTCATCTCATCGACAACTGGACCGTCGAACAAGTCCGGATGTGGAGAGTTCTTTCTACGGTAGCCCTTCACCCTGACACCCTCTACCGGCCCTAGAAGCCAGAAGAGAGAAATCGCACACATAATAACAGGAGTTGAACAGTTGCACACACACAAAACGGCCTGGAAGCGCATGAGTGCAGCTATGGCTGCAATACTGATCATGGCAATGGTCGGCTGCGGCACTTCAGATCCTTCAAAGGGAGGAGAATCCAGAGCAGAAGAAGCAAAGATGTCCTTCAGTGTAACCGACAGCTTCGGCCATAAAGTCGATTTTATGACAAGACCACAGCGAGTATGCTTGTTGTCTGCGACACTGCTCAGCATTTGGTATGACTTGGGCGGCACGGCGGCATGTACGCCATCCTTAACTGGAAATGAAAAACTTCAACCAGCCCATGCTGCAGCCATAAAGAAAGTCCCCAAGGTCGGCATGATATATGCTGTCAATTTGGAACGAATGCTTGCTACAAACCCAGACCTCGTCATCGCACCTGGAGCCGTGAGTCAGAACGTAACAGACAAACTTTCTTCTCAAGGAATTCCTGTGTTGAACATCAAAACGAGGTCACTGGATGAGGTTCTCCAAACTTATCAAACCCTCGGTAAAGTACTCGGCCACACCAAAGAAGCCAAAAAGCGTTGCTCTCAAATTTCCGCGCAGGTCAAGTCCACCGTCGACAAGATGCCAGCAGACGGCAAACGGGTCGCTATTCTGTTCGCAACAGCCACGTCAATGTCACTAAAGTTAAACAACAGCATCGCCGGATCAATGGCCAAACTTCTCAAGTTGAAGAACATCGCTTCGTCGGCAATTCCAGATGACCCAAATGCCGAAACTGCCACGCTCAGTGTCGAGAAAATAACTCAGCAACAGCCCGATATCATCATGGTCACCTCAATGGTGCAGAACAACGCACTGGCCCGGCAAACAGTGAACAGAGAATTGACCAGCAACCCAGCCTGGCAGGCAGTGGATGCCGTACGAAAAAAGAAAATCATTTACCTCCCTCAACAATATTTTCTGTTCAACGGTGGTCCCAACTACCCAGATTCCGTGGCTTACATGGCAGCTTCTGTACATCCGGAAATCTTTGGAAAACCCATTGAACCATGACAATACCCGCCAAAACAAAAACACTCACATCGACAACAGAGAGAACGTCAAGTAACAGCCATCGAAGGCACCACCTCACGGCAATCGCATTCGTCATCCTTGTTGCGATCATGATCGTCAGCGTCATAACAGGGATCGGGTTCGGTTCGATACAGTTGTCACCTTCTGACGTAGTCAAAGGATTGTTCGGTCCGTCCGATTTCCAATGGCATAGGGTGGTATGGGGAGTGAGATTTCCCCGGGTCGTCCTTGCTGCCCTGGTCGGCATGAACCTTGCAACGTCGGGTGTGATTCTTCAAGCCGTGATGAGCAATCCCCTTGCCGATCCGAGCATCATTGGGGTCTCCTCAGGCGCAGGACTTCTAGGAATAGGCACGCTGCTTGTTTTCCCCGAACGGGCAAACCTTGTACCTGTAATGGCGTTCATCGGTGCGATGTTGGCAGCCATGGCAATCTATGCACTCGCATGGAGGGGTGGCGTTCAACCACTGCGAATCATCCTTTCCGGGGTTGCCGTCTCGGCGCTGTGCGGCGCAGGGATCTCGGCTGTCATGGTACTTATGGCCGACAATGTGCAAGGTGCTCTCATGTTCATGAATGGCAGCCTCGCCATGCGCAGTTGGGCCGAGGTATCCCTCATCTGGCCATACACCGTGGTAGGGATCATTGCCGCCGTTATGCTGTCCCGCAGGCTCGACATCATCACTCTGGGCGATCAAGTTGCACAAGGCATGGGAATGAACGTTCAAGCGAATCGCCTTGTCCTCACTGCCGTGGCGGCCCTCCTAGCCGCCAGCACAGTCAGCGCCATCGGGTTGCTCGGGTTCGTCGGTCTCATCGTGCCGCACATCATGCGGCTGATCGTCGGAAACCGACACGTCATCCTGGTTCCAGCGTGTGTGCTCGCCGGAGCTGCGTTGGTTATGCTGAGCGACACATGTAGTCGGGTCATCTTCGATCCCTTCGAGATACCGGTTGGCATCATGCTCACAGCACTGGGGGTTCCCTTCTTTCTTTTCCTCCTCAGAAAGACATTGTGAGATGGGAAATATCATGGAAACACCTATACTTTCCGGCTCCCACTTGAACGTCACCTTGGGAAATCACAAGATTCTCAATGACGTCTCCGTATCATTCCAAGCGGGAGTTATGCACGCCATACTTGGCCCCAACGGTTCTGGGAAGACCACCCTGGTACGCACGTTATGCGGAGCCCTCTCCCCCGAGTCGGGGAGCGTCAAATTCGATGGAACGGATCTATCCACGATGTCCGCATCCTGTATCGCGCGTCGTATTGCGATCGTCTGGCAGAGCGCGACCGCTCCCTCTGACCTCACCGTACGTCACCTCGTTGGCTACGGGAGATATGCCCACACACCGTGGTGGCAGATAAGGGACACCAGCGCCGACAGCCATGTGGAACAAGCAATGGAGCTGGCCGATGTCACGTGCTTCGCCGATCGACGCGTCACCACTCTCTCAGGCGGAGAGCGACAGAAGGTGTGGCTGGCGGCGGCCCTGGCACAGGAACCCACTGTCCTTATCCTTGATGAGCCCACAACCTATCTGGATGTCACCCATCAACTGCGCGTCCTCGATCTTGTTCGATCTCTGAACCAAGAACAGGGAATCACTGTCATAGCCGTCATGCATGACCTCACTCAAGCCGCCCGTTATTGCGACAGATGCGCCATTCTCAAAAATGGCCAGCTGACGCTCGAAGGGCCACCTGACGCGCTATCAGCCAGGGCCATCGAAGCGAACTTCGACATCGAAGCGTGGATTACGACGGATCCCCAAGACAAGCTCCCAGTCATCCAACCACGTCGCCCCTTGAAGGAAGCACGATGAAAATCACGTTCTTGACTGTGTTTCCCGATCTCGTGAAACATGTTTCCGAAGCCGCCAAGACCATTGATCCAAGCCACGATCTTCTCGAACTGCATTTTTTTAACTCTACCACGAGACCCACTCCAGAAGAACTTGAGGCACTGACAAGAGCTATTCGCGACAGCGATATCCTCGTCCTTGACGCCATGGGTGGTGACCCCCAGTGGATTCGGGCTACGCGATTAACTTTGGACGACTTTGATGGGGCAGTCCTTTCTTGGGGAGCCGAGTTTATCGACAAGGTGAGATTAGGCTCGTTCTCCATGGCGACAGCCCGCAATGCCATAGAAAAAACTGGCAGCCACGCTGATACGAAGCACATGCCGCCAGACATGAAGACGATGCTCGGAAACACGGGAGCCCAAAAGAGCATTAAAGGCATACTGAATAGCGCCAGAAAAATGGTTCCTATCATCACAGAAATGGGGGCATCCACAGACACTGAAGGTGGCATCTCTGGGATAAATCGCGTACGTGCCACAGTGAAAGGGGTGCGAACCACATCAAAATTTATGGCCGACGCGAAGAGATTTTCCGCGCTGGGTAAAGCCTTCCACTCGATGCGAGAACCGCAAGCAGATTTTTTCCTTCGCCATCTGCTTCATTTCGACGGCGGTCACCCAGAGGTCGTTGTGCCCACACCACCCGAGACTCCAGCCCCTGCGAGCGTCGGTGCACCGTGGCCTAGTAGACACTTCCCCACCGTCGAAAAATACCGCCAGGAATGTGACGCCCCACACGGAAGACCCACTGTTGTCCTTCTTTACAGCGGCCTCACATATCCCTACGACAGTAACGATGTCGTACGCGCCTTGATGGATTCGTTACGTAAGGACTGCTGGGTTGTGCCCATCAGCATCGTGGCCGCCGGTGGCGAATCCTTAGAGGCTCTGCGCACACTTCTGAGCGAAGCCGCACCAAAACTTATTATCAGCATGCAGGGCTTCCGCATTGGCGGGGGGCCGATGGGGGTGATGTTGATTCCAGCACAGCCATGCTCAAATCGATCAATGCCCCGATTATGCATCCTCTCATACTCTCCCGATACACCCAGAAACAATGGAACGAATCACGACACGGCCTCGGTCAGAGTGAAGCCATGGTCATGCTCATGTTGCCCGAAATGGACGGTTGTCTGGCCGAGATACCGATAGCAGCGATGACTGAGCCAGCTCAAAACACGATCACGGGAGTCGTCACATCGGTACTCGCACCAATCCCAGAGCAAATTGAAAGATTTGCACGACGAGTTCGCGGCCAATTGAGACTATCGACAACTCCGGCTCCTCAGAAACGAGTCGCGCTCATTGGCTACGATTACCCTGCAGGAGAGGGGAACCTCCTCAACGGAGCCTTTCTGGACGTCAGCGAATCTATGGCGGCAATCATGAGCGAATTGTCGCACCGTGGCTATCAGACCAAGACCCCTAGCGGACAACAACTTCTCAATGACCTATTGGCCCAAGCCGTAAACTCCCCTGAATATTCACAGACTGTACGACCGAAAACTTACCTACGCGCCGATGCCGAACAAGATCTGCCGCACCCGCGTGCGTGGCAAAGTATGGATGAAACACACCCAAGCCCGAGCGACTGCCCTATGACGACTCCTGAGGGCGATTTCATCATCCCCGCAGTCGACTACGGGAACGTCTTGGTCGGTATCCAACCAGGTCGTGGCTCAGTCAAGATGGCTACCGCTGACGCCCACGACACCACTCGTCCCCCACACCCGCAGTACGCCGGTTTCTACACATGGCTGAGCCAAGTCTGGAAACCAGACGTCATCATCCATGTCGGAACACACGGCACCTTGGAATTCCTCCAAGGTAAAGAGAACGCAGTCAGCGCGGAATGCTTCCCCGACATGCTCATCGGTGATATTCCCCACGTGTACATCTATTACTGTGGAAACGCTGCAGAGGGGCTAATTGCGCGTCGTCGCGCACACGCGGTTCTCGTGAGTTATCAACCTCCCGTGATGCAACCCACAAAACTCGACGGCGAGTTAGCAGAACTAGACGATCTCATCTCCGAATACCGACGCAGTGTCACCTTCATGCCCCAAACCAGCGCCGAGTTGCTGGAACAGGTGCACAGACGCGCCACAGCCCTACATCTTCCGACCGATCTCGACGAACTCGAGGTAGAGCTAGCGCGGACCAAGCGTTCGCTTGTCCCCATGGGTCTACACGTCTGGGGACAGGCCTATACCCCGCAGGAGGCTCGACTCATGGTGCGCGGAATGGCCGAGCACGGTTCATTTGACGGTGAACTAGCCCCCGCGCTCTCCCCCAGCGAGCAAGCCAAGGTCGTCGACAAGGTGCTGGGAGAGGTTTCAGACTCACCCAACGAAACGTCTTTACCCGAAGAATCTGCGGAACCCAGAAACCCCGAAGACGAGGCACTCACGCAGGGAATAGAGCACCTGGCGTCTTGGGCACGAAATCTGTACACGCGACTACAACACAATGACGAGATGGAAGGTTTATTCCGCGCCCTCGAAGGATGTCACGTTGATGCACGCTTAGGTGGCGATCCCATACGCGATCCAGAAGTCTTGCCGTCGGGGCATTCGCTGTACCAGTTCGACTTACGGCGAGTACCCACCCCCATCGCAGTGCGACGAGGCCGTGACATCGCCAACCACGTTTGTTCTGCCTACCGCGCCAGCCACGACGGCGCTGATCCCACCACGATCGCCGTCGTGCTGTGGGGATTGGAGACCACCCGTACTCAAGGTGAAACTTATGCCCAAATCCTGAGCCTCTTAGGAGTGCGGTCTTTGACACCACGACGTCCGAACTCTCCGCACTGGGAAATCATTCCAAGCAATAAACTTGAACGCCCAAGGGTGGATGTCGTCGTAACGATCTGCGGGTTTTTTCGCGACCTCTTCAGCAATCTTATCGATGAGTTAGACGACATTCTTCATGCGGTGGCGGCCCTGGACGAACCAGCTGACATCAATCCCCTCGCTGCCCGAACGCGTCAACGGGCACAAGCCATGCGTCAATCCGGCGAACCCGAAGAGCGAATCGAAGCTCTGGCACACGCGCGAATCTTCGGGCCACCTCCGGGCCAATACGGTTCGGGGCTGACCGACATCGTCGATTCTGGACAGTGGCAAAGTCCCGAAGACCTTGCCACGGCCTTCACCGCTGCTTCAGGACACGTCTACACCCGTTATGATCACGGCACCCATGCAGACGGCCTCTATGACTCCCGGCTCAAGGATGTCGACCTCGTATCGCAGACTCGATCGTCCAACGAGTACGAGATCACCGATCTCGACCACTATTTCGAATACTTAGGGGGACTGGGTAATTCAGTTCGCGCCGCCAAGGGTAAATCAATCCCGATCCTTGTGACCGATACCACCCAAGATGAGGTGTACACGACTTCCGTTGGAAGGGCAGCTGCCAAGGGGCTGCGTACCCGCCTCCTCAACAAGGACTGGATGGAAGCCATGCTTGCCCACGGGCATCGTGGAGTCACTGAAATCGAGAAACGAGTCACCAATCTCGTCGGTCTTGCTGCTACGACAGACCAGATCGACGATTGGATGTTCGACGAGGTCTGCGACACCTACATCGATGATCCCGAGATGGTACAACGGCTATCGAAGTTAAATCCGCATTCCCTTGCCAGCATGGCCCAACGCATGGTCGAAGCACACGACAGGTCACTGTGGAACGCTAGCGCCGAGCACCTGGACAAGCTTCACGACCTCACTTTCGACCTTGATTCCAGTTTGGAAGCTGGAACGCAAGAAATCGACTACCCATGAAGAGGCAGTCTCATAAAACCGAGAAAGGAATACTGATGACAAAAACACTTCCATACTTAGCAGTTACCTGCGCGCTTGGGCTTCTCCTCACGAGCTGTTCACAGAGCTCTCAAGGATCGTCTCGTGTTACTCCCAGCGCAGCCCCGGATGCCACCATGACACCGAGTGGAAACGTATCCAAAGATCTCGATGTAAAGACCAAGGTCATCAAGGGAGCAGGACTAGCTATCACCGTAGACAAGAGCAAGCAGCAGGTAACTTTCCAGACTGTCGATCCCAAGACCAAGAAACCAATGAAGGATTGGTACATGTTCAATGAGAAAGCGCAAACGCTTTCTTGGCACAAGTGGGTCTCCGCTATGGGTCAAGCCTTTGACTACACATTCTCCTTAACCACGCACAAAATGACCAAGATCAAAGATTTCCACCATAACGACATCACCCCCCAAGTAAAACAGATGGGATTTTGGAAACCAGCCCAAGACTCAACGAGCGATGCCGAAAAGCGTCTAGCGAAATACTTCAAGAATCGTTACGGAATGACCATCAGGCAGGCTGCCTCCGCTTGATGCCTCGTCATTTCCCCTTTGTAGCGATCGTGGGCCAGTCTGAACCCAGATTGGCCCTCACGCTGCTAGCCATCGATCCAACGATCGGTGGGGTCCTCATCACAGGCCCTTTCGGCACGGCCAAATCAACCTGTGCGAGGTCCTTCGCTGACCTCGTTCCAGGGATCGCCGTGCGTGACGTCACGGCAGGCACTACCGTGGACCGATTGATCGGCAGTATGGATCTCGAGGCTGCATTAACCAGCGGACGACACCGTGATCATGTCGGCCTCCTCACCGAAGCCCAGACCCTGTGCGCCGACGATGTTAACCTCTTTGATGACGCCGTAACAGCTGCCCTGATCAGTCGGCCCGAAGACCTACCCCTCATAGCGACAATGGCCGTAGGGACGGACAACATCCATCCCCAGCTCCTCGACCGCTTTGGTCTGTGTGCGGTGACTGTTCCCTGTCGTGACCCAAAGGACCGGGACCGCATTGTCAATCATCGCCTTACGTTCGACGATGACCCAGACTCCTTCATCGCTACATGCACAGATGCCACCAATGCGGTCGTGAACCGTATTTGTGCTGCTCGAGACAAACTTCCTGATCTGGAATGGACCGACGCTGCACGAAACAAATTCACGGAGCTCTTAACACTAGCGCATGCTCCCGGACAGCGCGCCGATCTTGGTTTGGCTCGATCGGCGACCGCTTACGCGGCGTGGCGGGGGGACAATAATGTCTTCGTCGAAGACGTCACTGCAGTAGCCGAACTTGTCTTGAGGCACCGTCGGCGAGACCCGTCTTCGTCTCAAGCTCCCTCACCGGATCTCAATAATGCTCACTCCCACAGTGGCCCCTCATCGCCGCACGACGGAAACGAGCAACTGGATGAAAAAGGACACGACGACAGCACAGCAGCTCCCCCGAGGGTCATCGCCCCTGAGGAAACCTTTAACGTACTCACATCCACCCCCGCAGCACATGACCGAACTCAACGTCGGGCCCGGGGACGCCGAATGGTCACCCGATCAGCAGATCTTCGGGGCCATGTGATCAGCTCGCAACCGGCTACGCAACCGGTCGATCTGTCACTGCCGGCTACCCTACGAGCAGCTGTCCCCCACCAAAGAGCGCGGCGTGCATCAGGAGAGGGACGTGATGGGTTGTCCGTAGTCGTCAAACGCTCTGACTGGAGACGCAAGGTGCGCGAGAGTCGGACGTCGACTCTCGTCGTATTCATCGTCGACGCAAGTGGATCCATGGGTGCCCGGGGCCGAATGGCAGCCAGCAAGGCAGCAGTTATCGGCCTGCTCCAAGATGCCTACGTAAAACGTGATCGTGTCGCCGTGATCACGTTCTCTGGCAATGACGCTCGAGTGATCGTGCCTGCGACATCGAGTATCGAGCGTGCACAGCGGCTTCTGACGACGATGGCAGTCGGCGGACAGACGCCGCTAGCATCAGGGCTCTCATGCGCTGGAAGACTCATCGAGACAGAGTTGCGACGGGATTCTACCCTTCGCCCCGTCGCCATCGTGGTGACCGATGGTGGCGGTAACGTTGGACTTGACGGTCGGGTGGACCGAACTGCTACCAATCAGGCATTCGATGTCGCACAAACCTTGTCCGACGACACAAGAACCTCGTGGATCATCGTAGATACCTCCGTCAACCGAGTTCATCAAAGGGACTGCGAAGCGCTGTCAGGAATTCTTCATGCGCCTCGCATGACCATCGACGATCTGCAATCCGGAGTTTTCACCCCTTTCATTCGATCCACGAGTCGAGCCCTTCCTTATTCTTAGAGAGATTGACATGAAAAAACCTATCTATCCCTTCGCGGCGATCGTTGGCCAGGAGGAGATGAAGCTTAGCCTTATCCTGTGCACTATATACCCCCGCTTATCAGGAGTACTCATCCAGGGAGACAAGGGAACAGCAAAATCAACAGCCGTCAGAGGAATGGCGCAAATAATGCCTACCATTTCTCAGGTTGACGACGTTTATCATCTAAGTGCTGATGAGCAACGTATCTACGGAGATTCTTTAGGGGTTCCAAGCTCCAAGAATCTACAGCTTCGGCAAGTTCCAGTAGTGGAGCTACCGGTTGGGGTCACCGAAGACAGGGTTGCCGGGACACTTGACGTAGAAACAGCCTTAGTCCGAGGGCAGCAAAGGTTCCAGCCTGGCCTGCTAGCGTCGGCACACCGAGGAATACTGTACATCGATGAAGTCAATCTTCTTGACGATCACATCGTCGACATCTTGCTGGATTCTGCAGCTATGGGAGTGAATACCGTTGAGCGGGAAGGCATGAGCGTGATCCATCCATCCCGTTTCAGCTTGGTAGGAACGATGAATCCCGAAGAAGGCCAGCTACGTCCACAATTGCTGGATCGGTTCGGACTGTGCGTTACGGTCCAGGGAGAGACCGATCCCGAGGTACGGATGGAGATCGTACAACGTCGACTATCATTCGAAGATGATCCTGATGGATTTATTACAGAATGGTCCTCGCATAGCAGACGATTAGCCGAACGCATCGAAAATTCCATGACCCTAGTCCAATCCGTCGAGATTCCAAAAGATATTCTTTCCACAGCGGTACAGATCTGTCTGGATTCCAACATCGACGGCCATCGAGGCGACATCACCATCATTCACGCCGCAAGAGCCTTAGCAGCGTGGGCGGGACGAGACCGAATTATTCAGGCCGATCTCGAAAAAGTCGCCCCCCTGGTCCTCAATCATCGGTTACAATATGCGTCGAGCGTCGCGCGGGCTCCACGCGGATAGACAAGATCAAGCAACAGGACCCCATCGAACACAAAGACCTCGGAGATACAACTAGACGGCATGGGAGGCTCCGGTTATTTGGGGGTCTGGTGGGTCGGGGCTTGGGTCCCTAACGATATCGGTCTTGCCTGGCTTTTCCAGCATACGTGATAGCCCCCTCAACAATGCCCTACGGGCTAATGGAGTGGAGCCCAACGCGATCACAGCCGAACACTCAGTGATCCTGCTGCGACTGGAGGTCTATACGGCAGTCACGATTCCTGCCGAGGCGGCCACGGCATGTGACCTGGTCAATGCTCAATCCTAGTCACATGTGACACTGCAAGCCGAAAACGCCGTCAGCTACCAGAACTACTACGCGGCACCAACCACATACGCAGTAACACATAGGTGGGGGCCAAATGACCCCCACCTATCACTGTCGTCAGCACATGCTGATCAACAAATAATCATCACACACCAGTATTAGGCAGTGACCCATTGCTACCGGATATGATCTGACCTGTCTTAGCATCGACCAGAACATCGTGACATTCCCGCTTCGTCGGAGACGCAGAGCTCTTTTTCACCAGGGAAGCAGAATTTTGCTTCGCCGCGGACGCGGAATCCGATTTATCCCCCAACGAAACAGAGAAGTTGTCCATCGAATGGCCCTTCTTATAGAAACCATTCCACACCTGTACGCCGTTCCCAGTCAAAACAACAGACGTCGCAGTAAAACCAGACCCGGATGGAACAACGGAAACATTCGCAAAGTCAACCCTGCCTTTAAAGGGTGCCATTCCTCCAGCATTCAAGGTAAGCTTCATGACGCCCTTCCCATTCTTCAAAGAAAGGGAAGGATCACTCAGCGATAGATCAAGGAGTCCATGCACCCCCGTAAAGTGAACACCGCCAGAAAAATTAAGGTTTCCCGTCTTCGTGGCCCTATCGTAGCTACCCCCCACTGAACGGGAAGTTGAACCGAGTCCCATCAGCGGAGGCTCCCCCCCGACATCGTCCACTTGCCTTGCATCGGGCCCTTGAGAGCATTGACGAATGAGGTCGAAACCCCCCAGTTCATGCTGCCCTTGCCAACCTTGGCTGGTATAGATGTAGGTGACGTAGCCCTCGACGCCCCAGGGACGACCGTGCACACCTGCTTGCGGATAATCTTGTGGGCACCCGTGGACGGAGCCTCACCAGCAGCAGCTCCCGTCGCAGCATCCGACTGTGGCGCCATAATTGTGTTTTGGTCAGGTTTGGGAGCCACCGTCGGCTTTGGCTTAGCACTCGGCTTAGGAGATACTTTCGGCTTTGGCTTAGCACTCGGCTTAGGAGATACTTTCGGCTTTGGTTTAACACTCGGCTTAGGAGCCACCGTCGGCTCCGGGCGAGAGGATTGAGACCCAAGCTTTAAGGACGAATCGATGTCATCCATGGGCTTTCCAGCTTGATAGAAGCCAGCGAATGCATCGACGGCTTGGCTATTCAGCTTGACATTGGTCCCCACAACCTGAGCTGCATCGTTTTGACCCTGCGTAATAGAGCCGGTCATATCAACGAAAGTTATACGGCCATAGTCAACCAACTGCCCGACCATAGTCTTGGACTTCACAGACATAATCACATGATCATCGCCATTGTTAACGACAATCTCAGGGTCAGCGAGAGTAAGATCCATTCTTCCGCCAACACCGGTAAAATGAACAGTACCGGAGTACTTCACATCTGCCCTCTGCGCAGTGGAACTCAAGCTACCTTTGCTCGCCGGGAATGAAAATGTTTTGCCATTCCAACTTGCGCCGCTACTCGTGGACCATGATCCATGCATCATCATTTTTAGAGCATTCAAAAAATGAGAATTTATGGTCCAGTGCATTGCACCCGATGCAACCTGCCGTTGACTCTGGTCTGCATCAGGTTGATCAGCCCAAGCTGGCCCGGTACTCATGCCTACACTGGCAGCCACCGCAGCCACAGCCGCAAGCCGAACTATACGAGTAGCACGGCTAACAATACTCACCATCGCGTCTACTCCCTTCTGAGGAGCGGAGGCGGGAAACCTATATTCCCCAAGGATCCTCCGCAACCCACGACGGATGTTCCTTTCCACTCATCCTCCCGGTGTTCCGGCTTCCAGATGAATTAACACATCCAGGTCACGGTTGCGGGACAGCGCCGGAATACTCACCGGCTTCCCCAAGGGGACAAGCGCTCAGCATCAGCTGATGGCGTAACTATAACATGGCATATATTCATCACATCGACCCCCCTGAACCACTGACCATTTCCCCTCAACCAAGGCGTTAAGCAAAGAAGTATCCCCTGGATCGCATACTCTTCCCAGGTACTCATAGGAGATATTTTTGCATCAAAATAGATCGATTGATGAACGTTAGTGTATGCAAATATTTTCCATCTCCCATATCCTGGGGCTCTTGTTCTCATGCGGCAGTTATCACACATGTTCGTGGAAATATGGACGCCCTTTATTCACCTTCGCTACCACACAGCGCCAGTAAAACCGCCTGACGAAGAACAGTCACGTTTCTTCCTCATCGCCGATCAAGGGCGGAGAGCTCCCACAATCCGTGACCACACCCGATCGATCTGCTCGGGCAGATCCTCCAGCGGAACGCTGGTATCGATAATGACATCGGCAACCGCCAGACGCTCCTTACGAGAAGCCTGAGCACGAATCCTCGCCCACGCATCGGCCTGACTGCACCCATCCCTCTCGACAACCCGACGTACCTGCTCAGCCGGATCGACGTCGGCCACCATCACGACATCGAACTCGTCGGCACGCCCAGTTTCGACGAGCAGCGGGATGTCATGGACAACGACCACGAGTCCATCGGCGGCCCGGGCTTCCTCGTCGACCCGGTGGGCAGCTTCTTCTACCAGCGGATGAATAATGGCTTCAAGACGGCGACGCGCCTGCAAATCAGCAAACACGATCGACCCCAGAGCCGATCGATTAAGAGAACCATCAGCAACAAGAACCTCACACCCAAAGGCCTCAACGACCCGAGCAAGCCCCTGCGTCCCCACCGCAACGACATCCCGGGAGAGCCGGTCATAATCGATAATGACAGCTCCACGCTCACCCAGCATCTGCGACACCGTCGACTTACCACTGGCAATACCACCAGTCAGACCCACCCGAACAACACCACCGGTCCCGGCGACCCAACCAGCTCGCGCAACATCCCGCGCCGTCGTCTCATCACTTACCACCGTGCGCCTCACATCCCGTCTCCCCCGGGCACCCTGCTAATTATCGACGCAGATGCTTCACAACCCTGCCACGGTCCACCACAACAGTCTCACCACCACAATCGCATTCATGACTAATCTCCACCACAGTGACCCCAGGCAAACACCGCGCCAAATTCACACGAATCTCAACTGCCAAATCAGGATCTACAGACGCAGTAAACTCATCAAGAATAAGGACCCTCGGCCGCTGCAGAATCACCCTGGCCACTGTTAACCGCTGAGCCTGACCCCCCGAAAGCCTCGTACCAGCCGGCCCAACAACGGTACGCAACCCAGCCTCCACACCACGCACCTCACCAGCCAAACCAACCTCACCAAGAACACGCCACAACTCACCATCACCAGCATCAGGAGCCACCAACCTCAAATTGTCAGCAATAGAAGCATTCAACAACTCCACCCGCTGCGAAACCACCCCGATGGATCTGCGCAACGAATCAAGAGTGAACGACGACACCGGATCACCATCCACCAGAACCTGCCCAACATCCGGATCATGATGACGCAACAACAAATTCACCAACGTCGTCTTACCCGAACCCGACGCCCCCGTCACAACGACATGACCCCCAGCCGGAACACCCAAAGTGACATCCTCAAGCACCGCAGGCAACGGCACACCATCCGCGTCACGATAACAAAAACTCACACCCCGCCACCCCAGCGCCGGAGCATGATCCAAACACAATTCCTCCGGCCCATCAACAACTTCCACCGGTGAATAACTCAGACACCACAGACGCCTCGCAGCTGCCAACGAATGATCAAGATACCCGACAGCATCCTCCACACCCCGCAACCCCTCAACAACCCTTAAACCCGCAACCACCAAAACACACACCCCAACACCATCCACACCACCACTCACACCCACAACAGACACCCAAGCGACGATCCCCATCGTGGCGGCCACACAGGAGGCCCGACGCATGGCGGCATAACGGCGGGCTTTGGCGGACCCAGCAGCAATGTCCGCATCGAGACGAGCCATCTGCATAGTCCGGTCGGACTGACGGCCATACCCGACGATCTCCGCGGCACCGAAGACCGAGTCGGTGATGTGAGCAGCCAGTTCGCGTCTCACCCCAAGCATCTCGTGGATGGCGTCCAGACTGGCATGTGTCCCGATGGCCAGCAGGGCCACGATGAGGACGACGAGGATAACGGCTGGAATGGCTACCACAAACCATCCGTATAGGACTCCCCCCGTAACCACAGCGACAAGCGGGGCCACGATAGCTGCCACCACGGGAGCGAAGGTGTGAGCATAGACCACCTCGATGCGATCGACATCGCGAGTAAGACTGGCCAACACATCGCCAGTACGCGAGTGCGAAACAACTGCCGGAGCCTTGGGCCACAGCTGGGAGAAAGCGTAGGTGCGCAATATCTCCAGAGCTTTGAAAGCCACATAGTGCCCGCTGAACTGCTCCAGATAGTAGGCAAGGGCCTGTACAGCTGCCAGCCCGACAACCCATCCCAACCACGCCCACGCCGACCAGCCAGCGGTAACAACAGCGACCATTCCCCCGGCGGCCATCGAGAACAGGCCGATGTCGGCTAGCAGGTGAACAACCCTCATGAGGGTCGAAAAGTACAGCGGTGGATGCACTGGACGGGTGATATTGGTGAGCCACCTCACGACTTGGCGGGTCGATGGTTCAGTCATGCCCAGTCCTCCGTCTCAGTTCGGTCATCCTCGATGGAATCGACATCGTCAGCCGGTGAGAGCGTGCCTGCGCTGACCCGCTGGACGTCGTGGGCCAGTCTCAACAACCGGCGACGATGAGTCACCATCACGACGGTGGTGCTGTCACCAATCTGCGAGATAGCGTCGATAATGCGGCGCTCGGAATCAGCATCGACGTGAGACGTCGGCTCATCAAGCAGCAGGATGTTACGTCCTGACAGGAAAGCCCTGGCTAACGAGATCCGTTGAGCCTGCCCGCCCGACATCAATCTTCCTTGCTCCCCCACATCGGAGTCCAGACCCTTCGGCATCGCCTCAACTTCGTCGGCCACGCCAGCTCGTCGTAATGCATCCCGCATCTGCTCACGTGTGGCGCTCGGGTTCGCGATCGCAAGGTTGTCTGCCACAGTGCCCGCAAAGAGCCAGGTACGCTGGTTCACTGAAGCACTAATACTCCTGACTGCCCCCGGTGCAGCTGTTAAGGCGTCGAAACCACCGACATAGACCTCCCCGCTCTTAGGAGGCAGAGTCCCGCTAAGGACAGAAAGCAACGTCGACTTGCCAGCCCCAGAACGGCCAATGATGGCGGTACGACCACCGTGGGTAATATCGAGGCTGACCCCGTGCAGGACCTCGGTTTCACCGTATCCGACGCTGACGTTACGCAGCCGAATAGTTCCGTCCTCTGACACAGGGACATGAGCTGACCGCTGCGATGTCGGCATCGAGGATGCGGAATCCGAAGTCATTAGCGCTGACGGAGCCGCGTCGAACCACTTCCTCAGCGCCTTCTGGGAGGCGATACCCCCCATGCCGATGTAGAAGAAAGCAGCGACCTGGTGCAGCGGTTCCAGCAGCAGCACCGACAGCAGCACGATGGTAATCGCCGAAGTCGCCGAAATATCGTCACCCTGCCACCTCGTCATGGCCAAACCCGCAGCCATAGCGATGAAGAGCAGGGAGAACAGACCATCAACGACAACAATGACGATCTGATTGCCAGCCAATAGCTTCATGATGGTCCTGCGGTTAGTCTCACCTCGTCGACGCAGATCGTCCTCCACTCGCCGTCCCGCACCCAGCATTCGGATGAGGACGAGATTTGACAGAGCATCCAAGTAGTGAGCAGTAAGACGGGCACGCTCACGATGAGAATCTGACGATCGCTTGCGAAACAGCTTGACGAATCCACCAATCAGCGTCGGAATGAGGGGGCAGGCTAGTAACACGACCAGGCCGGTGAGCCAGTCCAAACCGACGAGGATAACCAGACACACCAACACCGGAGTGGCCAGGGCCGCAAGGATGTCAGGGAGAAAAACTTGACGATACTCACTGACCCGCTCAGCATTATCGGTAGCTAAAGTAATGACTCGTTCCCCCTCGTCTGCGGCAGGCGGGCCAGTGAGGGATCGACGGTAAAGAACATCGAGAACTTTGGGGTGCAGAGCTGCCTCCTCAGCACGGGCATGACGGCCCGACATCGACACCGCAGCCCCAGCCGCAACAGCAGCCACCACCCCACCGATGCCCATCGCCCAGCACCAGCCAAGAGCCGGGGCGAAATCCTCGAAACGACCACCGATAATTTGGCCTACTGCGACGAGGAAAAGGCAAGTAGCGACGACCTCCACAATATGAACGGCAGCCACACGTCGGGCTCGCGAACCCGACTGTGGCGACATCACCGATACTGAACCCGACATGGCTTCCTTCGCTCATCGTGGCTGGCGGTTCGGGCGCGTCTCGGCAGGATGACGAGCTCCCCTCCCGGCAAGGTGACGACCTCGATGGGCCATCGATACACCGTGGTGAGA
This sequence comes from Cutibacterium sp. 37298, assembly GCF_023838685.1. Lineage (NCBI taxonomy): Bacteria > Bacillati > Actinomycetota > Actinomycetes > Propionibacteriales > Propionibacteriaceae > Cutibacterium > Cutibacterium sp. 37298. Next base: position 630,999 of record NZ_JAJNRJ010000002.1, read on the forward strand.
TTATCCTCGGTGAGCACCTCCACAGCTGGCCCCACGGCCAGTATTTTTCCTCCGGACAACAAAGCGATCCGGTCGCAGCACGCTGCCGCCAACGCCACGTCGTGCATGACGGCAACGACCGCGCACCCCGCATCGGCCAATTCGTGACAGATCGCCATAGTGCGTTCCTGATGACAGATATCGAGGGCAGCAGTCGGCTCATCAAGGAAAACACAGGGTTCCTGCTGGGCAAGCACCCTGGCCAACGTCACCCGGGCGCGTTCGCCACCTGATAGACGCGTCACCTCTCGATCGACAAGGCCAGTGACCTCGGTACGTTCCATCGCCCTATCGACGATGACGGCGTCGTCAGGGCCGCGTGGATGTGGGGATCGTCCCATCATGACAATGTCGTGAACGAGATAGGAGAAAGGGAACTCGCTGAACTGGGGCATCACTGAGCGACGCAGCGCCAGCTGGGGACGAGAGAGCTTTTGAAGAGGCGCTCCGTCGAGTTCAACCGTTCCCTGCCAACCCTCAAGGTCACCACAGAGCACGCTCAGTAGGGTGGATTTACCCGCGCCATTCGGCCCCAGCAAACCGACGAATTCACCTGCTTGGACGTCGAGGTTGATCCCGTCGAGGATCCTTCGCTCCCCGTAACAAAAGGTCACGTCCCGCGCACGGATCATCACAGGGCTTTCTCACCACCCATGCCTCGTCTCAACAATATGAAGAAAGTAGGACCGCCAACGATGGCAGTAAAGATGCCAATGGGCAGATCGGCGTAGGGCACCACAGTTCGAGCAGCGATGTCGGACAGTGTGACCAACAGACAACCTCCCAACAAGGCAGACGGGATGAGCCATTTGTTGGCTGGCCCGATGAGCAGCCTCAAAACATGCGGCACTATGAGCCCCACAAATGTGATAACTCCGGCATAAGCCACCGCCGCCGAAGTAAGCAGTGCTGTCAAAGCTATCGATGACAACCGTAACCGATTGACGTTGACTCCCAAGTGCCCTGCAGCCCTCTCGCCCAAGGCCAGAGTGTCGAGCTTGCCAGCAATAAGGATGGCCCAGACAATCCCGACACTGGCTACCGTCCCGACCGTTGCCACGTGACTCCAGGTTGTCCCGCTCAGGGATCCCATCTGCCAGAAGACAATTTGGTCCCGGGCGGTAGTCGGCGCAACATAAGTGGATATTGAGGTGATAGCCGAACACACGGCCGTCACCGCGATGCCAGTCAGAACTAGGGTCGTCGACTCAGCTCGTCGTCCGGACCGCGCCATAATGTAGACCGAACTGGCCGCAAGCAGTCCGGACACAAATGCCGCTGCCGGCACCCCGAACCCGGACAAAAAATTGGGGGCGACCACAATCATGATCGATGCCCCCACAGCCGCCCCCGATGACACGCCAATGACACCGGGTTCAGCGAGCGGATTGGAAAACAGCGCCTGCATGACGGCTCCGGCCACAGCAAGACTAGCCCCCACTAGCAGGCCAAGAACAATGCGCGGAAAGCGGATCTGCCACAGCACCGACTCGGCCATGGCATCAGTGGCCGACCTCCCGAAAACGATTTTGATGACGTCGGTGGCCTCGACGCGGTACTGACCAACCATCGCTGACAACAGCACTAAACCACACACGATGATGACGAGGCAGATGGTGGAGATAACGCGAACCCGAGTCCGTCGCTCAATCCCAGAACGCTGGACAACCGGCTGTGACAGGGCGCTCATTTGACTCCGTACAAAGCCTTGGCCACAGCGGTCAGGACCTCCCCGGTTTGGGGCCCGAAAGACAGCGAGATTCCATCAGGAATGGAAATAACCCGTTGCTTGCGCCCTGCGGTGGTGTTAGCGACGCCAGCTCTAGCCAGCAGTCCCTTCATCCCCCCGGTGGAAGCAAGCCCATCCCTCATGACGAAGATCGCATCCGGGTTGATGGAGACCAGGGATTCGGCGTTGGCAGGTACGAGGGTCTTTATGCCTTTGTCGGAGGCGACGTCATCGGCACCCACCCCCTGGATAAGCTCGTTGGCCCCGTTCTCAGAACCAAGAATGAAGAAAACGCCAGCACTTCCGCGAACGTAGAGGAAAGCGACTCGCATCGGCTTGGCAGGTTTCCATGCTGCTATCTGCTTTTTGGCCTGGTCGATCTGCTCTTGGGTACGTTTCACCAGGGCTTCGCCTGCATCAGGCTTTCCGACGGCCTCGGCAATAGTGCGAATAAGCTGAGGAGTGGAGCCGACACTGCGGTGGGGATCTACGAGCACCACCGGAATCCCGGATTTACGGAGCTGATCGAGGGCCTCCTTCGGACCCACGCTGCGGTCGGCGATGATGACCGACGGTTTCAGACCTGCGACGGCCTCGACGTTAAGAACGTGTCCGTTTTCTGTCACCACGGGGCGGTCATGCAACTGCTTTTCAGTGGAGGAAACAGTGCGCCCGACGATCTTGTCGCCCAATCCAAGTCCAATGAGGGTGCGTGACAAGGTGCCGTAGAGGTCAAGAGCGAGAATTCTCGAGGTGCTTTTGATCGTCACCTTGTTCCCCTCGACGTCAGTGACGGTCACTGGAAGCTTTTGGGCAGACGACCCCTCGACTGGCTTCGGATCAGGTAGTTCTGGCACTTCCGTGAGACCGCGAAGGGTGTGCGGGTCAGGCAAATCCCGCGCTGCCTGTGAAGTGGCTGATGCCGCCCTCGTCGACGATGTCGCGACGGACGGTACCGGCGTGGAGGATGTGGCAGGACCTTGGGAGGTCGAGGAGGAATGACCACAGCCGGCCACCAACATGGTCAGAGCCAAGCCGACTCCGGCAACTCGACGGTACATCCGGATCATGGTTCTCAACTTTCGAAACTCGTTTTCGGGAATGTGGCAGGGATGGGGACGAGTGCCCCCATCCCTGCCGGCACTTTGTCTGCGTGCGAAATGACGGCGTTCGACGAACGGATCAGATCCGGGCAGCGTAACGACGGCAGACGACCACCGTCGAGACCATGGCGGTGAGGGCGAGCCCTCCGACGATACCGAGATCGATTTCGTCACTGGATGGGCCCTCAGCACCGGTAACGGGCAGTCCCCGTCCCGCACCCTTACCGGAGTCGTCACCGATGACCTTTCCGGTGACAGCGTCAACAGTGACGTTGTGGCAGACCTTCTCCGCTGACAAGGTGAGGTTCGTCGACAACGGGTTCATCGGCTCACCAGCCCTGTAAAAACCGGCAAAAGCCTTGGCACCAGTCGCGGTCAGCTTGACCGGCGAACCTTTAATGGCGGCGTTACCGGAGACCGATACCCCGAAAGTGGCAAAATCAACGCGACCATAGTTGGTTTTCTTTCCATCCATCGAAGAGGACTTGACGTCAAGATAGAGGTGACCAGTCGAGCCCTTGATCTGTAGGGAAGGCTCAGCCAGCGTCATGTCCAGAATGCCGTGATGGCCAGTCATGTGAACCGAGCCGGAGTACTTAAGAGATCCAGACTTGGTAGCGGGATCGAATGAGCCGCTGGTGAGAGGGAAAGTGAAGGCCGAACCGTTCCAGTTGGCGCCGCCCGAAAGCTTCCACGAGCCATTGGCAATAGGACCACGCAGGTAACTGGTGAAGGATGTTCGGATACCCCAGGTCAGCGAACCCGAGGTCACCTTGGACGCACCGATTGTGCAGACCTGTTTGGTCATGGTGCGATGGGCGGCCGGAGTCTGGGACCTGTGTTCTACCGTCTTCTTCTGTGGTGTCGTGCTCTGCTTGTTCGGGCCAGCCTGCTTACTGGGCTTAGCCTGCTTCGACGGGGCAGCTTGCTTACTCGGCTGCTTCGATGGGGCAATTGGGGTCTTCGGCCCTGTAGGAGCCGGTGTAGCTTCCCGATAAGTCACCGGAGTACGGGTATCGTCAGAGTGATCTGTCTTACCAACTCCATGAGCCTTCGTGGTGAGGACGACGAAATCCTTGCCTTGTTCAAAGGGAGGGGCTTTCATCGTGATGGTAAAAGACCCATCGTTATTCATCGGCCTACCTTGAGCGAACCGGGAGCCAATAGCTTTTTGACTCGGGGTATAGACCCAGATTGTCGATGGGGACTCCGTCGTGTCCTTGCTCGGGTCATAGCCGTAGAACTTGTCCGAATTGCCATAGAACTCGGTCACCGAGGCCAGTGCCACAGCAACGTAGACACCGAAGCCAGTAGTCGAGAATCCCTTTCCACTGATGGTGATATCACCTCCCTCCCGACCTACTGGTATCACGGTTACCGTCGGACCAGCTGCCCATGCCGCCGGAGTGATCAACACTCCGGTAAGGGCCAAGATGGCCCCGAGCACACTGGCGACGATTTTGCGCATGGCCGATGTGGTCATGAGACGTCCCCTTCGGTTGTGAATACGGCCCACCTTGGGCCACCCATAGGGTTAGCCTTGCCTAATTCATACGCGCAAGCATGAAACCGCGCCCCATAATCGGACTCCTGACACCGAGGAACATCGAGCTAGCAAAAGGAAGGACCGTTCGCCTCCGAGCAGCCCAAGAAACACAAACGAAGGGCTCCGCCATTATGGCGGAGCCCTTCGAAGTTTCGACGAAAAGTAGAATCAGTTATGGGTCAACTTGTCACGAAGAGCCTGCAGAGCCTCATCGGACGCCAGCGAGCCCTCAGCCGGGCCACTGGTGTAGGACGACTGGGCGCCACCATCGGTAAGAGCGGCTTCCTGGTCGGCCTGCTCGGCCTCAATGACCTGCTTGCGGTGAGCCTCCCAGCGAGCCTGAGCCTCGGCGTACTGCTGCTCCCAAGCGATGCGCTGCTCGTCGTAACCCGGCTTCCACTCATTGGTCTCCGGATCAAAGCCCTCGGGGTAGATGTAGTTACCGTCCTCATCATAGGAGGCAGCCATCCCGTACAGCGACGGATCGAACTCGTCAGACTCCACGTCGATACCCTCGTTGGCCTGCTTAAGGGACAGCGAGATGCGGCGACGGTCGAGGTCGATGTCGATGATCTTGACCATGACATCGTCGTTGACGCTAACGACCTGCTCAGGGATTTCGACGTGGCGCTCGGCCAGCTCGGACACGTGGACCAGACCCTCAATGCCGTCCTCGACGCGGACGAAAGCGCCAAACGGAACGAGCTTGGTGACCTTGCCAGGAACAATCTGACCAATCTGGTGCAGACGGGCGAACGCCTGCCACGGATCCTCCTGGGTCGCTTTGAGGGACAGCGAGACGCGCTCACGATCCATGTCGACGTCCAGCACCTCGACAGTGACAGGCTGACCAACCTCGACGACCTCGCTCGGGTGGTCGATATGCTTCCAGGACAGCTCGGAGACATGGACTAGGCCGTCCACACCGCCCAGGTCAACAAAGGCACCGAAGTTGACGATCGAGGAGACAACGCCCTTGCGGATCTGACCCTTCTGCAGCTGATGTAGGAAGTTCTGACGAACCTCAGACTGAGTCTGCTCGAGCCACGCACGACGCGACAGCACAACGTTGTTGCGGTTCTTGTCGAGCTCGATGATCTTGGCCTCGATCTCCTGACCCACGTAGGGCTGGAGGTCACGGACTCGGCGCATCTCAACAAGGGAAGCGGGAAGGAAGCCACGCAGGCCGATGTCGACAATAAGTCCACCCTTGACGACCTCGATGACGGTACCGGTGACGACCCCGTCTTCTTCCTTGATCTGCTCAATCGTGCCCCAGGCGCGCTCATACTGGGCACGCTTCTTGGACAGGATCAGACGACCCTCCTTGTCCTCCTTCTGCTGAACGAGGGCCTCGATCTCATCACCGACATTGACGACCTCAAAGGGGTCCACGTCGTGCTTGATCGACAACTCTTTGGACGGGATGACACCCTCAGTCTTGTAACCGATGTCAAGGAGGACCTCGTCGCGGTCCACCTTGACGACGGTCCCAGAGACGATGTCGCCGTCATTGAAGTACTTGATGGTGGCGTCCACAGCGGCCAGAAAGGCCTCCGGGCTACCAAGGTCGTCAACCGCCACGGATCCATCGGCGGTGTTGGCGGCATTCTGCTGGTCGGTGTCGACCGGGTTCGAGGTGGAGGCCTCAGTGGAGGAGGTCATGTAGTAGGACTCCGATTTGATGTCATATGGCTTGAAACACGCCGCAGCCCCGACCGTGGGGTCGAGCACGATCTACTCCCGTCCGAGATCGCACAGACCACAACGCAGTAGCCAGCGTAATACCCGAAACCCCGAAGGGTCAACCAACCTCCTTTTCAAACGGGTCTTGCCGTGCTCACCGTCAACACGGAAGTTGAGCACAAATAGGAGGTCTATTGTACAAGAGGGTAGCCTATATCCGGATCCGTTCCCTCGGACCCCGTCCGCATTCGGGAAATCCATCCCGAGCCTGAACCCTCGCAAGCCCTGGAGGACATCACAGTTATGACCGATCGGTCTCCCCGACGCCAAGAACCTTCCACCGGGTCAACCCCGTCGAACAGTTCGACTACCCATGCCGGCGACAGCGCACAGTCGGGCAGTCCGAAGTGGCGAATCGTTGCGCTCGTGGTGGTCATTGCTCTCATCATCGCCGCTATCGCCGTTATCTTCATTCAGCACAACAATAACAGCGACTCTGCTGGTGGAGCAGCATCATCAACCACCGCGACCACGACATCTAGCACATCAGGCATTCCCGCCGCTTCGGCTGTGAAAAAAGGCCCGGTCCCAGCCGGCTGCATGAAAACCCCCAAGCCGATCATGCCGGTGAAATATTCCATCGACGGGATGAAGGTGTCCGCGAAGGTACTATCCCGAGGCGTAGATGAGACTGGGGCCGCTGGAGCACCGCCAAAGAATGATCCCTCGTCAATGGCTTGGTTTAACCAAGGCCCGAAGATCGGTTCCGACAAGGGGAACGCTGTGCTAACCGCGCATACTTACCACAAGGGCGGGGCTCTTGGTAACCGCCTCTACGACAAAAACAACGGCATCAAAAAGGGCGACATTATCCGCCTGACTGACAAGGCGGGGCAGACCGTGTGTTACCGCTACGATCACGACATCAAGGTCATGGTCAAGGACTACAACCCTAATTCAAATATTCTTTACGACAACAATGGTCCAGCCCAGGCCGCCATCGTGATCTGCTGGGATTACGTCAAAAAAACTGGAGAATTTGACTCTCGCGTCATCTTCTACGCATATCCAGTCGCATGATCTTTATCAGGCTCCATAATTTCACCTAAGGCCACCCTGAGGCGAGCGTGCATATTCGACCACTTCTATTCTGAAGCTTATGAACCGTAGTGCGCGCTCGCCCCTTCCATCCTCGCTCCTCACAGATCTTCTAGAGGCCCTTGGAGAAAGCAAGGTCAGCCAAGATCCGCTCGACCTCGCCGCAGTAGCTCCTGATGCATCCCACTACCTGCTCACTCCTAGCGTCCTCGTCCGCGCCGAATCCACCTCCGACGTCGCTGCAGCCATGGCGGCTGCCAAACGCTACAAGGTGGCTGTCAATTTCCGCTCCGGCGGAACGAGTCTGTCCGGGCAGGGCTTGACGAACGGTGTCATGGTCGACACCCGACGGTCCTTCCGCGGCATTGAGGTGCTCGACGGCGGCCGCAAGGTTCGCGTCCAGCCTGGGGCGACGATCGTCGCCGTCAATTCCGTCCTTGCCAGGTACGGACGCAAACTCGGCCCCGACCCGGCGTCGTCAGTGGCATGCACCCTCGGCGGAGTGCTGGCCGACAACTCCTCAGGTATGAGTTGCGGCACCGTCGCCAATTCTTACCGCACCCTCGACTCCATGGTCTTTGTGTTGGCATCAGGCACCGTCATTGACACCGCTGACCCACAATGTGAGGACAAACTGGCCCATGACGAGCCCGAACTCGTCGAGACGCTCATGGCACTACGAGACCAATGCCGAGAGCAGGCCCGTGCCGACGAAATCGCTTTCCAATTCTCGCGCAAGAACACGATGGGTTATGGGCTCAACGCCTTCCTCGACTACGACACTCCAGCGCAGATCCTCTCCCACCTCATGATCGGTTCGGAGGGAACCCTTGGATTCATCTCCTCGGCCGTTATGAACACCGTGAAGATCATGCCAAACCTGGCCACCGCCTTGCTCCACTTCCCCACTCTTGACGCTGCCACCAAAGCACTACCAGCTTTAGTGAAATCCGGGGTGACCGTCACTGAGCTGATGGATTCCTCGTCCCTCCAGTTGTGTCGCGATGACCCGGCCCACGGTCACATCATTCCGCCAGCTCCCGGGAGCGGAGATGCTGCTCTTCTCGTCGAGTACCACTGCCCAGATCAAAAATCACGAGATGAGGCTGTCACAGCTGGCAACTCCGTCATCTCCGAGCTGGATCTGGTCAATAAGCCCACGTTCACCGACGCCCCCGCTGTGCGTGGCCCAATCTGGACCCTGCGCAATGGCCTTTATGCCAAGGTCGCCGGCACACGGCAGTCAGGCCAGACAGCCCTGCTGGAGGACATCGCCGTTCCCGTCGAAAACCTCGCCGCGGTGTGCGAAGACCTGCAGCAACTTTTCAGCGAACACAATTACCCAGAGTCGATCATCTTCGGCCATGCCAAGGACGGGAACATTCACTTCCTCGTCGTCGAAGACTTCCGCAACAAAGCAGGCTTGGATCGTTACGAAAAATTCACCGAGGACATGGTGACCCTTGTCCTCAATACCCACGGCACCCTCAAGGCCGAGCATGGCACCGGACGCATCATGGCGCCCTTCGTCGCACGTCAATACGGGCCTGACCTTTACCGAATCATGCGTCAGGTCAAAAAATCAGTGGACCCAGTAGGAGTGCTCAACCGCGGAACCATCATCACCGACGACCCGAAATTACACCTCAAGGAGGTCAAGCTCACCCCAACTGTCCAAGATGAGGTCGATCGGTGTGTCGAATGTGGGTACTGCGAACCGGTTTGCCCGTCACGGGATCTCACATTGACGCCTCGCCAGCGGATCGTCATGCAACGCGCCATCGCTCAAGCACGAGCTGACGGGGATGAAGAGCTCGCGACCGACCTTGAAGAACGTGCGACCTACCCGGTAGTGCAGACCTGTGCCGTTGACGGCATGTGCCAAACCAACTGTCCTGTACACATCAATACCGGCGATCTGGTACGGCGGCTCCGTGCCGAACATAACCCAGCAGTCTGGCAGGCCACCTGGGATCTAGCGGCTAAGGGATGGGGGCCCTTCGTCACGGCGGCAAGCGCCGGGATGTCAGCGATCAAACCTGTTCCCGCAGCAGCAACCAATGTCCTCACCGGAGCTGCCCGTGCTGTCTTGGGAGCCGACCGTATTCCGCAAGTTTCCGATGAGTTGCCTGGTGGTGGTAAACGACGCAGCTCCGGTCACCGCAGCGTCCCGCATGGACGCCCCGAGGTGGTGTACCTGCCGGCCTGTGTCAACACCATGTTCGGTGGCGTCATGCCGGGCGAGAAGACAATCGAATTTGCGATAATTTCTCTGCTCACCGCGGCTGGGATCGGGGTGACTGTTCCTGAGGGGATCAACTCGCTGTGCTGCGGCACCCCATGGAAATCCAAGGGGATGACACAGGGGTACGCGACGATGCGTCGTCGTGTGGTTGACATCATGCGCCAAGCTACCCGAGACGGCGAACTGACGGTGCTCTCCGACGCGGTGAGTTGTTCGGAAGGCTTCGTCCACGAGCTCGAGTATGAAGGTGTCAAGGACATTCGAGTAGTCGATGCTGTCCAGTACGTCGCCGACGAGGTTCTGCCCATCATGCCAGGGCTACCCAAGGTCGCGTCGGCGGCACTCCACCCAACATGCTCGTCAACCCGGATGGGCTGGAACGACTCGTTGCAGCGCTGTGCCGAAGCGGTGGCAGACGAAGTCGTCGTCGCCAACGCCTGGGGCTGCTGCGGGTTCGCCGGGGACCGCGGCATGCTACATCCAGAGCTCACCAAGTCAGCCACTCGCCGCGAGGCAACGGAGCTAGCAGAACGAGAATTCGACCTCTATCTGTCCGCCAACCGCACCTGCGAACTCGGCATGAAACGAGCTACGGGCAAGCCCTGGCGTCACGCCCTCTCGGTACTCGCCGAGCGCATGGTGGAGTATGCCCCAGCATGACCCCACGCATGAGAGCTTCTTCCGACGCTGCACGTCGGCACCGTCATCCACCGGGTTCGCAATGGCCACTTCAATCCCGCGTAGTTCGACGTGGAACGACGGTCGAGGTATGAGGGGCGTCTCAGGTGCCCCCATGCCGAATCCGGCTGGTTGGGAGTGGTATCAGTGCGCAGCATCGAACCAGGACCGTCCGACCCCAATTGACACCGTCAACGGGACCGATAGGTCCATGGCATGTCCCATAGCGTTGGTAACGATCTCGCGAACCTTCTCCTCTTCACCCTTGGCAACCTCAAGGATGAGTTCATCATGAACCTGCAGCAAGACCCGGCTTGTCAAAGCTGCCTCAGCAAGTTTCTGGTCGGTGGCGAGCATGGCCAGTTTGATGAGGTCCGCTGCCGATCCCTGAATGGGAGCGTTGAGGGCGGCACGCTCGGCCATGTCTCGGCGCTGACGGTTTGTTGAGGTGAGGTCAGGAAGGTAACGACGACGTCCCAGGAGAGTCTCGGTGTATCCCTGACGACGCGCCTGGTCAACGACTTCTTCGAGATACTCATGTACCTTTCCGAACCGGCTGAAGTAGTCGGCCATGAGTTCTTTAGCCTCACCCACGCTGACCTTGAGCTGGTTAGATAACCCATAGGCGCTCAATCCATAGGCCAGTCCGTAGTTCATGGCCTTGATCTTGGAACGTTGCGCCACGCTGACATCCTCGGGAGCAACGCCGAATACGTGTGATGCCGTCACGGTGTGGAAGTCCTGACCCGACTGGAAAGCGTCAATGAGAGATTGGTCCCCAGATACGTGCGCCATAATCCGCATCTCGATCTGGGAGTAGTCAGCGCTCAAGAGGGATTCGTACCCCTCACCGACAACAAACCCTTCGCGGATGCGTCGTCCCTCTTCGGTACGCATCGGAATGTTTTGAAGGTTTGGGTCCTTGCTCGACAATCTTCCAGTCACGGCAACCGTCTGCATATACGTGGTGTGGACTCGACCGTCATCACGGATCTCCTTGAGCAACCCATCAACGGTCTGACGCAACTTGATGGCGTCTCGGTGCTCGAGAAGATGGGCAAGGAAAGGATGCTCGGTCGTCTCGTACAACCCAGCCAGAGCGTCTGCGTCAGTCGTGTACCCGGACTTAGTACGCCGGGTCTTAGGCATATCGAGCTTGTCGAACAGCACTCCCTGCAACTGCTTAGGCGAGGACAGATTGATCTTCTCACCAGCTGCTTCCCACGCAGCCTCCTCGGCTCGTGTCACCCGCTCGTCAAACTCGGAGCGCAGCCCTTCAAAGATGTCCATATCGGCGGCGATACCAGCGCGCTCCATGGAGATAAGGCACCTCTGTACCCCCATCTCGACATCATGCAGCAGCTCGGACCCGCCGCGCGCCTCGACCTCTTTCTCCATGACGTCGGCCAGCCTGGTGACGGCCACTGCTCTCTCCATCGACTCAGCAAAATGGTCTTCCCCAAAATCGAGCATGGCCTGGTCAGAATTATCCTCTACCTCACCCAAGGCAACGTTAAGGTGGGTACGTACCGCATCGTCAAACTTGTGGGCACGGCGATCTGGATGCAGCAAGTAGGAGGCAAGCTCAGTATCACAGGTCAGGCCCGCAACCTCCCAGCCACGCTCGGCGAGAGCCTCCACCGGACCCTTGGCTGAATGCATGGCCTTAGGACGGTCTTTGTCAGCCAGCCAAGCGGCAAAAACGTCCTCGTCTTCAGGGCTCAACTCGGCGGCGTCGAACCACACTGCATTACCGTCGACGCCTCCCAGCGCGACAGCTTCCACATCTCCAGATCCACTTCCCCAACTACCAGTGACGTCGACGCCTATGCGACCTGCAGTTGTGGACAGCCAATCATTCAATGTCCCTGGTTCCAGGACCGTCCCTGAGATCTCGAGGGTGTCGTCGACTTCATCGACCCCATCGGCATCAGATTCGGTGGCCAGGGCACGAACGCGGTCCCACAGGGTGCGAAATTCCAGGGTGTCAAAGACCGCGCGAGTAGCCTTCGGGTCCCAGGGATGACGGGCAAGCTCGGCCAGGGTGACGTCAAGGTCAAGGTCACGGACCAAGGCATTGAGCTTGCGGTTACGGATGACGTCGTCGAGGTGATCGCGGAAGGACTGTCCCGCCTTCCCCTTAACGGTGTCGGCCTGACGGATGAGGTTTTCCAGACCGTCATAAGCCGTCAGCCACTTCACCGCTGTCTTAGGGCCAACACCGGGAACCCCGAGCAGATGGTCGGCGCTCTCCCCCACCAAAGCTGCCAGCTCCGGGTACCGTGCCGGAGACACCAGGTATTTCTCCTCAACGGCCTCCGGCGTCATGCGAGCAAGGTCTGAAACGCCCTTGCGTGGGTAAAGCACCGTCACCTGGTCGTTAACCAGCTGCATGGCGTCACGGTCCCCAGAAACCAGCAGCGTTTTGAATCCCTCTGTAGTCGCCCGGGTCGACAAAGTGGCAAGGATGTCGTCGGCCTCGTAGTTCTCCTTAGACAAGTGAACGATGTGAAGAGCATCGAGGACCTCTTTGATGAGGTCAATCTGGCCGGGGAACTCTGGCGGAATAGCGGCACGACCGGCTTTGTACTCGGAGTATTCAGTGGTGCGAAAAGTGCCTCCGGCAAGATCCCATGCCACCGCGACGTGGGTGGGCTTCTCGTTACGCAGCAGGTTGATAAGCATCGCGACGAAGCCATGCACTGCATTCGTGTGCTGCCCCGTCGAGGTGGTGAAGTTCTCGACCGGCAGGGCGTAAAAAGCCCGGAAGGCCATCGAATGCCCGTCAAGGACCATGAGGATGGGCTGCGTCGTCTCGCTCATACCGTTGACTTTAGAGGACGCCACGGACAACGAGATGCGATCACGGTGGCGCACGGTGGCATGCTTCACCTGTGACGTATTCCGTTCCTGAACATCCGCTTCCCGACTGGCTGGCACAACTCGTTAGTCCTCTTGACGACAAGCTCGGCGTCAAAGTCCGAGAGATTTCACCTCACCGCTGCGCCGTCACCGCGCCGCTCGACGGCAATACCCAACCTATGGGCCTGTGGCACGGTGGCGGCTCGGGAGTCCTGGTGGAGACCGCCGGGTCGCTGGCAGCCATGGCCCACGCACGGACCTTCGAGCATTCAGCCGTGGGAACCGAACTGTCAGTCTCGCACCTGCGCCCGCCCCACGGCCATCAAGTCATCGCTACCGCGACAGCCGTGCATCTCGGTAAACGCACAACAACCCACACCGTCGAAATCGTCGACGATGAGGGCCGCATCTGTGCCATTGGAAGGATGACATGTCAGGTCATCTAAAAGGACCAGCAGCCCGAGATCACTTCTCGCTCTCGGCGTGATCGATAACTCCTTGAGCGACCTCTCGCATTGACTTACGCAGATCCATGGCGGTCTTCTGGATCCACCGGAAGGCCTCTGGCTCAGTAAGGTCAAGGCTGGCCTGCAAAATACCCTTGGCCTGGTCGACAATCTTGCGCGACTCGAGGCGCTCCTCCAGATCCATGACCTCGTCCTCAACGCCGCGGATCTCGGCAAAACGGGCCATAGCAATCTCGATAGCCGGAATGACATCCGAAGCATCGAAAGGCTTGACGACGTAGGCCATCGCACCCGCTTCTTTGGCACGTTTGATGAGGTCACGCTGTGAGAAAGCGGTCAGCATGACGACAGCACAGATACGGTCTTCGGCAATCTTGTCGGCTGCAGTGATGCCGTCCATCTTAGGCATCTTGACGTCCATGACGATTAGGTCGGGCTCGAGCTCATTGGCAAGACGGACAGCCTCCTCGCCGTCGCTAGCTTGGCCGACGATCTCGTAACCATGCTCCTCGAGCAGCTCGACGAGATCGAGACGGATAAGAGCCTCGTCCTCGGCGACTACGACACGTGGATGTTCCGCCTCCGCCCCCGAGTCAGAGGTTGACCGAGTGAGGTCCTGTGGCTTACTCACGGTGATTCCTTGCATGTCGAACGTTGACAACTCGGTTCAATCTTAGTGGTTATGAGGTCTTACCGCACATGCACATGTCTCCGACTAGCGGATCCCCTCGTCTAGAGTGCCCGCCCAATCGACCCTCGTGAGCGGCGAATCGGCATCTGGGCGCAACTGTGGCACAATAGGCAAGCCGGCCCGAGTGGCGGAATGGTAGACGCGGCGCACTCAAAATGCGCTGTCCTTGCGGGCGTAGGGGTTCGACTCCCCTCTCGGGCACCGTCGGCTTATACCCGTGATCCCAGGGCTAGTCCCAGGATCGCTGCCAGTACTCCCGCAATCGCCATTCCCATACAGTGCAGCGCTCCCACGCGCTTCCGGCACCCGCATGCAGCACGCGCTGTTTCAACAGAGGCTGTGCTGAAGGTCGTAAACCCACCACAAAAGCCCGTTCCCAATGGCTCTTTGAGGTTTTGTGAAAATCCCAGATGGTTGAGAGCTGCCGCAGTAATGAGCCCCAACAACAGCGATCCCACCACATTGATAACTAGGGTTCCTAGCGGAACTGGAGCTGAGAACCGCGAGTTAATGCGCGATTCAAGCAGGAAACGCGCTACCGCCCCAAAACCACCAGCCAGGCAGACCCACAACATCGTCATGACGATCTTTTACCCATGACACACCGCACCGCGGCGATCATGACCCATGCCAACAATGCACCTGCCACGACACTCGTCAAAAGATAGGCAATACCCCATAACCACTGCCCTGACATCACACGTTGGCCGGTTTCCACCGTGAGGGCGGAATAAGTCGTAAATCCACCTAACAATCCGGTACCGATGCATAGCCGCACCGCTCGACGAACCCCTTGGCCAGGGCCAGCGTGGACGAGCAGCTCGAGCAAAGTCGCCAGTACGAAAGCTCCGACAAGATTGATAGCCAACGTCCCCCACGGAACACCGTCTGCCCGGGACGGCCACGCATGAGCAATTACGGAGCGTATGAGAGTACCTAGGCATCCCCCCAGAAATACCAACCCCACCAGCACAGGACGACGATCGAGGAATCCCGATCTCATTGCCATAGTGAGGAATCCTTCCACTCGACGATAGCGGTCAGCACCAGGAGTACCAGACGATGCTGATGATGGGATGCCCATAGAAGTCGACCATCTGGGAGGGGCACGATTGAGGTACTACGAGACCATTCATGCCCGATCTCCGTATGAGCCACGTATCTGCTCTATCACGAGGTCCAGCCAGGTCTCCTCGGAAACGCTAGGCCGCTTCGGGATGGCCGTCCAGGAAAGCGACGACGTCCCTCACGGAATGAGGGACGTCGTAACGATCGAGGTATACCCGTAATCAGTCATCTTCCTTGATACGAAGGATGCGCAGATCGTTAGTTTTACCCGGAATGTCCATCGGGGAACCGGACAACACGACGACGCGGTCACCGACCGGCACGAAACCCTTGTCGCGCAGGTACGCGTTAACCCAGCGGTACAGCTCCTCCGCATTCTTAAACACCGGGGTAACGACGGCGTGAGCACCCCAGACCCAGGCGAGGGTCTTGGTCGTGGTCTCATCAGAGGTGAAGACGATGAGCGGTGTGCTCGGACGCAGACGAGCGATGCGACGGGCGGTGTCACCGGACTTGGTAAAGGCCACGATGAACTTGGCCTCGGCGCGCTCAGCGATCTCAGCAGCTGCCTTCGACATGATGCCACTGGTGGTGTGCGGATCCCAGTCGATCTTGGCGATCTTGTCCAAGCCACGGGCTTCAGTAGACTCAACGATCTTGGCCATGGTGCGGACAGTCTCACCCGGGAAGTCACCAACGCTGGTCTCAGCGGACGTCATAACGCCGTCGGCGCCGTCAAGGATGGCGTTCGCGACGTCGGCGGCCTCAGCGCGGGTCGGACGGGGAGCGTGGATCATCGACTCAAGCATCTGGGTGGCCACAATGACGGGCTTAGCCTGTAAACGAGCCTTCTCGATGATCTGCTTTTGGATCAGCGGAACTTCCTCGAGCGGGCACTCGACGGCCATATCGCCACGGGCAACCATGACGGCGTCAAAGACGTCAATAATCTCGTCCAAGTTCTCGATAGCTTGCGGCTTCTCGAGCTTGGCTATAACGGGGACGGTACGTCCCTCCTCGTCCATAATCTCGTGAACACGGTCGATGTCAGAGCCGTGTCGGACGAAGGACAGAGCAACAAGGTCGATGCCAGCCTTGAGAGCCCAGCGCAGGTTCTCCTCGTCCTTTTCGGTGAGGGCGGGAATAGACACGGCAACACCGGGGAGGTTGATGCCCTTGTGGTCGCCAACCGGGCCAGCGACAGTGCAGTGACAATTGACGTCGTTGCCGCTCACAGAGTCAACCTGGAGGACGGTCTTGCCGTCGTCGATGAGGATGACGTCGCCGGGCTTGCAGTCCTGGGGCAGACCCTTGAAAGTGGTGGAGACGCGCTCCTGATTGCCCACAATGTCGTCAGTGGTGATAGTGAACTTGTCACCAATCTTGAGATCGATCTTGCCGTTCGACTCTCCTTCAGCCTTCTCGAACAGGCCGGTACGGATCTTCGGACCTTGGAGGTCGGCCAAGGCTGCCACGTTGAGACCAAGTTCTTTCGAGACCGAGCGAACCAGGTCAAGACGCTCCTGGTGCTCGGAGTAGTCGCCGTGGCTCATGTTGAGACGGGCAATATTCATGCCAGCCTCCATGAGCTTCTTCATGGCGTCATGGCTGGTCACAGCGGGCCCGAGGGTATTCACAATCTTAGCTCTACGCACGCCTACACGATACCGCTCAAGGCAACGCGGACCCGAGCCGGAATGCCAGTCACCGTCGGATGTACACTAGACGTTCACCTATAGTGCACAAATGACCACCACATACCGAGCGACTGCTCAGGCTTGCCTCACCACATCGAGAGCATTCTGGAGATCCGCCGGAAGATCAGCATGAAACGTTACCCACTCGCCACTGCCCGGATGGGTGAAAGACAGCTCACCAGCGTGCAACCATTGCCTCTCCAAACCCAATTCCTTCGCAAGCGCGGGGTCGCAACCGTAGAGCGGGTCCCCACAGCAGGGGTGCTTGATCGCCGCCATGTGCACGCGAATCTGGTGAGTCCGACCGGTTTCAAGGTGTACTTTGAGCAAGGTCGCATGCCGGAACGCCTCCACCGTCTCATAATGGGTCACCGAGTGACGACCCCCATCGACAATGGCCATCTTCCAATCATGACGGTGATCGCGGCCGATCGGAGCGTCGATAGTACCTGTGAAGGGATCAGGGTGGCCCTGCACCAGGGCGAGATAGACCTTGTCAACGGTGCGGTCCCGAAAAGCCTGCTTCAACAAGGTATAAGCGTGCTCGCTTTTGGCCACCACCATGAGTCCGGATGTACCGACGTCAAGACGCTGAACGATTCCTTGACGCTCCGGTGCACCACTTGTGGAAATTGCGAATCCAGCTGCCGCGAGATGCTCGACGACACTTGGCCCCTCCCATCCCAGGGACGGGTGGGCAGCAACCCCGGCAGGCTTGTCAACGACGACAATGTCCGAGTCGTCGTGGATGATCCGCATCCCCTCAACGATCTGCGGGGTAATGGACGGCGTCGCGACAGGATCACAGAGATCGACGTCAAGCATCTGACCGGTGGCTACCCGGACCGACGCCCGAGAGACCAGTTGGCCGCCCAAAAAGACCCCGCCGTCTTCAATAAGGCTGCTGATCCGGGACCGGGATACCCCACTCATGCGAGCAGCAGCGACATCGACCCGTTCCCCGTCAAGACCGTCGGGTACTAACAGGACGCTCACATCCCCTCCTACTCATCACATCTCATGAATGGTCATCTACCTCAACCTGCATCGTCCTCGTGATGCCCGAACACAGCCACCACTACAACGAGTATGGCGGTGCTCGTGATGAATATGTCGGCAACGTTGAATACCGCGAAATGCGGCAGGCTCATGAAGTCGACAACATGGCCACGCAGTGGACCAGGGGCTCGGAAAATCCGATCGGTCAGATTGCCGCAGATCCCGGCAATGAGCATGCCGCAGGCAATAAGAGACCAGCGATGACGAGCGCGGGGCACCCCCCACACGCATACGGCAATAAGCATGGCGATCGCAAAAAGGCTAATCAGCACAGTGACTGTCGAGCCCATCGAAAAAGCCGCCCCGGGATTGCGGATCAGGCGCAGGGTGAGGAAACCACCGAACCAGCTCGGCGGGCCGTAAGGATCAAGACGGGCAACTGCCTCAGCTTTCGTCCATTGATCAAGTCCGTAGCCGAGCACACCTATGGCGACCATGACGACGCGCCAGCGCTTCAGCTGCCCTCCTACCAACACGGTCGGGTTAGAACTCACCGACGCTCTTGGCGCTGCTTGCACTTGACGCACATGGTGGCCCGCGGGAACGCCTGCAGCCGAGCTTTTCCAATCGGCTCGCCGCAGGATTCGCAGGTTCCCCAGGTGCCCCTGTCGAGAAGTTGAAGGGCCAGCTTCGACTGGTCGTACACAGCGCGAGCGTTACGGGTGACGGAGATCTCCTGATCGCGCTCGAACTGAGAGGAACCGACGTCGATGGTATCCATTCCAGCACCGTCATTCCCCTGCTTCATGAGGTCAGCAAGATCATTCTCGGCTTTGGTAAGGGCCGTGCCCATCCTCTGAACATCGGATTCAAGAGTGCCGACGATTTCGCTAATCTCATCAGCCGTCCACGGCTCATCGCCGTCACGCACCGGCAGGGATGCAGCAATCGCCTCGACATCGTGGTCTGACATGGAACTCTCCGTCGTCATGCGGGGATTGTCCCCGGCTCCGTGGTGTGTGCCGTTCATATCATCACCTACATGGGGGTGTCATGAACTGTGGGCCGACATTACACCCATGGCACTCACTCGTCATCCTCGTGGGTCTTCTCTACCTCAACACTGTATGGACAACAACTCCGTGCCCCCGATCCTTCGACCGAGAGCACGGAGCTTTACGACGTGTGCGCTTGTCAGTTCTGCTGCTGGCCGCGTCCGATGAGGGCATCCAAACGCGGGGTGGAGGAGCCGCCGGGAGCAACACGGTTCTCAGACTTGAGAAGCTCAGGCAACTCTGCGGGCTCAAAAACGCCCTGGTCAAGGTTGTCGGCCTGGGCACGCAGGTGGGAAGTGAGGGCCTCGCGGTAGCTAGCCTCGAAGGAACGCAAGTGATCAACCCTCCCCGCAAGGTTGTCGCGCTCAGCCTCAAGCTCACGGAAGAGCTCCGTGCGGCGAGTCTGAGCGTCAGCATTAACCCTGTCGGCGTTGCTCTTAGCGTCGGAAGTCAACTTCTCAGCATTGACACGGGCACTAGATTCGATGCGGTCAGCGCGGGTCTGGGCATCAACGGTAAGCTCATGGGCCTTGGTTTCAGCGGCCTGAACCTTGCGGCCAGCCTCACTCTCAGCCTCATGGACGACGCGCTCGGCATCCGCAAGAGCAAGCTCAACCATCCGGACGACAGCCGGAGAGGCCTCAGCACTGGTGGTGACAACGAGCTTCCTGACCCCGTCGTCGGTAGTCGTAGGCTGCTGCGCGACGGAGGACGTCCGGCTACGGGCGGCAAGGGTCTGGGCATCACGAAGCTGTGCGCCAAGACGCTCATTTTCGCTGCGCAGGCGGGCGACCTCAGCCGGGTCAATATCTTGGCCAGGACGCCGTGCAGCCTGACGCAGCTCCTCGATCTGGGACTGCAGGGAGACCCGCTCCTGCTCCAACTGGCGGGCACGTTTCTCGGCGTCTTGCTGAGCAGCTTTGGCACGGTCGACCTCGCCGGAATTGACCGTGCGCCCATTCTGCTGGGAGCGGAGTTCCTCAACCTGAGCACGCAGGTGCTCGTTCTCGTTAAGGAGATCCTGATCCGGCCTCTGCTCCCCCGGCTCACCCGACCTGAGAGCCTCGACCTGGGCTTTGAGACGCTCATTCTCATCGGTGAGGGTCATAAACGCCGCTTCAACCTTGTCGACGAAGTCGTCAACTTCAATGGCGCGGTAGCCCTCCCCGGGGCGTTTGACCATCGGGAAACGAACCTTACGCACCTCTTCGAGGGTCAGCGTCATTGTGCACTCCAAGATGTCGGGAACAGTCAGGACCCGTGAGGCGGACCTAGATGGCCCGGGGTGGACACGAGATGACTTTAAGGCTACTCCACCAAGGCGCTCGCGTCACTTAGGAGGCTCAACCTCACCTTCGGAGTATGGATTCGTCTCATCACCAGAAGATGGCGATAACAACTCGCTGGAGTATCGCCAATAACACAAAAACGATGATGAACCCCACCGAGAACCCGACGTTGCCGAATCTCACCGGCGGCACCAGACGATCGAAGAACTTGATCGGTGGATCAGTCACAGTGTAAACCGCCTCAAACACTACAGCAAGGACACCGCGCGGCTCGAAACCCCGTATCAGAAGCGGCACCCAGGACATCAACATCCGCACGATGAGTAACACCGTGTAGATCTCAATGATCCAGGTGAGGATGGTGCCAGTCAGGATCATGGTTTCCTCGTCAAGACTGGTTGAAGAATCCGCCGCTAGCGATGCGGGCCTTGTCCTCCGGAGTGACATTGACGTTGCGCGGGCACAGCAGGAAAACCTTGCTGGTCACCCGCTCGATGGTTCCGCGCAGGCCAAAGATGAGGCCGGCAGCGAAATCGACGAGACGTTTGGCGTCTGCATCGTCCATCTCAGTGAGGTTCATGATGACCGGAATACCTTCGCGGAACTGCTCACCGATGGTCCGCGCCTCGTTGTAGTTACGCGGGTGGACGGTCAGGATGCGGTTAATGTCAGCGATGCTCGGCTCCTCAAGTTCCGAACGGCGACGGTATTGAACCGCCTTGTGCCCCCGAGCGTGCTGCTCATTGGAATCGTGATGATGCAACTGGGTCACCTCCGAAGATGGCTCATACCCGTCGTCGGAGTAGACCTCCGTGGTGAGCTCCTCGTCGGGAAGATCCTCCTCGTCGTACCGACGATCGTCAACGATCCCGACGTACGAGGCAATCTTCCTGCCGATTCCTGCCATCTGGAGCTCCTTCTCGTGGGCTTATCCCCGGGCGGGGTTCTCACCATTCAAGCCTGCCACTGATATTGCCACGGTTTGGCGGGACACGCGAACGTCTAAGACATCGTGGACTGAGTACATCTGTCGTCAATGGGCGTCGTGAGCATTCCACACTAGGCCAGCTAGCCGACCAGCGCCATGATCTCGACGATGGGAAAAGAAGTCATCCCCTTCAAACGTGCAGGGATCTAGCCCCACAGCGGCCACACCCAGTGACTCGAGCTGAGCTAACGCACCCGCACCTAGATCAAGGGCCGGAGTGCCCTGTCGAGTGACCGCACGAGTAGCTGGATACTCGGTCCAGACTTGCTCGGCCATCTCTGCGGGAACCTCGTAACACCTACCGCAGATATGGGGACCCAACCACGCAAGCAACTCCGTGGCCCCCATGTCATGCATGGACTTGACAGTCGCGGGCAACACACCTGCTAAGAACCCCACTCGCCCGGCGTGAGCAGCACCAACCACTCCAGCCTTTGGGTCTGCCAGCATAATCGGCATACAGTCGGCCACTCGAATAGCCAGCGCAACTCCGGGCAGATCGGTGACCATCGCGTCGGCAATGGGAAGCTTCGGCTGTCCCTCAACGTGATTCCCAAGATACCTCTGGGGAATCCATCCCTCGACGTCGTTGAGGCCGATCCGCCACACTTCGTTGCCATGTACTTGATGGCAGACCATCACCGGGCCCAGGCCAAGCCGAGAACGAAGGGATTCAACATGCTCGAGGACAGTGGGGTCTTCATCAGCGCGACCGAGGTTAAATCCTTCAAAACCAGCACCCCCGCGTCCTTGCCCGGAAGCGTCGACACGATCAGTGAAGGCGACCCCGACGCCATGATTGGCACCGGGGTCGATAACGAATCTCAGCACGTCACTTCAGGAAGTCAGGGATATCAAGGTCGTCATCCGGCTCCTCAGGCGGATTAACAGGCTCCACAGGATGACTCTGCTGCTGTGACTGGGCCTTTCCGAACGGGCTGCCTTGGGTCTGCGGACGGATCGGCGTCGGCCGCTGGTTATCAGCGGGCTGACGACTCGCAGACGAACTCGACCCAGCCGAGGTTGATGCAGCAGAACCCGTTCCAGCGCCAAAAACTCCCGCTGAAGACCGGTTGCTCATGGCAGGGCGGGAAGCAGGACGCTGACTGATTCCAGGCTGCTTGGTGCTAGTGAGCTGGCCGTTCTCGAATCCAGCCGCGATAACCGTAACGCGCACCTCGTCACCGAGGGCGTCGTCGATGATCGTGCCGAAGATGATGTTGGCCTCGTCATGGGCAGCAGCCTCAATGAGATTGGCCGCGCTGGCAACCTCGAACAGGCCAAGGTCGGAACCACCAGCGATAGACAGCAAGACGCCGCGAGCGCCGTCGATGGACACCTCGAGCAGCGGAGACGAGATAGCCATCTCTGCGGCTGCCCGTGCACGGTCCTCTCCAGATGCACGACCAATACCCATGAGGGCGGATCCGGCATTCGACATGACCGATTTGACATCGGCGAAATCCAAGTTGATCTGGCCAGGGGTAGTGATGAGGTCAGTAATACCCGAAACACCTTGCATCAGCACCTGATCAGCCTGCTTGAAAGCGTCAAGAATGGCGATCTGCTGGTCGGTCATGTCCAGCAACTTGTCGTTCGGGATGACGATGAGGGTATCGACCTCATCGCGCAGATTATCGATGCCCTGCTCGGCCTGGGAGGACCGACGGTGACCCTCAAAGGAGAACGGACGGGTGACAACACCAATCGTCAAAGCGCCGAGGGATCGAGCGATCTTAGCGACGACGGGAGCAGCACCAGTGCCGGTTCCGCCGCCCTCACCAGCGGTGACGAAGACCATGTCGGCACCTTTGAGGGACTCCTCGATCTCGTCAGCATGGTCCTCGGCAGCCTGGCGCCCCTTATCCGGGTCAGCGCCGGCCCCCAAACCTCGAGTGAGGTCCCTGCCGATGTCAAGCTTAACGTCGGCGTCGCTCGTGAGGAGGGCCTGGGCATCGGTGTTGACGGCGAGGAACTCGACTCCCTTGAGCCCCGCCTCGATCATGCGGTTCACGGCATTGCAACCGCCACCGCCTACCCCCACGACCTTGATCACGGCGAGGTAGTTCTGGGATGGAATAGCCACTGGAGTTCTGCCTCACTCTTGTCTGACGGACCGGTCTAGGGGCAAGGCTATGAGCACGTCAAAAGGGTGTCCAACGCTGCAGCCAACCTTGACCTTGACCCTCAACCGTAGCTTGAGACTACTCAGCGAGAGGTCGGATGCTCAGGGGACGAGACGTCATAACGAGTCGCCTTGACGTGGAGCATCGCTGTGGTGACCTTGGCCTTGAGAACAGATTGATCCGCCGATCCCCACACCACCGTTCGCTTGCCCGACAGCACCACGACAATGGCATCGCGAGATGTGGCCTCGATGTGGTCAACATGGCGTCTAAGCTCGGTAGGAAAGGAATCAGCGACGGTTGCGACGTCTCGCAATAAGCCACGATTTCCAGATGAGGTCGTCGCCCACACCACGTTCGGAGTGGGTTTTGCGGTTCGGTTAAAGATTCTCCCGGAGGGATCGATCCAGAGGTAGCCCCCAGGGGTCTTCACCTGATACGAGATCTTCAACTCGGTGATGTCAATGACGACAGTGTGCGGCCACTTCCGATACACCTCAGCCTGTTGGACAATATCCATGCGCGTTACGCGCGCAGCTACGTCGTCGGTGTTCACCCTGGCCAGCGGCTGACCCTTCGGGATCTTGGCGGCTTGCTCGACTTGGGACGCCGTCACAAGGTGAGTGCCGTGTACCTCGATGGTGTTGACGCACAACACCGACGAGCTGCGGACGATCCACATCGCCACAAGGACAAGCACCACCACAGCGGCGACAACACCCGCAATGATCCGGTTACGCTTCCTACAGCGTCGACGTCGTAGCTCCATCGCGACGCTGATGTCGGAAACCGGCATCAGGCCTTGCCCTCCAGTAGGCCCACCAGAACCGGGCCAACTAAAGTGACATCTCCTGCGCCAAGGGTGATGACGAGGTCCCCAGGACGCACCTCTTCGGCGAGGGCCTCGGGAAGGTCCTGCTTATCGGGCACATACCGGGAGTCCCCGCCTGCGGCGAGAACGGCGTCGTGCACCATCTCGCCGGTCACACCGGGAATCGGATCCTCACGGGCCGGATATATGTCGGAAACGATGACCCGGTCTGCAAGGGTAAGCGCCGATCCGAACTCCCCGGCGAAATCCCTGGTACGGGAAAACAGATGAGGCTGGAAGCAGGCGATGACCCTCCCCTGCCCCGTCACGGCACGACGTGCCGCACCAAGGGTGGCGCGCAATTCGGTCGGGTGATGGGCGTAATCGTCAAAGACTGAGACGTCAGCAACCCGACCAACCAGTTGGAAGCGTCGCAACGTCCCCGTGAAGGATGCGATCCCGGTCAACAGATCCTGGTGACTAATTCCCAGCAGGGAACCGACGCAGTAGGCGGCTGCCGCATTAGAGAGGTTGTAGCGACCGGGCACCTGGAGCTCCAGGCGTCCCTGGGTAGGGCCATGAACGAGAGTCGCCGAAGCCGTCGTCCCATTCAAGTCAAGATCAACGAGCCTGACCTCAGCTTGCTCAGATTCTCCGTAAGTAACGACTCGCACTGTGCCGGTGCTTTCCAGTCGGCAGGCCAATTCGGCTGCCCCCGGATCGTCGGCATTAGTCACGACGTAGCGCACCTCGGGACGGGTTGCCATCGACACGAAGCCGTCGAAGTACGCCTGCGGGGTACCCCAATTGTCTAGGTGATCGGCTTCCACATTGGTGACGACGACGATCTGGCTTGGGTACTGCAGGAAAGACCCATCGGATTCATCAGCCTCCACCACGAAAGCTTCTCCCCCACCAAGATGGGAGGACATGCCCGTGGCAGCCAGTGGAGAGCCAATGACATAGGACGGGTCAGCTCCGGCACAATCGAGCATGGTCGCAACCATGCCGGTTGTCGTTGTCTTGCCGTGCGTACCAGCGATTGAGACGCCTTCCCGGCCGAGCATGAGTGCCGCCAAAGCAGCCGAGCGATGCCAGATCCGCAAACCCAGCCGGTGTGCCTCGACCAGCTCGGGGTTGTCAGGACGAATAGCCGAGGAGACGACCACGGTACGAGCCCCCGCCAGATGGGACGGATCATGACCTACCCAGGTCTGAACGCCTAGACTTGCAAGGTCACGCAAATTAGCCGAGTCGACCTGGTCGGAGCCGCGCACCTCAACTCCCATGTCGTGGTAAATCCGTGCCACACCGCTCATTCCGACTCCGCCGATGGCGATGAAGTGGACCGGCCCTACGGCGCTAGGATCAAGTAGCTCGACAGGTTCCCGCAGTGACATGAGATATCTCCTCAACCAATCGTAGGGTCTATCGACGTCGCCGCCGAGATCACCCGGACCGCCATCTCCTCGGCAGCGTGAGCGGGCATAAGTCCCCGTCCCGCCGCTGACATCTGGGCAAGAACATCAGCATCATGGATGCGGGCAGTCTCCGCAAGGAGGCGCTCAGCGTCCAGATCAGCATTGGCGACAACAACGCCAGCTCCAGCGTCGACCGCCGGGGTGGCATTGCGCGCCTGCTCGCCATTACCGTGCGGCAACGGCACATAGATAGTCGGCAAACCGACGGTCGCTGTTTCCACCACTGTTCCAGCGCCAGAACGGGCCACCATGAGGTCGGCAGCTGCATAAGCACTCGCCATGTCGTCAACGTATCCCACAGGCAACCATGACGCTCCGGTCAACTCGTCGGTAATCCTCGTAGCCTCCCGGATGTTCTTCGGCCCGAGCACGTGAAGAATCTGCACACCGTCTGCAAGTAGACGTGTCCGCGCAGCAACAACAGCCTCATTAATGGCCACCGCCCCCTGAGAGCCCCCCGACACCAACAAAGTTGGACGGTTGATGTCAAGACCAAGGTCAGCACGGGCACGGGCACAACGCTCAGCTCGGGCCTGCCCACTAGCGTCAGCCAAATCGGTGATCTGGGAACGCAACGGCATGCCAACAAACCGCACTTTGGGCAAGGGCGTGTCGGGGAAAGCCGTACCGACGAAGACGGCAAAGCGTGCGGCAATCTTGTTCGCCAACCCCGGCACAGCATTCTGCTCGTGGATGACGACCGGGATCTTGGCTCGCCTGGCCGCTAAATACGCAGGCAACGACACGTAGCCACCAAACCCGACGACGACGTCGGTCTGGCGGCGCTGAAGCACCTCGCCAGCTTTACGCACCGCCCCGGCTAGCCGAGCAGGAACCTTGAATAGGTCAGCATTGATAGCACGGGGCAACGGCACTGGCGGAATCATGTCAAGTTGCAGCCCCGCTTCCGGGATAACTCGTCCCTCGAGTCCCCTCGGCGTACCAATACACGAGACCGTCGCCCCACGTTCCTGCAGCGCCATCGCAGTCGCGATCAACGGCGATGTATGGCCAGCCGTTCCTCCGCCAGCCAAGACAACGTTTACCATGAGTACTCCTCTGGGGAAGAAAGACGGCAAATGAGGTTCAGATCAGCCACGGTTGCCACCGTCGACGACGCTCGTTACTCGGGCCGGCTCAGTGCGTTGCGAGGCCGCAGTACTTCGTCGGGCATCAGGCTCGGTGCGGGCACATGCCAACAAAAGCCCCACTGCTAACAACGCCGACACTAGTGCAGAACCACCGATAGAAATGAACGGAAGCGGGACGCCCACGACCGGCAAGAGGTTCAGCGATACAGACATGTTGATGAGGGCCTGAACTGCGATCCACACGGTGGCAGTCGACGCGGCTGAACGACGAAACAGCGAATCCTGCCGCATCGCTGTGCGCACGCCAGCCCATATCAGCAAGGTAAACAGCAGGATGATACCCAGGGTACCCAGCAGGCCCATTTCCTCACCGAGAACGGCAAAGACGAAGTCGTTCTGAGCGCCATCATAAAGTCCGCCCCATTTCTGCCGGGAGGCACCGATGCCAACACCCCACCAGCCACCGGTCGCCAGCGCATAAATCGCCGAAAGAGGCTGCTGGGAGGTGCTGGCGCCATTGTCTGGGTGCAGGAACGACAACACGCGCTCGGCGCGATAGGGGGTGATGGCAATGAGCAGCAGCACCGCCAAGAGACCCAGGCCAATGAGGGCACCCAAATAACGCTTGGGCACTCCAAAGTTCCACATCTGGGCCAACATGATAAGGCCAATAATCATCGTTGTGCCGAGGTCTCCCTGAGCTACAACAAGCAGACCGACGACCCCATATAGACCAAGGTAACCCCCTACGCCCTTCGGAGTCGCCATCTCATCACGTCGTGAAGACATGTAACTCGCCCCAAGGAGCACCAGGGCGAATTTTGCGAACTCTGAGGGCTGCAAACTAACCGGTCCGAGAGACAGCCATGACTGGTTTCCCTTTCCAGCGTCTGAACCCAAAAAAGTCAGCACCAAAACGAGCATGAGACACACAACGGCATAGGCGAACCCACCAAGTTGCCTCAGATGTGTCTCCGAGAGCCGCGACACCACGGCTGCCGCAATAGCGCCCACTACCAGGAACAGGATCTGACGAATCGCAAAGTGATAAGGCCCGTGGCCCAGCGACTGAGAGTACACCGACGAGGATGACAACCCCATCAACGCGCCAATACCGCACAGCAGCACGGTAGTAGCCAGGATGACGTAGTAATCCAGGAACGGCTGAGCCAGCAATCGGCGAGAGGAACCGTCACCACCGTCAAGTCGCAGTAAATGCCTCAACCAGCTGCCGGGAGTCCGGCGTCGGGTGGTACGGAGAGCCCGTGAACTTACCGATTTCTCAGCCATCGGCATCTGGCCCGTCAACGTGTCGAGCAGCATTGGCAAAGTCCTCACCGCGTGCGGCATAGCCGGGCCAGATATCCAAGCTGGCACAGCCAGGTGCCATCAAGACGGTGTCCCCAGGACGAGCCATCTTGGCAGCCTCGTGGACCGCACGAGCCATCGCCTCGCGGGACATGTCGTCAATGACGACGACCGGAACCTGTGGAGCATGCTCGGCCAAAGATCTCGCGATGATGCCGCGGTCAGTTCCCAGCACTACTACGCCACGCAGCTTGCCAGCATGAGTGGTCACGAGGTTGTCAAAATGCGTGCCCTTGGCCTGCCCACCAGCGATCCACACGATGTGCTCAAAGGCCCGCATCGAGGAGTTTGCAGCATGGGGGTTCGTCGCCTTGGAATCATCGACCCAGGTAATGCCACTGGCCTGGTGCACCGTCTCGATGCGGTGTCCACCAAGATGCAAGTCACGCAAACCTTGTCCGACGGCAGGAGCAGGAACACCAAAGGAGCGGGTCAGTGCCGCAGCAGCCAACGCGTTTTCGACATTGTGCGGAGCGAAAGGGTGCACGT
This sequence comes from Cutibacterium sp. 37298, assembly GCF_023838685.1. Lineage (NCBI taxonomy): Bacteria > Bacillati > Actinomycetota > Actinomycetes > Propionibacteriales > Propionibacteriaceae > Cutibacterium > Cutibacterium sp. 37298. The sequence goes on from NZ_JAJNRJ010000002.1 coordinate 659,605, forward strand.
CCTCAAGGCGAGCCAGCTCCATCGCCGAGGTCGCGCGCTGCTCAACGAAGGCGCGATCGACGATGAGGTCGTCCACAATTCCGATCATGGACGGCCCCGGGGTCCCGGTCGTGAACCCGATAGCGCGAGCCCCCTCAACGACGTCGGCATCCTCCACCATGTGTTCGGTGGCGGGATCGGCAACGTTGTAGACGCAGGAGTTGGTCACCTGGTGGTAGATCCGAGCCTTATCGGCGGCGTACGAACCGAGCGGATCCGATTCGTGGGCGTACCACTCCAGGTGGTCTTGGTGAAGGTTGAGCACTGCCGCGGAATGGAGAGACAGTGAGTTTGACCAGTGCAGCTGGAAGCTGGACAGCTCCACTGCAAAAACATCGTAGTTGATCTCGTCAGCCATGGCCTCAAGGATGGGGCGGCCAATGTTACCGACAGCACATGCCTTCAGACCTGCCGCATGAAGAATCGACTCGGTCATCTGGGTAGTCGTCGTCTTGCCATTGGTGCCGGTAATCGCCAGCCACGGAATAACACGGTCGGGATGCATGAGGCGCCAGGCCAGTTCAGGCTCACCCCAAACGGGAATCCCTCGGGTAAGGGCATGAGCTACCAGCGGTTGGGTAGGACGCCAGCCAGGAGAGACGACGACGAGGTCCGTTTCCTCCGGCAAGTCGGATGCTGATCCGGGGCCCAAACGCACTTCAGCCCCGAGAACCTCCAGCAGACCACCTTTGTCACGGTGGGAGTCGTCATCGCAGTCGTCAAGGACGAGGACCGTGGCGTCAAGTTCAAGTAACGCGTCAGCGGCGGCATAGCCGGACGTGCCTAAACCAGCGATGACAACATGCACACCAGACCAGTCGAAGAGCCGGTCAGCCGCGCTGAGATCAACCTTTCCGGAGAACGTCATTGCCCTGCCACCCATTCTGCGTAGAAGATTCCTAGGCCAGCCGAAACAGCAAGGCCGCAAATAATCCAGAACCTGATGACCACCGTCACCTCAGCCCACCCCTTCAGCTCAAAGTGGTGGTGCAACGGGGCCATTTTAAAGACACGTTTTCCGCCAGTGATCTTAAACACACTGACCTGCAACATAACCGAGACCGTTTCGATGACGAAGAGAGCACCAATAATGACCAGGAGCAGCTCAGTGCGACTGACGACGGCCATACCGGCAACAGCGCCACCAAGAGCCAACGATCCTGTGTCGCCAAGAAAAATCTGGGCGGGCTTAGCATTCCACCACAGAAACCCAAAACACGCTCCGGCGATAGCGATGGCGACCACTGCAATATCGTGAGGGTCACGCACTGCATAACAGTGGTTTCCTGCGGTGGTCGGGCGAGAGCACCACTGATTGAACTGCCAGATGCTCAGCACGGTATAGGCGCCGAAAACCATCGTGGACGCACCGGTAGCTAAGCCGTCAAGGCCGTCGGTGAGGTTGACAGCGTTGGAACTTCCCGCAATAAGCAGGATCACCCAGACGATGCCCAACCAGACGGGTAGATAAAGCCACGAAATATCACGCAGGAAGGAGATAGCTGGCGACCCTGGCGTCACACCGTGGACATCAGGGAAATACATCACCCCGATAGCAAAAGTGATAGCGACAAAAGCCTGGCCGAGGAGCTTTCCTTTGGGTTTAAGACCCAAGGAACGCTGTTTAGAAATCTTTGTCCAGTCGTCAAGAAAACCGATAAAACCCAATCCTGAAAACAGCCACAACACCAACAGCGCTGAGATGGAGGGGTGGGTCCACGTCACCAGGTGTGCCACGAGGTACGCCAGCAGTACGGAGACAATAATGACAGCACCGCCCATGGTCGGGGTGCCCTTTTTCGTCTTATGGGTTGTCGGGCCGTCGTCACGAATGAACTGGCCATAGCCCTTCGCGGCGAGCCAATGGATGAACCACCGCGTGCCGACGAGAGTGCCGATCATTGACACCGCACCGGCGAGCAGGATGTTCTTCACGCCTGGGCCTCCCTTTCCTCAAACACGTCGCGTCCTACTCGCTCCAAGGCCAGACCTCTGGAAGCTTTGAGTAAAACGACATCGTGTGAGGTCCAACCTAGTGACCCAGAAGCATCTTCCACGGTGGAAACAATCACACGTGCGCCTTCGGCCCGGGCACCTTCGGCAATGTTCTTGGCCTCATCGCCAACAGCGATAATGACGTCGAATCCAGCGTGGGCTGCTCGCCGACCGGACTCTGCATTGAGACGAGCAGAGTCCTGTCCAAGCTCGAGCATGTCGCCCAAAACGGCGACGCCCCTAGTCTGAGGGTCCCGAGCTCGGCGCGTCGCCAAGACATGCCCCATCGCTGTCAACGAAGCGGCCATCGAGTCAGGGTTGGCGTTGTAGCAGTCCTCGACCAGCACCAAGCCATCGGCGCGTTCACGCAACTGCATTCTCATAGCTGACCTGGACACGGCGTTGCTGAGCGCCTCGGCGATCCGAGTGACAGATTCGTCATCGATGTCGTCATTCATAGCCAAGGCTGCCAGCGCAGCAGCAGTAGCAGCCACGGCATTTGCAACCTGATAAGCGCCCATCGTCATCAGCCGGACAGGGCTACGCCAGGTGGACTCACCCCGGCGGGCGGCAAGGGTAAAGGAGTGACGATCCAGGTCGTCGGCATGGGTTGATTCGGCCCACACCTCAATGTCGGCGTCTGGGCGACGATGGTCAGCATCGGGGCTGAACCATGCAATATGCCCACGGGTGCGCGGTGCCATCCCGGCGACAAGGGTATCGGCGGCGTTGAGCACAGCCCAACCGTCAACGCTGAGGGCCTCAACGATCTCACCCTTAGCCTGAGCAATGATCTCTCGCGAACCAAACTCGCCCAGGTGGGCACTCCCGACGTTGAGGACCATGGCTACGTCGGGAGTAACGATGGAGGTGAGCCAGGAGATATGACCCAAACCGCGAGTCCCCATTTCCGACACCAAGAAAGAGGTGTTCTCGTTACTGCGGCACGCCGTCAGAGGAACTCCGATTTCATTGTTGAACGACCCCACCGGAGCCACCGTTGGGCCAAAAGTCTCAAGGATCTGGGCCAGCATGTCCTTGGTGCTTGTCTTACCGCTGGAACCAGTCACAGCGATGGCACGCATGCCACGTTCTCGTTCAGTCGCCACGACATGACGCGCCAGTCGAGATAGGCCGGCTTGACCATCGTCAACAACGAGATGGGGCAACTGTGCGTCGGTGCGCCGAGTGACCAGGACAGCGGCAGCGCCCATGTCCTGAGCCGCCTGAGTGAAGTCATGACCGTCTACCCGGGTGCCGGGAAGAGCGATAAACAGAGCGCCCGGAGTTACCTTCCGGGTATCAATGACGACGTCCGGGCCCACCTGGGCAGAATCATTAACCGGTGCTGCTTCGACCCACTGCGCGAGGGTAGCAACGTCGAGAACTCTCATCGTGCCTGATCCTCCTCGCTCTGCCGGGCCATGATCTTCCATTCGGCCCGGATAACCTCACGATCGTCGAACGGCAGCACCTCACTGCCAATGCTCTGCCCGGTCTCATGTCCCTTGCCGAGCACGCAGATAACGTCGCCAGCCTCCGCCATCCGCAGGGCCTCGTTAATCGCCTCACGACGACGTCCCCCGTCGATCACAATGACCCCGTCACCAGCAGCTTCATGGGCCCCCTCCAGCACGGCTGCACGGATCACCGCAGGATCTTCGGTACGCGGGTTGTCATCAGTAACGATGACGATATCGGCACGCTCAGCGGCAATCTGGCCCATTGGACCGCGCTTGGCCACGTCACGGTCTCCCCCAGCACCGAGCACGGCGATAAGACGGCCGCCATCGACTGACGACCGAGCGGCATCAAGAGCTGATGCAATCGCTTGCGGAGTGTGCGCAAAGTCCACGAGGGCCGTCGGGGCGTCATCTGCGAGATCGACCCGCTCCATACGGCCAGGCACCTGAGCGGAACACAAACCATCTGCAACATCGTCAAAAGCGAGCCCGGCAGCCTCGAGCATGGCCAGAGCCATAGCTGCGTTGCGGACATTGAATTCGCCGGGCAAGGACAGCTCGAGGGTGCGCTCCCCCGACGGAGTGCTCACGTCGAAAATCGCCCCGGCACGCGCGGCATGCCATGACGTCACCTGATAGTCAGAGGGCTGATGGATTGACGTCGTCACGGCCTTAACCCCGTTGGCTTGCATACGCTCAACTAGCTGACGACCACGCGGGTCATCGACATTAATAACGCCAACCCGAGCCAGATCGGGGGTGAACAAACGGGCCTTAGCGTTGAAATAATTATCAAGGGTGTTATGGAAATCCAGATGGTCACGGCCTAGGTTGGTGAAAGCCACGACATCGAAACAGGTTCCATCCACCCGCTGCAAGGCCAGAGCGTGCGACGACACCTCCATCACGACGTCAGAAGCACCTCGCTCAGCCATCGCCGCGAATAGCCCTTGCAGATCTGGGGCCTCCGGCGTCGTGACGGTGGTGCGAGCACTAGGCAACTCCTCACCGTCGAGCCGGAATCCAATCGTCCCGATAGTCCCAACATGGTGGCCAGCCGCACACAATCCGGCCTCCACGAGGAAGGCCGTTGTGGTTTTACCGTTAGTCCCCGTAATACCAAACATCGTCATGGCATCCGAGGGGTGTCCAAAGACCTTAGCGGCCGCAACAGCCATGGCAGCGCGCGGATCGTCAACGACAATGATCGGCACACCCGCCTCCGCCGCCAGTATGGCACCATCCTCGTCAGTGAGCACTGCGACTGCACCCGACTCAACAGCAGAGGCAGCGAAACTCGCCCCGTGAGCATGCAGGCCGTGCAGACCGACGTAGAGATCGCCCGGGCGAACCTGGCGGGAGTCCAATGTGATCCCGGTGATCGCAGGACCGTTGTCATTAGCTCGGCAGCTGTCGAAGGAGGCCACTAGGTCGGTCCACCCGACAGGATCACCCTGGGATGGTCGGAGGGCAGCACCAGCAGGTGGAGTGGGGGGGACAGTAGATTCAGGGCTCACGGCTGGTACTCCAAGGGTTCCTTGCGCGCTTTGTCGGTGGACGGTTGCACACCGTATCGCGGCAGGGCAACGGACATGAGTTGCCGCGCCGCTGGCTGTGCCACCGCCGTGCCAGTATGCCCGTTGGTGGGCTGATTGATGACAACGTACGTGAGAATACGCGGCTTCTCGATAGGAGCGACGGCAATAAACGACGAGATGTACCCGTGGTAGCAGTGACACTCAGGGTCAATCCGCTGGGCAGTACCCGTCTTGGCACCCATCCGGTAGTCCGGAATAGGTCGGCCCTTGGCGGTAGATACCACGTTCTCCATCATGTCGCGAACCTCCTCAGAGGCTCGTTGCGAGATCACTCTGCGGGTAGTCGTCTTAGGAATCTCGGAAGGCTCCCCGTGGCCGTCAACGGCAGACTTGATAATCGTCGGCGAGTGGTAGACCCCGCCATTGACGATTCCGGCAACGGCAGCGGCCTCCTGAAGAGCCGTCACCGACAGCCCCTGGCCGAACGCAACCTGGTCCCGGGTATAGTCAGGCATAGTGGGCTTCGGTATCTGACCACTCGCCTCACCGGGCAGACCGATTCCAGTAGGAGCCCCTAGCCCGAATGCCTTGAGATAGGACACCATGGTCGCCTTGTCCAACTTTCGGGCAAACAATGCCGTCCCAATATTTGACGAATGCACTAGCACCCCACGGGCGGTGAGGTACTCGGTGCCGTGAGGCTCAGCATCAGTGATCTTGCCGCCACCAGACGACAAAGCACGCGGAACGACGACGTGGCTATCGGGAGTAATGATCCCCTGATCGGTCAGCGCAGCCATAGTCAGGACTTTTTGCACCGATCCTGGCTCGTACGCATCCTGGATGGCCCGATTGCGGGTCTGGCTCTCTTTGGCTTTTCCGGGCTTATTTGAGTCAAAAGTGGGCATTGACGCCATTGCCAGGACCTCACCATTAGTCACGTCCATCATGACGATCTCGCCACTCTTTGCCTTGGCATTCTTAATCGCTGTACCGATGGCTTGCTGAGCCATCAGCTGTAGCTGAGCGTCGAGGGTCAGAGTGTAACTTGTGCCGTCGACCGCAGGCACCAGAGTGTTAGAACCCAGCGGAATACGGCCCCAGGTCGAAGCCTCATACGACTCTTTACCCGGCACACCGGCAAGCTGTTTGTTATGGGAGTATTCGAAACCGCCAGCTCCTTTGCCCTCGGCATTCACGAAGCCCACGATGTTGGAGGCAACCTGCCCCGACGGATAGGTACGGATCGGGTCATTTGAACTAAACACTCCGTACCAGCCACCTTGCTTCATGTCCTTCTTGATGAGGTCGAAGGTGTAGCTGTCAACGTGGTGGCGTACGACCGAGTAGCGGCTCAGCTTTCCCTTAGCATCAGTGGCCGTTACCGCCTTGCGGTAATCCTCCGGCTGCCCGCCCAATCGCGTAGCAAGGATCTTCGCGACAGCCTTAGGCGCAGCGGCTGCCTTCTCCTGTTGTTCACGAGTCATCGTCACCCGCTCGTCAACGCCGTTGCGGGAGATCATCCGAGGGTCCACAAAAACCAATACCGCAGGCTGGGTTTGCGCCATCACAATGCCATTGCGATCGGTGAGCTCGCCTCGGTTAGGCTGAAGAGCGTAGGTGTACTTCATCCTCGCCGCCGCCGACGCCGCATACGCAGGCGCCTCGATCGCCTGCAGTTGCAAAGCACGGCTAGCTAAGCTCACCGCAAGCACGAGGAATACCGCCATAACGATCGTCAAACGGCCCCGTTGGGAAGCCATTTCGGGCACGGGCCTACTATGCGGCTCCCGACCCTCCACGCGAGACCCAGGTCGCGCTCGCCCAGGACCACGGTTGGACGTGGGCCGCCTGGCGGACCCGGGCCGTGAGTTCGGGCCCGTGGGATGCCGGGAACTCACGGCTGGCCCACCTCAGGCTTAGCCGTCTCCCCGATGACTCCTGGTACCTCCTTGCCGTCGACCTTGGTCTGGGTTCCGATGACCTTGCCAGTACGCAGGTCAATATAGGAGCCGTAAGGATTCGGCCTCATGCCGAGCTTCGTGGCCTGTTCCTGGAGGTTCTGCGGACCACGAAGGTGATCGACCTCAGCAGCCAGAACAGCCTGCTGGTGTTGCAAGACGTTGAGATTGCGCGTCTCCTGCGCAATCTGCATGGACTGCGCCTGGATGGTGGTGTTGAGCACCAACAGCCCGGCCAATCCAGCAGCTAACATGACAACAATGAGAATGGCAAAGCCCAGTCGCCCCATCCGCTGCTGACGCACCCGTTGCGGCAGTGCACGTAATACTGGACGCAACGAGGTAGGCCGTGCAGCAGCAGTCCTGGCCTGATGTGGACGCGGTGCTGGTTCAGCGCTCATCGGCTCTCCTTGGTCGCATGCTGACGGTTGACGGGCCCAGGTCGAACCCGCCCAATGACCCGCAACCGTGCCGAGGCGGATCGTGGATTGGTGGCCACCTCATCGGCGTCGGGACGTTCCGCCCCCCGAGTAACAGGGTTGAACTTTGCTGCCATCGACTCGGGGACCATCGGCAATCCGGTTGGGGCTGTATCCGCACATGCGTCGCGGAAGGCCTCCTTGACGGGGCGGTCCTCCAGGGAGTGATAGGACAACACAGCGATCCGGCCGCCGACATCAAGACGATTGAGAGCTCGCGGGAGCACCGCGGGCAAGGTCTCCATCTCACGGTTAACGGCAATCCGCAGGGCCTGGAAGGTACGCTTGGCGGGATGGCTGTGGCGCTTGCGACGCACTGTGGCAGGAATAGCCTCGGTAATAATCTCAACGAGCCGCCCGGAAGTCTCGATGGGTTGGCGGTCACGTTCGGTAACGATGGCGCGAACAATGCGGTCAGCGAACTTTTCCTCACCGTACTCGCGAAGCATACGCACCAAGTCACCAGGATCAGACTCATTGAGGATCTGGGCAGCAGTACGACCACTGGACTGGTCCATCCGCATGTCTAGTGGGGAATCAACCGAGTACGAGAACCCGCGCTCAACCTCGTCAATTTGGAAAGAGGACAGCCCAAGGTCAAGCAGTACGGAGTCGACATAGTCCAGGCCGAGATCGTCAAGCACCTCAGGAAGTTCGTCATGAACAGCGTGGACGAGATGAACGCGGTCTGCAAAAGGCTCAAGCCGCGCCTCGGCCATTGTCAGGGCCTGCTGATCGCGATCGATACCGACCAACTCAACGTCAGGGAATCGCCTCAGAACAGCCTCAGCATGACCTCCCATACCGAGGGTGCCATCAACATGGACACGTCGACCACTCTTGAGAACGACAGCAAGAAGGTCGAGGATGCGGGCACGCATGACGGGGACATGGACAGCATCGCTACCAATGGCATCGGTCGCCATGAGCATCCCCTCCCCGGCATGATCTGCCAGCAACGTCTTCGACCGGTGTCGATGACCCGTGATCCGAGGTTCCGTTCCGGCTGAACCACCTGGCACAGGGGAAGTTGTGTCAGGGGGCCCGGTCGGCCCGGACCCGCGGACCGCGAGATCACTGTTCGGCGAAGACCTCCTCGTTCATATCGGCGAAGGCCTCCTCCTGAGCTTCGGAGTACTTCTCCCACTCGGTGGCGTCCCACACCTCAACTCGAGTAATCGCTCCCACCACGACGATCTCCTTATTAAGAGCGGCGTAGCGCCTCAGCATCGGCGGAATCATGACCCGCCCTTGCTTGTCAGGAGCGGTGTCGCTAGCCCCGGCTGCCAGCATGCGCTGATAGTCACGAACCTTCTTGACGCTCACCGATCCCTTGGCGATTTCCCGGGTCATCTCCACGAAAGTTTCGGTCGGGTAGATCGCCAGACACCTGTCCTGGCCTCTGGTGATGACCAACCCATCGTCCAACTCGTCGCGGAACTTCGCCGGTAGGAAGAAGCGGCCCTTCTCGTCGAGCTTGGGAGTATGCGTACCCAGAAACACCGGGCACCTCCTTGCTCCACGATCGAGGCAATTTCCTCCACTTGCCTCCACCATACTCCACAACGCTCCACCCCGTCACCTCCCTTACACCCTTTTCTCCGCTTCTCCCCACTTGCATCGCGTCATACAGCCGTCGCATGACAACGAAGAATGTCGATATGAACTTGAGCAGGTCGCACGAACCTGTTCCACGGCTCCCATCGCGATGGAAATAGCGTCACCGCTGCCAGATAGCATGGGCTCCGGTCACTGCCGCGCACGCCAGGAGGATCCCGTTGAACCACCGAGAATCACAGCCGGTCATTCCGGCACACGCCCAGCCTCTTGAGACCGTCGATCCGCGGGCCGCATCAATTGATGGTGTGGTGGCCATCACTAACGCGGTCCGGTCGGCCGTCGCAGGGGCGATTGAGGGAAAGAGTGAACGCATCGATACCGCGCTTGTCGTCCTTCTTGCCCAAGGGCATCTGCTGGTGGAGGACGTCCCCGGTGTGGGTAAGACGACACTCGCTCGAGCACTAGGGCGCGCCATTGACTGCACCGTTCACCGCATTCAGTTCACTCCTGACCTACTCCCGTCAGACATCACCGGCGTCAGCGTCTATGACCAAGAGAAGCGGGAATTCGTCTTTAAACCTGGCGGGATTTTCGCCAACATCGTGGTGGGTGACGAAATCAACCGCGCCTCTCCCAAGACCCAGTCAGCTCTGCTCGAGGCCATGGGAGAACGTCAAGTCTCAGCAGATGGCCTGACTCATCCCCTCGAAGCCCCGTTCATGGTGATGGCCACTCAAAACCCCATTGAGATGGAGGGCACGTACCGCCTACCAGAGGCCCAACGTGACCGATTTATGGCTCGTATCACTATGGGTTACCCGACGCGATCAGCAGAGCTTGCCATGCTCGAGCATCATGGCGCCACCTCTCCTCTTGATGAGGTCAGACCAGTTACCGACACTCAGACGATCCGAAGGCTCATTTCGACCGTACTTGGAGTGCACGTAGCCGTTGACATTCACGAGTACGTCCTCGACATCATCGGCGCCACCCGTTCACACGAGAGCATTCGGTTGGGAGCATCTCCTCGCGCAGCCCTCCACTTGGTCCGTGCGTGCCGAGCTCGCGCGGCCATGAGTGGACGCGACTACGTCATCCCCGATGACGTCCAGGCTCTCGCTGCCCCGATCTTGGCTCACCGACTGGTCTTTTCTGGACGCAGTGGAATCGCCAGCCATGAGTCTGCCCGGGCAGCCGAGTCAGTCATTGAGTCGATTCTGCGTCAGGTTCCCCTGCCTGAGCGGGCGCATCAAGACCGATGAGCGCCGCCTCAACGTCCAGCGCCCCTCGCCGTCAGGGACTGCTCACACTACGAGGACGCACGGTCGGGATCGTGGGGATCGTGCTCACGATCATCGGCCTCAGCATTGACCAGCGTGGCCTGGCGAGAATTGGGTTTCTCCTTATCCTGCTGCCGCTGATGGCCATTAGTGTCGTCGCATGGTTTCGACCACGCGTGCAGACCGCGCGGAGTCTCGCTCCGGTGCGGATAGCGTTAGGCTCCCAAACCTGTGAAACCGTCACGGTAGAGCGTCATGGCGGGCTACCACTTAGAGCGGCCCGATTCACCGATACCATCCCCGCGCCGCTAGGCCAGCCACGATGGTCGACGGCCACCATCCAGACCCCAGTCATACCTACTACACGTGGTCGATTCGTGATCGGCCCCGTCATGATGCGCACCATCGACCCGTTTGGCATGGCCTGCCATCACACCGATCTCGGCCAGGTTGCCGAAGTCATTGTCACGCCAAGGATCGTCGATTTGGGCGCCTCCGGGGAACTCGGGGGTCAGGGATTCGACACAAGGTCCTCAGCGATCCATGCCGGACGACGTGGCCCCGACGACGCCATGGTGCGCGATTGGCACACCGGAGACTCGGTGCGACGCATTCACTGGCGCTCCACCGCTCACCGCGGGGACCTCATGGTCCGACGCGAGGAGCAGGCCTGGAACCCATCCGTTGTCATCGTGTTGGATTCTCGGGCTCGGCGTCACGCTGGAACTGGCCCCGACGCATCCTTTGAATGGGCCGTCAACGCGGTGGCATCCATCTCGACGCGTCTGACCTCCGACGGATACGTCACTCACGTGTGTGACTCATCCGGCACGCTCAAGGGCGACATTCTCGACGCCCTCGTCGACGAACCGCTGCGTCCCGACACCACCCTGACCAAGGCTATCGAGTCATGCCAGGGAATTGACGGCCCGGCGATCGCCATCCTCGGTCGGTTGGAGACGGCCGATATTGATCCTCTCGTGGACTTGAGACGGGACCGGGTCGCTGGCCTTGCCCTTGTCCTAGATTCCAATACCTTCACCGCTCGACGGTTCCGCAGCTCCCTTGAGCAGGCCGAGGAGCACGAGCGTGCCGTCGCAGAGTTGGATGATGCTGGGTGGGCAGTCGTTCCCGTCGATTCTCGCACCTCCATCGATTCGGCATGGCAGAACTTGCTGCAGACCGCAAGGACGGCAGCTTTATGACAAACCCACGTCGCGCCGCTCAGCCTGCCACCCAGCTGTCCGAACATCTCGATCTGACCAAGGCATCTGAGTACCCCGACCTTCTGGCTATTCACCTCGCGGTAGCCCTGGCCATGATCTTGGCTACCTTCTCGCTGATAGGGCTTACTACTGATCCGTCTTTTTGGATCGGTCCGACTGCCATCATCGTCGTCCTCGAAGTTGTCGGCCTGCTGTGCCGACGCCACCACTGGGACCACGCCGAGGTACAAGGCGTGCAAGCCATTCTCGTCGTCGTCATCGTCGTGATGATGGGAGGCATCAGTGCATCAGCGGTTGGCTCCTCCGGCTCATTCCCGGTTAATGCCCTTCATCTGTATCGCGACACCCTCACTCTGATTCAGACGACCGATGGACATCTTCCCCCGTCAATCGGGGTTATCTGGTTGACAACGTCCGTGGTGGCGGTTCTGACTGTTCTGGCAGACCTGCTAACCATTACTCTCGAAAGCCCTGGGTGGTCTCTCGCTCCGCTGCTAGTTATCCATCTTGCGGCTGTTCTCATCGTCAGACACGACACGCCATGGTGGAGTTTCGCCTTGGTCGCGACGGGCTGGCTCATCATCCTCACCGTCGATCATGCGCTTCGAGGAGGTGGCCCTCTGACTTGGTTGGCCGCGGCCATATTCAGTCTGATCGCCATCACGATCGCTACAGTTGTCGCCGCGATCGCACCCGTCTGGGGACATCTTGACTTCTCTCGCCCGGCAGCGGCCCTATCGAGCCCCGTACGGATGAGTGATCCGACCATCGAGCTGCGTCGAAATCTCCATAACACATCAACGGCGTCAGTCATCAACTACACCACTAATAGCCCTGACGGTGAATACCTGCGCATGACCTCCCTATCGAAGGTGACTGATCGAGGGTGGGGCCTCATCCCAGTTGATCTGGAACACTTCGCCCCTGGATCTGTACCGGGATTGTCTGGCCCGTCACAAACTCGTACGGTCGATATCAATATCACTGGGTTTTCTTCACAGTATTTACCCGCTCCTTATGGACCAATTGCTGCGGACGTCGATCAGACCTGGGCGTGGAGCCCACAGGATCTGACGATTGTCTCAACTTCTGCTGATCACGACCATGCAACCTCCGATATGCAGTACAGCATTTCGGCGCAGGAGCCCGACCCCGATCCAGTAACCTTCGATAACGCGAAAGCCGGCACCCCACATAACTCGGTGTACACCGAAGTCCCTGCCAACGTTCCATCCGACATAGGGGAGTTAACTAACCGAATTATCAAGGGGAAATCTACCCCCGTAGCCAAGGCCATCGCGATTCAAAACTGGCTTCGTGACAGCGCTCGATTCCATTACGAGATCAACGCACCCGAAGGTGACGGCTATCAGGTACTGGAAAACTTCCTGCTGCACACCCACCGCGGTTATTGCATCCATTTCGCGGCGTCAATGGCACTCATGGCACGACTTGAAGGTATTCCGTCACGCGTATCCGTGGGGTTCCTTCCCGGCGACCATGGAAGAGACACCTGGAAGGTACGCGCCAACCAGATGCACGCTTGGCCCGAGTTGTACTTCCAGGACTACGGATGGGTTAGGTTCGAGCCGACCGCAGCGGTGGCGCCAGCTCCAGCCTGGACCAACAAGGAAACCACTACTTCTTCCCCCTCCTCCACCCCATCGTCATCCCCGACTCCTTCGACACAGACCTCCACCTCATCGCCTGAGCCATCCCCGGCAGCTGCACATACTTCGACGCCCACCAGCAGCCCCGCACCTAGTAGTACCGCCGGCCATAAAGGCTTCAATTGGGCACCTCTCAGTGCAGTCCTCGTCATTCTCGTCGTACTCGCGCTGCCAATGCTCATTCGCATGCTCATCTCACGCCGCAGGATCACCCGTGGTTCGATAGCCGGCATTTGGCGGGAAATCCGCGACCTGTGGATCGATCACGGTTTGGCCTGGCCTGACGGTACCCCTCGTCGTCAAGCCGCGGCCTTAGTCACCGACATGGATCCGGACACTTCCGCTGCGGTCAAGAAGCTGGCCCTGGCAGAGGAAAAGGACCGCTGGTCTAGCAAGGATGGTCATGACGACTCCCTTACCGACGATCTCGGGGCAGTCAAGGCCTGGTTGACACGGACCCCCACCCCCAGGCCACACTGGCTGGCGACCTGGTTACCGACATCCCTTGTCAAAAAGTGAAAGCCACCGCGACTGACGACGGAGTATTACCTCGACTGACGTCGACGCCAACGCTCTTCCATTCGAGCGGTGAAAGATTCGCAATGGGGCTCGCGTTGCCCACCACGTGGCCTAACTCCGCTGCTCCGTGGCATTACACCTCCACCGGTCGACAGCAGTACTCCGACGGCGAGGACCATAATGGCGAAACCGACAACAGCAAGAACTCCACTGGCGAGGACCACCCCACCGACAACGCCCGCTAAACCCAGCAGCACCATGACAGACCCGATGAGAATCTGACGGCGTCGAGCCCGACGATGCTGCATACGTCGCTGCTCTAAAGCATTGTGACTGGGGTGAGGACAAGTCGCGGAAGCCCGCCGAGAGAAAGATCGAGCAAAGTCAGGGTCGTCAGTGGACAGCGCCTCCTCAAGCTCGGCGAGCCGCCGCTGCTCCTCTGCTGACAAGGGCATCTCGAACTCCTACCTGACCTGCCACGGAGTTCGCTGGAATGGACTCCGTCGTACGCCGCTCAGTCTACTTCTTCAGTTCTCCCTACGAGCAAGCACACGGTCCCTCGTCATGCCATACTTCGAATCATGACTACGCTTCGACGTACACCACTGGCGGCCGTACACGAGAGCCTCGGAGCATCCTTCACCGATTTCGCGGGCTGGAACATGCCCGTGCGGTACTCCTCCGACCTGGCCGAACACCACGCCGTCCGCAAGAATGCCGGCATCTTCGACCTATCCCACATGGGAGAGATCAGGATCTCTGGCCCTGATTCTGGAGCTGCCCTCGATTACGCCTTGGCCGGTAAGCTCTCCGCTGTGGCGGAAGGCCGCGCGAAGTATTCCCTCCTACTCACAGACGAGGGGGGTGTCGTTGATGACCTCGTGACCTACCATCTGCCTGACGGTGACTACCTCGTCGTTGCCAATGCTGCCAATGCCGAAACTGATCTCGCGGAATTCACCAAGCGCTGCGCACGGTTCGACGTCACCGTCACAGACGAGTCAGCCCAGACCGCCCTCGTCGCCGTGCAAGGCCCCACAGCCGTGAAGATCGTGCTGGCGGCCCTCCAGAAGGGTAATACCACCCTCGACTCCGACGAGGTCCGCGACGTCAAGTACTACCGCTGCCTCACCGGAGAACTGGATGGTTTCCCCGTACTCGTCGCTCGCACCGGTTACACCGGAGAGGACGGCTACGAGCTATACGTTCCGGCCGAAGCCGCCGAGCATCTGTGGCAGCTCCTCATGGACGCTGGCGGCGAAGATCTCACACCGTGTGGTCTCGCCTGCCGTGACACTTTGCGCCTGGAAGCTGGGATGCCTCTCTACGGACACGAGTTGGGCACCGACATCCATCCCTCTCAAGCCGGGCTTGGGCGAGTCGTCAATTTCAAGAAGGAGGGCGACTTTGTCGGTCGCTGTGCCCTCGAGAACCGCGATACCACTGCCGATCGTGTGCTAGTCGGGGTGGCCGGGGAAGGACGCCGAGCAGGGCGTGCCGGATATGCTGTCGTGAACGAAGACAAAACGGTCGGAGCCATCACCTCCGGCATCCTCTCCCCCACTCTGGGCCATCCCATCGCAATGGCTTTCGTTGATCCTGACGTCGCCAAGATCGGCACCTCGCTTAGCGTTGATGTGCGGGGCAAAGCCCTCAACACTACCGTCGTCGAATTACCGTTCTACAAGCGGTCCTGACCCCAACCACAATCCCCACACAAATACCTAGGAGCAGACATGGAACTGTCCGAACTTAAGTACTCCGCCGAGCATGAGTGGGTCGCCGTTGATGGTGACACCGTGACCGTAGGAATCACCGACTACGCCGCAGAGGCCCTGGGGGACGTCGTCTTTGTCGACGTCCCCGAGGTCGGCAGCGATGTTTCTGCCGGATCCGCCATTGGCGAGGTCGAATCGACTAAATCGGTCTCCGACCTCTTTAGCCCCGTGACCGGCACCGTCTCGGAAGTTAATAAGGCCATCACCGAGTCTCCCGAGCTTGTCAACTCCGATCCGTTCGGACAGGGATGGTTGTTCAAGGTTTCCGGTGGTCAGCTGGGTGACGACCTCATGGACCGTGACGCCTACCTCAAGCTCACCGCCGAGTGATGATCATGACTGACCACGCTGAGAATCGGTGCGGCCTCGAAGGGCCGCGCCCTTTCTCGAGCCGCCACGTTGGATCCGTCGAAGATGACCTGCGATACATCGCCGAGACCATCGGGGTGACGAGTCCCGAGCAGATCATTCGCGACGCCATCCCAGCCTCTGTGCTCGACTCCAATGAGGGGGGCTCCTCCGTTCGCACCCCGAGCTTTCCCCCTGCCGCCGACGAAACGACCGCTCGCGCTGAACTCGTCGAGATCGCCTCAGGAAACCGTGTTACTCGTGCCCTCATTGGGCGTGGCTACTACGGCACGCTTACCCCGCCGGTGATTCGCCGCAACATCCTGGAGAATCCCTCCTGGTACACCGCCTATACCCCGTACCAGCCCGAAATCTCCCAGGGCCGACTCGAGATGCTGACGATCTACCAGCAGCTCATCACCGACCTTACTGGGCTCGCCCTGGCAAACTCTTCCCTCCTCGATGAGGCAACCGCCGCTTCCGAGGGGATGCTGCTAGCCCGTCGTGCCGCTCGCAAGGTAAAGTCCAACCGCTTCTTGGTGCATACTCACCTCTTTGACCAGGTGCGAGACGTCGTCCTGGGCCACGCTGAAGCAACTGGAATTGAGGTTGTTGAGACTGACCTTCGTGACCCACAGTCGTGGCGCCCCGAGGTTGAGGCTGGCTGCTTCGGCGTCCTCGCCCCCTATCCCGACAGCACTGGCGCACTGTGGAGCCCCTCTGAAGTATTCGACGCTGTTCACAAAGTTGGCGGTATCACCATCGCCGAGTGTGACCTGCTCTCGCTAACTCTGCTGGCTCCGCCGGGTGAGCTAGGTGCTGACGTCGCCGTCGGCTCGTCGCAACGCTTCGGCGTCCCGATGGGTAATGGCGGACCGCACGCGGCTTACATGTCGGTTCGCTCTGGCCTGGAGCGTCAGATCCCGGGACGACTCGTCGGTGTATCAACTGATGCCGACGGGAACCCCGCTTACCGGCTGGCCTTGCAGACCCGTGAACAGCACATCCGCCGTGACAAGGCCACGAGCAATATCTGTACCGCTCAGGTGCTCCTCGCTGTAGTCGCCGCTGCCTATGCCGTGTGGCACGGGCCGACGGGACTAACACGTATCGCCAGACAAGTCACCGATCGAGCCCATCAGCTTGCTAGCGCCTTGCGCGCAGCGGGTCTTGACGTCGCCGATCAGCAGTTTTTCGACACCATCCGCATACGCACGAAAGGCGGAGCGAAGGAGCTGTGGAACCGAGCCCGCGAAGGTGGGTACACCCTCGATCTCGTTGACGGGGACATCCTCCAGATATCGGTTGACGAGACCGTCACCGACGACGAGCTTCGGGAACTCACCCAGCTCCTGGGTGGCAGCACTGACGAGATTCGTGGCCCGGTCGACAAGGCGTGGCCGGAGGATCTGCGCCGCACTTCCTCCTTCATGACGCATCCGGTCTTTTCTAGCTACCACACCGAAACCACCATGATGCGCTATCTCAAGCGTTTGGCGGACCGCGATTATGGCCTGGACCGCGGCATGATCCCGCTCGGTTCGTGCACGATGAAACTCAATGCCGCTGCCGAGATGGAGGCTATGACCTGGCCGGCTTTCTCGCAGATGCACCCCTTCGCCCCGGTCGAGGACCAAGCCGGTAGCCTGCGCCTCATCCGTGACCTCGAGATCTGGTTGGCCGAGCTCACCGGCTATGACACTGTCTCCCTGCAGCCCAATGCAGGTTCCCAGGGCGAGTACACCGGTCTGGCAGCCATCCGTGGCTATCACGTCTCTCGCGGTGATACTGAGCGTAATGTGTGCCTGGTTCCGGCGTCCGCGCATGGCACTAATGCCGCCTCGGCCGCTTCGGTAGGCCTCAGGGTTGTCGTCGTCAAGTCAAATGACGACGGCACTATCGACCGTGATGATCTGGCTGCCAAGATTGCTGCTAACGAGGGGCGCATCGCCGCGATCATGATCACCTACCCGTCAACTCACGGCGTCTATGAAGACGGCGTGCGACAGGTCTGCGACATGGTCCACGAGGCAGGCGGACAGGTCTACATCGACGGAGCAAACTTTAATGCCCTCGTCGGATGGGGACAGTTCGCCCGCATCGGCGGTGACGTGAGCCACCTCAACCTGCACAAGACCTTCGCCATCCCGCATGGAGGCGGCGGTCCTGGTGTTGGACCGGTTGCAGCCAAGGCTCACCTAGCTCCCTTCCTGCCCGGCCATCCCCTCAACCCGCGCAACGAGCATCCACTCAATGACGGCGGGACGGTTACCCACGACGGACATGCCGTATCTGCTGCGCCGTTTGGGTCGGTGTCCGTACTTCCTATTTCCTGGGCGTATCTGCGGCTCATGGGCCTAAAAGGATTGCAATTCGCGACTGAAATGGCGGTTCTCAATGCCAACTACATCGCCCACCGGCTCCACGACAAGATCCCGATCCTCTACACCGGACAGAATGGCTACGTGGCTCACGAATGCATTCTTGATCTACGTCCGTTGACTACCGAGACAGGGATCACCGTCGACGACGTCGCCAAGCGCCTCATCGACTACGGATTCCACGCCCCGACGATGAGCTTCCCGGTAGCTGGGACCCTCATGGTCGAGCCCACCGAATCGGAAGACCTCGCCGAGCTGGACCGCTTCTGCGACGCCATGCTAGCGATCGTCGAAGAAGCCCGAATGGTGCAGTCGGGCCACTGGCCGGCTAACGACAACCCGTTGATTAATGCTCCGCATCCAGCGGCTCGTCTGGTAGCCGACGAGTGGAACCACCCTTACTCCCGCGAGTTGGGCTGCTACCCCGGTATGCGTTTGGGGATCCAGCGTGACCAAGAACGTGGCCTGGACGTCAACACCGTCACCCGCATCCAAGCTAAGTACTGGCCGCCGGTGGGTCGTGTCGACAACACCTACGGTGACCGCCACCTGGTGTGCTCTTGCCCGCCTCCGGAGGCATTCGAAGACTGATCTGACGCACAGCTGGCCGGGCCCGGTCCAGATCGGACCCGGCCAGCTTGATGTATTTACCCGGTTTGGTGTGCTACACCGGCCGGACCGCTCGCCACCGTGGGCTGAGGCAATACTCGTCCGAGCCCCAGGACGAGGACCCGGGTGGACTGCTCAGCCGCGTCCGGATCACTCATCGTGATAGCGTCAAGAATGTCGCGGTGCTGGACGAGATCGGCCCCGTCTTCACTTGTAAGGTTGCGGTCATCGTGTTGTTCAGCAAAGTAGCTAAGCAACATCGGAGCATGGGCGATGTACAGCGGATTGCGAGTAGCGGCCAAAAGGCTCCGGTGAAAAGCGTGGTCGTGTTTGGCGAAACTAGTCGAGTCATCATTTCGGATCGCCTCGGTCATACCGGAGACAGCGTCTTGTAATCCCTTGAGATCTGCGCCGTCGGCACGCTCAGCTGCAAGTCGAGCAGCCGTGGGTTCCAAGGCTATCCGCAATTCGTTCGTCCAGCTCATCGCCTGCTCACGCTTGTTGCCAGACATGTGCCAGTGCACCACCTTGGGTGACAACACGTCCCATTGGTTGGAAGGTAGGACCGTCACGCCGACATGACGCCGGGAACGTACCAGGTTTAGGGATTCGAGGATCTTGACTGCTTCACGGCAAACGGAACGGGACGCTGCCGATTCCTGCTCAATGTCCCCCAACCGCAGTACGTCACCGGCTTGCAAGTCACCGTCGACAATGCGAGCACCTAGACGACTGGCCACCGATGAAGCAAGGAATTCCTGAGGCATGACAGGAACGATAACGCATGCCAAGCCGACAAGGCTCGATACCCTGAGGGAGCGATCACTAAAGTGCATCTTTGGGACCGTGCAACAGCATCTTAGCAGCACTAATAACTTGCCCCAGGCCACAAAAATATGATTTCTTCTGCATTAACTCGACTCACCTCGTTCCCCGTTATTTTGATGCTGCATGCATTGAGGAACTCATAGCCTCGTGTGCCTCAGTGACGATCTGACTCATCGCTGCGGCAGCGGCTTTGGCGTCATGAGCAGCTACGGCATCAGCAATGCTGCGATGGAATCCGATGGCTTCCTGTTTGGGCTCAAAGGGCATGAGACGGGTGCGCCCCTCTAACACAGCAGCAACGATCTTGACATGGGATGCCACCAACGGGTTATGAGAGGCCTGGAGCAAGACGGTGTGGAAATCAATGTCCCAACGCAGGTACTCGTCAAGGTCACGGTCAGCAGCGGCCGCAATCATCCCGGTCACTGCGAGAGCCATCGTGGTCACCTCTTCACGAGTTGCTCGCTTAGCAGCCAGTTCAACGGCCAACGGTTCGACAGCCGACCGCAGCTCGCTAATCCAGGAGATCACTTCGTCCCGTCTAGGCCCGGACAAAAACCACTCAATGACAGCCGGGGAGCTAACGTCCCAGGCCGATTCCTCAGTGACTACAATGCCGATTCGACGCCGAGCCCTCACCACATGGAGAGCTTCCAGGAGCTTGACAGCTTCCCTTGTCACTGACCGGGAGACGCCAAATTCTGAGTCAAGTTCCTCAAGCTTCATGACAGTCCCAGGAGTGACGGCACCACTCACAATTCGTGCCCCTAAGACGTTTGAGACCGTGATGGCCAGGGAGGAATCCATCATGCCCATCAGCCTAGCGAGATCGCAGTCTCGCTCGTTGCCGCGGGCACCCTGGAAAAGCGCTCTGCCACGACAGCACCCCAAAATATGAGTACAACTACTAAATACCTGTACAAATATGATCCCAACACATACGCTGGGTCAGGTCAACGAGGACCACGATTTCTGGGAGACCACCATGAGCGTCAACCACTTACACCGCCGCATGCCACTTATCGTCATCATGGGTGTAGCCGGAGCTGGGAAGACGGACATTGATTCCATGCTTGCCGAGCGTTTTGGTGTGGATTTCATGGACGGCGACGACCTTCATCCCCAGGCCAATATCGACAAGATGACATCGGGTTATCCTCTCAACGATGAGGACAGACGCCCCTGGCTAACTAATATCGCCGCTTGGATGGCCGAACGTGCTGATAACGGAGCAGTCGTGGCATGTTCCGCTCTCAAACATATCTACCGCGATCAGCTGCGAAAGACCTGCCCAGATCTGGTCTTCGTCCATCTCGCTGGCGACCGCAAGATCGTTGCCAAACGGGTCGAGGCTCGCACCGGCCACTTCATGCCAACCAGCCTCATTGACTCCCAATACGCCACCCTCGAACCACTGGCCGCCGACGAGGCCGGCATCACTCTCAATTTCGACGATACTCGTGAGGAACTCACCACGATGGCAGCAACCTGGTTGGCCGACGTCAACTGACATCGCACCCCGGACTCAAGGAGGAGTCAATGCCCGTCATCCTCGAAACCGCAGCCAGTACCGGCCAACTGATTATGGCCACCCTCATCGGCTTCGCCACCATCGTTGCCCTTATAACCAAGTTCAAACTCCACCCCTTCCTCTCCTTGACGATCGGTTCTTTAGTTGTCGGAGCTATCGCAAAGCTGCCCCTGTCGGAGATATTGGCGTCCTATTCCAAAGGAGTCGGGTCGACGGTCGCTTCTGTCGGAGTCCTCATCGCCCTAGGAGCGATTATCGGCAAGTTGTTAGCAGATTCCGGTGGCGCCGACGAAATCGTCGACACCCTAGTCTCTCAGGCTTCTCCCGCCACCTTGCCATGGGCGATGGCCCTCATTGGCGCTGTCATTGGACTGCCCATGTTCTTCGAGATCGGTCTCGTCCTGCTCGTTCCGGTCATCCTGCTGGTAACCCGCCGTTCCAAGCTGCCCCTCATGAGAGTAGCTATCCCGGCCCTGGCTGGCCTATCGACGATGCATGCCCTTGTTCCACCTCATCCGGGCCCATTGGCCGCCATTGGGCTGCTCAAAGCAGACCTCGGCATCACCCTCGGGTTCGGTGTCCTTATTGCCATACCGACGGTTGTTGCTGCTGGCCCGCTGTTCTCGCGGCTCGCAGCTCGGTGGGTGCCCGTTGATGCGCCTGACCTCTTCCTTAATTCTGACGAGAATGGCCGTTGCGGTATTGCCCCTGGTCGCCCAAGGTTCTCCGTCACCTTGATGACCGTCCTGCTACCTGTCGTCCTCATGATGGGCAAGGCCCTCGCCGATATCTTCGCTCTCAAAGGCACCGCCGTCCGCAGTATCTTGGATTTCCTTGGCGAGCCGATGTTTGCTTTGCTGCTGACAACCCTGCTGGCGATCTTTACCCTGGGCAAGGCTTCCGGCATCAACCGGGACGCTATGAACAACAGTGTGGGGGCAGCGCTGCCCCCAATCGCTGGCATCTTACTCATCGTCGCCGCCGGCGGTGGGTTTAAGCAGATCCTCGTCGACACTGGTATTGCCAAGCTACTAGGCAACGGCATTACCCAGTCCTCGATCTCCCCGCTACTGATGGCCTGGCTCGTCGCTGTCGTCATCCGGTTGGCGACCGGCTCAGCGACGGTGGCAACCGTCACCGCGGCCGGCATCCTGGAACCGGTGGCAGCCAGCTTGCCGCCCGCCCATGCGGCATTGCTGGTTCTAGCGATCGGCTGCGGTTCGGTTTTCTTCTCACACGTCAATGACGCCGGTTTCTGGCTCATCAAGGAATACTTCGGTATCTCGGTGGGACAAACCATTAAGAGTTGGTCGCTCATGGAGACGGCGCTGTCAGTCTGCGGAGTGCTCCTGGTGCTGCTGGTCTCCGTCATCGTCTGACCTCACCGATACCTGACGCGCGACGGCCGGTCCCCGGATGAAGGAACCGGCCGTCACGTCAATCTGAGAACGTCACTGTTCCTGGTGCTCACCTGAACCGACCTGAGCCTGGTCGGTCATGGCGTCGATGGTGGTCGAGCCATGTCGGACCTCTACCTTGCGAGGCTTAGCAGTCTCAGCTACGGGGATCGTCAAGGTCAGCACGCCGTCGGTGTACTCGGCGGTGATGCGATCGGTAGCCAGGCCATGACCGAGGGTGAGTTGACGGGCGAAGGTGCCCATAGCCCGCTCACGGGACAGCCACTGCGCCTCCTTAGCCACCTTGGCGGCACGCTCGGCGCGAATCGTCAATGTGCGATCGTCGACATCGATATCAATGGACGCTGGATCAACTCCTGGAAGGTCCACGGCGACGGTGTAGTCATCCCCTTCACGGTAGAGATCCATGGGAACGGCGACAGTCGCCGGCGTCCTGGTGACGTCGGAGAGCAGCCGGTCCATTTCACGGATGGGGTCAAAAGTACGAGTCACGTCAACACTCCTACGGCTTCAGCAGATTCCTACCTCGACTCGGTTTGAGTCGTTATGACTCAAGTTTAACCATGAGCACCCCGGCTCAATAACCAAGTTGAGCGCAGTTCGCTCAAGGCTCACATGTCCTGGATCCCGTTATGCCGACGATTGGCGTATTTCCCATTCGTCAGGAATGGCACGGCGATGTCGCAGAACTCATCACCCTTGGTGATGTGGGTGCGGTGTCCGCCGTCAATGGTCACGGTCCGAGCGTCAGGAAGGGCATGTGCCACGTCACTCAGCCGGTCCTGACGTAGGTACGACGCCTTACCACCTCCGATGACAAGGACTGGCATGATCATCCGAGACAATCCATCCCACCACTGGGGGTGGGGTTTCAGTAGCTCACGGCTGACCTTCCACACCATTTTGGGTCGAACCTCTTGCGTCCAGCAAACGCCGCAACGTCCATGAAGATGGCGTCGACGTATGTCCGCATCGGAGGTGGATCCTGACGAACTCGACGCGGTACGGGCATCTCCTCTAGCAAGACACGGTCGACGCGATCCGGCTGACGTTGCGCAACCATGGACGAGACCAGAGCCCCAAGGGAATGGCCTACTAAGGCGCACTTGTCGACCTTCAAAGCATCCATCTGCTCGATGACATCAGTCGTAAAAGCCTCAAGGGGATAGTCGGTCCCTACCCCCCGACGGATGCCAATTGGGCCGTGTCCGAGTAAAGAGAGCTGATGGACGATGACACCTTCAATATTGAACGCCAGTACGAGCCCGCCCCAGGTCGTTGGCGAGCTGGTGATTCCATGGATGGCGACAACAGGAAGATCCGTGTTCACCTCTGGCACGATACCGTCAGTCGTTGGTTCAATCGGATCGTTGCAGGAGGCACAGATACGATGGGAACGGTCCATATCGTCGGAGATGAACTCGTCGCTCTGGCCGCCGCCTTACGGCTAGCCCAGGTGAGACATAAGGTCACCATCATCTCCTCCTCCCCGCGTTGGCTCGAGAGCGCTGAGCGTCCTCTTGCCCCTGAGCTCGGCTCTACCCTCCAAATCCCCTCCGCGTGGCGAGACCTGTTCGCCAAGTCAGGCCGGGCAATGGAAGCTGAATTGATAAGTATAGGGCTCAATCTCGTTACAGAGCCCGATACTCAGATCAGCTCAAGTGTGGCGGATATCTCCCTACCGACGGACAGAGGTGCACAGATCCACACGGTCCGTGACAGGTACGGACACCGCATCGCTCATAAGTGGCGTAATGTTCTCGATCACGCCGACACTATCTGGCAAGCTCGGCGCCAGTACGGGGTCGAGCATGCGGTGACCTCCCGACCCGAGCCACTCCCCGAGCCACTCCACGTCGACCTTCCCTCCCCGCTGGCCGAGCTGTCAGCTGACGAAACGAGGCTCGCCATCACCCGGATCTTTGGCTGCTGGAATCTCGTCGGCCCTGATGGCCCAACTGATCTGCAACCCCTGTTGACCTTACTGAACAAGCGGCTGACCCGACGCGGTGTCATCGTTGATCCTTCACCGAATGACTCCCCCAACGCGATCATCGACACGACGGCACCAGCTCCCCGACACTCCCGGTGGCATCGCCCGGCTCGTCCATGGAGTTCTCCCACCATCACTGTCAGCACCTCAAGCGAGATGCCCTCGAATCATGGCATGGCCCACCAGCTGGACTGGAAGGCCGAAGGGCTCGTCGAAACGTGGTCCTGGTGGGATGGCGCACGAACCCACCGGATCTGTCACGATTACACCCGTCCCATCCCGAATCCAGAACTGGGTACTGCGTGGTCGGCTTGGCGAAACCGTCCTCCCATGGTCTGGCGCCAAGAAGGATCAATCCCGGTACTAGCGGCCTCCCCCGCATCACATGGCGGCCCAGAACCTTGGGCCCGGCTACTCACTGGGGCATTGGCTGCATACCTGACCCACGAAAGACTCACCGGGGAAGATATCCGGCCAAGCAATAAGGTCATTGGCGCAGCCGGGCGCCCCAGAAGAAGTCACAGTTCCACTGACAGGGTCTCGACGCGTAGACTTGACCGTTAGCCCCACGGCACCGCGCCTGGAGGCAAACATCTCGTGAAGGACGACTTTGACCGCACACGATAGTTCGACCACCGACCCCCGCGTTGTGGAAACTGAGATCGCCAAGGAACAGGACCACGTCGACCGCGTCCGCGCCCAATTGGAGATCGACGAGAACAAAGCCCGCATGCTAGCCAAGGCCGGCCAAGACATGTACCGCTCGGACCGCACCAGTTGGGTTCGTGAAGAGGACGGCACGGCGATGTTTGAACGCGACGCCTTCTCTTATAACGCGGCAAAGAGATTAGCGGTCCTTGACGCTGAGCATGAAGGTCTGGTCTTCGGCCGACTTGATCTGGCTGACGACGAGGTGCGTCACATCGGGAGAATCGGGGTACGGGACGCCGACTATGAGCCTCTCGTCATCGACTGGCGTGCCCGCGCTGCCGAGCCCTTTTACCGAGCCACCCCGTCTGATCCGATGGGTGTTGTTCGTCGCCGCGTCTTGCGCTGTCGCGATGACAAGGTCCTCGGCATCGAAGATGACCTGCTGGATTCCACCTCGCAGGCGAATCTGCCGATTATCGGCGAGGGAGCCCTCATGGCGTCTCTCTCTCGGGCCCGCGACACTCGAATGCATTCAATCGTCTCGACGATCCAGGCCGAGCAGGATGAGGCCATTCGCGCCCCTTACCAAGGCGTAACGACGATTATGGGCGGACCTGGCACCGGCAAGACGGTCGTCGCTCTGCACCGCGCAGCATTCCTGCTTTATTCTCATCGCACTCGGCTGGAGAATGGCGGGGTGCTCGTCATCGGGCCGTCATCGGTTTTCATGAGCTACATCGAGCGGGTGCTACCCAGCCTCGGGGAAGACTCCGTAACACTGCGCTCAGTAGGCCAGGTGCCGTCGGATATCCTGCGCTTCTCCTCTGACCGTCTCGATGAGCCCCGTACTGCCAATATCAAGGGCAGCCTTGAGATGGTTGACGTGCTCACCCGACTGGTCAATTTGCCCATGTCGGCGGATCCCGATTCCTTGCAGCTGCGAGTAACGGTCAAAGGCGAGGTTCTTACCCTCGATGCCTCCATCCTCGCGACGACCCGTCAACGCATCCTCAAGCGCAATCGCTACAACGACGGCAGGGAGGCCGTTGAGGTCTCGCTGCGCGACCAGCTGTGGGCAAGAGTCCCGGCCGATGTCCTCGCCGCCCATGACCTCACAAGGGACGATTTCGACGAGCTAGTGTCCTCCCAGGCATCCTGGCGGATGCTCCTCAACGCCTGGTGGCCCGCCCTGTCGGCCTCCGACGCCCTCGCTCGGTTGGCCGATCCCGCGGTCGCCGAAGCAGTGACCCCCGACTGGAACGAGGAAACCCGTCAGCTTCTCGTCAGCTCTATCCCGACCGAAGCGGATCGACGTGGACGGCGCAACTGGTCGATAGCCGATATGGCCCTGCTCGACGAGTTGGCCGCTCTGCTCGGCCCAGTTCCCCCCGAGCCCGATGCCGACGACCCGGTCTTTATCGAGGGAGGTGACGCCGAGGAACTCGTCACCCTCGGCGATCGTCTCCATGAGTCCCGCCACATTGACGAGGACGAGCCTCGCGATACCTTCGCTCACGTTCTCGTCGACGAGGCCCAAGACATCTCCCCCATGCAGTGGCGGATGATCGGACGTCGAGGCCGCCAGGCTTCCTGGACGATCGTCGGGGACCCGGCCCAGTCTGCCTTCCCCCATCCCGACCAGACCAGAGCGGCCTTGGACGAATTGGTTGGTAATTCCCCGTCACGCACCTTCACCCTGACCAAGAACTACCGTTCCCCGGCCGAGGTTTTCGATATCGCCGCCGACGTGGTTGTCACCGTCCAGCCCGACGCTGATCTTCCACAGGCGGTGCGCTGGGTTGGTGTCCGTCCCACGGTGGTACGCACTGACGACCTATGGGCACAGGTGCGCTCGCAGCTGGACGAGATGCTCACATCGGTGGACGGGACGATCGGTCTGGTGTGCCCGGCTGGCCTCTTCGAGCAGGCGCGCCGGCTTGCCGATGATCCTCGCATCATCACGGTGACGACCATGCAGGCCAAGGGTCTTGAGTACGATGGTGCAGTAGTCGTCGATCCCGAGCGCATCGTCTCCGAGACCGGTAATCCTGCCGGTGGCGTCCGGTTGCTCTACGTCGCTTTGACCCGCCCTACCCAACGGTTAACGGTAGTCGGGCTCAGGAAGCAGAAATCGCCTCATCGTTCCGAGGCGAACCAGCCCGTTCGAGGCGCCGCCGCGCCAGCATGGTCCGAAGCTCTGTGGTCGCACGAGACCTGTTGAGGGTGTAGTGGTGGAAGCCGAGAGCGCCAACATTAAAGAGCTCACAGCCCATGTCACGCACCCTCTCTACCGATGCATGTCTCTGGGTGAACCCGCTTAACGAGGCGGACAAGCTCAGTAGCGTTAGGTAATCCCCAGGGATGATCCACCCAAGGCTGTCCCACCCCACCCAGCATGACACCGCGAGTAGCCAGGATGTGGTCGATCCTGGACTCGGCGTAATCAGCGACCATCTGCTCCAAATCAGCTACCGATTGGCGACGCAGGTGAGATGACCGACGGTACGCAGACCGGTCGACACCATGTGCTGGGTGCACCGCAAAGTGCGGTCACACCGCGACCCATTCGCTCCATAGGTCATTGAAATGAAGTCCGGTGCCATCCCACGAGAGCATCCGTGGCACTCCACAGCCGAGCGCTCGCTGTGGGGGTCATAAACCCGAAAGAGTGCACAGGGCGCTCCCCCAAGGCCAACAGGTCAGCAGTGGTCGGCTTCTGGGACTACATAGGTGCGAGGCTAGGCGGCGCTCCCACCAGGTGGGCCAGACGTCCAGCGTACGGACTCGTTTCCGACCATCCGACGCCTCTATGCTGGCGCTATGTACCCCTTTGATCCGTCCTCTCCAGTCAGCGCTGACTTCCGCGACTCCGTGAGCGCAAGGATCCTCTCCTTCCTCGACGACGAAAAGCGGGTCATTGACGCGATCGGCGCCGAGCTGTCCCCCGTTCTCGATGCCGCTCGTGATTACACCGCAGGCGGCAAGCGATTGCGCCCGGCCTTCTGCTATTGGGGTCATGCAGCTGCGGCGGACCAACCCACTGAACCCGCCGGCCTGTTACAGGCGGCGGCGAGCCTCGAGTTTCTGCACGTGTCCGCCTTGGTCCACGACGACCTCATGGACCACTCCGACACCCGACGTGGATTGCCTTCGGTGCACCGTCATTTCGAGGCGGCCCATGGCATTGCCCACGGAGACGGACCCGCTGAGCAATTCGGATTTGACATCGCGATCTTGCTCGGCGACCTGCTACTCATGTGGTCGTCGCAGATGTTCACGTCCGCCCCAGTCAAAGCTGACAGGCTGGCGGCCGCCACCCCGCTGCTTGACGCCATGCGCACCGAGGTCACCTGCGGCCAGGTCCTCGACGTCACCTCACAGTCGGGAATGGCGGGGTCCGACTCCGAATCCGCTCTCGACCTGGTCGGCCGGGTTGTGGAGTACAAGTGCGCCTCATACACGGTCGTTCGTCCATGTCAGATTGGTGTGGCCTTGGCTGGGGGCTCTGACCGTCTACAACAGACGATGGCCGACTTCGGCTCCCCCATCGGACGGGCCTTCCAATACCGCGACGATCTTCTTGGCGTCTTCGGCGACGCCGAGCTGACTGGCAAGCCCGCTGGCGACGATCTGAGAGAAGGCAAGCGGACTGTGCTCGTCGCCCATGCGCTCAATCGGGCCGACTCCCACGACGCTGCTCGCTTGAAGTCATTGCTGGGTCGCCCCGACCTCGACGATAACGACGTCGCCACCGCCCGTCGTATCATCGAGACAAGTGGAGCCCGGGAGGCTGTCGAGTCAACAATTGTGCAGTGCCATGATCACGCCATCGCAGTTCTCGACGACGCCGAGATGACCGATGCCGGCCGAATTGCCCTGCGGGAATTAGCCCGCCAATGCGTCGAGCGTCATTTCTGATACCACGATCCCGCGGCCTGAGTTTCACACCAGGAGGAGAGCGAAACCGTTGACCTCGTCCTCATCGAGACGCTGACCAATGACCTCAACTAGCCGACCCCAGTCCTGGGGATTGTCTCGCTCAAAGGGCTGCCATCCGGTCCATAACACTGCCGTGTCTCCTTCCAGGTCAGCTAGGCAGTCACGCAGTGCGTCAAGGTTGTGTCCGTACCAGCTAGGAAATGACAGAGCGTGTCCAAAACCGGCAAGAACGGACCCTAAATCAGCGCCTCCACTCATGTGCATGACGCGCCACCCAGCCTCGCGCCACGCCGTTGCCACCTTGATGGGGTCACAACTATGCGCCGGATCAACAAGAAGGATCCCTGAACCAATGGGGCCACCAGCTTCAGGACCCGAACCTGACTGAACGTCGGCTGTCATCGGACGATCCTCTTAAACGTTGAGTAATGGTCCAACGTCCAAAAACAGGTAGAGTCTGAACCGCACACGATGCGACGCGGTCCTCGACCCTGCGCTCCAGGAGTGGCGGCGGTGTACTCGTGGTACCAGCCGTCCTTGTGATGAGGTAGTGCGCCACTGTTGTTGTGGTAGACAATTCCGTCCCGACTGAATGGGAAGGGCCCACCGGAGTCAATGAGCTTGAGAGTCTGCCGAGCCTGGGTAGGCAGCTCGTTTTCCTGGATGGTGGCCAACCCAACAGACGACTGTGTGGTGGCCATGACGGTCATGGGGGCCGTGGTCGCGTTCGAGCCTGCCGCAGCTACATTACCGGGCGTTGAACAGCCTACGACGACAGCTGCTAGCAAGGTCACAATCCAGACGGACCACCGGTGAGACCGGAACCAGGTTGCAACAGTCATGGGACCAGCCTATGGACTCGCCGGTTCATCTTCCGATGCCCTCCGAAAGACTACGCATACACTTTGGAGTGGGCCGCACACCCCTTCTTCCCCGACCGTGCGTGAGGCGTAATCGTGAGCATGACCATGAGCACTGACCCCCTAGTGGGTCATACCCTCGAGGGTCGCTACGAGATCGTGTCCAAAATCGCTCGTGGCGGGATGGCGACCGTCTATCGAGCTCAAGATCTATGTCTTCCCCGCATCGTCGCAGTCAAGGTGATGCATGAGGGGCTCGATGCAGAACTCGCTGAGCGATTCGATTCCGAAGCGAAGGCCGCGGCCCGGCTCGTCAATCCCCATGTGGTATCAGTTTTCGACCAAGGAATGGACGGAGATCGTCCCTTCATCGTCATGGAGTACGTGCCCGGATGCACCCTACGTCACATCATCACCCAGGAGGCGCCGCTCACCCCGGTGCGCGCTTTGGATCTCCTCGAGCCAGTTGTCTCGGCCCTTGCCAGCGCCCACGAGGATGGCCTAGTGCATCGTGACGTCAAACCCGAAAACGTCCTCATCTCTGATCGTGGTCAGATCAAGGTGGCTGACTTTGGTCTGGCCCGAGCTGTAGGCAACCACACGATGTCAGCAACATCTGGGCAGCTCATTGGAACGGTGTCCTACATTCCACCTGAGCGGGTAACACGCGGTAGCTCCGATGAGCGTTCGGACATTTACTCAGCCGGCATTGTACTTTTCGAGATGCTCACTGGGCACAAGCCCCATACTGGCGATTCCCCCATTCAGGTGGCATGGGCCCACGTCAATAAGGATGTTCCCGCGCCCTCACAGTACCTAGCCAATGGCACCAAAGCTGAGCACGATATCGCATGGCTCGTTCCGGGATACCTGGACAGCTTGGTACGTGCCTGCACCTCGCGCGATCCCGGGAAGCGCCCTGCGAATGGGAGGGCCCTACTCGACCTTCTTCGTCGTGTACGTCACGCACTGACGACCGGCCGCACGGACGATCCGGCCCTGGCCGCCCTCCAGAACACAGTGCCCCAGTCGAATGTTGTCATCGCCAATCCGGTAGCTCATGCACCCGCAGGTTCAACAGATCGATCCGCCCGCAGACGGAACGAACCGGTACGACCTGGCACGGCGTCAGTTCCGCCATGGTCTCGCACTGGTACTCCGGTTTCGCCACCTACACCGGTCTCAATTCCGGATTCTCCACTGTCTCCTATAGACTGCCCTCCGGAGCGCATGCCGACGCAACCAGCCAACCACTCTCAGCCGCGTCCGCGGCCGATACACCGACGTGCTACCCAACCGGCATCCCGTTCCAGGCTGACTCAGGACGCTGTTCATCGTCGCCGCCGCGGCGTCATCGCGGCTGTCTTCATTGTCCTGGTGGCAGTGTTGTGCGCCTACCTTGTCTTTCACTTCACCTCTTCCCGGTACTCCGCGAGCGAGTTGCACAGTACAAATTCAGTCGCACGGACGTGCGTTCACGGGGAATCATCCTGCATGCACACCGTCTCACAAAATATTTGATGCCAATCCGGGTTGCGGGGCGAAGATTCTCCGGCGTATCATGTGATTCGTGGTTGGTTTTCGTTCTTCGCGCCTTGCTGTGCCCGCCCTCCTTCTCATGGCTGCTCTGTGGGGTTCGACCCTCGTCGTCATGAAGGGTGTCTATGCCCACATGAGCCCCGAGAACCTGCTGGCGTGTCGTTTCGCCATGGCAGCCGCCGCATTCGGAATCCTCTTCCCGAAGGCCTGGCGCGCCAATATGCGCACCATAGCCAAGGGGGTTATCCTCGGCGTGCTCTTTGCTGCCGGCCAGCTACTTCAGGCCATTGGACTCGGGACCACTCAGGCTGCCATGAACGGGTTCATCACCAGTCTCTATGTGGTCTTCACACCGCTATTGGCCGCTGTGATCTTTCGCAAGAAGGTCTCCACCGCCATCTGGGGAGCTGTGGCACTGGCGACTGTCGGCATGGGAGTGCTGGCTCTTGATCCCTCTACCCTCGGTAGCGGATTCGGTATCGGTCAGCTACTGACTCTGGCTTCCGCCGTGGCCTACGCCGGCCACATCGTGGCAACTGGACGTTTCGCCAACCCGTCCAACGTCACATCCCTCGGGTTGTATCAAACGATCACCGTCGCCATCGTCTGCACCATTGCAGCCCTGCCTGGAGGTCTGAGCGCCCCCACCCACATGGAGGATTGGTTTGCCCTGGCCTACTTGGCCATCATCTGCGGCACTTTGACAACTTTCATGCAGAGCTGGGGTCAGGCCCGGGTGGAATCGACCCGTGCCGCCGTCATCATGTGCACTGAGCCGCTGTGGGGCGCCGTCTTCGCTATTGGTCTCGGCGGCGAGCCACTCACCGGGCGCATTACGATCGGCGGTATCGCCATCCTAGCCGCCATGGCCTTAGTCGTCCGTCCACCTCATCGTCGCCGCGGCGCACCGCAGCATCACGCCGAGCCCCCGGTAGTCCAGGTCGATCCGGCCTGGACTCCGAGGTTCGGCATGGACCGCATGCTTTGATCCCCGGCCCCGAGGTCAGTCTTGCGGCACCTCCCACGGCTGGCCGTTGCGTAGATCGTGGAAGGTGGTCGGCACCATCTCCTGATGCCGATCAAAGGACAGTTGCCAGCCTCGCCCATTAAGTAGCCCCTCATGGATGAGAAAACCGTGCCGAGCCCCCACCGACCTCGCGAAGTCGACAGTTTCTTTCATCGCAGCCCACGGGGCATGAGCCGGGCAAGCCAACACGTCAACACCACGCGGGGTCTCATCGAGTTCGTCACCAGGGTGGTACAGGATCGTCCCAAGCCCCTCACCGATGAGGTATCCGACATTGCCGATCGGTTCCAGATCACGATGAATGACGGCATGGCGGCCTCCTACCGCCTCAATTCTCACCTCACCGATCTGCAACACGTCGCCCGGGGCAACAGGGTCAGCATCAAGAGCCGGAATCTCGTGGCAGGCCCCTTCTTCAGCACGCACCACCGCACCTGAGTTTGCGTCGACTAAGGCACCGATGTGCTCTGGGTCGACGTGATCGGGATGGCGATGGGTGACAAGGATGGCATCGAGATCAGTAAGTCCACGCCAGGACCGGCTGAGGTTACCGGGGTCGACGAGGATTCGCTGCCCAGCTGCTTCAACGAGGATGCAGGAGTGTCCCAGATGCGTAATTCTCATACCTTCAGTCTTCCGCCAGCATCACGTGGCGGCAACCAGTTCAGTCACATTCGCGACCGGAACAATCCCACCGATAGGGACCTTGAGGGGACGTCCGGATCGATCATAGGTCGATGCTGCGGAATCTTGCCAGCGGGCTGACGGCATCGCGCTTGATACGGCTGTCAGCCAATCTCTCAGCGATTATGAAGGCCAGTTCCAAGGACTGGTTCCGGTTCAGACGTGGATCGCAGGCGGTCTCGTAGCGGTTTGTCAGATCGGACTCTGCTAGCTTGTCGACCCCGCCCAAGCACTCCGTGACGTCGTCCCCGGTCAACTCGATGTGCACACCGCCAGGCCAGGTACCTAACTCCTCATGGACGTCGAAGAACCCGTTAACCTCGTCGCACATGTCAGCAAACGACCGCGTCTTGTAGCCGTCATTCGTTTCGAAGGTGTTGCCGTGCATGGGGTCGCAGCTCCACACCACCTTGCGTCCAGTGGCTTCCACTGCCTCGATGACTCTGGGCAGGTTAGTACGCACAGCCTTGCTTCCCATTCGGGTGATGAAGGTCAGACGGCCAGGCTCGTGATCGGGGTCAAGGGCATCAGCGATAGCAACGGCGTCCTCCCCAGTCGTCGTCGGGCCAAGCTTGACCCCCAGCGGATTGCGCACGTGGCGCAGGAACTCCACGTGGGCACCATCAATCTGACGGGTCCGCTCACCAATCCACAGCAAATGGCCAGAGCAATCATAGGGTAGCTGGGAGCGCGAGTCGATCCGCGTCATAGCGTGCTCGTAGTCGATGAGCAGGGCTTCATGGCTAGCGTAGAAGTCAACGGTGGAGAGCTGATCGCCCTCGACTCCGCACGCCATCATGAACACCAACGCCCGTTCGATCTCCGCGGCCAGCGCCTCGTAACGAGTTTCCACATTGGAGTTACGCACAAAGTCAGCGTTCCACGCGTGAATGCCGCGAAGATCCGCAAAACCGCCGGTAGCGAAAGCTCGTACCAGGTTGAGAGTAGCTGCCGAAGCGTTGTACACCCCAATCAAACGCTTAGGATCGTGCTCCCGAGCTTCCGGTGTGAACTCGAATCCGTTGACGGCGTCACCTCGGTAACTGGGCAGAGTGAGGCCGCGACGGGTCTCGGTATCCTTAGATCTCGGCTTGGCGTACTGCCCAGCAATGCGACCCACCTTGACCACCGGAAGCTGACCTGCGTAGGTCATGACGACCGCCATTGACAATAGTACTCGCAGCTTACCCTTAATGTTGTCGGCGTTTACTCCTGCAAAAGTCTCAGCACAATCGCCGCCTTGCAGCAAAAACGCCTTGCGGTTAGCCACTGCCGCAAGATAGGCACGAAGGTCATCGCATTCTCCGGCGAAGACCAACGGGGGCAAACTACGTAGCTGGTTGACGACCTCAACGGTTGCCTGAGGATCGGGGTACGACGGCTGTTGCACCCGTGGCAGGGCATTGAGGGCCTCAAGACTGGGAACGCTCTGAGACATGGCGGGGATTCTACTTCCCGCCATGACCTTCTTCAGTTCCGTTCCACCCCTCTGACGAAGCTAAGCCACCGCATCGGAAACACCAGCCCTGGGATTTTCACCTACCTGGGTGAATATCGCGCTCAGCAAGCCGATCGGCCAAGGAAGCTTGTCGAGCTTGAAGCTGAGCGGCAAGACGGGCGTTCTCCTCCTCCCGGGCCAGTTCCTCGGCATCGCGAGCGCTCTCCTCTCGCGATCGCTCCTCGGCATCGCGACGATGCCTCCTACGGTCACGACGCAACTTTCGCATCTGAAACAGCCAGATGATCGGGTGAGGCCGTTGATCTGCCCGCACTGCTGGATAGTCCTGGTACGGCAAGCCTGTGAGCTTGCATAAAGCGAGCGCGACATCGTCAGCCGCAGCCCGCAAGACAGCGTGAGAATGGGGTGTCGCCGCGTGACGCGACATATCAACCGATGTTCCCAGGTTGAGCTGTCCCGCAACAACCTGAGCCGGCACGACGAGGGCTTCAGCATCGAGAGCCAGCCGCGCTACCTCAACGTCTAGACGATGAACCTGACTAGCCCAACTGCGTATCCCCTCGGGAGCCATAAGGACTACAGAGCCCTCACATAAGTGGCGTAGCGCCTCAGCGTGGGCCTGAGTTCTCTTCATCCGACGACCCGACATGACATACACCTTGCTGACGCGTCCCGACAGGCAATGTTCGGCCGCAGCAAGATCACCGGGCCGATGCAGATGGATAGCGACGATGGTTGGTTGGGCAGGAAGAGGATGACCCGTCACCTCACCATGGGATCGACGCAACCACTTCATGACATCAAGCCTTCGCCACACGAGGCGGGGGCAGGGGCTTGCCGCCGGGCCTTGGTTTCACAAATTTCGAGACATCTTTGCCCTTGAGGTTGCCATGCTTGACCCGGAAACCATAAACATCGACGTAGCTCTGTCCGGTGAGATCGCTGATAGCACCCATGACCTCATCAGTAACCCACCGTAGGACGGCCGTTTCCTCAGTGCGGTCTGCCAGCACGTCGAAGTGCATCGGTTTACCGAAGATGAGGGTCGGATGGTCGAGCAGCGGGATACCCAACACCTTGCGTCTCACTGTCGTTCCGCTGATACCTACTGGGACCACAGGGGCTCCAGACCCCAGAGTCATCCGGGCGACGCCGGTCTTACCCTTGTATAAGCGGCCATCTGATGAGCGGGTTCCCTCCGGGAAAATTCCGACGAGGCCCCCCTCGGCAAGTCGGCGTTCTACTGGACCCATGGCATTGACGCTAGTACGGCCACCCGAACGATCCAGCGGCACCTGCTCGACTGCGCGCAAGAACCACGCGACGACCTTCGACCAGAAGCCTCGGTCGCCAGCAAAAAGCTCTTTTTTCGCCGGATAGGTGAGTTTTCTGTCAATCATGGACGCGACGATGATGGGATCCAAGGCCGCAATGTGGTTGCACGCCAGGATCACCCCTCCTTCGGTGGGAATGTTCTCCTCACCGACGACGCGGGGGTGCCATAAGGCTCGCACTCCTGGTCCAAAGAGCGCATACTTGAAGAACTCGTACCACATGGGGCCTCCTCGGCGACCAAGCCTAGCGGCACCTCGAGTTCCCTAATGGGTGGAGGGATATGGAACACGACGGCAACGATGTCGATGCCGCCTTTGAAGCGCTCATCGCTCGCGAATTTGGGGAGGTCGTCACCGCCCCAGGTCGTCCTCGCCCGAATGGTTTACCGGCCCAACGGGCGCCGGCCCATGTTCCGCAAGAGCCACCCCGTGACGCCGACGAGATGGATGAGCCGCTGCCCATGGAACCGGCAGCGCCTCCCAGTCCAGCGACGAAGGGGGGATTGGTTCTAGTGGCGATATGCATCGTTGCCGTCCTGCTGGACATGGGCGGAGTCAATGTGCCCCAGACCACGCTGATACTAGCCACCACATCCGGAGGAGCAGGGATTAGCCTGCTCATCTGGCGGGCCATCACTCGGAAAGACCGCGATGATGAAGGTCCCTGGGGAAACCACTCACGTTTGTAGCGAGTCACTTGTCCCGAACAACCGGGCCGGCGAGAGTTTCACTCAGGCTCTGACGCAAAGTACGGCGTGGCTTGCGAACAGCAGTACGACGACGTGGCCAGAACCCGCGAGCCATGCCCGGCGGTTCGTTGATGGAGTGGCGAGCCAAGTCTGCGGCGCCGATAAGCCCAGCATCGTTACCGAAATGTGCCTTCTGAATATCGGCCATCGGGCGGAACCCCCGACCCGTCAGCGTGCGGGCATATACAGTGCGCGCAGGTTCAAGCAAGAGGTCTCCGGCGGCGCTCACTCCCCCACCAATGACAAAGAGATCTGGATCTAAGGCAGCTGCCAAGTTCGCCATTCCACGGCCCAGCCAGATGCCAATGTCTGCAATGAGCTCAATAGCAAGACGATCGCCATCGACCGCTGCGCGTGTGACATCAGGACCAATGAGGTTATCGGGATTGCGGTCAGCTACATAACCCAACAGGTCCTGAGCACCGGGAGCTCCCTCGGCAAGCAACGCTCGAGCGTCCCTCACGAGGGAATTTCCAGAGGCGTATTGCTCCCAGCAACCACGGTTGCCACATGGGCACCAGTGGCCATCGGGAACCACCGTCATATGTCCGAATTCTCCGGCCATGCCGTATCGGCCGCGGAACATCCGCCCATTGATAACGAGTGCACCCCCGATACCCGTTCCCAACGTCAGGCACACCATGACCCGTGATCCTTGTCCGGCTCCAAACCGGAACTCAGCCCACGCAGCCGCATTGGCGTCATTATCGACGAGAACAGGCACAGTGACGCGCTCAGACAGACGATCGCGCAGCGGCTCATTACGCCATGCCAAATGCGGGGAAAACCGCACGAGCGCCTGCTCAGTGTCTATCCAGCCGGCTGCCCCGATGCCTACAGCACAGATAGGAAGGTTACGAGCCAGTTCACGGACCGACTCAACGATAGCGTCCTCAACAGCCTCGGGGCTGCGCGAGGGTGTCAGGCGCTGAATACGCCGAACAATCTGGCCACTTTCATCTACGACACCAGCGGCGACCTTCGTGCCGCCAATATCTATGCCAACGCTAAGCAATGAAAATCAGCCGAAACGACGCGCGCCCTGGTATGAGGGCTGTTGCGCTAGAACGGAGACTTTGATGCCAGTTCGCGGACTGGAGGCGTGAATAAACTTGCCATCACCGATGTACATACCGACATGGGTAATGCCCGGGTACAAGAAGACCAAGTCGCCCGGCTGCAAATCGGAGGTCGATACGGGGGTACCGGCTGCGTACTGAGCAGCCGCGGTGCGGGGAAGGCTAACCCCAGCCTTGCCCCAGGAAGCCATCATGAGGCCAGAGCAATCGTAGCCGGTCGGGCCGGTGCCGCCCCAGATGTAGGGCTTACCGAGTTGAGCCAGCGCGAAATTGAGGGCGCTCTGAGCGCGCGATGAAACTCCATGGGAGGGGTCAGGAATCGGCACTTGACTACCAGTTTGGGAAGCCTGGGTAGAACTGCTGGACGGCTGCCCCAGGGCACTCTGCTGATCGGTGGGACGTCCGGCAGATCGGGACACCGCATGTGCAGCGGCGGCCTGGGCCTCGGCAGCTTGTTGACGCTTAAGTTCAGCGCGCTGCTGGGCAGTCAGACGGTCAACAACCTGCTTGGCCTCCTGTTCCTTCTTCTTCGCGTCGGCCAATAGCTTGGCCTGTTGATTGCGCTGACTCTCAATCGTCGCGCGATCAGCCTCAGCCTGGGACTTCATGGATTTCAGCCTGGCCTGCTCAGCCAGGAAATCCTGGAACTGCACGCTGGTGCGCTCCGTGACGTTTTGAATGGTCGCCAATTTGGACAGAAACTGCCCAGAGTCGCCACTTGCCACAAGCTGAGTAGTCATTGAGACACCGCCGCCGCTCTGGTAGTCGCTCAGCGCAACGCGGCCGAGAGCCTTGCGCATGGTGGCAACCTTGTCTGACTGGGTCTTAAGGTCTCTTTGCGAACGATCGAGATCCTTCTGAGCTTTGTCGAGGGCAGCCTGGGCCTCGGTGTAGTCCTCCTGTACTTTCGAGGTCTGCTCATCGAGCTGAGCCAAGCGAACCTTCGCCTGATCAATAGGATCAGGAGCGGCCTGAGCCCCAGGATCAACCGATGCCACTGTGCCGAGAAGGATTGCCCCCGTGATGGCAGCAAATGCGACGCCACGTCCACGTCGAGGTGCGCTACCGCTCACCTGAGAAGCTCCATACCTGTGCTCCACTGTCTACCCTTCACCATCACCTGACCGCCCCTCGCCGCGTCATCACGCGGTGCGAGCCAAGTCATCCGTCCACCTGTGATTTGGTCGATCGGACCAGGACCATCCCTGCCGACTGAGAGAATCTTATGCGATCCTCAGGAGCGGGGCAACTTGTTACCAAAAACCGCTCACCATGACGCTCGCTCGCCACCTCCATCCACATGGAATACTGCGCTGACTAGGTTGTTCTCCCTACTCTGCTTGTATTCGCGGTGTTTTTTGTCGCCACGCCTACCTACCGTGCCGATTATGAGCGCCGCGCCCCTTCAGCCGTCTTTCGACGACCTGGGAACTTCCCTGTCCGAGGTCACTTTCTGCGTCGTCGACCTTGAAACTACCGGTACTAGCGAGGGCTCCCAGATCACCGAGATCGGAGCCGTGAAAGTGTGTGGAGGCCGCGTCGAAGGCGAGTTTCAAACCCTCGTCTGCCCAACCGGATCTATCCCAGCTTCGGTACAGGTCCTCACCGGCATCACGGACGTCATGGTGCGCTCGGCTCCATCACTGAACGCTGTACTACCTAGCTGGTCAGAATTTAGTCGCAGCACGGCACTTGTAGCACACAATGCTCGTTTTGATATTGGTTTCCTTCAACGCGCCTATGCTCAACATGATTATCCTTGGGACGACCCAGCCGTCGTCGACACCCTCG
The DNA here is from genome assembly GCF_023838685.1 of Cutibacterium sp. 37298. NCBI lineage: Bacteria > Bacillati > Actinomycetota > Actinomycetes > Propionibacteriales > Propionibacteriaceae > Cutibacterium > Cutibacterium sp. 37298. The sequence goes on from NZ_JAJNRJ010000002.1 coordinate 699,333, forward strand.
CATTAGCTCGGTCAGTGCTTGCCCGCGGAGAGGTCCGAAACTACAAGCTCAGCACCCTATCTCGGCTATTCCACACCACGACGACGCCCTCACACCGCGCCCTTGCCGATGCGAGGGCCACCGTCGACGTCCTTCACGGACTCATCGACAGAGTCGGCAATCTCGGCGTGACGACCCTTGAAGACCTTTTAGAAATGACCCATCGGGTACCGCAGGCTCGGCGTCGCCGACGGGTGTGGGCTAAGGACCTTCCCGAAAAGTCCGGAGTCTATTGGTTTTGCCTGGATAAACCTGCACCAGCACATCCGGAGGTCCTCTATGTCGGTAAGTCGGTCAACATCCGACGCCGAGTATCCCAATACTTCACAGCATCGGAAACACGACGCCGCATGGACGAGATGGTGCGAATAGCTACGGGCGTCAAAGCTCGCGAGTGCTCTACTCAGCTAGAAGCGGGGGTACGCGAACTACGCCTCATTGACGCTCACCAACCGCGCTACAACCGTCGCTCTCGTCGGCAAGGATCGGTGTGGTGGGTTACCCTCACTCATGAGGCTCACCCGAGACTCGCCGTCGTGCAGCGAGCTCACCACGATTCCCAACCGCCGTGGGGCCCTTTCACTAGCCGTCAAGCAGCGACTCGCGCGGCGATCATACTGGCTGAAGCCTTTGGCCTGCGACAGTGCAGTGGAGCTATGTCACGGCACCCTGATGGCTGTCCTCTCGCAGAGATGGGCCGTTGCTCAGCCCCATGTTTGGACCCCCACATCGACTACTCCACCATCGTCGGCTTTGCTCGTCTCGCCATGACTGACGACGTTCGCGACCTCACTGATCGGCTTGCTCAACGCATCGCACGGCTGTCCGCGGCAGAACGTTTCGAAGAGGCCGCAGAGTTCACCGAGGACGCCCAAGAAGTGCTGCGCGCCACCCGACGTCGTTCCCGACTGGTCTCCCTGGCGTCCTGCCCTGAAATTGTCGCGGCGCGGCGCGATGGCGCCTCCTGGGAGATCCACGTCATTCGACATGGCCGCCTAGCGGGAGCTGGACGATGCCGTCTGGGTACTGATCCAATGCCCGTTATTGACGCAGTGTGTGCCACCGCAGAAACCGTTTCTGCTTCGCCAGCCGGGCTACCAGCCTGCACTATTGAGGAGGCCGAGCTTGTGGCGTCCTGGTTTGAAGAACCTGGGGTACGACTGGTTGACGTCATCGGAGAATGGTCCTGGCCCGCCCACTGCTGGATGGACACCAATGATCTCGCTGCCCGGGTAGCCGCTTTACATCACCCAGGTCACAACGAGAGCGACGAGGCAGACAGCCAAGACCGCCAAGCCCGCCCCCAACTGGCGCAGGTATGACGACCACCGGGTCTGCAACCATGCCCAGCCAGAAACGGCTCCCACAACGACCGCACCGATGTCAGCGACCCATGTATTGGAACCGACGACAATTGCCCAGATGATGAACATCGTTAATAACACGATGTCGGCACGAATGTCCTGCTTTTGAACATATTTAACAACAGCCGATGCCGCCATCAGCCCAAACAGACCGCACATCGACCCCTCAAAGGAGTACAGCACCCCAGCCAGGCTGATGGCCGCTGACCCACCCACGCCACACAACAGGTACAGGAACGCAAACTGCACTGAGCCGATCATGGGCTCAATCTGGTACCCGATGAGAACAAGGAGCAGGCCGGTCAGGACTGCACTGATAACCGAGGAGGTCGTCAAGGAGAAGACGAGTGGCCGCCAGACCTGGAAGTCAAAAGCCCTGGCAGACCCTGACGCCAACAGCGACGACAGCGGCGTCAATCGCGCCGCGATCGCGATGAGTAGGGTCACGACGGCCATAGCTACCGACGCCGGACACCTCACAGGAACCGGACGGACGGGATGCTCACTCCAGCGGTCGAGCATGAATCTCCTCTGGCTCATGACCGTCAATCACAGGGAAATCAGAATATTCAGAATACTTAGAAGGGCCTCGAGGTGCGGTCGCCTCGAGGCAGTATCCATTCCTACCAGGCTAGCTACTCAGGCCAGCTCGACGCTTTCAATAACGACCGGCTCGACCGGACGGTCCATGCGGCCAGTGCGGACCTGGGCGATCTCGTCGACGACCCTTCGGGACTCTTCGTCAGCGACTTCACCAAAGATGGTATGACGACGGTTGAGGTGCGGCGTCGGGGCCACAGTGATGAAGAACTGGGACCCATTGGTACCCGGACCGGCATTGGCCATAGCCAGCAAGTAGGGCTTCGAGAAAGTAAGCTCTGGGTGAAACTCGTCGGCGAATCGGTACCCGGGACCGCCCGTACCGGTGCCGAGCGGGCAGCCGCCCTGAATCATGAACCCGTCAATGACGCGGTGGAAGGTCAAGCCGTCGTAGAACTTACCAGTGGTCGGCTGACCGGTGTGCGGATCGACGTACTCCTTCGTGCCGCCGGCCAGACCGACGAAATTGTCGACAGTCTTGGGAGCCTGATCGGCAAAGAGGTTAACGACGATGTCGCCGTGATTGGTGCGCAGAGTCGCGGTAGAGGCCACCTGCCTGCCTTCCTGTGAGAAACGATGTGGTCCCCTCTAGAGTACTGACTGTTGCGTCAAACCGATCAGAATTATTCCGCCAGCCGCCGTTTGAGCCCCGAATCTCTGGTCTATGGACCATTTGGTCGATACCGTGGAAGGTGCTCGATCACGAGCCATATCCCATACGAATTGGAGGAACCGTGTCCTGCAAGAAGAAAGCTTCCCGCAAGACCGCCGCCGCAAGCAGCCCCAGCACGCTCAAGGAGCAGCGTGCCCAGGCGCTGGAGACCGCCGCCGCGTACCTCGCCGCCGCCCAGGACAAGGCTGCTCCGCTGGCCGCGCAAGTCAACGACAAGCTCGGTCCCCTGACTGATCAGATCTCGGACAAGCTTGGTCCCCTCTCTGATCAGGCTGTTGAGGCTAGCAAAAAGGCCCTTGACGCTTCGAAGGAGTACACCCAGGAGAAGGTCGTTCCAGCCCTTCATCAGGCTTATGACACCTTCCAGAAGGATGTCTTGCCTGACCTTGAGGAGCGTGCCGAGAAGGTCATCTCTCACCCAGCCGTTGAGGAAGCCACCCGCCGTGGACAGGCTGCCTTCTCAGCCCTCAAAGGCGAGTCGACCGAGCTGGCGGCCAAAGCCGGCATCGAGACGAAATCAGTCAAGAAGGCCAAGCACCGCAGCAAATTCGGCAAGGTGTTCGGCACTCTCGCCGTCCTCGGCGGCATTTCTGCTGCGGTAGTTGTGGCCAGCCGCCGCTTCCTGAGCTCTTCCGACGACGGTTGGACAGCTCATGAGCCCAAGGTCACCTACTCTTGGACCCCTGGCGATAAGGACAACACCGACAGCCCCGCCCCGAACACTGACGAGAAACTCAAGGACACGCCATCCCCCAAACCCGAGACCAGCCACGGTTCGAAGCCCGTTGCCAAACCGGCAGATAAGCCCGAGCCGAAGGAGGACAAGTCGGTTCCGGCTGACCCGGTCGCCGCCATGGCCGATGAGGGTGGACCGGCTGCTGCTGCATCGGAGACTACCGCCGAGACCACTGCTTTCGTTGATGAAGGTGCCCGCTCCGAGACCACGACCAAGGATGGTGCAGTCAAGGCTCCTGAACAGGGCACGAAGGATGAGGGCAATAAGGCCACCTCATACGTCGGGGATAACCCGCCCGAGAACTACGTGATTAAGGGCAACGACCGCTCGATGAAGTACCACGTCCCGGGCTCGGGTGGTTACGACCGCACCATTGCTGATGTGTGGTTCGCCACCGAGGAGGCTGCCCGGGCTGCCGGGTTCACCAAGGCCCAGCGCTGAGAGCCACTCCCGCCATCTCGACGGGGCTCGCCACCATGGTGGCGAGCCCCGTCGTCGCATATTTTCGTGCCAGCGCATTAGGGGCGGAATGACAACGTTCAGATTCCGAAACAGTCCGAACAAACCCTAGCGTCAATTGTGATATGTATCACTTTAAGTGACACAATACGTAACAGTTTTATAACAACACGCTATCGATGTCACGATAAGTGCCCGTGACAGCACTTATGCCGGTTAGAAGAGTGTTCTGCCCACATCGTGCGGACACAAGCCACCGACAGAAAGGCCTGTCACATGATCACTATGGATCTCGAGTCCTCGAAGACGTCGACTGCATGGGTCGACGCCCGCTTTTTCTCGCTCCATGTCCGTTCCCTCGTCCATGAATGCCGCGTTCCGTGGCGTGTCGTCGCCCTGCTCGCGCATGTCCCCAGTCGAATCGTCCAACGACTCGCTGGCCAGGGGGACCGTCCAATTCACCGCATCCGCGTCATCGACGCCGTGCGCATCCTGCATATCAGTATCGACGACATCAACGCAGCACGTGAACGCATCGTGCCAGCAGGAAGCACGCGCGCTCGGCTCCTCGCCCTCCACAAGGCCGGCTGTGACATCGCTGAGATCGCCACCATGCTGGACGTAACGATGTCCTACGCCGCGAACCTCATGAGCGGGGAAGAGCAGATGTGCACTGAGATGACGCGACTACGCAGTCGGGCCGCATGCGAAGCTCGCGGCCTGCTCTCCACTGCCGAGTCCATGGCGTCCATGTGAGTCGAGCCCATGTGGATCATCCTCGGCTCCGCGGTGGCGTGCGGCCTGGCGCTGTGGCATCTACGCGTCACGGTCCCGAATCTCGTCGAGCCAACCGTCGAAGAAGTGGGGGACGCGGTCCTGGCAATCAAGCCCACATACGCCTCCCTCACCACTCCGACGCATACCTTCGTCGTCGCCATGACAGCAGCCGTATGCGGGGCCGCATCGGTCTGCGCGCCACCATGGGCATGGGGCGTGTGGTGGATCTGGTCGGGATCGGTGACCACTCTGGTCATCGTCGATTATGCGACGACCTTCCTACCACTGAAGTTATGGCGTCGCTGCGTCGCCGAGGCTGGGGTAGCGCTCCTGGGCGGAATCGTCCTGACGCGGCCGCCACGTGCACGGTGGCTCGTTGCGTGTGTTCTGATCGCGGCAGTGTCAACAGGGTTCTTCTGGCTCATGTGGCGACTCAATTCATCCCTCGGATACGGCGATGTCAGGCTTGCGGCGGGCACCGGCTTCCTGGGAGCGACGACGGCCGTACTCTCCCCATACCCAGATTTCGTCCGCGCCGGGATGACGACTTTGCTCTCCTCCACCATCCTCGGAGCCGTTGTGGCCGTCATCGTCACCCTTGTTCGCAAACATCGCCCCTCACCATGGGGGTCGGCATTTGCCTATGGCCCAGCCCTATGGGCGGGCCCCTGGATGGCATTAGCAATCAGCCTTGGGTAGCAGCTATCCAACGGTCGAGATGGTCGTGTGCCGCTCCCGAATCAATCGATTGAGCGGCACGCTCCAACCTCTGGGCAAGCTGTGGAACGACGCCGTCATCAACCTGCAGGCCGTCTGCAGCAGTGTTGAGCAGCACGACGTCACGCCTGGCCACGAGATCGGCTAGTAGGTCAGCCCAGGTGAATTCATCAACGCGGAACCTCGAACACGGACCTCTTTCGAGCTACATGGTTTGTTCAGCGGGGGCTTGTCACCTCAGGGGACTCAGTGGTGCCCGGCAGTCTCACGCGGCTCAGCGGCATCGCCACGAATGCCACGAATCACTGAAGCCACCGTCTGAGGCAACGCCACCGGATCAACAGGGTGGGTCGCGATGGCGTCTGCATGGGACCAGGACGCCAACCAGGCGTCCGCGACGCGAGCCACCAGCAAGACGACGGGCGGGCAATTGTCAACCTCGTCCTTGAGCTGATGGCACACACCCATCCCACCGTAAGGAGCAGATTCGCCATCAGCGATCAGAACGTCGTAATGACCACTACTCACGGCGTCAACCACCGAGGCCTGAGTAGCTGTCTCAACGACCTCGGCACGCGGAAGGTCCGGAGCAATCATCCCGGTCAAAGCGACCTTCACCTGCTCGCGGACAGTGTGATCGTCAGAATAGACGAGAACCTTGAGAGCGCCCGACAGCTCCCCGTGTTTGTCGCCCATGAGCGGTCCTTTCCCTCGAAGGCGTGGGACTGACATCTCGGTCACGACCGGATGCAACATGGCAGATGCTACAGCCTGAGGGCTATCTCTGCGCTCAGCACCGTCCTGCCTACTGAGACAAGCGGTATCACGAAAGTAGGTAAGTCACCACATTGTGCCATCTAAACCCTTTCAGTCAACTCCGAATCAAACTGGAACAGCGAAACAGCATGACCAATGACACATTTCCAGCCATAATGAGGCCGTGGCCACTTCAGCGCAGACTTCACAACGACCGACGGGAGCCATCCATCCGATCGCGCCGACACGACTTAACGCGCCGACAGGTCGTCCCGATGCCCTACCTATGGGTGTCTGGGTGTGGCTGGCCAGCGAACTCATGTTCTTCGCTGCACTCTTCGCGGCGTATTTCATGATTCGCCAAACAACCAGCGACATGGCCACAGCAGGTCAGCAGACCCTTTGGCAGAGCGAGTCCTCTCACCTCACAGTGGGGGCCGCCGCCATCAACACCCTGATCCTGGTGTTGTCCTCGGTTACCTGTCAGATGGGCGTTCACACCGCTGAGCATGGCCAAGTTAAGCGCGCCAAAGGTCTTGGAGCGATCACCTCTTGGGGCATGCGCGAGTGGTACACCCTGACCTTCATTATGGGCGCGGTGTTCATCGCTGGACAGCTCGCGGAGTACATCACTCTCATCGGTGAAGGCCACACCATCTCCTCGAGCGTCTATTTCTCGGCCTTTTTCATCGCTACCGGTTTCCACGGCTTGCACGTAACTGGCGGTTTGGTTCTGTTCTTGTTCACCCTTACCCGCACCTACATGGCTCGGCGGTTCACCCACGAGCAAGCAGTCACGGCAATGGTCGTTTCCTATTACTGGCACTTCGTTGACGTCGTGTGGATCATCCTGTTCTCGGTGATCTACATCGTGCGCTGACGCCCCTACTCCAAGAAAGGTGACTGTGGTGATGAGATTCCTCTCCACGAAACGGCACAGCCGGGCAGCTAAACCCGTACTGTTGCTGCTGGCCTTGGTTCTGGTGGGGTGCGTGTACGCCTTCGTCAGTCCTTCGGCCTCTGGCCGCGCGGATACGAATGCGTCAGCCCAGGTAGCCCGGGGCAAGGAAATCTTCCAGCAGAACTGCTCGTCTTGCCACGGCTTGAACGGCGAGGGCACCACTCAGGGCCCGTCTTTGGCCGGTGTAGGCGCAGCCGCAGTTGACTTCCAAATGGGTACTGGCCGTATGCCGATCGCGCGCCCCGAGGCCCAGGCCCCATCAAAGAAGACGAAGTTCACTGACGAGGAGACTGCCTCAGTTGGCGCATACGTTGCTTCCCTCGCTCCCGGACCGAAGGTCCCCTCCTCCCAGAGCCTCAATACCTCAAACTTGAAGGCTGAGGAACTAGCTCGAGGTGCTGAACTGTTCAAGACTAACTGTTCGGCCTGCCACAACATCGAGGGTCGCGGTGGCGCCCTCCCCGAGGGTGCTTATGCCCCCTCTCTCATGAAGACTTCCAACAAGCACATCTACGAAGCTATGCGCACTGGCCCGCAACAGATGCCGGTGTTCTCCAAGTCCGTCATTACCGATCAGGACGCCCGCGAAATCATCGGCTACCTGCAGACCACTCATAGCGAACCCAATAATGGCGGCTTTGCCCTTGGCGGTATCGGTCCGGTCACCGAAGGCCTGTTCGGTTGGATCGTTGGCATCGGCGGCCTGGTCCTGATCGCTGGATGGCTGGCACGGAAGGGGGCTCGCGCGAAGTGAGCGATAAATACACCGAACGCGATGACTTGCCGGTCGACAACCCGGGGGTCGAACCCCATGTTGAGCGTTACACCGACGCTAATCCAAAGGCCGGAAACCGCGCTTACCGACAGGTATTGACCCTCCTCGGCCTGGTCCCAATCCTCGCTATTGCGTTCGTCGTCGTGTACTTCGCGGTCCCGCGTGACGCGACCGTCGAAATCGGTCCGTTGTACATGAACGCCTCTACCTTCGGACTGGGCCTGTGTGCAGGGCTCGCGGTGCTATTCATTGGCATCGCGTGCATCCACTGGGCCAAGCAGATCATGGGTGACGAAGAGATCATCCAGGAGCGGCATCCGGTCAATTCCGATGCCGCTGATCGTAAGGAGTTCGCCAAACAGTGGCGTATTGGCGCTGAACAGTCGGGACTTTCTCGACGTAAACTCATCGGTGGAGCTCTCGGCGGCGCCATCGGCATCATGGCCGTACCGGCTATCGTCACCCTCGCTGACCTGGGTCCCAGGCCTGGACCGGGAACTCGTCGCGCGACGATCGAACGGACCATCTGGGCCGAAGGTGTGCGGCTGGTCAACGACGTCACCTACCAGCCCATCAAGGCCTCCGATCTAGAGATCGGCCAGCTCGTCAACGCTGAGCCCGAGAACCTCAAGGAGCTTGAGCGAGTTGAGTTCCAACGCGCAAAGGCCAAGGCTGCCATTCTCATCGTCCGGATGGATCCTGACTCCATCAAGATTCCTGAGTCCCGTAAGGACTGGCAGGTCGGTGGCATCCTGTCGTATTCCAAGATCTGCACCCACGTCGGTTGTCCTGTCAACCTCTGGGAGCAGCAGACGCATCATCTGCTGTGCCCCTGCCACCAGTCAACCTTCGACCTGAGTGACTCCGGTGTTGTCGTCTTCGGCCCTGCCGGACGCTCACTGCCACAGCTACCCATCACCGTTGACGACAAGGGGTACCTGGTCGCTCGAAGCGACTTCACCGTTCCGGTGGGCCCGTCTTACTTTGAACGAGATTCTCGTCACGACTACAAGAAGGGTGACAACTGATGGCCCGGCCAACTGGCATCGCCGAAGAATCACCCACCCTGCGCACCGCAACGGCTGATGACAAGCCATCGGGTCGCGGGATACGGATCGTCAACTGGCACGACGACCGTCTGGGTCTGGCCAAGATGGGTAAGGAAAATCTGCGCAAGGTTTTCCCTGACCATTGGTCATTCCTACTGGGCGAGATTGCCTTGTACTCGTTTGTTGTTCTGTTGCTCACAGGTGTATTCCTGACCATCTGGTTCAAACCGTCAATGGCCGAGGTCGACTACACCGGCCCATATCAGCTACTCAAGGGAACGCCCATGTCGGAGGCCTTCGCCTCCACTCTGGACCTTTCCTTCGAGGTGCGTGGTGGCCTGTTAATTCGTCAGATCCACCACTGGGCCGCCATTCTCTTCGTGGCAGCGGCCACTGTGCACATGCTGCGTATCTTCTTTACCGGTGCCTTCCGCAAACCCCGTGAGATCAACTGGTTGATCGGCCTAGGCCTGTTCATGCTGGCCATGGTCGAGGGCTTCGCCGGCTACTCGCTACCCGATGACCTGCTGTCCGGCACTGGCCTCCGGTTCGCCGATGGTCTAATGCGCGCCATCCCGCTAGTAGGCACCTGGGTTGAGTTCTTCGTCTTCAACGGCGAGTTCCCGGGCACTGCAATTGTCCCCCGCCTGTACATGGTGCACATCCTGCTCATCCCAGCCCTGCTCCTGGGACTAGTGGCCGCCCACCTCGCGCTGGTCGTCTACCACAAGCACACTCAGTACCCGGGCCCCGGACGTACCGAGAAGAATGTCGTGGGTTACCCGCTGTTTCCGGTGTACGCGGCCAAGGCTGGCGGTTTCTTTTTCGTGGTCTTTGGCGTGTTGACTCTCATGGGCACCTTCCTTCAGATCAACCCGGTCTGGAAATTCGGTCCCTATAACCCAGGTGAGGTAACGGCCGGGTCCCAACCCGACTGGTACATGGGCTGGCTTGAAGGCGCGGTACGTATCACCCCTAACTGGGAATGGCACATCGGTCATACCACCTGGAGCTGGAACATTTTCCTTCCCGGCGTGTGCCTCATGGGCGTGTTGTTCACCCTGCTGGTCGCATGGCCCTTCGTTGAAAAGTGGATCACCGGTGACGAGTCTGAGCACCACCTGCTCGACCGCCCGCGCAACGTCCCGACTCGTACCGCACTCGGCGTCGCCGCCATGAGTTGCTACGCCATGTTCTGGCTCTCAGGGGCCAACGACATTATCGCGACCCACTTCCACCTATCGCTGAACTCGATCACATACTTCATGCGTGGTGCGATCTTCGTCGTCCCGATCATCACCTACCAGATCACCAAGCGCATCTGCGTAGCCCTGCAGCGAGCAGACCGCCAGCGCCTACTCCTCGGGTCGCCCTCCGGCGAAATCATTCGCGAACCTAATGGTGCATTCCACGAGGCCCACGTACCGGTCAGCGACAATGAGGCCTGGACCCTCACTCAGCAAAAGACCTACCCCATCCTTACTGCCGGCTCGATCGATGATCGTGGTCGTAAGGTCAGCAAGAAGCGTGCTCGCTGGATGAAGTGGTTCCTCGGTGACAACGTCCCCAAAGTAACCCGTGAAGAACTGGAGGCAGCCCGTTGTCACGCCGAGATCGGCTCCGGCGACTCCGCCCCCCGGGCAGAGATCGCCGACTGACCCCCCGCTCTACCTAGCGCGGAGGCCCTGTCGCTATGGGGGCCTGCGTCATATCCGGCCACGTAACTGCTGCCAGTTACGCTCCCACTCGGCTGGGTCGGGCGCATGGTCACGAAGCATCGTCGTTCCCCCGCCAAGGCCCTCTTCGTCCCAATGCTGACGAGCGTGAGCCATAAGGTGTTCAGGGAGAGTCCCCCGAACAGTCGTGACCCGCCACCAGTCCACTTCCTGACCCTCACACGCCATGATCGTGCCGACCCGCCGCGGCGACGTGCCCACGAGTTGGGCAACATCGGAATAGGACACTACGGTACCGGCGGGCAGAGCTTCTACTGCCGCGAGCACGTCGTCCACCGTCGAGGTCATGGTTCTAGTTTGCCGCGTCGCGGCATGACCCGAGGATAGTGACGTGGGACAATGGCTACGTGCGTTTTCTCAACGAGCAGCCGAACTACGACCTGACGTATAACGACGTCTTCATGGCACCAAACCGTTCCTCGGTGGGGTCCCGCATGAACGTCGACCTCACGTCAACAGACGGGCTAGGCACTCCTCTGCCCCTCGTAGTGGCCAATATGACCGCAATTTCCGGACGTCGCATGGCAGAGACCATCGCCAGGCGCGGAGGCATTGCTGTTCTGCCCCAAGATATCCCGGCGGTTTTCGTCGCCCGGTCCATTCGGCGCGTCAAAGATGCGCATACTCGATTCGACACCCCAGTCACCGTCAACCCGACAACGACTGTCGGTGAGGCCATGAACTTGCTCAACAAGCGCGCTCACGGCGTCGTCCTTGTCGTTGAAGATCATCGTCCGGTTGGTTTAGTCTCCCCCATCGAGGCTGAGGGTGTAGACCGATTCGCTCAATGCCATGAGAGCATGACAACCGACCTCACCTTGGTTGGTCCACAAGCAAGCCCAGACGACGTTTTCCAGACCCTTGCAGAGCGGCATCAGAAGGTCGCGGTAGCTGTTGACGAAAACGGTCTTCTCGTTGGCATTATGACGTCACGAGGTGCCCTACGCACCGAGATCTATCGTCCTGCTGTGGATCCGGACGGACACCTCATGATCGGCACCGCAATTGGCATTAACGGTGACGTCGCCGAACGCGCCCGCAATGCCCTGCAGTCCGGTTCAGACGTGCTCGTCATGGACACCGCTCATGGCCACCAGGACCAGATGATTCGCGCTATCGGGATCGCCGATGAGGCCCGCACAGCTTTTGAAACGAAGACTGGCCGACGAGTTTCCATCGTCGCCGGCAATATCGTTACCCGCAGCGGCACCCTCGATCTGCTGGAGGCGGGTGCGGACATCATCAAGGTCGGCGTCGGACCGGGCGCCATGTGCACCACTCGGATGCAGACCGGGGTGGGGCGTCCGCAGTTTTCGGCAGTGTTGGAGTGCGCCGAGGCTGCTGCTGAGGTTGATGGTGCCGTCTGGGCTGACGGTGGGGTGCGTCACCCCCGCGATGTTGCTCTTGCCCTTGCTGCAGGCGCCGGGTCGGTCATGATTGGCTCGTGGTTCGCAGGTACCCACGAATCGACCGGGGCCATGCTTATCGACCACGATGGCCGGATGTACAAGGAGTCCTTCGGCATGGCCTCGGCTCGCGCCGTGCGTCACCGTACCCGTGAACGCAGTGCTTTCGAGCGAGCCCGCGCCGCCCTCTTCGAGGAGGGGATTTCCCAGTCCAAGATGTACCTGGATCCCCAGCGCCCTGGCGTCGAGGACCTTGTCGATTTCATCACCTCCGGGGTACGTTCCTCATGCACCTACGCCGGAGCTGCTAATCTCACGGAATTTCATGAGAAGGCCGTGATTGGTGTGCAGTCGCCCTCTGGGTACGAGGAGGGCCGCCCGCTGCAACGCAGCTGGACGTGAGCCCACGGCGAACGTGTCTATATGTGACCTCCAACCCGAACCATCCGGTCCTAGTGTGGCCTCCATGACAGCACATCGGATTCTCGTGATTGGAGGCCACGGACACGTGGCCAAGCACTTCACCCAACTCACCGCATCTCAGGGACGTCAGGTCGACTCGATCATCCGACGCAACGACCAGGCACACGACGTCACCTCGTGGGGAGGTAACCCGGTCGTGGCGGACGTCACTACCTTGCGCCCTTCACAGTGGGACGACCTCATCAGTAACCACGACGCTGTGGTGTGGTCGGCAGGAGCCGGTGGTAAGGGTGCGCCAGAAGACACGTACGCTGTCGACCGCGACGCGTGTACCGCCCTCGTTGACGCTATCGGACGGTCCCCTCACGGTCCGCGTTTTGTGCTTGTGTCCTGGTGCGGCAGCCCGAACCACGGTGTGCCCTCCGACAACTCTTTCTTCCCCTACGCCGACGCCAAAGCAGCCGCTGACCGTCACACCATGGACTCATCGATTCGGTGGACCATCCTTGGGCCGGTGACGCTGAGTCATGATCCGGCCTCGGGCGTGCGGATCCTCACCGAGGGCGAGGAATACGCTGGCACCACAGTCTCGCGTGAAACGGTCGCACAGGCCGCTCTAGCATGCCTTGACGACGACGCCACAGCGGGCAAGTTCATTCGGTTCTGTGACGGGCCAACGCCCATTGCCGAGGCGTTCTAGTCTCCCCCACGACATCATTGTCGTTCGGTAGGCGGCAGGTCTCGGCATCGTTAACCATCGGGGCTTCGGCATTCCCACGATTCCGCAATACCGGCTGATCTGAGACGTCCAGCCTGAGCTTATGCAGGGCCCGTAGCGCGCTGTGTCATCAGAACGTCACGTGCTTGTCGGGGTCAGCCAATACCCAAGACCCAAAGCATCTACAGATGCTAACTGCATACTTGTCTAACGCACCATGGGCTTAGGAAACGAACACGTTCATAGCATTCCTAGGTTCTCAACGGACGTGCAACCCTTACCGTGTCGACGTTCAGGCCAGACACGAAAGGGATTGCACATCCTTAACTGCGCGATTTCGGCAGATGGCGTCGAATGAGGACGACCACATCGACAAGTGACGAAGCGAACACTGGAGGTACCTCAGATCGCTTGGCAACTGGATCGGTCCCGCCGGTCGTGTCACACAGTCTGTGTAGGTGGTCGAGGATGACTGGGAGAAAGTCTAGCTGCACGGGAATCCATCAATGGCGAGGTCGATGCAGATCTTCGAGCAAACTCATCGAACGTGCCACCGGAAGAAGAGACAATCCAAGGCCGGTCCGCAACCTTATAGAGGTTCGCGCTCAACTACCCTGATCGATTCCCCAATCGCTAAAAAGCCCGATCCATTTACACAGAATGCCTGGCACGCCCTGACAGCCTCGTGTTATTACGCACACCCCACGGTGGCCGTACGAAGGGTTCGTGATAAAAATATATGTAATATGACTCCTCGCTTCCGTGAATTTACCTGAGTGTCATCACCCTTCTTGACCAGCCACGGTTCCATCGGATACTGTTTATCTCAGCGTTGGACGTTGCCGCCCAACCAGTCGGGCGATAGGCCCATCCTATTCCACAGATAGGGAAAAATAATGAAACAAGAAGGTCGCGACTATTGTCGCGGGATTGACCGTGGTGATCCCCGTGAGCTTGGCAAGCCAAGCGAACGCAGGGAGTAACCTTTGCCCCTCCAAACAGGTTTGTATCTACGAGGACAATAATTTCGTTGGCCTCATGGGATACCGACGCGCTGGCCTCGGCATTATGAATGTCAGTAGCAAAAATAATGACATTATGTCGTCATATGAAAACAAGTCAGGCACCAATGCGCGTTGGTACCATGATGCCGACGGCAAGGGTCGTTGCGTAACCATGCTCGCCTACCGGTCGGACAACGACATCAACACTTGGGATGATGATGAACTGACCTCGTGGGCAACGAACGGATCCTGCTAATAGCAAGAGGGGCGGCGTGCGTAGCTACCAGCACGCGCGCCGTCCCGCCTCATCACACAAAGGCAAGAATCATATGAATCCCACAGTCAGCGGGGAATCGCTGTCCAAAACGTTCATATCAGGCAGTACCCGAGTCCATGCGATCAACAACGTCAGCGTATCTTTCACCCATTCTGGAGTGCACCTTCTCATGGGAGAAAGCGGATCAGGAAAAAGCACCCTCATCAATCTCCTAGCTGGTCTGGATACCCCAGATTCGGGGTCCGTCTACGCAGAAGGCGTCACCGTATCTGATCAGAGCGAGGCGAGCAGAGCCCAATTTCGATTACGCCACATCGCCGTCATCTTCCAGGACGACAACCTCATCGCTGAGTTGACCAATACCGAGAATATTGCGCTACCCCTGTGGGCGCAGGGCACATCGAAGTCCGATGCCACTGAAATCGCCCACGAAGCCATGCGAAAACTAGGAATCGAGTCATTGGGCAGACGCCACCCCGGCGAGGTCTCGGGTGGCCAACGGCAACGCGTCGGGGTTGCGCGGGCACTGGCCAGCGGGCAACACATCCTCCTTGCCGACGAGCCAACTGGGGCGCTCGACTCCACGACGTCCGAAGGGCTCTTCGAGCTGCTGGGAGACCTCGCACACGACAACCAGATGTGCGTCATCGTGGCCACACACGATCCACTCGCCATGAAGCACTGCGACTCCGTCACCACCCTCCTGGACGGGCAAATCGTCGCATGAACAGAAGACTAACGGCCCAGACATTCCACATCTGGACGCGAAACAAGCACCGTATCAATTTGTCATGTCCATTCGCAGTGGTGATTGCTTGCTTCATCGCCCTGTATCTGACGCTGTCATCCTTCGCCCTCACTGGTTCACAGAAAAGAATTAGTTACCTGGATGGTCATGACGCATCCATCACCATCAGCCAGGCACAAACAACTCTGCACCCTGCCCAGGGCACGGTAATCGATCGACTGAGAAAATCCGGGGCACGGAACATATCCGTCATCACCACTGGTTCCAGCTTCCAAATTGACGGCCTTCGTACCACCGGATTGTCGACAGGTTTCCACGATCGAATTCAATACATGGAATGGGCCTCGGGCTCACCCGCATCGCGATATCACCTGACCGCTGGCCATTGGCCCTCCAGTCCGGGAGAAGTTGCCCTGTCCGAGCCTTTGGCCGCACGTCTCCACGACCCCAGTCGCATCCACGTCTTCTCCGACACCTCACGATTGCGGGTCGTGGGGACATTTCACGATGCCTACGCCACAGACGCTTTGGTGGCCATCGGCGCCGCGAGCGGTTGGAAATCCATGTCTGCCGCAGCATCCAAAGGATACCCGTCACTGTCGCCCATCGTGGAATACGTCTGGGATGGTCTGCCGCTCAGCACCGCCATACCCTTATTCAGCACGCTGTACGGGACTCCGACTGACTCACTTGTCACATCCAGCCGTGATGGAGCAAAGATCTCCGCAAGCCCCCAGGTATCGTTGGCCTCTCGAAGCCCTTATCTCGTGATGATCCCTTGCCTTTTGCTCACAGGTGCCGTCCAACTCACCGTGATGGCTAGGATCGCCACATCCATCCGCGCACAGCGGCAATCAATGCTGAAACTGGGGATCCCGCTATCGGCAACGCTCGCGTCCGCACTCGGCTCGGTCCTCGCCATCTGTCTGGCGGCATGGTCGGTAGGTGTATGTGGAGGCTGGATACTCGGAATGGCCCTTCGCAGATTCCTGGTGCCTCACCTACTCACACAACCCATCAGCCCACCGGTGTCGATCGCCCCATTAGCCGTGACACTCCTGGCACTCACTGTCGCCATGAGTATCGCGGCCATTCCACTGACCGGCCCGCGGGCTGATGGGCGAAACAGGACAACGCCGCACCATGCCCGGGCGGCAACAACGCTACGGTGGGTCAGGCGAGTGGCTGGTGTCCTTCTCATTATCGGCGGACTATTCGCACTCCAAAACCGGACCCAACTCGACGACGTCATGCATGGCGCCATCTTCGTCTCATCCGGAGCCGTCCTCCTCATGCCCGATCTCATTTCCGGAATCATCTCGGTCGTCAAGCTTCCAACACCCGCTGGCCTGCTGGCCGTAAAGACGCTGCACTTCAACGATGCACGAATTCGGATCATGGGGTCAGCGTTGTGTCTATGCCTGGTGATCCCTGCCAGTGTCAACGTCATCATGACCTCATACCAGCAGTCAACGGCGGCGCTGAGCATGGCCCCACCGGACACCTTGATCCTGCAATCGCCAGATGGCAACCCTGTACCAAAAGACCTTCCCCGAAGCGTGCAGACTGCGACCGGCATGAAGCGTGCCGTCAAGGTCGACATGCTCAGTGGCGAGATCACGTCGAACCATCACTCCGGAACCGCGCGGGCCGTCATGGTCGTATCATCCCCGGAAGACGCCGAACGAGTACTGAATATGAAGCTCACGACCGAGGAGCGAGCACATCTCAATAACAGTTTCATGCTGTCATTTTCAGATGGCCCAGCAAAGACAATCCTCGCCCTAGACGATGGCCGCCAGGCCGCAATCCCATCCAGCCGGGTCGAGGTCAACCCGACATGGGCATACATCTATGGCGGCGTCATTGTGAAAGGGACCCTAGACCGAATCCGAGCCCAATCGATACCACACCAGTGGGTATACACGGGGGTCCAGAAAAGCGACATCACTCAAGCCGTCAACTATGTCCACCGCCAAGGCCTCGATCCACAGCTACTCACCTACCACGTGGAACCGGAACCTCCTCAGATGCCGTTCGCTTGGTGGACGGTGTGCCTTACCCTCGTCATCATCGCAGCGGGTATCACCGCCAGCGTTTCCGCGTCATTGGGACACATTGCACGAAATCAGAGCCGGCAGCTACTCGCCATAGGACTCCCGAAACGGCTGGGGGCAATGATCCCCATCCTCGAAAGCATGCTTCTGGTCGGATTGTGCTCCGTCATCGCGAGCGTCCTGGCCATCGTTCCGGTCGTGGTCGGGCAAAGCCTGTCTGAGTCCTTCACATTATGGGTGCCGAAAGATTGGGTCATCCTGTGGTGTGCCGGGCTTGGACTACTGATTGTGTTGTCCCCTTTAGCAGGGCTCCGCGCGATCAGGGCACGAGAGCGTACCGTCGATGCCCTGATCTAGCCCAAACACGGACATCGCCGCCGCGGTCTGATCCGTGGCGGCGATGGTCGATACGTCAGTGAGCGTAATCCCCGCGGTAGTACTCAAAAGCCCAACCCGAGGCGGCCCAGATACCAATGCCCAGCCCGAGCAGAGAGATCCACCAGCCGAAGATCGGGCCGAGGCACATGATGGCGACAACGAGCGCGCACCAGAACGGCCAGATACTCTGTGGCGGGAAGAAACCGACCGGACCAGCCCCGTCGATCACCTCGGCGTCCTTCTCGTCGGAGGGTCGAGGATTGATCTTCTTGGCGATGACCTGGACGTAGAAAAACACCATCAGGGCCATCGCCGCCGACAGCCCGAGCACCCAGGTGCCGGCCACTTCATGTGCCGTCAACCAGTACACCGGGGTGACGACGACGTAGAACAGGCCGAGCCCGCCGAATACCCAACGTTCCGGTTTCATCAGGCATCCTCCTTACCGGAGTGGACGAGTTCTCGCGGATTAGCTTCCCCAGTCTCGGGGGCCAGAGCGGCCTCCGGATGATTGATGTCGAAGGCCGGAGAGGTGGAGCGCACGCGGATCATCTTCGTGAAATTGTGAGCGGGCGGCGGGCACGAAGTAGCCCACTCGAGGGTACGGCCCCAACCCCACGGGTCAGCGACCTCGATATTCGGATCGTGACGAGTAATCCAGACGTTCCATGCGAACGGCAGCATCGAGATGGCCAGCAGGAAGGCACCGAAGGTCGACACCTGGTTGAGTAAGGTGAATCCCTCCCAGGCACCGTAGTCGGCAATACGACGCTGCATACCCTCAACACCAAGCCAGTGCTGAACGAGGAAGGTGGTGTGGAAACCGACGAACAGACTCCAGAAGTGGATCTTGCCCCAGGTCTCGTTAAGCATGTGCCCAGTGATCTTCGGCCACCAATAGTAGAACCCGGCGAACATCGCGAAGACCACTGTGCCGAACAGCACATAGTGGAAATGGGCTACCACGAAGTAGGTGTCAGACACGTTGAAGTCCATCGGCGGGCTAGCGAGCATGACACCAGTAAGACCGCCGAACAGGAAGGTCGTCAAGAAGCCGATAGCAAAGAGCATCGGCGTGTCAAAACTCAACGAGCCGCCCCACATGGTGCCAATCCAGTTGAAGAACTTCACACCAGTCGGAACAGCGATCGTGAAGGTCATGAAGGAGAAGAACGGCAGGGAGACCGCGCCAGTCACGAACATGTGGTGGGCCCACACAGACACCGACAGACCACCAATAGCCAGGGTCGCGAACACCAGGCCGACATAGCCAAACACCGGCTTGCGACTGAACACTGGCAGCACCTCAGTGATGATGCCAAAGAACGGCAAGGCGATGACGTACACCTCCGGGTGCCCGAAGAACCAGAAGAGGTGCTGCCACAGGATCGGGCCACCGTTCGCAGCGTCGAAGATATGGGCCCCCAGAACCCGATCAGCCTCGAGGACGAGCAGACCAGCCGACAGGACTGGGAAGACGACCAGCACCATGATCGAGGTGATGAGGATATTCCAGGAGAAAATCGGCATCCGGAACATCGTCATGCCGGGGGTACGCATGAGAATGATCGTCGTCACGAAGTTGACAGCACCGAGGATGGACGACAAACCAAGGAGGTACAGGCCCATCACCCACAGGTCCCCGCCGACACCCGGAGAGTTGATGGCGTCCGACAGTGGCGCATAGGCGAACCAACCAAAACTGGCAGCACCACCAGGGGTGAGGAAGCCGCTACAGGCCATCAAGGAACCGAAAAGGTACAGCCAGTACGCAAACTGGTTAATACGCGGGAATGCGACGTCCGGGGCACCGATCTGAAGCGGCATGAAGAAGTTCGCGAACCCGGAAAACAGCGGGGTGGCAAACATCAGCAGCATGATCGTGCCATGCATCGTGAAGAACTGATTGAAGGTCTCCTGGTGCATGAACTGCATGCCTGGATATGCCAACTCGGCGCGAATAAGCAGGGCAAGGATGCCGCCAAAGGCGAAGAAAAACAGCGACGTACCAAAGTACAGCCGGCCGATTTTCTTGTGGTCGGTCGTCGTCATGTAATCCCAAACGAGGGCACCGAAGCTGGCCTTGCGACGCTCCTGGCGAGTAACGGCAGGAGGTGCGCTCCGCTGAGCAATGGATGCGCTGGTCACTTCTTCTCCCCCTCATGTGAGTCGGTGGTGGTGAGGGCAGCAACCGAGTTCGCAGGCTTGATCTCACCGGTGTCGCCCTGAGCTTTGAGCTGCTGAAGGTGCTTGTTGTAGTCCTCAACCGACACCACGTGCACCTTGAAGATCATATTTGCGTGATAGGTTCCACACAGCTCGGCGCACTTACCGTCGTAAACACCGATCTTCGTCGGGGTGAGGTCAAACTGGTTGGGATGGCCCGGAATGACGTCCATCTTGAAGTAGAAGGCCGGCACCCAGAACGAGTGGATAACATCAGCGGACTTGAGGCGGAAGCGCACTGACTGGTTCACCGGAAGGTACAGATCCGGAATCTTCTCGATAGTGCCAACCTCATGGGTGACAACACCACCGGCGTCAGGATTATTGGCCTCCATATAGTTAAAGGTCCACGACCACTTCTGGCCGACAACATTAACGACATGTTGAGGGTCAGGATCCTTGTCGAGCACCTTGTTCTCGGTACGAACGGTATAGAAGAACAGCACGCCGATCACGAGGAAAGGAACGATGGTGTAGAGCACTTCAAGCGGAAGGTGATAGCGAGACTGGCGCGGAATCGCCGGGTCACCGTCCTTACGACGGAACTTGAAAGCGGCAAATCCGATGAGCCCCCATACGAATACGCCGATGACAAGCGCCGCAACCCAGGCGCCAATCCACATATTGCCCATGTGCACGGCGCGATCGGACGCCGGATCGACAAGACCGAGACGAGCTGCGCGCCCGGGGCCAGTACTGCCACAGCCGCTGAGGGCCACCACCGCAATCACTGCGGCACAGATGCCACCGGCTTTTCCGGCAGCACGCCTGCCACTTCGGGGCACGTCCCGGACAAGGTCGTGTCGCCAGCTGACTCTGCGTCCCACGGTTCACCCTCCCCATTGCAAGCCCGCCCCCGACCCGACGATGGGAACAGGTAACTGTTGTGTCCGTCACATCGAACAATAGCGAAAATAAGGCGCTTCGTCCGCCCAGTAGGACTGACGAAACGCCTTAATGACTCCAACGAGCCTGCCTGGGAAGAGTTCCCGATCCCCAGAACCAGCTCAGTGGAAAGAGTCCCCACAAGCGCAGGTGCTAGTCGCGTTAGGATTGTCGATAGTGAACCCCTGCTTCTCGATGGTGTCCGTGAAGTCAATCGTGGCACCAGCTAAATACGGGGCGCTCATACGGTCAGTAACCACATCGACCCCACCGTAGGTCTTTACAACGTCGCCCTCGAGGTGACGCTCGTCGAAGAACAGCTGATACCGCAGCCCCGAGCAACCGCCAGGCTGCACAGCCAGACGCAACGCGAGGTCGTCACGACCTTCTTGATCGAGCAACGACTTCACCTTCGCGGCAGCCGCGTCGGTAAGGATGATTCCGTCAGTGGCGGGAGGGGTAAGGGCGTCGGTCATATGGGCTCCAAGAACGTGTGATGGACAGTCCCGGGAGATGACCCGGGTGGTCGATCTTGATGGATCGGGCGGGTGTGTCGTCCCGTCGCATTATCCACTGTATCCGCAGCACGCTGTCCACACCGAACGGTACCGGTTCAGCGCGCAGCGGAACAGGGACATTCAGGGGATCAACCGGGGATAAGACCGTCGCCGGCCGGGTTCTCCGACAGCCAGACTGAGACTTCCTCGATCGTCGCAGAAACGTCAGGAACGATGAGGTCCGAGTCGATGATGTTGTCGTCAGCAATCGGAGTACCAACAGTCCGCACCGTCGTCACCAGCTCAGTTAAGGCCTCGGTGAGCTCATTTTGCGAGGTTGTCTCGATAGCGTGCTCGACGCGGGCATCGATGCGATTGAGATGACCCATTTCGATGTCGGGCACCTGCCACTGGCCTTCACCAACAATGCGAATGATCATGACTGATCCTCCTGACGTCGCACAGATCGCGATCCCGTATGCGGGTCCGTTCCGTTTTCGGCGCCGGACTCGAGCTCCGGGGCGGAATCACGCCCTGCCCCCAGCTGAGCCTTCAAAGCCGACAGCTCAGCGTCGATGGCATGGTCGTTGGCCAGACTGTCGAGCTCCCGGGTGATGTCGTCGCCGTAACTGCGAGTGGGATCCTCAATAGCACCACTGGCAATAAGCTCGTCCATGGCTCCAGCACGAGCCTGCAGTTCCATCGTCTTGTCCTCGGCGCGGGTGATCGCCATGCCGATGTCGCCCATTTCCTCATTAAGACCTGTGAAGGCCTCGTTGATGCGGGTCTGGGCTTCAGCTGCGGAGTAGGTAGCTTTGATGGTCTCTTTCTTGGTGCGGAAGGCATCCACTCGAGCCTGGAGGCGCTGCGACCCGCGGATGAGTTTCTCTTCCTCAGCCTGCAGGGTGGCGTGCTGGGTCTGCAGATCATTGAGCTGGGCCTGCAGAGTTGCCTTACGGGTCAACGCCTCACGGGCGAGATCCTCACGACCCTGCTCGAGTGCGCGACTGGCAGCGTTCTGTATCTTGTCGACATCGGTCTGTAATTGATTCATCTGCAGCTCGACGCGCTTACGGCTCGTGGCGACGTCGGCGACGCCCCTGCGCACCTTCTGCAGCATATCGAGCTGACGCTGGTAGGAGTAGTCGAGGGTCTCGCGCGGATCCTCGACCTTGTCGAGGGCCTTGTTCGCCTTAGAGCGAAAAACCGTCGAAAGTCGTGCAAATATGCCAGCCATAGGTGGAGTCGAATCCTTCCCCTTCGGTGCTTGAGGACTCCGGGAAGTCGTCAGCGTTGCGGTTGCCTGATCATTAGGGTACGGGACTGCGCAACATCGGCAACAGCAATACCCGTACAATCTTCTCAGCCCAGACAGGGTCGCGCCAGCTGGAACAAGCCACCGGGCGCGCGAGGACGACACATAAAAGGATGGATCGTGGGACTGTTCCGCCCCTACGAGCAGGGAACCAGCAAGAAGACCGGACCGACGGAGGAGACCGTCGAGGCAGAGCCGGGATCTAGTACTGAGTCCTCCTCTTCCTCGGCTACCGCAGCTCCCAGACGCGCTCCGAAGACCTCGTCAACCGGCAAAAAACAACGGGCTAGTAGGGGGGGTCACGCCGGTAAGGAGCACCAAACGGCTGCCCATAAGGCGCCTGTTGCACAGCAGAAGACCGTATCCCGGCACACCGCGAAGAAGGGGCCGACGCCAACCCGCGCCGAAGCTGAGGCTGCCCGTCGTCACCGTCTCAATCCGACGCTGAGTAAGAAGGAGGCCCGCAAACGCGAGCGTCTGGCCAAGCGTGAGCGCCAGGCCGCGGCTATGGAAGCGGCCGAGCGACGCCCAGAGCGGGGCTACCTGCGCGATTACATTGACTCGCGTTGGACTTTCAGCGAATTCATTATGCCGATCTTCCTAGCCGTCATGGTGATCTGGTTGGCCATGCTCTTCATCGCTCCAACCGCCGTTGGCGCCATCAACGCCATGTCCATGGGCATGCTGATCGTGATGATCTTGTGGCTCATTGATTCCTGGCGCCTGTGGCACGGGGCGAAGAAGGGGATCCGAGCCCGTTACCCCAGCGCTTCCCTGCGTGGACTGTGGTCCTACCTCAACAATCGCGCTATGACGGTGCGTCGCTGGCGCAACCCGGCACCGCGCGTCGAACGTGGCGAAAGAATTGACTCATAGCTTTGTGGGACGCAGACGTGGCAGACGTGATTGTCTTGTAGGTATGAGTTACTCGTGGCTTTTTAAGCAGTCCCGCATCACCGTCAAAGGCTCCGAACACCTCGGTGAACTCGGAGCCGAGCAGCAGTTCAAGTCCCAGGAGGAGGCCGAAGCATGGCTCTCTGAAACTTGGCCCGAGCTACAAGATGCTGGAATCGACGAAGTCACCCTTATGAAGGACAACGATGTCGTCTACGGCCCGATGGAACTATCGGAAGAGTGATCGCGGACCCTCACGGTCTGCCAAGTCATCACCGCACCAAAAACTGTCAAGGCGATCCCCAGCCCAATAACAGTCGGACGGGACTGAGCTATAGAACGACGCCGTTGCTCGTACGTCTGCACGGTGTCGGTATGGGTTGCCGTGTACGTGGCCTTGTGACAGGTGTCCCCCGGATGCATCTCGACACCTCGACAAGAGATTGTGGGCGAGGCCATCACCATAATTCCCCACACCAGCAAGGTAACCCCGGCCGCAGCAACAACGATGTCGAGAACCAACCGAAGCTTGGGATGACTCGCACGGCCTAACGGTGCGCTGTGCTGTGCCGACGTTGTAGAGCTCACAAACTCACCATACTGGCGACTCATTACGACCGCGCCGCCACGCACTTGACATCCCTCGACTAGGCTGACCGACGAGGTGTCGCCCCGGGGAATGACCGGGCCCATCCCGAAATTATCTACCGAATGGAACCTTCCACCGAATGAGAGGAATCCTCGTGGCCAACAGCACCCAGCTGCCCATCCGCCCGCGTCCCGACCTCAAGGTGTCGCGAAATGCCAACGGCGCCGACGTCGTGATTGCCGGTCTGGTCGAGGGTTCCCAAGGCCCCACCGTCCAGGGGCTGGCACCGCGCGCTGTCAAAGAAGCTGAAGAGACCTTCGGCGCCCCGCTCGTCGAAGTGGCCATTCGGGCCGGCGGATCTACCAAACTTGGTTCCACCGTGGTGCTGCCATGGTTTCGAAACAGCCTCGTTCTGGTTGGCTGCGGAGCTGAGGGATTCGATGGCGAGTCCCTGCGCAAGGCTGCCGGTTCGGGCGCTCGTGCCGCCGCTGACCTATCACACGGCAGCAGCCTCAAAATAGCCGTTGACATGGGGACAGTCTCGGCCGAGCAGGTTCGAATCGCCGCCGAGGGGGCCTTACTCGGCTGCTATAACGTGCCGACCATTACCGCAACCTCGAATGAGCCCGAGATCTCGACTGTCACGATCGTGTCCAATGCCCATGGCGCTAAGCCCGAGCTCAACAAAGCCCGTATCCTTGCTGATGCCGTCTACACCGCCCGCGACTGGGTGGACGCTCCAGCCAACTTACTCTACCCGAAGACTTTCGCCGCCTCGGTGCAATCCTGGTGCAACAACCTCTCGGACGTCACCGTCGACGTGCTCGACGAGAAAGCCCTGGGGCGTGGTGGCTTCGGCGGCATCCTCGCGGTAGGCGGAGGCTCAGCCCACTCCCCACGTCTGGTCCGCGTGGAATACGCCCCGGAAGGATCCACCACCACGCTGGCTCTAGTGGGCAAGGGCATTACCTTCGACTCTGGCGGCCTCAATATCAAGACTGCTGCCAACATGTACACCATGAAGTGCGATATGGGCGGTGCTGCTGCGGTACTCGCCGCTATCGGCGCGATTGCCCGCCTCGGGCTCAACGTTCGCGTGGTTGCTTACGGGTGTTTAGCAGAGAATATGCCGTCTGGATCAGGGTGGCGCCCCTCTGACGTCGTCACTATGTACGATGGGACGACAGTCGAGAATGGCAACTCCGATGCCGAGGGACGCATCGTGATGGCCGACGGCCTGGCCCGCGCGTGTGAGGACGACCCTGACTTCATCGTCGACATTTCCACCCTGACCGGCGCCTGCATGGTCGCTCTCGGTAACCACACCGCAGGTGTCATGACCTCGGGGGCCCAGGCGGCAGACACCTTGCTCGACGCTTCCGAGGCTGCCGGCGAGGACTTCTGGGAGCTTCCGATTACCGACGAGGTTCGCGAAGGCCTGCATTCCGACATTGCCGACGTCAAGTCCTCCGGCGCTCGCGAAGGCGGCGCGATGCTCGCTGCAGCTTTTCTGCAACGTTTCGTGACCCCAGGCACCGACTGGGCCCATCTCGACATCGCCGGCCCGGCGTACAACGAGGCCTCGGCCCATGACTACACCCCGATTCAAGGAACCGGATTCGGAGTGCGCACTCTGGTCCAGCTCGCCGCACATATGGCTGGCTGATCATAAGTATCACCATTGGGGCAGGGGCCATGGCCCCTGCCCCTTGCCGTATTCGGATGACATTTTCTGAATCCAAAAATGGGACCAACTGCACATTTGGCCACAGTCAAGCTAGGCTTGCCACGAATCCGTCGCGGCTTGCAAAGGAGCTCCAACACATGTCGACCGAAGTCACTCTTCCTGCACTGGGCGAGTCCGTCACCGAAGGCACCGTGTCCCGCTGGCTCAAGGCTGTCGGAGACACCGTCGAGGCCGACGAACCCTTACTTGAGGTGTCCACCGACAAGGTCGATACCGAAGTCCCCTCCCCCGCCTCCGGCACCCTACTTGAGATCAAGGTCCCCGAAGACGAAGACGCCGAAGTCGGCGCCGTCCTAGCCATCATCGGCGACCCCTCCGAGTCGGGCTCTGCGCCTGCTAAGCCGACGGCTGAGCCCGCAGAAAAGGCCGAGCCTGAGCCGGTGAAGAGCGAGGCCGAGGAGGCCCCTGCGCCGGCCGCGCCGAAGCCCGCCGAGGCTCCCAAACCCGCCGGGACCAATGAGGTCGCCCCACGCGCCACCAACCCATCGTCGGACGTCTACGTCACCCCGCTAGTCCGCAAGCTCGCCCGGGAGAACAACGTCGACCTGTCGACGATCACCGGAACTGGTGTCGGGGGTCGTATTCGCAAGCAAGACGTACTAGCTGCAGCCGGTAAGTCTGGAGAGGCTCCCTCAGCTCCTCAGGCACCGGCTGCCCCTGCCCCGGCTGCTCCGAAACCGGCTAGTTCAGCCCGTAAGGCCTCCCAGGAAGTCTCTCCGGAGGCTGCCGCTCTGCGCGGCACCACCGAAAAGATGAGCCGTCTACGCAAAGTCATCGCCTCGCGGATGGTTGAGTCCCTACAGATCTCGGCTCAGTTGACGGCCACCGTCGAAGTGGACATGACCGCTATCTCCCGCATCCGCAACGCTGAGAAGGCTGCTTTCAAGGCTCGCGAGGGAGTCGGTCTGTCCTACCTGCCTTTCATTACTAAGGCCGTCGTTGAGGCCCTCAAGGCCAATCCGACCTTCAACGCAAATATCGACACCGAGGCGGGGACGATCACCTACGGTTCTTCTGAGAACATCGGCATCGCCGTTGATACCCCGCGCGGGCTGCTGGTTCCGGTCATCAAGAACGCCGGTGATCTCAATATCGCTGGGTTGGCCCACCAGATTGGCGATCTCGCTGCCCGCACCCGCGACAACAAGGTAACCCCTGACGAGCTGTCCGGCGGCACCTTCACCATCACCAACTATGGCTCGGCCGGTGCCCTCTTCGACACCCCGATCGTCAACCAGCCCGAGGTCGCCATCCTCGGCACCGGTGCTCTGGTTAAGCGCCCAGTCGTCGTCACCAACGAGTTCGGCGAGGATACCATCGCAGTCCGCGACATGATGTACCTCTCGCTGTCCTACGACCACCGGCTCATTGACGGCGCCGTGGCGGCTCGCTTCCTATCGGGCATCAAGGCTCGTCTGGAAGAGGGCGACTTCGCCGGAGAGTTCTGACCTTTGGAGGCTAAGAAGAACGCGGGCCCGGGAAGCTGAATACCCAGGGCAAGCCCGAGGCGGTGGGATCGATCCCACCGCCTCGCCGTTTACGCCCGCCCCTTGCGAATGCTGCTCGAACTCGGCGGCTACGTCACCTCATTGCATGGCCGACACTATGATCGCAAGATGTGATGCAACAGGACCCTCCCACGCCTCAGCCCCACACTCCACAGATAGTTGAGGGGGTGAAGCCCCGCGGCTGGGTTGATCATCCCGCCGGACTACACTTCGAGTACCTGGGGATTGCAGATAGCCGTCCCACCCGCACTGAATACAACAAGTGCTGGGCGCATCAGCGCGAGGTGCACGCTGAGGTGTCCGCCCACCAGCGCCCCAACACGGTCATTTATGTCGAACATGATCCCGTCTACACAGCCGGACGACGCACCCGCAAAGAGGCTTATCCTTTCGACGGCACCCCGGTCGTTCCAGTGGACCGAGGCGGTGAAATCACCTGGCATGGCCCTGGTCAGCTTGTCGGCTACCCGATTGTCTTCTTGCAGCGCGGTATCGGCGTTGTCGATTATGTGCGCCGAGTAGAGGAAGCCATTATCCGGCTCGTTGCCCAATACGGATTGCGTGCCGGGCGCGTCCCTGGACGAACCGGAGTGTGGTTCCCGTCCGATGGAGTGGGACCCGAGCGAAAAGTGTGCGCCATCGGCATCCGCGTCTCTCGACAGACAGCGATGCACGGTTTCGCCCTCAACATCGACCCCGACACTGCTGGCTTCGACAACATTATTCCGTGTGGCATCTCCGACGCCGACGTGACCAGCATGGCACGCGAACTAAGACGTCTGTACGGCCCCGACGCCGAGGTCCCCTCTCTGCTAGAGGTGGCTGGCAACCTCGAGCCCATCCTCACTGAGATGATGTCGTTTCAGCCGTATGAGATGAGCCCAGACATTCCGCGTCGGGAGCACCCGGCGTTCCTGCATCCCATGTCATGATCCTGTCCGTTCCCTCGGCTACAGTTCCCTCTACCCTGCCCCAAAGGAGATGTCGGTGACGTATCCCAGCCACGCCCGCACCACTGGACCGCTGTTAGCGGCCACAGGTGTCGCCATGGCCATCGTCGCCGCGGTGATTGGACGACTCCGTCCCCTGGAACCTCGTCTGCTGGGCAGGGAGAATCCAGACACCCTCACTAGCGTCCTGCATGCCGTCGTCGAAACCCTGTTTTGGACAGCCCTGGTGTGGACGCTAACAGAGCTTGTTCGCGCCACCTTGTGCTCGCCGCATCGGGATGTCGTCGATTCCACCCGCACCCGCGGACGCCGGGCATGGTTAGCCGCACAGATGTGGGTTGCACTGGCCCTGCTCATGATCCCCCTGGAATCCGCTGATTCCGCCGGTTTGACCGTCGAGCAGGCGTTCCTCGATCTCCCGACCTACATCACCTCAACCCCATCTGTAGCGGCTTGGCTCGTCGTCGCAGTCTTGGGGCTGCTGGTCGGCCTGCTTGCTCTACTGAGCACCCATCTCGGCGGCCTCGTAGTGGCAAGCTTAATGACGGTCCTGGCCGCATTGCCGGTTCCCGTCACCGGGGCAATTTCGGTGGGCCTTAACCACGATTTCGCCACCGACTCCGGAGCTCTGGCCACCATCGGCATGACAGTCGCCGCTGCTTGCGTTCTGGTCGAGGTCCTTGACGGCCCGCGCCCTGCCCTCACCAACCGTCTTATCTGGAAGCAACGCATCGGCGCCGCCGTAGCCCTTGCTGGAGGCATTATTGTCACCTGGCAAGGTCAGGCTGAGCGTTCCTGGGGCTCTGACCGATGGGGCGTGGCCCGCATCATCGTGCTCGTCGCTACAGCTATCTGGGTCGTCATCACCTGGCTGCCACGTACCAGGATGCTGAGCTGGCTCGGGGTGACGATGGTGGCGATCGTGCTGATTGTGACGGGAGCATCAAATCAGCTTATACCACCGCGCTACCTCATTGGTCAAACCCCGGCTGTCAATTACCTCGGTTATGAACTACCACCGGCACCCACAGCCGCCATCCTGCTGGCTCCCGGCCGTCCCAACATCGGTTTCTGGACTCTGTCAGTCCTCGGAATTGTTGGCTATTACGTCGCTGTTAGGACCCTCAAGCGTCGTGGCGAAGCCTGGTCTGGGGCATGTATAGGCTCATGGATCGGGGCTTGGGTCGTGGTGATATATCTTGCCAGCACCGGGTTGTGGGAATACTCCTCAATGCAGTTCAGCTGGCACATGCTCGTTCATATGACCTTCAACATGCTGGTTCCGGCCCTACTGGTGCTGGGAGCGCCAATCACCCTCCTAAGACGGGTATTGCGTTCCGGAGACCAGATCAACGATGGTTTCAACGGACCCCATGACTGCCTCATGGCGACGCTGGAATGGCGTCCCACAAAGATCCTATTCGGCCCCTTCGCCGCATGGATCGTCTTTATTGCCAGCTTCTACGTCGTCTATTTCACCCCGATATTCGACTACCTCATGCGCTACCATTGGGGACACCAGTGGATGCTGCTGCATTTCCTCATGGCCGGGTTCATGCTGTTTGAATACGTCATTGGCTTGGACGATCTACCAGTGTCACTGCCCCACATCGGCCGATTGGGGTTCGTTATTACTGCAATGCCTTTCCACTCGTTCTTCGCCGTCATCACGATGAATGCCCACCAGATCATCGGCAAGGATTTTTACGAGGCACTATCTATTCCGTGGGTTCCCAATCTGCATGACGACCAGAACCTCGGTGGCCAGATCACCTGGGCCACCGGCGAGATCCCGATGGCGCTGGTCCTCATCGCGCTGTGCGTGCAGTGGTTCATCTCGGACTGTCGCGACCAGCGGCGGGTCGATGCTTCTGAGGACGCCGGCCTTGATGAGTCCCTGGCCGCCTACAACGACATGCTCGCCCGAATGGCTGGTCAGGAGATCAAGCCGCACGATCCAGGGACCAAGTCATGAGCACGGCCGCAATGAGTCCCCCTGACGAGGAGCAAACCGTCCTACATCCGCCGGTGCAGTTGCAAATCAGCGGGATGACCTGCGCTGCGTGCGCCACAACGATCGAGAAAAGGCTGTCCCGCATTGACGGGGTGCACGCGAGTGTCAATTTCGCCTCTGAGCGGGCGACGGTAACTGGCATGGGCGTCAAGGATGCGATAGCCGCTGTCAAGGATGCCGGCTACACCGCAGCCCTGCTCTCCGACATCGATCTAGCAGCCGAGGCAGAGCGCCGCATCACCATGTTAAGGCGCCGCCTCATTGTGGCCGTGCTCCTGACCTTGCCCCTCATGGACATCGGCCTGGTCTTAGCTTTGGAACCACAATTACGTTTCCCCGCGTGGGACTGGCTACTCGTCTCCCTCTCCCTGCCGGTGGTTTTCTGGTCAGCGTGGCCATTCCACAAGGCAACATGGACGAATTTGCGCCACGGTGTGACCTCCATGGATACCCTAGTTTCACTAGGGGTTTTATCCTCTTTCGGATGGTCGTTCATCTCCATCCTCATTGGAGCTCAGGACCACGAGAGGTATTGGCTGGGCTACGGCATCACCCCGGCGGGGGCTGACACCCTTTACCTTGACGTCGCCGCCGGGGTGACCTGTTTTCTGCTAGCCGGACGCTACTTTGAAGCCCGCGCCAAGAGGTCGGCACGGTCTGTGCTAACAGCTTTGAGGCAGCTGGCTGCCAAGAATGCGCGGGTGTTGCGTAACGGAATCGAGACCGTCGTTCCCGTTGAGCAGCTACACCAGAGTGACCTCTTCATTACCTTGGCCGGAGAGACTTTGGCCGCCGATGGGGAGGTTATCGAGGGGTCTTCCAGTATCGATACGTCGATGATGACCGGCGAACCGATGCCCGCCGACGTAACTGTAGGGTCAGCGGTGCTCGGCGGAACGATGAACCTTACCGGGCGGATCGTGGCCAGAGCTACCGGAGTCGGTGACCACAGTCAGCTCGCCCGCATGGCGGTGTTAGCCGAGGAGGCCCAAGCTCGCAAAGCCAACGTCCAGCGTCTGGTGGACAAGGTCGTCGAGATCTTTGTGCCAGCTGTTCTTGCCATCGTCGTCTTGACCTTCTTCGGTTGGTGGATCGCCGGGGCAGGAACCCGGCATGCCCTCTCGGCAGGCCTCTCGGTGCTTGTCATAGCCTGCCCGTGCGCCCTGGGTTTAGCGACGCCGACTGCCCTCATGGTTGGGGTTGGCCGAGGTGGTCAGCTGGGCATCCTCATTAAGGGGCCAGAAGCTCTGGAGGCGTCCGGTCGCATTGATACCGTGGTCTTTGATAAAACCGGTACTGTCACCAGCGGGGAGATGACTCTCGTCGCGACGCTCCCTGCCAACGGGCAGGACGTCGATCGCGCCCACCGTTACGCCGCCGCCCTGGACCAACACTCCACCCACCCGGTGGCCAAAGCTGTGGTAGCAGCTGTCAAAGGCACCATTCCAGCGTGCCCCAGCCCGCGCACCCTCGCTGGACGAGGCGCCAGTGGCGAGGTTGAGGGGCATCGTGTCATGGTTGGCAACCCTGCCTTTCTCACGGAGGCAGAGATCAAGATTCCCGCCGAGCTGAGCCACACCGTTGAGAAAGCAGCCGAAACAGGCCGTTCCGCCGTTCTGGTAGCGATCGACGGTCAGGCCGCAGCTGCCCTTGTCGTCGCCGACACCGTCAAACCCGAGGCCTCGGAAGTCATCGCCCAGCTCAAAGATATGGGGCTACGAACAGTTCTCCTCACTGGTGATTCGAAAGCCGCCGCAGAAGCCGTCGGAACACAACTTGGCACCGACGAGGTCCTGACCGAGGTCCTACCCACCGACAAAGCCGGGGTCGTTGAGAGACTTCGCTCTGAAAGCCGCGTGGTAGCCATGGTAGGCGACGGCATCAACGACGCCGCTGCCTTGGCAAGCTCCGATCTTGGCATGGCGCTGGTCACCGGCACTGATATCGCGATGCGCAGCGCCGACATCATCTGCGTACGCCACCATCTCGGGGTCGTCCCGGACGCCATTGGGTTGTCGAGACGCACTCTAAGGACCATCCGCGGCAACCTTGCATGGGCTTTCATCTACAACATTGCAGCGATCCCGATCGCGGCCGCCGGTTTCCTGAACCCGCTGATATCTGGGCTTGCCATGAGCCTTTCGAGCCTCTTCGTCGTCACCCATTCCCTGAGACTTCGCAACTTCGGCACGCGCAGTTAAACTGGCCGGCGTGAGTGTCGAAGCAGACGGTAGGAAGCTCCTCCGAGTCGAGGTCAAGAATTCTCAGACGCCCATCGAGAACAAGCCCCACTGGATCAAGACTCGGGCCACAATGGGTCCGGAGTACCGCGACATGCGTCGCCGGATGATCGACGGAGATCTGCACACCGTGTGTCAAGAGGCTGGCTGCCCCAATATTTTCGAGTGTTGGGAGGATCGCGAGGCCACTTTCCTCATCGGCGGCGACCACTGCACCCGCCGTTGTGACTTCTGTCAGATCGAGTCGGCCAAGCCGGAAGGCTACGACAAAGACGAGCCGCGTCGCGTCGCAGAGTACGTCAAGCAGATGGGGCTGCGCTACGCTACCGTGACGTCGGTATGCCGAGACGACCTCGAGGACGAGGGTGCCTGGTTATGCGCCGAGACGATTCGTCAAATCCACCAGGTAACTCCCGGCGTCAGCGTCGAGATGTTGGCCCAAGATTTTTCCGGCAAACAGGACCTGCTCGACATCGTCTTCGAAGCACGCCCGGAGGTCTTCGGTCACAACCTTGAGACAGTCCCCCGCATCTTCAAGCGCATTCGACCCGGATTCCGCTACGACCGTTCTTTGGCCGTCCTGGACTCTGCACATGAGGCCGGTCTGATCACCAAGTCAAATCTCATTCTTGGCATGGGCGAAACCCGTGAAGAAATCTCACAGGCCATGCGGGCACTCCATGACGCCAACACCGACCTGCTGACGATCACCCAGTACCTGCGCCCGAACTCCTACCTACACCCCATCGACCGTTGGGTGACGCCTCAGGAGTTCGATGAGTTAGCCGAAGAGGCCCGCGAGATTGGATTTGTCGGTGTGATGAGCGGACCGCTTGTGCGATCCTCCTACCGGGCTGGCCGCCTCTATCGGCAGGCTATGGAAGCTCGCGGCGAGCGTCCGGTGACGATCGTCACCGGGTACCGCGACGGTGCGAAACCTGCACCATTCGCGGCCAAGGAGTGACGGTGCGACCTCCTAGAGCTGGGACGCACGTCGAACGGCTCGCATGAGGTGGGGCCGCCCCTGCATCAAAAAGACACAACATCGAATAGCCAACGCTTCAATATCGTCGGGAACACGTCATCGCAGAACCCTTCCGGTCACGGCGGACATCGTCTACTACGCAGGTCCCGCTCGGGTGTGCGGTTGTCGATGTGAGTCGAGCCGCAGGACGACCGTATCCGACACAGATACATCACTGCCAACGATCCCGGACATCCAACGTTCCCTCTTGACCAGGACAGCCACATCAAGGAAGGCACCCATGAGCCTCAGTGGAATTGAGAAGTATTCTCAATTCGTCGATATCATCGACGCAACCAACGTCATCAGAGTGGAGATGAACAGTGACGACGACAGCTATGAATTCTCCCATAAACCTCCTTACTGATTCCGTCGTAGGCCTGCATATACCATCACCACGGAGAGCACGGCAGCGGCTCATCAGGTGAATTGACCCGCTCGAGAGTGTCAATCATTCCTTTAAAACATCAACTTGGCCATGAAAAATGGTTTTCTTATTTCCCATAGCATTGTACTAGCGCACCTGCCCTTTTCCACGCCCACCACCTTGGAAGACATGCGCATCCTGATACCCAACCCTGACCCAGTCATTCCCTCTCTTTACCCACAACCACACACGGACCCCAACCTTCCACTCCTTAACGGACTCCAACTCCACCATCCGCATGCACCCCAACCACGGGCTTAGAAGCGCACCTGCAGCAAACACTTTGGTCGAACCACCCCCAGGAGCAGCATGACCACCACGTAAACCAGCAAACCCGGTTTTACGGCTTCACATTGAAAATATGTACTGAAATCTCAACCAATGTCAATTACCACATTGACTCAATCAGCGATAGCCATATGACGTGCTTCATTGGCCTAACGTGACCGATCCAGTGCCACGCAAACACGTGATGATGAAGTTAACCTGGACACGCATCCGACACCCGATCAGCGAGGATTATTCCTGAAGACCAAAAGCTCCACACTGCGATGAACTCAACCATATCGTGGGCACCTTAGAGCAGATTCTCGCAAGGCACTTTCACCAGTTCTTGACCTCCAAGATTATGAAACAGAAGATCTCGAATTGCCCGCGCATTAACTTCATATTCGGTGTGTTAGGCATGCCATCTGGCCACGCTTGCAACACGCCTGAACGGGTCTATGCACCATCGTAGCCATACACCACACGGGGCCCCTACCGGAATGACGCACGCATGATCACAGCTCCAACAAATGTTGGCGGCGTACACGCCGTTCATCACATCGCCCCCCATCCAAATATCCGATACACTTCGCTTGCCTCGACCGGGGCATCCGCAACCAATAAACGGAGAACCTTTATGAAGAAGACCCATCTTGTAGCTCCTCTCCTTGTCGGCGCAATGCTCGTGCCAGCGGCGCTGTCAGCTCCCAGTGCTCATGCTGTCGAGCCGACGACGACCATCTCGGCGACCAGCACCCACGAGCTCTCGGCCAATGAAGCTCGCAATAGTATGCAGCTTCTGAACGCACGTATTGCGACCCTTCAGTCAGTACAGAAATCCGTCCCCGGTTCTGACTACTCTGACCAGATCCGAGATCTTCTCAAGGCTGCCTTCGACCTGCGTGGCCTCATCGAGACCCTCGCTCATGGGGGGATCCCGTTCTACGACCCGTCGACGATCATGCCGAGGATCAAGTTGGTCGCCACCACTGTTGACACCATTCACACTGCTACGACCACTCTCCAAAACAAGGTCCGCCCCGCCCACGTCGAACTCGGTCTCGAAGTCACCAAGGCCGTCCTGCTGACCGCTAACCCAGCGTCCACCGCCAAGGAACTCGACGCCGAGGGCGCCGCCCTCAAGGCTCGCCTGGAAAAGGTCTCGCAATACCCCGACCTCACCCCGAATGACGTTGCCACTGTGTACGTACGCACCAACTTCAGCAAGACAATCTGGCAGGTGCGCGCCGACCGTGACCGGTACATCCTTGGTCACAAGAGCGCCGCAGTGTACAAGACGCTCAATCACGCCATCACCAAGGCCGTCGGCGTTCGACTGGACCCAAAGACGACCGTCGGGAACATCCAGGCTGCACGCACCGAGCTCCTTGCGGCCTATCAGACCGCATTTAATTCCCCTGATGTCAAGAAGGCTGCCTGAGTCAGAACGCACTCGCTAATTGACATCAACACTCGGTGCCTTGCCCGCCTGCGTGCGGGCAAGGCACCGAGTGTGCTGTGCAGAAAATGATTGTCTTTACGCGAGCCGCCTCCAGTAACACACATCTTCTCTCCAAGGCAGTGCGCACCACTGTCACCACCCTCATCCCTCGGGACAACTTACCGAACGTTTCCGGTAGCGTCGCCGCACGGCTTCAGCAATGTCCATTCATGGGGGCGACAACCGTGACAACGCGCTTTGATACCCGGGGTCACAACGGCGTTCAGCACCATGGCGAGACCCACGTGTACGTAACCGTTGTCCAGACAGCTCATCGTCTCACGCGAGATCGCGGCATGATCGGCTACCACCGCCATAGGCAGGCCAACGGCTTGTACCAGGTCGCCAGGCGCGCGTGAATCGACATATTCACCTGCACAGCGCGGAGAATACGGATCCGTCAACCATGAGTCATCATGTCAGGGACGTACGTACGCGGCATCGTAGCCTCGTACAGCCCATGTATTCAGCACGATCTCAGCTGGGTCGCAAAACTCATCCCGCAGAAACCGTGCCGACAATCACGGATCACCGCCACCGATCATTTAGCGTGAGCGACCGGGAACATCGACTTGCCAACATATCGGCGACCACTTATCTTCAAAATGTTGGACGTCTAACGTACTTCCTGGATCAACGACGATTGGGGGCTTATGGCCAGCTCAGACGACATCGTCACCATCAAGGAGATGGGTGACAAAAGACCATGGTGGCAGTACTTAGACGCCACCAAATGGAAGCTCTTCATTGCAGCCCTTATTGGTGTCACCCTTGACGGCTACGACTTTGTGCTCATCACCTTAGCACTGCCAGAGATCAAGGCAGCCTTTGGCCTCACCCTGGTGCAAAGCGCAGCGTTAGTGTCAGCAGCCTTCATCACACGGTGGCTGGGCGGACTAATCCTGGGCGGTGTTGGCGACAGGTTCGGACGCAAGCCAGCCATGATCATCGCAACCGTATTGTTCGCGATCGGCTCGCTCCTCATGGGATTTTCGCCGAACTTCATGTTCCTATTCGTCATGCGCATGGTCGTCGGCTTCGCGATGGCGGGAGAGTACGGGTCATCAGCAACATATGTCATCGAATCATGGCATCCCCGAATCCGCGGCAAGGCATCGTCATTTCTGTTGTCAGGCTATGCGATAGGCGCCATCCTGGCCGTCCAGGTCGACAAGTACTTGGTCCCATGGGTCGACAGTTGGCATGCCGGATGGGGTTGGAGAGCCCTGTTCATCACCGGAATCGTGCCCATCGCAGTGGCACTGTACATGCGACGTCGCCTCCCCGAAGCTAGCGACTGGGAGACGGCAAAGTCACGCGAGCGCGAAAAATCGTCCGAATCACGTGACGCTTTCCAGGTGCTGTTCAGTGGAAAGCGCATGTCGCTAAACATCACACTCGTCATCGCGGCAATGGCAGGTCTACTAGCCATCTTCGCCCTCGACATCCTGCCTTTCTGGGGCGTCCTCGCCGTGGCCACAGTCTGCGGCGCCATCTTCATGTGTCTCATCGTGCAATTTGATCCTCGACGCTGGGTCATTGGCATCGGAATCATGATCGTCATCCTTTCTGCCTTCATGTATGGATGGCCCATCCTGGGACTCTTACCTACATACCTCACGGGTGCAGGATATGCAGCTTCCACCGTCGCCAATCTGCTGACGATCGCACAATTCGGCAACATGATCGGTTACTTTGTCACAGGCTTCATGGGAGACTGGATAGGAATGCGAAAGTGGTACTTCACGAGCATTCTCATAGCGCAGATCATCGTGTTTCCGCTATTCTTTGCGGGAATTAAGTCAGCATGGCTCATTGGGCTTCTACTGTTCTTCAACCAGTTGTTCGGCCAAGGTGTTTCAGGGCTGGCCCCTCGGTGGGTATCGAGCTATTTCCCCGTCGAGCAGCGAGCTGCCGGAGTGGGGTTCATCTACAATGTCGGAGCTCTCGGCGGTGCAATTGGACCATTCGTGGGCGCCTCACTGGCCAAGAGCCACGGTCTGGGATCGGCTCTAGGGGTGTTGTCCGTGGGCTTCGGCCTAATTGTTATCCTTGGCGTTGGGCTGAATCTGCCACGCAAGCTCCAGGCTCTCGTCAATCCAGAGGCTGTCCGGCCCGAGGACGGAGATGACCGGTACATCAACAGTGGCGACCTTTCAAGCGAGTTTGCATCCAGCGAGTGCTAAATCGACAGCCAGAACACATATTCACATTCTCCAGCCAGAACGAGTCAGGGAAGCCACGAGGAGACGTCAATCATGACTATTACTGATACTTATACCGAGGAATTGGCGATTGACCTCACCGGAAGCGCCTTGCTGCCGGCCCGAAAGGGCATGGACGTGCAACGAATCGACGGCGAGGACGGCTCACTTCTCGTGGAATTCAGCGCGACGTCCTCCGGATGCCTGTTCGAGCTTGTCGGAAAGAACGGACGGTTATCAGTCGATGTGGATGCAGACCGCTTGCTTGGCCGTATAGATCTGAACGGAGAAACTCGCAGTCTCGACGCCGAGGATGCGCTAGGCATGGCAGATGGCACGATTCACTCCGTCGGACTCACCGCCGATGAAACTGGGACGCATTTGTTTGCAGACGGTTACGAAACATTCTCCGCCACATTGCGGGCATGGTGCCAGGACCTGGGAGCAACCAATGTCGTCATCAATCCGTCGGGCGTCCTCGACGTACGGCGATTCAGGATGTGGAACTCAGCCCTATCCTTGCAAGCTATGGCGGCCAAGGCGCCGGCGGCAACACCGTTCGTCGAGTTCGCTGGTTCTGAGCTGTCGGCCCGCGACGCACGCCGTACCGGAGAACTCACTCATGGCGCACTCCGAGCAAGGACCCGCCTTCGTGGCAAAGGCCAGGGTGGAACCGTCCTCGCAGCCCAAGGGAGCGCCGGTGAACTGTCCTTCGAGATCGTCGACGGCGACCTGCTCCTGCACGTGGAAGTGGACGATGAACCCATCGCCCACGTGCGCGCTCCAGGCAAGTGGGACGACGGAAACTGGCATGACCTGGTAGCAATCAGTGGCAGGGGCGCCATTGATCTCTATGTTGACGGTTTCCTCGTGGCTCACGAGCCTGGTGAGGCATTCCTTGCCGATCTTGGCAAGGTCGAAAGGGTGACCGTCGGGAAGGACCTCGAAGGAGCACGGCTATTCGGGGAAGCGCAGACGGCATCCATCTTCAGCAGTGCGCTGACCGACGCCCAAGTCAAACGCCTAGCCAACGTGGCTCCTCTACGTACCCAAGCTCTCTTCGACACGGGATATTTGGGCTCGAAAAGTTACCGGATCCCATCGCTAATCAGACTTGATTCCGGAAGCTTTATCGCCGGGGCAGACCAACGCGTCAGCATTGCCAACGACAGCCCTAACGACATCAATTTCGTCATCCGTCGCAGCGAAGACGGTCGTCGGTGGGACGAGGCTCAGATAGTCCTCGAGTATCCCGGCGAGGGCGCCCTCGGAGCATCGGTTATCGACTCAGTTCTGTTCCAAGACCACAACTCGGGACGCGTGTTCTGCTTGATCGACCAGTTCCCGGGTGGCGTAGGGCAGCCTAACGCCGAACCAGGGTCGGGCTTCGATGAGCAAGGTCGGCAGCTTCTGTTCGACCGCGATGCAACCGCCTACGTCGTCGATGCAGAAGGCATCGTGACAACCGAGTCGGGGGAACCCACGGACTACACCATTGACGAAACCGGAAACGTCTTCGTGGCCGGTACCCCCGCCGGCAATATCCACTTGGCCGCCGGAGTGGACCCCCACGAGTCTCTGCTGACCCTACGGACCTGCAACCTCATCCTCATCCACAGTGATGACGACGGACGGACGTGGTCACGACCTATCAACCTGAACCCGGCTCTCAAACAGCCTTGGATGCGGTTCCTCGGTACTTCACCGGGCAACGGAATTCAGTTGGAACACGGGACGCACCGAGGCCGACTCCTGGCACCGGTTTACTACAACCATGAGGAGGGAAAAACCTTTTCATGTGCCGCGGTGTACAGCGATGACGAGGGCCAGACATGGAATCTCGGTAAGTCACCAAACGACGAGCGCGAACTGTTCGGAAAGATCGTCAGTTCTCGACATCTCAACGATGATCGCGGCTCGACCCATGAGTCAGCGTTGGTAGAAACCCCTGACGGTGTCGTGCACTCCTTTATGCGCAACCAACATCCCTCCGGACGGGTGGCGCATGCAGCCAGCATCGACGGTGGCGAAACATGGGGCGAGGTGACGTTCGTCGAGCAGCTGACCGAAATCTTCTCCCAGCCCAATGCCATCTCTGTCCGGGATGAGTGTGGAACCGAATCGGTGGTCTTCGCCAATGCGTCGATGATGCTCCCGTTCCGGGGTTGTGGTGTATTGCGTCAAAGTTTCGACGGAGGCAAGACCTGGCCGCACAACCGCGTGCTCAACCCTCGCCATCATGTGTACCAATGCATGACCCAGCGAGACGAACAGACTCTGCTCGTGTTGTGGGAACGGGAGTGGCAAGGCCTGTTCCTGACAGAGGTCCCGTTGTCATGGCTCACCACTTCGCGCAGCACGCTGGAGTAATTCACACAGCAACACCAGATATCACCCACCCCATGTAATCACGCTATGGAACACTTGACGTTTAGGGATTCAGCATGCACCAAAGGATTTCACGCCGATCCGCATTAATCTCTGGTGGAGCAGCCTTATTCTTGAGTGTGACAGGGCAGTTCTCTGAGCACTC
Source organism: Cutibacterium sp. 37298 (assembly GCF_023838685.1). Taxonomy (NCBI): domain Bacteria; kingdom Bacillati; phylum Actinomycetota; class Actinomycetes; order Propionibacteriales; family Propionibacteriaceae; genus Cutibacterium; species Cutibacterium sp. 37298. The sequence continues at coordinate 739,807 of NZ_JAJNRJ010000002.1, forward strand.
TCCTGCACTTGCGACACACGAGGAAGACATACTCGAGGTGTTCAACAGGGAGAATTCGCCATCACATTTTTTCCGCATACCGTTCATGGTGTCTACGGCCAATGACACATTGGTCGTAGGCTGCGATGCAAATCGCGCGACAACAGGCGACTCCGCCGACAATATCGATGCCCTGATTCGCAGAAAACCCAACGCATCCCGTTACTCAATCTCCGACGGCTGGGAAGCCCCGTCACTGATCAAACCATTGGAGATGCGAGATTATTCGAACAAGTATGGGTACGCCCCCGCATCATCCTCCGTCATCGACGGCGCCATCATCGAGGACTCAGTTCGACATCGACTGATGATCGTCATTGATCTCTGGGCCTGGAACGGCGGAGTATTCGAACACCTCAACGTCTCCCCAGATGGCTCCGTCAACGGTGGACGCCCGCGAAAATTCCCCCTGGGAGATGGCTTCGCCACCGTTGCCGGACGTGACATGCTCCTGCTCTCGACGCACAACGTCACAGGGGACGCCGACGGATTGAGGGGAAATATCAATCTGAACATCGACCGTTCACAATTCGACCTCGTAGCTGACCTCGACGGCCCCCGCGACAAGCACGGCCGCATTCGGATTTATGAATTAATCGGTATACCTCGCCCGTACACCACCGCCGGAGTCGATGACTCAAATCTCGCTCTAGGACGACAATCAAGATACTCCTTGGACGACAATTTCAACCTCTTCGAGGCAGGAATCCCTCTGTACGTGTTCCAGCACGGTTCAGCTCGCATCACTCCGATGCGCGTCTTCTACAAGGACTCGATCCTTCAGGTCTTCAACACCAATCACATCGTGGAGATCTATTCATATGACGATGGCCGAACTTGGAACATGGGAAAACTGGTGACACGGCAGTTCAGACCCGTAGATTCTCGATACACGCTGGTCGCACCAGGTCGGTCCATTCAAATCCGCGCAGGGGAACATGCCGGACGCATCGTCGTTCCGACTTACATGATGCTACCTGCAGGAGTTTCGTGCACCACTGTATACACCGACGATGGTAGGAAAACGTGGCAACGGGGAATCCCGATGCCAGCCACTATCGACCTCCACGAAAGCGCGATCATAGAGGTTCTACCCGGCGTATTGCGCAGCTTCAACCGACATTCCGCTTCTTCCGGTGGCAAGGTACTGACCGCCGAGAGCGTGGATGGGGGCCATTCCTGGAGCACGCTGACTTCCGCGTTCGGCGACGACGACCAAGGCGTCGCATGCCAAGTCTCCGCGCTCATGCTGAAGCAAACCATCGCATCACCTACGACCGGGGAACAGCTTCCTGCGCTCATTGTCGTCTCAGCAGATGACCGCAGGCGTCGACATGGCATTGCCCATGTGGCAGTTATCCATCGATCCTCGAGGACGTCCGGACCGCGCTCCAAACTTGAATGGGTGAGTCACACCGACATCACGAGCCCACAGACCCTCTTCGCCTATTCCTCGATTGCCCAGTTGTCTGACGGACGTGTTCTCGTGCTCTTCGAATCGTCACCTACGGACTCGTGGGCAGACGGGCTCCAACGTATGTACCTGCAGGAACTGGCGTCCTGACACCATATCGATGGGCACCAGCATCAGCCATGCTCTACCAGCATGAAGGCCCTGTGTTGCTTTTGGACTCCAGTTCTTCCTTGCCTCACCTGCGACGAGACGACGGGAATGGTCCGGCGGTAGAATTCACTGGTCACGGGGCGACCTGCGCCTCAGGAATTTGTCCCGCACACATCCATCGATCCCGAGGAGCCGCGCACCATGCCCAAGAGCCAGGCAGCCAAGGAACTCGCCGCGAAGCAGAAAGCCCAGGCAAAGGCTGAGAAGGAGCGCCGCAAGCACTCCGACAACCCCAAGGACTGGGGCACCGGAAAGCAGCTTGTCGAGACGTTCAAGCTAACCCGCCAGGTTGATCCTCAGCTCCTCTGGTGGGTCATTGGCTCCTTTGTAGCAGGCGTCGTGGTGTTCACCGTCCTCGGTCTTATCCTCACCGATCTGTGGTGGGCGTGGCTCATCGTTGGCATCTTTGCTGGTGCCGCTGCCGCTATGTGGGTCTTCCAGTGGCGCGCTAAGCGTTCCATGTATGCCCGGTTCAAGGGCCAGACCGGGTCAGCCGAGGTTGCCCTGTCTCTGCTCGACAAGAAGAAGTGGACCTCCACCCCCGCGATCGCGTTTACCCGGCAGCAGGATGTCGTTCACCGCGCTGTCGGTCCGGGCGGAATTGTCCTCATCGGCGAGGGGCACGGAAACGGCCTGCGTAACCTGCTGGCCACCGAAACCAAGCGCCACGAGCAGGTCGCCTACGGCACTCCGGTGACGTCGATCATCATGGGCGACGGCAAAGGCCAGGTACCGCTAGAAGACCTCGACAAGCACATTAAGAAACTCCCCAAGGCCCTCAGCACGAGTCAGGTGGACGAGGTCGTCAATCGTCTCAAGGCCCTTGACGCCATGCGTCCCAAAGTGCCACTTCCTAAGGGCCCCATGCCAAATTCTATGAAGGGCGCTCGCGCCGCCATGCGAGGACGCTGAGCCTCCGTTGGCCGGCACAAATATCGTCAACGCCGATCGCATCTCAAAGTCCTGGGGCACCCGAACGGTCCTCTCAAAGGTGTCTCTGGGGCTATCAACCGGGGACGTCATCGGCGTCGTGGGCCGCAACGGGGACGGCAAATCTACCCTCTTAGCCCTCCTCACTGGTTCCCTAGAACCCGACTCCGGGACAGTGACGCGTACTAATGGCATTTCCATAGGAGTGCTCGCCCAAGCTGAGACCCGCAGGGATCAGACCGTCCGCGACCTCGTCGTCGGAGGCCAACCCGACCACGTTTGGGCAGCTGACCGCGAGGCTCGTCCCATCGTCGAGGACATGCTTTCCGACATTGACCTCGACCGCGCTATGGCCGATCTTTCCGGTGGGGAACGACGGCGGGCTGCACTGGTTTCAATCATGCTCGGAGACCACGACTTACTTGTTCTTGACGAGCCCACCAACCACCTCGACGTCGAGGCGGTGGCCTGGTTGGCCGGCCATCTGCGCCACCTACAGGAGCGCGGCGTGGCAATGCTCGTCGTCTCACACGACCGTTGGTTTCTTGACGAGATCTGCACTGACATCTGGGAGGTCCACAACGCCACCGTCGAGGCTTATCAGGGCGGATACTCGGCCTACACCTTAGCCCGGGTAGAACGAGCCCGCGTCGCCGCCACTAATGAGGCCAAGCGTCAGAACCTGGCACGTAAGGAATTAGCGTGGTTGCGTCGAGGCGCCCCTGCCCGTAGCTCCAAACCGCGTTACCGAGTCGAGGCAGCCAATGCCCTCATCGCCAATGTTCCCGAGCCGCGCGACAAGTTGGAGCTAGCACGCTTTTCCGCAACCCGGTTGGGCAAAGATGTGCTGGACCTCAACGAGGTTACCGTCACCGTCTCCTCCGATGAGCTTGGCGAGCGTACTCTATTTGACAAGGTGACATGGTCGATCGGCCCAGGCGACCGGATCGGCCTGATTGGCGTTAACGGAGCTGGCAAGACCACCCTGCTCAACCTTTTTGACGGCTCTCGTAAGCCCGATTCTGGCCGGGTCAAACATGGAAAGACCCTGCGACTGGCCCACCTGCGTCAGGAAGTTGACGACCTCGACTCAGCGATGACCGTTTTGGAATCTGTCAACGACGTCAAGGCGAGGACGAAACTGGCCACCGGTCGCGACGCCTCCGCCACCGACCTCTTGGAAGGATTCGGGTTCACCGGGCAGAAACTTGTCACCCGTATCGGCGACCTTTCCGGTGGCGAACAACGCCGCCTTCAACTGCTGCGCCTCCTCATGGACGAACCCAATGTGCTCCTCCTCGATGAGCCGACTAACGACCTCGACATTGACACCCTGCGCCTACTCGAGGACTATCTCGATTCTTGGCCCGGCACGCTGATCGTCGTTTCCCACGACAGGTGGTTCCTGGAGCGGGTCTGCGACGTCGTTTGGGCCCTCATGGGAGATGGCACGGTGGCCTTCCTCCCAGGAGGAATTTCCCAATACCTAGAGCACCGCCGCAACCGTAAACCCAGCCCGTCGAAATCAAGCCGGGTAGGCAGTACCTCCCAGGTCGCCGAGCCAAAGATGGGTGCCGCCGAGCTGCGTCAGGCCCGTAAGAACATGGACAGGCTCGATCGTCAGATGGGAAAGGTCCGCGATGAGCTAGCTGCCCTGCATGAGGAAATGGCCGCCAAGGCCGACGACTACCAAGCCCTGGTAGATCTCCAGGCGAAGGCCAATGAACTCGACGAACGGATGACTAACCTTGAGGAGCAGTGGCTCGAGACCGCCGACATTGTGGAGGATCAGTGACCCTTGAAGGCGATGGCCCGGCCGTTCCCACGAAACGAGAAAGTTTGTCCTTCTTCTGGCCGACAATCGCCGTCATCATGACGACGGTGACGCGGACGCTGATCATGCCGAGCCCCATCGACCTGAAGATTTACCGCGACTGTGTACGTGCCATGTTGGATGACCCGAGAACGTTGTACACCGCATCGTCGGTAAGTGGCCTGGGGTTCACCTACCCTCCCTTCGCGGCAATCGCCCTCATTCCTTTAGCCTTAATCCCGTCCCTTACGGTAACAGTCCTCCACTATGCCGTCAGTGCGATCGCCCTCGTCGTCATGATTGACCTGATCTGGCAACGCTGCGGGCACACGTCTCGCCCATTCCTGACGGCCGTCCTCGTCGGAGTCTTGAACTTCAGCGAGCCCATCGGGAAAACTTTTGTCTATGGGCAGGTTAACCTCCAGCTAGCCCTTCTCGTCATTGTTGACGTCTTCCTTCTACCCCGAAAGTGGCGCGGAGTGGGGATTGGAGTGGCCACCGGGTTCAAGCTCACTCCGGGCATCTTCGCCCTCTGGTACCTCGTTACAGGTCAGTTTAAAGCAGCACTTCGAGCCGCCGCAGCTGGTCTGGCCACGATCGCCATCGGGTTCGCGGCGATGCCTACAGCATCCTGGGAGTACTGGACCCACTACATGGTCACACCTAACCGTCTGGGCGGGCTCACCTGGGCGGGCAATCAATCGCTTTCGGGCCTGTTGCTGCGCTTAGGACACGGCAATCACACCCTCGTATGGCTAGTTCTGGTTGCGCTGTGCTGCGTACTCGCCGGGGTCGCATCGCGACGGTTGTGGCAAGGAGGCGGAGCTGACCACGTGTGGTCCCTGCTATGCGCCGGACTGTGCGGATGTCTGGTGAGCCCCGTGTCGTGGTCGCACCACTGGGTATGGGGGTCCTTAATCATCGTCGCCGGACTAGCCGACCGTCGTCGTTGCCGGCAGGTTCTAGCCCTCATCTGGGCTTTAGCCACACTGACATGGATGGTCTGGTGGTTCCCTGCCGGCCATAACCGAGAACTCGCCGCGACATGGTGGCAGAAGATTCTCACGGACGCCTACGAACTCGTCGGCGTCGCCACCCTCGTCGTCCTGGCGTGGAATCGTCGTCGATGTGAGTCGGGCGTGTTAGCCCCACGCGCATAAACAGGCAGAAGACGAACAGATGGAATCCACGACGCCTCCATCCCGGGCCAGGAACATACCCATGGCATCGAACGCGTGGGAATCACCCGACGGACGCTGTCCCCACGCCATCCCGGTTTCCGACGATCGGACTTCGCCTCGTCGACGCCTCAGGCATGTGACGACCTCGCTTGGCTAACCTCTGGACTCAAGCCGCCATACCCGAAGAGAATGTGGTATCGAAAAGCAATGGCTGGCAGTAGCGGAGACCGTGGAGCAATGTGTGAAAGCGTTACCCGTCTAGATCGCCATAAGCCTTGCCGTTCAGAAATCCGGTGACGTCGTCCAGCATGGCCTGTTGCCACCATGCCCAGTCGTGTCCTCCTTCGTGGATGACTAGCGGCACCGTCCAGTTCGCGACATCGTGCAACGCTCGCGTGAGAGTGGCCGCATCGGAGGCCATGTCGCCCTCGTACCGTCCAGCGTGAAGTCGTACCCGTGCGTTGTGGACACCGACGCGGGACGCTGCTGCAGCCAAGGACTCAGTGAAGGCACCTGTCTGGTAACGCCACAAGGATACCGACTGCGCTGAGACCGAACTGCACAGTTCTGGAGCTTCAGCGAAGGCGAACAACGCGGTCAGACCACCAAAACTGGCTCCAGTGAGAATCGTCCGACGCGGATCCGGGTCGATCCGCCAGTACTCCCCCGTCGTGGGGTCGGTCAATCCTTGACGATGCAGGGTCGGTAACAGCTTCTCAACTATCCATGCCGCCTGGCCCCCGGGGACACCAAGTTGTTCAGCCCGGTTGGGCCAAGCGTCGATAAAAACTGCGATGACCGGGGGCAGACGCCCCTCGCGTGTGGCCGTGGCCAGCAGACCCGGTGTGTCGAGCACGTCGAGATGAGCCTGCGCGTCAGTGAGGACCACCAAGGGCATGTGGCTCGCCTCAGGGCGGCCCTCGTCGGGTTGGAACCCGACCGCACACCACCGTGCTCGCGGCGAATCCTTAGTCAGCCGTATCTCGTGCAGGACAGAGGTTGCTGAGCGCTGACGTGATCGGATATGACGTGCGGACGCGTCGACGATATGACCGCAGCAAGTTGATAGCCCTTTCAATCCCCGTGTCCACCATGGTGGCGGACCGGGCACACGATGTTCGACAAAGGCCGCCGTAGCACACAACTCCGAAGGCACCCATAGGGCGCCGGAAAACCAACCGTCTCCCTCCGGTACCAGATCGAGACCATCATGGGGCACGGGATACCACCAGCCATTGATCTGCACCGCGACAGCGTGAGCCGTGGGAGCTCGATGCTGCCAGTGGACGAGGACGACATCACCTTGCTCGGCGACGATCCGAGCACCTTCGTGACGGGGCCGCCGACCCAGTACTGGATGGTCGTCATCACGCTGGACGCGGATCTCCTGACGTGGCGCAGCAGGTTTGGGTCGCGGGAACCACTGTTGATCAGTCATAGTGGCACCACCAGGGGACGACCCGTCACCGGGTGATTGATCACGACGACGTCATGGTGGTACACCTGCCCGACAAGGCTGGGGGTGAGGACATCGTGCGGAGTCCCTTCTGCATAAAGACGCCCGTGGTGGAACACGACCACCCGGTCACTGTAGCGAGCCGCGAGCGACAGGTCGTGCAGGACGACGAGGACCAACGAACCCTGCCTAGCGAGCCGCAAGGCACATGCCATGATGGCTTCCTGGTGGCGCAGGTCGAGCGCCGCCGTTGGCTCATCCAGTAACACGACCTGCGTGGTTTGAGCCAGGACACGGGCGAAGACGGTACGGGCCAGTTCACCACCGGACAAGGTGGTGACGTCTCGTTGCGCAAGCCCGTCAACAGCAACCTGCTGCATGCACTGTTCGATGAGCGGTTCGTCGTCGCCGACGGGATACGGAGCCCGTCCCATGCCAACGACCTCTCGTACGGTGAACGCGAACGCCTGCTCGTGATGTTGGGTCATGACTGCGCGCCGCTGTGCGAGCTGACGAGCCGGCCAGTACGCGACAGCCCGACCATCAAGGAGTACCCGGCCGCTAGTGGGCTGCTGGTCGCCCGCCACGAGCGAGAGAAAAGTGGACTTACCCGCCCCATTCGGGCCGACCAAGGCCACGAGCTCGCCACCGTGAGCCGTGAAGTCGATGTCGTGGAGGAGAGTGGTTGAGCCGATCATGAACGTGGCTGCCTCCACGCGCAGGCACGGATCGTGGGGATTTCGATCGTTCACGACTGTGCCTCCTTGGTACGCAACACCACGATCAGGAAGAACGGCGCCCCCAATGCCGCAGTGAACAGACCAATGGGCACCTCGTCAGGAGGAGCGATGGTGCGCGACAGGGTGTCAGCAAACACAATCAACAGCGCTCCCAGGACGGCCGAGACCGGCAACACTCTGCGGTGCGGGGGGCCGCAGAGCAGTCTCGCCAAGTGCGGCACGACAAGACCAATGAACCCGATAGTTCCTGTGAATGCAACGCTGGTACCAGTCAACAAGGCTGTCATCGCGATGACGATCTTGCGTGTCCTGGCCACGTCCAGCCCGAGATGGCGCGCCTGTCGATCCCCCAAGGACAACAGGTCAAGGTGTCTGGCCAACAGCGTCAGGACGATGCAGCAGCCAATGATGACCGGGGCAGCAACCGCGAGTTTGATCCAATCGAGGTGTCCCAATGACCCCATCTGCCAGAAGACCACGGTCTGAAGTTCGTCGTCGTCGGCCGCATACGTGAGAAAGCCGGTAACGGCTGCGGCAGCCGAGCCAATAGCGATACCGACTAACAACAGTCGAGCCGTCCCAGAACCCGCGCGCGGACGTGCCAGTGCATAGATCACAGATGTCACGAGAAGTCCTCCGAGGAAAGCAGCCGCCGGCACCACCCACGCCACGGCGATTCCCGACAGCGACAGCAGCAGGACGATCGCGGCCACAGCTCCCATCGACGCTCCCCCGCTCACCCCGATTATCCCGGGGCCGGCCAGTGGATTGCGTAACAGACTCTGCAACGACGCACCGGAAACGGCCAGTGCGGCGCCAACCAGTACGCCGAAGAGCACACGTGGCAAGCGCAGTGTCATCACCACCGTGGTCTCCAACTGCGGTTGAGGTTGCCCCACACCGAGGACCTCATGGACGATGACCCGCATAATCGCCCCTACCCCCAGGCCGACGGGTCCGGTACCCACGGAGACGATCATCATGACCACCAACAGTGCTACCCCGATGGGGATGACAACCCGCAGCGGGACACGGCTCACCCGACCCATCACCTTTTCAGACGGGCCCTTGCCGTCCCTCACCGCGACAACGCATCCAGTGCACGGGCCAAGGCGATGGCCCCGGCGCCAACCCCTACCCCACTGACCTTGATCTGCTCGCTGGGCATCACGAAAACATGGTTCTTTCTACCTGCCGGCGTTTGCGCCAAAGTGGGGAACGCCTTCAGATAACCTTCCAACCCACCCCACCGCTTAAGATCACCGTCACCTGTGAGGATGACGTCAGGCTTCATGGAGAGCAGTCCTTCGTCGGTGAATTTCACCGAGTACCCACGCAGTCCTGCTCTGACTCCGACACTCGTGGCACCACAGGCCGCAATCATCTCCGCCGATGCCGTCCCCATCCCCATCACCGCATTGGCACCACCTGCCCCACTCGCGGTGACTGCCAGGATTCGCAGCCGGTGTCCCTGGCGAGCACGGGTAATGGCGGCGGCCTCAGCCAGCTGTCGCTCGACAGCACCGGCAAGCTTGTCACCGGCCTTCGGGTCGCCCAGGAAAGTTGCGACGGCACGGATCTTTCCACCGATTGGCTGCCGATCATTGACGACCGCTGCATCGACTCCAGCCTCACGGAACTTGGCGGCAGCCCTGCCATGCCGCATTGGGTTGTTGCCGATGAACAAGGTCCCATCGATCGACAGGAGTCCCTCCATCCCCGTTTTCTTGCTAAAACCGTAATGCTTGGGCGCATTGACGGCGGCCTCGGCGACGCTATTGGTGGGGGCCGCATAGATCAACTTCCGCCACCCAAGTGCAGCGAGAATGTCGGCCACGTCCTCGCCTCCGACAATGATTCTGTTCGCATTCTTGATGGTCACTCGTCGACCTGTTCCATCGGTCGTGGTGACTGGCAACCTGAGCGTAGCTTTTGCCACAGGGATGTCCGATCCCGCGACCCAGGTCCAACCTTGCGGAAGGCGCATCGCAGCGGGCGCCGAGAGGTTCCCGTGGCTGGATGAGGAAGATTCGCGCACTGCAGATTGCCTTTGGGACCTGCAACCGGCTAGACATGAGGAAATCAAGGCGACAGGCAAGCCCGCGACAAGCGTCCGACGAGCAATTGCAGGGTCCATGTGGGGCACGAGCAATCTCCCTTTCATAACAATATAACTATGGTTAGCCTAAACTTATATTAGAGAGGATTAGGGTGGCCAACACACCAATGACGAGGTGAACCCCCACTCGACTCTCCGCAATCTCAGCGAGTCGGTAGAGCAACGAGCTAGGACGAATCCGAGGGCCCTGAACCGACCTAACAACGTCGCGCTCACAAGGACATGACCCGCATCGAAGGCCAGATGAATCGTCAAGGCACCCTGTACGCATAAGTAACCGAGACCACCTAGGAGTGAGCGCGTCCCACGTACAATCATCAACAACATCTCGCGGACACCCATCCGATCGATGTGATCGGACGAATGCCCGCGAGAACTCGGCTCAGGTTCGGCGAAACCCGTCAGACTCCCGTACTCGGCAGCGCCGGACGTGGCCCGTGCGACGGGGTCGACGTGGGCGTGGGATACCCCGGACGCCCGTGATCGTCACCCGTGCTCGATCCAGACGTCGGTGCAGCCGTGAACGTAGGAGTCGGCGTCGGGACCGGTTTGAGCTCCCGATCGACCACCGTCATCTCGCGAATGACCGGAGCCGGTGAGCCGGCGGCCAGCATGAGACGCACTTCCTCAACGTTCGTACCTGCCGGCACCGCGAAGGCGTGGAAAGGCGCGCCGTCACTGATCGTCCCGATGGTCGTCCAGGTCTGGCCAGAGCGCACCTGGATCTCACCGCGGGCGGTCCCCACGACGATGGCCTGACGCGGGGTGACCCCTTTGGCGGGCACGAAGCTCACGAAGTCGCCAGCTTTGACGGGAGTAGCGGCACGGAAAGCTGTCGAAACGTCTCCATCGAAGGCCAGAGCCACGCTCGAACCCTCAGCGGCTTTAACGTTGGTTGAGTACACGCCGACAGGCGGGGTCACCTCGAACTCGCGAATCTTGACCCACTGAGCCCCTGGGTTGGCGTCGGTGGCCCGGACTCGAACATAGCGAGCCTGGACCGGCGCCTCGAAGGTGTGCTTGATGAGCGGGGCCGAGTCGAAGTTCCCGGCGGCCGTCCACGTCGATCCGTCCACCGAGTACTCCAGGGCGGCATGGTAGAACATGTCACCGGTCGCCGTGTCATCATCGGCCTGGTGGACGGCGACCTGACCGATCGGCTTGACCGATCCCAGGTCAACCTGGACGTAACTTCCCTTCTCCGGCGAGACGTTGGTCCAGTAAAGAGTCGACAGGTTTCCATCAACCATCCGGCTCGGGGAATTGGCCTCCCACTGTCCCATGGACGAGGACGCGGTGCCGCTGTAGGCCTTCGCTGAAGCCGGACGAGCCCCGATGAACGCGGCGAACTGCGCGCTGGCTTTCTTAGCGAAAGCGTCGAAGACACCGTCCCCCACCGAGGGAACGATAACGGCCTTGTGAAGGACCCCGTCGCTACCCTGATCATCGACGGTGGGTCGCTTGGCCAGGTCAACCTGTTTCTGCGCCGCGAGGTACTCGTTCGTTGCCTTAGCACCGTCACCAGCATCTATAGCGTCGAGCATCGTCACGAAGTGCTGGCCGGCACGCGCCCACTGCGAGGCCGCGTTGATCCACGGTCTGGTGTCCTGGAAGAACCCCTGCTGCCTCATACCCGCCAGAGCTTCGGGCAACCTGACGATCGCAGCCAAGCGGTCCTTGAGGGAGCTATCCACGGAACCCTTATCGCGGACAGCCCAGAAGGCGTCGATCGCAGCGGTCAAGGCAGGAGCGTGGGTGTCGGGGGTACGGTAAGGCCAACTCTGGTTGAGATCAGCGAAAACGCGCAGCGCAGCACGGGTAGCCTTGTCACCGCCGGCGAGTTCGTCAAGTACCGCTGACATCGACGCCTTGGCATCGTAGGTGGTCGGATTCCACGTGTAGTCGCCATAGTTAGCCAGAGCGGGCATCGAAGCATAGGGCTCAATCATGGGGTTCGAGGTGATGCCGTCGATGTGCTTGTACAGGTTAGGATCGCGATTGGTGAGCGGATTGAGGAAGAGCCGGTTGCGCCGCCCATCATTGACTGGGAAGTTGTCCCAGATGTACAGGTGCTTGGTGTGGTAGGACTGCGCCGCACGCGCCACCGAAGACTCAGTGATGGACGGCGAAAACACCCCCTCACCAGTCCACTGGACGCGAATGTCCTTGTCTAGGCGAGTGCCAAACTCAGCCTTGTAGGGATCCTCCCCCGAACCACTGTAGTTCGTGGGCACCGTCTGGAGTGGGGGCAGACCATTCTTCTTGACGTACTCAGTCTCGAGCCGGTTGAGGTAATCAGCCTGGGCGTCGGCGATCCACTTCCCGTCACCATTGTTGGGATACTTCTGCCGGTCGGCGTCGCAGTGGAACTTAGGTTCGATGTCGTCCAGGGCAATGTAGAAGGACCTCACACCCAAGGAACGGAGCTGGTCGAACTTGGCAATCGTAGCCTTGAAGTCGGCATCCGAGGAGTAGCAGATGTCGTTGCCCGGCGACAGTGCGAAGGTAAAGTCAACGTGATTGGCATTGGCCCCCTCGACGAGTTCCTTCATACGCGCGAGGTCGTCGCCACTGTAGAGGGTGCGCCACTTAGCGCGCAGCAGCAGGTCGTCCTTGGGCGTGTAGATGTAGGTGTTCATCTTATGGCGGCCGTAGAAGGTGAACTGGTCCAGCCTCGCCTGGTGCGACCATGGGATGCCGTAGAAGCCTTCGATGCCACCACGGATCGGCATGAGCGGCCAGTCACGCACCGTTACCGAGGCCACTTTGTCATGACGCACGAGCTGGCGCAGGGTCTGTACAGCATAGAAAGTGCCCCGAGCGTCCTTGCCCTGAAGGGCAATGACGTTATGACCGGAACGGCGCCCGGAGGCAATGACGTAGCCGTCAGCTGGCAGAGTGGCGGCCTTGCTGCCCCCGAGGGAGGCAACGAGCCCGTCGATGCCCGGTGTCGTCTCGGCCGTGCCGACCCACACCTGGTCACCAGAGGCGTCCGGGGTTCGGGACACGCTCACCTGCGCTCCTGGTAGGTCGCGTAGAACACTCACCACCTGCTCGACGGCCTTCGCGTCTGCGTCAGCCCCGGCAACCACCGTAACCTTCCCCGACAACGACATGTCGGCACCAGCCGAAGTCATCTCCTGTGGGTTGGGCAGGACGGAAGGTAGAGTCGAGGCTGTCGGTTGGGCACCGTCGGCAGCCCGAGCCTGAGGAGTAGTCACTACAGCCATGGATCCCACCACCAAGGCAGTGAAGCAGACCGCGATCCTCCGGGCGAGCCTGGGCCGGCCGACGCCGCCGGGTGTCGATCTCAACATGGGTGATCCCTTTCATGAGGTGGTGCCGTCATTGGCACCTTGGGTTAAGTCGGACGTCCTATGTCCGATGACGAGCGACTGGCCCTTGACTTGGCTCATCGCCAATGTGAACGTGTACAGCACTGTTGCGACCCCTCCCCGCAAGCGAGAGGAGGTTCGAAATGCCCCGAGGTGGGCCGCCCGAGGGCGGCCCCGTCCGTCACTGGACGTTGAGCAGGGCGGCCCCCGGTTCGACGGTCTGGACCTCGACCGGCGTCACCGACTCCGGTGCTACGTCAAGGACGACAACAGGACACATGGCCGAGCGGCCTCCGGCGACGACCTCGCTCGGGTTCCAGGAGATGAGGGGGGTACCGACAGCAACCTGGTCACCTTCAGTGGCGTGGAGAAGGAAACCACGACCGTCGAGCTGCACGGTGTCGATGCCCAGGTGGACGAGCACACCGAATCCCTCGGCCTGGATGACGAAAGCGTGTGGATGGAGCTTGACGATCCGTCCGGCGATGGGGGCGACGACCGTCACCTCAGCCTCACCGATCGGGACAATGGCGACCCCGGGACCGACGAGTCCCTGGGCGAAGACCGGGTCCGGCACGTCCGCGAGAGGATGGACATCCCCGGCCATGGGCGAGGAGATCGGCGTCATCAGCGCAGGTCCTCGATATCCTCGACGAGGGTGTCGGCCTCAGGACCGACGACGACCTGAACGGAGGTGCCCTGCTGAACCACCCCGAAGGCACCAGCGGCCTTGAGCGCAGACTCGTCAACGAGGCTCGGATCGTCCACCTCGACGCGCAGTCGGGTAATGCAAGCCTCAAGGTCGTCAATATTGTCGTCCCCGCCGAGGGCTGCCAGGATTTGTTCTGCCTTGCTCATGATGTCTCCTTATTCTGGTTCGAGATGAGCTCCGCCATGGAGGACCTTCGAACGGATACTGACCCACGTCCCAAGTGGTCCAGACAACTAACACTGAACTCCATCAGACGTCCGAATGTCAAGATTCGGTCAGGATTCGCGATCTTCTTCCCATAAGTCCTCCAGGTCTGAAGCCAGCAGGTCGGCGTCCGGGCCGACGATAACCTGAACGCTATGTCCTTGCACGGTGACCCCGTGCGCTCCAGCCCGGCGCAAAGCTTGCTCATCGACCTGCTCGCAACGATGAACCTGACACCGTAGCCGGGTTACGCATGGCTCGATCGACACGACATTGTCGACTCCGCCCAAGGCCGCCAAGATGTGCTCGACACGCTTCATCGTGAACCTCCTCGAGGTGGATACAGGGTTCTGTGTGGACCAGAGATCGGAACCCATAGTTTGTAACGATCCCCTCGGTACCAAGATCGGGAATAAGAGATCGCGGTGTCATCGGCGTAGGTACGACGGTTGATAGCCAATACAGCCGACCCGACGGGAATCTGCAGGTGCTCGCAGACCAGCGCGTCACCGCTGACAGCCTCGATCGCGTCCTCGCCCCACGTAGGAACTAGCCCAGCTGCCGCCATCGCCCCATAAATACTCGTCGGAACGCCGTGTGTCAGCAGATCTGGCATCACTCGGACAGCGATCCAGGTCTTCTCAACCGCCATCGGAACGCCATCAGCCAACCGCACACGGTAGACGTAATAGACTGGCTCCCCCGACTCGATCCCCAACCACACAGCGACATCAGGAGTAGCCGACAGCTCTTCACCGCGCAGCACCCTGGTGCCTGGAATCATGCCGCGCTGACGCATCTCCTCACTAAAGGACGAGATGCGCGACTGCACATCCACTTTGGGAGCCCTGACATAGGTACCGCTGCCGCGACGACGCTCCAGCATCCCGCTGCTCACCAGCGAATCAACGGCCTGACGAACCGTCATGCGCGAGATACCGAAACGCTCGGCAAGCTCGCGCTCACTAGGCACGACATCTCCGACCGACAAGCGGGTGTCGATAAGCTCGACGAGGTAGTCCCGCACGGTCACGTATTTCATGTGTGAATTATGCCCCGAGCACAGTGCCACCTAACACCGATCAGGGCGAAAGCCTCGCAATAGTGACGTTCACAAACTCTGCACGTTGTCTTGACATGGCCGCCTCAGTGGTCTGTACTTCGGCGAGTGGTCCATACCACCCCTTGGACATGAGCACTCACTGCGGAGGAACTCCTATGGCGAAAGACGCTGTTGCCACCAGCACCAAGAAAAAACGGCAGATACCCGGGTTCTCCCAGATGCAGCGCATCGGGCGCTCCCTCATGCTCCCGATCGCGTCCCTGCCGGTTGCCGCGCTGCTAATGCGGTTCGGGTCTGCTGACGTTCTCGGAGCGGACGGACTCGCCAAGCACGCATCATGGATGCAGCCGGTCGCTGACGTGTTAGCCGGTGCAGGCGGCGCAATCTTCGACAACCTGCCTCTCATCTTTGCTCTGGGTGTGGCCGTCGGGTACGCCAAGAAGGCCGACGGATCGACCGCCTTGGCAGCCCTCGTCGGCTACCTCACCTTCACCGGTGCAGGCACCTCGGACAAGACCCAAGGAGGCGTGCTGCACGCCCTCGCTCCGTACTTCTCGCAAAAGACCGGAGTCATCAATTACGGCGTCCTCGGCGGCATCGTCATCGGTCTCATCGCGGCCAAGATGTACGAGAAATACCGCCGTACCAAGCTGCCAACGTACCTAGCCTTCTTTGGCGGCCGCCGCTTCGTGCCAATTGTCACCGCCGCCGCTTCCGTCGTCGCCGGCGTCATCATGGCTATCATTTACCCGGCCTTCGACTGGCTGTTCAATAAGCAGGTCGGCGGTTTCATCATGGCCCACGGGTCCAACCCAGGAACGGGATTCGTATTCGGCACCATCAACCGTCTCCTCATCCCCTTCGGCCTGCACCACCTGCTCAATTCGCTGCCGTGGTTCCAGCTCGGCAATTGCACCAACGCCGCCGGCGAGACTCTGCACGGTGACATCACCTGCTTCTTCAGTGGTGCGTCCGGCACGAATGCCTGGACCGGTTCTTGCATGACTGGCTTCTTCCCGATCATGATGTTCGCCCTGCCGGGAGCCGCCCTCGCGATCTACCACACGGCCAAGCCAGAGCGTAAGAAGCTCACTGGTGGCGTCATGATCTCAGTAGCGCTGACGGCCTTCCTCACCGGTATCACCGAGCCCCTCGAGTATGCCTTCGCCTACGTCGCCTTCCCGCTGTACCTGGTGCACGCTCTACTCACCGGGTCCTCCCTGGCGCTGTGCAACGCCTTGGGCATCAAGGACGGATTCGGTTTCTCGGCAGGTCTGACTGACTACATCATCAACTTCGGACGAGCCTCGGAGCTTTCTGGTGGCCCCGGCAAAGTGCTCCTGCTCATCCTCATCGGTGTGGTCTACGCCGTCATCTACTACGTCGTCTTCCGCTTCGCCATCACCAAGTGGAACCTGCGCACTCCCGGTCGCGAAGACGAGGGTGACGACACCACCGGTAGGGCCAGTGTCTTCGATGAGGCCCAACTAGCTGCCAGTGAGTCCACCGGTAAGGCAGACGCCCAAAAAGAGGGACGAATCTGATCCCTTCGAGTTCCCTACTCTCATGATGGCGCCCCTGGTTGAATACTGAGGGCGCCATCATAATGCGTCATAAACCACTCAGTCACTCTGCGGAGCTGGCATTAAACGCCGAAATATTTGATCGAGGATGACGCCGATGATAATCGCCCCAATAATCCCCACAGTGGCAGCAAGAATGTGATTGTTGCCCAAGAAACTGGCTGCTCCAGCACCAATGGCGGTGGCATAGCTGGCCCATAACACTCCGGCTAGGGCGTCGATAGGTAGGAAAACCCGATACGAAAAACGAGTGGCCCCAGCCATCGTATTGACGACGACGCGGCCCCCAGGGATGTATCGGGCTACCAAGATGCACAGCGGACCTCGAACCCTCAATTGATGGGTCGCCCATGCAACCGTCTTCTGCCGCTTCGGCCCACCGGTAAAGAGCTTAGTGTGGCCGAGCTGGCGTCCCACCCAATATGCAATATTGTCTCCGCAGATCGCGCCCGCAGCAGCTACCGGGATGATGAGCCACCGCGACGGATGACCAATTGCTGCCAAGGCGACGACGAGAGATTCGCTAGGAACCGGCGGGAAAAACCCATCGACGACGCATAGCCCCCACAACGCCCCAATAACCCAAGGATGTGGGGCACTGGCCGCAATGACGCCGTTGATACTCGCCATCCATGCGGTCAGATTCATGTCTGCCAGTCTTCCACCCGGACTCAACCAGCCATATCGTGGTCGGCAACCGCCTTTCGGTAAACCGTCTCCAACTGATCAACGACCGGAGCGGCCGCGAATCGGGAGCGGGCGTACCCAGCGATCTGTTCGTGATCCCATGACCTAGCCAATACCTGACGCAGCCCTTCCGTCAGGGCGTCAACGTCACTGATTGGGACTACCACGCCGTTGGAACCGTCAATGAACTCTTGAGGTCCACCGCAAGCCGTCGTCAGGACAGGCAAGCCGGCTGCCAGGGCCTCGGCGCAAGCGACACCGAAGGTCTCAGCATGGGAAGCCAAAGCAAAGGCGTCAGCCCCGGCGAGCTCCTCAGCGATACGGTCCCGCGATTGGGGACCCAGTAGGACGACGCGTGGATTATCGGCGGCAATGGCCTCCAGTTGGTGCCGCTGCGGTCCATCTCCGATGATTCTCAACTGAACCTCGGGAAGACGCTCAACAGCCTGAGCTAACTCAATCATGCCCTTTCCCGGGTTGAGGGTGGCGACGCTGACGACGATCGTCCCCTCATGTCGTCGATCAGGACGGTCAAACAGCTCGACGTCAACGATGTTGGGAACCACCGTTGAGGTCACGCCATGTCCAGCCAGCCTGTCGCAGAGCCCCTGGGATACGCTAATCACCGCGTCTGCCCGGTCACCCGCGATAATGATGTCTTCGTTGAGACGCTGATCCGGGTGAGCTAGGTGAGAATCGTGCTCGGTCCACACCAGCGGTTCCGGAAAGCCAGCCCGGGCGGCAGCAGCGGCAAATCTGGCGAAATGGGCATGGACGACGTCAGGGATGCCCCATTCTGAGGTCACAACGCGGTGCAGGTGCCGGGCCGCAATGGCATGGACTCGGTGATCTATGCGCGCAGAGGCCGCTCCCAAGGGCACGTCCAGCCTCACCACCGTCATACCGTCATTGCGATCTACGGCATGCTCTACCCGTGTCCCAAACTTCCGCCAGTGACGAACCGAACGGGCATCAAGAACGGCCAGGATGACCTCGTGACCTTGCTGATGTAGAGCTACGGCCTGGTCATACTCGAAGATCCCCCGCAACGGAGCCTCGGGGCTCGGAATCCCCCGAGACAAAACCATGACGCGCATATATCTCACTTGCGATTGACGACAACAGTACCGAGCACGAGATCGTCCAGTCCGCGACGTTCGGCACCAATAACAACAGCGGGAATGACGAGGCATTTCATGGCGGTCCGAGCGACTGCTCGCCACCACCCTACCGGGCCGAGATCGTCGAGGCGGACGACCGCCACACGGGCCGCGATCTGGCCGAAGGAACCGCCTGTCATGGCGGTAAGTAGGACGGACTCGACGAAGAACACCGCCATCGGCATCCACATAGGCCAGCCTCCGCCCCGGATGACTACTGGGCCAAAGATGGCGCTGGCCAGTACCATAGAAGCGCCCCAGTCGATGATGAGGGCACCGATGCGTTTGCCCCAACTGGCCAGCGAACCGCGCCCCTCAGCGGGCAGCCCGATCGAGACTCCTGGGGCTGCCTCGGTTCCACTCACCCGGTGAATCCTACCGGCACGACCTGTTACACGCTCGAAACACAACAGTGACGGTCGAGCAACCCATACGAACTACCGTAAGCACATCACCAGTCATGTTGATGGAGGAAAGATGTTCGAAGGTCCCGACGACCTGCTTGCCTATGTCAAGAAGGAGGGCATCGAGATGATCGATGTCCGCTTCTGTGACCTTATCGGTATCATGCAGCACTTCACCGTTCCCGCCCGAGAGTTCGACAAGGACCAGTACGAGAACGGTCTGGCCTTCGACGGATCCTCTATTCGGGGTTTCCAGAAGATTAACGAGTCGGACATGGCCCTACTACCCGATCCAACGACCGCCTGGGTCGACCCTTTCCGCGAGCGCAAAACCCTTATCGTGAATTTCAACGTCCATGACCCCATTACGAAGGAGGCCTACAGCCGCGATCCGCGCAACATCGCGCGCAAGGCCGAGGCTTACCTCGCATCCACCGGGCTCGGCGATACTGCCTTCTTCGCCCCTGAAGCTGAGTTTTACGTCTTCGACGACATTCGCTTCGACACCCGTCAGAACACCTCGTACTACTCCATCGATTCCGAGGCTGGAGCGTGGAACACTGGACGTACCGAAGATGGCGGCAACCGCGGATACAAGGTGAAATACAAGGGCGGATATTTCCCGGTCGCCCCGACCGACCACTTTGGTGATCTGCGTGACGAAATCGTCACCATCATGGAGAGCCTTGGCATGAAGGTCGAGCGTGCCCACCATGAGGTCGGCACAGCAGGTCAGGCCGAGATCAATTGGCGTTTCGACACTCTGTCGCGCAGCGCTGACGATGTCATGAAGTTTAAGTACATCGTCAAGAATGTCGCCTGGCAGCACGGCAAGACGGCCACTTTCATGCCGAAGCCGATCTTCGGAGACAACGGCTCGGGCATGCATGTTCACTCTTCGATCTGGAAGGGCGGCGAACCGCTGTTCTTCGACGAGTCCGGATACGCCCAACTCTCTGACATGGCCCGGTACTACATCGGCGGCATCCTCAAGCACGCACCGTCGCTGCTGGCGTTCACTAACCCCTCAGCCAACTCGTACCACCGTCTGGTACCGGGCTTCGAGGCCCCAGTCAATCTGGTGTACTCGCAGCGCAACCGCTCCGCCTGCATGCGTATCCCGATCACCGGCCCGAACCCGAAAGCCAAGCGCGTCGAATTCCGTTGCCCAGATCCGTCTGCCAACCCTTACATGGCCTTCGCCGCCCTGCTACTGGCCGGCCTGGACGGCATCCAGAACAAGATCGAGCCTCCTGCGCCGGTCGACAAGGACATCTACGAGCTCCCTCCCGAGGAGCATGCCGCCATGGATCACGTGCCGGGCAGCCTGGGAGCGGTCCTCGACAATCTCGAGGCCGACCACGAGTTTCTTCTTGCCGGTGATGTGTTCACCCCGGATCTCATCGAGACCTGGGTCGAACTCAAGCGTGGCGACCTGGCTGCCCTGCAACAACGTCCGCACCCCTACGAGTTCGACCTGTACTACGACATCTGAGTCGATCCACTCGCCAGGGGCGCAACTACGGTTGCGCCCCTGGCGACGTAGTAAAACAAGCCTCGAATTACACACCCGTAATTCAGTCCGGCCACCTCACTGCGGCTTCAGGCACTAGAACGGCGTCGGAGCCACCGGGTCCTGTCGAAGATTCTCCACTTAAAGCGTAGGAGCTCCCTAAGTCTAGACATCCCACCAGCATCGCCGTTGTCGCCCCCACTTTAGCTTCCAGCCGCCATGCTCCGCGGTGCTCACAGTCGCCATTGGAATGCCAGGACAACTCCCAACTCGTGACCTTCCCGGGAGCTACTCGCTTTGTCCTGGCCTTGGGGTCATAAGGTTGCCACGCCACTGGCACTCGGACTCCAGCCTCGGTGGTCTGGCGAAGTTGTGGCATGACAGGCAGGGTCATCACTGAAGACCCACAATTACGGATCGTCAGCATCGTTATCCGTGCGCCCAGAGCCACATCGACATCACTAAACGCCATAGCGGCCTTCTCACCTCGGCGACACGTCAACGCTCCTTGCGCTCCACCAACGCTGGTCACTCGTTGCGCCGTGGCACTGATCATCCGTTGCGGCAGAGTGCTGGTCTGTGGACGCGGTGAATACCTCGGCGTCGACATCACTGATGAGGTGGGCACAACGGCCTCAGGCACCGCAGGGGTAGTTCTGGAGCACCCAGCTATGGCTGCTACGGCTGCGACAACCGCCACCACACGCCTCATCTTCATCGCAGCGCCATAGTCACGATAGGCCAGAAAAACCGATACAAGAACCAGCATGATGCCGTTGATCCATGGCCGCGACACTAGCATGGCGATGTGTTCTCGCAGCATCGCGCTAGGCAGGAAGTAGGTCGCCGTCGATGCACCAAGAACTCGTGACTCAAAAAGATGTTCTCGCCGGTATTCGTAGCTTAGTTCTCCACAACGACACACTCGCGAGAAATTCCGTGCTCGACCAAATACTCAGCCATTGCTTCACGCATCGGGACGTCGATCGACCAGCCAGGCATAAAACGCGAGGAGAACCACGCACAGGGCAAGCCCAATCACCATCTCACCCCGCCCCATCGCGTTAACAACTCGCCTATCATCCCGAAACCCTGCCACGCACCGACTGCGAAGGGACCGAGCTGACATCTAGTTGCCTGGCTATATCGGACACGATTGGGAGCCTTCTTGCAACAGTCATGCACACCATCATCGTCACGGGTCGGCGAACGGCCATAGCCTCAGCTACCGTGAAGCTATGGCAGACCATTCCTCTCGCACCTCTATCCCGCAATTCTGCAGCGACCAGATCACTGTCAGCCAGGTACGCGCCACTCTGGATCAGTGGTATCCGCCATCCCTGGCAGAATCGTGGGACTCCCCCGGTCTGGTATGCGGAGATCCCGACGACACCGTCAAGCGGATCGTTTGCGCCCTGGAAGCCACTGACACCGTCGTTGATGCCGCCATCGAGGCCCACGCCGATATGCTTGTCGTTCACCATCCTCTTCTGATGCGGGGCACCACGTCGGTGGCAGCGGATACCCCCAAGGGACGCATCGTTCACCGGCTTATTCGCCACCGCATTGCCCTCATGAGTGCCCATACCAACGCCGACGCCGCAGTCGGCGGGGTCAATGACGTGCTCGCTCGGTTGTTGGGGGTGACCGTCGAGCGTCCCCTGGAACCGGCAGCACAGCCAGTCGACCTGTGGGGAGTCCAAGTACCAGTCGATGCCGCTGAGGCACTGCGCAATGCCCTCTTCGGGGCGGGGGCGGGGCAATTTGACGGCTACGACCTGTGCAGTTTCGAAACAGTGGGGCGTGGCCAGTTCCGCCCCCTCAACGGGTCTCATCCGGCCCTCGGCACCACCAACCAGATTGAAACCGTCGAGGAAGTACGCATCCATGTCGTCGCGCCGACCGTCATACGCTCCACGGTACGCAAGGCCCTTGTTGATGCTCACCCCTATGAGGTGCCCGCCTACGATGTGAAAACCATCGACTCTGGATCCCGCCCTGGCGCTGCCACGCCAGGAATCGGGCGCGTCGGGCACCTCGACGAGCCAATGACCCTCCGCAGTTTTACCCAGCGCGTATCCGAACGGCTCCCCCGCACTGTGTGGGGGGTGCGAGCCGCAGGTAACCCGGATCAGCTCGTTACCACAATCGCTCTATGTTCTGGTGCCGGAGACTCTCTCCTCGACGCCGCGGCAGCCAGCGGTGCTGACGTCTACCTCACTAGCGACCTGCGTCACCACCCGGCTGACGAGCATCTTCGCGCCAACGGCCCTGCCCTCATCGACACCGCCCACTGGGCATCTGAGTCTCCCTGGTGCGCCGACGTTGCACGCCGCCTCCATGACGAACTAGGGCTCCCCTGCCAGGATCTAGGTATCCGAACTGACCCGTGGACCATTGGAACGACAGTGGCACAATAGAGGGACGTGACAAGCACTGATCCCCACGACTACCGAGACGACATTCGTCATGACCGCGAATTCGTTAACGACACCGAAGCGGTCATCCGGTTGGGATCAATGTTGCTGTCTTCCGGCACCGGCTCCTATCGAGTAAAGAGAGCCATGTCCGATGCCGGGCTTGCCCTGGGCATTGACCGACTTGATGCCAGCGTCAGCCTTACCGAGATCACCGCAACTGCCCACCGCGGGGACAACTTCCGCACTGTCGCACGCGAGGTCTACCGGGTGCGCGTCGACTCCTCGCGTATCGCCGCCCTTGAGGATCTTGCCCATAACCTGCCGGCTGGCACGACCGGGCGCGAGCTGGAATCACGATTGGATGACATTTCACGTACGGTGCGTCCCAAGTGGGCAGAATGGCAAACGGTTCTCGCTGGTGGCGTCGCATGCGCTGGATTCGCCATCCTCAATAAGTTCTCTCTTGCTGACTCTCTCGTAGTACTCGCGGCGGCGTCAGTCGGCCAGTTCGTGCGCGGCCGGCTCAACCGTCGTTGGCTCAATCAATTCGGAATCGCAGCTCTGGCCTCGGCCGCAGCCTGTTTGATCTACCTCATGTTGTCAGATCTGCTGACTAATACTGGCCTGCATACCATCCACGGCCCGGGCTACGTCGCCTCTCTACTGTTCCTCGTACCAGGCTTCCCCATGATCACTTCGATCCTTGACATGGTTCGTATGGACTTCACGGCGGGTTTAAGTCGGGCAACCTATTCCGTCGGTCTTATCCTTGCCGCGACTATGTCTGCCTGGGTATTCTCAGCGGCTACTGGCCTGCAACCGCTGCCTGCTCAGACGGTTTTCCCGTACCCCTGGGCGTGGTTTGCCTATGCGGTAGCGACAGCATGCGGAGTCGCCGGATTCGCCATCCTCTTCAATTCCTCACCGTGCACGGTGGCATGGGCTGCAGCTCTAGGAGCTTGTGGGAACCTCTGCCGCCTCGCCCTTGTCGGCGTCAACCTTCCGGCCCAGTTGGCGGCTGGAGTTGGTGGCATAGTCATTGGTTTTCTCGCAAGCCCGCTATCGGTCCGAACCAAGTTGCCACGCATTACATTGACAGTTCCGGCCTGCGTCATCATGGTCCCCGGCGCATCGATGTACCGCACTGTTTACTGGCTTAACGGACAGGATATGACGAAGGCACTGACCTTCGGCGTCGACGCCGTCCTCACCGTCATTCTCATCGCATGCGGATTGGCGGTAGCTCGTATGTGCACAGATCCTGCGTGGGCCCGAAACCTACCGGTCCCCAGTCCCCACGCCTTCAAATTCTCCGAGGACAATCACTGATTCCAAAACACCGCGTCGACGACCCGTGATGCGCGTCGACAATGCCGCAAATGATCCTCGACGAGGTGCTCAGATGCTCCTTGACCCATTCCCGAGGCCTTAGCGATGACGTCGAGATCCGTTGAGTCCGACGGAATAACGTCACTCGGACGGCCCCTCACCACCATGATCGCGTTACGCAATCGGCTCGCCGCCAACCATGAGTCGCACAGTTTGGCGTGCTGATCCTCGTCAATGTAACCAGCCGCCAAGGCGGCGTCGAGGGCGTCAATCGTCGAGGTGGTGCGTAAAGCTGGGTCATGGCCGGCATGCTGCAATTGAATGATCTGGGCTGTCCACTCAATATCGGATAGTCCTCCGGGCCCTAGTTTGAGGTGCCGCCTCGGGTCCACTCCACGAGGAATCCGCTCCGATTCCATCCGCGCCTTAAGCTTGCGAATTTCAGCCAGCTGACTTCCCGTCAGACCGTCAGCGGGGTAGCGCACCTGATCGACACATTCCAACAGCTCAGTCGTCAACTCCCGGTCGCCGGCACCGTGGCTAGCCCGCAGCAGGGCCTGGGATTCCCACGTGCTTGACCACTTTCCGTAGTATTTCCGATAGCTCTCCAGGCTCCGTACCATCGGACCGGACCGTCCTTCCGGGCGCAGATCGGCATCCAAAACCACAGCGGGGTCCGCGCCGTGTTTGCCGAGCAGATTACGTAGCTTGGTGACAATTTTCAGCGCCTTCTCCCCGACTCCCGGCCCGTCACCGACGACGAACAGGCAATCAGCGTCGGACGCGTATGACAGCTCCTGACCGCCCCAACGGCCCATCGCGACGATTCCGATCGGCGGGGCGTCCTCGACCTCCCGCGACACCGCGGTCAAGGCAGCATCGATAGTCGCCCCGGTGAGATCGGTCAAAGCCTGGCCGATACGCCGAATGCCAGTGACGTTGAGGATATCGGCGACAAGGATCCGGAAAAGCTCGCGACGTCGTACTGCCCGGATCGCCCTAACCGCTTCCTCGACGTCATGGTGACGTCGCGCCACAGCATTCATTTGTCGGGCGAGATCCTCCCGGCCTAACGGAGTGAGGTCGTCATCGACGAGCACCTGGACGGTCTCCGGTGCACGGGTCAGCACGTCGACGGCATATCGCGACGTCGACAACACCACCGCTAATCGCTGAGCCATCGCCCCTTCGTCACGCAGGGCTCTGAGGTACCACGGGGACTCCCCCAGCGCCTCAGATACTTGACGGAAAGCCAGCAACCCATGGTCGGGACTGGGGCCGTCAGCCAGCCACGCGAGCATCGCCGGCATGAGCGCGGTCTGAATACGTACCGCTCGGCTGGTGCCGCTGGTGAGCGCTTCGATATGACGCAGTCCGGCGTCCTCGTCGTGAAATCCCAGTGCATTTAGACGCACCTTCGCAGCCTCCGCACTCATCCGCAGATCCTGGGTGGGAATGCGCGCTACTGCCTCGACTACCGGCGAGTAGAAAACCTGGCCATGGGCCCGCAACACCGCCTTCGACGTCGCTGTCCAGACCCTGCGGACTTCGTCTGCGGTATGTAGGCCGACGGCACGTGCTAGACGACGCAAACCGTCCTCATCGTCAGGGAGAAGATGGGTACGTCGCAGCCGGAACATCTGCACGCGATGCTCCATAACGCGCTCTAACCGGTATGCCTCCTTAAGGCGTTCAGCCGCGCCTCGCGAGATATACCCGCCCGCAGCTAGGGCTCGCAGGGCCGGCAAGGTGGCGCGTACCCTCAGCGACTCGTCCTGACGCCCGTGTACCAACTGCAACAGTTGTGCGGTGAATTCGACGTCTCTCAGCCCCCCGGCACCAAGCTTGATTTCGCGGCCTTTGTCCTTAGCAGCAATGAGAGAGACCACTCTGGTGCGCATTGCGCGGGTTTCTGGTACGAATCCTTCAGCCTCTCCCACCTGCCACACCATCGGGGAAACCATTTCAATAAATCGCTGACCCAAGTCCAGATCGCCGGCCATCGGACGGGCCTTGAGCAAGGCTTGGAACTCCCAGTTCTTCGCCCATTTCTCGTAATATGTGCGCATTGAATCCATGGTGCGCACCAACGGTCCGGCATTGCCCTCTGGACGCAGAGCAGCGTCTACCTGCCAGATTGACCCAGCCCCCGAGTGGGCCGAGCACATTCTCGCCACGGAGGCTGCCAGTTTAGTCGCGATAGTCACCGCGCTGGCGCCTGAAACATCGTCATTGGCCGGTTCAGCGACATATATGACGTCGACGTCAGAAATGTAGTTAAGTTCCTGAGCCCCGCACTTTCCCATCGCGATAATGGCTAGCCGAACATCGGCATGATCAGGGCAGTCGGCTCGGGCTAAGGCCAGGGCCGCAGCGACAATACCGTCAGCCAGATCGGCTAGTTCAGCTGCGACATCCTCAATAATCTCGGTTGGGTCGTCAGCGCTGACATCTCGCGACGCAATCCGCACTAAATGGCGCCGATTCGCCAATCTCAGCCGATCTGATGCCGGACCGGTCGGCGCCCCGGCAACCATAAACTCACCTTCTTTATGCGCACCTACGACCTCAAGCAGATCGTCACGGATCTCGTCGTGACCAAGGCGAACCGGATCGCGGATGACCTCCGCGAGGTCGTCAGGGTGGGCAATAAGGTGGCGGCCCAATTCACTGGATGCGCCCAAGAGTCGAACCAACCGGCAGGCGGAAGCGTCATGATCGAGCAATTCGCCGAGGCACTGCGCGGAGTCCTGTGCAAGTTCAGCAAGGACGTTGAGGACTAGGTCCGGGTCACAGCACGTCTCAAGGTTATGCTCCCAATCCGCCAGTCGATTGGGGTCGGCCCCTATGTACTCCGCGATTCGGTGATGGTTGGCTGAGGCCGCATCAGTGTCCATCACTCCCAGACGCAGTAGGTCTATCGTGACACTCGACTTGCGATCCACCGCGACCACCTCCTCGGTGGCACATTAGCCGACGAGGGGCACCGACGTGTTGCCCAGTCGTCACGTCAGCGTCGAGTGGGTGTACGGTCCGTGCAACCCGATACCCCTAGTCTTGTTGAGGTGACGATCATGGCAGCACGCGCGGAGCGCAGCGTGAAGCGGTTGGCGACCACGTGGGTAGCGACCGCCCGCTGTCTACTGCCTCAACCCAACACTGACCCCCTTGGCCCCGGTGAGGCTCAACTGTGGGGTCGCCACCACATTGCCCATCTCATGGTGATTTTCACCGACACCCTGCAAACGGTGACGACGCCGACGACCATCAGACCGATGACCTTGGCACGGGTGATCGACGAGCGTCGCAAAGCCACCGATATCCTGGCAGCCATCGGCCATGAAGTGATTGCCGACGACACCGCTAGCCGTCTTGCCAGTCAGGCCCAGCGTCTTCTGGATAACGTGGAGTCGGTATTGCTCGCCACCCCCGGGCCGCCTGCGACAGTAGATTCTCTTGTGGGACCAGTACGCGTGACCGACCAACTGCGAGCCACCCTGCTCGCCATGGCTGCTATGGGGTTGCACGACGGCATCGATATTCCGTCTGGGGCGATTATTGAAAGCTGCCGCACCTTATCAGCCGTTCTCGATGAAACCCACGGTGGTCGCACGATCGAGCTTCGGGTACCACCTGCGTGCGCGGTTCAATTGGCGGCCATTGAGTCGGGCCCCAACCACCACCGGGGCACTCCGCCCAATGTGGCCGAGACCGACCCTGTCACCTTCCTGCAGTTGGCAACTGGCTTCTCACACTGG
Source organism: Cutibacterium sp. 37298 (assembly GCF_023838685.1). NCBI lineage: Bacteria > Bacillati > Actinomycetota > Actinomycetes > Propionibacteriales > Propionibacteriaceae > Cutibacterium > Cutibacterium sp. 37298. Next base: position 767,877 of record NZ_JAJNRJ010000002.1, read on the forward strand.
CCAGAAATGCGCTCAGCAGGACGGGTTCAGGCGTCTGGATCCCACGTCGACGACGTTGCTGGCGTGTTCCCAGTCGTTGATATGGCCGGGGTTTTCCGCGACATTTTTGCCGACGACTAGACGCCAGTTCCAACCTGTTTAGAGATGTGGCAGGTAACGATCAAGCTCGAACTGGCTGACCTGCCGGTTGTACTCCTCAAATTCCGCCCTCTTATTGCGTAAGAAATAGTCATAGACGTGTTCGCCGAGGGTCTCAGCCACGAGCTCGGACTCCTCCATGCAGCGGATCGCAGCACCCAGACTTTGCGGCAGCTGCTTGATCCCCAGTGCGTGACGCTCGCGAGCTGACAACTGCCATACGTCGTCGGATGCCTCCTCCGGAAGCGGTAGCTCCTTCTCGATGCCGTCCAAACCAGCAGCAAGTACCAAGGAATACGCCAGATATGGGTTGGCAGCAGAATCGATAGAACGCAACTCCACCCGAGCTGAGGAAGCCTTGTCGGGCTTATACATCGGAATACGAACCAGTGCTGAACGGTTATTGCGACCCCAGCAAATGTAGTTGGGTGCTTCTCCCCCACCGGAAAGCCGACGGTAGGAGTTAACCCACTGGTTCGTCACGGCGATAATCTCCGGGGCATGGTGCAAAAGACCGGCGACGAAATACTTCGCAACCGGCGACATGCGAGCCTCGTCAGCCGCGTCATAGAAGGCATTGGTGTCCCCCTCAAAGAGGGAGACGTGAGAATGCATACCTGACCCGGCGTGATCGGTAAATGGTTTAGGCATGAAGGTGGCCTTGATCCCTTTGAGGGAGGCGATCTCCCGGATGACTACCCGGAAGGTCATGATGTTGTCGGCCATCGTCAGCGCATCGGCGTAACGAAGGTCAATTTCGTGCTGTCCGGGAGCGGCTTCGTGGTGGCTGAACTCTACCGAGATACCCATCTGCTCCAGGACGTTGATGGCGTCGCGACGGAAGTCGGTGCCCGCTCCCAAGGTGGTGTGGTCGAAGTAGCCACCGTTGTCCAGCGCCACCGGGGATTCCCCAGGATGATGCTCATCGTTAAGCAGGTAGAACTCAATCTCTGGGTGAACATAGAAGGTAAAACCCATTTCTGCGGCGCGACCCATCGTCCTCTTGAGGACGTGACGAGGATCAGCTGCAGAGGAGGTTCCGTCAGGATTGGTGATATCGCAGAACATCCTGGCCGTGCTGGTGCCAGAGCGCCATGGCAGAATTTGGAAGGTGGCCGGGTCGGGGTGGGCGACCATATCTGCCTCGTAGACGCGGGCATACCCCTCGATAGCTGAGCCGTCGAAGCCCACGCCCTCAACGAAAGCTCCCTCAACTTCAGCCGGGGCGATGGCAACAGATTTCAGGGATCCCAGCACGTCCGTGAACCACAGCCTCACGAAGCGGATGTTGCGTTCCTCCATGGAACGCAGGACGAATTCAGTCTGCCTGCTCACCTTTCCAGTGTGCCCGTTGTGTGTTTCGAGCTGGTAACAAGGTCGCTCATGGCTTCGGTAGACTGCCGATATGGCTTCGGGTCCTCAAGCGGGGTGGTATCGAGATCCTGACGGCACACCGGATCGCTATCGCTGGTTTGACGGCGAGCGGTGGACCGACCGCACTACCACCTCCCCGGATTCTGCCCCGCAACAAGGCAGAACAGGCCACCGAGGACATGACAACGGTCGCAGCTCTAGTTGGCTCTGGGCAATGATCATCGTCATCCTCGTCGTCGCTGTCGTTGTTGCGTTCGCCTTACATCGCGGCACATCTTCAGATCACAACGCCGAGCCTGATCTCAACTCGTCGTCTCCGACGGTCTCGGCCTGGAACGAGAAGTCGACCACCCCGTCTGCCAGTTCCTCTGCTGTCACCTGCCCGCGAGGCCAACGCCCTGGAAATCAGGATTCCAACGACGGCCGTCTGCATGGCGGTGGCGTCTCGGTGGAGTCCATACCGAGCTGGCGTCATGAAAACCTCACCCTGCCATGGGTCATGGGGCAGTCAGCACAGATCGACGACGTCTATCCCGGATGGATGAGCGTGTCCGGAGTTGGTGGCTTGCCGGTTGCCGAGGGGTTCTCTGATCCTCAGACGGCCGCAACAATGATGATGGATTGCTTCGCCAGTTCCGACTATTACGCGGGGTACACCGGAGAGAAGGAAATCCGCTCGGAGGCCCTCACCATCGACGGTCATCCAGCATGGTGGAAGCGCAGTGAGGTCTACGTCTCGCTGCCCAACCTGCCCCAGGTGCGCGGCGATGTTGTTGACGTTGTGGTCGTGAACACGGGCCAAACCGACTTCCTCGGGATGTACTTCAATTCCGCCACGATCGGCGACTCAACCCGTCAGACCCTGGTAGATCACGCCCGGCAGTCCCTCAAAGTGGATTGACGGTTCAGTCGTCATCCTCGTCGTCGCTCAAGCGCGGATCGTTCTCCTAAGCATCGTTTCGCGCTGCCACTGTGTCTAGCACCTCGGCCTGGGGGTTGGTAGGAGCCAAGATGATTCACCGCCTTGCATTCAAACCCCTCGACAGTGTGGTGTCTGAGACACCAGAAATACTCACCCTGCTCGGCCAGGAGACCCCCTTCATGTGGGTTCGACGGCGGCGCCCTGGTGTAGCCGTATAACCCTCAAGATTGCCGTCACCTCCGTAGCGTCGTCATGGCGGCCCTCATTGCCCTGCACCGCTCCTGATACATACTTGGCATTTATAGACGAAGAAGAGAGACACGAACCACAGCACGCTCACACGACCTAGACTGGACCGACGTGAGTGCCATCAAGCCGTATCCCCAGAGTCCTCGTCGTCATGTCCCCGGAAACATTGCCCGTCCCCCCTACGTCGGCCTGGGCGACGTCCCGGAAACCTATGATGGCTCCCACGTGCAGTCAGCCGAGACGATCGCTGCCATGGAAGAGGCCGGACGGATCGCTTGTGGTGCCATGTACGAGGCCGGAAAAGCCGTAGAGCCCGGAGTCACCACCGACGAACTCGACCGCATCGCTCACGAATACATGTGCGACCACGGCGCCTACCCATCGACCCTCGATTACCGTAACTACCCCAAATCGTGTTGCACCAGCGTCAACGAAGTTATCTGTCACGGCATCCCTGACTCGCGCCCACTCGAGGACGGCGACATCGTCAAGATCGACGTCACCGCTTACAAGAACGGCGTGCACGGCGACAACTGCTACACCTTCGGTTGCGGCAACGTTGACCAAGCATCTCTAGACCTCATCGACCATACTCAGCAGGCAATGAACCGCGCCATTAAGGCCGTTAAACCCGGCCGCTCGATTTCCATCATCGGCCGGATCATCGAGAACTACGCCAAGCGTTTCAGCTATGGCGTGGTGCGTGACTACACCGGCCACGGTGTTCACAGCGCCTTCCACTCCGGTCTCGTCGTCTTCCACTACGACGAACCGCGCTATGACGTCACCCTCGAGGAGGGCATGACGCTAACCATCGAGCCGATGCTCACCCTGGGAGACCAGTCCAACCATCAGTGGGACGACGGCTGGACAGTCCTCACCAATGATGGTTCGCGGTGCGCTCAGTTCGAGCAAACCCTCGTCGTCGAGAAGGATGGAGCGCGAATCCTCACCACCCTGGAGTGACGATCTTCAAGGTTTGACGGCTGCCCGGGCCCGGCGAGCTCGCTGTATCGCCGGGTCTGGGATGGTAACGGCACCCGCCACAGCGCGGGTACATTCCCCACGCGGATGCGAGAGCACATCGGTAGTTGGCCCCTCCCCGACGATGCGGTCCCGACTGAGCGCCTTGACGTGCACCAACACGGTGAAGTAAAACGCGTCCCAACGGCAATGACATAGTCGCACGCCTATGCACCCTCTTCCCCAAGGTCTGGCCCGGTGGGATGGTGCTTCGCACCTGCGAGTCACCCACCAATACGATGGTTATCTCATTACGCGAGATATAAGTTCATATGTCGTGCAGCGGGGGTAATCGTTACTCACGTCATATCGTTACGGGACCCCGATCATTTTCGTCAGCCAGCGGGTCGCGGAAGGTGAACCAGCGGCGCCGGAAGAATTCCGACGGCGTAGTCTTTTCTATCGGATTTGTCGGACGAAGGGATGGAACGCGCCATCCCGGTTCCCACCAAGCGGTCGGAATGAACGGCACCACTGGAGGTCACTGTGGACACTATCCCACCCCGTACGTACAATAACTCAAACTTCCCCGAAGGTCTGCCCGCCGTCAGCCTGTCGGACGAGGAGCGAGCCCGTCAGCAACGATGGACACCACTGCGCGTGACGATCTGGATCCTCATCTCCGCGATCGCCGGGCTGGGCTGGTGGATGCTCGCCGTACGACGCGGCGAAACGGTCAACGGCATCTGGTTCGTCTTCGCGGCCATCGGTTCGTATTTCATCGGCTACCGGTTCTACGCCAAGTACATTCAGGACAAGCTCGTCCATCCCGATGACAGCCGGGCCACCCCCGCCGAGTATGACTGCAATGGACGAGATTTCGTCCCCACGGATCGCCGCATTCTCTACGGCCACCACTTCGCCGCTATCGCTGGTGCCGGCCCCCTCGTTGGCCCGGTACTCTCAGCTCAGATGGGCTACCTCCCAAGCACGATCTGGATCATCGTCGGGGTCATCTTGGCAGGAGCCGTCCAGGATTACCTTATTCTCGTCATCTCGATGAGACGCGGTGGACGGTCCCTCGGACAGATGGCCAGAGAGGAATTGGGGCGCTTCGGAGGCATCGCGGCGCTCATCGCCACTCTCACGATCATGCTCATCATCGTGGCCATCCTGGCTATGGTCGTCGTCAACTCCCTGGCCGCCTCCTCATGGGGTGTGTGGAGCGTCGGACTGACTATCCCCATCGCCCTGCTCATGGGCTTCTACCTGCGTTATCTGCGCCCTGGCAAAGTACTTGAGGTCTCGATCATCGGCATCGTCCTGCTCGTGCTGGCCATCGCCTCGGGGACCTGGATCGAGAACACTGCCGTTGCCAGTGCTCTCCACTTGAGCAAGCCGTTTTTGGCCTGGGCCATCATCATCTACGGATTCATCGCCGCAGTACTCCCCGTATGGATGCTGCTGGCTCCCCGTGACTACTTGTCTACCTTCATGAAGGTCGGCGTGATCGCGATGTTGGCGATCTCGATCGTCATCGTCCGCCCGGTCATCAGCGTGCCAGCAATGACGGTCTATGCCACCAACGGTGCGGGCCCCGTGTTCTCCGGAAAACTCTTCCCCTTCCTCTTCGTAACTATCGCGTGTGGAGCGCTATCGGGATTCCACGCCACGATCTCCTCTGGAACCACCCCAAAACTCATCGAAAAGGAATCCCAGGCACGTCTCATCGGCTACGGCGGCATGCTCATGGAGTCCTTCGTAGCAATCATGGCTCTGGTGGCCGCCCTGTCGGTGGACCGGGGCATTTACTTCGCTATGAATTCCCCAGCCGGTGCGACCGGCAATACCGTCAAGTCCGCCGTCGCTTACGTCAATTCTTTGGGCTTATCGGGTGTGCACGCCAACGCCAACACTCTCACGACGACAGCCAAGCTCGTCGGCGAAACATCGATCGTCAGTCGAACCGGTGGCGCCCCCACCCTGGCTGTTGGTCTAGCGACGATCATGCACAAGATCTTTGGCGGCGAGGCCATGATGAGCTTCTGGTACCACTTCGCGATCATGGTGGCTGGCTGGGGCTCGATTCTGCTCATGGGCGTCACCGACCCGTTGGGTGGCATCAACACTCTCTTCCCGCTCTTCGGCATTGCCAACCAGCTGCTGGCAGCTGTCGCCCTGTCGATCTGCTTGGTGATCTTCGCCCGGGCTGGTCACACGTGGCGGCTGCTCATCATCTTCGTACCGATGCTCTTCACCGCCATTATCACGGTTTACGGGTCTTGGTTGAAGATCTTCTCCCCCGACCCGAAGCTCGGTTACTGGGCCAATCACATGACCTACAAGCGAGCCATCGCTGACGACAAGACCTCGCTGGGGCAAGCCAAGAACATTGACGAGATGCACACCGTCGTTGGCAACACCGCCATTCAAGGAACGATGTCGATCATCTTCGTCGTCTGCGCCCTCATCGTCATGATGGTGGCCTGTATCCGCACTGTTCAGGCGCTGCGTGGTCACAACATCATCGACACCGAAGACCCAGCCAAGCCGTCCAAGATCTTCGCTCCCAGTGGTCTCATGCCCACCAAGGCTGAGAGGGATCTGCAGGTTGAGTGGGACGCCTTCTACGAGAAGCACCCTGAGCTTGACCTGGAAAGTGTCCACAAGGACAAGGAGCACGCGTGACCATCGCACCCCAACATCAACCAACCGACCCATTGTGGCGACGATGCTGGTCGTCTCTGAGATGGTGGGTACGCGGCGTCACCGGCGCCGACGCCTACGACAATTATCTTGAGTGGCGTCGTCGCACCCGTCACGAGCCGATGTCGGAGAAGGCATTCTGGCGTGACCAGTGTGATCGTCAGGATCGCAATCCACAAGCACGGTGTTGCTGACCCCTGCTTACTGACACCTTGCCCATCGGGCCCATCACTGACGGGAGGGGCCGATGAGGTCCTCGACGATGCGATCGAGGTTGTCAGCAGTCAGCTGGATGCACCTGCCGTCTGGCCACACGACAATGAGCGGGGCGTAGTTGCAAGGGAACATGCACCCGGTCACCGTAACGAGGATCTCAGTATCAAGAGCATGGGCTAGCTTGTCCTTCAGTCGAGCGTGCAGGTCGGCTGCTCCGGCTGCATTGCAGCGCGGCCCGCGGCATGCCAGCAGGTGGTGTCTGAAGGGTGGGAACTCCTGCCAGGCCGGGCTGCGCAATGGGGCTTCGGACCCGGTAACGGCCCGCCACTCATTCGATATCGTCTGCCCAGGCCGCACCGCCCCAGCATGGACGACAACGTTTGGCCCGTCCGTATGGTCACGAACCCACTGCCCTGCTACCCGGCGCAACCAAGACAGCGGCACAGGCCCATCCTCGCTACTCCAACCGACGAGTTCGATTCGGGTGTCATCGATCGAGTCAAGAACATCAATGAGCGTCGGACCGGGACCCTGTAGGTGAGCAGTACAGTCGGCTGCCACCTGCTGGGTCATCGCTCGGTCCAAGTCAATGGCGTCGTCCCATCGGAGGGATACTGCGATACGCGTCGTCATGTCTGCAGCCCGTTCCAGGTGAAGCCGCGCCTCGAGGAGGACCAAACCTCACCGTCGACACCAAAGTGGTCACGGACAAGGCCAGGCGTCAGCACTGTGCTCGCCGGTCCGCCAGCAACCATGCGACCCGAGTCGAGCACGATGAGGTCGTCGGCGTAGGCGGCAGCCAAGTCGAGGTCATGAATGACGGTGACCGTCGTCAGGCCGAGTCCTCGGACCCGCTCCAGGAGGTCGATCTGGTGTGGCAAGTCAAGGTGATTTGTCGGCTCGTCAAGAAATAAGATCTCGGGCTCCTGTGCCAAGGCACGAGCCAGCTGTACCCGTTGCCTCTCGCCTCCTGACAGGGAAGACCATGCCCTATCAGTAAGCTCGGAGACCCCGGTCGTCGCCATGGCCTTCTCGACAACGGCATCGTCATGTCCCTGTCTGCGACTGAAATTGCCCATTCGCCATCGGCCCAGATGCGGGATGCGGCCAAGCTGGACGACATCGCGCACCGTCAGTTCGACATGGGCCGACGGATTCTGCTCCAAAAGCGCCATCATCCTGGAGCGCTCCTTGGCGCCGATCCGGGCGAGGTCACGCTTGCCCAGCCACACTCGTCCCATGCCTGGCTTGCGGAGCCCCGCGAGCAAGTGGAGCAGGGTCGTCTTGCCGGATCCGTTGAGGCCGATAATCATCGTCATCATCTGAGGCCGAACGTCCACACTGACCCCTGACAGGATCGTCTTTTCATCCACGCTCCAACCAAGAGCCTCGGCCCTCAGCACTGCTGACGTTGTCACCGTTGTCATGATCTCGAGGCCTGTCGACGCAAAAGCACGACTAGCACCGGGGCCCCGACGATCGCGGTGATGACACCCACCGGGATTTCGGTATCGGGACGTAAACATCGTGCAGCGGTGTCTGACCACACCATGAGCAGCGCTCCGGCCAGGGCAGATATCGGCAGAAGACGAACGTGACGCGAACCAGTCCAGAATCTCACGATATGGGGAACCGTGAGCCCGACGAAGCCGATGGGTCCAGCGAACGCCACGCTGAGAGCCGTCAGCAGAGCCGTGCTGACCATGATTGCCCAGCGGACGGTGTTCACCGGAACACCCAACGACATCGCACTGATGTCTCCAAATGCGAAGGCGTCAAGGACGTGGCACAAAGCCATCCCGACGACCAGCGCCGGCACGGTGGCAACAACCAGCGTGATCGTCGATCCCCACCTCAGCCCGGCGAAGGACCCAAGGGTCCATGACAGAGCTGAACGGGCCGCATTCGACTCCCCGAAGATCATGATCATCACCGACACCGCTGCTCCGCACAACTGGCCCACGGCCACACCGGCCAAAATTGTCCGACCGGCAGGCAATTCCCCTGATCTGCCCGTGGCCATCGTTAGCACCATGACCAAGGCTACGACGGCTCCAATGAAGGATGCCAGGGTCATAAGGACCGACTGCCCGAGGGTGCTGGAAATCCCGACGATCAGGACGAAGACCGCCCCGACCGACGCACCGCTGGAGATACCGAGTAGGTACGGATCAGCCAGATCGTTGCCGGTCAAGGTCTGCAACACCGCGCCGCACATCGCCAACAAGGCACCGACGGCCATCGATCCGATGACACGCGGGGCCCTCATTTGCCATACGATCTGGTCGTTGAGGACCGTCACGTCAGCTCCTTCAATGAGCCGAAAGCGTCGCGCCACCACCCGCGCCACGTCGGAAACCGGAACCCGAACTGCCCCGATCCCCAGGACTACGAGGGCACTGCCGATCAGGGCAGCAACGACAATGCCGAGCAGGAGCCAACTGCGCCAGCGGCTCACTTCCCGGTAACCCTGGCCAGGCCGTCGTTGAGAGTCTTTGCTCCGTCAACCAGCTCGGCGCCAGGGGTAGTCTGGGAAAACGGCACGGTGACGAATTTGTTCTCTTTAACCGCCTTCATCTGGCTGAGAACGGGGTCCTTCTTCAGATAGGCGATCTTGTCCTTGGCTGTCGACCAGTCGGCGTCTGCAACGACGATGACATCGGGGTTAGAACCAACGATCTTCTCCCACGAACCGTCAGCCCAGCCCCCATCGAGGTTCGCAAACAGATTCTTGGCCCCGACAGCGTCCATGAGCAGCTGTGGGCCGCCATGGCCAGCGCCGATGAACGGAACCTTGTCACCCGAGTCGAACCACACTATCGAGGTCCCATTGCCGTGTTTGTTACCGGTGACCTCTTTGAGGGACGTGCGCTGTTCAGCGATGACCTTGTCGGCGGCATCTTTCTGCCCGATAAGGGTTCCAACCTCTCGCATCTCCTTCCACACATTCTCCCACGTGGCCTCAGCTGACGGGGTGCCTTTAGGGCATCCAAAGGGGCTGATATATGTGGCGATTCCCTGCTTCTTCAACTCCTCACGTGTTCCCACCGCCTTGTCGGTGAAAGCACTCGAATACGAGGACACCGCCAGATCGGGTTTGGCAGACAGGAAGGTCTCCTTGGACGGGTACTTTTTGGCGAGCACCTTGACCGAGTCGTAAGCCTTCTTCCATTTCTTCGGAATCCCGCTGTCAAGATACGCGGTCCCCGCGAGCTTGGACTCACCACCGATAGCCAGCACGTCCTCGGTGGCCCCTTGATTAAGAGTCACGGCCCGGGTCGCCGGCTTGTCGAGGGTAACCTTCTGGCCACAGTTGGTGATGGTGATAGGTCCAGCGTTGGACTGGGACGCCGACACTGAAGAAGAAGCTGACGAGTCCTTGGGGGCGCCGGCACATCCGGCAAGCATGATGACGGGGAGCATCGAAACCGCGACAGCTCGGCGAAGGGATTTCGGGGTGGCAGGCATGGCGAAACTAGCTTTCTGTGATCAGCGTGCGCGGCCGGGCAACAACAGGGCGTCGTCAGGTGGTCTTCGGGCTCGACTTCGTCTCCGTTCCCGGCGCCTTCCCAGTGCGCATGGCGCCAGTGGTTCAAGTCGGGGCGGATCAGTCATACCGCTGCGCGTCAGCTCCGGCTTTTCACCGGATTCCAGCGCTGGTGTGGTCACCAGCAACCTGACGCGAGGATTTTAGCACCCCCTTCGCATACCGGTATCCAGGGCCTCCACGACAGCGGCACCGATGACGATCGCGTTCACCGAGCGCGGCGTTTTCGGCAGCTTCCACATGGGGATCAGACCATATCGATGCACTGGCGATCCCTTCATACGCGAGCCGCCGATATGGCCCCCGAGTGAGGCCCCTCTGTTCGCGCTGACGCATGCCGCTCTGCGCAGCCTGCCAGCGCTTCCCGCAACCTCACCACACGTTTGCCGGGTTCGGGGCTGGCGACGTGAGCCGTGTCACAAGTTCACGAGCTGGCTCACCCGTCCGCGAGAGACGCCCATGATCACAGCAGAGTCGGATACCGAGTAGCCAGCTGCACGCAGATGTTGAGCTGCGGCACGGGTAGCCTCGCGCGCCTGTGCAACCTCGTCGGCAAGTGCTCCGATCTCGGGAAGCCGACAAAGATCGCGCGTCAGATCGATGAACAGGATGAATACTTCATGATTACGTCATCGCAACATCTCTACACAGCCGTAGATACTTAGTATAGAAAGGCCCACAGTTCGTCCCGCGCCTCCTCGAGCACCGTACTCACGTCTTCCAGTTCCCGGGTCTGCCATTCATGATCCTTCACTGATGACAACACCAGACAGTTTTTCTGGCTCTTGGGAATATCCGCGCTGGCGAAGATAGTGAATGCCCGATCATGGTTGGCCATGAACGACTTCCCGTCCAACGTATTCACATAGGCGGTGCCGCCTTCACCCTTCGCGATGAAACTCACCTGACATTCCCCGCCCTGCCGGGTAAAGATATGAGCCTCCGGGGAAACCGCGAGCCCGGTCTCCCCGGCGCAACGAATGACCTTCTCCTTGAAGGTCTTCGGATGCAGCACGTACAAACTGTCGGCCTGTACCTGCCTGGACGCCACGACAAGCATTGTCTCGCCAAGGTGAGCGGCATCCGTAGTGGCGGCGATCTCCCAGTCATGAGTTTCGGCCATCACCACCTGCAGATCTCCGACCACGGCCTGCCAAGACAGGCTCACGCCCGACGAGCCAACGTTGGCCCCGAACATGTCGAGCCAATCGCAGACGAACCTCCGATCACTCACCAAGTAGTGATCCTCACCGAAACGGGAGACATACATCAAGACTGGGGTATCGCCGCGGAGATCGTATGGGCGAACTACTCGACCTCCCCGGCAAGTCCCTCGGGTAGGTGTTCCCACACCACAAGCCAGTCCTTAAGACCCCTCAATCTTTGCCATGGATGATCCATGCGACGATCATGTGTAGGTAGATAGGACAGGCCTGCGCCACGGGCAGGAGAACAGGGCAGTCAGACAACTGGTTAGGGTCGATTGGGCTCTTGCATCGCTTGGACAAGCCTGACCGCCCCCTCAGCCAGGGGCAAGACCGCACCGATCCCAGCAACCGCCCAATGCCCCGACAGGATCGCAAAGATGACAATTCCTAAGCATGTGACAGTAACGGCGGCATGAGTCCAGATGCCGACAGCAGTCCCAAGCTTCACCAGTTTAGTGTTCTGATGCTGATACTCAGTTTGAGCCTGAGTTGCCGCCACTTCAACCTCATGGGAACGCTCAGCCATGACGAAGATTCTCTCAGCATAGCTGGCGTCGATCTCCTTGTATCCTGCGAGGATTTGTGGAGGTGGTAGGGGGCCTTGGAATCTCAGCGCCTGGACGAGGGTTGACTCGCTTTGGTTGACGTGGTTGCCATTGCCATCTCCCGACACAGATGACCCCCCACACTCTCCCAAGCCCTCTGAGTGATGTGGTAAGCGCTGACCGTCTGCGGCTCCGGCTGACGGCCGAGAGCCTGCGGGTCCGCGAGAGTCACTAAACGCGCCCCGCGAAGCATTGCTTTCCCGAAGCTCATCGCCGTCGTGCTCATGCCTTGACTGTATGTCATCGTCATCGTGAATTCCAGGCCCCCTCATGCGTCGTGCCACTCCTCATCGTCTTTGTCCTCTTCGCTAACCTCATCCTGCTCGGGGGTACAGTTGTCCTTCGGAGACCGAGTGGTACACGTGGCCCGCTTCACATCCTCACACCCTGCCACCTCTAGCGGATTCTTCTGGGCGTCCGACTGCCGGTCATCACTGCTACCTCCTTGGACTACTGCTCGAATCAGCTCGTTAAGAGCCGCTCGAGTTCGTGGGCCAACTTGCGAAATTGTCAAAGTCATCAAGGATCATTCCAGCGTTTGAATCATTGATAGTTGTGGACGACATCGCGCAACTCTGAAACATACTTGTAGATGTCATTCAATGAGAAAATCTGATGCTTCGTCCCCTTCTTGTCTGCGTCAAACGTTTCAAGATACTTGACTGATTCAGCATTGAAGTGGAATCGGCAGATGGGCTTTCTGTTGTTGTCGTCAAGGAGGACACCGAAGTACGTCTTCCTGTCACGCGCCACGACCCTGTTCAGATCAACCTCAGAGACCAGAATCGCCTTGACGATCATGAACGCCTCGAGCTCCTCCTGGGTGGTATGGATCTCTTCGACAGCCTCGGCAACGTCCTCACTCGGAACTCTGGGCTCCGGATCATGCGCGCCCTCGTTCAGCGCGATCTTGAGGCGGCTGTTGACCTGCTCGGAGATATACTGCCTCATGGCTTTGGCCACGATCTGCTCGAAAGCTGCTTGGATCTTGGCCGTGTAAGGATCCGTCGTAGACCCGTTTGGCAAGAAGCCTGATCATCTCCGGACTGGGAGAGGAAAACTCCTTGGCAACCTCGGCCTTGACCGAGGAGACGTACTTGAGTTCCTCCGCCGCGGCAAGGATCGAGTCAAGGTCGAATGATTCTCTGGTGAGCTTCTTAAGCTCAGGAAGCGCGTAGGAGTCGATCTCGAGCAAGTCGAGCCTCAGGAACGGCTTAGAGTCCATGACATTCGCCTTGTCGAGGTCGGTGTAGAAGAGCCAGTTTCGACCGTTCGTAAGCACGCCTATCTTGGCTGAGCATGCCGTGAAGTATCTGGTGAGCTGCGACGAGTTCTCCAGGCTGAGTGCCGCCCCGACCGACTTGGCCTCGATAAGCATCTGCACCGTGCCATCACGCATGATGGCGTAGTCGACCTTCTCGCCCCTCTTCGTGCCCACATCAGCGACAAACTCAGGGACGACCTCATGGGGGTTGAACACGTCATAACCGAGAACATTGGAAATGAACGGCATGACGAGGGCGTTCTTCGTTGCCTCCTCGGTCTCCAGAGTGTCGCCATAATCATGCAACTTCCCGGCGATATCCTCCAACGCCGATTCGATACTCATATCGGTTACCTCCTATGCCAATCCGGCACGGTTGTCGATGTAAAAACGCCCACCGTCTGTCAGGTGCGCAAGTCGTGTAAACAGAACGCCACCCACAAGGAAGCCCACCCCACACCAGATCACTGTGGGGGTCAATCGCAGGAGAGCCCACGGGTTGGACGAGTTCATCGCCCCACTCGTTTTCCATACGCTCTCGATCGGTGGGTGTGCCGGGGCTATAGGCCGCACAGCCTACAAACAATGACGAGTCCTTCGGGCGATCCCCTCCCACTTGTGGACTTTTATGAGCCCCAGATCGCTGGTCATCATTCCTACCCCCGCTTATCTTGAGGCAGACGAGAAGCTCAATCATCCGATCAATGGCTTCTCGCTCATCCCTGTCCAGTAGGTTCACCTCAGCCGGAAACGGGTACGGTATGCGCTTAACGACCTCGTCAACCGTCGCCTGGTCAGTGCTCTGATCCCCATCACGCATGGCGGTAAGCGTCGGAGCGTGGGGCCCGATCGCTTGGGCAAGGGGGCTCCATGACAGGCCTCTGCCTGACCTACGATCGACGACCTCAGCCGCTACTAGGACTTCATCCCAGTTGCTCGGTGCGCTCACGTCTACCTACTGTCCGCGTCGGTTCTACAGATCGTCTCATCGCAGCGAGACAACCTATCTACAAATTACACGACATGACATTGCTGTACCGTTTGTATTGCCGTCTACGCTGCTACATGTAGGGAGACAAACCCTTCGCATCGTCTAACGTCGTGTACAACAAACATCGATCGTCTACAGTTCCAAAAGTCAACGTGATCCGACAAGTGGATGAGGTTCGCTGTAAGAGTGATCAGCGCCTAACAGCCCCACTCGCGGGCGACCGCCGCGTGTCCGTGTCAGTAGCCTGGTAAACCGCGTCGGAGGCTCCCGCTCCACCATCAGGCTCTAAGCCGGGGCGCCCCGAATGCGTGCTCCCGCCACAGCCAGGCCATCGCTCAGGCACTTGGCCGCCCGGCTGAAGCAACCGTGATGCCTGCAACCTTGACTATCTCGCGAGCCATTGCAGCGTGACCAGCAGCCACACTTCAGAAGAAAGAAGGCCGCCCCCGCAGCGGCGGGGACGGCCAGAGCAATAACTGAAAGGGGAGCTATGCTCATCGCTCAGCCTAGCCCTTTCACCTAGCAGGATCAGCCTGTTCATGTCGTCACTATCGACGGTGATCCGTGATTCGTCCCGGCGGACCTGTGCAACGCGCCCGCTCCGCACCACCCATCACACAACGAAAGCCGACCCCGCACAAGGCGGGGTCGGCACGGAGCAAGTTTGATTCCATCATCGAACTACAGGACGCAGCGGCATGAGTGAACTCACTCCCATGTACGTTGCGCATGGGGTACCAGCTCTTGCCGCTCAGGACACAATTCCACTAGGAATTTATACGAACGGCACGCCGCCCCATAACTGACCAAAGCCACATCGTTTAACCTAGTCAGATCCATATTTTAGGGACGAGCCATCCTATAAGCCGGGTTCTGTAGCCCTACCGGGCCGGTGATCATCCATCTGTGAACACCATTGCTGGTGTCCTTCAGCCTTTCGGCTGCGCAGCCTACCCGAACGCTCAAGCGAGCAACCCCCAAACGCGTCCGCGACCTCACGGTCTTCTTGGCCTTGCTCCAGGTGGGGTTTGCCATGCCGTCACCGTCACCGATGACGCGGTGGGCTCTTACTCCGCCGTTTCACCCTCACCGGCTCGAAACCGGCAGTCTGTTCTCTGTGGCACTTTCCCGCGGGTCACCCCGGGTGGGCGTTACCCACCACCCTGCTCTATGGAGCCCGGACTTTCCTCGACAGCTCACCGCTGCCGCGATCACCCGGATGGCTCGTCCGATCGCTAATTCTACGGATATTCCCGCATCACCGCCACAAGAAGGGTCTCAGATGGACTCTCCAGTACGCACCAGGATGCGATCGCATTCCTCGCATCGCACCACTTCATCGTCACCAGCTGCCTCGTATCTGCGCAGGTCAGCGGCATTGGTGGCAATGCCGCATCCCTCGCATACCCCGTGCACCAGCTTTGCGCACCCCATACCGGTGCGCTCGCGCAGCAGTTCGTATAGCTTGAAAAGGTCGGTCGGAATGCCTCCTGCCTGAGTCTGGCGCACCCGTCGCAGTTCGTCCAGCTCATCGTCAATACCCTTGAGACCAGCGTCGCGGGATGCCAGTACAGTCCGAATGTGTCCGTCAAGCTCAATACGGCGTCGATCAGCGTCGGCATGGGCCCTCTCGGCATCCTCGACGGCCTGCATAGCGTCAAGCTCGTCGTCCTCCAATCGAGAGATGCGCCGCCCTAGGTGCTCGATTTCCTCGGTCAGGCCACGCAACGCTTTATGGTCGGTGATGGTGCCCGCATCCACGGTTTTCTGATTGCGCTCCATTCGGGCGCGAGCCGGTTCGAGGTCGCCCTCGATACGTTTCTGCTCCATTTTGGCGTCCGACAGAGCGGTGGATTTAGCGACGACCTCCTCCGCAAGCGTTCGCCGCTGCACTGCAAGGTCCTTGAGTTCGGCCAACTCGGGCAGAGTCCGACGACGATGCTCTGCTTGAGCGATACGCCGATCGGTCTGAGCAAGGTCCAGAAGCTTCCACTGATCCTGTGCCGCAGCTTTCACACTTGCCTCCTGCGTTCCGTGGCCCTGTTGACATGTGAGGCTCAGCCTACCTCCAGTCGGTATGGCGCTGAGCATATGTGCAATGACCTACCCTAGAGCGAGTTCGGGTTCCCTTACACCCAGCGTGAACTTCTGGCGGTAGCTATCCCCACTGATGCCGTCTATACGGCAACTAACTTTCGAACAATCCTGCCGCAACTCCTTATGAACATGGACATCAGCAGGTCTACGCTCCTTTTATCGCATACCCCGCACCTCTAAGAAAGGCTGATCAGTAATGACACCCCCTCCTCCCTAGCATTGCCATAGCAGCAGTTGCGCTTTCTTTACTAGCAGCGACGACCCCTGCGGCATCTACCCAAGAAAGCTTGGTGGGTAGGCGGGATGACGGCGCAACCACCACAGGACTAGGCGGGAGGAGCTACACCTATACTATTATACCGCCCGCGATAAGAAGCTTGCTAACAGCAACTATGTCAACAAAGGCCAGCGGATTGGTGATTGCACCATCGAGACCAAGGGTGGCACCTGCACAATCAGCTCTGGAATGTCAGCAACCAGGATCGTCCAGCTGACTCTCGGAGCCAGCAGGGACAATATCAGCGCTCAACTGTCCCTCTCTTCTGCTACTACACAAAGCGTTACGGTAGGATGCACTTCTCCTGCAATGACGGCAGGAACAGTATGGACGGCTTGGCCTAGGGGAAACTTGTGGCAGCATCGAATCAACAAGCGGGTTCACAAAAAGGGATCTGACGGAATGGATTACGGCGGCGAAACTAGCGGTCCTCTGAAGGCATTTGACCCCCGCGGACCAGAATCTCTTGCGGACTCAGATGAAAATCTTGAAACTCGCCTCATTGACGCTGGATACCATATTTTCTGCGACCGCCAGCTCCTGTACAAAAACACCCCATAATTCATCTCATGAAAATACTTCCTTAGCGATATATGATCTTGCCGGAAGGCCGATAATTGACGTCGGAATAAGGATCGAGAAGGATACTTCTCTCTACATACAAGACGCTTCTCCGATCGTCGGAATGAAACCTTCATATAGCGCATCTCAGCAGTCTTCGGATCAATGGACCATCCTAGCTGCCTGCGCAGATAAAGCATCCGTTGAAACATCTCACAAAATTCAGGTTTCAGTGATACCAAAACGAAAATATCTCCCTCCATAAGAAAGTCAATTTTTAGTCATAAATTTAACAATACAGTCGATTGCTCTGAGTAGAAAAATTCCTTCTGAATTCTAACCATCACTCAACGCGACGCCCTCACTGATCGGCCCGTTTGTCCGCAACCACCACGGCGAAGCCGTAATTCGATACCTGCCCTGTGAGGTCACGTTGGTCCGATAGGCAACGGGTACCTAACTAACCTGGGTGTAGAGGACCGGACTGGCCTGGGCAGAGGACCGGCATTGCGTCTGTGCGGCCCCATAAAAGCCCTCTGGGCCCCAAGACTTCCGTGTCACCGGGACCTACACTGGAGGGGATACTCAACAATCGGCGGAGGTCCGAATATGACCGAGACGAGGTCCACAGAGCTAAACGAACAACTGAAGCAAGCCGAAAAGCAAAAGGTCCCCAAGCGTCAGACCCCGTTCTCAAAAGCCTTCGTCGAGTTCATCCCTACCGACTGGGCCCCCTATCCCGACGAGCTGCCCGAACCGCTCAGCTCGGTACCTTCGGCTACCGCACACCGTGATGCCTTAGCCGCCCGCTTCGATAGCGATCGCCTGGTCATCCCCGCTGGCCATCTCATGCGTCGCAACAACGACTGCGATTACCCTTTCCGCCCCAACACCGCCTTCGCCTACTACTCGGGCTTAGGTACCGACAGGGAGCCCAACGCGGTCCTAGTCGTCGATACGACCGCGGAAACTCGCGATGTGCTGTACTTCAAGCCGCGTGCGCCCCGCACCGACCGCGAGTTCTATGCTGATCCAACCTACGGCGAAATGTGGGTTGGCCAGCGAGAGTCCCTTGAGGAAATGGCGGCCATGACGGGACTTGTCTGCCGTGACATCTCGCAACTCGACGACGCCCTGTCGACCGGAGACGCCACAGTGCGCGTTATTCGCGACGCCGACGAGACTGTCACCGCCACCGTCGACTCATTGCGTCCTCGGGGCTCTGAAGACGCCGACGACGAGTTCTACGAGTTTTCCTCAGCCGCCCGCTTCTGCAAAGACGATTGGGAGGTCGAGCAACTGCGGGATGCCTGCCGCAAATCCAAGGTGGGTTTTGAATCCATGATCGCTGAGATCCCGGAAGCCGTCCGCAAGGGGCGAGGCGAGCGTTGGATGGAAGGCACCTTCGGACGTGTCGCTCGTCATCTTGGCAATGAGGTGGGCTACGGCTCGATCTGCGCAGCCGGCGACCACGCCAACACGCTGCACTGGGTACGCAACGACGGCGACCTGCGCCCCGGCGAACTTATCCTTATCGACGCTGGGATCGAGGTCGACTCCCTTTACACCGCCGACATCACCCGCACCCTACCGATCTCGGGAACCTTCTCTCCCGCCCAGCGTCGCGTCTACGAGGCCGTCCTTGAGGCTCAGGACGCGGCAGCTGCCATCGCGAAAGGTGGCCACGACCATGCCGAGATCCATCAGGCCGCCATTCGCGTCATCTGCGAGTACCTGCACGAGTGGGGCATCCTTCCAGTCAGCGTCGAGGAGTCGCTGTCCCCCGAAGGCGGCCAGCATCGCCGGTGGATGGTTCACGGCACGTCGCACCACCTCGGTCTAGATGTCCACGACTGCAACCAGGCGCGTCGTCAGGATTACTCCGGACCGCTCAAGAAGGGTATGTGCGTCTCCGACGAGCCGGGTATCTACTTCAAACAGACTGACCTACTGGTCCCCGAGGAGTTCCGCGGCATCGGTGTGCGCATTGAGGACGACCTGTGCATCACTGACGGTGAGCCTGAGTGGCTGTCCAAGGATTGCCCGCGTCAGGTCGACGAGGTCGAGGCTTGGATGCAAGAGATCTGGGGACGCGCTTGCCACTGATCCAGTGTCGATGCGCGGTGTCCAGACTTCTCAGCCTCTGGCACTGCGCATCGTCGCCGTCATGGTCAGGCACAGGATGAGCACGGCGGGAATCGCGTGCAAGGTTCCCAGGCCGTGGCTGGATCCGTTAACGGCGATGAGCACCCCGACGACGAGCTCAATGACGATCAACACAGCGCAGAGAATGTCCCAGCCATTGCGACGCCCCCAGCGAGCCACGAGGAAAACGATCGCGAGCAGCATTCCGATTCCC
This sequence comes from Cutibacterium sp. 37298, assembly GCF_023838685.1. Lineage (NCBI taxonomy): Bacteria > Bacillati > Actinomycetota > Actinomycetes > Propionibacteriales > Propionibacteriaceae > Cutibacterium > Cutibacterium sp. 37298. The sequence goes on from NZ_JAJNRJ010000002.1 coordinate 787,354, forward strand.
ATGATGGCCTGCTGAGCAATCCAGCCAGCGAAAGGTCCATCCCCGGCACCACGTACAAACATCGCCCAGCCCGTACAACGGGTCAGCGACCCGGAACCGGCCACCTGCACAGCGAAGAAGTGGCCGATAACGAGGAAGGCGACAGCTCCAATCCCAAGCTTGGTCCGCCCATTCCATCTCCACGACGACCGTGGCTTACGCGCAACAAAGTAAGCCCGCCACATAGCTCCCATCGAGATAATCGCGGCAAGCAGGTCGAAAGAGGCCTCAACCGAATTAATCCCCCACTTGATGGTCATCATGCCGAACACGCCGGACGTCAACGCCCCCAACAGAGCTACGATCGGGAGGGCAGCCAGCAGCTTGTCAGCATGTCGATACACCATGCCGACGATGACGCTGGCGAGCGCGAACAGACCCACCGAGGCCGAAATGACGCGATGGATGAACTCGACCCACGGCTGGGTAGCGTCCAACGGGGTGAGACGACCGACATAACAACCGGGCCAGTTCGGGCACGAGGCCGAGGCATCAGTGGCACACACCGTCGATCCCAGCGCCAACGTGACAGTGATGGCGACAGCAGTGACGGCGAAAAGAACCACGACCCCTCTCGGCACGGCGTTCTTAGTTGTGACGGTGTTGGTCATAACATTCCTCGATGATGCTGATCGCCGTTAGTCGGCACAGGTGCCGAAGGCGCGGACTGTCTGATACTGCCACCACCGCCGGGCACGCCCGTCGCCAGGCCCCCAAAAAACAAATCAGCCTTCGAAAGCCTTCGCCCTCATGAACGGCATATCAGACACCATCTCACGGGCCTGTGCAGCCACCTTGTGTTCAGCGAGCACCTCATAGTGGGTAGCCACAACTTGCTGGATAGAGTTAAAGTCCCTCTCTCCACCACTCATCGAGTACGTAATAGCGGCGGTAATCATGCCGATAACCACACCAACGATGAGTCCGGTCAGCAGCAGAGAGAGAACGGCCCCACCTGGGGTGAAGAACATCATCATGAGGCCGACGAGAAGGCCCATCCCGAGTCCTGACACCGCCCCTTGGCCGAGCACCGAGCCCCACGTGCGACGTCCGGTAACGCGCTCCACCGTTTTGAGGTCTGTCCCGACGATGCAGAGATTTTCGACCGGAAATTCCTTATCGGACAGCTGGTCGACAATCTTCTGGGCGGTCGCGTAGTCATCAACCACGACGACCGACTGCGGGTACTCCAGATTGAATATGGCACTCGCTCTGCCCGGGACCACACTTAGCATCACGGCTTCCTCCTTGAGGTAAGCATCAGTTTACGGGTAAGCACCGACAGCTTCTTGCTCTCGTCTCGCAGCGTTAATGTTTGCCGCCTGGGTATATTTTGCGGGGTGAACAGGTCCCAATCGGTATTCATCTCTCGGATTCGTGGCCTTCCTGTCATGGATGCCAGTGGCGACCAGGTCGGTAAGGTCAGGGATGTCGTCGTCCAGATGCGTACGCCGGGGCGCGCCCCGCTGGTGCGCGGGCTCGTCGTCGAGCTATTCGCCCGTCGACGTATCTTCGTCCCGATGGTCCGAGTGCACGCCATTGACGCGGTTCAGATCATGATCTCGGGAACCGTCAACACCCGAGTGTTCTCTCGCAGAGTCTCCGAGACCCTCGTCATCGAAGACCTCTTCGACCGCACTTTCCGCCGCAATGGCACGCCAGTATGGGTCATGGACGTTTCAATGGCTCCCGTGCGCAGCCGCGAGTGGGAGATTAATGAGGTGGCCCTCGCCGAATCTGGGCGCAGTCGATTCATCCGCAAGGCTCCCAGTAACCCGACCATCGTCGATTGGCGCGAAGTCCCCTCCCTCGTGCTCGCCTCGCGCCAGTCCACTGAGAGAACCATCGCCGAGATGCATGAGATGAAGCCAGCGGACATGGCCCGGGAACTTCACGACATGAACCCGCATCGCCGTGCAGAAGTCGCCATGGCCCTGGACGACGACCAGCTTGCCAACGCCATCGAGGAACTTCCCGAGGACGAGCAGGTTTCCCTCATCACCGTCCTCGACCCCGACCGCGCCGCCGACATCCTCGAAGAGATGGACCCCGACGACGCCGCCGACCTAATCAAAGAGCTCCCCGATACCACCGCCCACCAGTTGCTGGCGCGCATGGAGCCCGACGACGCCGACGACGTCCGCTCCCTGATGGCCTACGACGAGTTCACTGCGGGAGCCATGATGACCCCTGAGCCCGTCATCGTTGCCGCCGACGCGACTGTCGCTGACGCCTTGGCTTTGGTACGTAATGAAGACATCACACCAGCCGAGGCATCCATGGTCTTCGTGTGCCGTCCTCCCACCGAAACCCCTACCGGCCGTTACCTGGGAGCGGTACACGTGCAACGGCTCCTGCGCGAACCTCCTTCGACGATGGTCTCAGCGATCATCGACTCCGACCTTGAGCCCATGCACACCGATGCCCCGGTAGGCGCGGTGAGCCGCTACTTCGCTACCTATAACCTCGTCGTCGTTCCCGTCGTCAACGATGCGAACCAGCTGGTTGGGGCGGTAGCCGTTGACGACCTTCTTGACCATCTGCTACCCGCCGACTGGCGCGGCGACCAGATGGACGGCGAATTCGTGGAGGTGAACCATGGCTGATAACGATCAGTGGCTGCATGACGCTGACCGCCTCGACATCCCGGGACCACGCAAGGTCAAACGCCCTCGAGTACAGCTGGACTCCGAGAAGTTCGGGCAGTTCGCGGAGGCCACCGCGCGGTTTATGGGCACGGCAAAGTTCCTCGTCTACATGACGGTGATCGTATGCAGCTGGGTCATCTGGAATCTCGTAGCAATCTATAAGTTGCGCTTCGACCCGTACCCGTTCATCCTGCTCAATCTGTTCTTCTCTACCCAAGCTTCTTACTCCGCTCCCCTCATCCTGCTGGCGCAGAATCGCCAGGAGGACCGGGATCGGGTGTCGATGGCTGAGGATCGTCGGGTCGCCGCCCAGTCTCGTGCCGACATGGAGTTCCTGGCCCGGGAGGTCGCATCCATCCGGATGCAGATGGGCGAGTTGGCCACGCGCGATTATTTGCGCTCGGAGCTACGCGACGAGTTGCGCTCCCTGCTCGAGGAGATCGAGGCCTCACCGGCCTCCCACTAACTGACCCGGTTCGCGACGAGCGAGTTGTCGCATCGGGCCAACGGTGTGTAGACAAGTCAGCATGAGCACCGAGAACCCAGTGGTTAAGGCCATTGCCGATGCGTTATCGCACGTCAATGACCCCGAGATCAAACGCCCCATTACCGATCTCAACATGATTGATGAGATTACCGTCGACGAGCAGGGACGCGCTTTCGTCCGCATCCTGCTGACCGTCGCCGGGTGTCCCCTCAAGACCGAGCTACGTGAGCAGGCCACCGAGGCTGTGCGCAGCGTTGACGGGGTGACCAGTGTTTCCGTCGAACTCGGCACCATGACCGACGAACAGCGCGATGCTCTCAAAGTTCAGCTGCGCGGCGACGTCCCCGAACGCGTCATTCCCTTTGCCCAACCGGGGAACACCACCAAAGTCATCGCGGTTTCCTCGGGTAAAGGTGGCGTCGGCAAATCCTCTGTCACCGTCAACCTGGCCCTCGCCCTGGCTCAGCTCGGCCGCGAGGTTGGTCTGCTGGACGCCGACATCTACGGCCACTCGGTGCCTGACATGCTCGGCCTAGGGGATGCCCACCCCACTCCTCTTGATGACATGCTGCTTCCGGTTCCTGGACTTGGCATTAAGTCGATCAGCATCGGCATGATGAAGCCCAACAAGTCCGCCGTCATCGCTTGGCGCGGACCGATCCTCGACCGGGCGCTCACTCAGCTGCTGGCCGACGTTCACTGGGGCGATCTTGACTACCTCCTCATCGATCTTCCGCCTGGCACCGGCGACATCGCCATGAGTCTGGGACAGAAGCTGCCCAACGCTGAGGTACTTGTCGTCACCACCCCGCAGCAGGCCGCATCCGAGGTGGCTGAGCGTGCCGGCACGATGGCTGGAATCATGCAGCAACGGGTGTTAGGCGTCGTGGAGAACATGTCATGGCTGGAAGTGACCGCGCCAAAGTCCCGCGAGACCTTCCGCGTCGAACTGTTCGGCACCGGTGGCGGTCAAAAGGCTGCCGACGCACTGTCAGAACGTCTGGGCACCACGATCCCGTTGCTCGGCCAGATCCCACTCGACGTCGAACTGCGCAGCGGCGGTGACGACGGCGACCCGATCGTCATCGCCCACCCGGACTCGCCCGCAGCCGAAGCCATCACCGAACTCGCCAAGACCATTGACGCGCGCCCGCGTGGTCTGGTCGGTATAAATCTGGGGGTTCAACCCGTCAGTCACTGATTGAACGTACTCACGGGCCCGCTGGGGCGATCCTCGTGTGCTGTATCTTTAAGCCATGTATCACCATTCATGGCATTCCCCGGATGCACGACGCCGAGGCGTCACCCGGTGGGCGATCACCTTCATTGCTGCCCTTACTGCCGCCTGCATGGCACAGATGCCTGCACAGGCCTCGCCCCATACCAGCGACGCCGCTCCCCACATCGCAACGTCAAAGACCATCACCGGCGCCGGCCCCATCGGGCAGTCCGGCCGTTGGTACACCGACGGTCAGGGTCGCACCATCCTCACCGCCGGCGTCAACATGGTCTCTAAACGTCACCCATACAGTCTCGAAGCCGATGGATTCGATGACGCCGACGCTGCCTGGTTACAGAAGAACGGCTTCGATTCGGTGCGCCTGGGAGTCATATGGAAGGGGGTCGAGCCCAAGCCCGGAGAGTACGACGACGCCTACCTGGCCAGCATCACCCGCACAGTAAGAACACTTCGCGCTCACGGCATAATGACCCTCTTGGACGCTCACCAGGACATGTATAATGAGAAGTTCGAGGGTGAGGGAGCCCCCGACTGGGCCGTTCTCGACAAGGGAGCACCGAATCTGCTCAAGGTTGGCTTCCCCGCCAACCAGGTCTTCAACCTCGGACTCATCAAGGCTTACGACAGTTTCCTGGACAATGCCAAGGGCCCGGGCGGAGTGGGCTTGCAGGATCGTTACGCGGCCATGTGGAAGCACGTCGCACAGGTCGTCGGGCAGGAACCCGGCGTCATGGGATACGACATTATCAACGAGCCTTGGCCGGGACATCACTACCCCATCTGCTACGTTGCCTTCGGCTGGTGCGGCCGAGCGATGGTGTCCTTGGACACCTTGTACGAGAAAGTCGGCAGAGCCATCACCTCGGTCGACCCCGACGGCATCGTCACCTACGAGCCCTACTCAACGTGGAACATGGGGCTGGACAGCCGCCCAGCCCGCCCATCCTCACCGAAGGCTGCCATTTCTTGGCACGTCTACTGCCCCATGAACGCAATCTTCGGCTCCTACGTCGGGTGCAATCTCCCCGACACTCGCACCTTCCACAACGCCGACCAGGCAGCCCAGTTCAACAACTCAGCCTCCTTGCTCAGTGAATTCGGGGCCACCAAAGACCCCGGCACTCTCATGGGGGTCACCTCCAAGGCTCGCGCCCATCTGGTCGGCTGGCTGTACTGGACGTACAACGGAAACTCCGACCCGACAACCCAGAATGCTGCAGACGAGGAGCTCGTCCGTCATATCAACCGTCCGGGACCTGTCACCGACGAACAGGTGGACCACACCAAGCTCGCCATTCTGGCGGTACCGCACCTGCGCGCCGCTGCGGGCACCCCGACCTCGACGACCTGGGACCAGTCCACCCGGACGTACCAGGCCACGTGGACGGCTAAACGTGTCGCCGGTGACGGTGACTTCGCGGCAGGATCCGTCTCCGAGATCGCCGTCCCGGCTATCCACTACCCCAATGGTTACAAGGTCGAGGTGAAGGGCGCCAAGGTCATTTCCAAAGCCGGAGACACACGCCTGCAGGTCAGCTCCACCGGAGAAGGCCCGGTAAGCGTCACCATCACCCCTGCCGGTCAGGCCTAAGCCACTTGTGGCACGAACAACCTATGCCAGACGCCCCTTGACAAGATGGCATGCAGCACTCGTGGCACAAGGGGCCCGAACGTGATGTGGTGGGCCACCCAATACCAGGTGGCCCACCACATCACAGATAGGTCATCATGTAAGGAATCACATCAGGTGGCCTCGAGGTCAAAGGGGACGGGAACGGCCTCGTCATGAACGACTGAGGAGGGTGCCGAAACGGGAGTTTCTGGAAGGCCCTCGGAGTTACGAATGTCAGCCAAGCCCAAGTCGAGGTCGGAGCGGACGTCAGACAAATCAGCCTTAATTTCATCAATGTCGTCCTGCAAGCTATCCAGGACGTACTTGCGCACAAAATTCTGCGGCTTGAGGTCCTGGTAGTCCAGATCGGCGAACTGCGGACCCAGCTCGCTGCGAAGCTGATCGCGCGTGTTGTTCGCGATGTTCTTGAGGTAATGGTAAATGCGCGCCGCTTTGCGGGCCATCTCGGGCAGCTTGTCCGGCCCAAACATGAGCACAGCAATGACGATGAGTACCGCGATTTCCGCTGGACCTGCTGTGGACATGGCCTTTACCTTACCCCTGGCTTCGAGCTCCCAATGTCATGGCGAGGTTGTCACAGCTGAGTGCGATCCAACACACCGAAGAAAGTCTCAGCCTGCTCAGGAGTCGGCATCGTCTGAGGGGGACGCACCCTACCGACGGTAAACCCCTGGTGAGCCAGTCCCGCCTTAACCATGGTGGCCCCCTGAGCTGCAAAGACACCGGTAAGCACTGGCAGGATCTCCCGGTAGGTCGACAATGCCTCGTCAATTCGGCCGTCAACATATGCGTCGATGACCTCGTGCATGCGTCGACCGGTGAAATGGGTTGACGTGCCGACGAGGCCAACTCCACCCACTGACAGCAATGCCGGAGTGATGGCATCGTCACCGGAGTAGTAGGCCAGAGTGGTGCTGGCCATCACCGTCGCTGACTCAACCACAAGCCCCTTGGCGTCCTTGACGGCCACAATCCGTGCATGGTCGGCCAGTTCAATGAGGGTCTTCGTCTCAATCGGAGTACCGGTGCGTCCCGGAATGTCATAAAGCATGATCGGCAAGTCGGTGGCATCGGCAACAGCGGTGAAGTGCTCAATGATCCCAGCCTGTGAGGGCTTGGAGTAGTAGGGGGTGACGACAAGTAGACCGTCAGCTCCAGCCTCGGCAGCCTGGTGAGCCAGTTCGATGGTGTGAGCGGTGTCATTGGTTCCGACTCCGGCTACAACCGCAGCATCCGATCCGACAGCCTCGACGACAGCCTTAACGATCTCAGCCTTCTCAGAATCAGTCGTGGTCGGCGATTCCCCCGTCGTGCCGTTGACGACAATGCCGTCATTGTTTTGTTCCTCAACGAGCTTGTGCGCCAACTCGCCAGTCCGACGCAGGTCCACCGCCCCGTCGAACGTCATCGGAGTCACCATGGCCGTAAGCAGACGGCCAAAAACGGGAGCGGACATGCAAAACCTCCTTGTATAGCTGGTGCCCATGGTAGCCACGAGATGGCCTCAGCGGGATAGGCTGTTAGTGTGAGTCCAGCACAACCCAGACATCAAGTCCCCGACGCCCGGTCGTGGGAGTACGCCGACGGCTTCGTCGCACCCTCCCCGGCCCTACAGGAGGCCCGCGAAGCAGCCCGCGCTGATCAGTGGGAAGTGCTCGGCAACGGCACCACCGCCTTGCTGACCTTCTTGGCGCGCACCATGCAGGCCGGGAGCGTCGTCACCATCGGCACTGACGCCGGAGTCTCAGGGCTGGCCCTCTTGGAGGGCATGACCGATCATGGTGTCTTGACCAGCATCGATCCCGACGCTGAGCGTCAGGCTGCTGCCCGTAAGGTTCTGAGCCTGGCCCGTATCCGCTCTAATCAGGTGCGCCTCATCACCGGGACTCCGCTGGATGTGCTGCCTAAACTGCGTGATGGCGCCTACGACATAGTGCTCATCAATGGCGACCGACTTGAATACGTGGAATACGTCTCCCAGGCCCTACGCTTGCTGCGCCCCGGAGGCGTTGTTGTCGTTAACGACGCGCTGGCCAACAACCACATCGCTGATCCGGATAATGAGGACGATGACACCCTCATCATCCGCGAAACCCTCGACTCGGTGCTAGAGACCGAAGAATTCACCCCGGTGCTGCTACCTGTTGGTGAAGGTTTGCTGCTGGCCACGAAAAGTTGAGCTTGCGCGTCTGACGCAAGACAAAACGAATCGGCTCCCCGAAAAATGGGGAGCCGATTCGTGCGTCCTGAAGATCGCTGGATCAATAGGGAACCGTGATTCCTTTACCGACCACCGTCACACCGCCTGGGGAGACGGTGAATCCACGAGCACGGTCGTGGTCGTGGTCGACACCCACTTGGGCACCGTCAGGAACAATGACATTCTTGTCGAGGATCGCACGGTGGACCGTCGCATTGGAACCAATCGCCACATTGTTCATGACGATTGACTCATCGACTCGGGCCCACCGTTCGATGCGAGCCCGCGGGCCTAACACCGTGCGGTAAATGTCGGTGCCGGAAATGATGCACCCGGCAGAGACCAGGGTGTCGTCGCAGGACCCGCGCATCACGAACTTGGCACCGGGGGCCTGTTCCTGCATGGTCCAGATAGGCCAGTCCGGGTTGTACAGGTTGAACTCCGGCTCGACCGAGACCAGATCCATGTGCGCGTCGTGGTAAGCATCAATGGTGCCCACGTCCCGCCAGTAGTCGGCATCCTTCTCAGTGTTGCCAGGAACCTCGTTGTCACGAAAATCGTACACCTGCGCGTCAGCGGCGTTGACGAATCTCGGAATAACGTCGCCACCCATGTCGTGCCGCGAGTCGGCACTGTGGGCGTCGTCGTGGAGGGCCTGGACCAGGGCCTCGCGGCTGAAGATGTAGTTACCCATCGAGGCGAAAGACTCGTCCGAAGCGTCCGGCAGACCAGGCGGATCAGCCGGTTTTTCGAGGAACTCGGTGATCTTATGGTTCTGGTCAGCATCAATAATTCCGAAGGCAGAAGCGTCTTTGCGAGGCACTCGGATACCGGCGACGGTGCATCCCAGCCCGGAGTCGATGTGGTACTGCAACATGGCGTCGACATCCATCCGATAAATGTTGTCGGCGCCAAAGACCACAACGTAGTCGGGACTCTGGTCATTGATGAGGTTGAGGGACTGGTAGATGGCGTCAGCACTTCCCTGGTACCACCGCGGCCCAAGACGCTGCTGGGCCGGGACCGGGGTCACATAGGAGCCCAGCATGGTCGACATCCGCCAGGTGATGGAGATGTGACGGTCAAGTGAGTGAGACTTGTACTGGGTCAGCACAGCGATCTGAGTGAGCCCTGAATTCGCCAGATTAGACAGCACAAAGTCGATAAGACGGTAGGTACCACCAAAGGGAACGGCTGGTTTAGCCCGGTCCATCGTGAGAGGCATAAGGCGTTTGCCTTCGCCGCCAGCGAGGACGATGGATAGAACCTTAGGACGCGTCTTTGCCATGGTTCTCAATCTACCGTCACCGAACACCCATGCAGTCAATCATCACAAGGTCAGCTGCACAATGTCGACGAGAGTTTTCAGTCTGTTGGCCGCACCGCAACGCTACTACCCCACCGAGGCCGTCTTTGTGGGACGATCAAGCCATGTACGTGTCCGTCCTGACCCGCGAATATCCTCCTACCATCTATGGCGGCGCCGGCGTCCACGTCGCGCAACTCGTCCCCCAGCTTCGCGCCCTGATCGACGTCGATGTGCAGTGCATGGGACAGCCGCGTGAAGGAGCCACCGCCCACGCTGAGAACTATCCGGAAGGTGCGAACGGCGCGCTGCGGGCCTTCGGCGCAGACCTGTCCATGGTCGATGCCATCCCTGACGAGGTCGACCTCGTCCATTCCCACACGTGGTATGCCAATCTCGCTGGCTTGCTCGCCGGTGTTTTCCACGACGTCCCGCACGTCATCAGCGCTCACTCATTGGAGCCTGACCGTCCTTGGAAGGCAGAGCAGCTCGGTGGCGGTTACAGGCTGTCATCCTGGGCAGAAAAGACCGCCTACGACGCCGCAGACGCCATCATCGCAGTCTCTGAAGGCATGAGGGCCGACGTACTGCGGGCCTATCCCGAATTAGATCCTGACAAGGTGCATGTGGTGCGCAATGGGGTCAACACGGACGAGTTCCACCCCGTCACCGAGACCGATGTGTGCCGTGACATCGGGATGGACCCTGACCGACCTTCGGTGGTCTTCGTCGGGCGCATTACACGACAGAAGGGATTGGTCCACTTACTGCATGCCGCTACTGAGCTTGATCCTGAGACCCAGCTCGTTTTGCTGGCCGGCGCCCCGGATACCCCACAGATTGGAGAGGAGTTCAAAGCCGTCTTCGAGGAGGTTCGTTCCAGCCGCCGAGCGCCGGTTATCTGGGTGCCGGAGATGCTCCCCCGCTCGTCGGTTCGCCAGGTGCTCTCTGCCGCTACAGTCTTCGCCTGCCCTTCGGTCTATGAGCCACTGGGCATTGTCAACCTGGAGGCTATGGCCTGCGCTACGCCGGTAGTGGCATCTCGAGTTGGCGGTATACCGGAGGTTGTCGTCGACGGATCGACCGGGCATCTCGTCGACGGGGTCCCAACCGACTTGTCGACCCCAGAAGATGTCGCGACCTTCGAGTCCGCCTTCGCAGCCGCTATCAACGACCTCACTCGAAACATGGAACGCGCCAAAGCTTTCGGAACCGCTGGTCGTCAGCGTTGCATCGACGAATTTTCCTGGTCTCAAATCGCGGCGCAAACCGTCGAGGTCTACCAGACGGCAATCAAGCGTCACGGCTGATGGTTCGCCTTGTACAGGCGTGCCCGGCTCCTTCGAGCCGGGCACGATCGTTAGTCATCTGCGTCAGCCGACGACGTCCTTGAAACACGCGAGCAGTTCCTGGGCTTCGTCTGCGTTGAGTTCAACAACCAGCCGACCGCCACCTTCGACTGGAACGCGCATGATGATGCCACGGCCCTCCTTCGTGACCTCCATGGGACCGTCACCGGTACGGGGCTTCATAGCTGCCATGTCACTCTTCCTCAATCACTGGGCAGTGGTGCATCTTCCATTATTCCGTATCCGGGTCCGCGGCGTCAGGGATGGGCCTACCCGTATTCGTGAGATCGGGTCCTTGGCCGGTCTCCATCTGGGAAGCCAGACGGTCGAGGAGCTGATCCACCTGGCTCATTGAGTAGCCCCGTGGCACCACTGCGAAGCGAACTGAGCGCAGGCTCTCAGCACTCAGATCGCCCTCGGGAAAATCCGGGGCAGGACGGTCATCTACGACTGGCGGGACCTGTCCAAACTTCCCAGACCCCGCCATGACGGCGAGCCCGATGACGATGATGACGACAACAACAAGTAACCATGCCATGTCAGACCTCTCAACGAAAGAATTGGACGACAACCTCGGTTAGGTCATCGCGACGCTAACCACGTGTGCAGCGCCCGGTAGCACTCATCCAGTGAGCCAAGACGACAACACTCATCCACCTGATGAGCGCACAGCGCATTCCCCGGCCCGAAGTTAACAGCCGGTATTCCGAGTTGCCCGAAACGGGCAACGTCGGTCCACCCGTACTTAGGACCCGGTTCTCCGCCCACCGCAGCAACGAAAGACTTCGCCAACGGACGATCGAGCCCTGGTCTGGCGGGAGCCGACAGGTCAAGAACGTTCATCGGCCACTCATGGAAGAGATCCTCCATGTACTGCCGAGCCTGTTCGGTCGTCTTGTCGGGGGCGAACCGATAATTAATCTGAATAGTAGCGGTGGGGGGAATGACGTTACCGGCCACACCGGCGTCGAGCATCGTCGCATTGAGGCCCTCACGGAAGGTCAGCCCGTCAACCTCAACAAACGGGTCCCGTTCTTGCCAGCGGTTGAGACGCTCCAAAACGGCGGACAGATCATGGATCGCATTGTGCCCGATCCACGAACGAGCTGAATGGGCCGCCCGCCCCGGCACCTCAAGGGTGAAACGCATGGTTCCCTGACAACCACCCTCCACCCGGCCATCGGTGGGTTCCATGAGGATGGCGAAGTCACCGTCGATGAGGTCAGGGCGCCAAGAGGTAATCTTCTCCAGGCCGTTGTGCTCGGCCGCGATCTCCTCACACTCATAGAACGCCCAAGTGACATCCCTCACCGGATTCTCAAGGCTCGCAGCCAAGGCGAGCGCGACGGCGATACCGCCCTTCATGTCGCACGTGCCCCTACCCACGAGGTAATCCCCGTCCGACCGCTGCTCGATATAGGACGGCAAGTTCTCGACGACCGGAACGGTGTCGAGGTGACCAGCAATGACGACCCGTTCCGAACGCCCAAGGTGAGTACGGGCAACGACAGAGTTACCGAGTCTCGTCACCTCAAGATGCCGATGTGGTGCCAACGTCTCCTCCACAGCATCGGCAATAGGCGCCTCGTGCATGGACACCGACTCGATGTCGACGAGTCGACGGAAGAGCTCGTGCAGGTCGCCCGTGGGCTTCAAGTCCATGCCGGACACCCTACCAGTGTTGCCACCGACCAGTCCGAGGAAAACGTGCGAAAGACGCCCCTGAGATTGCTATGGTGAACGCACTTGACACATTACGCATTGCGGCATAGCGAGGTGACAAAATTGGTTCAACGAATGACGGCAAAAGGCCATCACCGACGTCAAAAACTCATCCGATCAGCAGCATCATTGTTGAACAGTGGTGGCCCTAGCGCCGTCACCATGAGAGCTGCAGCACGCATGGCAGATCTCTCACCCTCCTCTACCGTGTATTACTTTGATGACCACGAAGAACTCCTGGCTGAAGCTGCCAAACTCAATATTCGAGCGTGGGCTCACATCGCTGAAACGATTGCGGACGAGGCTGAAAACCATCGCCCCAAAACCGGGGTGGATGACGTGATCGAATACCTGATTCGAGCAATGATCACACGCCCAGCTCCTCTTCTCGGGCATTACCTCGAACTCATCTCAGCAGGAGACAACGAAACCATCTCCAACGCCTACCACGCCGGACGCGGCCGGCTGAACAATGCCATATCACGCATTCTCGCCGTCGCTAACCTCCCCTACTCAGCAGAGCTCGTGATCGCCGTCATTGACGGCGGAATCGTCACAGCGCTGTCTGAGGGACGCGATCCCCATGCAACCGTCGAAGTCCTTCTTCGCCAACTGATCAGCCTGCCGACATACAAAGCCCGGATGTCACAAGCCCCGCCCATAACAGACTGAGACGGAGTCCCCCCTAGACGACCTCACTGAGGTCACGCCCAGTGTGCTCATGCGAAGCGACCATGGCGCACAGGGACAGGAGCGAGACCGCTGTCAGGTACCACGCGGGTGCCAAACGTGAACCAGTCACCCCGATAACCCAAGTACAAACGGCAGACGCCGTACCTCCAAACACGGCATTCGCTAGATTCTGACTCACCGCGAAACCGGTGTATCGAAGTTCCGTCGGGAACGACTCGGCCAAGTAACTCGCCATCGTGCCATCATTGGCAGTGAGAAAAAGGCACAACACTCCCTCTGCAAGGCATGCCTTCCACAACTGCCCAGTTCCCATGACCATGAACAGAGGAACCGAAAAAAGGACGAAGCCCACACTGGCCACAACCAGCATGCGCTTTCTCCCTACATGATCAGAGAGCCAACCCATCACGAAGATTGCCAGCAGGTAGAACAAGAGGCTGATATTCACCGAGAGGAAGGACGCTCGAGAACTGAAACCTAGTTCATTCGACAGATATGTCGGCAGGTAAGTGAGGACGAGATAGAACCCCACCGCATTAAGCGATGCGACTCCGATGCTCACCAATAAAGATCGCTGGTGCTCACGCAAAAGTGTCTTCAATGGCCCAAGCCCCACGGCGGCTCCCGTTTCGCTCTCGCTGAGCTCCTGGTACACCGAGGAATCCTCGAGCTCGAGCCACACGTGGCGAGCCAACAGACCCAGTGGTCCGGCCGCCAGAAAAGGCAACCGCCATCCCCACGTTCCCACCGCCCCTTGCGGCAAACAGCCTGCGATCATCGCAGCGCTCAAGGATCCCATGAGCAGACCCGCCGCCGTCGAAGCTGGGACGATGGACACGTAGCATCCGCGGCGGTAGGCAGGTGCATATTCGGCCAAGAACGTGGCCGCCCCTGCATACTCCCCGGATGCGGAGAAACCTTGAACCATTCGACACACGAGCAGGCCGATGGGTGCGAACGCCCCTGCCACGGCGAAAGAAGGCAAACAACCGATAAGGAAGGATGCGACGGCCATCATGAGGATGGAGACTGAAAGGGACCATCTGCGACCGTATTTGTCCCCCCAGCACCCCCAGAGCACCGCTCCAATCGGGCGGAGTAGGAAGGACAGGGCGAATATGGCGAATGTCTGAACAAGAGCGTCCCTACTTGTTCCTTGGGGGAAGAACACTCTGGAGATTATCACTGCCAAATATGAATACGTGGCATAGTCGAACCACTCCACGAAGTTCCCGAGAAACGAGGCAACAATGACCTTCCTGACGACCCTCGAGCGGTCCTCCGACATCAACACAGCCCCATTTCAACCGCAGTCAGGGACACTTCGCTCGTCCTTCGGTAGGTGATCACGACCGAACAGCTCAAAGACAACAGGACCCGCACCTCCTAGCAGGATCAGGGTCCCACCAATCGAGCTGGTTAAGGTAAGCGACTCGCCCCACACAAACCACCCTAGCAGGAGTGCGATGACACACTCCCAGTACGCGGTCGTGGAGAGCTCCACGGCTTTCAAGTTCTTTCCCGCCACGACCAACAAACCAATAGCCCCCAGGCCACATACCGCAAATAAGACAATCGCCCACAACCAATTTCTTCCGGCCATAACAGCAACTGGATTAGTTTGGTCTAAGAACACAATCCTCAGCGCCAACACCACCGATGCACCTACTGTACCGAAAACGAAATTCCAGAATCCTCGTATTTCTGAGGGAACGTCACCTCTGTAGCGATAGAAAAACAGTGCCAGGCCATAAAAAACGCCCGAACCCAATCCAAACAAATCTCCAAGCGGCTTTCGAGGAAGACCTTCTACAGCGCCGAATTGCAGCCCGAAAGACACCACAGAGCCACCGCCCAGCTGCACCAAACCGACCGTAAGAAGCATGCCCGTGAACACCAGCATGAAGAAAATACCGTTCCGAAGACCCACTCTCTCCTTCAGAAAGATCCTTGCGAGAATCGTCGCGAAGAGCGGACCGGTATAAATGAGGAATACTGCGTTAGCGATCGTCGTCATGAGGGTGGCTGAAACATACAAGGCCAACGATGTGCCTATCGCTAGTCCACCTCCGACGATGGCCGGTGAGATCCGGATACGGCGAAGCTCAGACCATTTTCCAAGTATGACGATAATAAGCAGAAATCCCAGGACCCCGACTATCATCCTACCAGTGGCCAAAAAATCACCGATGATGTACTTACTGCCCGTCGTGGGATCCACAGGAGTGCTGAGACGCCCGAAAGTACCCACCAACCCCATACCCGTTGCAGAAAGAAGCATGGACACGAATCCCACTTTCTGGTTCATCGTACCGACGCCTGGAACTTCCTGTTTGACGTTGATGATGCCCGGCTCCATGTCCATGACATGCTCCTTTTTGCTAGGCGTGATACTGCCATATCAGACCCGGCGGCCCGGTAACGGACAACGTAAGTTCCGTACCGAGCCACCGAGATCCGTCAGTCATGACATGACCACGGGGTTTTCTCACACCAAGGTCGGGTCGTCGACCTGATTCGGGAAGTAGTCCTCACAGGTACCTTCGCGATATACATCAGCTGTGGCGCAGTGGAGACCTCCACCGAATGGGTACGCGTCACGGAAGGCGACCGGGATGACGTTCATACCCAGCTTGTCCATCTGCTCCATCTGATGAACTTCCGAAGCCTCGCAGATGACCGTCTTCGGATCAAGTACCAAGCAGTTCATTGATAGCCACACAGACGAGTAGCACAATTCTGGAGGCGTGCCGTGCGCCGGCTGAGCAGCATCAACGATCTGCCAGTCATTGGCCTCGAAGATCTTCCTCTGCTCCTGCGGCAGTGGACGATTCGGGTTGTTGATGATGAGCCCCGGACGAAGCGGCACAAAGGTCGCGTCGATATGGATCGGGTACGGATCCCCAGGGAAATTCACTGCGTGAACGCGGAAATCGGGGTAGTAACGCTTAAACCACTCCATTGATTTCCGATTTGTCGTCAGACCGTGCTGGATGAAGAGATCCTTACCCATCCGCATGACATCAGCCGCATCCCACATGGGCTCGACCTCCGTCGTGACGAAATCCTTAGCCACAGTGCGCTCAAGACGCTCTTCGAGCGAAACCCGCTCGTCATAGTAGTTGTGCTTGTAGCTCTTATCGGTGAGACGCGGGCGTGGAGCCTGTGTCCACTTGAATTCCGGATCATCCTCAAAATAGGAGTTCATAAGAGGCCAGTAGGCCAAGTATTCGAAATACCGACAGCGGAAGGAATTAGCCGAAGCCATGATTTCGCTGCCAATAGTAAGCAGGATGTCCCGAGGAGGCATGCACGTCATCATCGAGTCGTTACGGAAGTCGGGGGTGCCAATGGCCTGATTCCACTGGAGCGGAGTCGGACGATCGACCTGGACTCCGTGCTTCTCGAGAACATCGACAAGATTGTCGAGCTGCGCATTCGCCTTCTCAACCGTCTCGAGGGGACGCGGCCCCCACATCCCTCGCATGGCAGAATCCACCGGAACCTTCTCGGAAGTCGCCGGCTCCTCTGGCGGAATGACGGAGTTATCCGCACGTCCGACGATAACTCGTTTCAGCGGATCCCAGTCGTTCCATGAATTAACAATTTTGGTCATCATTGATCCTTTCCTTGTTTTCCCATTGGGCGGCGCCACCATCTCGAAGGCGCACGCACCGCTGTCCTTGTCGAGTCACTTGTGCATCCCGCAAAACTCATCGAGACCGCACGGGTCACTCACCGATGAAACAGCAGGGTCGCCGGCGTCTGCGCTCGTCGCCGCCGGGGACACTTCAGTAAATCGGGCACGCACCGACCAGCGACAGTCAGAAACTGCGGACTGCTGCGTGTTCATCGATCTCCCCTGCCTCACCGTTGAGGAACCATCACAACGCTTTCAACGGTAGCGCAAAGTAATACATGTGTACAAGACCTTCACACAGCTTTCTTGGTCCTGTTTCTCCTCACCGTCTTGTCGGCGCCGCTGGTTAGACTCAGTACCATGACGCAGACGACGACTTCGCAGACCACCTCGGCCGACCGTCGAGCCTGGGGATGGGGCTTGGCCACCGTCCATGAGGACGGGGACGTGCTGGATACCTGGTACCCCGAGCCTCAGCTGGGCTGCCCCGACGACTCTTCCGCCCCTGCTGATCTGCACCGAGTAACCGAAGCTGGTCGTGACGCTATCCGCAATGTGCACACTGAGGTGGTGCACACTGCCATCGATCTCGACGCCGCGCCGGTCGACGTTCCCGACGCATACTTGCGCCTGCACCTACTGTCGTCCCGCTTAACTACTCCCCGCACCATCAACCTCGATGGCATCTTCGGTGTACTCCCAAACAATGCCTGGACGACGATCGGCCCGATCCGCATGGCCGATCTCGAGAAGGCCCGCATGGAGGCACGCATTGCCCATGCCCCCTTCACCGTTCTTCTGATCGACAAATTCCCGCGCATGGTTGACTTTGTCGTCCCCACTGGTGTGCGCATTGGTGACGCCGACCGAGTCCGCCTGGGAGCTCACCTAGCCGTGGGAACCACCGTCATGCACGAAGGGTTCGTCAACTTCAACGCCGGTACGCTAGGCCACTCGATGGTCGAGGGACGCATCAGCCAGGGTGTCATTGTGGGCGACGGCACCGATATCGGCGGCGGAGCCTCCATCATGGGGACCCTCTCAGGTGGCGGCAAGGAGCAGGTGACAATTGGTCGCGGCTGCCTGCTTGGTGCTGAAGCCGGAATCGGTATTTCCCTGGGTGACAACTGCGTCGTCGAGGCTGGCCTCTACGTCACTGCAGGCACCAAGGTGACTCTGCCTAACGGCAAGGTTGTCAAGGCCTCTGAACTCTCCGGCGCCAGCGACATCCTCTACATTCGTGATTCAACGACGGGGATCGTCAAGGCGCGCGGCCGCGGTAACCACAAGATCGAACTCAACTCGGATTTGCATCAGAACTGACATGACGAAGTCCTCTCCCCGCCGGACCCGCCCTGCGGCTACGCGACAACGACGTAAACGTCGGTCTGCCAACCCTGTGAGGTCGATTGCCGCCCTCATGGTGGTACTGGCGATCCTGGCCGGGCTGGGCTGGGGAGGCTACAAAGTATGGAAAGCCGTTGACCCCTTCACCACGACGGAGCCTGAGGGTTGCCGAGTGGCGGTCCTAGGCCAGTCCTACGACCTCGATTTAGAGCAATCCCAGAACGCCGCCATCATCACTGCCGAGTCAATCCGCCGTGGCCTTCCGACCCGTGCGGCCGCCATCGCTCTGACAACAGCTATGCAGGAATCAAAGCTACGCAATATTGACTACGGGGATCGCGACTCCCTCGGGTTATTCCAACAGCGTCCCTCTCAGGGGTGGGGAACCGCCAAGCAGATCATGGATCCGTGGTATTCGTCGGGAAAGTTCTACGGGGAACTGGTGAAGTTCAGCAACTGGAAGACCGTCAGTATCAATGACGCCGCCCAGCAAGTGCAGCGATCCGGATATCCCGAGGCCTACCGCAAGCATGAGCCGCTAGCGAAGGCATGGGCTTCAGCACTCACGGGTCATTCTCCCTCAGCACTGACCTGCATCAACAGATCCCCCGAGACGACAACCGTTCAGGAACTCGCCCGCACGGCACATAGGGCACTTGCACCGAAGGTCGCCACCCAAGTAACTGGGCCAACGGTGACATTTACCGCTACTAACCCGGTACTTGTGCGCGCGGCAGTGGCGTTGACGATGGCAAGCACGAGCCTGGGGCCAATCGACCGCGCGACGGTCGCAACGACGAGCTGGAGAGCAAACTCCGAGCATTACGCCTCATGGGGCGCGGCCGCTGGTCCCTCAGCGAGCCCAGCTGCCAGCGGGACGGGCTGGGTCTCCGGCACCGTCACCGCTCGGAGCTAGTCAGGGCTGTAGCCGCTGGGCGGCGGCATTAATCCTCTCGTCGGTAGCCGTCAGCCCGATGCGGACATGGTCGGAACCACCGGCAACGTAAAAATCACCGGGAGAACAGAGAATTCCCAGATCGGCTAGTCGGTCCAGGGTAACCCGGCAGTCCTCGTCGTGAGTCGCCCACAGGTACAGCGACCCCTCCGAATGGTCGATACGGAAGCCGGCCTTTTCCAAGGCTGGCTTCAGGACATTGCGACGTAACCGGTACCGCTTCACTTGCTCAAGCACATGGGAGCGATCTGCCAGGGCAGCCTGCATAGCAGCTACCACAGGGGTTGGAATCATGAGTCCCGAATGCTTACGCACGGTGAGTAGCTCACTGGTCAACTTAGCATCCCCAACGGCAAACCCCGCGCGGTAGCCGGCCATATTCGATCGCTTGGACATCGACAGGCAGGCCAGTAAGCCGGTGACGTCACCGCTGTTGACTCTCTCGTCAAGGACCGAAACCGACTCCCCCTCCCAAACGAACTCGCCATAGCACTCGTCGGAGGCCAGCACAGCTCCCGTGCTGCGCGCCAGATCCACCCATGCTTTCATCTCGTCAAGGTCGAGGACACGACCTGACGGGTTGGCCGGGGAATTAATCCAGATAAGGTCAGGTGCGACATCGACCTCGTCAGGCTCGTTAACGGCAACAATCTTAGCCCCGGCAAGCTGAGCACCGACCCGGTAAGTCGGATAGGCGCACGCCGGTATAACGATGGTCGAATCCGGCCCCAGTCCAAGCTGGCCAGGCAGGGAGGCCACCAACTCTTTGGTCCCGATAACTGGCAGAACGCTGACCTCGTCAAGGCTGGCGGGCGCACCCCAGACCTGTTTCATGTGGTCCAGGATTCCGGCTCGCAGGGCAGGAGTCCCCCACACCTGCGGGTAACCGTGAGCGTCACCAGCCGCCGTGAGCGCCGCGATGGCAACGCCCGGGGTGGGGTCGACCGGGGTGCCCATCGACACATCGACGATGCCGTCGGGATGGGACTGAGCCTTACGCCTGGCCTCGGCGATGGTATCCCAAGGAAAGGTAGGCAGGCTGACAGAGACGTTACGGCGACTCATTCGCCCTGTGGGGGCAGGGCTTCGACGGCCGGGTGGTCCTTGTGGGTCGGGCCAAGCCGCGCAGCGCCGCCCGGGGATCCCAGCTCGTTAAAGAACTCGGCGTTGATGTCGAGGAACTTCTCCTGGTCGCCGGGCAGGTCATCCTCGTAATAGATGGCCTCGACGGGGCACACGGGCTCACAGGCGCCGCAGTCAACGCACTCCTCAGGGTGAATGTAAAGGCTACGCTCACCCTCGTAAATGCAGTCGACAGGGCACTCCTCGACGCAAGCACGATCCTTGACGTCCACGCAGGGCAGACCGATGACGTAGGTCACGTCTTCTCCTTGTTCCGGCCCTAACAAGGGGCCTGATAGACACTCACGGTTATCATAGTGCCGCCTCGCGACACTCACCCCCAGCATGCAACGATGCCCACGACCGTCAGTCAGTCGCGGGCATCGAAAACAGGTTGCGGAGCCGTCAAAGAGCAGCTACCAGGGCGTCAACGCTTGCCTTCGCATCACCGAAGAGCATCCGGGTGTTATCGGCGAAGAACAACGGGTTCTCCACACCGGCATATCCGGGCTTCATGGAGCGCTTGAAAACAACCACCTCATGGCCTTCCCAGACGTGGAGCACTGGCATACCCGAAATCGGGGTACCAGGATCCATAGCGGCAGGGTTAACGGTGTCGTTGGCGCCAATGACCAGGACAACGTCAGCGTCGGCGAAGTCGTCATTGATCTCGTCCATCTCCATGACGATGTCGTAGGGGACGTGGGCTTCGGCGAGCAACACATTCATGTGACCGGGTAGACGGCCGGCTACCGGATGGATCGCGAACTTAACGTCCACACCCTTGTCGCGCAGCTTCTTAGCCAATTCGGCGACTGGGTACTGGGCCTGAGCCACGGCCATGCCGTATCCGGGTGCAATAATGACCGAGGACGCTTCAGACAGCTGGGAAGCCAACTCGTCAGCCTTGATCTCAGTGATCTCCCCCGCAGGACCCTCACCCTCAACCGCCGGGGCATCGCCAAAACCACCGAGGATGACCGACACAAAAGAGCGGTTCATAGCCTTGCACATGATGTAGGACAGGATGGCGCCAGAGAAGCCGACGAGGGCACCGGTGACGATAAGCACCGGGATGTGCAAACTAAATCCGGAGAAGGCAGCTGCCCAACCGGAGTAGCTGTTCAGCATCGAAATGACGACTGGCATATCCGCGCCACCGATAGCGGCGACGAAGTGGAAGCCGAGGAACAGCGAGGCCAGGGTCAGTAGCGCCAGCGGCAGCCACGCGATACCACCAGAAACATTGGAGAACCAGATCCCGCAGGCGATGATAACGACCAGCAGACCAAGGTTGATCCAATTACGACCTGGCAGGGTCAGTGGCTTTGAAGCGACTTTGCCCGAGAGCTTGCCCCAGGCCACCAGCGACCCCGTGAAGGTGAGAGCGCCAATGAAGATGCCAATCCAGATCTCGGAAAGCTGGAAGGTGCTGGCATCGGTTCCCTCCTCAGCGAACGCGTTGAACCCGATAAGTACAGCGGCCAGACCGACGAAGGAGTGCAGCTGAGCGATGAGCTCAGGCATTCCGGTCATCTCGACCTTAACGGCCTTCCACACGCCGAAAGCGCCGCCAATAAGCATCGGGATGAAGAGCAAAACGATGGATACCGGCGAATATCCTGGCAACTTCACCAGAGCGACGATCGTCGCGACAATCGCGATAACCATGCCGAGAATGCCATAGGCATTGCCCTTCTTAGAAGTCTCAAATTTAGACAGACCTGCCAGGGCAAAGATGAACAGTAGGCCTGCGACGATGAACGATGCGTTGACGAAGTTCACCAACGACCCGGCCAACGGGGCAATAAGAAGTGTTGACGTCATGGATCAGGCCTTCCTGAACATCTTGAGCATGCGCTGGGTGACCGTGAAGCCGCCAAAGATGTTGATACTGGCAATAAGCACAGTCAACGCAGCGACAATCCGGATACCCCACGATTCACTGCCGAGCTGAGTGATCGCACCAACGATGATGATGCCGCTGATAGCGTTCGTGACACTCATAAGCGGGGTGTGGAGTGCGTGGGTAACGTTCCACACCACGTAGTAGCCAACGACGACCGCGATGGCGAAGGTGCCAAACAAGGCTACGAATTCCATCGGGGAGAAAGTCAACAGGGCAATCAGCGCGATCGACAGCATTGCGACGATGCCGAAGGTCTGCGGCCACGGGCGCGGCTTTTTCTCCGGGATGGCCGGAGCACTGGCAATCTCGGCTTTGGCGACAGGCTTGGGCGCGGCAGCGACCTGTACCGGGGGTGGAGGGAAAGCCACCTGACCTTCGTGGCACACCGTCATAGTGCGGATGACCTCGTCGTCAAAGTTAAGGACGAGCTCGCCGTTCTTTTCCGGGGTGGCCAGTTTAAGCAAATTGACGAGGTTGGTGCCGTAAAGCTGGCTGGCCTGACCAGGCAGGCGAGACGGCAGGTCAGTGTAACCAATAATCGCCACACCGTTATCGGTGACATAGGACTCACCGGGGCGAGTCAACTCGCAGTTGCCACCCCCCAGGGCAGCAAGGTCAACGATGACGCTGCCAGGCTTCATCGCGCTGACCATCTCGGCAGTGATGAGTTTGGGGGACGGCTTGCCAGGGATAGCAGCCGTGGTGATGATGACGTCGTCCTTGCCAGCCTGTTCCATGTACAACTCGGCGGCACGGGCGTTGTAGTCGTCGCTCGTCTCTTTGGCATAGCCGTCAGAACTGACGCCCTGGTCAGAATCTCCGGTTCGCACGTGCAGGAAGGTGGCGCCCATCGACTGCACCTGCTCAGCGGTCTCGGGGCGGACATCGGTGGCGTAAACCTCGGCTCCCATCGAATTGGCGGCGCCTAGCGCAGCCAAACCGGCGACGCCGGTACCGATGACGAAGACTTTGGCCGGCGGAACCTTGCCTGCCGCAGTGACCTGACCACCGAAGGTACGCCCGTAGGCGAATGCCGCCTCGACGACGGCGCGGTAACCGGAGATATTGGCCATCGAGGACAGCGCGTCCATCGACTGGGCGCGCGAAATGCGCGGGACCATATCCATGCTGAGACCGGTGACGCCAGCCGCGGCCAGCTTCTCGGTGAGGGCGAGGTCCTGGCGGGGATGGAGAAAGGTGACGAGGACGGCTCCTGCGCGCATGAGGGAGATCTGGTCGTCGGTGGGTTCGTTGACGGCCAGTACGAGGTCAGCCTTCCACGCCTCCCCCGGTTCGACAATCCTTGCTCCGGCCTCTTCATACGCGCGGTCAGGCTGAGCAGCATGCTCGCCAGCTCCGGCCTCGACAACCACCTCGTAGCCGAGTTTGAGTAGGGCGGGAACAGTCGTCGGAGTCGCGGCGACCCGATTCTCACCTGGGAGTGACTCCCGTGGGATTCCGATGATCATGATGGTGACTTTACGGCCAAACGTCCTCGTCCACGACACCGGGGTTGCACGTTTCCCCAGATTGGGGGTTATGTGGAGTGAAAAATGGCGCACCCAACTTGCAGTAATCCACCGCATCTTCGAAGGAAATCAGCTGCTCGGATGAGGCCCCTTGAGGTCAGAAGCCGGGTCCAAGGCTGCGGCTGGTCAAGGGGCTGACCCCACTGGTCCTGATACGGTTCTGGGAATCCGGGTTATCCATAACCAGTGGTATCAGACATCGCCCCTACAGTGAGCAGGTTACAGCGGTGTCCGCCCGAGGCGAGTGTTCCACTAGGCAGATACCCGCCGTAGTCCCCTACTTGGTCACTATCGTTACCGTCCATGGACGTCAACATCCGCACCATGGAGGAGCGCGATCTTCCTGCCGCAAGCCGCATCTACAACCAGAGCGCCGTAGCAACCACCTACTCTTACACAGTGGTCAACACCAACGTCGAGGACCGTCTGTCCTGGTGGCGCGAACTGATAGCCGATAGCAGACCACTCCTGGTAGCAGAGGTCGACGGAACAATGGCGGGATACGCCAATTACCACCGTTTCCGCGAGGGCGGCGGGTACGACGTCACAGCGGAGGTGACGATCTGGCTCGATCCCCAGGCGCGAGGACAAGGGGTGGGACGCAAACTCATGACCGAGCTCATCCGCCGCGCCCGTGCAGATGATCGCCTGCGCAACCTCCTGTCGGTGATCGATTCGGACAATGAGCGCAGCATCAGTTTCCACTCGGCGATGGGCTTCGTCGAAGTCGGGCGACTGCCGCACATCGCGTACAAACTAGGCGACTGGCGTACTGCGGTGCTCATGCAATTAACTCTTGATTGATCGTTGTCGGTCACGTCGCCACCGACCAGGCCCGCCACCGGTCCCCCACCGCAAGGCGATGTCGGCTGCGGCATCGCTAAGGTTGCTCTATGACCGCGTACCATGCTGACGCCAGTGACCTCGAAGGCAAAGAGATCCTCACCTGGAAGACCTTCGGTGACGCTACCGAAGAATTAGCTGCCCAGATTCATCATTCGGGGTTCGATCCCGAGATCCTCATCGCCGTGGCACGCGGCGGCATGATCCCTGGCGGAGCCCTCACGTATTCCCTCGGGGTCAAACTCACCGACGCCATCAATGTCGAGTTCTACACCGACGTCCAGGAAACCCTCCCCGATCCCGTTCTGTTGGCTCCGATGCTTGACACCGAATCCATCAGGAACAAGCGAATTCTGATCGTCGACGACGTTGTTGATTCCGGTCGCACCCTGGCCCTGGTACTCGAGTTGCTGCGCGGCTTCGAAGCCGACGTCCGCTCGGCGGTGCTCTATGCCAAGCCCACGACCATCATCAACCCGGACTTCGTGTGGAAAGCCACGGACAAGTGGATCGTGTTTCCCTGGAGCGCGAAACCTCCGGTCGGTCAACGTTGAGCGCGAAACCTCCCGTTGCTCAACGCTGACTTCGACAGCACGGATCCGACTGCGACGACCACCCCGTGGAAGGACACTGCTCCCGGATCAGGCGTTCCCAGCGACTTGTCCCCCAGCGGGCGCGCCCGACCGACCTTGGCTGTCACCTCGGAGGTCGCCTGAGCTGCCATGTCGGCAGCATGACAGGCTGATTTCCAAGCCTGCGGCAGCGGATCAGACGAGGACTCGAGGGTCGTGACGAAGGGGTCCATGGCATCAACCATCGTTTTATCGCCGACGCCAGCCCCTCCCAGCCGGGTAACAGCGTCGAGGGCTGCTCGAGCCGCCCGAGGGATGGTGTCCTCGCCTGCCGGGTCCTCGTCACCAAGTACCGCTCCGAAGGCGGTCAGCACTGCTCCCCATAACGCACCTGAAGTCCCTCCAGCATGCTCAGACCATGCTGAGCCGGCCGCATTGAGAGTCGTTGCCGCACCGGCGCCGTCCCCGCTCACCCGTCGTGCCTCAGCAAGGGCAGCCCGGGACCCACGTGCCATGCCAATACCGTGGTCACCGTCGCCAGCCACAGAATCGAGACGGCCCAACTCGCTACTGCGTTCCGACAACCTCGTCGCCACCACTTCCAGAGCTTCGACGATAACGCCCGCAAGACTCCGGGAAGCTCGAGATCCCGGGTTAGCAACCATGACCCGCTCAACCTCCTGGGGCAGCGGCGTGGTATCAAAATCCACCTGACCGACAGTTCCGCGTCGGTACGCGGGAGTGTCGCATGCTGCCAACCACAACGGCTCGATGACATCGTCGAGCCACACCAGAGTCAGGGAGACTCCGGCCATGTCGAGGCTGGTGACAAATTCTCCCACCTGCGGATCGACAACTGCCAGGCCAGCTTTCTCAAGATGACGGCTGATGTCATTCCACAGTACGAAGAGCTCCTCGTATTTAGTACTGCCCAGCCCGTTAACGATCGGCACCACTCGAGTCCCAGGATTCTCGGGCCGGTCAGCCAGCAATCTGTTAACGAGCATGGCAGCCACCTCGTCTGCGGTGCCCAAAGTCTCATCGTGAATGCCGGGCTCACCGTGGATCCCCATGCCCACGCCCATCTGGCCTGCCTCGACTCGGAATAGAGGCTCGTCGGCTCCCGGCAAAGTGCAGCCTGCAAAGGCCATTCCGAGGGACCGAGTGCGATCGTTAACCCGGTCAAATATCGCGACGACCTCGTCAATGTCCCGACCCTCCTCACAGGCCGCTGCTGTGACCTTGAAGACCGGCAGGTCGCCAGCAATTCCCCGACGCTTGAGATGGTCCGGCGCCGAAGCGATGTCGTCAGTAACGAGCAGGCAACGCGCGTCGATCCCCTCGCTACGAAGCCGCTCTGCTGCTTGCCCAAAGTGCAGGACGTCCCCGGCGTAGTTGCCGAATCCAATGAGGAGCCCGGCGCCACGATCAGCGGCTTTGCACACTGCATAAGCCTGGGAGGCCGAGGGAGAGGAGAAGATGTTCCCGCACACAGCACCATCAGCGAAGCCAGGACCGACCCAACCTGCAAAGGCCGGGTAATGTCCCGATCCCCCACCGACGACGAGGGCAACCTTGCGATCGGTACGGGCAGCGCGAACAACTCCCCCGAATACCGGCCTCAGATGGTTCGGGAAAGCGCTGACAAGCCCCGCGACCGCCTGAGATGGGAAATTATCGGGATTATTCACAAGTCGGGTCATATCTGGGTCCCCTGTCATCATCGTCGATGGTGTTTTCCCCATGTCTCATGATAATTGGCGCCTACGCAGCCTGCCCGACGTAACAGAAATGCGACACTAGAACTGACGAAGGAGATCACATGACGCACACCATGCCAGCTCTAGTCTTCAATGGCCCCGGAGACGTCCAGGTAACCGAAAAACCCATACCCACGCCTGGTCCCGGAGAGGTCGTGCTGGCCGTCGAGACGACGACAATCTGCGGCACCGACCTACGCATCATTTCCGGTGAGAAAACCGCCGGAGTGCGCCCCGGGGTCACCCTCGGTCACGAGATCGCCGGAAGGATCGCCTCCCTCGGCGAGGGGGTGGAAGGACTGGTTGTCGGGCAACAGGCAACTATCTCCATCGTCGTCTCCTGCGGCACCTGCCGGGCTTGCCTCGCAGGACGGGAGCACTTATGTAGCCACTGCGAGCTCGTCGGTTACGGCCTTGATGGTGGCCTCGCGCCGTGGTTGTGTGTGCCAGCCCGAGCGGTCTCTCGCGGCAACATCATCCCGGTAGCTACGGAGATACCAGCTATGCGGCTGGCCCTGGCAGAGCCCCTCTCCTGTGTTCTTAACGGACATCGCCGTCATGGCGGGGTAAACCCCGGGGAGACTGTTGTCATCATCGGCGGCGGGGCTATCGGTCTGCTCCATACCGCGCTCAACCTGACATGCGGGGCTGGGCAAGTCATCCTGTGCGAGAAGCACGCGAATCGACGCGACCGCGCCGCAGCCATGGGAGCGGTAACGACCTGTCCGGAGCACCTTTCCAAGGTCGTCGCCGAGCACACCGGCGGACACGGGGCCGAGCTTGTCATCGTCGCTATTGGTCGTAACGAATTGGCCGAGGAATCCCTTAATCTCGCGGCCCCAGGCGGACGCGTGAGTTGGTTTGCTGGTTTTCCCAAGGGATCAACGACGACCATCACCCCCAATACGGTGCATTACCAAGAGCTGACGATCTCTGGAGGATCGAATGCCAGTCGGGCAGACGTTCACCGGGCGGTCGACATGCTCGGACGGGGAAATATCGACGGGACCCCCATTGTCACTCACACTTTTGGCCTGTCCCAGTGGACCGAGGCTGTTGACGCCGTGCGCGGTCACGCCGGTGTCAAGATCGCTATCGATCCCCGCCGTTAAGTCGCACCCCGTCACGCAGCGAGTGCCGCCTCACAATCTCACCGAGAGGACCCCAGCATCCGGGTTGCCGAATCGGTGCGCTGTCGCCGAGACCGACTGCTCTCGCAGGAAGGGTAGAAGTTCAACCTGTGGGGCACTGGTGACCTCGTTGGCCCACAAAGCTAAATCGGGGTCACCGTCAGCCTCATCGGCAGCGCGTGAGGAACTACCACCAACGAGCCGTACTCGGCTAGCCCCTAGGCTGGCGTACCAGTCCTCGTCGCTAGCAGTGGTAACGGCCACACCGACCGAACGCAACGCTCGGCCCAACCCTTCGTCAAGGCTCGGGTCCAAGCACACCGAGATATCGTCGCCGGCAGCCAGGAGTCCTGCAGCAACGACGCGAGCGACATCAACCAGTTTGGCGTCAGCACAGCCTCTTACCTGCGTCGGGGCCGGGCGATACCTCAAGATGTTGCGCTCGTTTTCCAGCCCACCAATGTCGATAGAACGCCCAAACCACTCATCCCACTCGTGAGCATCGCGGGCGACCGCGTCAAGGAGCCAGGCACGCTCGTCACGAGTAATCAACCCCTCGATATGACCGACGAACTGCTCGACCAGAGCACAGGGACGGTTTGCCGGAGTCGGGGCCGACGCCTCAGCTCGACGCCAAGTCCCCAACACCTGTAAGTAGTGGTAGCCACCGGCCTTGGCACCTGGACCGACCGCTGAACGCTTCCAACCACCGAAGGGTTGGCGACCGACGATGGCTCCCGTGATGCTCCGGTTGACGTAGAGGTTTCCAGCATTGGCTCTCTCGACCCAAAACTCGATCTCGGCGGGGTCCAGAGAGTGCAGACCGGCCGTCAAACCGAAAGCGGTGCCGTTCTGATACTCGATAGCGGTGGCTAAGTCAGGAGCGTACATAATTCCGGTAACCGGGCCGAAGTACTCGGTGAGGTGGTATGGATCCCCCGGTTTGATGCCACCGCGCACGCCGGGAGACCAGTACCGGCCTTCCTCGTCGATGCGCACCGGTTCCAGGGCCCACGCCTGGCCCGGGTCAAGCTTCGTCAAACCATCGAGCAATTTGCCGTTGGCGGGCTCGGCAAGCGGACCCATCTGGGAGCGCAGGTCCGACGGCGATCCCACCCGAATTGAAGAGGCTGCGTCGAGGATCTGGTGGCGCAATCGCTGAGACCGATAGGCCTGACCTACCAGGATAATGAGCGATGCTGCCGAGCACTTCTGTCCGGCATTGCCGAAAGCCGACTTGATGATGTCAGCCGCGGCTAAGTCATAGTCAGCGTTCTCGGTGACGATGATGGAGTTCTTGCCACTGGTCTCGGCCAGCACTGGCAGGTCATGCCGCCACGACCGGAACAGCTTGGCCGTTTCCCAAGCTCCCGTGAGGATAACCCGATCGACCTCAGAGTGGCTCACCAGGTGCTTACCAGCCTCATTTTCCTCAATATCGACGAGCTGCAGGACGTCCCGCGGAATCCCAGCCTCCCACAGGCATTCGGCGATGACGGCAGCACAGTGGCGGGCCTGTGGGGCGGGCTTAAGTAGTACCGGCGATCCGGCGGCCAGAGCGGCGAGGGTGGATCCGGCGGTAATAGACAGGGCGAAGTTCCACGGCGGGGTGACGACGGTCACTCGTGGCGGCACAAACTGGGCACCGTCGACGGCTTCGAGCTCCTCGGCTCGGTCGGCATACCAAGCAGCGAAGTCGATAGCCTCAGAAACCTCGACGTCACCTTCGGCCAGGATCTTGCCGGTCTCAGCACCGGCCACTGCCACAAGGTCGCCCCGGCGAGTAGCGAAAGCATGCGTCACCGCGCGCAGTATTTCGGCACGTGCGTTCCCGCCACGCCCAGCCCAGGAGTGTTGAGCCTCAAGGGCAGTGGCAACGACGGCATTAACCTCGGCAATGGTGTCGAGGTGGTTGTTTGCCAGGGTGGACTCCCCCAGCTCACAGCCCTTCATCTTCTCGGCAACATCACCGGCCCAGAGGCGGATATTGGGTAGGGAAGGATCAGAGTCAGTGGACTGGACAAACCCATCGGAAAAATCCGGCACTCGATCGGGTTCTTGCCAGCGACGAGGCCTCGGCACTTCTCGAGTAATCCCAGCCACCGCAGTGCGGAACCTCGCCTCTTCGCGAGCGAAAAGTTGGGAATCGTGGCCGAGCTGAAAGACAGCCGACATGAAGTTTTCACTGGCAGCATTCTCTTCTAGCCGACGTACTAGATAGCTGATCGCCACATCAAAGTGGGCAGGATCGACAACCGGCGTGTAGAGCAGCAGCCCACCAACATCAGCTCCGATGCGTTCGACCTGGTCAGGAGCCATGCCGAGCAGCATCTCGAATTCGACCCGGTCGCGGACCCCACGATGCTCACTAAGCAGCTTCGTCAGTGCAATGTCAAAGAGATTGTGGCCAGCGACGCCATACCGCACCGAATGGGTACGTTCGGGAGTCAACGCCCAGTCCAGAATTCGCTTGTAGTTGGTGTCAGTGGCAAGTTTGGAAGACCACGGGGTCTGCTGCCACCCGTGAATCTCGGCATCTACCTTCTCCATCGCGAGATTGGCACCCTTGACCAACCGCACTTTGATCCCCGCCCCACCGGCAGCGGTGCGACGGTCAGCCCACTCAACGAGACCTTGTAGAGCGGACAGCGAGTCGGGCAGGTAGGCCTGAAGAACAATGCCAGCCTCCACATGACGCAATTCGGGGCGATCGAGGAGCTTCTGGAAGACTTCGATTGTCAGATCAAGGTCGTGGTATTCCTCCATGTCGAGGTTGATGAACTTCGGCTTCGGGGAGTTCGCAGCCAAGTGGTACAGCGGCAGCAGCTGCTCAACGACCTCGTCGACCGTCGCCTTGTGAGCCCATAAGTCGAGCTGGTTGACGACAGCCGAGATCTTGATCGAGACGTAGTCAACATCGTCGCGGGCCAGTAGAGCCATCGTCCCCTCGAGGCGGGATGCCGCCTCGCGATCGCCCAACACAGCTTCGCCCAGGAGGTTGAGGTTAAGCCTGACACCCGAGCTCCGCAGTGCTTTGAGGGTGCGAGTCAACTGTGCCGGTCGCGCATCAACGACGAGATGACCCACCAGCTGCCGCAAGGCATGGCGTGCAGCTGGGACGACGACGTCAGGAGCTACGGGGGCCATTCGTCCGCCTGCCCGCACCGCCATCTGCAATGCAGCCGGCAGAAAAGAGCAATCCGACTTTGCCAGTTCCGCAAGATTCGCCGCTGCGGTGCGAGCGTCCTCAGGGCGGACAACCCGATCTATAAAGGCCAGAGTAAAGGGCAGACCAGCCGGGTGGGACAGCACGTCGGAGAGCAATCCCGCAGCGATCTGTGCACGATCTGTCCGTCGCTTCGATGCACCGTTGGCATCTCGTAACCAGGTGTGGACTTGGTCAACCGCCTCGTCAACCAAGTCAGCAGGGCGTGGGGATGGGGAGCCCCAAGTATCAGCGTCGATGCTCATGGCATGACTGTAGCCCGAACAGACGACAACGCACGTGCACAGCCCAATGATGTAAGAATGTCGCTGCGAATACCCCGAGAGGACAGCTCATGACGCAGACCGCCACCAAAACGAACGCGACGACGCGCAAGGGCATCGAGACAACCGGAATCGAGATCGTCAAAGAATCACAGCGCACCGCACGGCCCCAGGACCTTTTCCTTCCCTGGTTCGCCTCAAATGTCTCAGTCTTTGGCATGAGCTATGGAGCTTTCATGTTGGGATTCGGGGTGTCCTTCTGGCAGGCGATAGCCGCCACCCTCGTCGGCGTCACCGTCTCTTTCGGGTTCTGCGGCATTATCGCGATCGCCGGTAAGCGCGGCTCCGCACCAACGATGGTGCTGTCTCGGGCAGCCTTTGGTACCCAGGGCAACAAGATCCCCGGGGTCATCTCCTGGATGACCTCGATTGGTTGGGAAACATCTCTCGCTATCACAGCCGTCTTGGCGACGACGACGATCTTCCGCCGACTGGGCTGGAGCTCCGGGAACTCGGTCAAGATCTGCGCCACTATCATCGTGGCCTTTCTCATTGTCGGCGGCGCTGTGGCTGGTTATCACATCATCATGAAGTTGCAGGCCGTTTTGACCTGGATTACCGGTATCCTTACCGTGATTTATCTAGTGATGGCGGTCAGCCATATCGACTGGTACGCCGCAACATCTTTGCCTGCGGCATCCTTCCCAACTTTCGTCGGCGCACTCACCCTCACCATGACTGGCACCGGGCTGGGCTGGACAAATATTGCCGCCGATTGGTCACGCTACCAGTCGCGCACATCTCCTGGGTTCGCCATCGCCTTCTGGAATGTCTTTGGGGCCTCTTTGCCGCTCGTCATCCTCATTACCGGTGGACTGCTATTAGCCGCATCCTCAAAAAATCTATCTGACGCCATTGGGGCCGATCCCATTGGCGCGCTAGCAACCATCCTGCCGACATGGTTCCTCATCCCGTTCCTGTTGGCTGCGATCCTCTCCTTGTTAGCCGGTGC
The DNA here is from genome assembly GCF_023838685.1 of Cutibacterium sp. 37298. Lineage (NCBI taxonomy): Bacteria > Bacillati > Actinomycetota > Actinomycetes > Propionibacteriales > Propionibacteriaceae > Cutibacterium > Cutibacterium sp. 37298. The sequence goes on from NZ_JAJNRJ010000002.1 coordinate 819,979, forward strand.
CATCAACGGCATCTATTCGTCTGGACTCACCTTGCTCACCTTGGGAATCCGAGTCCCACGCCCAGCAGCTTCTCTCATTGACGGGACGATTCTCACCATCGGGACCCTGTACGTCGTCTTCGTGGCTCCGAACTTTATCTCCCCCTTCCAGTCCTTCTTGGTGACGCTGGGTGTGCCGCTGTCAGGGTGGACCGGCATCATGATGGCCGATATCACCCTGCGACGCCGTCCCTACGACGAGGCCGATCTCTTCAATGGCTCTGGGTGCTACGGTCGTTTCGACCCCATCTCAATCATCACCTTCGTCATCGTGACCGTCATCGGGTGGGGATTGGTCGTCAACACCTACGAGGGCGTCAATTGGAACAACTGGCAGGGATTTCTGCTTGGGCCCATCGGATTGGGGGGGCGTGAAGGTGATTGGGCCCACGCCAACCTCGGGGTGTTCGGGGCCCTCGTTCTCGGCTATGTCGTGACCCTCATCGCTCGGCGTGGCACCGTGCGTCGTCAGGAGTCACGATGAGCCAGACGTGGCTAATTGTCATTGACCCTCAGACAGTCTTCGCGTCCCCCACGTCCCCGTGGGGCTCTCCTGCTTTCCCCACCATCATCGACCCGATAGATCGCATGGTCGCTGCCTTCCATGGCCGAACCATCGTGACGCGCTGGATTCCCACGGCTACTCGCAGTGGATCCTGGTGTGACTACTTCGACCGCTGGACCTTTGCAGACCGTCCCGCAAATGACCCGATATTCGACCTTGTCGATGAAGCCCAGCCATGGGCGGAACGACCAACGATCGATGTCGCCACCTTCGGCAAGTGGGGAACTCAGTTGTCAGCCGTAACCGGTGAACACCCCCACCTCCTGCTAGCCGGCGTTTCAACCGACTTTTGCGTCATCACAACAGCCTTAGCCGCCGCCGATGCTGGGGCTTGGGTGAAAGTTGTGTCTGACGCCTGCGCCGGATCCGCACCGGATAACCACGAAGCGGCCTTGACCGTCATGGATCTGTATTCCCCTCAGATCGACGTCGTGACCAGTTCGCAAGTCCTTGCGACCCTCGCCTAAGGCTGTAGATCACCGATTTTCTTGGTCATCCTGGCTTCTTTGGACGCCCTAGCTTGCCGATGCGCTTCATGAATACGACAATGGTTATCACTTGCGTACTGGAAAGGGAACATCACATGCATCGACGTCTTCTGGCCATTGCCACTCTCAGCGCCTGTGCTCTGGCAATGGCAGGCTGCTCCAACTCCGGGCCGGACTCGGGATCCGGCTCGTCCGCCAGTTCTGACAAGGTTGACGTCGTCGCTTCGACTAACGTCTGGGGCTCGGTCGCCCAAGCGATCGGCGGAGACAAGGTCAATGTCCACTCCATCATCAACAGCCCCGATCAGGACCCGCACGACTACGAGGCCACCGCCAAGGACAAGCTCGCCTTCTCGAAAGCCAAGATCGCCATTGCTAACGGCGGCGGCTATGACGACTGGGCTACCAAACTCATCAAGAGCACCAGTCCCCAGGCAGACTTCATTGACGCTGTCGAAACCTCTGGCCTCAAGAAACCCGGCCAAAAGGAATTCAACGAACACGTCTTCTACTCGATCGATAGCGTTCGCAAGGTGGCCAAGGTCGTTGAGTCTGATTTGGTCAAGGCCTCGCCGGATAACAAGTCCACCTTCGAAACCAACCTCAAGGACTTCGAGTCCAGGCTCACCGACCTCAAGGCCCGCGCTACCAAGGTCGGGGAAAAGCATCCACATAGCACCGCTATCGCCACCGAGCCGGTAGCCGGCTACTTGCTTGAGGACATGAAGATCAAGAACATCACCCCTGACGAGTTCGTCGAACAGTCTGAAACTGAGGCCGGTCCATCCACCAAGGTCGTTCACGAGACCACCGACCTGCTGGCCCAGAAGAAAGCCTCCATCCTTCTCGTCAACGGCCAAACTAGCGACGACGTCACCAAGGCCCTCCAAAAGGCTGCCAGTAAGGCAAACGTCCACGAGGTTGGCGTCTGGGAAACCTTCCCGGAGGGCGTCGACAACTACCCAGACTTCATCGGCAAGGCCATCGATTCCATCGACAAGGGCTTAGCCTGACACTCGTGACATCACATCGGTCTGACACCACCGGGACGACGATGAGGATCGAGCCTGCCAGGCTCACCGACGCTAAGGTCGCCTTCGGGAACCGGGTGCTGTGGTCGGGACTTGATCTCATTGTCGAACCCGGCGAATTCATCGCCGTTCTGGGCCCTAACGGGGTGGGTAAGACCACCCTGTTACGGGTCCTGTTAGGGCAGATTCCACTGACAGCCGGGACCGCTATGGTCGCTGGCCGTCCGGTGCGCCGTGGTTCGACCCATATCGGCTACGTCCCCCAGCAACGATCCCTCGAGACGACTGCTCCCATCCGGGGGCGCGACCTCGTCGGGATGGGAATTGACGGGCACAAGTGGGGGTTCGGCTGGTTTAGCCGGTCGCGGCGACGCCGTATTGACGAAGCCATCGCCTCAGTCGGCGCCACAGCCTTCGCTAATGCGCCACTGACGATGATGTCGGGTGGTGAGCAGCAAAGATTGCGTATCGCCCAGGCGCTCGTTACTAATCCTCAGCTGTTGCTGTGTGATGAACCGCTATCCAGCCTCGACCTGCGCCACCAGCAAGAGGTCACCCGACTCATCGACGATGCGCGCCGGACCCGCAACCTCGGGGTGCTCTTCGTCACCCACGAGATCAACCCTGTGCTGCCCTACGCCGACCGGGTGGTCTACGTCGCCGGCGGCAAGGTTCGCGTTGGCACTCCCGACGAGGTGCTGCGATCGGACGTCCTCAGCGAGATGTACGGGTCCCACGTCGAGGTGTTCCATCGCGGCAATCGCATCATTGTCCTTGCTGACGAAGAGCGCTCGACCCACCTGCATGCCCCGGGCCGACGAATCTGAGGAAATGGGCTGACATGGATTTCTCCACAATTATCAATTTCGACAGCTTCAGCCAATTGGTGCCGCTAGTCCGCGGATCGATCATTGCCGGGATCATCCTCGGTGTGCTTGCAGGCCTTATCGGCCCGATGATCCATGCTCGAGATCTGGCCTTCGCTATTCACGGCACGTCGGAGCTTTCCTTCGCAGGTGCTGCGGTGGCCCTGTTCTTCGGAGCATCGGTGACCAAAGTCGCCGTCGTCGGATCCCTCGTAGCTGCCCTCATCCTGGGGCTACTGGGTGTCAAAGCGGCAGAACGCAATGCCTCTATCGGCATCATGCTGCCTTTCGGCATGGGAATTGGTGTGCTCTTCTTGAGCCTGTACAAGGGCAGGTCGTCCAATAAATTCGGCTTACTTACCGGACAGATCGTCGCGGTGGATACCACGGAATTGAGCACCCTCGTCGTCGTAGCGATCTTCGTAGCAGTGTGTCTGGGTATTATCTGGAGACCATTATTCTTCGCCTCAGTGGATCCTGAAGTCGCCAAGGCGCGCGGGGTCCCAATGCGGTTCCTATCGATTGTTTTCATGCTGCTGCTCGGCCTCACCACAGCTATGGCAGTACAGCTTGTCGGTGCCCTGCTGGTACTGAGTCTGCTCATCACTCCGACGGCCGCTGCCGCCAAAATAACAGCCCACCCATTGGCCATGTCGTTGCTATCTATCGTGTTTGCAACGGTCTCTGCCGTCGGAGGAATCATGCTGTCGTTGGGGCCGGGCTTGCCCATTAGCCCCTACGTAACGACGGTAAGCTTCCTCATTTACCTCGTGTGTCTGGGGTTGGGAACTATTCGTCAGCGCCGTGGTTGGAGCCACCGAACCGTCTGATATCCCTACTACGTCCCGTCGACGCCACTTGTCGCAGGATGTTGCCATCTCGGCGTCACCATGTCATCACCTAACCGCGGTGAACTGGCACGGTATTCCGTCGAGGAGATGATTCATGCATTGCTATATCGAGCCAGTAAAGTTCGAGATCGTCAAATTCCGCCGTACAAATGGCGGCACTGATCAGGTCACTAAGAACGGCACCCCGATGAACGGTGTTGCCAGCTGACAGCTCCCCTGCTCCGCACCCGAAGCCATCCGGCACTTCTCACACCGTGACGCCTTCGCTTCCGTCAGGCAACCGGCTATTGCCCCGTATCGGGGTTCGAATAGTCAGCCGCATGGCTATCGCTCCTTATCTACGTGGTATCCCTCACAGCCGACAGCTGAAAGCGGGGCGCACCAGTCGCAAACGCAGTGACCATAATGGCAAGCACACTGACCACCCACATAGCAACGGGCAGCACCGCAATAGTAGGATCGAAGGATTGCTTCGCGTCGGTCGATCCGATCGCGGCATTGATCGCCCAGCCAGCCAGAACTCCAACCACCAGTGACATCGTCTGAGCTGGCAGAATCGTGACGATCATCTGCATCAAGAAGGATCTTCGCAGGATACGGGCGGGAGTACCCACGGCTTGTTGAACGGCAATGGTACGCCGCATTCCCCAGCGCAATTCGACAAAAGCTGCAGTACATGCCACCAGGATCAGCAGGAATCCGGCCGCCAGGCCGCTACGCACGATTCCCTGCTGTTGGATAAACGCCTGTAGAGTGTCGGGATTTTCGGCCCCGGCGTAGGCCGCATAGGACGGCGCAGCTCCGTGGAGTTGATCCACAAGCCGATCGAGGTCGCCAGTTGTGGAGTCTGCGGTGAACTCCAGGATGTCTGGCGTGAGACCTGCCAGTCTCGGATCGTTGCGAGCGAGGAGGGCGTCATCGTCATAGGTGACGGGTAGGCGGCTGACGGGCTTGATGGTACGGACCGTGGTGTGTTTATCGTGGCCAAAGGTCCATGTCGATGACGCGTCTCGCCTCGTTGCCGGCGTCCTGGGACAGGATCGCGGATAGGGACCGAAGGCGGCCAAGTCAGCGCAGGAGGCGGCGACGAGGGTACGACCCTCGGTAGTCGTGTAGATCATACGTCGGGGCCGGGTGACGCGCCGGAGGGCTTGCTGTTCGGTGGCGGTCCGGTCGGTGAAGGGGACCTGGACGAGGACGTGGTGGGGGTCCCCCGCAGTATCGTGGGTGCCAGAAACGAGGAATCCCGATCCAAATCCGGCTAGACCAACCATAATCGTCAATGCGATCACCATCGCAGCGGAATCTAGATAGTGAGCCCGAGCCAGGGTCAACCCAAGACGGGTGGGCAGTCTCAGCTGTTCGCGGTCGGCACACCATACGATGATGAGGTGGGCTGACATGACGGCGCCGAGAGTTCCAAGCACCGCTGCGCCCATGATGTATCCAGCGGCGTGGTCCCCCAGGCGCTGGCCGTTGTGGGCGAGTGCCATCGTCAGGCAGATCCAGCCCTCCAGACCGATCGCAGCCACCACGAGGAGAAGACCAACGATCCCGAGCAGATGACGCACTGTCCCAAGCCGGGCACGGCGGCGCGGGGGGCGGCGTGAAGCCAGCAGCCTTCGCAGGGCGCGACGGGCCAACCAGCCACTCGCGATCACCATGATGACGACGATAGCCAGCCACGCCGGCCATCTCAGCCTCGCCTGCCAAGGCCACCAGGTTAGCCCGAGCACCCCGCTGGTTCCGAGGACGTTTTGAACGGGAACGAACAACGCCAATCCAAGTAGAGCACCCAGGCCAGCGGTCCCGGAAACCTCGGCGGCGAAGACCTGGCCACACCAGTCGGGGTCGCATCCCATGCGCACTAACGTCGTGAACCGGTCGCGACGCGAGGCGGCCGAGAGACTCAGCGACGTCCACAACAACATGGCTGCCGGCAGCCCGACCAGTCCGATCACCTCGATCCACGCAGTACGTGACGACACCCCAGAATCATCTATCCCGGTCAAGCCGAAGCCCTTCAGCTCGCGGCAACCAGCCTGATCGGAGGTGGTCGTAACCGAGAACAACTCATCGGGTGAAGCTAAAGCGGCCCGATCCACCACCACCGGATCGACCGTGCCTAAGCTAGAAACCTTCACGACCCCGGCGTCCATCAGCGACTTCAGACGCGGGGAAACGATGGTATGACCTGGTTGGGGCCAGTGCTTCAGTCCAGGAGGCAGCCAGTCAGCGGGGTGGTTCACCACGAAACTCGTCCAGGGCGTGCCGTCGACCTGTAATTCCTGCACCTTGAAACCGGTATGCCCGCTTGCCGGCTTACCCGGAGCAAGGATGGGTGTCCGCGCATCACGTACCTCCTGCTGCTGGACAGTGACGCGGGGCAGGGTGATACCCACCGCTAACCCCAGTGTTGCCAGGGCCACACCCACAACCATCACCACTGATCGAATCAGCTCATGACGGCTCGCTCCACGGCTCAATCGCAACGCCAGACGCAAGCCTTTCACGCCGCGTCTCCCACGATCCGCCCATCGGCCAAGCGAATGATCCGGGCATTTTCCGGTAACGTGTGCTCATCATGGGTAACCATCACCAAAGTGGAACCTTCAGCGCGAACCAGATCATCCAGCAGACCGATCACGGCATGGCGGTTCGTAGTGTCCAAGGCTCCAGTAGGTTCATCGGCCAGAACGACCGTCGGACGGTGCGCGAGGGCACGCCCCACGGCAGCACGCTGTGCCTGGCCTCCTGACACTTCGCTAGGCCGTCGCTTACTGCTCTCACCGAGGTCAAGAATCTCGGCAAGGCGGTCGGCGCGCCTCAATGCGTCCCGACGCCCAGTGCCAAGGAGCTCAAGAGGCAGGGCAATGTTGTCACGCAATGTGAGCTCGGGAACCAGCTCAGAGTTCTGAAACATCAAGCCGATCGTTCGCAACCGCCACGCCGCACGTTGTCTATCATCCAGCCCGTAGACATCGACATCCCCATGTACGACCCGTCCTTTGGTCGGCACCTCCAAACCGGCAAGACACATTAACAACGTCGACTTGCCCGAACCAGAAGCACCGACGACCACGTTCACCGATTCCGGAGACATGACCAGCGAGACATCGTCCACTGCGGGTCGAGTCGAATGGGGGAACTGCATGAACAAGCCATAACAAGCCAATGAATATCGATTAACCATCAGGTATCCGATCCATGGGCGCCAGAGCGCGGTCATTACTCGCGGTACAGTCTTTCGACACAGTGGTCACGATACCAATGTTCGGCGCACACCTGGACCCGAAGATCTGCCGCACGCAGAGTATCTCCAGGGCTCACATCAGAATTGACACCCACCTTGCCGCCAATGTTTACGTGACCAATTCTCCTCCACGAGTACCCTTGCTGGCGGACATTGACATGACCTGAGTTAGAACCAGTTGACGCCAAGGTTCCGGTGACCCTCACCGCCTTGCCAGCCCAGCCCCGATGCGCCACTCCATAGGTGTATCGACCATGAAAACTGACATTTTGCCCCGTATCGATCCCTATATTTCCACTAGTAGAAGCAAACGCACCAACAGCCATTCCGAATGTCAATACCACAGTAGCCCCGACGACACCCGCAAGTCATTTCATCACAGCCTCTCCATTATCAATTCTACACGCCACTCTTAATTCGGTTACTCACCACATCCAACGCATATTATTATAATTCTCATAGCCCAAACACAAACAATTTCTTCGATATTACATTCCTTCGTCTGCAGCACATTGTCCATTCGTACAACTGGCCACAGAGATCCCCATCTACACATAGCCCCTTAGCCCTACCCCCACACCCCCAACTTGAGATTATGCTCTCGTATGCATAATTATGTACCATGTGGTGTTGACCGACACCGCACCTGCGAAGGAACGTCACATGAAATCTCTGCGTCACGCCGCCGGCGCTTCTCTGGCCGTCGTCGCTGTAGCGGTGAGCGGCTGTACCTATGCCTCTGAGGAGTCCGCTGCCCCCGAAGGCAATTCCAGCAACGGTGGGCCGTCCTCGAGTACCGAGATCATCGGCTCGATCAAGAAGGATCCCACCCTTGCCGCGATGGTTCCCGACGACATCAGGGAGTCCGGCACCTTACGCAACGGCACAGCAGCCAACTACGCCCCCGCTGAGTTCATCGACACCGACGGGTCGACCGTCGTCGGCTTCGACGTCGACTATGTCAAGGCCATCGGCAAACTCATGGGTCTGCAGGTGACGACGACCAACAGTGCCTTTCCCAGCCTCATCCCGGCGATAGGCAGCAAGTACGACCTGTCGGCGTCGTCGTTCACCATCACCCCGGAGCGCCAGAATCAGGTAACGCTGACTTCCTACTTCAAGGCCGGATACTCGATGGCCGTCCCGAAGGGCAATCCCAAGAGGATCTCCCCCGATGACCTGTGCGGGCACTCCGTGGCCGTCCAGACCGGTACCGCCCAACAGACTGCCGCCCAGCAGAAGTCCAAGAAGTGCACCGAGGCCGGTAAGAAACCCATTGACCTGCTGTCCTACGAGTCCCAGTCAGACGCCACCACGAATGTCGCCGGGGGCAAGGCAGACGTCCTCTACGCCGACTCAGTGATTACCGGGTACGCCATCAAGCAGACGTCCAAGCTCGAAGCCCTCGGCAACATCACCGATGCATCGATGTTTGGCGTCGCCACCGCCAAGAATGACGGCGGACTGTCCAAGGCCATCCAGGCCGCAACCCAGAAGCTCATCGACGACGGGACCATGAAGAAGCTGCTGACCTCATGGGGCACCGAGGACGGTCTCATCGAGACCTCCCAAGTCAATCCCGAATCGTGATCACATCCAGCTGAAAGGCACTCCGGGTGGCCAACCACCACGCCGACATTCCCAATCGCGTCCAGGCCCGTGACGTCGCACATCCCGGCACCTGGACCGCAGCCGTCATCGTCGCGATGCTAGCGCTGGTCTTCGTCCAGGACCTTGTAACGAACCCAACTATCAGTGGCCAGTCGTGTGGCTGTACCTGGGCGACGTCAAAATCATTACTGATATCAGTTACACCATCCTGCTGACCTTTGCGACAATGCTCCTCGGAACCGCCGTAGCACTTCTCATGGCCATGATGAAACAGCCCCGCAATCCCGTATTGCGTGGTGTCTCACGGGCATACATCTTCGTGTTCCGAGAAGCCCCGGTATACACCCGTGTTCTGGGGTCTACTCGCAGTGTTATATCCCACCCTCCCCATCGAGGTGCCCTTCGGCGGTCCACAATTCGCCAGCATCGAGACAGAACAAGTCGTCACAACGCTAGCAACCACCATCATCGGTCTAGACCTCAACGAAAACGCCTACCTGACCGAAATCACCCGCTCAGGTTTAGAGTCCGTCGACGTCGGCCAGACTGAAGCAGCCAAAACCTTGGGCATGAAACCGTCCCTCATCATGCGACGCGTTATTATTCCTCAGCCGATGCGAGTCATCATCCTTCCGCTAGGCAACGAGACCATCGGCATGCTCAAGACGACCTCGCTAGTCCTTGCCGTGCCCTTCACTCTCGATCTGCAATATGCCACCAGCGCCATGGCGAACCGCATCTACGCTCCAATTCCCCTCCTCGTCGTCACTGCCTTCTGGTACCTCGTAATGACGAGTGTCCTCATGATCGGGCAACATTTCCTCAAGCAGTACTTCGGTCGCGGATTCAACGGGAGGTCTTCGTCGAAGCGGCTGCGCCGCCAGGCCGCCATCCAGGCGGCTGGAACTACGTATAAGAACATTGCCCTGGAGGTCGAGCAGTGAGCACATCCGCCGAAGCATTTGCAAGCGCCGAACCGATGGTGCACATCGCAGGGCTGCACAAGGAATTTGGACCCCTGCACATCCTCAAAGGAATCGACCTCGACGTCGCCCCTGGTGAGGTCTGCGTCCTGCTCGGCCCGTCAGGCTCCGGAAAATCTACCTTGTTGCGGTGCATCAATCAGCTGGAAACCTTCGAAGCCGGGGAAATCTGGGTCGGTGGTGAACGTGTGGGCTACGAACACGACCCGCTCCCCGACGGCCGGCTCAAGAGGCTTTCTGACAAGGACATTGCTGCCCAGCGCGCCCGCGTCGGCATGGTCTTCCAGCGTTTTAATCTCTTCCCTCATATGACCGCCTTGGGCAACGTCATGGAGGCCCCCATCAAGGTGTCGGGACTCACCAAGGAAGAGGCGAAGCCGCTGGCCATGTCTTTGTTACACCGTGTCGGCATGGCTGATCGAGCTGACCACTACCCCGCTGAGCTGTCCGGTGGTCAGCAGCAACGGATCGCCATTGCTCGCGCTATGGCCATCAAGCCCGAGCTCATGCTCTTCGACGAGCCCACCTCGGCCCTCGATCCTGAACTCGTGGGTGAAGTGCTGAGCGTCCTCAAGGATCTTGCCGGCGAAGGTATGACGATGATCGTTGTTACCCACGAGATGGGATTTGCCCGCGAAGTCGCCGACCACGTCGTGTTTATGGACGACGGAGTCGTCGTCGAAGCTGGCTCCGCCAGTCAGGTCATTGGTAACCCGAAATCCGACCGCCTACGCGGGTTTATCGATTCTGTGCTGTGAAATGTCGTGTCGTCATGACACAGTGACGGTGTGCATGACGACCAGATGATCAGGCTCGGCCAATATCTCAAGTTCGCCAACCTCGCCGAGACTGGCGGGCAAGCCCGCGAACTCATCGCATCGGGGATGGTCAGCGTCAATGGCGAGGTGGAGACCCGGCGGGGACGTCAGCTCCACCCCGGTGACGAGGTGAGGGTCACGAACGGCGGGCAGACCGTCACAGCGACTGTCGATCTCACCGAGCCCGACGTCCCCTGGTGATACCGCATACCTATTAACGTGACGAGTGGCCTGAACCATATGGCCCAGGTCACTCGTCGTTGACAGAGTCCTAGCAATCAGGCCGATTTTGCAGCCTTGACCGCCTTGCGGGCATCAACAATGCCCGTACCGCAACCGGTCTTGCATTTAGCCGGGTTCACCGACTGTTTGAGGATCTCCTTGATCCTCGCGGGGGTGAGGTTCGGGTTGGCCGCGATCATGAGAGCAACAACGGCGGAGACGTGCGGGGCAGCCTGGGAGGTGCCCTCCATGTAGCCGTAGGTCGGGGCCGCAGGAGTCGTCTCGCCGTTATTCAGGGTGGATAGGATCATGTCACCGGCGCGGTCGTCACCGCCAGGAGCGGACACGTCAACGGCCGAACCGTAATTCGAGAAGTACGACTGGGCGCCAGTCTCACCGGTCGCTCCGACAACGACCACATTACGGCAGTTGCCGGGTGTCGACTTACGGACGTCCATCGCCTCGTTACCGGCTGCCACAACGACGGTGGATCCGCGAGAGACGGCCGCGTCAATGGCTCGCTGATAAGTGATCGGGCAGTAGTTAGACGGACCGCCGAGGCTCAAATTAATGACCTTAGCGGGGTTGTGGTTAGTGGGAACACCCGGAACCTCGCCACCAGAGGCCCACGTAATGCCGTCGGCAATATCGACGTCGGTCCCACCGCAATGACCTAGCGCTCGCACCGGCAGGATCTTGGCGCCAGGGGCAGCTCCTGCGACACCCCTAGCATTGTTAGTCGCAGCGCCAATAATGCCCGCCACGTGGGTCCCATGCCACGACGACGGCACGTCACGCCGGGTGCAAGCCCCCGCACGAGTCCAATCGCCCTCATCGGAGGGATCCAAATCGCGACCGTTACCATCGCCGGCGGTATAACGGTCAGAGATAAAGTCGTAGCCAGGTAGAACCTTGCCATCCAGATCCGGGTGCTTGGTGATGCCGGAGTCGATGACGGCCACGGTCACTCCGGATCCTGTGTTGGTTGTCCATGCGCCAGGAGCGTCAATCCCGTTCTTAGAATTCAGGCCCCATTGACGGTTCCAATACTGGTCGTTCGGGACCGACGACACTGCAGCAGGATGGACACCGGTGTTCTCATTAATCGTCATGTGCAAGACGGGCTCGACGGATTCCACCTCCGGGTTGCGTTCGATCTCAGATGCAAAGGTCTTAGCCGCCGTAGCATTGAGCCCTTGAGAAACCTGAACCGACATGGAGTTGTTGGCACGCGCCAATGATTCAGTGACGTGGGCACCTCGCACCTTCGCAGCACGATCCACTGACCCTCGCAGAGACGTGCTGGTTGCCTGCATCGCGGAGGCGGTATGAGCGGTCCTAACGCGCTGGGCAGAGGCCGAACGGTCCTTAAGATGAACGATGAATCCGCTGGTGGACTGTATGGAATCGGAAGTGCGCAGCGGTGAGGTAGTGAAGCCCGGAGCGGCGTTGCTGGGGACTGCGGTCGCGACAAGTGATGCGCCGGTGATCGCACAGAGCATCAAGGTCAATGTACGGCGTGGTGCCATATGTCCATTCCTCTCAGTTTGCTGAAGGTGAAACGAACTTAAGATGACAGTGGGTCATTTATTTAGACATAGCCTGACACAACCTGTAAATGTCTCGCACGACAATCGAGAAATCTCCCTGAAATACGACCGAGCTCGCCTGGATAGCGAGTGTGCGTCCGGCATGACAAAGTCGGGGGCACTAAAACGCCCCCCAGTTACTTCTACTGGCTGGCCCATCAGCTCAGGACCCGCCCGTCAACTCTCCCTGAGCCCACGGGAGGCTCGGCACGGCACGAGCGAAGGCACGCAGAATTTCCTCGGCCCCCTCCAGAGCGCTAGTAGCCTCGATACCCAGACCGGCCTCAATGCGCTCTGCCGTCTGCTGGACGCTGGGGTCGGTATCAAGTGACTCCAAGATCTCGTTGCGGACCATATTCCACAGCCATTCCCGTTGCTGCTCAGTACGACGAATCTGGAGGGAACCATCCTTCTCTAGATACGCACGGTGGTCAACAATCGCCTGCCAGACATCGTCAAGGCCCTCCTTGGTGTACGAAGAGCAGGTGAGCACCGGAACACGACGCTTGTCCGCGTCAGAGGAGACAAGCTTCATAGCAATTGAGAGATCTCGGGCGGAGACTCGCGCATTACCCGCATTGTCGCCGTCAGCCTTGTTAACCGCGACGACATCAGCCAGCTCCAGAATCCCTTTCTTAATGCCCTGAAGCTGGTCACCAGTTCCAGCAACCGAGAGCATAAGGAAGGTATCGACCATTCCAGCCACGGCCACTTCAGACTGGCCAACGCCCACGGTCTCAACGAGGACGACGTTGTAGCCAGCCGCCTCCATGACGATCATGGACTCGCGAGTCGCACGGGCAACGCCACCAAGGTGGCCCCCCGAGGGTGAAGGACGCACAAATGCCTCGTCACGGTTAGCCAGATCGCCCATCCGGGTGCGGTCACCAAGAATCGAACCACCGGTTCGCGTCGATGAGGGATCGACGGCCAAAACCGCGACCTTGTAGCCAAACTCATCGATGAGTTTGCCGCCCACAGCGTTGATAAAGGTGGATTTGCCGGCACCCGGGACGCCAGAGATACCAACTCGAATGGCATCACTGGTGCGCGGCGCTAGCTGACGCAGCATCTCGCGCGCCTTCTCACGATGAGCCGGCTTACTTGACTCCACCAGAGTCAGCGCCCTGGCAATGTGCTGGCGGCTCCCGGCCAGAACTTGCTCAACCAGTTCGGGAACGTCGATCGGCATGATCACCATTTCTTTCATCGGGTGGGTACTTCTACCGTACCGCCCGAAAACGACGTTTACGGTTGCAGCCCCATCCCGCGTGGTTTTCCGTAGTATCCCAACATCGGGAGCTCACGAGGCCTTCGAAACCTAGGTTCCGAAGGCCTCGTTCAGGTTAGCAACCTATCGGGCTCAGTCGTCGTTGTGCGCGGCGAGCAGCTTCTCCATCAACTCAACGGCAGCGTCCGGGATGACGGTGCCAGGCGGATAGATGGCCGCCGCGCCATCCTTGCGCAGCTCGTCGAAGTCCTGGGTCGGGATGACGCCACCGACGACAATCATGATGTCGGAGCGACCAAGCTTGTCCAGTTCCTTGCGCAGGGCCGGCACCAGCGTAAGGTGCCCAGCGGCCAGTGAGGAGACACCGACAACGTGGACGTCGCCCTCAACAGCCTGTCGAGCAGTCTCCTCCGGGGTCTGGAATAGCGGGCCGACATCAACGTCCATACCAAGGTCAGCATAGGCGGTCGCGACGACCTTCTGGCCACGGTCGTGACCGTCCTGGCCCATCTTCGCAATCATGATACGCGGACGACGGCCTTCCTTCTCCTCGAACTGCTTGATGAGCTCGTGGACCTTCTTAGTGGACTCAGAATTGCCGGCTGCCTTGCTGTACACGCCTTCAATGGTACGGATCTGGGCAGTGTAACGCCCGAAGACCTTCTCCATTGCGTCAGACATCTCACCGACAGACGCATCTGCGCGGCCAGCGTCAATGCACAGTTTGAGCAGGTTACGGTCAGGATCGCTCGGATCCGGGTTGGCAGCTGCCCAGGTGATCTTCTCCAGAGCGGCCTGGCACGCCTCCTCGTCGCGGTTGGCGCGCAGCTGCTCGAGTTTGGCCTTCTGTTCCTTGAGCACCTGAGTGTTGTCGACCTTGAGGACCTCGAGGGGCTCCTCCTCGTCGAGACGGTACTTGTTGACGCCGATGAGGGGCTGACGACCCGAGTCGATGCGGGCCTGGGTACGAGCAGCAGCTTCCTCGATGCGCATCTTCGGGATGCCCTTCTCAATGGCCTTGGCCATACCGCCGGCCTTCTCGACCTCCTGGATGTGAGCCCAGGCCTTGCGAGCCAGCTCGAGGGTGAGCTTCTCGACGTAGGCCGATCCGCTCCAAGGATCGATAACGCGGCAGGTGCCCGACTCCTGCTGGATGAACAGCTGAGTGTTTCGAGCAATACGGGCGGAGAAGTCGGTCGGCAGAGCGATGGCCTCATCGAGGGAGTTCGTGTGCAGGGACTGAGTGTGTCCCTGAGTGGCTCCCATGGCCTCCACACAGGTGCGAATCACGTTGTTGTAGACGTCCTGGGCTGTTAACGACCAGCCAGAGGTCTGCGAGTGAGTGCGTAAGCTCATCGACTTCGGATTCTTCGGGTTGAACTGGTGCACCAGCTTGGCCCACAACATGCGGGCCGCACGCATCTTGGCGACCTCCATGAAGAAGTTGGTACCAATGGCCCAGAAGAAGGACAGACGCGGCGCAAACTGGTCGACCTGTAGGCCCACCGACTCACCGGCACGAATGTAATCAACGCCGTCGGCTAGGGTGTAGGCCATCTCGATATCAGCGGTAGCGCCAGCTTCTTGCATGTGGTAGCCGGAGATCGAGATGGAGTTCCACTTCGGCATGTTCGCGCTGGTGTACGCGAAGATGTCGGAGATGATCCGCATCGAAGGCAGCGGCGGGTAGATGTACGTGTTACGAACCATGAACTCCTTGAGGATGTCGTTCTGGATCGTTCCGGCGAGCTGCTCGGGCTTGGCGCCTTGCTCCTCAGCGGTAACAACGTACAGGGCAAGGATCGGCAGCACTGCGCCGTTCATCGTCATGGACACCGACATGCGGTCCAGCGGGATGCCCGCAAAGAGCTCACGCATGTCCAGGATGGAGTCCACGGCCACGCCGGCCATACCGACGTCGCCGGGAACACGCGGGTTGTCAGAGTCGTAGCCGCGGTGGGTCGGCAGGTCGAAGGCGACCGACAAGCCCTTCTGACCGGCGGCCAGGTTACGACGGTAGAACGCGTTGGACTCCTTAGCGGTGGAGAATCCGGCGTACTGACGAATCGTCCACGGCCGGAAGGCATACATGGTGGCGTACGGGCCATGTGTGAATGGTGGCAGACCGGCGTAGGTATCTAGCCAGTCCATGTCACTGTAGACGTCCTCGGAGTAGAGGTGACCAACCGGAATTTGCTCCGGAGTGGTCCAGGGCTCCTGCTCACCGGCGGCCGCAGCCAATCTGGCGAATTGCTCCTGCGCATCTGCGGGAACCGGGGAATCCCCAAGGTTAATGGAATCGAAACGAGGCAGGGTGGTCACTTGGCAACTCCCAACGTGTCCAGAGTGGCGGTCAGGACGTCCACGACGTCCATCCCGAGGTAGATGCGCCCGTCGATGACCTTCTCGGCCTCGGCGGCATCATCACCGAATTCCTTGAAGGCACCTGACAGGTAAACCAGCTTGGCGCCAGCCTCCTTGAGGGCCTTGGCGACCTCGAGGCCTTGAGCCGCGTAGGTCTTGGCGTTCGAGCACAGGTCGGCGATATCAGCACCAGACTCCTTAAAGGCCTTCACGACCTCCTCGGTGGTGCCCCCCTCGCACTCGGGGGTTTCCATGCCAGCGATGTGCCATACCGGGGCGGAGAATCCCTCGCGCGGGCCAAAGTCACGGCGGGTTCCCAGGCAGGCCAGAAACACTTTTGGACGCTCAGGGCACGTGGCAGAGCGATCAACGAGGGCCTCGAAGACCTCGGAGTCACGGTGCCATTCCAGACCCTCGCGGGCCGGGGCTGCTGGATACGGTTTGGTCTCGACGGACTTGGCATCGAGCAGCGGGAACTCACTGACGGCCGTAATCGGCTGCTTGCGAGTGGCAAGACGCTTAGCACGCTCGGTGTTGAGCTTGTCGAGCTCGGTGCGGACATGGTCGCCGGTGAGAGCGGCAGCCATACCACCAGCAGCCTCGACGGCCTGGAACTCGGCCCAACCGGCATCCTCCAACTTCTTGGTGAGTGCCTCGACATAGAAGGAGCCACCAGCTGGATCATTAGCGCGACCAATATTCGACTCTTCGGCGAGAATGATGCCGGTGTTGCGAGCGATACGACGAGAGAAGTCGCTCTTCGGTAAACCAATAGCGGCGTCGAAAGGCAAGGTCGTGACCGCCTCAGCGCCACCGACAGCAGCACCGAAGGTTGCGATCGTGCCACGAAGGATATTGACGTAAGGATCGTCGCGAGTGAGCTCGCGCCAGCTGGTGACCGCTTCTTGACGGGCACCACGCTTAGCAGCCGGTACCTCGAAGACCTCGCCAACACGATTCCACAAGGTACGTAGGGCACGCAGACGGGAAATAGTGAGGAATTCGTCGTGGGTAGCCGTGACGCGGAAGTTGATGGAATCGAAGGCCTGCTCAGCTGTCAGCCCCTGCTCAATGAGAGCTCGGACGTACTCGACTCCGGTCGCGATGGCCCACGCGAGTTCGTGCACGTCGCCAGCACCGGCGTTGTGGTAGATCGTGGCGTCAACGACGAAGGGGCGGGAGTTCTTGTAGTTCTCGGTCTTCTTGACCCACTCAGCCATCCCGGACATGTCTGGGTTACCGCCATTGAGGGCCGCAAAACCGATCGGGTCCAGACCGAGATTAAACGACAGCTTGTCAGCGTCGATCTTGGACTCAATGTAAACATCAAGGAGAGCCTGAGCAGCGGCCTCCTGGTCATCACGGCTAGAGACCTCAACCTTGGCCAGATCGAGCAACACATCCTTGAGGTCACCTGCAATGTCCGCGGGCTTAATGGCGTCAGCCCCGACCCGCAGCCACAGGGACGTCACGCCACGCTCAAGGTCGGCGATGACGGCCTTTTTAGTGAACGCGACATCGGGATCCTCGTGAAGGGCCCGGACATCCCATGCGTCCATGCCGCCTTCACGGATCGTGGTACCACGAGTGAACGGCGGCACGCCCGGAACACCGAGTTTCTCGGGGGCATCCTGACGCCGGTACATCGGCTCGATCTGGATGCCGTCGACCGTAGTCGGCTCGAGGCGCTTCATTCCCTGCTCGATGTTGAGTTCCTTGCCCTCAGGACGACCCCGGTTCAGAACCTTAAGGACCGCCTCCTCCCACTGCTCGTGGGTGACCTTCGGGAAGTCCCCGGCCAGGCTCAACTCCTCAGGCATCCTGTCCTCGACGGACTTAGATGCGAGGTTGTCAGGATCAGTCATTCGTTAGACTCCTGCTCCGCTGTGGATGGTTGGACGACCTCGGTCGGCCCTCGAGACCTCGGACGCTGTGGTACACGCGGAGTGCACCACACGCTCTGGCAGGTATTCGGACTCATGGGCACCTCGTCTGCCGACGAGTCCTACGTCACCGCTTCCCAGACCGAAGCCCAGTGCTTGATCGCCGCCAAACCGATTCGAGAACCGGATGAGCGACGATGGTGATGTCGTTCCCACTCACCGCTGCGGGGCAGTTCCGGAGTCTCACCGGATTCCCTCTTACCGCCTCAAAATCCCACGAAGGATTCCTTGGCACCAGCAGGTACGATACTAGGCCGCGCACAACCACCTCCGTGCAGCGGGGTCACAAGTGCACGATTGTGCACATACAGGATGAACGGCCGCGCAGTAACTGCTAGAGCCTGCGGTCCTGGGCTCAGTTAGCCGCTTTGGACATGACACCCGTACTCACCAGCCATTCACCAGCAGCCCACGAGGTGTTAGCCTCGCCACTATTGACAGCTGAGCCGCTGACAAGGAGGTCAATCATGGCATTGCAGGAAATCGAGTTCACCTCGCACAACGGGCGCGACGCCATTCAAGCGTGGGCTTACGAACCAGTGGGAACACCGACGGCCGTCGTCCAGATCATTCACGGTCTGGGTGAGCACTCACGCCGCTACCTGCACATGATCTCGGCACTACTGGACGCAGGCTTCGTCGTCATTGCTGATGACCATGCCGGTCATGGCCGCACCGCCATGCAGTCGGGCGTGTGGGCTGACGCAGGCGATAACGCCGCCGAGGTAGTCATCAGCGATGAGCTCACGCTGCAGCAGCAGTTGGCAGGCCAGTTCGACGATCTACCGTGGGTGGTCTTCGGGCACAGCTGGGGCTCGATGATAGCCCGCGCGATGGCCACCCGTCCCGGTACCCGCCTCGACGGCTTAGCACTATGCGGGATCGTAGCGCAGCCTCGCGGCTTCGAGACCACCCTTGACCACAAGACGCTTGCGAAAGCCATGGCCACCGCTCCGACAGACCCCGCCCCTGAGGCCCTCGTCGCCCAAATGTTTGACGGATTTGCCGACCGCTTGAGCGAAGACGACGGCCCGACTGGCTGGGTGGCTCGCAGCAAGGAGGTCGTCGCCGACCACGGCAAAGATAAGTTCAACAACTTTGGTGCCCCGATGAGTACGCGCTTCCTGCAGGGCCTCGCCGACATTTACGCAATGGCCAACGGGGACAGCTTCTATGCCACGATGCCGAACATACCCATCGTTCTGTTCGCAGGCAGTGAAGACCCCGCAGGTGATTTCGGCACCGGCGTGAAGGCAGTCGCCGAACGCTTGCGAAGGGACGGGCATAACGTGGAGCTACACCTATACGACGGCCTGCGCCACGAGGTGCACAACGAGCCCGAGTCGCGTGCCGACGTGGAATCGAGCCTCGTCACCTTCGTAGATCGAGTGGCCAACAGGAGAATTAAGCGGTCGCGATAGTGATCGTTGCAGAGCTCACCCTAGACGGCGAAGCCTGCAACGAGGTGTTGCCGGAGGCCGGAAAAAGGTGACTGGTGTCGTACGCCACACCGCTGCCTTAAACTCATGGGGACCCCCGAAAGGACCTCCCGTGAAGATTGCCGTTGCAGGATTGGGCTACGTCGGAATGGCCAATGCCGTGTTGCTGGCCCAGCATAACAGCGTCGTCGCTATCGATATCGACGCTGAGCGGGTCGATATGGTCAACAACCGGCATACCACCATCGTTGATCCCCTCATAGCGGAGTACTTGGCCCATCACAACCTGGACCTGCGCGCCACCACCGACCCGCAGGAAGCGTACCGGGGAGCAGACTTCGTCGTCATCGCTACCCCGACCAACTATGACCCTGACCAAAACTACTTCGACACCTCAAGCGTCGACGAGGTCCTTGACCTGGTCCAGGAACTCGCCCCCCACACGACGACCGTCATTAAATCAACAATCCCGGTGGGCTTCGTCGAGGGCGTTCGCAAGGAGCGCCCCGGACTTGACGTCATCTTCTCCCCCGAGTTCCTGCGAGAAGGTAAGGCTCTGTTCGATAACCTTCACCCCTCGCGGATCGTCGTCGGGGCGGACTCCCCCAAAGCTCACCTCTTCGCCGACCTCATGGCTGCCGGGGCCGTTGACACCAATGTCCCGGTGCTCTTCGTCGGTGCCACCGAGGCCGAGGCCATCAAGCTCTTCGCCAACACCTACCTGGCGATGCGGGTGTCCTTCTTCAACGAGCTCGACACCTACGCCTCCCAGCGCGGGCTGTCTACCCGTCAAGTCATTGACGGGGTCTGCCTCGATCCTCGCATTGGCGACCACTACAACAACCCGTCCTTCGGGTACGGCGGTTACTGCCTGCCTAAAGACACCCGTCAACTATTAGCCAATTACCAGGACGTGCCACAGACCCTCATCCAGGCCATCGTCGACTCCAACACCGTGCGCAAAGACTTTATCGCCTCTGACATCATTGCCAGGGACCCGAAACGGGTGGGGATTTTCCGTCTGGTCATGAAGGCAGGTTCGGATAACTTCCGTTCCTCCTCAATCCAAGGCGTCATGAAGCGCATCAAGGCCAAGGGCATCGAGGTGGTCGTCTACGAGCCGACCTTCGACGGCGACGAGTTTTTCCACTCCGAGGTCACCAAGAACCTTGACTTCTTTAAAGCTAACTGCGACGTCATCATTGCCAACCGGATGTCACCGGATTTATCCGATGTCGCTGACAAGGTCTACACCCGGGATCTCTTCGGTGGGGACTGACCCGGGCAATGCCGGTCACAAGGGTGAGGCTCCGCTAGACCAAATGACCTGACCGGCTTCCCGGATGAGAACCGAGCAGCCGTCGCGCACATCAAGTTCGACGATGAGAGGTTCGACCCCCGGCACTCCGGTGCGATAGACATAGCGCTCGTTCGTGAGATCCAGGGACTCGGTGCGAGCGTCCACCAACCACGGGTGTCGGCGCCGCAGGCCAAGCAGGTTTTGATGAGCGCGCAGGGTGTCTGCGCCGAGGTTCGACAAATCCGCGGGGCTGGCCGGGAATACCGGGCGAATATCGTCGTCACCTCCGAACCTCTCTTCTTTGACTCCACGAGAAGCTAGCTCGTCCCCGTAATAGATAAGCGGGATACCGCCAATGGTGGCGAGTATCGCGGTTGCGAGAACTGCGCCGTCCTGTCCCACCCTCGAGGCGATACGGGTGACGTCATGGTTGCCGACGAAGGTCACCGGGGTGAAAACATCGCTGAACTCGTTATGGCGGCCCAAAGCATGATCTAGCTCGAAAAAGTTACGAGACTCGATAGAGGACCAGATCCCTTTCCATAACTCGTACTGGGTCACCGAATCCATCCCCGAGGCTCGGACGATACCCGCATAGTCGCCGTGAATAACTTCACCGAAGATCCACACGTCAGGGTGCTTCTCTCGCACCGGAGGCAGCACCGCAGCCCAGAACTCAGGATTGACGGAATAGGCGGCGTCCAGCCGCCAGCCGTCAACACCGCGACCGCACCAATAGTTCATGATCCGGGTGACATGTTCCCGCACTGCGGGGTTGTCGTGGTTGAGTGCGACCAGGTCACTATGACCCTCGAAAACGTCGAGGTGCCCCTCACACCAGCGAACCATACGGCCGGCGTCTGAATCTGGCCCAGCACTCTGCGCATCCTGCACGATGCGGTTGCGACGCGAGACGTGGTTGAACACCCCGTCGAGCAGTACTGACAGACCACGAGCGTAGGCGGCCTGAAGCAGGTGATCGAAGTCATCGTCGTCGCCTAGCCGAGGGTCGATAGTGAAGTAGTCCAAGGTGTCGTAGCCGTGGCTAGCCGAGGAAAAGACCGGCCCTAAGGCCAGACCTGAACAGCCCAGTGCCACGGCATGGTCGAGCCAGGCTTCCAGATGAGCGAGACGATGACTCACCTCCTGAGACTCCAGTCGTGTCGAAGCTCCGACGAACCCCAGGGGATAGACGTGCCACCCAATGAGGTGGTCAACCCATCCGGGCCGATAAGCCATGATGCCTCCCCGTGTGTCACGGCCGATCAATTACCACCCTCATCATGTCAGTCGTGATGGAGATTGGCCGTTGAAAGGTCAGCACGAGGCGCCCTGGTGACAATCTTGTGACCGACCCACAACGCCAGGAATACCGGAATGCTGATGTAAGCGACGATCATGTCGGTGACATCACCGCTGAGAACTGCGTCACGCCCCTGGCCGAGGGTAACGATGACGCACAACACCCCGGCGACGATAGGACCGGCAGGATACCAGCGCGCCCGATACGGCAACTCGGACAGGTCGTGCCCCTGAGCCTGAAAGGCGCGCCGGAACTGGATATGGCATATCGCAATACCGATCCATGCGATGAATCCACACAGACCAGAGATATTGACCAACCAGGTGTATGCCTGGCCTGACCCCACCAGAGATGTAGCAAAACAGGCCGCGCCGACGAGAGTAGTGACGATAAGAGCCGGCACCGGGACACCTCGTCGACTAGTACGGCCAAGGATGCGAGGAGCTTTGCCCTCACGCGCTAGGGCGTAAAGCATTCGGGTAGACGCATAAAGACCAGAGTTACCGGCCGAAAGCACCGAGGTAAGGATGACCGCGTTCATGACAGCCGCCGCAGCTGCAACACCGGCCCGCTTCAGGACCAACGTAAACGGGCTGACGGCAACATCGGTGACCTCACCCGCAAGCAGGTGCGGGTCAGTGTAAGGCAGCAACAAACCGATAACGGCGATGGCACCGATGTAGAAGATCATGATCCGCCAGAAGATCTGACGAGTGGCCTTGGGGATCGTCATTCCGGGGTCTTTCGATTCTCCTGCAGCAATGCCGATGAGCTCGGTGCCCTGGAAGGAGAATCCAGCAATAAGAAAGACAGTCAGGATGCCACCGAACCCGTGAACGAAGGGCGCGTCACCGCGACGCCAATGAGATAGACCAGGAGATGTCCCCATCACGCCGGCGATCATGAGGATGCCAAGCACCAGGAAGACGATAACTGCCGTCACCTTGATGATGGCGAACCAGAACTCGCTCTCACCGTATGCGCGGGCAGACAAGACGTTCAGGAAGAAGAGCAACGCCAGGAATCCGACCGACCACATCCAGGCCGGTACGCCGGGCCACCAGTAGGCCATAACGATGGAGGCAGCAGCTAATTCAGCAGCGACCGTGATGGCCCAGTTGAACCAGTAATTCCACCCCAATGCGAAGCCAAAGGAAGGCGAGACGAATCTGGTGGCATAAGTTTCGAATGCGCCTGGCACCGGGAGATAGGAGCTCATCTCGCCAAGAGACTGCATAAGCAAGAAGACCATGAGCCCCATAGCGAAGTAGGCAACCAGGGCTCCACCCGGCCCAGCCTGGGAGATGGTGGCACCAGATGCCACGAACAGGCCAGTACCGATGGCCCCGCCGATTGCGATCATGTTCATGTGCCGCGAGGAGAGCCCGCGCTTCAATTCGCCGTCCATGGTGGTCCTCAGATAGGAGCGCCCCGCCCTGCTGAACGAAGCGTCGGCCACTGTACCGCCCTCCCATACCTCCCTATTCAATACTCCGTATGTCGATACGCGGCACAAAATCAGGGGCGCCCCGACTTTACGCCGAAACGCCCCTCAAAACCGACGTGAATCAGGCCTTGGACGCAGCCTCAAGGGCAGCGTCGTAATCCGGCTCGGTAGTGATCTCATCAACGAGCTGGGTGTAGGTAACCTTTCCCTCAGCGTCCACGACGACGATGGCGCGCGCAAGCAGATGCTGCATCGGGCCATCGGCGAGGGTAACGCCAAGGTCCTTACCAAAATGGGAGCGGAAGGCTGAGGCAACAACAACGTTCTTGATGCCCTCCGCACCGCAGAAGCGAGCCTGGGCGAATGGAAGGTCACGAGAAACACATAAGACGGTGGTGTCGTCGAGTCCAGCGGCTTTCTCGTTGAAGGTGCGCACACTCGTTGCACACACCCCGGTGTCCACACTTGGGAAAATGTTGAGGACGAGCTTCTTGCCCTTCAACTCATCGCTTCTCAGCTCTGACAAGTCACTCTTGACGAGGGTGAACGACGGCAGCAAGGAACCGACCTGAGGAAGGTCCCCGACGGTGTTAAGGGGTTTTCCCATGAAAGCGGTAGTAGCCATGTCGATACCCTATGCAGGCCAGACCATCGACGACGAGCATTCGGCAGATGATTCACTCATGGGCGAACACAGCCGACACCTCGTCCAGGGCGCAAACTTCGTCGCTGGACAAGACGAGGTCGGGAGCGGCTAGCAAAGCATCAAGCTGGTCGATAGTGCGCGCCGAAGCAATAGGTGCGGTAACCCCTTTAGCCAGTAGCCACGCCAACGAGACCGAGGACACCTCAACGCGATGGTCCCCAGCAATCTGACGCAATTGATCGAGGACAGCGAAGGCCGCCTTCTCGTGCTCGGCGTCAGGCAAGTACGCCGCCATCATGGATTCTCGGGCGACACCGTGCAGGTCGTCCCGCGTGGCGTACTTGCCTGTGAGGAACCCAGACGCCAGAGAAAAGTACGGGAAGAGGGCCAGACTGTACTCACTGGCGAGCTGACCATAGCCCTGCGGATCCTCAACGTCTGCGCGATGCAACAAGTTGTACTGGGGCTGCAATGCCACCGGGCTGGCTAGTCCTTCATGCTCGGCCACCTCAAGCCACTTCTGCTCGCGGGCCACCGAGAAATTCGACAGGCCAACCCAGCGCACCTTGCCAGCCTTGACAAGCTTGTCAAAAGCCGCTGCCATGTCCTCGATCTGCTGGGTGTCGTCGTCGAAGTGGGCGTAGTAGAGATCAATGTGGTCGGTATGGAGCCGGGCCAGGGAGGCGTCAACTGCGGCAGAGATGTTCTCCGGCGCCAAGCCCTTGAACTCTGGATGGGTAGCAACTTTCGTGGCGATGACGATGTCGTCACGTCGCCCGCCTTTTTCCACCCAAGAACCAATGATTCGCTCAGACTCGCCCCCGTTATTGCCGTCGGCCCAATGGGAATAGCCGTCAGCGGTATCGACCAGCGATCCCCCGGCACCAAGAAAAGCGTCCAGGATGGTATGGGAGTCGTGCTCATCAGCCGTCCAGCCGAAGGTATTAGCCCCCAAAACCAATGGTCTGATGTCCAGATCTGTGCCAGGGATACGAGTCATGAGACCTCCTAGACGATGCCCGGGATCAGGACCGGTCAACCAGATCGATGTCAACCATGATCTCGGTGGCAATGGCTTCTAGTTCCGAGCGTAGATCGTCGAGGGTCGTCGCGTTTGTAATCCGGCACTGCACCTGCGCCTCAAAGAGGATGCCGTCCCCCATCGGGGCCTCACGCAAACCAGTCGACAGATCGTCGATGGTGACCCCGAGGCGGGCCATGGTAGCCGTTACTTTATGGATGATGCCCGGATGGTCGTGGCCGACGAGGTGAACCACCAGGACAGCCTCGCCCTCATCTTGCTGTGGGGTGGTATCAGTAACAGTGACCCGCAAGCCCTTGACCTCAAGACCGGCTAGGTCAGCCTTAAGGGGCTCGACCTTAGAACTTTTGATGTCAACGAGGACAATCCCCGCGAAGGCACCAGCGAGCCGTGCCATACGGCTATCAAGCCAATTTCCGTCGTAATGGGCAACAATTTCAGACAAGTCGGAGACAAGCCCGGAGCGGTCCGCGCCGACCGCGGTGAGAAGGAGCTGAGTCATGACACGAGTCTACGCGACCCCGATCACCACCGCGCCCTGGTAGTCGCAGTGGGGCCATTGAACTCCGTGAAACCGGCATCAACGACTCTCACCCGAGCAACATCAGAGTCCCAGTGCTCAACCGTGGGTGTAACGACGCGAACTCGAAACCCGTCGTGGCGCCAGGTTTCCAGAGCGTGGCGGTCATCGTCGTTACCGAAGCTCATAGCCTCGTGGGCGAGCTGGGCGGCATGGCCACACTGAGCGCAAGCCTTGCCGGTGGTCATCTCAATGCGAGGGTTAATTTCTATCGTGACAACGGGTTCGGTAGTGGCGGAATCGCCGTCGGCCGGCAAATTGGTGCCGGCGACCTGAAGTTTGTCGATCTGCTTGGGCTGCGGGTGCACCGGGGCTGGAACGAAGGCCCGTACCCTGGCTGGACCAGTTTCGGGACTGGCATACGGGGGCGGATCCTGGCTGATGGTGACGCCGTCGAGAACCTGGACGTCATCCCATCTCTTTCCAGAAGCGCGGCGGACGATCTTGCGGATGCGCTTGTTAGACCACTGCCGCACGGCGTCATGCCATGGGCCTCCCGGTTGGGTACGAGGATCATCGAGAAGAAAGACGACGGCTCGCGCTGCCGCCTCGCAAGCATCCACCTGACGTGCCGGGTGATGTTTATCACGAAGTAGCACCAGTTGCATTGCCCAGGGGTCGGGTTCGTGGTCGGGTGTAGTCACCCGTGGCACGATACCGGTCAGACTGACAACGGAACAGACGACACATCACTGTGTCATTGTGATAACTCTTCTCAGCGCCGTGCCGCGCACTGGCCTTTGTGAGCGCCCACCCGTGACAAAGCGCCAATCTCGCCATGGCGCTCCATCAATTCACTGCAACCAGTCCCTTGGCTGGCAACCCTGTCTCAGCCATTTCACGGAACAACCTTGCAAGATCTTCTCCGTCAACTCCGACCTTACAAACAACGAGGACAGTGTCGTCACCCGCGATGGTGCCAAGCACTGTACGGACACCCGAGGCGTCAATAGCTGAACCCAAATACTGTGCTGCGCCCGGGGGAGTCTTAATTACCACTGCACCGTTATTGTAATTGACCGCGATGCACAGTGACTGACACATACGAACCAAATGGTTCCGAGCAGGCAGCCCCGTCGTCATTTGAGAAGGATGCTCACCCTCGGGAATGCTGTATTGAAAATTCCCCAACTGATCTCGACCGCGCGCCGCCCCTACATCCTTGAGATCTCGGGAAAGAGTGCCCTGGCTTACGACTATTCCCTCGGCAGCCAGCCTACGCGCCAATTCAGCTTGGGAAGATATCTGCTCAGATCGAATTAAAGCGCTAATGCGCGACAGCCTTGCCGCCCTAGATACGAGAACCGGTCTGTGATCATCGTTCGACAACGACATCGCCCCTTTCGCACACACCCGTCACGAATACCCTAGAGCCTTAACCCATGGCAACCCCGCCGGGACTCTCTAGCGTCGTCGTGTACTTCGTACACGGCATGCTACTATCCCGGCGGGGTTTTCAGTTCATCGCTGTCAGGGGATGATGGCAGTCCCGTGCGTGCCTGCGACCAGACCTTGGATGTCTTCCAACGACCCGATCACAGCACGTTTCCCGGTAGCCAACGCAAAGTTGCAGGCGGCCTTAACCTTCGGACCCATCGAACCAGCGGCAAACTCCGTGTTGAGGGCATCCGATGCGTGCATCTGCTCGATGCGCTCCTGATCAGGCTCTCCCCAGTTGCGGAACACACCGGCCACATCGGTAGCGATGACCAGCAGGTCCGCGTCGACACGCACGGCGAGTTCGGCTGACGCAAGATCCTTGTCAATGACTGCCTCGGCCCCGTGCAGAATACCGTCCTCGTCGTAGACGCAGGGGACGCCGCCGCCTCCGGCACACACCACCATGACGCCGGAATCCACCAACTGGCGGATCGCCTTTTGCTCGATGATGTTCCTGGGCTGCGGGGACGCGACCACACGCCGGTAGTACTCTCCGTCCGGGGCTATCGTCCAGCCCTTCTCAGCCGCCAGGCGCCTGGCAGTTGCCTCGTCGTAGACCGGGCCGATCGGTTTCGTCGGATGCTTGAAAGCAGGATCATCTGCGTCGACGACTGTCATCGTGATCATGGTGACGATCTGCTGATCCTGAGGCATCACATTGCCGAGTTCCTGCTCGATCATGTAGCCGATCATGGCCTGTGACTCTGCGCCCAGGACATCCAGAGGATAGATCCCGACTTCCTCGTAGGCTGTCGATTGCAGAGCCAACAGACCTACCTGGGGGCCATTACCATGGGCTACAACGACCTCGTGATCGACCGCAACCTCTTTGATGTGGTTTGCGGCGATGCGCACATTGGCACGCTGATTCTCCGCCGTCATGATCTCGCCACGCCGCAGCAGCGCGTTACCACCAAGTGCAACCAAAATCCTCATGTTCTTCCTCAGACACTCGTCAGGCCAGAGAGGACACCAGGACGGCCTTGATGGTGTGCATGCGATTTTCCGCTTGGTCAAACGCGATGCAGGCAGGCGACTCGAACACGGATTCCGTCACCTCAATGCCATTGGCCAGCTCCGGGTAGGTCTTGGCAACCTCAGCACCTACCGCCGTCTCACTGTTGTGGAATGCCGGCAGGCAGTGCATCACCTTGACGCGCGGGTTACCAGCAGCCTTGACCAACGCATCATTGATCTGGAACGGCAGCAAGGTGCCGACCCGCTCGCTCCAGCTCTCCACAGGCTCGCCCATGGACACCCACACGTCGGTGTGGATGAAGTCGACATCGCGCACGGCCTCCTCCGCAGAGGCGGTCACCAGCACCTTGCCACCGGACTGCTCGGCCCACTCGCGGCAACGTTCCACCAATTCGGCCTCAGGCTGCAGCCCTTCGGGAGCACCGATACGCACATCCATGCCGAGCTTGGCACCCAGCAGCAGGAGCGAACGGCCCATGTTGTTGCGCCCGTCGCCGACGTAAGCGAACTTGATCTCGTGGAACGGTTTCTCGGCGTGCTCACGCATGGTGAGAGCGTCAGCGAGCATCTGGGTCGGGTGGAACTCGTCAGTCAGGCCATTGAAAACCGGGACACCTGCGTATTCAGCCAGCTCTTCCACCACCGACTGGTGGAACCCGCGGTACTCGATGCCGTCATACATACGCCCCAGGACGCGGGCCGTGTCCTTCATGGACTCCTTGTGGCCAATGTGTGATCCGCTGGGCCCCAAGTAGGTCACGTGAGCACCCTGGTCGTGAGCCGCCACCTCGAAGGCGCAGCGGGTACGAGTCGACGCCTTCTCGAAAATGAGGGCAATGTTCTTCCCCCTGAGGAGCGGCTGCTCCGTCCCACAGTACTTGGCTTCCTTGAGATCTGCAGCCAAGCCGACGAGGAACTTGATTTCCTCAGTACTATGATGCGCTAACGACAACAAATGACGATTCTTCAGATTAAAAGCCATGATCTGATATTCCTTCCTTGATATGTCCGCTTCGTGCGGCGGACGCATATTACCTGTTTCGCTTTGGGACTTATCAGTAATCCACCGGATCACGAGTGATCGGGCAGGTCATGCAGTGGCCGCCCCCTCGACCACGTCCCAGCTCGGCGGCCTTGATCTCGACAACCTCCACCCCGGCCTTCGCGAGCAAAGCATTGGTCGCGGTGTTGCGGTCGTATCCAACGACGACACCGGGCTCGAGAGCTACCACATTATTGCCGTCATCCCACTGCTCGCGTTGGGCTTCCCAGCAGTCGCCACCCGTCTCGACGGTACGCAGACCATCCAGTCCCAAGGAGCTGGCGACGACATCGGTGAAGTGACGGTCGTCGACGCGCACCGAGAAGCCTGCCGCCTCGCTGCTGGGCTCGAGCACTAGCGGGGTGATGGTATCGACCACTGGCTTGTAAAGAGTCACGAGATCGACGTCACAGAAACTAAACACCGTGTCGAGATGCATGGAGGCCCGGTCCGGCGCCATGGCCGCGACCACAATCCTGCGTGCTGCATTCTGGGCAAACAGGGAACGCGCCACCTGGGTGATGGCCTGCCACGAGGATCGCTCACCCATTCCGATGAGTACCGTGCCATTGCCAACCGGCATGATGTCGCCACCCTCGAGGGTGGACATGCCATGATCAGCCTCGGCGCAGCCATACCAGATCTTGAAGTCACGCTCGGCGAAGATGGGGTGACGAGTGTAAATGGCGCTAGCCAGGACGGTTTCCTGCTGACGAGCCGGCCAACGCATTGGATTGAAGGTGACACCGCCGAAGATCCATGCCGTGGTATCTCGAGTGAACTGAGTATTGGGCAGCGGCGGAATGAGAAATTCAGTTTCGCTGTGCGCCTTGATAAGCGCGCCAAGAACGTGCTTGCGTCTCTCCGCAGGCACTTCGCCGTAGGCCACGCCACCAATGAGATACTCGGCCAAGGTGTCCGAAGGCATGTCATTGAGCCAGTCCCGAACATCCTCGTCAACACCCAGCCCAACCGCGTTAGGGGACAACTTCCGGTCAAGTACCCAGGAACGACCCTCAGGGATATCAAGGACCTCGGACAACAGTTGATGCATCTCATGAACGACAATTCCACGTTCTCGCATCTTGGCCACGAAATCTCGATGATCTTCCTGTGCTTTTTCAACCCACAGGACGTCATCAAAGAGCAATTCTCTACAATTGCTTGGGGTGAGCCGACGATGCGCCAGACGCGGCTCACACACCATCACCTCACGAAGCTTGCCAACTTCCGACCATGCACCAATGGGAGTAGTCATTTCTTAACCTTTCATCGTGGGGAAGCAAGTTCCCTGCCATGGCAATCACCGCAGCACCGTAGGATTGCCCTCTTACATCACTGATTGTGTATATATTTATGAATTTCCACATTACGGGTAGGTAAAGCAATCACGTCAAGGAAAGCCTCCCGGTAACTATGGAAATGATGGCTACCACGGAAATCAACGCCAACAGGACAAGAACGCCAATCTCGTAGGGTTTGAAAATCCGTTTGGCCCGCTGCTCACGCTTGGCCCAGACGAATACTGCAGCACCAGGCAAGTAGAGCAGAGCCGCAAGCATGAGAGCATCCGCGCCTGCGGCAACAACGAGCCAGATGCCGTACAAGGTTGCGATAGTTGCGACCACGGCATCACGCACTCGCTGTGATCGGGGACCGTTCTCATAGGTTTCGCCCTTGATCACCATCTTCAGGGCGAATGCGGCTGACAGCAAGTACGGCACCAGGATGAGGGCGGCAGCCAGGGTCGCCATCGCCAAGTAAGCACCGTCCCACAACACCGTCATGACAAGGCATATCTGGGAGACGATGTTGGTGATCCACAAAGCGGGAGCTGGAGCCTCATGTTTGTTGATCCGTCCGAACAGTTTCGGCATCGTGCCGTCCTCACCCGGCACCTGCATCGTCTCACCGCACAGTAGGATCCAGGCCAGCAGAGCCCCAAGTAGGGAAATGATGACACCAGCGCTGACAAGCACCGAGCCCCACGGCCCGACGACAGAGGACAGAACATCACCCATAGATGCGTCGGGCAAGCCAGCCAGCTTGGCCCGACGCATGATCCCCATGCTCAGGAGGTTGACACCGATGAGGAGAACCAGGACGAAGAGGAAACCACCAACAGTCGCCTTGCCCACATCAGAACGCTTGCGAGCACGCTTCGAGTAGATCGACGCACCCTCGATCCCAATAAACACCCACACGGTGACGAGCATCATGCTCTTGGTCTGGGCAAAGACACTGCCCAAGCCCGCGTGACTCCCCCAGAAGTCCTCGGTAAACACACCAACATCGAACGCAACAGCACAAATGGCAATGAATGTTATCAACGGCACAATCTTGGCAATTGTGGCGATCGTGTTGACAAAAGCAGCAGTACGAACTCCAGCCAGAACGAGAGCGTGGGTCAACCACAGCAGAACTGACGCCGCAAGCACCGCCCACACGGTGTTACCACCCGCGAAAGCAGGAACAAACTTGCCAACGGTCGAGAAAAGCAACACCAAATACCCGACGTTGCCAATGAGGGCAGAGAGCCAATAGCCCCACGCCGAGTTGAACCCGATGAAATCACCAAATCCCGCCTTGGCATAAGCATAGATGCCGTTATCCAGATCAGGACGACGGATAGCCAACTTCTGGTAGACCATCGCCAAACAGATCATTCCGATCCCGGTGATCGTCCAACCAATCACCATAGGACCTGGACTAGCGGCAGCAGCAATATTCTGCGGAAGCGAAAAAATACCGCCGCCGATCATGGAACCGACGACAAGAGAAAGCATTGCGGGGAATGACAGTTTCCCAACATTGACGTCTTCATCCATGGATACTTCTGTAGACGCCTGTCCAACGACTTGCTCAGCCATACTCACCTCATAACCCTTCGCCACACCATTGTTGCGATAGCCAGCTGGCGAAGCGCCTGGCCCGAGAATGACCATAGGGAGGATCCACAGCGGACGTCAACTGATCCTAAACCAGTATCTGGCGCCATATTCAATTAATATTGAATCCTTATTCAACAACGCGAAAATACATCCATCAGAAGGCTGCTTCACACCCGTTTCCAACCAAGCGCCAAGCGAATCTAATAACGCCGTAGCCGATCTATATTCATCCGAGAGTCATCCCCGAAAACCAGCGATCACAAGCCGCCACGCCATAGGCACCCCTACCAGGCCACTGCCACCCCTCTAGAGACACGCCTCCATCGAGATCAACCCCGTTCAACCATGGATACCGATCACAACGACCCTAGACAGCTCAACGTCGAACCCATCCTATGAAACATGATATGAGCCGGCCAGTCCACAAGTACACGCATAGTTTCTGCAAAGACAGATCAGCAGCGACCAGTCAGACAAGCTGACGTCCGACTCAGAATCATCCATAACCACGGCAGTGACGCCCACCGTATCTTAGGCATGTTCATCGAAATAACGTGGCCCTTGGCAAGCGCGCCCAACGGCCTACCACCTTCGTCATCAATTCATTTCCTGGCTGCTCCGAGCTCACCATGACATAACGAATCTCGCACGTCTTGCCATGCACGGCCGAGTAACCAATTCTCAAAAGCCATTGCACGTTCCGCAAGCCCGAAGCTACGCGCACGCTTCATCCCATGCTGAAATAACTCCGGGCCTTTCACTCACATATCTAGACTCGAACACATCACCGTTCCGCATGCGTCGTCAAGAAAGTCCGCAGTCCGCGCGTGTGAGAGCTAGTCTGCGCTTGCTTGTCCGGGCCCAGCATGCCCATCATGGCTGGGGAGGCGCTGCTAGGCGCCTCCCCAGCCAGGAGTGATCGCAGCCCTGCGTGTTTCCGCATCCCGTCGGCTCGGATGATCACCGCTGTCCTTCTAGCAGGAAACCGAGGATCAGCAAGCCAATAGGTCGAGCAACCGCTGGGCTGTGGCAGCGGACGAGGCCGGATTTTGACCAGTGACCAGCGTCTTGTCCGTTACGACGTAGCTATCACCGTCCGGACCTTTGCTGTACCGAGCGCCTGCCTGCTTCAGGGAGTCCTCCACGAGGAAGGGAACGACGCCAGTCAGGCCGGCGGCCTCCTCCTCACCGTCGGTGAAACCGGTCACCGAGCGATCGGTAACAAACAGCGTTCCATCGTGTTTCTTGACGGTGTGCAACACACCGGGAGCGTGACATACCAGTCCCAGCGGCCGCCCCACGGCGTCGCTATCCAGGATGATCTGCTGCGAGGTGGGATCGTCCACCAGATCCCACAGCGGACCGTGGCCACCCGGGTAGAACACCGCGTCGAACGTGGCGATATCGACCTCCGACAACGGGGTGGTGGTCGCCAAGGCACGTTTGGCTTGCTCATCAACATCGAAACGGCGAGTGGCATCGGTCTGCATCTGCGGCAGCGAACTCGTCGGGTCGATCGGCGGTTGCCCACCCAACGGCGAGGCTAGGGTGACGGCGTGTCCGGCGTCACAGAACACGTAATAGGGGGCAGCGAACTCCTCTAACCAGAAACCCGTCTTGCGGCCAGTGTTACCCAGCTGGTCGTGGGACGTGAGGATCATGAGGATTCGAGACATGGAGGGTGTTCCTTTCGTTGTGTCGTGCGGTGGCGCTTTTCGCAATATCCGTCGCGTGGCGCCGGAGCGCTCGATGTCTCCGAGGGCTGACCTAGAAGCGTCCCCAAGAGCACCTGACGTCAGTCGTCGACGACGGTGACGTCAACGCGAATATTGCCCCGAGTGGCATTCGAGTAGGGACACACCTGGTGGGCCTTATCGGCGAGCTGCTGGGCCTCGTCGTGCGGCAGAGCCGGGATGACGACCTCCAGGGCGACGGCAAGGCCAAATCCCTCCCCGGCCTGACCGATTGAAACCCGCGCGCCCACCGAGGAGTCGCCAAGGTCCTTTTTTGCCTGGCGGGCCACCATCTGCAAGGCGGAGTGGAAGCATGCGGCATAGCCAGCCGCAAACAGCTGCTCCGGGTTCGTGCCCTTACCGCTACCACCCATCTCGACGGGAATAGCCAGATCCTCAGACACGCGACCGTCGGGACTTTGGACGTGACCATTGCGGCCCGCACCGGTAGCAATAGCCTCGGTGGTGTAGACGGGCTCGATCTCGATCATGGTGTCTCCTTACTCGCTGGACGAATGTGCGCTGACGTTTCTGTCGTGCAGCGTCATAAGAAACATAGCGCGCAACTAAGTTGTGTCCAATCTTGTTGTGCATCTAATATCCTCCCCGTTGTGCACGATCAAACGCTCGACCTCGACAATCAATTCTGTTTCTCCCTCTACCGAGCTAGCAGGGCGGTCACGCGCGCCTACCGACCGCTGCTCGAAGGCATCGGTCTCACCTACCCTCAGTACCTAGCCATGCTGGTGTTATGGCACGCTGAGGGCCCTGTAGGCGTCAATGACATCGGAACGCGATTACACCTCGATAGCGGCACCCTGACTCCCTTATTGCGCCGCCTGGAAGACGCCGGCTTCATCACCAGAGCCTGGAGCAACGACGACGAACGGCGGCGCATCATCAGTCTCACAGACGGAGGGCGCTCGTTACGTCACCAGGCCGCCGGTTTACCTGAGCGGATGCTAGCGCTGTATCCCGCCCCGCCACAGGAGCTGGCCCAGGTAAAGGCATTCCTCGACGACCTGGCCACCCAGCTTGAGTGACGACTCAATGCCCCATGCAAGACGATTAGACGACATTGTCAGCATGGGACTCACGAGCCACTCTCGGTGCCCAAACCCCATTGCGGTATGACGAAAGGTCCCCTTTCATCGTGCATATGCTCCTACTGGCGATCATCTACTTGGCCTTCATCAGCCTGGGTCTGCCTGACTCCCTGGTCGGCGCAGGATGGCCAGCCATGCATGAAAGCCTCGGCGTACCGCTGTCATGCGCAGGGTTCATAACCTTCATCATCGCCACCGGGACCATCATCTCGAGCCTGATGTCCGACCGGCTTACAACGCGTTTCGGCCCAGGACGAGTGACTGCGGCAAGTGTCGCGCTGACAGCCGCGGCACTGTTCGGCTTTTCATTCTCGACTCAGTTTTGGGTGCTGTGCCTATGGGCGATGCCGTATGGGCTAGGAGCTGGAACGGTCGACGCCGCACTCAACAACTATGCAGCCCTGCATTACACCGCTCGGCACATGAACTGGCTGCACGGCTGTTGGGGACTCGGAGCATCGATCAGCCCGTTCATCATGAGCCAGGCGTTAAGTAGCGGACACGGATGGCCATCGGCCTATCGCACGGTCGGAACTCTGCAGGCCATACTGACAGCGATCGTCACCGTCAGTCTTCCGTTGTGGAACAAGACGCAGAAGATCAACGGCGGTGGCTCCGCAAGGCTGTTCGACCACGTGCCGACACGCGCGGCCTTAGCGACCCCGGGAGTTCCTGCCGTTCTAGGGACCTTCTTCTCGTACTGTGCTGTCGAGAGCACCTCGATGCTATGGGCGGCATCGTACCTGGTGTCGGTGCGAGGGACGGACGGCGCGACCGCCGCAGCGTTCGCGTCTCTCTTCGTCCTGGGGATCACCGCCGGCCGGTTCTTGGCCGGATTCGTAGCCGAACGCATCGGTGACCGGATGCTTGTGCATGGCGGGTTCATTACGGTAGGAGTTGGCGCTATCCTCGTCGGGTTACCCGGTATGCCGTCATGGGTCGCCCTGGCAGGTCTGGTCACCGCAGGGCTTGGGTCCGCACCAATCTACCCTGCGATCATCCACTCCACCCCAACCACCTTTGGCGCGCACAACTCACAGGCGATCATCGGCATCCAGATGGCCGCAGCATACGTCGGGACGACGCTCGCTCCCCCACTGTTCGGGGCGATATCAGCCAACACCGGATTATGGACACTACCTCTGTACCTGGTCGTCCTCGACATCTTCGGCCTGGTAATGTCCGAGCAGGTTACACGACGCGGGCGCGCCAGAGCACAAGACGGGTAGTCTCGACACGTTCGTCGTCGAGCCGGTTCGCGTCGATCCTACATATCTATCTGGAGGCTCCCATGGCTGTTCCAGTTGACTTCACTACCGTCTCGACCCAGGGGCTGGAAACCTCCGAGCACCCCGAGGCTTTGGCAGGTTTACGCGCCAACGAGGCACGGTATTTCCACAACAAGTTCAAGCACACGTTTGAGGTGTCACCTGCCAGTGAGGAGCCCTACGCACTCGCATGGGTGACCCAGATTCTGGCCGAGGAACGTGACATCACCACTGCCTCCCCAGCCCTGGAGATCAGCATCAATGACGTTGAGGGAATCCACTGGGTGCATGTGTTTTACGCGTCGGGCCTGGCGATCAACGTGCTGTGGACGGTGGCGAATTCCGGGAAACGGGCAGTAGAGTTCAAGCTGTGTGACGGCATGAACCAACCAGCTGAGTTGTCCGCGTTCAAGTTCGCCCGGCAACGCTCAAAACTCGCCGGAACCATCCGCGGTAGCTACTTCGTTATCAAAGGTGACTACCCATACTGACGCCTACGTACAGGGCTAGCCACACCAGGCTTATGAAACGACGAGGAATCAGTGCTCCGAAGGGCCCGAACTTTCGATTATTTCGAGTCGGTGAGCTTGAATAGGAACTGCTTAGCGCGGCGGAGCTCTACCTCAGGATCCGTCGTCTGAATGAACTCCGTAGCGTTGAAGCCATCACCTCGACGGCGATTCTGTGGCGGTTCTAGGCCCTCAATAGGAAGGGCTTCCATGGTGGAAACGAGCATATCGACGGCATAATTTCCACACGGCACAGGACCGAGCGTCCCGTCATCGTCCGCGGTTCGCACACCAAACCAGGAGAACCGGTCCCAGCGACCTGCAAGGCGATCGCACATGTGATCCCACAGGCGGGGCCCCAAACGCGGCTCAGTAATACGACCTACGTAGATCACTCTCTCACCGGAGTAGAGAATGTAGACGCCGACCCGATCAGCAAAGTTAACGGGTTTAGCAGCCTTCAACTGAGCCCCTAATAGGGTCTGTCCCAATCCACTTCGTCACGTCTCCAAAACATGCCGAAAGCGTTAAGAAATCCGTTGTTTTCCTCACCCGCCTCAAGTGCAATCGGTGGGATCACCCCACGGGAGTCCGGCAACTCAGTCTCCGACTCCTCGGGCGGCACCGACTGTAGCGTCCTTAAGCTGTAAACACCTCGATCTACGCGGACGACATTCTTCCGCAAGGTCGTGGAATCGTGGCAGCCACCGTCGCAGCGGGGGTAGCGCCAGTTTGTTGGCGGAGACCGTTGTCCAAGATGCGCTGAGCGATCTCGGAGTAGTGCAAGGGTTCCTAGGCTTCCGACAGCACCTTGAAGATGGCCTTTGGCCACGGCATGTTATTCATACCAATAAGGTTACGCCAAAGATATGACGGATCTCAGATGCGGTTAAGCCAAGCAGGTATCAAACCAGAGCTACACGTTAAATCGGAATTCCACTACGTCACCGTCCTGCATAACGTACTCCTTGCCCTCCAGCCGCAACTTCCCAGCAGCCTGGGCCTCCTTTTCGCCGCCAAATTCAACAAGGTCGTCGAGGGACACCACCTGGGCCTTGATGAACCCCTTCTGGAAGTCGGTATGGATGACGCCAGCAGCCTCAGGGGCAGTGTCGCCCTTGTGAATCGTCCATGCGCGGGACTCCTTCTCCCCCGCAGTCAGGAAGGTCTGTAGACCAAGAGTGTCG
This sequence comes from Cutibacterium sp. 37298, assembly GCF_023838685.1. Lineage (NCBI taxonomy): Bacteria > Bacillati > Actinomycetota > Actinomycetes > Propionibacteriales > Propionibacteriaceae > Cutibacterium > Cutibacterium sp. 37298. The sequence goes on from NZ_JAJNRJ010000002.1 coordinate 857,744, forward strand.
AAGCCCACCCGCGCGAGCTTGTCTAGACCGGGTTCCTCGATACCCGCATCCGCAAGGAACTCAGCAGCGTCCTCGGGCTCCATCTCGGCCAGTTCAGCCTCAAACTCAGCATCCAAGAAGATCGCCTCAACAGGAGCCACCAACTTCTCCATCTTGGCCTGGAAATCGGCGTCAGCGAGCTGATCCTGGTCACAGTTAAAGACGTAGATGAAGGGCTTTGTCGTCAGCAGGAAGAGGTCATGCAACGGCTCGGGATCGAGCCCGGCTGAGAAGATCGTCTTGCCCTCTTCGAGCACCGCCTTAGCCTGCTCCCACGCCTCGGCTTTGGGACGAGACTCCTTCTTGATCGCGGCTTCTTTTTGCAGCTTGGGCAGCTGCTTCTCCATCGTCTGCAGATCAGCGAGCACGAGCTCTGTAGTAATGGTCTCGATGTCGTCGGAAGGATCGACGTGACCGTTGACGTGAGTGACATCGTCGTCTGCGAAACACCTTGTCACCTGGCAGATGGCGTCGGCTTCACGAATGTTGGAGAGGAACTCGTTGCCCATCCCCTCACCTTTGCTGGCGCCCTTGACGATTCCGGCGATATCGACGAAGGACACCGTCGCAGGAATGGTCTTAGCGGAATGAAACATCTCCGTGAGCACATCGAGGCGCTTGTCCGGCACCCCGACCACGCCAACATTCGGCTCAATGGTCGCGAAGGGGTAGTTCGCCGCCAAGACGTCATTCTTGGTCAGCGCGTTGAACAGAGTCGACTTGCCGGCGTTGGGAAGACCGACGATTCCAATCGTAAGTGCCACGTTCGGCCACTCTACCGTTCAGCCCGCACCCAACCCACTAGCCACCTCCCATCAGCGCTCCACGCGGGAACGTCCGGTCATATGCTTGAGGCTCAGTCAATGTGGCCGAATACTCTCGGTCACATTGACTGGACTTGGAACCAATCGGCTCAGGCACCAGCCCAGTAGGCCCCCAGCGCCTTAGACAGGTACATCAGGTCGGCCGTACCGGCAAGTTCACGAGTGGAATGCATCGACATCAGCGGCACTCCGACGTCAACCGTCAGCATGCCAAGCCTCGTCGCCGTCAGCGGCCCGATCGTCGAGCCGCACGGGACCGAGTTATTCGACACGAAGTTCTGGGTCGGCACCCCAGCAGCAGCGCACGCCCGCTGCCACAGAGCCCCACCCACGCCATCAGTGGCATAACGCTGATGAGCGTTAATCTTGAGTACTGGCCCCTCATTGAGCAGCGGGTGATTCGCCGGATCGAACTTCTCAACGTAGTTGGGATGCACACCGTGCCCGGCATCTGAAGACACACATGAGGACCTGGCAATCATTGCCCGGTAGGCCGCACCCGTCATCCCGAACCCCTCAGCGATGCGCACCAAGACGTCCTCAAGGAACGGCCCGCAGGCGCCCGACCTTGTCGCCGAACCGACCTCCTCATGGTCGAAACAGGCCATGACTGCCACGTCGCTGGTCGGCTTGACGTCAACAAATGCCGCGACCGAGGAGTGAACCGAAGACAGATTGTCCATACGCTGGCTGGCTAGAAATTCCCCATAGGGTCCGATGACGGCCGGGGACTGGGTCAGATGAGCGAAAATGTCATGGAAGGCAAGTTCGTCGCGCTTGATCCCAGCCGACTCACACAGCAGGTCCTCAACGTCAAGGTCGGGCTTCCCGACCGACAGAATCGGCATGAGGTGACGCTGGCGGTCCAGCTTGAGGTCGTCGTTTACGGTGCGATCCAGATGCGGCGCAAGCTGGCTGATGCGCAAAATCGGCCCGGTTCGCACTAAATGAGCCTGACCGTTACGAGTGACGAGGCGCCCGGACAGCCCAAGATCACGATCGAGCCAGGAGTTCAGTAGGCCACCGCCGTAGACCTCCATACCGACCTGCTGCCAACCCTGGTTAGTAACGGTGGCGTTCGGCTTAAGCTTGAAGGACGGGGAGTCGGTATGGGAACCGACGATCCTCGCCCCCAGCTGCGGAGTCACTTTCTCTGGAGTGATCCAAGCGATGAGAGCTCCATCCCGCACCACGTAGCGGCGCCCTTCGACGGATGGCCACGACTCGGTCTCCTCTAGACGCTGGAATCCGGCCTGCTCCAGACGCCGCGTCAGCTCCGCCACAGCGTGATACGAGGTGGGAGATGCTTCCACGAAAGAGATGATGTCGCGGATGTGATCCGAAGTCGGGACGCTCTTGTCAGCCATGGCGACCATTCAACCATCACCCGCTGTTCTTCACGACGAAACACGACCCTGGCTGAATGTGTCAGACCCTACTGGGACCCTCGTGGCATGACGAACATCGTGGTCGGGCTTATCGGACTAGCTATCGGTGTGGCCTTGGGGTGGCTCATCGCGCAATTGCGCGCGTCCCAGCGCATTGCCGAAGCCACCTCGGCGGCACGTGTGGCTACCGAGCGGCTGGAAGCAGCAGAGAAGATCGCCACCGATCGTGACGCCTTGGCCACTCAGTTCAAGGCTTTGTCCGCCCAGACCATGGCTGACCAGAACGAACGCGCTACCCGGTCGGCACAGCGGACAATGAGCGACGCCCAGCGCCTGTTGGCACCCGTGTCCCTCGCCCTCGAACGACTTGACCGGCGCCTAGCTGAAGTCGAGCAGGAGCGTACCGACATGACGGCAAGCTTGCGCGAACAAGTCGCCGGGGTGAGCACTGCCGGAGAGAGCCTGCGCAAAGAGACCGCCAGTCTCGTCGCCGCATTACGCAAACCTCAAATCCGGGGAGCGTGGGGCGAGATGCAACTGCAGCGCACTGCAGAGGTCGCCGGAATGCTCGAACACTGTGACTTCCAAACCCAGCAGACGACCACAGCCCAGGGCACCCCGCAACGCCCCGATATGACGGTGAAGCTCTCAGGTGGACGGTGTATCCATGTCGACGCCAAGACGCCGCTGGCCGCATTTCTTGAGGCCGCGCAGTGCGACGATGCTGAGGAATATGACGCCCAGATGGCCCGTTTCGCACGCCATGTTCGCACCCACATCGACCAGCTCTCGGCCAAGGGTTACTGGCGCACCGACCTCGACTCCCCCGAGTTCGTCGTGTGCTTCCTGCCTTCCGAAGCCTTGCTTCAGGCTGCACTGCAGGAGATACCCGACCTCCACGAGTACGCCAACCGACGCGGGATCGTGCTGGCCAGCCCGTCAGTACTCATTCCGATGCTACGCACGGTCGCCCTAGCCTGGCGGCAGGAGGCCGTCGAGAGATCTGCGACAGAAGTCGCAGCACTAGGACGCGATCTTCACAAGCGTCTAGGAACCCTGGCCGACAACCTCGACAAGATGGGACGATCGCTGACCTCGACGGTACGAGCCTACAATTCGGCCCTGGGTAGCCTCGAGACAAGGGTCCTCGTCCAAGCCAGACGTTTCGAACGTCTCGGGGTAACCGCCGACGACATCGCGTCCCCGGCCCCCATCGAAGAGGCGGTACGCCCCCTCACCTCGCCGGAACTGACCGAGAACCAGACTGAGGAGGGCTCTCCGGAATGAACCTCACTTGGCCGTCGTGCGACGTTTTCGCAGTTGAGGCGGCAAGGCGAAGGACAACGACTCCTCGATGAGGGTCTCTTCCTCAGCCTGCGGCCAACCCTTCGAGATGAGCAGATCGATCACCCCCTGAACGAGGGCCTCCGGCACCGATGCCCCCGAGGTCACGCCGATGGTGGACACACCGTCGAGCCAGGTCTCCTCGATCTCTCCTGCGTTATCCACCCGATAGGAGGCTTTGGCCCCCGATTCGAGGGCGACCTCCACCAAACGGCCAGTGTTGGACGAGTTCTTCGATCCCACCACGATGACAAGGTCACATTGAGGAGCCATCTGCTTGACGGCGTGCTGCCGGTTCTGGGTGGCGTAGCAGATGTCGTCGGAAGGAGGATCGATGAGCTGAGGATGTAAGTCGCGAATCCGATCGACGGTCTCCACCGTCTCATCGACACTCAGCGTTGTCTGGGACAGCCACGCCACGGGACGGTCGCGGTCTAACGTCAACCCATCAATATCCGCGGGAGTCTGCACCAGGGTGATGTTCTCGGGAGCCTCGCCAGTCGTCCCCTCGACCTCCTCGTGACCGGCATGGCCAATAAGGAGGATCTGGGTGTCTTGGCTAGCGAACCTCTTGGCCTCGTGATGCACCTTCGTCACTAGTGGGCACGTTGCGTCAATAGTACGAAGACCACGATCGGTGGCCTCTTTCTTAACTTGCGGGGACACGCCGTGAGCCGAGAACACCACGAGGGCATCGTCGGGCACTTCGTCGAGCTCATCAACGAAGATCGCTCCGCGCCCCTCCAAGGTCTCCACGACGTGGCGGTTGTGGACGATCTGCTTGCGCACGTACACCGGAGCGCCATACACCTCTAGCGCCTTCTCAACGGTCACCACCGCACGATCAACGCCTGCGCAGTATCCACGCGGAGCAGCTAAGTACAGCTTCTTATTCGTGCACGCCCCCATAACAGCCATGATCCTGAGTCTACGGGTACGTCGGCATCTGACGAACCCGTTCAAGTTCGCCTGCCGAGGACCCGCAGAAAGTCCGTTTACCTAAAGTTCCCTGAAGGTGCATCTGTGGTGTCCCTCAGGTGCCATTTCTATTTCCTACGTTCTGGAATATGAGCGCTCCTCATGACACCCACGTATCCAGACGACTGCGCCGAGGTCTCGCCTCGGCGTGTGCCGTTGTTACCGCAATAGCAGCCTTCTCCCCAGCTCATGCGGCTCCGTCCTCCGACAAGGCCGGACCGATTTCGGGTTCCACTGGCCGTACTACTGTCGGTCAGCTGCTGACTCCAGCCGGTCAGCTCACCACCCTTGGTGACCTCCCGCTCAATGAAGCTTTATCCCCCGATAACAGGTACCTCATCGTCAGCAATAACGGTCAGGGAACCCAGTCTCTGCAGGTCATCGAAACTGCCACTGGCAAGGTCATCCAGACCATCCCCTATAAATCTCCCGAAGGCCTGTACATGGGGCTGGCCTTCAGCCCTGACGGCACACACCTGTTCGCCAGCGCTGCCGGCAACCACAAGATCCGCACGTACCACTTCGACTGTGGCAAACTCGTGGAAACCAGCGCTATCCAGATGCCGATCGTCAGCCCGAAGCTCACAAAGGTCAACCTGTACCCGGCTGGGCTCGCCGTCACGAGTGACAGCAAACGCCTCGTCGTGGCAGATCAGCTCGCTGATGCCGTCTCCGTCATCGACTTGGCCACCAACAAGATTCAGACGACCCACATCGGGCACCGCCCGGTCTGGGTGACCCTCTCCAAGGACTCCACCAAAGCGTTCGTCTCTTCCCAAGGCGGGGCCGACGTCGCCGAGGTTGACATCACCAAATCCCAGCCACTGGCGACCCACAAAATCAACGTAGACTTCCATCCCAACAAGTCCGTGCTGACCCCCGATGGCAAGTCCCTCTACGTCGCTAATGGTGACGCCGACACCATCTCAGTGGTCGACGTCACATCTCATCGCCAGACCGCCACCATCCCGGTCAACCGCAACGGTTCCAAACTGGTAGGTGCCAATCCGACCGGTCTGGCCTTCTCCCAAGACGGCAAGCGTCTCTACGTCACCAACTCGGGACACAATGAGGTTGCCGTCATCAACGTCGCAACTCGCAAGGTTATCGGGGACATTCCGACTGGCTGGTACCCGACGCAGGTTCTCGCCCATGGCCGCAAGCTGAGCATCACTTCGGCCAAAGGGCTGGGAGCGGGGCCGAACAACGGCCCGAACCACCCCAATCCCACCGACCCGCACGATACCGCCGAGAACCAGTACTCCGGTTCCCTGATCAAAGGTCTGCTCTCCACCGTCAGCGAGCCTGACGCAGCGACCCTGGCCAAGCTGACAGCTACCGTGGAAAAGAACAACACCGCTAACGATCCTGCCCGCAGTAGCGCCGTCCCCAACCAGATCGGCACTACGTCGAGCAAGATCAAGCACGTCATCTACATCGTGCGGGAAAACCGCACCTTCGATCAAGAACTGGGGTCCAACGGCCGCGGTAATGCCGATCCGTCGCTCAACCTCTTCGGCGATGAGTCAGCTCCCAACACCCGTGCCCTGGCTCGTCAATTCACGACCTTCGACAACTTCTACGCCGACGCCGAAGTCTCGGCCAATGGATGGAACTGGGTCTCTCAGGCAAACTCGAATCCGTGGTCAGAGGAGATGTGGCCGTCAAATTACTCCGGTCGTGGCGCGCCATACCCGGCCGAAAACAACCACCCGGAGTCCCGCGCGAAGGAGCACGATTCATACTTCTGGGAACACTTGTCGAAAAACAACATCAGCTTCCGCAATTACGGCTTCTACACCACGCTCGACAAGAAGGGCAAGGCTCACGAAGTCGACAAGAAGATCCTCGATCCGAACACCGATCACGACTTCATCGGCTGGACCTTGGACTGCCCGGATTCGGCTAGGTCCTTCGCGCCGATGGCCAAAAACTGCGGGCCAAAATCTCGTGTTGACGAGTGGAAGTCCGACTTCAATAAACAGCTCGCTAAGGGAAGCGTACCGACGGTCCAGTTGGTTCGTTTCGGTAACGACCACACCCAGGCCACCAAAGTCGGGGTCCCGACTCCCCAGGCCTACGTCGCAGACAACGATCAGGCCATCGGCCAGCTCGTCGAGACCGTATCCCATTCCCCCATCTGGAAGGACACCGCGATCTTCCTCACTGAGGACGATGCCCAGAACGGCCCCGACCACGTCGACGCGCATCGCACCATCGGCGAGGTCATCAGCCCATAGACCCGCACTGGTGGGGTCGATTCCACCTTTTACTCGACAGTATCGATGCTGCACACAATGGAGGGCATTCTCGGTATAGGTCCGCTGACCCAATTCGACGCCTTTTCTACCCCGATGTCCGCCGCCTTCACCGATAAGCCCGACCTGACTCCCTACCAGGCGGCCAGTCCGTCCTATGACATGAAGACGCTCAACACCCCCAAAGCCCCGATGGCCAAGGAGTCCGGCGAGCAGGACACCACAAAGGAGGATGACATTGACGAGCAAGTGTTCAACAAGGCCATCTGGAAAGCCGTCAAAGGCGCCAGATCCACGATGCCCGAACCGAAGCACTCGGTGATCCAGTCCGGCCCCGTGTTGATCTATGACGATGATGACGACGAGGGCGAAAAACTCAAGCCTGGAGATGTCGACCTGGATGAGCTAGGCAGCTACTCCAAGGATGCCAAGGGGTTCCCGGTGTGGACTCCTGACGACAAGCGGTTCGATCCTGCGCAAGGCATCGATCCCTGCTCTCCCAAACCGGGCTCAACGCCAACCGTTCCTACCGCCGTCATGCCCAGCAACAGCAGCCACAGAGGTGAGGGCCGTCACCCAGGCCTTCCGCGCACTGGAATGTGATCGTTTGAGGGGTTCGGGCCGCTGCCTGTTATGGTGACGGCCCGACACTCCTGTCGTCATTGTCGGCTAGCGTAGTGGCCATGGTCGAGCCGAACGCCGCCGACAATCCGCGCTCCCTGGCGTGGGTCGTCAACGCCGTCAAAGGGTGGGTCGAGCGCTGCGGAGCCATCTGGGTGCAAGCCCAGGTCATTGAGGTCACCAGACGCTCCAGCCCGACACAGTTCCTCACCCTGCGCGACCCCATCGAGGAGATTTCGGCCAGCGCCACCTGCCATCGCAGGGTCCTCGACGCCGCCGGACCAATCGAGACGGGCATGACGGTTACCGCCCTCATCCGACCGACAGTGTGGTCGCGCACTGGCAGGCTCTCCTTCGAAATCTCCGAGATCACCCCCACCGGTGAGGGCCAGCTCCTCGCCCAACTGGAGAGACGCAAACGACTTCTCGAGGCTGAAGGGCTCTTCGATGTCACCCTCCATAGGCCGATTCCCGTTTTGCCCCGCGGTATCGGTCTCATCACCGGGGCTGGCTCCGATGCTGAACGTGACGTCCAGCGTCATGCTACGTTGCGCTGGCCTGCCGCCCGATTCGTCGTCCACAACACCCGGGTACAGGGCCCCATGGCGGCCCAACAGATCATCGCCGCCCTCGCTGACCTTGACGCCGACCCCACCGTCGATGTCATCGTCATTGCCCGCGGTGGTGGCCCCTTGGAAGACCTCCTCCCCTTCAGCGACGAAGCTCTGGTGAGAGCGGTTTACGCCACCCGGACTCCCGTCGTTTCGGCCATCGGTCATGACCGTGACAATCCGATTCTCGATCTCGTCGCTGACCTACGCGCGTCGACGCCCACTGACGCGGGCAAGCTCATCGTCCCGGATGCTGCTGAGCAGTCCCAAGCTATCGAGACAGCCAGAGCTCAACTTCGCCAGGCCGTTACGAGGTTCATCGACGTCGAAAGCGGACACCTCACTCAGATCCGCTCCCGCCCAGTAATGGTCAATCCAGCAGCCACTCTCGATATCGCGGTAGAAAGGCTCGACTCCACACTGCAACGTCTACGTCTTGCTACTCACCGCGTCCTGGACGCCGAGGGCCGCGACGTCAACCACATGCTTGAGCGCGTGCGAGCAATGTCGCCCAAGGCCACCTTGGATCGCGGCTACGCCATCCTCGCCGACACGGAGGGCGACTCCATCACCTCAGTCAATGACACCACCGCACGCGCGAACCTATTGGTCTACCTGTCTGACGGTACCCTCAGCGTCACCGTCGATTCCCTCGACCGCCGCACCCCAAACCGTCCCACCTTCCAGGAGAACTCATGACCGACACCACCCCGAACTCAGCTCCCGAGGAACCGGAAATCACGTACGAGGCCGCACGCGACGAACTGGTCGAAATCGTCACCCGGCTCGAATCCGGTGGGATCTCCCTAGCCGAAACCATGACTTTGTGGGAGCGCGGCGAGAAACTAGCTGACATCTGCCAGTCATGGCTCAACGGGGCGCGGGCCCGCATCGAAGCGGCACGATCTGACGCCGAAACTGCGCAGCCCTGACGCCGAGCGGCCCACATGCCGAAAGGTCAAGACGTCGCCAGCATCCCCGCAAAATCGGTGAGAACTCGATAATCAGTGTCCGCGACGATCACCGCCGTCGCGGAGCTAATCTTTGTCACTAAGGCGTGGGTGCGATCGTCTGGGCTGACCATCTTCGTCCAGGTATATCGGCCCACCGAGACCTTGCCATCTTCAATGGCCGACCTTGTCACGGAGGCGACGAATGCCCTGCCAGGTTCATCGGACTGATCCACCGCCAGGTAGATGTTCTTGCTTGTCAGAAATCCCAACTCCCACCGGTTCCCTGCGGAGATGGTGTTGCCTACCCAACGATCCCCCTTGTTGGCATAGCGGGCCTTGGTCGGCCGCCAATCCTCCGGAACCTCCTTGGGAGCCAGCACCGGGTATCCCGCATGGGATCGCGCCGACGCCACCACTGGTTTCCAGTCGACCTGCTGGATATTCGGCTCATCAGGGGTTCTGGTGAAGAACCACACGATGAGCATCACCGGGACGAGGATGATCACCAGGGACAGAAGCATGTCCTTGACACCGGCTCTGGGATTGCGTGGCACCTGTTGATTGTTGCAGATGCCACCCACACCGTCGCCTCAGTTCACTTCAGCCGACCATATCCTCCATCATCGATGTCACCAGAGCAGCAATCGGGGAGCGCTCCGAGCGAGTCAAGGTGACATGCCCGAACAGGTCGTGGCCCCGCAGCCTCTCCACAACCGCTGCCACTCCGTCGTAGCGACCAACGCGGAGATTATCCCGTTGGGCAACGTCGTGGGTGAGCACCACCCGCGAATTCTGGCCAATACGCGAGAGCACCGTCAGCAACACGTTGCGCTCCAGGGACTGGGCTTCATCGACGACAACGAAGGCGTCGTGCAAGGACCGACCTCGAATGTGTGTCAGCGGCAGGATCTCGAGCATTCCGCGCGACATTACCTCTTCGATGACGTAGTTATTCGTCACGCTAGTGAGGGTGTCGAGGACTGCCTGCCCCCACGGGGCCATCTTGTCTCCCTCGTCACCGGGCAAGTAGCCCAGATCCTGGCCCCCCACAGCATAGAGCGGCCGGAACACCATGACCTTCTTGTGGAGTTGGCGTTCCATGACCGCCTCAAGACCTGCGCATAGAGCGAGAGCTGACTTCCCTGTTCCGGCCCGTCCTCCCATCGAGACGATTCCAACCTGGGGATCAAGCAACATATCGAGTGCTATTCGCTGTTCTCCGGAGCGACCGCGAATCCCGAAAGCTTCCTGATCATTCGGGACAAGACGGGCAGAGGCGTCCGGCATCCGCCGAGCCAAAGCTGTTCCGTTCGGCCCCTCCAACACCAGTCCGGCGTGCACCGGAATCTCGTCGAAAATCGAATCGGCGACGCTCCCCTCCTCGTAAAGGGTCGAGATCATCTCGTCCGGAACCTCGAGGTTCACCATGCCGGTCCAACCGCTGCTGGGGACGAGCTCGTGACGGTATTCCTCAGCTTCCAAGCCAATCGCCGAAGCTTTGACACGCAGGGGCAAATCCTTCGTCACCAAGACGACCGAGTGCCCGGCCAGTCGGTAGCTTTGCGCGACCGCCAGGATGCGAGTGTCGTTGTCCCCCAGCCGGAAACCGTCAGGTAGGCACAGTGGGTCGGAATGATTGAGCTCGACGAGCAGCACACCTCCCTCGTCATTGACCGGCACTGGTCCTACGAGGCCGCCATTCTCAAGCCTCAGCCGGTCGAGGATGCGCAGCGCTGCGCGGGCAAAGTGTCCCAGTTCGGGGTGATGACGCTTACCCTCTAATTCAGTGATGACGACGATCGGCACGACCACCTCATGCTCGGCGAAATTGAGCAAAGCGCGGGGGTCAGACAGCAAGACCGAGGTGTCGAGGACGTAGGTTCGCCTCCCCTCAGGTGCCTCCGGGATCAGGCTGTGGGCTCGCTCGGAGCCTTCTGGACCGACGGACACAAAAACCTCCCGTGACGTGAGAGGTCGCATCGAGGAAGGAAACGTCATCGAGGCGTCGAAAGCGGCCCCTCTGACATCAAATGTAGAGCCAGCGTGGTGGCATCAGAGCGGGTGGTTCTCCCATTCGCCCAGAGTTCACCAGTTAGTCAGATGACGGCAAGCCCAATAGCAACGGCGTGACAGATCGCTGCCACCGCCGTGCAACTGTGAAAAACCTCGTGGAACCCAAACCAGGTAGGTGAAGGATTGGGTTTCTGACGGGCATAGGAGATTGCTCCGACGGTGTAGAACACCCCGCCAATGAGGATAAGAATGACAACTGCCGGCCCGCATGTGCGCCAGAATTGAGGGAGCCACCACAGCGCGGTCCATCCCATGACGACGTAGAGGATCGTTGAGGCCCATCGGGGCACGCCGTTCCATACGAATCGGAACGCGACCCCGAGCAGCGCGCAGGCCCAAATAATCGCCAATAAGATCACCCGAGATGCGCCGGTCGCCAGGGAGACAGCCAACGGGGTATACGTTCCAGCAATAAACACGGCGATGTTGGCGTGATCGATGCGTCGCAAAACATCCTTGACTTTCGCACCCCATGGCACTCGGTGATAGACCGCTGAATTCCCGAACAGCTCTAGGCCGGTAAGCATCCACACCCCGACGGCAAATCGGTTTCCCCAAGTCGGCGTAGCAATCATGAGGCCAACTCCGGCGAGCAAGATCAGCGGGGCCATCACGGTGTGAACCCAACCACGCAGCCGCGGTTTAGGGAGCACCAAACTACGATTCTTGGTCTTGCTGCTGCACCCGGTCGCCATGCGTCGTCCTCCCCTCACCTACTGCAAACCTACGGTTCGGTAGGTTTCTTTTTCCAGCCTACCCTGCCCTATACCCACGACGCGATCTCGCCTCATAACGCGAGCTAGCAACCGTTTGTGCCAGGCACTGACTAATCTGGACCTATGAGCAGCCTGGACCACCGCCTGTCGAAGGTCAGTGAGACCCTCGACCGCATGCACCCGTCCGGTCTGCTGTACACCACCTACGAGGCTCGTCTCCTCGACCAACTCGACCGCAGCCGTCTACCCCAGCACGTCGCAGTCCTGGCTGACGGCAACCGTCGCTGGGCCCGCCTCAACGCTCCGGGAGAACCCTTGGTGGCTGGCTACGAGGCGGGGGCAGATCGCCTTAGAGAGTTTTGCACATGGTGCGACGCTGTTGGCATCCCAATCATCACCTTGTGGGTGCTGTCGACTGACAACTTACAACGAGCCGAAACCGGCGAGCTCGGACCACTGCTCAAGGTCATCGAGTCCCTCGTCGACTCGTTAGCAGATAATTCACGGTGGCGGGTCCAGGCCGTTGGCGACCTTGATCTTCTCCCAGACGACATGGCCGAATCGCTGTGTCGGGCCGGTCACACCTCCGCCGGGCATGTCGGTATGCATATCAACGTCGCGGTAGCTTACGGAGGCCGTCATGAACTGCGTGACGCCTTCCGTTCCCTCCTGGCCGAAGAGGCGGAGAAAGGCACCAGCCTGGCTGACTTAGCCCGAACCCTGGAAATCGACCAGATCGAGGACCACCTGTACACGCGGGGCCAGCCTGACCCTGACCTCATTATCCGCACCTCAGGAGAGCAGCGTCTTTCCGGATTCCTCATGTGGCAAAGCGCCCATTCAGAGTTCTACTTCTGCGAGGCGTTGTGGCCCGATTTTCGCAAGGTTGACTTCCTGCGGGCGCTGCGCTCCTTCACCCAGCGGGAGCGGCGCTATGGTCGCTAATCCGCTGCTGGGGCGACGACCTCAGGCTCGCCGCCAGAGCGGTTCTTTGAGGTCCAGGTAGTCGGTTATCGGCTCAAAGCGCACCGCGCCGCGGCATACCCAACAAGCCGGTTGACCATCACGCGGGACGCGCTCGTTGAACCAAGTGCCAAACCCAGAGTCCTCGTTAAGTCGACGCATGATCGCTGACCCTGCTGGGGCCATTCGCCACGCCGCAGCGGCCAGGTCACTAGGCTCGTCGGTCGTATCCGCGATAACGACTCCTGCCGGCTTGAGACCACGACGAGCCTCGTCAGTAATGAGGAAGTCTGCCAGGGCCCAACCGGCGAATCGCGGCGTTGCTGACACCACTGGAAGTAGGGCCACGGAGGCCTTGTTGGCACGCTCGATGAAGTCGGCACGCTTGGCCATGAGCCCCACTCTGCGCAGGGCCATGACCATGGCCGCGGTCGGGCTGGGGCAGGCGTCGTCGGTCAGCGTGTGAGCGGTCACCGTCAGCAGGAATGAATTCTCGGCGTCAAGAAAACTGCCATCGACAGCGCTGAATCGAGCAACCGCCTCGCCAAGCACCTCGACGGCATGATCTAGCCACACCGACTCCCCCGTTGCCCCGGCCAAGCCAGCAAAGGACAGCGCGACCCAAGCGTAATCCTCACACACCGCCGGAACTCCCGGACGATCGTGGAAAGAAGTGCGCAGCGCCATGCCGTCATCCCAATGCGCGGTCCACAACGAGTCGGCGAGCTCGCGGGCCTGCTCCACCCATGACCATTCGCGCAGGATCATGCCGGCCTCGACGAGACCGTCAATGAGCATGGCGTTCCACGCTGTGATCGCCTTTTCGTCACGAGCGGGGGCACTGCGACGCCCCCGGGCCTCGAGCAAAGTGTCCATGTCGGCGTTAATGCGCTCCCACTCGACGCGCCCGCGCAGCTGTAGAGTGCCCAAACCGTTGTCGTTACAAGGCTCGAGATGCACGAGGGGGCGCAGCCACTCGGCCTCGTCGGTTCCTAATGCGTCCGTAATCAGATCTTGATTCCATAGGTAGTAGATGCCCTCGTGAGTGTGTCCAGCGGCATCGTCGGAATCGGCGTCCAGACCGGCGGCATACAGACCGTTGGGCAGCCGCATCTCTCGATTGAGCCATGCTACGGTGCGACGAGCGGCGTGGGAGTACAGATCACGGCGATCGGAGTCGTGGTCGGCGGTGCGACGCCAACAACGGGCCATCGTTGCCAGTAACAGGGCATTGTCATAGAGCATTTTCTCAAAGTGCGGCACTGCCCATTGCGAGTCAGTGGAGTAACGGTGGAATCCGCCACCGACCTGGTCGAAAATGCCACCACGAACCAAATGCTCACACGTGTTCTGGGCCATATCGAGGCTGGTCGGGTCGCCCTTGACGAGCAAGGCGTCGAGCAGCGTCGCATTGGGAAACTTCGTCGGCCCCCCGAACCCACCGTGAACGATGTCGTAGTCGGCTCCGACAGCGTCAATGAGCTCCCCAGCGATCGGACGGGCAACCTCGGGGTCCTTCTCAACAGGGCGCAGGTGCTCGACGATCGCCTCCGCGGAAGACACCACCTCGTCACGACGCTCACGCCACGCCCCACCGAGAGCTTCCACGAGCTCGACGAACCCCGGCAACCTGCCACGGCGCACCGGCGGAAAGTAGGTTCCGGCAAAGAATGGCTTGCCCTCAGGAGTGAGGAACACGGTATTAGGCCACCCACCCTGGCCGGTCATCGCCAAGGTCACCTGCATCAGCGCCGCGTCGACCTGCGGGTGCTCCTCTCGATCGACCTTAACGGGGACGACATTGGCGTTGACGACCTCAGCCACCTCCGGGTCGCTGAAAGACTCCAGCGCCATAACGTGGCACCAGTGGCAGCTCGAGTAGCCCACTGAAACCATGACAGGCACGTCCCGACGACGGGCCTCGTCGAACGCTTCTTCTCCCCAGGGGAACCAGTCGACAGGATTCGCGGCGTGCTGGATAAGGTACGGGCTGGTGGACTCACCAAGGTGATTAGGCATAGCAGTCAGCCTACGAGGACAACCCCATTCTCGACCACTGGTCAGCCTGGTCTGGGTGGAGTCCCGTCGATTGGGGCTCAGATGCCGCGATTCGCGTCTTCTCTGTGACTCTCCTTGAGGGCCGGGCCGCAAGGAACCTCGTCAAAGTCGATACCGCGGATGTTGTGACGAATACTGATCCACGCGACGACGCCGAAGACAGCCAGAACGAGGCAGCACAGAAAGTTAGCGAGGCCGGTACTCACAAGTTGGGCTGCAAGAACTGTCATGCTGAGAGCCTACGCCCTAGGGCACAATGGGCCACGTGCCAACCCCTGACCGTTATCTCACTGACGAGGCCCGCGAGCGCATCGCGAATCGCTACCCCAGCCCTCGCCGCGCACCGTGGGTCGTCCTCATCATCGTGCTGGCGGTAATCCTCATCGGATGGACAGTATGGACGGGGCTCTATCACGCTGATCTGCCGATCCGAGCCAGCTTGCACGGCTACCACGCGGCGTCCGATTCGCGCGTCGACGCCACCATCAAGCTGCACCGTCCCGACCCATCCGTCGCAGGCTCCTGCACATTGGTCGCAACCGGGGCTGACCATGTACGCGTTGGGGAGACGACGGTGACCTTCCCAGCAAGCTCATCGCAGGATGAAACAATCCGCGCCAGCGTTAAGACCTTCTCGCGGGCTGTCACCGCCGATCTGGAGAAGTGTGGACCGATCAGGTGACACTCGCGGTAGAATGAATAGATGCCTGAGTCTGAAGACACTGTGTGGCTGACCCAAGAGGCCTTCGATAAGCTCACTCAGGAGCTGGAGTACCTCAAAGGCGAAGGCCGCACCGTCATTGCCAACAAGATTGCCGACGCCCGTTCGGAAGGCGACCTTTCTGAGAACGGCGGCTACCATGCCGCCCGTGAGGAGCAGGGGCAGGCCGAGGCCCGCATCCGTCAACTCGAGCAGATGCTGCGTAATGCTGAGGTGGGCGAGGCCCCGTCCTCTCCCGACGAGGTCGTGCCAGGTTCCAAGGTGACGATCTGCTACTTTGACGACGAGTCCGACACCGACACTTTCCTGCTGGGATCGCGTCAGGTGATGGGCCTTGACGATTCCGTCAACGTCTCCGTCTATTCACCGCAATCTCCCCTTGGCGGCGCCATTTTGGGCCATTCGAAGGGCGAGTCGACCGAATACCAGGCTCCCAATGGCAAGACGATCAAGGTGACGATCCTTAACGTCGAGCCGTTCGAGGAGTGACACTCACTCGTCACACACATTGTCGTACAACATCGTTAATCGCTATGAGGGCAGGGCGCTATGCACCCTGCCCTCATCGTGTTCTGCCTGATATCGCTATCTCACAGCGCGCGAACGGCAATCCGCCCGACCAAGCACGTAAGGTCGAGACGAGCAGATCCGTTGCCCATGACGTATTCATCAACCTCTCCACCTTCGGGCCAGGAGATCATGCCGGTCTGCGCCTTGCCCCGCACTGACACGTTGGAACCGCCCGCCAGCTTGATGTTGAGATTGCCCGACTCGACGCGAATCTGGGAGCGACCAGTATCGATGCGCCCGGTGATGCTGCCACTTCCCGCTTGGAAGAGCCCATCCTCAATCTGGTGCACTCCGTCGATCTCGGTAACACCAGCAGTAACACGCACACGCCCGAACCTCTCGACTCCGCTGGCCCGCAGTGAGCCACCGGACAGCTCGATGTCAACAGGAAGATCAGGATGCACCCGAACCGTCACCTCACGGCCGAAGCTCAAGTCCTTGACCCCGTCCATACCGGTCGGGAGGCGGAATCTCTTGAGGACGCCGAGGTCCGGAGCCAGATGTCCATCGATCCCGATTTCAACAACCCGTCCAATGCGTCGCCGGGTGTGTTTGCCCCCAATCTGCACACCTGGAATCGATCGGTCCCCGATAAGCCGAATTCGACGTCCGCTGCAGTTGATGCGTACCCGGTCCAGATCCGTCGTCATGTCGACACTTCTCTCCGAATCGTTGCCTCCGCTGGCTCGGCGCGACCCGGACGACACCGTTGAGGCGACGGTTTCTCCGACGCTGTCAGCCATTCCGGACACGACTCGCCATGCAGACCGAAGTCCTTCCTTCGCCTCTGAGGGAATCGTAAACCCACCTAGCGAACTGCTATCAGCCCCCGGAGCGTCATCCTCAGAAGCCCCGTGCCGGGGGCCCGGGCCGCAATCGGGGCCACTCGTCACCCCAGACGTGGGCTGGTCTTGTCCAGCGGCAGCGATACGGCGATTCGCCTCGGCGGTGTCTATCCTCCCGGCAGCAAGGTCTTCGAGGATAGCGGTGATGTCAGCGCTCATGACATCAACTTTACGGGGGAGCCCAACAGGTTAATGTTCACGTGTGCTCAGCAGCCAGGTCATCGTGGCTCGGCGGGACTTCGTTCGCCGGGGTCTCGGGGTTCAAAGCCTTGATGAAGGCTACCCCAAAGGCAACGATCGGAATGGCGAACAGAGCGCCCACGATGCCGGAGATGATGGCACCGACAGCAATGCCGAGCAGCACGATGAGCGGATGAATGGAAACGGCCTTGCCCAACAGGAAGGGCTGCAGGACGTGTCCCTCAATCTGCATGACGGCCACGAAAACGATAAGCATGATGAAGGCCTTGAAGAATCCAAGCGTCACCAGCACCACGCCGACGGCGACGACACCAGCCGTCAGCGCACCGACAATGGGGACGAAGGCCAAGATGAATGTCAGAGCGCCAATCGCCACTGACATTGACGACCCGATAATAGCGGCTCCGATCCCGGCGCCCAGACCATCGACAAATGCGACGATGACCGCAGCGCGCACATAGGCGACCAGCGCAACCCAGCCGCGCTTCGCGGCGTCGAGGATTGCGGCACGATGCTCGCGCGGGATCAAAACCGCCGATTTCTCGGCCAATTTGTCGCCCTCGTAGACGAAAAAGAACGTTGCAAACAGCGCCATTACAAGACCGGCGCCGAACCGTCCGATCTGGGAACCGGCAGCAGCAGCAGTCGAGGCGATGCGCCCTTGAGAGCCGGCCATGGCTGCCTCGGCCTTCTGCATGAGGTGGGTAAGTTGAGCCTCATTGGTGTGCAGGGGGCTCTTGGCCAGCCACTGCAGAGCCTGTTTGAAGCTAGCGACACTTTGGTCACCCAACTGACGCCACTGCAGAGCGATCTGGGCTCCGACGAGAGTGAACACCCCACCAACAAGGATGACAAGGAGCAATAAGCAGATTCCCGACGCGATACCGCGATGGATGTGATGTCGCGACAACCAGTTGGCTAGTGGCCACATGGCAGCAGTAAGCATAAGAGCCACCGCGACTGGCACGGACACCTCAGAAGCCGCGTGGAGCGCTTGGTAGAGGCCATAGATGAAGGCCGCAATAACGATCATCCGCCAACACCATCCGGCAGCGGTGCGCACACCATTAGGGACGTCTTCGACGGGAGTAGGGACGGGCTGAGTAGCGACGTTAGCGGCCTCGGACGTGGAGGTGACGCCAACCGTCTCATCCATAGCCCCGGCGTGCGAAGATGCCGGTGACGACGTGGGGGTCTTCCTACCCGAGCTAAAGAGCTTCATGGGTTCCTTCCAGAATAGTGTGGTGGGGCTGCGGTCTCAAAAGGCGCGATCACAGGGTAGCGTCATGCATGTCATCCGTATGTATTCTCTTGGAGGCCACCGTGGTTGCTCATCCCGTTGCTGAACTCGTTACCCCCGACTGGGCAGAGGCATTGACAGGAGTGGAACCCCGGATCCACGAGATGGGCGACTTCCTACGAGCGGAGACGGCTGCCGGGAAAGGCTTTTTACCTCATGGTGACCGTATTCTGCGTGCTTTCTCCCGCCCGATGGCTGATGTTCGCGTACTTATCGTCGGTCAGGACCCCTACCCGACGCCCGGGCATCCGGTGGGTTTGAGTTTTTCAGTGGAGCAGGATGTCCGACCGCTGCCGCGGTCCTTGCAAAACATCTACACCGAGTTGCAGTCAGATCTCGGTATTGCCCCATGTGAGCACGGTGATCTCACCGGCTGGTTTGAACAGGGCGTACTGCTTCTCAACAGGTGTCTAACAGTCCAGCCGGGGCGGCCAGCATCCCATCGAGGCAAGGGATGGGAGGAGGTCACCCAGACGGCGATCGAAGCTTTGGTGGCGCGCGGCGGTCCGCTGGTGGCGATCCTGTGGGGACGCGATGCGCAGTCCCTAGAGCCCATGCTGGGCAAAGTTCCTATCGTAAAGTCCTCGCACCCCTCCCCCATGTCAGCCCGGTACGGTTTTTTCGGATCTCGACCGTTTAGTCGCACGAATGAATTGCTCGTACAGCAAGGGGCCGACCCCATCAACTGGGATTTGTCGTCCCACTGATCGACTCGGCTCGTGGCATCTTTCACGTCAGTCCTGTTCAGGATGTCGGAAGAGCGAGATGGCCGACGCAGCTAGTCCGCCCCACACCGTGACCATCGCAATGATCATCATGATGATCGCTGAAGTGCTCATGACAGGGCTCCTTCCTCGGTTTCTTGGAAGTTTTCGCAGGCCAGCTCCTCCTCGTGGGTGAGCTCATGATGAATCGCCGAGCGATGTGGCCACGGGATGAGTGACAGCACTATCGCCAGAACGACGACGAGGATGGACATTCCCCAGCCGAAGATCCCAACGAAGTTTCTGGGCATTTCGCCATATCCCTTACTCACGACAGTGATGATCTCCGTGATCCACAGACTCAGCAAGACCAGCGGGGCGACAACACTGACCAGGGCCATCCACACCTTGTTGACCTGGAACGAGGAGTACTCGTTGAGGTGATCGCGCAACACCGGCAGCTTCCGCAGCGCCCAGGAAATGACGAGGCATGCGAGCAGGGCAACCCCAACGATGCCGATGTTGTTGATGAAGTGGTCGGTAACGTCGAGCAGGTTGAGACCAGTCGTCGTCGGAAACAACACGATCGACGCAATGGCCGTCACACCGCCGATAATCCAAGTAGCAGCTTTACGCGAGATACCCGTCTTTTCTCGGAAAGCAGCGATGACGACCTCGAGCAAGCTGATCATTGAGGTGATGCCAGCGAAGACCAGGGAGACGAAGAACAGCACTCCCAGAATTGGTCCGACAGCACCGGCCTGGCTGATGATCTGTGGGAAAGCGATGAAGGCCAGGCCAATTCCCGAGCCGGCGACCTCACTCACCGGCTTACCGGAAGCGGTCGCCATAAATCCCAGGGCAGCGAAGACGCCGAGGCCCGCGAGGATTACGAACGAAGAGTTCGCGAATCCGACGACCAGGCCAGATCCCGTCAGGTCAGACTTCGGCTTGAGGTAGGAGGCGTAGGTCACCATGATCCCGAACCCCACCGATAGCGAGAAAAAGATCTGACCGTAAGCCGCCATCCACACCTGATAGTTACCCAGCGCACCCCACGATGGGGTGAACAATGCATTAAGTCCAACCGAGGCCCCGTCAAGGGTAAGAGCGACGATAACCAGAGTAATGAACATCACCGCGAGCAGCGGCATGAAGATCCACGATGCCCGGGTAATGCCCTTCTCGACGCCGGTAGCCATGATGGCAAGCACAAAAAGCCATAGCAACAACAATGGCCAGAACACTCCAGACACGAAGTGGAACTCGACGTCAACGTTGCTAGCCACGTGCAGGAAGCTGCCCGTAAGGAACCCCTCCGGGTCGTGTCCCCAAGTTTTCGTCACAGAGAACCCGACATAGCGAATGGCCCAGGCAATGATGACCGCATAGTAGATGACGATCACCCAACAGATGAGGGTCTGCCACCAACCGATGGCCTCCATGCGCCTGTGGAGACGGCGTAGAGCCATCGGCGGAGAGCCCCGGAACTTATGCCCGACGGCGTAGTCGAGGAAGAGCAACGGAATACCAGCGGTGAGCAGCGCTACCAGATAAGGCACGATGAAGGCTCCACCACCATTGCTATAGGCGACATAAGGGAACCTCCAGATATTGCCCAAGCCGACCGCAGAACCGATCGCAGCGATGAGAAAGGCGCCTCGGCCGGCGAAACTCTCACGCCGCTGGG
Source organism: Cutibacterium sp. 37298 (assembly GCF_023838685.1). Taxonomy (NCBI): domain Bacteria; kingdom Bacillati; phylum Actinomycetota; class Actinomycetes; order Propionibacteriales; family Propionibacteriaceae; genus Cutibacterium; species Cutibacterium sp. 37298. Next base: position 878,601 of record NZ_JAJNRJ010000002.1, read on the forward strand.
GCTTTCGAGTGGCTCTCTCTCTCTCCCCCCCCCCCCACCTGCGACGGTTGCGCCGGACTGCGCAGGGTCAGACATGTTGATCCTTTCGTGCAGTGAACTTTGGTGACAAAGTCTCACATACTGAAGGGAGGAGACCGGATCATGGACCATCCACTGAGATAGGCAGGAATGGATCGCTGACGTGATTCGTTGAATCCGTGACGAGAGAGCTGGCCTGCGAGGAGACGGCACATGAATAAAACCGAGATGGTCTCATCGGAGAACGCACTACCAGGGGGTCATACCCCAGTGCTGGCGATGCCGTTCTTCCACCGAGTGACCGGAGACCGGCTCGATCGTCCCTTCCCAAGCTCAGAGACGATCTACCTAGCCATGGGCTGTTTTTGGGGAGCCGAAAAGCTGTTTTGGAACACCGACGGAGTGCTGCAGACCGCCGTCGGGTAGATGGGCGGTCTCACCCCTAACCCCATCTACCACGAGGTGTGCACGGGATGCACCGGACACGCCGAAACCGTTCGAGTAACCTACGACCCCAATCAGGTCTCGACCGAGGCGATCCTCACTGTCTTCCTGGAAAACCACGACCCTACTCAGGGAATGCGCCAGAGCAACGACGTGGGCACACAGTACCGTTCGGCAATCTGGTGCACCACCACCGAACAGTTCATGACGGCCACCACCGTCAAAGGCTCTTTCCAAGCCAACCTACTCAACGCGGGTTATGGGGCCATCACGACCGCGATCTCCATGGCCAACGGCGTCGAGTTTTACCTGGCGGAGGCCGAGCACCAGCAGTATCTCGAAGACAACCCCTTCGGTTACTGCCCCGTTCACGCCACCGGGGTATGCCTCGCCGGCTCGTGAGCGAAGCAGATCTCTCCCACGTCCTACGATCAATGCACTTGGTCGCGACGCAGGGCACGATGTAGTTGCCACACCACCGGAGCATCATGGATACGACCACTACTAAAGGAGATGTATGAAGTACCGCCAGATCGGACCATTCCGTACGTCAGCAATTGCCTACGGCTCGATGCCGCTGTCTATTGAGGGCCGTCCCGATCGCGAGATCGCGATCAACATCCTCCATGACGTCCTCGACGCGGGATGCACCCACATTGACACCGCTTGGGCCTATTACGAGTCAGGAGGCGTGGAGCAGTACGGCGAAAGGCTCGTCACCGATGCCTTGGCGTCATGGGATGGTGACCATTCGACAATCTCGGTGGCCACTAAAGTCGGGCATTTTCGCTGTTTCAACGACGCCGGGCAACCCGTCTGGGATGTTGACGGGTCACCGGAACGACTGCGTCGCGACGCGAAGCTCTCGGCTGAGGCATTGCGTACCGACCAGATCGATCTACTGTATTTGCATCGCCCTGACCCGAAGGTCGAATACGAAGGCATGGTGTGGATTCTGGCCGGAATCCTCGACGACGGTTTGGCGCGTACCGCAGGCATCTCTAATGCCAATCCCGACCAGATTCGACTGGCCCACAGCATTCTCGGTGATCGTCTCGTGGCGGTGCAGAACCAGTTCTCCCCAGGATTTCTATCCTCGCGTCCGGAACTGGAGCTATGCGGCGAACTCGGCCTAGCCTTCGTCGCGTGGAGCCCGCTGGGCGGGTATCGTCGTCCCCTCGACGAGGACGCATTCGCGGCCTTCCAGCGCATCGCCGACGCCCGTGGCATCAGCCGGGCACAGGTCATCCTTGCTTGGGAGCTGAGCCAGGGCCCGCACGTCATCCCGATTCCCGGGTCTCACCGTTCCCAGACGATTCTTGACTCCCTCAGGTCCGTCGACGTCACGCTGGACGACGAGGAGCTTGCCCAGCTTCCGTGATAGCTCGTCGAGGTGGCCGAGTGCACTCGGTGATCGCTCCTCTCACGCTTCGACGCGCTCTTTCGCCTGGCGCTTGGTCCACCGGTACAGGAACGCGACTGCAGCGGCGAAGGCGATCACTCCGACGATCCCAGCGCCGCTGTTCCACGACTCAGGCGCGATGGCGATGGCGTCCTCGGATCCCGCGGCCGCGATCATGGCAGCATAGATGACACCGAAGATTGACTCACCGACGATGAGGCCCGTGGCCAGCAAGATTCCGGTCCGCTTTTTACCTTCGACATCACCGGCGGTGTGGGCCGCCCACTTGTCGAACAGCCAGCCAAGCGCGGCGCCAATCGGAATAGTCAAGGACAGGGTCATCGGCAAGTACATGCCCATCCCGACGGCTAGCGGCGGAAGGGAGAACTTCTTGGTGGTGTGAGTGAGGATCTCGTCGACGACGATGACGCCGATACCCACCAGGGCACCAATCCCCATGAGTCCCCAGTCAAGAGACCCGCCGAAAACGCCAGTCGCCAGCGAGGAAATAAGGGTAGCTTGTGGGGCTTGCAAAGCGTTCGGACCAGCACCGGGGGCACCCTGGAAACCAAAGGCGCTCTGCATGAGCTGCATGACGGGCGGGATGATCGCCGAACCAAAAATAACTCCGATGATCAGCGCAACCTGCTGTTTCCACGGCGTCGAACCAACCAACTGACCAGTCTTGAGGTCCTGCAGGTTGTCATTCGAGATCGTCGCGATACCAAAGACGATGGATGCGGTAAACAGGGTGTAGGCCACCAGCTTGACCGTCTCACCACCACCAACAGCACCATAGGTGAGTTTGATGAGAAGAGCAGCCACCAGGACGACCAGGATGCCAACGCCGGAAATCGGGCTATTGGATGCACCGATGAGACCAGCCATGTAACCGCATACAGAAGCAACAGCCAGACCGACGAGCAGGATGAACGCCAAGCTGACGATGATGACGCCGGTCATGGACCGCGATACAACCATGTCGCGAGCAAATCCCCACAGCATGAAACCGATCGGGATCATCGAGATCAACACCACGGTGAGGACAACAGAAACCGGTAGGTCACGCTCGGTCAGTGGGACTTCGCCGCCCTCGTGACGCGTCTTGGAGGAACTTATGGAATCGCTGATGCCCTTGACGATGGGGCCAATGACCTTGACAAGAGTCCAGATAGCCGCAACACCGATGGTGCCAGCACCGACGAAGCGGACATCGCTAGTGAAGACGTCCTGAATCACCGTAAGGTCGCTACCAACCTTGCCGGATACCCGCCACGGCAGGATCGCACCGTACGAGATAAAGAGACCGACGAGGATGGCCGCGGCCACGGCAATACCAACCAAGTGACCGACGCCAATGAGCGCCATCGACATGCTCACGCCAACCATCGAGCCGCTACTGTCGCCCGTCTTAAAAGGCTTGGTCAGCGCCGACTTCACAAGCTTAAGATCCGACAACAGGGCGTACGCTGCAGAGACCACAGAACCGACGATGATGACTCGCAGACCCACCTTGTTAGCCTCGGCCGCACCAGCGGAATCGCCTACTTTGAGCACCTCGGCTCCTGCGACGCCCTCAGGGTAGGGAAGATCCGAGCCGGTCACGAGCGCCCGACGCAGCGGAATCGAGTACATAACGCCGAGGATGCCGCCGACTAGACAGATAGCGAGGGTGGTCCAGTACGGGAAACCTGACCACCAGCCGACCATGATAAGTCCGGGCAGCACGAAAATAATCGCGGAGAGGGTGCCGGCCGCCGACGCGATCGTCTGGACGATGTTGTTCTCTTCGACCGAGTGTCCCTTGAAGTGACGCAGCACAGCCATCGAGATGACGGCAGCAGGAATAGACGTGGCGAAGGTCAAACCGACCTTGAGCCCGAGGTAAACATTCGCCGCGGTGAAAATCAACGTCATGAGGCCACCGAGGATGATGCCTCGGAAGGTCAATTCACGTACTGAGGTTCCCGACCGTCGGGCCGGCGCTGACGAGCTCGATAGGTCAGACATGTTCCCCTTCTTCCATAAGATGGCTTGACCACTATGCCACCATCAGAGCCCCAAGGTATGGAAAGCAACGCCCTTCACGCCAATTGTCGTCTCCCGGACTTCGGGAACACCCAAATACTCAACATCAAATAGACGTAAAGGCCCTCAACGCAAGCCGCGGTGAACCTAGCGAGCTCAAAATGAACGCTCAAGGATTCCAGCAAGGACGACAATCCCAGGGTTAGGCACACGTAATTTGTCACCATCGTCACCACGTAGCGTCCGCTCTGACGACCGAGGTTACCGTGAGAGTGGAAGTTCAGCCATCTATTCACAACGAATGAGTAGACGGCCGACAGCCCGTACCCCAGAGACACCGACACCGGATACGGCAAACCTACCCCTCGGAAGAAAACGGCCAATAGGCTCATATCGATAAGGAACCCCAACCCGTTGATAATGCAGTAACCGATGAAGGTAACGGGCAGGCCAGACAAGGGAAAAGGCAGGACGGAGTGAACCGTCAAGCATCCTCTCGCGAACGCGCGGGGAACAGAACGCCGGGGAACCTTTCTAGCCCGGATGCGCCTCGCACTTGTTACCACAAACCTATTCTTGCAGCCCTATCAAGGATCGTCGTCACCGATCGGTAACCTGACGTCATGGCTACGACGAGACGGGCAACCCCCGCAGACCTACCTTTCATGGTCCACGTCCTGAGACATGCGGCAGGCGGTACATCCGGGCCACTCGACGTCGAAGAGTGCCGCGCAAATCCAGCTATCGCACATTACATCGATGGCTGGACGCCCGACCAAGTAGGGCTTATCTGTCTTGTTGACGACACCCCCGTCGGCGCCGCATGGGTCCGCAATTTGCCTGCCTCGGACCCAGGTTATGGATTTGTTGCCCCCGGAATTCCAGAACTGGTCATCGCAATCTCCCCTCACCACCGTGAGCAGGGGCTCGGCGGATACCTTCTGGAAAGCCTCCTCGACACGTGCAGTGCGAACGGAATTAAGTCTGTAAGTCTCAGTGTTGGTGTTGGTGGTGGGTGGTTGGTGCGGGTGTGTCGTCGGGTGGGGTTTGTGGTGGTGTCGTATCGTGGTAGGCGTGTGGTTATGTTGCGTGTTGACCCGGCTTGAGGCGTTTGTTGTGGTTAGCTGGCCCTGGTGTGCATGGTCGGTCCACATACTTCGATTGTGATGGCTTCTGGTCGTGTTTGGCTAGTGTTGTAGTGATAGCACACGCTAGGCAGGTACTATTAGCGAGTGTTAGGACATGCTAGCCATGCCTCCCACGTGGCATGGCTACACATGGATCAAT
>NZ_JAJNRJ010000003.1:0-339942 GCF_023838685.1 Cutibacterium sp. 37298
TTTTCAGGCTGACGGCGAGCATTATACACCTTCTTCACAGGAAAAGTTAAGCCTCTCCGGTAAGTATCCGGAGATGTAAAATTACTGACACAAATAGTCAGCTATAAAAGGTGGCAGACAATGGCGTTCGGATCCTTCGACAACCAGATCACCCGTCGCGGCTACGTCACAAAGCAGATGGACCAGATCTGGTCGGAACGATCGACGGTTCAAAGCTGGTTCGATGTTGAGGCTGCCCTGGCGCGAGTCCAGAGCGCCATCGGGATGGTCCCGGCCGGAACCGGTGCCCAGATCACCGGCCAGGCCAAAGCCACCGACACCGTGTCGATGACGACATCCGCCAGTGAGTTCACTACGGAGCCGCCACCCTCGGCATGAGGTTCACCCGCTTAGCAGCCGACCTCGAGCGCTCCCGCGACGGCCTCACCGAGAAGGAATGCCATCCCCCGCATCCTGGCAGCCGTCGACAGAGCAGGACCGAACCTGCGATCTGCTATAGGAATATTCGGCCACATACCGGAACACATCACGGAATAATAAAAACCCCGAGTTCGTCAAACAGCCCCTGCATCGTCTCAACCCGGAAACGCTCGACCTCGTGATCCGCCGGGGCTAAAGCAGCCACCAATGATTCCAACAAGATGAGGTAGCAGGCCCTCGACCGAAACGCCGTCGAAGACTCCGAAGACACCAACAAGACGTGGTCAGCGTACCTGCGCATCGGAGTGGAAGAACGGTTCGTCAAAAGCACCGTCGTCATGTTGCGCTGGTGGAAGAGCCGCAAGACCGACTCAACCATCCGGGAATGCCGGTCAAACACAGATGCCAACAAGATAGCGTTGTCGGGAAGGTCAATGAGCTGATGGGCCATCCGATCAGTCGAATCCAACAAGATGACGTCACGCCGGTAATAGCGCACCAATAACCGGAAATAGTCAAGCAGAGCATGCCCAGTAGCAGCAGCGACAAGGCAGAGCGGACGGGAATCGTCGCGCAGCAACTCAACAACTCGGTCGAATGTTTCGCCATCCAAAGAGTTCAGACCAATATCAATGCTGCGTCGGGCAGCTTCCATCTTGGAACGCCACATGGCTCCCGGTTCATCAGTCATGGGGTCATTGGTTGTGCGATCACTAGGAAGGTCAAAGTTGGCGGCGACTTCCTCACGAAGGCTCCGCGAGAAGTCACGGAAGCTGGCATAGCCCAGCTTACGCACAAAGCGCGTCACCGACGCCGTTGAGGTCCCCGTCGCAGCACTGATCTCGTCCAAGTTCTCCAAGGCCACATGAGGAAAAGAATCTTCACAGTACTGAGCAATGATTGCATCGGTCGGCGTCATCGCTTGTAGCTCTCCCAACCGGGTATATAAGCTGCCAGGTGCCGAGCCCTTGGACTCAGCCATCTTCGCCTCCTCCATGGTAAAAACTCACAGCAACCACTGTGGCAGCCGTAGATATTACCCGGGCCTCACATGAGGATCAGGCTCGAGGTCATCATGACGATGAATCCGACAAGCATTGGAGGCGCGGTTAGCCTGACGACGGCAACCGGCAAGACACCCGCGGCTCCAGCCGCCGGACTAACCCCCGCCGCAGTGATGATGACCCCTTCGTCAACCCATCGTCATCGTGAAACGTAACTTGTGAAAATTAATATACGTCCTCGACATTGTCAGAAAAAATACTAACATTGCTCCAGTTGACAACGGTGCCCCTTGTGGCACTGACGTCCCCATGAACTCCATCCCCATGGGAGCCAATGGCAAGGAGCACTGATGCACTCAGCAACCGGGCTGCGACGATCCCGACCGGTAATACACGTCCTCATCTGTCTGTTGCTCATCCTGGCAGGAGCGGTTGGAGCAAGCCTCATCCAAACCGGAGGCGGCCACATCGCCGTCCAAGGGCTCAAAATCCCTGGCAAAGACGGAGCTGTAGCTAGTGCCGACCTCTTCCGACCCGACACGGCAACAGCAACGCACAAAGCCCCTCTCATCGTCGTGACACCAGGATTCCAGCGCACCAAGGAGACCCAGATCTCCTACTCCCTGGAACTCGCTCGCCGTGGATACGTCACCCTCGTCGTCGATCCGTACAACCAAGGCGAATCGACCTCTCAGCCTCCCCACAGCGACGACCCCAGCATCCAGCCAGCCATCGATTACGTGTCGCGTACCAACGCTCTCAACTATGTCGATAAGACCAAGATCGGCATCACCGGCCACTCCGCAGGTGGATCCCAAGTGCGCCACATAGCCGCAGAATACGGCACTAAGGAGGCCAAAGCCCTTAAGAAAGCTAAGGCTCCCGACTCCCCCGGAGGCACAACGGTTACGAAGGAGGAACGCGAAAAAGCCGAACAACTCAACCCCATCCGCTCTGTCTTCATCTCGGGCTGGTTACAGCAGCTAAACGCCAAGAAGCTCAAAAACATCCGATCCAATATCGGCATCGGCTACGCCCTCTACGACGAAGGCGGCTACCGCAATAAAACCCACAATGGCGATCTGCGTCACGCCCCAGAGGCCATTGCCGTCATCAACTCTGGCCTGCCAAAGTCACAGCACGTCAATCATGTGGTCGTCGGAAAAGGTTACGGGTCAGCTGCCGATCGAACCTACCGCGTGGCTTATAACGACCGGACGATTCACCCGTTCCAGCCGCTCACACCCAGCGCCATCGGGTCGATGATTCAGTTCTTCGACGACACCATCGGCGCCCCGCACCAGATGAGTACCTCCAACCAAACGTGGTGGCTTAAAGAACTCTTCAACGGCCTATCCCTCGTCGCAGCGCTGGTCATGCTCGTGCCCCTGACGAAACTGCTTCTGACAATTCCATGGTTCGCAGCGGCTCGTACCGACATCTCCCCCGCCCCACCGAAACCCAAAGGCAAAAGCGCGGTAATATTCTGGACTATCTTCGTCATCTCAGCAGCCGTTGCCTGCGTAACCTTCATCCCCTTATCGGTAGCTAGCCAGCACATCTTTTCGGCCGCAGCCAACAAACAAAACGGCTGGTTCTTTCCCGGACGAATGGTTAACGGGGTCGTGCTGTGGTCGCTCGTTAACGGCCTATTCGGTCTCGTCCTGCTGTGGATCAGCCACGCCATATCGAAGAAACACGGCGACGACGAGGCCAAAGACTGGGGAGTTCGGATGAACTGGGTCCAGACCGGGCGGACCCTCGCCCTAGCCCTGCTCGTCATCGTCATCTTCTACACAATCCTGGCAGCCATCTACGGCTTCTTCCACGTCGACTACCGACTTTTCGTGGTAGCTGCCCGCCCGCTAACAAAGCGCTGGTTCCTCATTGCACTGGCCTATGTGCCGGCCCTGTTCCTGTTCTTCTTGTCAAACTCGTTGCGGGTCAATACCTCAATGCGATTCAACAACCAACGTCGCTGGGTCAATTGGCTCATCATTGCCCTGGCCAATTCCATCGGCCTGGCAGCCATTTTCGTCATCCAGTACGTCACACTCTTCTCGACCGGGACGGTGTTCTGGACGACGACCTGGCTGTACGTCAACATGCTGCAATCCCTGCTACCCATGATGGTGGTATTGCCGCTGTTCAACCGTGCCTTCTACCATGTCACCGGGCGGGTGTGGCTCGGCCCGATCGTCACCACTACGATCTTCGCCCTGATGGCACTAGGTGGATCGGTGGCGTATATCCCCATGTTCTGATCGGGGCCACAATGCGCCCCGACGGGTCAGCCTCATGGTCCGAGGCGCACGTCACTCGGAGGGGACGTCCTCCTGTGGCGGTTGCCATGCCAACGGAAGAGGATGAGCCGGGTGAAGCGCCTCATCGTCCTGAGGAACCGACTTTACCCTTCCGATCTCACTTCCCCGGTACTCAAATCGACACGTGACAATGCCGTGACCCGACCCCCACACCCAGCCACGCCCATATTCATCGTGAATGAGGTCAACCCCAGGAGGCCAATTTCGCCCGTCAAAAGATCGACGTCGACCAAAGGGTCCCGGCTGGATGGGGGTGATCTCCTCGGTCACCTCGGGTTCGTCGAGCAGCCTCCCCTCATCATCAACGACGAAAAGTTCCTCCTGGGCCGACGTGGCGAAATTCGATACCCCGACGCCCAGCAGTCGCACTCCCTCGCGCAGATCAAGGGAATCCAGCATCCGCACCGCCAGCTGGGAGATCCTCTCAGGCGAGTCGGTGGCTCCAGTCAGAGTCACCGACCGCGACCAGACGGTGAAGTCGGCCATCTTCGCCTTAAGAGTGACAGTGCGAGCGAACTGCCCAGACTTCTTCAACCGGCCACACACCAAACCCGCATGACGCTCCACGATCTGACGGCACTCCTCGCGATGAGTGAGGTCATGCTCGAAGGTATCCTCCACTGAGATCGACTTAGCGATTCGGCTAGCCACTACCGGTCGGTCATCCCGTGCCCGTGACAAGGCGACGAGGCTCGCCCCGGAAGCATGGCCCAACTCATGGACCAACTCGGACTCCCGCGCAGCCCGGACGTCAGCGATAGTGCGAAGCCCCAATTTCTCCAACCGTTCCGCCGTAACCGGCCCGACTCCGGGGATAGCTCGAGCAGACAAAGGCGCGATGGTGTCAGCCTCGGTACCGGGAGCGATGAGGGCGATCTGATCAGTATGGCCACGTTGCGGCTTGGCCATCTCAGAGGCAACCTTGGCCATGAACTTGCTCGACCCGATACCCACCGAGCAACTCAATCCCTCGGTGCGCTCTGCTACCCGGGCACGCAATTCAACGGCAACTTGCTGCAAAGCGTCAAGGTTCTCGACGTCGACGTCACCGGCTTCTAGATCAACGAAGGCTTCGTCAAGACTCAGCGGCTCAACAAGCGGCGAGAGCTCCCGCAGCGTCGCCATGACAACCTTCGAGGACTCCCGGTAGGCCTCAAATCGTCCGGACAAAAAAGCGGCATTCGGGGCCAATCGACGCGCCTGAGACCCGGCCATCGCCGAGTGCACCCCAAATTTGCGGGCCTCATAAGAGGCCGTCGCGACCACTCCCCTGCCACCGACCCCACCAACAATGACAGCCTTACCAACGAGGGAGGGCTTATCCCGTTGCTCCACCGAGGCGAAGAAGGCGTCCATGTCCAGGTGGAGGATCGACGCCGTCGATCTCATGACCGGCGTCGGTACCCGACGAAATCGAAGCCGTCACGAGACTCACGACGAACCTCCACCCACACCTCAGGGTCAATGGCGGGGAAACGCGCCGCACCATTCGGATTCTGGTGGACTTCGGTGATGTCGAGCTCGTCGCACAACTCGAAAGTGTCGGCGTAGATCTGTCCACCTCCGGCAACAAAACAGATCTCCTCGCCTGCCTCACGCGCCATCTCGACGGCCTGACGCGGGCTGGTTGCGACGTCCACCCCCTCATGGGACCAGTGCGGGTCGCGGGTGCAGATGATGTGACGACGCCCAGGAAGCTTGCCGATCTGTTCAAAGGTACGACGCCCAAAGATCAATGTGTGACCCATCGTCACAGTCTTAAAACGACGGAAATCCTCACTAATGTGCCAGAGCATATCCTGCCCCGACCCGATGACGCCGTTATCAGCAACGGCGGCGATAGCGACGACCTTCATCAATCCTCCTGCGGCCTGGTGGAAACTTGATCCCGGCACCCGATCAGACCGCAATCGGAGCAGGCAGCGCCGGATACGGGTCATAACCAGTCAGGGTGATATCGGACAGCTCAAACCCGTCAATGTCACGGATACCCGGGTTGACGGTGAGCGTTGGCCGGTGCCGCGGCTTACGTTTCAACTGCTCATGAACCTGGTCGAGGTGATTGAGGTACACATGGGCATCACCCAAGGTGTGGACGAACCGCAACGGCTTGAGCCCGGTCACCGAGGCCACCAGATGGGTGAGCAGGGCATATGACGCGATATTGAACGGCACTCCGAGGAAGGTGTCACCGGAGCGCTGGTACAGCTGGCAGCTCAACCACGTCGGGGTTCCCCGATCATCCGGCGTGACGTAAAACTGGAACAAAGTGTGGCACGGCGGCAGGGCCATCTCCTTGATCTCGGCCACATTCCATGCCGAGACGATGTGACGACGCGACCACGGATTGGTGCGAATCTGCTCAACCACGTTGGCGATCTGATCAATTGTGCCATCGTCGTCGGGCCAAGAACGCCACTGATGCCCGTAGACCGGCCCTAAATCACCGTTCTCGTCGGCCCACTCGTCCCAAATGTGGATGTTATTATCATGCAGCCAGCCGACATTCGTATCCCCGCGCAGAAACCACAGCAACTCCCCGAACACGCTGCGGGTGTAAATCTTCTTCGTCGTTACCAGCGGGAATCCCTCGCGCAGATCAAAGACCATCTGGTGACCGAAGACGCTGACCGTCCCCGTTCCGGTACGGTCCTCGCGGCGCACGCCCTCGTCAAGGATCCGCCGCAACAAGTCGAGGTAGATCTGCATTCAGCGCCCCTCCAAATGGGCGACGACCGCCGGAACAATCGCGCGAACAGCTTGTCCTCGGTGGCTGATGGCGTCCTTGACCTCAGGAGTCATCTCAGCACTGGTGAGGTCACCGGGCTGGGCATCGGGAACAAACATCGGGTCATAACCAAACCCGTTTTTCCCGCGGGCCTCCGAGATGATCCGCCCCTCCATCGTCGCCACCTTGGTGATCTCGGTGCCGTCCGGGTCGACGAAAGCCATCGCACATACGAACCTACCGTGACGTCGCTCGTCCGGAAGGTCAAAAGTCTGATCAAGCAGCAGCTGAAGGTTGCGCTCATCATGAGCGTGAGGCCCCGACCAGCGTGCTGAACGGATACCGGGCATCCGGTTGAGGGCGTCAACCTCGAGTCCGGAGTCGTCAGCCAAAGCAGGCAAACCGGTTTCGTGGGCCGCAGCACGAGCCTTGATGAGGGCATTCTCCACAAAGGTTCTACCGGTCTCCTCCGGTGCCGGGGCATCGCTGACCTCCGACAAACCGACGATTTCGACCTCGGTGTCTGCTCCCTCGAAAGTGCGACGCAGCTCGACCAGCTTCTTAGCATTATTGGATGCCAGCACAATCCGGCTCATAACGTCACCCCCAAAGCCTCGGACTGGGCCTGCTTGAGGGTTGCGCAGCCGCCGGCGGCTAGATCGAGCAACTCATTGAGCAAGTTGCGGTTAAAGGGGGTGCCCTCGGCCGTTCCCTGGATCTCGACGAAATCTCCATTGCCGCTCATGACGACGTTCATGTCGGTATCGGCGCGCGAATCCTCCTCATAAGCGAGGTCGAGCATCGGGATGCCGTCGACCACACCAACCGAGATAGCCTGCACTGATCCGATGATGGGCTCGCTAACCAGTCCGCCACGCCCCCGCAGCCAGTTGACGGCGTCAATAAGGGCAACATAAGCGCCGGTAATGGAAGCGGTGCGGGTACCACCGTCGGCCTGCAGCACGTCGCAGTCGAGGATAATGGTGTTTTCTCCCAGCGCCTTGTCGTCAACGACGGCACGCAGGGAACGGCCTACCAGGCGGGAAATCTCATGAGTACGGCCTCCCACCTTGCCCTTGCGCGACTCGCGTCCAGACCGCTCATTGGTGGCACGCGGAAGCATCTCATACTCGGCGGTGACCCATCCCAGCCCGGATCCCTTACGCCAACGCGGTACACCCTCAGTGACCGAGGCATTACACAGCACAGTGGTGCGACCAAAGCTCACCAACACCGAACCCTCAGCCTGAGACAACCAGCCGCGTTCAATCCTGACGTCTCGCAACTGGTCCAGGCGGCGTCCGTCAATTCGAGAAGTCTCACTCACCTTGCCAAGGATAGTGGACCACACCGACACACAGCAGCTGTGACAACACCGTCGCGCAGGAGTTCAGTCTCGTACAACCGCGCGATCACCGAGGGAGTGCGCATCAGCATGCACCGACTGCACATCGTGGACGAATCCCTCCATCAGCCGTCGTCCCAGTTTCTCGAAACGCTCAGCATTCCCCGTAGTAAGGAAATAGCGGCTCGACTCGCGAGGATGGGAATGCAATAGCCCAGATTCGACCATCAAAGAGTACGACGCGCGGGCACACTGATGAGAGGAAGAAATGAGGGTGACGCCATCACCCAAGACATACGAAATGAGCCCAGCCAACAACGGATAGTGAGTGCACCCCAAGATGAGAGTGTCGCAACCAGCCTCCTGGATAGGCGCCAGATACTCCCGGGCAATAGCCTCAAGCTCCGGTCCGCTGGTGATCCCCTCCTCAACAAACGGGACGAATTTCGGGCAAGCCTGAGTCGTCAGAGTGATACCGGGCACCGCAGCCAATGCATCCTCATAGGACAGAGAGCGAGCTGTCGCCTCAGTACAAATAACGCCAATTCGCCCGTTACGGGTAGCAGCACTGGCCCGACGAGCAGCCGGCATGATGACATCAATAACCGGCACACCGTAACGCTCCCGGGCATCTCTTAACACCGCCGAGGATGCGGTATTACAGGCGATAAGCAGGGCTTTGACGCCGTGGGCGACAAGTCGGTCGAGGCATTGCAACGCATATCGTCGTACGTCAGCCATGGTCTTCTCACCGTAGGGAGCGCGGTCCGTGTCGCCCAGATAGACGATGTCTTCGTTCGGCATAAGGTCGACGACCGATCGAGCCACCGTCAGCCCTCCGAATCCGGAGTCGAAGATGCCGATCGGCGAGTCGACAACGTCGAAATCAGGTTCGGTCACAGCTCGACAGACTACCGCGCGATTTCCCCGAGCGACCACTCACGGGAAGTCACAGCACCCCTGCCTGGATGGTACACTCCCATAGGGTCATTAAGGTAAGGCTTTGCTATCATCTAACGATGCGCCGGGTCCCAACGGCAGCATGAAATCACTTCATTGGGGGGAGACAACATGACGAGGCATATGAATCGCAGCACCGCAGACAGCCAATGCGTCGTGCCACTCAGTTCACTGGCGGCAGGGCAGAACGCGACCATTGAAGACATCACCATCGAGTGTGCCGATTACGTCCGTCGCCGCCTTCACATGCTCGGTTTCGGCCACGGCCGCGCCGTCACCAAGATTCGTCAAGCGCCCTTCGGTGGCCCCATGGTGTTCCACGTCTGCGACGTCCAGATGTGCCTTCGCCGCGCCCAGGCAGACATGATCATGGTCCGCCCGGCACCCCAGACCGCGCCACAGCCGGTCGTCGAGTCGTGTGCCACCACTGCTCTCGCCTGATCAACCACCCTTCATCCTGCCCAATTCACGTAGAACCCACACCCATTCCGAGGTTTATTGATGCCCATACCCACCGCAGCACCCTGTCACACCGTTCCTACGACGGAACCGAGGACGGGTTCACCCAAACTGGCCCTGGTGGGCTCCCCCAACGGCGGCAAGACGTCGATCTTCAATCAACTCACTGGCCTGCATGCCAAGACCGGAAACTATCCCGGCGTTACCGTCTCCCGCAGTACCGGCGTCTGCCGGATCGGTAAAAATGAATACGGCATCGAGGACCTTCCCGGTACCTACTCCCTGACCCCCATCTCCCCCGATGAGGAAGTCGTCGTCCACGCCCTCGAAGGCACAATGAAGGGCATCCCTGCCCCCGACGGCGTTCTCGTCGTCGCCGACTCGACGGCACTGCGTCGATCCCTCCTGCTGCTCGCCGAAACCCTGGCACTCGGCCTGCCCACAGCCGTCATCGTCACCATGACCGACGAGTTACGCCGCCGAGGCGGCAGCCTCGACACCACCGCACTGTCCCAGGCCCTGGGCGTACCCGTGGTCTCGGTAGTCGCAAACCGCGGCATCGGCATCGGCGAACTGCGTCACCTCATCGCGGACTGGCAAACCTGGGACCGCCCCCCGGTACCGCCGCCCACTGCCACCGAAGAACTTGCCGGGTGGGTAGATTCCGTGCTGACCAGCGCTGGTTACCAAGACCCCCACCTCGACTCGCGCACAGAACGAATCGATAAGGTGCTACTCCACCCAGTGTGGGGAACGATCGTCTTCTTCGTCGTGATGTTCCTGTTCTTCCAGGCGCTGTTCACCTGGGCGGCACCGGCACAAGATGCCATCGACAACTTCTTCAGCTGGTTGGGAGGCTGGGTCGACGACAACGTCTCCAACCAGATCCTGGCCGGTCTGCTGGGAGACGGAATCATCGGCGGTGTCGGCTCCGTGCTGACCTTCGTCCCACAGATCCTGTTGATGTACCTGCTGTTGGCCCTGCTAGACGCAGTGGGTTACATGTCACGGGCGGCATTCCTCATGGATAAAGTCATGAGCCGTGCCGGGCTGGAGGGGCGGGCCTTTGTCGCCATGCTCTCGTCCTTCGCCTGCGCCATCCCCGGCGTGATGGCCACCCGCACCATTCCCTCGGCCAAAGACCGCATCGCGACGATGCTCGGCGTTCCGCTGGCCACTTGTTCGGCAAGACTGCCCGTCTACGTATTGCTGGTGGGAATGCTCATCCCCAACACCACGCAGATTGGGCCGTTCTCGGGCCGTGGCGTGGCAATGTTCCTGCTCTACCTGCTTGGTGCCGTCTCGGCAATGGCTGCGGCATGGGTCGTCAAGAAGATCACCGACCGTTCCGGCATCCTGCTGCCCTTCTACATGGAAATGCCGCCGTATCGCATCCCCACCCTGCGTTCGGTGGGCATCGCGATGTGGGAGCCCACCAAGGCCTTCCTTCATAAGGCTGGCACCATCATCATGCTGACGACCATCGTCATCTGGGCGCTGACGACCTTCCCGATGCGTTCCAACGCCGAACTCGCGAAGGCCGGCATCGACCCCAGCAACGACGTAGCCGTGGCGGCCTACACCATGGATCACTCAATCGCCGGAAGCATCGGCAAGGCCGTCGAGCCCGTCTTCGAGCCTCTCGGATTCGACTGGCGGATCGACGTCTCCCTCATCGGCTCCCTGGCCGCCCGTGAGGTCTCGGTGTCGACCTTGGGACAGATGGCCTCGGCTACCGATCCAGAGGATGACGTAGACGTCTCCCATCAACTCGACCATTGGACCTGGACCCATGGACCCAACAAGGGCAACAAGGTCTTCACCCCGGCCACCATCGTGGCACTCATCCTCTTCTTTGCCTACGCCCTGCAATGCATGTCGACCGTAGCGATCATGAAACGGGAGACCGGCGGATGGAAGTGGCCCGCCGTGGCCTTCGGGTATATGTTCGTGCTGGCTTGGGTCATGGCCTTCATCGGACGTCTCGTGACAGGTCTGCTGATGTGATGAAGCTCGCCTGTCATCCCTCCACCGCCGTTCATCCGGAGACGACCACCGACCCTGCCACCCTGCGCTGGGTGGTCTCCGGGATCACGCTGCCCTTCGCCGGGCTCTTGGTAAGCGCCCCCGGCCTCGACGAGTTCCTCAACCAGGTACGCGTCGAGGCGACGGTCGGCGCCGTCATGGCGACTGTTCTCGAGGGCACATGGGAACGCATCGGTGCCGGATTCCGGACTGCCTTAACCACAGCCTTGGAACGCACCGATGAATGGGTGGGCGGCCCTGACAGCAAGCCCCTCAACGAAGTCGAGACACTGCGCCGGTGCGCCGATGAACTCATCGGCGGGCCCGTCGGCGCGGTTGCCGCGATGCACGGAGGGTCAATCGAATTGGTCGACGTGTCGGTCGGTGACGAAGAGCGCAGAGTCGACGTCGCCATGAAGGGAGCATGCCGAGGTTGCCCGGCAGCCATCATGACCCTACATCAGCGCCTGGAACGTCAACTGAGTCTGCGATTGCGCGAGCCGGTCACCGTACGGGAAATCTGACACCTACTCCGACAGCTCCACCTCAACGAGCACCTCCACGACGAGGCCAAGCCACTCGTAGACGCACTCCTCCTCGGCACCCAATTCCTCCCGGGCCGCCCGAGCGACTTCGTCGGCAGTAACCTGGTCGATGATCCCTAGCCGGGCGGCCATCATGCCACGCAGCGCATTGACAGTACGAAGCCAACGTTGCGTCATCTCAGGGTTCATGGAAATACAGCCGGTTCGGTGCAACGTCTCCACATCAGCGCTTAAGGACTGAGCGTCTTCCCAGCGCGCCGCGACATCCTCGGCGTCATGGTCGACATGGAATTGCGCGTCAGCTGAATCGTCGTCGCGATAGGCGCTGGGCAGGATCGATCGACGCACCTCGTCGTCCTCCTGAAGTCCAGAAAACTGGCTCTCCCAAAAAGCGAACGGGCCCCCTCCGTCGTGGAATGGGCAGGAGCGGCACGCAAACGCGACAAGGCCTCCACGTAATATCCCAGGGCAGTCTCGATGCCGATAATTTCGACGTGTTCTAGATACCAGACCCAGCGATTTCGAGTGCCCTCGATCCTCATCCTTGGCCGCCCTTTTCGACCGAGGCCTGCAAACCGTAGCCGTGCATCGCATGCACGGCTACCTCCATCTCTATCTTTACTACCCTCGGCAACCGTCGCTCGACCCTGGTTATGTACCTGGATCATGAGTTGGGTGGCGCGTTCGCGCGGGTAACCGAAATATCTCATAAACACCATCGTCACGTAGTCCATGAGGTTCACCGGATCGTCCCAAACGACCGTCGTCCATGTCGATTCCTGGCCGACAAGGCGGTGTGTCATGGGTTCCGCGGTGGCTACAGACATGTGCTCATTCTGTCACCCAGGTGAGACACTCAAACTTCACCGACGCAAACATCCTCTAGAGCGCACCCCCTCTTAGACTGTGACCCATGTCGACCGCACTGTTCACCGACCACTACGAGCTAACCATGGTCGAAGCCGCCATGGCATCAGGGACTGCCAACCGCCGCTGTGTCTTTGAATTATTCCCCCGACGTCTGCCCGAAGGCCGCCGCTACGGCGTCGTAGCCGGTACCGGACGCGTCCTTGATGCTGTCGAGAACTTCCGATTCACCGACGAGGACGTCTCCTTCCTGGAACGCACCGGGGTAGTCGGCCCGCACATGGCCGAGTGGCTGTCACACTACCGATTTACCGGATCCATCCACGGTTACGCTGAAGGCGATCTCTACTTTCCTGGTTCCCCGCTGCTCACCGTCGAGGGCACTTTCGCCGAAGCCTGCGTGCTCGAGACCGTGCTGCTCAGCATCTACAACCACGACTCAGCTATCGCCTCCGCCGCATCCCGCATGGTCATGATGGGTGAAGGCCGCTCGATCATCGAAATGGGCTCGCGACGCACCCACGAAGAGTCCGCCGTCGCTGCCGCCCGTGCCGCGTGGATCGCCGGCTTCGGACCGACCTCTAACTTAGCCGCCGGGATCCGCTATGGCGTCCCCACCTCTGGTACCGCTGCCCACGCCTTTACCCTCCTCCATGACACCGAGGAAGAGGCTTTTCGCGCCCAGCTAGCCGCCTACGGTGAAAAGACAACCCTTCTCGTCGACACCTATGACATTGACAATGCGGTACGCACGGCCATCCGCCTCACCGAGGGACGCCTCGGCGCGGTCCGTATCGACTCCGGCGACCTGTCCATCGTCGCTCGTCAAGTCCGCAACTTGCTCGACGACCTCGGCGCCCCGAACACTCGCGTCATCGTCACTAGCGACCTTGACGAATGGCAAATCGCCGCCCTGCGCGGTGCCCCCGTCGATGGATTCGGCGTCGGAACCTCCCTGGTAACCGGTTCGGGAGCTCCAACCTGCTCCTTCGTCTATAAGCTAGTCGCCCGCGCCACCTCAGACAGCCCCGACGCCGAGTTGCTGCCGGTGGCCAAGAAGTCGTCCCACAAAAACACTGTGGGCGGGCGAAAGTATGCGGTGCGCCGCATTGGCTCAGGTGGGATCGCCACCGCAGAGGTCGTCGGGGTGGGCCAACCGCCAGCCGCCGACGCTGACGACCGTAACCTCATCGTCCCGCTCATCGTCAACGGGGAAGTTGTGGGCCGTGAACCGCTGGAGACGGCGCGTAAACGTCACCAGGCTGCCATCGCTGAACTGCCAATTTCCGGACGACGCATCTCGCGTGGCGACCAGGCCATCCCCACAGTCATGGTGAAGCAAGGCAACGACGGCGCTGACACCGTTCTTGGAGCATCCCTCTCCTGAGCACAACCCCAGGGGCACGGCCCAGAGCACGCCAGAAATACGACACGCGAGGTACCTCAGGGCCCGAAATCTGTCCAAAAGCCCCTTATGACGCGGTTTTGGGCTTGACTGAGAACCGACAACCGCTAATGTCAACTATGAGAGAACCGGCAACAAGCCCGAAATCGAACACAGTCCATTTGAGGAGACCCCATGACCAAGTCCGAGCTCATCAAGACCGTCGCCAAGCAGGCCTCGCTCACTGAGGCCCAGACCAACGAGGCCGTTAAGGCTCTTACCGACGTCATCACCGCCGCTCTAGCCAAGGGTGAGAAGGTGCAGCTTCCCGGTCTATTCACCGCTGAAACCGTTGAGCGTCCCGCTCGCAATGGCCGCAACCCTCGCACCGGCGAGTCCATGACCATCCCGGCTCACAAGGCCGTCAAGATCTCGGCCTCCAGCACTCTCAAGAAGGCCGTCGCTGACTGAGCGACCGCTCAGAGTTGTTGGATCTCAACATGTGGGGTCCGGTGCTTCACGGCACCGGACCCCAATTTTTCGTTATTACGCTCGCACCAGCTCACGCATGACGGTCACTTCTCGTTCATGACGTGAGACAGTCGCGCAGCCCGCTCGTCAGTAAATACCTCCTCCAGCCACATCGGGGAACCATCCGGATGGCTGAGAGGGACCCGCCAGTTTGGATATTCATTCGTGGTACCCGGCAAGTTTTGGGTGCGACGATCTCCCACTGCGTCAGTCAGGGTGGCATTGAGCACCTTTGACGGAGTGCGGGTAAGCATGCGATGCATCGCTAACACGATGTCCTCTTCGGAGGGGTCATCCCCCACCAACACGCCACGCTCACGCAGGATGGCGATCCAGGTGGCAGTCTGACGAGCCACCTCAGCGCGCTCGTGCTCGAGAGATTCCGTGAGTAGTCCCAGCTCATGACGCACCTCAACGTGATCACCAGCCAGATACCCAGTAGTGGGAGGTAGATCATGGGTAGCGACCGAACTCATGGCGTACTCGCGCCACTGCTCAGGAGGCAGCGGATTGCCATTCTCACCGTTCTCGAACCACAGGACCGAGGTGCCCATGATGCCGCGCTCACGCAGGTAGGCGCGCACCCACGGCTCTACCGTTCCCAGGTCCTCGCCCACGACAAGGGCGCCAGCCCGGTGCGCCTCCAGCGCCAAAATACCAACCATGGCTTCGTGGTCGTACCGTATGTAAGTACCCATACGCGGGCCGAGACCGACGGGAACCCACCACAGCCGGAACAGGCCGAGAATATGGTCGATGCGAATACCACCAGCGTGACGCAAAGCGGCGCGCACCATGTCGCGGAAAGGCCGATATGCCAGATCGGCGAGGATGTCGGGACGCATCGGAGGCTGTCCCCATTCCTGCCCAGCCTGATTAAAAGCATCAGGCGGTGACCCGACGCAAACGCCGTCAGCAAAGAGCTTCCCGAGCATCCACGCATCAGCTCCGGCACCGGAAACACCCACCGCCATATCGCACATGAGTCCCAGCGACATCCCGGCATCACGTCCGGCAGATTGAGCCGCCGAAAGCTGTTGGTCAGCAATCCACTGCAGCCACATGAAAAAGTCGACGCGTTCCTCGTGGGCTCGCACGAACTCTGAGACGGCACGGTTGCTGGGGCGTTGATACTCCTCGGGCCAGGTGCGCCAATCGTTGCCGTATACCTCCGTCAATGCACACCACGTCGCGAGATCTCCTAGACGAGTACCGCGCAGCCGGCGGAATGCCTGGTAGGACAATTCCCTCGATCCCTCCAGGCCAAGGGCATGGACGGCTTCTAGCACTGGCAGCTTAGCGTTCCAGGAACGATCTCGATCGATCGCCTCAACATCGGCCGCTGCTTGGGCCCGGGCCGAGCGTGCCTGGGAACGCTCATAGACGTCGAGGTCGGCATACTCCGGGATGATCTCGGGGCGCACATACAGCGGGTTCAGGAAGAGGCGGCTGCAAGGCAAATACGGCGACGGCTCGATAGGGGAAACAACCTGGCTGGCATGCAGCGGATTCACGAGCACGTAGTCAGCACCCTGAGTGGCCGCCCAGGTGGACAGGTCCGCCAGGTCGGAAAAATCGCCCATTCCCCAGGAGGCGCGGGAGCGAGTCGAATACAACTGCACGGCATGGCCCCAGACCCGAGACGAACCCATCGAACGAGGAAGGCCGAGCCAGTTCGGGGAGACAACAAGCGTAGAAGTCGCGCGATGGTCCGCAGTCGTCGCGACGATCGTGTGGTAGCCCAACGGTAGATCGCCAGGGATACCGAAGGTGGCCTCACCAATCCAACGATCGTCCACATGGCGATCGGGGTTCCAATTATCAACCTGCCAACACTCGCGGTGTTGCCCGTCCTCGCAAACGACGTGAACCTCCACCCACTCCCCTGCGTTAACGTGGACGTCAACCCGCCCCTCTTGGCCCTCACGTAGGACCACGATTCCGGGCAACACTCGACGCCACTTCCGGTTAGTCACCTCGTGGCACGCGCGTTCGGCACGTTCCGGAGTCGACGCGTCAATTCCCAAACCGTCAAGGACAGCAATAACAGTCGCCTCCCCGACCTCGGTGTACTGGCCCTTCCAGTCGTAATAATCACGAGCGATGCCGAAATGATCGGCCAGGGTCGTCAGGTGGGGATCTGTCAAGGACATGACGGCCTTTCGGCGCCCCAATCGTCGGGGCGAAAGTCAGGATCGGGCAGATTGTGCCAGGACGACGAATCGCCCCTACAACGACGAAATTTACTCGACGCCAGACTGGTGGGGCGGGCGAACCACCTGAGTGCCTGCCACTGCGTCATGAATGGTTTGACGGGAACGCTGCCACAATGGCATGAGGTAACTAAAAGGTGTCAACAGGACGATGGCTTGATTACCGATCTCGACGCAGGCCCACACGGTGGCCCTTATCAGAGCACGCCACCACACCAGACGACGATGTTCCTTGCCCTTATTCAGGGTGACGACTCGCAGCCCGCATATCAGCTGACCGACCGAACCCGCACAAGCTGCCAACATGATGAATTGGTAAATCGCCTGCGAAATGATCACCGCACCGACGAGGTTCGACAGGTCGCTGACGAATCCGGCCTTCATCAGGGATTGCATCGTGACGACGTCAGAGGGGCTAGCCCCAGCGTTGACTGCACGCATCGAGGTGGCGAGGAACGTCTGGTAACCGTCGACGATGCTCGCCACTGTCTCATGCATCGTCAGTCCGACGACGATCCACACCAGAACGGCGTCGATGATGGTCGACAACACTCGCCACCACCAGCCGGCTAGGGGGACTCCGTCAGCAGTCGATCCCCACCGACTCTGCGCCGGACTCTGTGACCTATCGGCATTCCCGCGACGCGAAACGGCTGCGTTAGGTCGTGGCGATGACGGAACCCGCGACACCGGAGCGAGCGTCTCGGGCACATGGCCGACACCAGGGTGCGGTTGAGGATCCGGCGGATTGCGCAGATTCCGGGTCCAACGCTCGCCGTCCCAATACCGCTCCTGTTCGCTTCCGGCAGGGTCGGGGTACCAGCCCATCGGGGGTGGAGTCGCATTCGTCATTAGTTCATTCTCCCACGAGGAAGCGGTCATGCCAGTTTCCGCCGTCGGCAAGGTCGTCGAGTGCCGCTATCAGCCCAGTCGGAGCTCAGCACCGTTCCACCATCCTTGCCCACTGATCCTCCAGTTTGGCCCAATTACGAGTCGCTATCCAGTCGGCAAGGGCCGTCGATTCCGTGCTCAAAGCGACTTTTGGAGCCTCTCGAAGGAGATGTGAGCCCGGGCACATCCCGGCCTGCACTGCTCGGGGCACAGCACCTGCCAGCAATCACATATCCCGTGACGAGGGACGCGACTACACGGTGTATGCGTGCCAAGATCCGTCTGTCGCACGACTGCGGGCGGCCACGTACACTGGTTGACCATGAGCACACAGGTGGCACCAAGTTCCAGCACCGCGGTCGAGGAAAAGACTCGTCCATCCTTCGATGACGGTGACGCCGAACGCTTCTCACACTATGTCCCCAAAGCGAAACTCACCGACGCGATGGTCAACGGGACCCCCGTCGTCGCCCTGTGCGGCAAGGTATGGGTACCCTCCCGCAACCCCGAGAAATTCCCTGTCTGCCCGGAGTGCAAGGAGATCTTCGAGTCGATGAACCGGTAAACACACCGATGAGGAACACAGACCTCAATCAGTGGCCAGCCAGGACAACGCCAGCTCATACCCCTTCAATCCCAGCCCGGCGATCGTCCCGGTGACATGCGCCGACACCACACTGTGGTGACGGAACTCCTCCCGGGCTGCGATGTTAGAGATATGGACCTCAATACAAGGCGCCACCAACTGGACGAGGGCATCGGCAATAGCGATGTTGTAGTGGCTCCAAGCCGCCGGATTAATGACGACCGGGGTCCGGTCATCAGCGGCCTGATGAATCCACCCCATCATCCGTTCCTCAGAATCGGTCTGACGCACCTCAACGTCCAGCCCCAGTTCGCGACCGTATTCGATCAGCCGGGCCGCTAAATCGTCATGGGTGGTCGTCCCATAAATCTGTGGCTCCCGTCGACCAAGCCGACCTAAATTCGGGCCGTTGAGAACCAAAATCTGCTTGCTCATGACTGATCCTCCGGTCTTTCCTCCCCGTCTTTAATGCGCTTATCCCCATAACGGATATCGGGCTCAAGGAATAGCGGACCAACCAACGGCTCAGCGGCGCGGACCGACGCCTCGGCGTTATCGATAATGCGCGCGACCTCGAAGGCGGAATCCGTCGGATCAACCGCGATCTTGGCGGCCAACAAGATCGTCTCAGGACCCAGGTGAACCGTCTTCATATAGATTACCGAGTCAACTCCGTCAGAATGTATCAAGGCGTCATAGACGGCCTTACGTGACTCCGGGGCAGCTGATTCCCCCTCCAACAGAGATTTCATCTCGCGCGAAAGCACCCCTGCGACAACGACCAGCAAAATACCGATACAAGCCGAGCCAATGCCGTCGAAAATCGGGTTATGGGTGAGCAGGGTGAGGCCAACACCCAAGAAAGCAAAAATCAAACCAAGAACGGCAGCAGAGTCCTCCAACATGACGACCGGAAGCTCCGGGGCCTTAGCCTTCCGGATGTACTGCAAAATCGTCATGCCTTCGCGGTCCTGGCTACTCTCCTTGAGAGCGGTACGCAGACTAGCTCCCTCTGCGCAAAGAGAAATCATGACGACTGCCAGCGGCACCCACCACCACTGGGAATCGAGGAGCTCATCGGGATGACCACCAAGAGTCGCGCCGATCTTGTGATAGGCCTCATACAGGGCAAACAGACCACCAAGGGTGAAGATGACGATAGCGACAATGAAACCAGACAAGTACCGCGCCGTCTCATAGCCGAAGGGGTGGTCCTCGTCAGCTTCCTTGTGGGACTCCTTGCCACCCATCATGAGAACGACCTGGTTGGCGGTATCAGCCACCGAATGGATAGCCTCGGCGAGCATCGACGAGGCCCCAGTAAGTGCCCATGCAATGGCCTTCGTTACCGCGATCGCAAGGTTGGCGGAGGCAGCTGCGATGATCGCTTTGCGGCCTCCCTGCGTCGGGTTGGCTGGCTCCTTGGCCCCGTTCGGCCGCTGGGCAGCGTGCGCTTGGCTCATGTCATCTCTTTCAGACGATCCAGCCCGAGAGCCACGTAGACAGCGGCGAAACTTCCCTGGAGTAGCAAGGCGACATAGCGGCTCATCGGCGAGGACTGCTCATCAATGCCGAGCGGCAAGGTGACGCTGCGCACCGTCACATCATGGGCGGCGCACAGCTGCTCAAGGTCGCGGCGGGCAGCGGCGTGCTCAGTCTCGGCGTCATCCATGACGACAAGGACAGGGCGACGCGTCTCACCGTCAAGGTCAGGATCAGCGAAGGGATCCCTCCTAGGAGCAGAATCAATGACAGGACGCAGCGCTGCGGAGTCGGCGGACAAGGCGATACGACCCGTGGCTCGCCTCATCCATTGTGCGAGGCGTCGCGATGCCCGCGCCGCAAGGACAGAACCACCCCACAAGAGGGGCTCTGCATCGGCTAACGCACACGCGAGATCCTTAGCCTCGTTGACGGCGAGGTCATGGTGGGGCGAAGCCGACTCGGCAACCATATCCGCAACCCGAGCAACCTGCCCGGGATCGACAACTGGTCCAAGACCCAGGTCGCTCAGCACCGACAGAGCCGCGACAGCGGCCGACATAGCATCCTCGGAGGCCATCTGAATACGGGCAGTGCCGTGGCTACCGGCAGCTTGCCAAGCCTCGGTCTCGCCACTGGACGCCAAGATGATGGCACTACCTCGACGTCGGGCCTCAGCTACCTGGGCCGCACACCGTCCATCGCTATCGAGGGCGACGACAAGATCAAGGGGGCCAACCCACGCTGGCAGCCGCAGGAAAGGCCACGCGACTAGCGGGACGGGACATATCGGCTCAAGGACAGACCGCACTAAACGAGCCTCGGGGCCGACAACGAGTACCCCCCGGGGCTGTCCCCACTCACCGACCGTTCGACGTACCTCGCCGAGATCCGCAGAGTCACGACGAATGCGCGCTCCCGTGCTAGCCAACTGACGCAGCACCCGCTCGGCGAGTGCGTCAAGAGGCGCGTCGAGACGCGAATCGTCGAAAGTCACTGCGGCCTCATCTCATGACGATGAGTGGGCTCAAAAGCTTCGGTGTCCTCGGCAGTGACCCCCTGACCAGTTTCTCGCTTACGCGCCGCGTCAAGGCGAAGGTCGGGAACGCCGTCGCGCACGAGAAAGGCTAGCCCACACGACGGAGAGGAACACACCAATTCCCCACTGTCGAAATCCAGGGCAAACCGGGAATGGCACGCCGGGCAAGCTGCCACTTCAAGGAATGCCGGAGAGAGGTCGAGTGCCTCAGGGGCCAGCGGTAAATCAGGCATACCGTCATCCTAGTGGCCTGTGACGTCACGGCTGGCGTCCGTGATGACGGATAGATGGCCACGCCGACCTAAAACGTGCACCGAAGCGGGGTCCGGCTCAGGCAGCACCTCGTCCTCGAGCATTCCCACCTCCCGCACCGCTGCCGCCAGCGCCATCAGATCATCGGCTGGTGGGTCTGGGGCTGGATTGTCGATACCGGGCAAGCGGATGACTTCCCACCCCACCGGCGCCGAGAGCGCTTCGGCGTGTTCGGCACACATGTCGTAGGCACCGGGTTCATGGCTAGGCCCCAAAGGCCCGACAACTGCAGTGCGCTCGGCATAGACGTAGGTCAGCGTCGCGACCGCTGGTCGGGAACATCCGGGGCGAATGCACTCTCTCACCCAGGGCACGGTACGCCACACACTGATAGTCACACAGTTGCCACGCGGACACCGCAGAGACCATCGGTGCCCCGGTACACCACACACCCGCTCTTCGTCGCACTACGTGCCCAACCGCAATACAGTGGCGGCATGTCCAAGCGTCGCAACCGTCATAGTCGTGGCCAGCGCGGGCCCGTCGTCTTGTCTCGCTCCTACGGCGGACGCATCGACCGCGTTGATCCCACCCACGCCGAGTTTTTCACGGCCTGTCTGACGCAGGCCGTTCAGCAAGTACACATGTCGTGCCCGGGGATCCTTGACAACGTTGTCGTCGGGGCTGAGGATGTCCCGACCATGCCAGACTGGACGGAGGGGCGGGTACCGCTGTCCTCTGCCGTCGACGGTAGCGAGCACTCCCCCGCCAAAATTGTCATCTATCGACGACCCCTCGAGTTAAGGACGGCCAGTAGGCGCGGATTAGCCATCCTCGTTCATCGCACTCTCGTCGAACAGCTCTCAGCGCTGACTGGCACCCCAGTAGAGACAATCGATCCCAGCATCGACGATTGAGGCCGTCAGCGCAGCTGAGGATCAACGTCAACACTGCGACCGTTCGTCATGGCCGCCACAGCCTCCAAGGGAAGAACGGCCAAACCGCTGGCAGATATGACCCCACCAATGAGCGGAGCCGACCCCACAATGTGCAAGTGGCCAGCTGCTGGAACCTTCCCCGACCAGGTGGACCCAGCCGGAACCGTGCCCTCGATCGCCGTCTTCTCCCCGTGAGTGCCTGTCAGTTCGCCTGAAAAGGTGACGGCCTCCCGACCCGGGTTCGATAGTTCAAGGGTCCCCGCTGTCCCTACAGTTTGCTCCAGGACCTTGCTCGACCCTCCCGGACTGACCAAGGCATTATCGGTGGTGCCAGGCTTACCCTGAACGAATAACCGAGCAATAACCGGATCATCAGCGGATAAACGTAGCCCGACACCTTCCCCTGCTAAAGCCTTAGACAGGTCTACTTGGACAGTGGATCGGGGGTCAATATCGATCTCGTCGGCACCGTCAGGGGTGAAGGGGCCACGCCCAGCCAGCGCTGTCACCGACACACTCAACCGTCTCGTGCCGGGATTCGAAATGATAAGGGTTGCAGTCGACACCTTGGCAGGGACAGCTGGCAAAAACAGCGTCTTGGCTGCCTGAGTCATCGCGCTCGTATCGTGGCCCTGACCTGCCCACATACGAGCACCAACGACGACTCGTCCCTCTCGGGCGTTAACAAGAGCGGTCACCGGGGTGGCGCCGTTATCCCACACCGACATCGGCAACACCTTGGTCTGTCCCGGAGAAACACGAATCCCTCGCATCCCGGCGGTAACAATTTCTCCCTTCGGCCCCAACATAGTGACGTCGACGGTGGCTGCCCGGATGTCCGAGTTGACCACCACAAGGTCCGAAGTGGAAGGGTTCGTGACACTGACCGCTCCTCCCGTGGCTGCGCCAATACACGGCACCCACGTCGTCATGCCACCTTCTGAAGATAGAGCCGAGCCAGAGGGCCGACGCTGCCCGGCCGTAGACCGGATATAACCTGCTGAAGTATCCACGTTGGTCATTACAGGAACCGACGCTTCAGACAGCTTCTCGACCGAAGTGCCGACTTGTAGGCTTCCACCCGAGGACCCGGCAGCGAGGCTGGCCTTCCCCTGGGAAGGAGGGCACACCAGGGTACGTCCTGAAGAGATGGGCTGAACCTTAGCGGCAGAACGCTGCATAGGCGGAATCACTGAAGTGGCCAACGACATTGCGATCGCCACGATGGCCAAGGTCACTGCCCACACCGGCCCCTTCCAGTAGCGTCCGGCCTTCTTATCGGGTTCCGTCAGCTCATCGCAGCTATCTTCGCCGGATGCCGGCACCTGAGCCATAGCGCGGGCAGCATGAGGCGTCGGCTGGTCGCTGACATTTTCAGAACCGGCCGCGCGACGCGCTGGGATCGCGCCCTCCTCCACGAATCGAACCTCAGGAATCTCCTCGGGCTCCTCGTCATCCGCGAGGGCGCGACGGGGACGATCGCTCATGACTCCTCCTGACGACGGCGTGGCTTACGCGACAGGGATCGGCGGGGGGCGGCGATGCGGTTGCGCTGAGCAGCCTGAGGCCCAGCAACCACCAACAAGATGAGAAGGGCAACCAGCTCGATGGCACCGGCCCACCTCTGGGTCGGCATCGACCAGGTCAGATCACCACGGGCCGAGCCAACCTGGTACGACTCTCCGATTCCGTGCCGCACCGCCGGACTCAGCCGCGTGCCCCCTACCTCGACCCTCCACCGATGATCACGGGGCTCGAGTATTGTCACGGTTCCTGATTCGGTTACCTTCCCGGCGACAGGAACTTGGCCGCTGCCACGACTACTAAGCAAGGCCCGTGAAGGATGCCCATCGACGGTCCAGACCGTCGTCGTGGGATCCGTATTCGCGGCAGCCAAACCTGAGGCATTACCCACCTGGGACACGACATCGGCCCCTGCACCACGAAGCCAGAGATGACCGATTCCCAGGTCAGACAGACGATCAGCCAGGTCGTCTGGGACAGCTCCGGTCGCCACCGCACGGGCAAGATCAGCAGCCGAGTCAGCAATGCGGCTGTCCGAAGAAATAGTCGGACGCTCACCGCTGCCCCAGCTCGGATTATTGGAGTCGACGAGGTTCCAGTGGGCGCTGCCGCTATGCACATTCACCATAAGAGTACGGGTGTGACGAGCCGAATCCTCGACTGCTGTGACATAGGCCGGGCGCGTGGCAGCAGTGGTGGACATCGGGCCGCGAGCGCCCCCCACAAGCCACCAGACGCCACTGGCGGCCACAGATATCGTCAACACCCACGGCAACCATCGGTTACCGATGCCAACAAGCAGCTGGCCAAGGGTCGGGGATTCGTCGGCGGGAAGATGATCCGCTTCGGCACGCTGCAACATGGCCGGCTGGCGGGCAGCTGCCACAAGTATGAGGAGCACCCCGGCGCCTACCAACTGCCACGGTTCGATAGCCGGATGCACCTGCACATTCCAGACGGTGACCAAGGTGCGCGACGCCACACCCGTGAGGACAAGGCACACCAGATAGACGATGGTGAGGGCCAGCACTCGACCGCGGGGATGACCGGTCAGGGATCCGATGGATGCCGAGCGATCGATGACTAGACGCCAGACCGCCCACAGCGCAGCAATCCACAACGGAGCCATCGCGATCACGGTAAACACGGTAGGAGCAGTACCGGGGACAATCGCGCGGCCTACTAGCAGCCATAGCCCGGCACGCGTCTCTACAGCCGGACTAAGCACAGGCTCAGCCCCGGTCGCCATGCGCCCAGGCTCGGTTATCAGCCGAGGAATCCACGGCGAAATGACCAGTAGCGGCCCTAATACAACTATGCTGCCGAGCAGCAGACGTCGAGGTCGGGTCATGAGGATGCCGACGGCCACCGCGACCGGGTATACCCACAATGCAGGAACAAGGCTGATAGCTAGGGCTGACCACAGAGCCAGGCCGCCTGCCGAGGAAACGCCCCCCACCTGGTGACTGCCAGTATCAGCACCGCGCAGCTCAACGACGTCAACAGTCTCGGGATTGACCAACCGCCACGTATGCAGGGCCATGTGGGGGAGAATCACCCCCAACGCCAATGCTGTCACCGAGCCTCGGGCTAGGCCGCCGGTGAGGACAGGAAGCATGCCCCAGAAGCTCGCGAGCAGCACCGTCGTCGTGCCAAGGCCAACCACCCGGCGGAACAATCGATGTGCCGACATCGCCGTGAGCAGCGGGGTTACGACGAGCAGGATACGGACCAGAACTTCCGGCTCCCCAATTGTCAACACCGAGCCGAAAGCTGGCCACGCCAACCAGGGGGCGTTCCCTCCAGACAATCCAGGAACAGCGGTCAACCAGCGATGCCACGCTCCAGCCAGACCACATGGCGCCGGCGCGAGCCAGGTCGACGTCGCTCTACCAGAGCCGTAGAGACCACGGCAGGCAACGATCCCGATTACCACCATAAGGCTGACCATGACGGTGTACGGATTGACGACAGAACGGTGGTCGCGGACGGTGAAGTCGTCGCCAGTGAGATCGTCGATCGTCGTTCCATCCTCATTGCGCCACGGGTGGATCCGATCAGACAGATCCCCGGCGTAACGGTCAACTGCCCGAGCCCAGACACTGCGTCGGCTGGGTAGGAGACGGTTGGTGTTCTCAAGGTCGTCAGGATCGCACTGCGCATGGAAGTCCTGCAGGCGCTGCGTCATCTCGCGGGTAACCGAGCGTGACCGCCACAACTGCAGGCCGGACCGCCACTCGTCGACCGCACGCGAGGGGGCCTTACCCACCATAAGGACGAGAAAACGCCACACGCTAGCCACCAGGAGAGCCAGACTCGTGCGGGTGGGATGACCGGTCCGGGCTGCAACCATTCGCATCCCCGCGAGACGGTCGGTGACATCCGGGCGGGGAGCCAAATGCGACTCTCGCTGCCACCCTCGGCCCGCCTGACGGTGATGAATAGTACAACTCGGCGCAGTGCGAACCACCATGCCCGCTTCATTGGCACGCCAGCCAAAATCCACGCCGTCACGGAAAAGGGGAAGCGCCGGGTCGAAACCACCCAGGCGCCGCCACACGTCCACCCGAACGAACATGCCAGCCGTCGAGCCACCCAAGATCGGACCCGGATCAGCCTGCTTCTGGTCAATATCTCCGCGATCGACGACCGGCAGAACACGAGCACCGCCGGTACTGACGCTCTGTCCTTGCTCATCAATAAACTCCGGGTAGTTATGCCGGGCCGGTTTAAGCAATGTGGGATACAAGACGTCAGGGTGAGGCTTGCGCGAAGCCTCCCGCAGCATGCACGTCAATGAGTCACGACGCACCTCAACGTCGTCGTGCAGGATCCAGATATGGGTGACACCGTCAGAAAGTCGATCGATCGCTAGGTTAATGCCCTCACCAGGGGTGGTGTCCGCGCTAGCCGTCACGCACTCGTCCAACAATCCTTCGTCCACAGCAGCCACGAGCAAGTCGGAAGAACCATCCGTAGAGCCGAGGTCGACGGCAATCTGCACTGCCGCGCGCTCTCCACTACGCCGCAATGCGTTGAGGGCTCGCGGCAACCAGCCGGCCGCCTGGTGAACGAGGAGAATCGCTGCGACCTGGTCGACTGTGATGTCGGGGTCTACCGGTTTGCGTTGCTCGTGTGCCCACGCCCAATCCTCCGGATCAATGCGCGTCGACGGGATGACAGGGATAGTCCAGTCGGTCAACCCCTCCGCAGTGCGGGGAGCATCACTGCGGTCACACTGGTGACTCTCGCCGGGTCCGGTCTCCGCAGAGTACTTCTCGTCACTCACCTAGCAGGCCACCTGTTCGTCGACGTCATGGAGCACGGGATGCACACCACGTCTGCGATCATCGCATATGCCGCATCGTGCAGACAGCCATCCCGGGCAGACAGGGCATTTTACCGGGCCGTGTCAATAACCGCGCTCCGACGTCAGGTCACGCCCGCTTGCGCAGCCGACGCCTCTCCATCTCGGACAATCCGCCCCAGATTCCGAACCTCTCGTCATTCGCAAGGGCGTACTCCAAGCACTCCTGGCGGACCTCACAGGACTCACAGATGCGCTTGGCCTCACGGGTGGATCCACCCTTTTCAGGGAAGAATGCCTCCGGATCAGTCTGGGCACATAATGCCTTGTCATGCCACTCTGGCTCGTCGTCACCGCCTCCGGCAAGCAAGGTTAAAATCTCGTCCATGGGGGAAGCTCCTCGAGATCAGACGCGGCGAGTTCCGCGCCGATACACAAACTACACGCGTGAGATTCACTGCGCGACTTTGTCGCGCGGAAAACCCGCAATAACCGGCGTGTCGCGCCAGCAAACGTGGTCGATTCGTGGCCTCAGCACAGACCGCACTCAGACAAGCTCCATGACTACGCCTGGCCGTCCGGCTCGTCGCGTGAAGGGCCCGACGCCTCCGTCGTCCAGCCGCCGCCTGCATCATTCTGATCCCACGATGATGCCCCCGCGCCACTCGCAGCATCCCCGGCCCTAGTCCACACTGCGCCGACCCCGGCTGGCCAACTAACTTCATCGCCGTGAGCCGGGCCCTCGGCTTCATCGGCGACGACGGAGCGGTCAGCAGACCCATCCTGGACGGCCTCAGGTTCTGCGGGGTCCTCATTGTCCTGGACTGAAGCTGCCTCGGGCCGCGTCAACACCAATAAGACCCAAGCAGCGAGGGCTTTAATGGCGATCGCCAAAAGATCACCAAATAGTCCCAAGGCAGCCCCAAAGGCCCCGCCGGGGCCGTGAATTGGTGACAATAGGGCGAGAACGAGGTCACATCCCGCTGCGACGGCAACAACACAGGCAGATACCTTGCCAAGCAATTCAGCATGCGGCGTCGCCGGATGGATAAACCGGCACACCAAAACTGCCGCCAGCAGCAACAAAATCATGCCAATTCCCAGCGAGCTTCCAGACAGGCTGCGAGCCATACCGAAGAGCCCACTGCGATCGTGAGTTAGCATCTTGACCACACGCACAACAAAAGCGACAAGGAAACCAACGCTGACAACGATGACTGTCCACGCAAGTGGCTCACGAATTTCTCGGGCGTTGCTCACGCGTATCGCGCTCCCACCCGGGCAGCAACCTCGGCCACCACAGCCTTAACCTGCTGCGATTGAGACATCGGCACCACCAGGGTGGCGCGATCAGTGCTCACGACGGCCATGTCATGCAAGCCTGCGACGGCTAAGACAGCGTCAGGACGGTCATTGATCAACAAGTTTCCGGCTGAGTCAACCGATACCGTCAAACCGCTCACGTTGTTGCCCATCCCATCACTAGGTAAGTGGGGGGCCAGCGCCTCGTAAGAGCCGACGTCGTACCACTGGATCTCCAACGGAATAGCTGCAACATGAACACCACATCCGCCGTGAGATGCCGGTTCCATGACCGCGATGTCGACCGAGACTTTCTCCATGCACGGGTAAACCTCAGCTAGTCGGGACGGATCCGCGACCAACTCGTCGACGTGATGACGGGTCTGGGGCTTGAGTTGAGATAAGCAGTCCAATAGGGTCGCAGCCCGCCACACAAACATGCCGGAATTCCACCAGTACTCACCGGAATCCAGATACTGACGAGCCACCTCAGCGCTGGGCTTCTCAACGAATTCCAGTACCTGGTGAGCACGCGAACCAGGCCTTAGCCGGCCACCCCGATGCAGGTATCCGAATCCGGTATTGGGCTCGGTGGGGACAACACCGAAAGTCACTAAAGCGGTGGGGTCAGTATTGGCGAGATCAAAACCGTGCTGGAGGGCGGCCCGAAAATCATCGACAGGACGAATAATGTGGTCAGCTGTGACGACAGCCATGACGCCATCGGGGTCGCGGTCGGCGATAATTCCCGCCGGCCATGCCACGGCGCTGAGGGAGTCACGCCCCACCGGCTCGCCCAGAATATTCTCGGCGGGAACTTCTGGCAACAGCTTGGCGACGGTATCGGCATACGAGGAACCCGTGCACACCAAAATGTTGGCGTCGGGCACCAGCCCAGCGACTCGTTCGTAGGCCATCCGAAGCAAACTGACCCCGTCAATAAGTTCCAATAATTGCTTGGGCTCTCCCTGGTGAGACAACGGCCACAGGCGAGTACCGGATCCTCCGGCCAGGATGAGGATGTGCTGCATGTCTACAGAGTATCCGGCCGCGACAACGCAACCGCGTTAGACGCACCACAGCGTCTTATCCTTCACAATGGGTGCCATGGTTTCCCTTACTCGGCCAACTCCAACCCGAAGCTCTGACCCCCTGACTGCCCTATGCCAGCGCAGTCAGAACGCAGGAGCATTGCCCCTACTGACGTGGTACCACGGCGCCGACCGCGGTGAGCTGTCAGCACGCACCTTGTTGACGTGGGTTACGAAGTCGGTTTACCTGCTCGATAGCGAGGGAGTCGAGCCCGGTGGTGTCTCCCGTCTTTCAGTATGCGGTGTGCGTCCCGGCCATTGGACAAGTTGCGTGTGGTTGCTGGCCTCGTGGTGGGCTGGACTACGAGTCGATCTGACTGGGCAAGAGGAAGCAGCACTAGAAGTCATTGGCCCGGACGTCGCCCCCGTCAACTCCCCCGATGTCCTCATCCAGTGCAGTCTTGCGCCCCTTGCTACTGCGTGCGAGACCCTGGTACCAGGGGCCATTGATAATGCCGATGTTCTTGCCGCCCCTGACGACCTTGTTGCAGCACGGCCTGCCGCCACCAATGCTGTGTAGCTCACAGGGCGCCAGGAATGGACCGGAGAACAACTTTTCAGCCTAGTGCCGCTAAGCCAACCAGTTTTGCTCTCTCCCGATCGGATTCGTCTCGGTGGCAGCGAACTCGTAGCCACCACCCTTACTAGTTGCCTCCTGGGTGGCGGGTCGTTAGTCCTCGTCGAGTCCACCGATGACCTGGCCACCATCGCAGCCCAGGAGGGTGCCGTCGACGTATGAGATCAGTCGTTTGCGCGATCACCTAAACCGACGAGAAATCCAGCTCCCCAGCTCATGTGCATAATCGCCAAGACGAGAGGCAGACGGGCTCGAACCCCGGGATCCAAGTCACGTTTCATGGCGGCCGACCCAACCCCGATGATGCTGGCATAGCCCAGCGGCGCCGCCCAGCCGATAAGCGGCCAGCGCTTCAGCGATGTGCCCTTAGCAGCATGAACGACCCCGATGAGACCGAGGATAGTTCCCGCCGTAATCCCCGTGACCGCGATAGGGGCAGCCACATATCGCAGACTCACCGAATCGCGATGGCGGCGCATGACCTCGCGACGCCACTGGCCAGTACGGAAAAACTGCTTCGCCAAGGCCTTGACGGTAGAGCGAGGCCGGTACGTCACTCGAAGATTGGGGCTGAACCACACCTCTCGTCCAGACTGACGCAATCGGTAGTTAAGCTCCCAGTCCTGAGCCCGGTCAAACTCCGGGCAGAAACCACCGACGGCTTCGAGATCAGCCTTGCGGAAAACGCCAAGAAAGACCGTTTCAGCCGGGCCCTCTGGCGCATCGCCCTGATGGAAAGCGCTGTTACCCAAACCCAACTTGGAGGTATAAGCCACCGCCACAGCCTGCTCGAAGGGAGTACGTCCCTTCGCGTCCATAATCCCACCGACATTGGCCGCGCCAATACGCTCCAACAATTCGACGGCGGTTGCGATGTATTCCGGGCCCAGCTCACCGTGAGCGTCGACGCGCACGATGATGTCGTACTGGGATACGGCCACACCAAGGTTCAGGGCCTTGGGAGTGGTCCCGTCGGGGTTGTCAATCACCCGAATGCGATCGTCTCGAACAGCCAGATCCTGAGCTATCTCAGCCGTGCGATCAGTGCTCGGGGCGATAGCGAGGATGATTTCCATCGGACCCGGGTAGCCCTGATTAAGGACTCCGGCAACCGACTCCTCGAGATATCTCTCCTCGTTCCTGACCGGTATGACAACACTGACCGGAGGCGCGAGGTATGACGACATGCAGGCTATTGTGCCAGGTCTGAATAGCCTTTTAATCCTTCGGCACACAGGACTCGCCCGATCAAGCCCGCGGATCTGAATGGACTTGCGACTACGGTGGAGTTCATGTCTTATCGAGGCACTGGGCGCAGGCCCCGCGACGAGCAATCTCGTCAGTCTGACCTGGACTGGCTATACGGGGTTGACGAAAACGACGCCACTCGTATCGATCCAGTGAACCCGCCGCGCGGCACGTCCGATAGGACGGGTCGTCCACGGACAGACCGGCGCCCCCAGCCCCGTCAAGGTGCACGTCGCTCCTCCTCCCAGCAATCCCCACAACCGCGACCCTCTCGGCGTCCTCCTGCTGAGCTGTACGGATCCGATGGCCAACGACGCCCACCGCGTCAGGCCCGACAGCGGCGGCAGGCCGCGAGTCACCCAGCGCCACGCGCACGTCGACGTCGGCATCCCTTCAAGGTCGTCATAGTGCTGTTGTTGGCATGGGTGGTGTGGCTCGTCGCGGTGCCGTCATATGCCCTAGGCCATACTGGAACGGTGGACGCCACTCCAGACGGACCACGAGGCGCAGATCACCCGGGCACCCTCGTACTGCTGGTCGGCACCGATGAGCGGCAGAATCTCACGCCCAGGCAACAGAAGCAATTGGGCACCGGCACCGAAGCCGGTCTGCGCACCGACACCATGCTGCTGCTCTACATGCCACCAGAAGGCAAGGATGTCCTCATCTCCCTGCCGCGAGATACGTTCCTGCGCATTCCCGGGCATCATCACAACAAGCTCAATGCTGCCTACTCGATGGGCGGAGCGAAGTTGCTCGTTCAGACAATTGAAAAGGCCACTAACCTGCGCATCAGCGGTTACGTCGAGATTGGATTCGGTGGGTTCGTCCAAATGGTCGACGCGGTCGGCGGGGTTCATGTAACCCTCAACAAGCCAATGGTCGACAAGGACTCTCACACGAACCTTCCTGCCGGCCCCCAGAACCTCGATGGGGTCCAGGCCCTCGGGTACGTGCGGATGCGTAAGGCCGACGCGGAAGGAGACCTAGGCCGCGTCAAAAGGCAGCAGCAGGTGGCCGCCCAGGTGGCCAAGAAGACCCTTAGCCCGTGGACCTTCATCAACCCGGTACGCTATTGGAAAGTGAATATGGCCGCGTCGAAAGCGGTAAAGCTCGGCACCGACACCTCAATCTTGACGGCCTTCAAGACGGCCCGAGGGCTTATGAAGGTCTCCGGAAACGACGGAATCAAGATGACCGTCCCCGTCTCGACCGCCTCGGCCTACACCTCAGCCGGATCGTCGGTGTTGTGGAACGACAACAAGGCCGCCCAATTGTGGGACGACCTGCGCAGCGGCGACACCTCAAAGGTAACCGAACTATCCTGATTCCCACCTCTGCGTAACCCTCCGGTTGGACAGCTCACAGCAGCCTCGCCGCACCCCAAGGCGATCGGATCGTCGTCATACGCCACGTGAGGCCACCCTGATGGCTAGCCCGAGAGTCACCGTCACATCGAGAACCTCCCCTAGGCGGGCACTACCGATAGTCACCCTTTTGAGAGCGTGATGCACACGTTTTCATCATGACTCTCTAAGGTTGGTGCCATGGTTGTCAATGCCGACACCGCACACAGGCTCGACGATGCTCTGACGAACCTTATTCCCTGGCACGGTCCGGTAGCTCCCCGAGCTCACCTGCATACCGACGCCCCCACCCTCGATTTGTCTGGAACCTGGCGGTTTCAGCTAGTCGACTCACCCCACGATGCACCGGCTGGCTTCCCCGATCCTCAGTTCGACGACACCGATTTCGTCGACCTCGCCGTGCCGTCCTCCTGGCACATGGTCGACCCAGCCGGAAACGCGCCCTTTGGCCGTCCGGCTTACCTCAACACCAACTACCCCATCCCGGTTCCCGCCTCAGACGAGGACATCGTCGTTCCCAATGAGAACCCCACCGGGTGCTACCGTCACACTTTCGAGGTCGGAAAAGAATTCACCGACGCCAAGCGAGTGCTGCTGCGCTTCGAGGGCGTCGATTCCTTTGCCCGTGTTTGGTTCAACGGGGTCGAACTAGGATGGACCAAGGGTTCGCGTCTCACCAGCGAGTTCGACGTCACGTCGCAGCTGCGTTCTGGCCGCAATGTGCTCGCTGTGGCCGTCAGCCAGTGGTCTGACGGTACATTCCTCGAAGACCAAGACATGTGGAGAATGTCAGGAATCTTCCGCGAGGTCACCTTGCTGGCTCGGCCTCATGGCGGCATTGACGACCTTTTCGTCCATGCCTCTTGGGACGGTGACGCCAAGCTCCTCATCGACGGGCCGGAGGGCGCAACCGTGGCCATCCCCGAGCTTGAGCTCGCCACCACCTGCAACACCGAAGTGGCGATCCCCGACGCGCAACCGTGGACCGCCGAAACCCCCAAGCTCTACGACGCCACGGTCTCCACCGATACCGAAACCGTCACTATAAGGATCGGATTCCGGAGTGTCGCCATTGCCGGAGATATCATCACCGTCAACGGAGAAAAAATCGTATTCCGTGGGGTTAACCGCCACGAATGGCATCCACGCACCGGGCGAACCCTCGATGAGCAGACGATGCGCGCTGACCTCGAGCTCATGAAGCGCCACGGCGTCAATGCCATTCGCACCTCGCACTACCCGCCGAATGTTCGTTTCCTCGATCTGTGCGATGAATATGGCGTCTGGGTCCTCCTTGAGTGTGACCTCGAGACCCATGGCTTCGAGAGGGGTGGCTGGGACGGCAACCCGACCAATGACGACCGCTGGTATGACTGCCTACTTAACCGCATTCAACGCACCGTCGAACGCGACAAGAATCATCCCGCCATCATCGGGTGGTCGATGGGCAACGAATCCCACTGTGGCGAAGGCATTCGTCTTATGAACGACTGGGTTAAGAATCGTGACCCATCCCGTTTCACCCACTACGAGGGGGACGACGCCCACGCCATCTGCGATGTATGGACGGTCATGTATCCGTCCATGGAGTGGGTCGAGGCCGTGCGGGACCGCACCGTCATGCCCGGGGCCGAGCCTGCTCCGCAGACGGGACGCGAGCTCGGGCTGCCCTTCTTCATGTGCGAGTTCGCCCATGCGATGGGTAATGGCCCCGGAGAACTCGACGCCTACGAGGAGCGCTGCTTCGACCCGCACTTCCACCGTGACCGCATGCATGGTGGATTCATCTGGGAGTGGATCGATCACGGCATCGACACTGGACGTGGCTATGCCTACGGGGGCGACTTCGGTGAGGTCCTGCACGATTCAAACTTCGTTTGTGATGGGCTCGTCCTGCCCGATCGCACTCCTTCCCCAGGCCTGCTGGAGTTTACGGCGACGATGGGGGCGGTGCGCATCGAGGTCGACAGCGAGCAACTGCGCGATGGCAACGGCATCACCGTGATCAACCGACGTGATTTCTCAGACCTATCCGACCTCACATTCGTGTGGCAGCTCATTGACGACGACGAGTACGTCCAGACAGGAGTTCTCGAGGTCGGCGCCCTGGCCGCCCACCAAATCTGGACTGGGACCGTGCCACTTCCTGACGAGATCTCCGATCGGATGGTTGTCGTCGTGGAAGCGAAGCTGGTGAGGGACACCATCTGGGCACCGGCCGGTCACGTTGTAGCCCGGACATCAGCTCTGCTGGTTCCCAAGCCGGGCCCCCGCCTCTATCTTCCGGCATCGTCACAGCCGCATCGTGACGGTACTGGCTGGAGTCTCGGACCAGCACACTTTGACCGTCGTGGTCGCCTCGTGACATGGGGTAACGCGAACCTCGTCGCTCCTGTTCTTGACCTCTTCCGTGCCCCCATTGACAACGATCGGGCAAGTTCACTGGCCCGCAACGCTATTGGTGACGCAGCACTCGCAGCTGGTCTCGACCGACTCGTCCACACCACGACGTCGGTGCGCGACGAGGGCGATGAGTTGGTCGTCGTTACTCGCAGCGCTGCTGCCGCCGCACGCAATTCCATGACGACAACGTGGAGTTGGCGCGCCATCCAGACCAATGATGGTTCCGAAGGGGTGCACCTTGACCTCCACGTCGATCCGCACGGATACTGGCCGACCATGCTCGGTCGCATTGGCGTGACAATCGGCCTGCCCGCAGAATGGACCACCGTTTCATGGTTTGGCCTCGGGCCGACCGAGAACTATCCCGATTCTCAGCACGCCGCCATCTGGGGACGCTGGAATGGAGAGGTGGATGACCTGCAAACCCCCTATGTCATGCCCCAGGAGAACGGCCTTCGCCAGGGAGTCCACGAACTGACGATCAGCGGTTCGAACGGCGGCCTGCGGATCACTGCAGACGGTAGCTGGCCGGCATTCGCGGCCCGGCCGTGGACTTCACAGGCCTTGCTGACTGCCGCCCATACCTGGGACCTGAAGCCCGACGGGCACACCTGGCTTACCTTGGACGCCGTGTCAGCCCCGCTTGGATCGACGTCCTGCGGCCCGATGCCGATCATGTCTCACCGACTGTATGCCCAACCGGTTGACCTGTCACTAACCCTGTCGCTGATCTAATGGCCGGGTCGTAGCTGGCCCAATCCCGGGCCAGCTCAGCAATGAACTCTCGGTAGTCGCTCAGGGACAGGAGTGACGACGCACTTTCTCGCCCTTGCCCGCAGCCACATCGTGCAAATCGGACTGGTACTTGACCATGGCCTCGCACAGCTCAGGGGTCGACGCGGCAAGAATCCGTACCGCTAGCAGGCCGGCGTTCTTGGCATTACCGACGCCGACCGTCGCCACCGGCACACCACCTGGCATCTGAACGATCGATAGCAAGGAATCCATACCGTCGAGGTGGGCTAGCGGCACGGGAACCCCGATAACCGGCAGCGGGGTCAGCGCGGCGACCATGCCCGGCAGATGGGCGGCACCGCCAGCACCGGCGATGATCACCTTGATACCGCGCTTGTGCGCGCCTCGACCGAACTCGATCATGTCCTCAGGCATGCGGTGGGCCGACACGACGTCAGCCTCAAATCCCACATTGAAGTCGGTAAGCACCTGAG
The DNA here is from genome assembly GCF_023838685.1 of Cutibacterium sp. 37298. NCBI lineage: Bacteria > Bacillati > Actinomycetota > Actinomycetes > Propionibacteriales > Propionibacteriaceae > Cutibacterium > Cutibacterium sp. 37298. Next base: position 36,042 of record NZ_JAJNRJ010000003.1, read on the forward strand.
CCGCAGGCTCCATCGTCGGCCAGTCAGAGTCCGAGCCCATGATGATCGACACTTGAGGGCCATTGGCGTCACACGCCAGCCGGCGTGCTCCCCCGGTGGTTGTTTTGACCTTCTCACCTCGGCGCGGCTTACGGCTAGCAGTGGTGGTCTCAGGCATCGTGTTCTCCCATAAGGTAGGCGGCGGCATGGCGGGCCCGACGATGAGTCGTCTCAATGTCGTTACCAAGGCAGGTGACGTGACCGACCTTGCGACCGGGCCGCACGGACTTGCCGTACAGCTCGACGCGAAGTTCTGGGTCACGAGCGAAGCAATGTTGCAAAGCCCCGGTCAAATCCTCCTCGGACCCACCGAGGACGTTGGCCATGACAACTACGGGAGCGATCAGGGCCGGTGAACCGAGGGGTAGGTTAAGCACGGCTCGCATGTGGTTTCCAAACTGACTCGTCTCAGCTCCGTCGACCGTCCAATGGGCAGTGTTGTGAGGACGGGTCGCCAGCTCATTGACGACGACGGATCCGTCCTCACGCTCCATCAGCTCGACTGCCAGCACCCCGATGACGTCGAGGCGTCCAGCAATGTCGAGCGCCATGGTTTGCAGCTCAACTTGACGGTCCGACGAGAGGTCAGGGGCCGGGCTGATAGTCTCCGCACATACCCCGTGACGCTGAATAGTTTCGGTAACCGGGTACGCGGCTCCCTGACCCGACGGGGAGCGCACGACGACCGCGGAAAGTTCGCGTCGGAAATCGACGAACTCTTCCGCGAGAATACGAATCGGCTGCTTGCCGTCGGCCAGATCCCCGGCCGCGTCAAAGGGCTCACCAGCACCATCGGGGCCGTCGATCTTGAACACTCCTTTGCCGTCATAACCGCCACGGGAGGTTTTCGCAATGACAGGCCAGCCACGGTCATGACCAAAAGAGACGAGGTCTTCGGGAGTGTCGCAAACCTGCCACGCAGGATTCGGGAAACCCTCGCGCTCCATAAACTCACGCATGACGACCTTGTCTTGCGCGTGAACCATGGCGGCCGCCCCTGGGCGGACCGCGTACCCGGCCTCTTCCATCTCCTCAACGAGGACCGTCGGTACGTGTTCGTGGTCGAAGGTGACGACATCGCACCCGGCGGCGAAATTCATAACAGCGTCGTGGTCGAGGTGGGAGCCAACGACGACGTCAGACATCACCTGGGCCGCAGACTCTTCAGGATCAGAGGCCAGCAGGCGGGTGCGCACCCCCAATCCGATCGCAGCCTGATGCATCATGCGGGCTAACTGCCCGCCGCCAATGATTCCGATGGTGTAAGACGTCACGACGTTCATCGTAACGACCACCGGACATAAAACGCCCACCGTGACGGGCGTAGGACTCAGACTCACCTCCGGCAGCCGCAATCACCTCGCAGCGCGAATCGTCCATACTGGAAACATGGTGCGAGTTGGACAGCCACTGAGGCATAACCGTAACGAGACGGTACTCGTGCACACCCGTCGTCACGCCAAAGCCCTCTTCTGGCCCGTCGTCATGGGGTTTGTTGGGGTTGTCGGAGCGGCCGCTCTGCTTGGAATCATGCCTTCCGACATGCGAGCACAGTATTGGCCGATCGTTGTCACTATCGCAGTCGCACTCATTATCGTCGGCACCCTCTCCCCCTGGCTGACATGGTTCACGACAACGATGACGATCACCGATCGCCGCGTCATGTTACGCCATGGCGTTGTCGTTCGACGCGGCCACGATGTCATGATTGACAGCCTCATTGATGTGTCATGGCAGGCCACGTTGTTTGACCGGATGATGGGCTGCGGAACACTCATCCTCACTACCCCGTCCGACCAGATGGTGCTTAACGATGTCCCCGGGGCACGTCGGGTCGTCGACCTCTTCACGGACCTGACGGACAACGGATACGGCGAGTACCTGAACGACTACTGCGAGGAATCGGTCACAGCACGGTGACGTCGAGTTCCTCGCGCAGAACTCCCGACGATGTCGGCTCATCAGAGGCAGAGAACCTTGATACCTCGGCCCTTTCATGCTCAGCGACCGCCCCAGCGAACATTCCGTCGACAAAATGCACCGCCGCCCCATCGTCGACCGCGTATCCGCCAGGAAGCACCCCGTTGGCGACCGCTTGGGCGTAGATAGGCGCTCGCTCGGACTCACCGTCGAAGTGAGGACAGAAAGAACCGTCCAACAGACCCATACCGCCACGCCAAGCTCGCAGATCCCCGAAAGCGTCGGTTAGACACCCGGAGAACCAGCACGCTGCACCAGCAGAGACACCGGCGAGGACGACGTCGCTGTCAGCTGCGATCATGCGCCGAATCACGTGGTCGACCCCGTGCATCTTCCACAGCGCCATAAGGTTGGCGGCTGATCCACCACCAGAGACAACGATGGCCGCTTGAGAGAGACGCTCCACCGACTCCGCTGCTCCCTGCCACAGTGTCAACACCATGTTGCGCACCCCGAGGGCCGAATAGGCGGCCAGAAAACGGTTGACGTAGACCGGATCGTCAGCAGCTGCGGTGGGGGCGAAGCACACCAGGGGGGAAGACTTTCCAGACAGGTCAAGGATGTGACGGTCGAGAGCGGTAGGCTCACCGCGGTTCGACATCGAAAAACCGCCACCACCAAGGGCCAAGATGTGGGTCGTCATAGTCAGCAGTCTAGATGGTGGGAACGCTCAGGACGCCGTAGCGGAACTCACCTGGTTCGCAAATGATGAACGTCAGCAGCGTTGAAACTGCGACGCCCGTCAGAAGTTTCCACCACGATAGCGCCATCAACGTCAACGTCGACACCGATGCCCTCAATGGCCCCCTCACCACCACCCACGATTTCTGGGTCGAAGGTCAGACGGACCGGAGTACCAATGGTGTCACAGCGGGCCACATACTGATCCCGCACCGTTCCGGTCTCCAACCACACTGTTAATAGCTCGTCAAGGTGGATGAGAAGGCTGGCCAGCAACTCATTCTTGTCGTGGTTCAACCCACACAGAGCCAGAGAGGTCGCCGTCGGCAGGGGCAATTCGTCACGCCCCATCGAAACGTTGATGCCGATTCCGATGACGGCGTGCGGACCGGCTGGACCGTCAACGCGTTCTGAGAGAATTCCGCACACTTTGCCGCCCTGGTCAGTGTCCAGATCCACGAGCACATCATTGGGCCACTTCAGCGTCACTCGGGAACGGTCAGCCCCACCGACCTCCTTGATGACCTTGACAACAGCGAGCCCCGCAACCATCGACAGCCAGCCCCAGTCCTGCGACGGACGATCATTGGGCACCAACGCTGAGATCGCCAAACTCGTACCGGGGACATCCTGCCAACTGCGCGTGAACCGTCCACGCCCGCCCTCTTGGTGGTCAGCAACGAGTAGGCAGAAAGACGTTCCCCCTGCTCGCACGAAAGCAGCCATGTCGGCGTTAGTGGAACCGGTGGAGTCAATGCAGGTAACTCCTCCCCCACGAGGCCCCGTAAAAAGGGTGTCCCCGGCAAGCTCAAGAACGCGATCAGCAATAGGCGAAGGTGTGGACGGCACCTGCTCAGACTACCCAAAAGTACCCACGCGCGACGGCCGGACCAACGCCGGGTTCCCTATTGTTATCCTAAATAGATATGTTATCGCTGAAAGAGACGACAGATCACCGCGGCAATAAATACGGAGACACCATGCAAACGCTCTACGAGCACTCCCGTCGCATCCTCGCCGTGTTCCTCATCGCAGCACTGTTGTGCCTGGCGATTATCGGCCCTCTACCCGATACGCAGTCGAGCGCCACTCTCACCTGTACCACGACCGGCATCGCCGCAATCTTCCTCGTTGTCGTCGCATCTCATGCCGATCCACACTTCGGCCTCGACAGCCTGGCCTTCATCGTCACCTTCCTGGCCTCAGCAGTGTGCCGAAGAGCGGCGACGAATCCGGTCTCCCACAGCCTCTACCTGCCAGTCATCATCACCGCGGTTGCCCTGGCTGCTGTGGCGGTGGTGCTGCGCGCTAGTGCATCTGTGAGTCGGCAGGAGACGACTGCCTCCCAGTGATCCCGCGGCACCATTAAATCGTCCCGGGGATAAGTCGTCCCGGGGAGCGGCCCGGCACCACATTTGTCGCCTCTGACGGATAGTCTCAGCATATGGAGATCGACATCCACACCACGGCCGGGAAGATCGCCGACCTCGGTCGGAGGATCGACGAGGCCGTCAATGCCGCATCCCCCTCGGCCATCGAAAAGCAACATGCCACCGGAAAGATGACCGCCCGGGAGCGCATCTTACGGCTACTCGATGAAGATTCCTTTACTGAGCTTGACGAGTTCGCCCGTCACCGCTCAACGAACTTCGGCATGGACCGCAAACGTCCGTACACCGACGGGGTCATCACCGGTGTCGGCGCGATCCATGGTCGCCCGGTTTGTGTATTCAGCCAGGACGTCACTATCTTCGGCGGATCCCTCGGCGAAGTCTACGGCGAGAAAATCTGCAAAATCATTGACTTCGCCGTCAAGACTGGTTGTCCCCTTATCGGCATCAATGAGGGCGGCGGCGCACGCATCCAAGAGGGAGTGGCCTCCCTGGCCCGCTTCGGTGATATTTTCCGCCGCAACACCAGGGCCTCCGGTGTTATCCCCCAGATCTCCATCATCATGGGTGCGGCGGCCGGAGGCCACGTCTACTCTCCTGCCCTCACTGACTTCATTGTTATGGTCGACCAGACCTCCCAGATGTTCATCACCGGCCCGGCTGTCGTCAAGCAAGTCACCGGTGAGGACGTCTCTCTCGAAGAGCTGGGCGGCGCACGCACCCACTCCGTCAAGTCAGGCAATTCCCACTACCTGGCCAATGACGAGGACGATGCTCTCGAGTTCGTCCGCGACCTCATTAGCTATCTTCCGCAGAACAACCTTGAGGATCCGCCGTTCTACGACGATGGCGAGGCCGACCTGACGATCACCGATCACGACCGCAAGCTCGACGTTCTCATCCCGGACTCTTCACATCAGCCCTATGACATGCACGAGGTCATTACGACCGTGCTGGACGAAGACACCTTCCTGGAGATCCACGAACTTTTCGCCCCCAACGTCATCTGCGGATTCGGACGCATTGAAGGTCGTGCGATCGGCATCGTCGCCAACCAACCGATGATCAATGCCGGCACCCTCGACATCGACGCATCTGAGAAGGCCGCCCGGTTCGTACGCACCTGCGACTCTTTTAACATTCCGGTGCTCACCTTCGTCGACACCCCTGGTTTCCTGCCCGGCGTCGAGCAAGAGCACGACGGCATTATCCGCCGCGGCGCCAAACTCATTTATGCCTACGCTGAGGCCACCGTGCCGCTGCTGACCGTCGTCACCCGCAAGGCCTACGGCGGCGCCTACATCGTGATGGGGTCCAAGACCCTCGGCGCCGACGTCAATCTGGCCTGGCCTACCGCGCAGATTGCCGTCATGGGGGCCGAGGGGGCCGTCAGCATCCTGCATCGACGCACTCTTGCCATGGATCCTGATCCACAGGCCAAGCGCAAAGAGCTCATTGACGAATACGAGACGACGCTATCGAACCCGTACCAGGCTGCCGAGCGCGGTTGGATCGACCAGGTTATCCATCCGCACGAGACTCGCGCCTCGGTCATCCGCACCCTTCGTCTGCTGCGTACCAAGCGTGAGACCCTGCCTCCCAAGAAGCACGGAAACATCCCGCTGTGAGTGAGGGCGCCATGAACGATGCAATTACGGTGACGAAGGGGAATCTCACCGACGAGGAGCTCGGCGCGCTGGTGACGGTGTTGGCCGAGCTCACTCGCCCCAGCCCGAACGCCTACGTGCCTGATGACCGGCCGATCGCCTTTGGCTGGAAATCGTATTGGCGTACCATCCGTGAACCTTTTATGCCCGGCCAGGCAGCCTGGCGTGGATCTTTGCGACGCTACTGATATGACGACCTGTTTCGTTCTTGCCTCGAAGTCCCCAGCCCGGCTACGTATGTTGCGTTCCGCCGGTATCGAGCCCGTCGTCATCGCATCAGGGGCCGATGAGAGTCATCTGCGCGGGGAGGACGCGGTTGCCATGACGGCGAGGTTGTCCCGCCTCAAGGCCCACTCAGTCATCGAGTCCGGAGCTCTTGAGGAGTACCCCGCTGACCGGATGATCGTGGTGGCCTGCGATTCCGTTCTCAACCTTGACGGACGCATTCTCGGCAAACCTCACACTGCCGAGCGCGCCCGGCAGTGGTGGCGTCGGATGCGCGGTCACCAGGGCGTGTTGGTGAGCGGCCATCACGTCGCGGTCATTGTGAACGGGCAGTTACGCGAGCAGACCCGCATCGGCCAAACCGTCGTCACATTTGCCGACCTCACCGACGCCGAAATCGACGCCTACGTGGACAGTGGGGAACCCGCCGCGGTGGCGGGGGCGTTCACTATCGACGGTTTGGGCGGCGCCTTTATTACTCGTATCAACGGTGATCCCCACAATGTCACCGGCATCTCTCTACCACTGCTGCGCCAGATGCTCATGGACCTCGACGTCGAATGGTCCTCACTGTGGAACGGTCCGAAGGGTGGCCATCTGAGCTGACGGTGGGAAGATCGTCCCGGGGCGGTTTAAGGTTCCGTCGCAGATTACGGGCATCGATGTGTCTCGTCAGCACCGCTTGAGCGCTCGATTGCATGCCACCTGACGTTTAACCAACGATGACCAGGAGAGCCCGAGCGCATCTCCTTGGGTGATACCCCCAGTATTGTTCACATCGTCCCCATGGTCGGGTTTGACCAGAACAGAAAGAACGGTTCACCCTTGCGACCCTTCAACATGTAACAGATGTTGCGTCAGGGTAATCAGCATTACCGCCAGAGAGCCAACCGGACTTCTCATGCTAGCCGCAGCAATATCTTTTAAAGCATCCTTCCGAACAGGATTATCCCACGGCGAGATACTCACCTCAGATTTTCTTCTACGCAATCTGAACGATTGTTTCCCTATCACTGGGTGGATGCTTGACATCATCACAGTACACCCCAAAAAGGAAATACTCGACTATCCTCAGAATAGGAGGTGACAGCAATTACTACACCGATGGTTCCGAGTCACACGAGACGAACTGTATGGATTATTAATATGTGTCATGTCCCGCCCTGTACCTTCCACAGCTTCAACCGTGACGCAAAGTCAGCCCCGCCGCCTCGTCGGAACTGGTGAAGCCTCCACTCCACCCCTTGGTGTCGCCGCGATTCGAGATGAAAGTCAAGGATCCGTTGGCGTTTCCCGTCACTGTAAAACCCGATGCCGACAGATTATCGGCCAGAAAATCGTGTACTTTACCCGACGTATCCGGCCCAGTAAGCAGGGTGATGTTGTTGACGTGATCAACCCGTAACGTGACGGCCAGTCCCTTGGGCAGCCGGAAATTCCGGGGGCCATATTTAAACCCCAGATTCGCCAGCGTCTCCGCACCGGCAGGAGCCGGGGTAGCGGATGCAGCAGAAGGGCTCGGCACGGCTCCCCCGTGTGAAGGAGCACACCCTGCCACGACGAGCAGAACCGTCACCGCGACCGCTGCCCTGGCATTCATGCCGACGATGCTATCGCTGATCGTCCCTTACACCTGGTCATGCAGTATCAGGCACGACACACAGCATGGATCGCACTGTCAGGGGCGCGGGCGGGACGCTTGAGGTTGTTGGCAACCCGCAGATACATCGCGCCGGCGTCTACGTCGGCCATGGTGTACGCGGTATCGCTCCTGGTAGGACGAGTACGGTGGCGTTATGAAAGCGCCCACGACGTCAGAAATTTCACACAACAGCCATGGCGCTAAGAGTGTCCTCGTGACCGGGGCCACCCGCGGCATCGGGCGGGCCATCGCCGACGAGCTAGGGCGCGACCACCACATCATCGTGGGAGGACGCCACCAAGAAGCCGTCGACAACGTGGTATCAGAACTACCCAACGCCTCCCCCTTCGTCGTCGATCTGACCGACGAGGAGGCCACCGCTGCAGCCGTCTCCCACCTGGACCACCTTGACGTCCTTATTAACAGTGCAGGAGTGAGCGCGGCGTCACCTGGCGATATTGCCTCCCAACCCCGAGACGAATGGCGCCGCGTGCTAGAAATCAACGTCGTCGCCGTCGCCGACCTCACTCGCCTAGTACTTCCCCTACTGCGCGCCAGCCACGGCGATGTCATCATGATCAATTCCGGATCAGGATTCCTGCGAACCCCCGCCAGCGGTGGCGTATACGCAGCATCAAAGTACGCACTGCGAGCACTCACCCACGCCCTACGCGAAGAAGAACGCGGCGTAGTCCGGGTAACCTCCATTCACCCCGGCCGCGTCGACACCGACATGCAAGTGGAGCTCCAAGCCCAGGCCGGGCGCCCCTACAACGCCGCCGACCATCTGCGTCCACAGTCGGTTGCCGTCACCGTGCGCGCAGCTTTGGAAGCCAGCCCGGACGCCATGATCGAAGAACTCTCAGTGCGCCCAGTCTTCCGCGGCTGATCCACCCCGCAGCACGACCCGGGCCATCAGAGGGCGCAGGGGGCAAGTTGGCCCCAGCATCATCACATGCCAGGGCCAACATCATGTGAACCTTGTGATGGTTTCAGGCTCGGTAATTACCCTGGTAAACGCAGTCGAACGGGGCGTTGCCGTGCATCCGGTTTTCGATCGCCGAAACGACAACCTGCTTAGCAGTGCGGACAGCATCGAGGGCGCTGGCCCCCTTGGCAATCTCCGCGGTGATCGCGGCAGCCAAGGTGCATCCAGCACCAGAGACGCGCTCCTGGCCGACGGCAGGAACTTCAAGGACCTCGCAATCATGGCCGTCGTAGTAGACGTCCAGAGCGGTGCCAGTGTCCAGCAGGGTGCCGGCCTTGGCGATGACGACCGGAACTCCCTGGTCACCGATCCGCTTGGCAGCATCTTTAAGGGCTTCCACGGAGGTGATCTCGTCCACCCCGGCCAAGGTCTGAGTCTCGAAGAGGTTCGGAGTCACGACGTCAGCTCGTGGCAGGAGCTTCTCGCGCAAAGCATTGTCGGTGTCGAGGGCGGCACCGGGCTCCTGACCCTTACAGATGAGCACCGGATCAAGGATGACCTTAGGGAACTGATAGCTCTCAAGAGCCTCAGCGACGACGCCAATCGTCGTCGGGGTGCCGAGCATACCGATCTTCACGGCGTCGACCCGACCATGGACGGCAACGGCCGCCTCAATCTGATCATGGATGACTTGCGGGTCCACCGGCACAAACCGGTGCCCCCAGTCATTGTGAGGGTCAAACGAGACGATGCACGTCAAGGACGTGCATCCGAACACCCCGAGCTGGTGAAAAGTCTTGAGGTCGGTCTGGGCTCCAGCGCCACCGGACGCCTCGGACCCGGCAATAGCAAGTGCAATCTTCGTCACGCTGTCAAGTCTAGAAGGCCTTCCCAGTAACGTCGGGAATTGCCGAGGAGTAACCACAACGTGGCCCAGAATTGGTGGGATAGCCGATGGCAACGTCACCACGGCTCATCCTTTCCCCCTCAGCCGAGCACGAGCGAGCACAAGAAACTCACGACAAGCGCTGCGCCGACACAGACAGGCAGGCCGACGGCGAACTCACGGTGGAACATGTCGTCCCTCTCGTCCTTGTCGGTGAATCCCAGAACCATGGCTCCGCCGGCCGAGAATGGCGAGATACCGGTGGCCAGACCACCGATCGTCGTGCTCGTGTACAGGAGCACCGGGCTCATGCCGGTCGCCCTCGCGAGGGTCGCCACGACTGGGAACAGAGCCGGGGCGACAACCCCGACGAAACTGCCGCCGAACATGTTCAAAACTGCCGCCAGGAAGCACAGAACAACGGGGATGAGCAGTCTCGGGGTGTGTCCAACCCACCCAGCAAGCAACGAGATCGTGCCCGCCTTGACAGCTATCGAGACGAGCATGCCCATCCCACCGATCATGATGAGGGTCGACCACGGTACGTGTAAGAGCGACTCTTTCTCCTCACCGACCCTCATAAGCGCACAGACAACGGCGAAGAGGATAGCGAAGAGCGAGACATCGACCCGCGAGTTCACCCAGGTCACGGCCGAGTTGTGCGGCATACAAAGATGGAGGATCGGCGGCACGAGAAGAATGACGACGAAAACCCCGATGAGCCACACATTCGTGCGCTGACGTCGGTCCAGTGGTATGGGTTCGGCAAAGGTCACTTTTTGAGCCATCATTCCGTCGCGTTTGCGTTGATGCGAGGAGATGAAGAGCATCGTCAGGATAATGAAGAAAGTCATGACGAGGTAGACGACGAAGATCGTCGTCGAGACCACGAAAGCCTCGTTTGAGCTAAACTTCTCGCCAGTGATGAGGTTACGGAAAATCACCCCGTTGAGGCCGACCATAAAGTTCGACCCCACCTGCCCCCGCAGTCGGCGCACAACGCACCAACGAGCGGGTTGATCCCGATCTTGCGACACACGAGGAGAGCAATGGGCGCCATAAGCACCATGACGGCGTAGTACCCGGCACCCAAGGCCGAAATGAGCACGGACACGAGGAAGATCATGACCGGGAGCATGACTGGAGCCGCACGGAATCTATAGAGCAACCCGTTGGCGATCTCCGCGAGCGTGCCGTTGGCCATCGCAAATCCGAAGAACAACGAGATCGCGAGGATGGCAAAGAAGATGTGGCTCGGCCACAGGTCGATGACGTCGGACGGCTTTATATGCATGAAAAACGCGCCGATGATGTAGGCGAACGGAATCGCGACGAGACCGATGTTGATCTTCCGAACGCGGCCGATGGCTATCGATACGGCAAGTGCTAGTCCAATGGTGAGACTAATCATCTGCGCTCCTCTCCCTTGAAGGCGGGTGTCACAAGCCCCGTCCGGACCCGAGTCAGAAGTCCCCGATGACGTCACAAGTTCGCGAACCGGGTGGACACGAACTCCTCGTCATCGTGAATTCGTGCAACACTCACCCTGAGACTTGCACCTTTGCCCCACATAATTCCACAGAATCCGTCTCATAGCGCAGATATTCAGACTTTCCGTCCTCGTGACCGGAGCCACCCGCGGCATCAAAGTACGCACTGCGAGCACTCACCCACGCCCTACGCGAAAAGGAACGCGGCGTAGTCCAGGTGACCTCCATTCACCCCAGCCGCGTCGACGCGGCGCCTCAATCAACGCATAGCAACCCAGCGGCCCTCTTCGGCCTCAAATCTCACTTGATGGCATATACAAGACTCATTCAGCTCATCTATTGTCATGCCGCCGACGCCCCAGAGGTACGGTCGTACGACCCCAGGCACCTTCAACCAAATCATCACGGGGACAATATCGCGACCAATGCGATCAACTCGCCGCACGTACGACCGGAAGTCTTGCCACGAGAACGCATAACACAAATTACCCAGTTGACACCGTATATAATTTTGATATGATTACGCGCTGATTTGACGATTTCGAAGGAAAAGGAGAAAAGAAAAGAAAGCCCTCAACCAATCGTTTCACATAATTTTTCGTTTCACATAATTTTTCCAATGCAACCAAAACAAAAGGATCATCTAACCACATGAAACAAAGGTTTAAATCCCCCACGACCGCAGTATTGACCGGAGTGCTCATTGCCGGGTCTGCGCTTTTACTGCCCCCGCTCCCCGCGAAGGCTGACGCAGTAAATGAAATTCATGCGAAGGCTGGAGATCAAGCCTCGGTGTCACTGACCGCATACGCAGATTCCCCCTTCTACAAGAAACTCCCAAGTTACGTCAGCGACTCACTGAGGGACGGCTTCTTCTATTACACGGGATATTATCTCGAAGATGGAGCAGTTGCGGGGCTTGCTAATCTAACGGCGCTCCACCCGACGGACACACAAGATAACTCTCATACACTAGATGGCGATCCAGTACTGGCGTACTGCATTGAGAAGAATTCGCTTCAGGAGCGGTACCATCAGGACACTGGTACTCTCACCAAGTGGAGTGAACTGAAACCACATTACAACGATAATCTCACCAACGCGCTCCCCAAGATTGGGTGGATTGCGAAAAACGGCTACCCTAGCAAAGCTCTTGACGAGTTAGAGAAGCAAGCTAACGCCGCCAATGGGAACGATGATGCAACAGGATCCGATCACAGGGATGCCGTAACCGCCACCCAGGCGGCAATATGGCACTTCAGTGACGATTTCACCCTGAAAAGCGATGACATCACCGAATATGAAAATGGTAGGCTGATATCCGTTCCCGACAGTGCAAAGAAGCACATATCGAGTCTTTATAATTATTTGATCAAAAAGGCTGTTCCTGTCTCAGATCCGTTGGACTCAACGTCCGACGCACGGGGGACCTCAGATTTCGCCGGTGCAGCCCTGAGCCTTGAGGCAGGGCAGCGGGGACATCAAGATCGCATCATTGTTCCCATTCAGCCAATAAGCCCGGCCCCAACCCCGACGCCGACACCAACCCCGACGCCAACACCAACCCCGACGGTTGATGTGAAAGTGACCACCACCGCCGACCAGACCGCCGAGGTGGGCAAGCCCTTCGGCGATACCGCCCACATCACCGGCACGGTCCCCGAAGGCGCCCACATCACGTTCAAGCTGTCCCACAAGGGGCTACTACCGAACATGTGCGGCGACTCGGTTATCACGACCAAGCCCGTCGCGGTTCCGGCCGGCAACCACATCCAGCCCATCGACATCGCCTCTCCCAAGGTGACCGTCGGGCAGGCTGGCACCTACTACTGGGTGGAGACCCTCACCGATAGCAACGGCAAGGTGCTCGCCCAGGGCAAGTGCGGTGAACACGCCGAAACCACCACGGTCACCGCACCAGTGGTTCCGACACCAACCCCGACCATGATTCCGGTCGGCCCCAGCCACCCAGGGCTAATGCCTCACACGGGTGTGTGATCCCACGGTGATGGCCCCATAACGGCCATCACCCCGTAACACGGCGGGGGCGCCCACCATCACAGGTGGACGCCCCCGCCGTTTCGCACCTCGTTCATCCACGATCCTCGACACGAGCGTGCACCGGCCGCGTCAGTTCGTCACCCTTCCATGGCGCACGTCCCGCCCCCCGCAAGCACGCACAATCACCCGCCCGCTGCTTATATCCAGTCCTCCCTACGGAACACCAAATACAGGAGGACACTCGACGCAACGACCAGCACCGCAGAGATCCATAGCCCCAAGGGTCGTCCATCACCCAAAAAGGGCACATTCTGACCAAACCACCCGGTAACAAAGGTCGGTACCGCAATGATGGCCGCCCAACCCGCCAGCTTCTTCATGACGATGTTGAGCTTGGCATCCTGGATGGAAAGATTCGTCTCGAAAATCGTCGCCACCAGGTCCCGCAGGGAGTCGGACCACTCTGACACCCGCATGGAGTGATCGTAAAGATCATTGAAATAAGGCTCAAGGACACGCGGAACAGCAACAGCTTCCCTACTCGGACGACAAATCGTCGAGATGATCTCGCGCATCGGAAGCACGATCCGACGAAACTGCACCAGCTCCTTGCGCAGCCGGTAAACCCGAAGTTGCACCTGCTGGGTATCGATGGAGTCGTCGAAGAGCTGGTCCTCTACGTCTTCAACCACGTCGTCGAAATGCTGAACGGTATCGAAATGGCCGTCAACAAGGACATCGAGAATAGCGTGGACGATACCCATCGGCCCATTCGAGACGAGGTCCGGGTTCGCGTCGAGGCGGTTGAGTACCTCCGCGATCTCTGGCAGATCGTTGCGATGAACGCTAACGACGCCGTGCCCGAACACCCACACCGAAACCCGCGAGACGATCAAACGACTGTTGGGATCATCGGTCTCACCAATGGTCGCGGCGTAGGTCGTGAGGAAGAGATGGTCAGGATAGCGAGTAACCTTCGGGCGCTCACCGGGAGCCTCGGCATCCTCAACAGTGTGAAAGTCCAGATTAAGCTCATCGGCCAAGATGTCGATGTCCTCACGGTCAGGAGCGGTGAGATCGTACCAGCTAAGCGTCCTGGTATCGGAGAGTTCCTCGTTTAGGGTCTCCAAAGGCACCGACTCTGCGATGACCTTGCCGTACTGCCACACTCGGGAGGAGAGTTGGGAAAGGCTCATCGGACCTCCTGGATGTCTGGGCTCACCATGTCCGAACTCATGATGACGGTATCGGCAGGATTGAGCGCGGCCTCGATGCGCCGACGGTGACGCGGCACCATCGGGGGCAGCTGGTCGATGCTGAAGAACCCGGTATGGCTGGACTCGTCGTCACCGACCATGGGCTCACCGCTCACCCACCGACACAAGAAGTCGTGGTCGAGGAACTGGCACTGATCGCCATTGGGATAGGTGACGGGGGGCAGCCACGTTAACCCGAACTAGTCGGACGACCTCTGCTACTACCCCTGTCTCTTCGTGGATCTCGCGAAGGATGGCCTCATCGGGCCTCTCCCCCGGCTCTATAATTCCGCAGACCGGAGTCCATTGCCCGTCATCGGCCCGCTGCACCAACAGCACCTGAGGCCTCCGAAGGCCATCACGCACCACGACCGCACTACTGCCGGCCAACCATAATGGCGCATGACCAATATGACGTCTCAGGTCCAGGATGAACTGTGGTGTCGCCATGACGATCAGGCTAGCGGCCTCGCGCGTCGTCTCCGATTACCCACAACGACTACCCCACCTATTTATGGCAAAGCTAGTCAGCAAGATCCCCACTGCCATCCATGCAACCAGAACGAGATTTTCCAGGGCTCCCACATCAACGTCGCTACACGGTGGCGAGGGGAAGAAGAGATGGACAATGACCATGCGACGTACGTCAACCCCTTAGACTCGCTGTGAGGGCGTCCCGTCCCCAAAAGCCGATCGGAGGAACTGTGGATAGGACCATCAAGCGGGTACTCGTCGCGAACCGCGGTGAGATCGCGGTACGCATCATCCGTGCCGCCAAGGACGTCGGCATCACCAGCGTGGCCGTCTACGCAGACTCCGACTCTGAGGGGCTGTTCGTCAAACTCGCCGATGAGGCCTTCGCTCTCAACGGCGTCACCCCTGCCCAAACTTACCTCGACGTCGACAAGACCCTCGACGTCGCCCGCCGCGCTGAGGTCGACGCTATTCACCCTGGTTACGGATTCCTCTCCGAAAACGCCGACTTCGCCCAGGCCGTCATCGACGCTGGATTCCTATGGATCGGCCCACCGCCACATGCCATCCGCGTCCTGGGCGACAAGGTACAGGCCCGCCACATCGCCCAAAAAGTTGGTGCGCCACTCGTCCCGGGCACCGCTGATCCAGTCGATGACCCCGAGGAGGTCGTCCAATTCGCGAAAGAACACGGCCTGCCGCTTGCTATTAAAGCGGCCTTCGGCGGCGGTGGACGCGGCCTCAAAGTCGCCCACTCGATGGACGACATCACCCCACTCTACGAATCAGCTGTTCGTGAAGCCGTCACCGCGTTCGGACGTGGGGAATGTTTCGTCGAGCGCTACCTGGACAAGCCGCGTCACGTCGAGACCCAGTGCATCGCCGACCACTACGGTACCGTGCAGATTATCTCTACCCGCGACTGCTCCCTGCAACGTCGTCACCAGAAGCTCGTCGAGGAGGCCCCGGCACCTTTCCTCAGTGACGAGCAACGGACCCGTCTCTATGAGTCCTCCCGCGCCATCCTCATGGAGGCCGGATATGTCGGCGCCGCAACCTGCGAGTTCCTCGTCGGTCGAGACGGAACAATCAGCTTCCTTGAGGTCAATACCCGGCTGCAGGTAGAGCACCCTGTTTCTGAAGAAGTGGCCGGAGTCGACCTGGTGCAGATGATGTTCCATGTTGCCCAAGGCGGTCACCTGAAGCCCGAGGACCCGCAGCTGCACGGTCACTCCTTCGAATTCCGCATCAACGCTGAGGACCCCGGGATGGGGTTCATGCCAGCTCCCGGAACCCTTACCTCCTGGCAGCCACCGTACGGCCCTGGCGTCCGCATGGACGAGGGATACCATTCCGGCATGACGGTGCCGGGTGCCTTCGACTCCCTCATCGGCAAGCTCATCATCACTGGTGATAGCCGTGAGCAAGCCCTGGCTCGAGCTGCTCGCGCCCTCGACGAAATCGTCATCGACGGCATGCCGACGGTCATTCCCTTTCACCGGGCGGTGGTTCACGACCCGGCTTTCACTGCCGCCGACGGCCACTTCGGCGTCTTTACCGACTGGATCGAAACCGAGTTCGACAACAAGATCGAGCCATACACCGGGTCCCTGGGCGAGTCTGCCGATTCCGAGCCTCCTCGTGAGGTCGTCGTCGAGGTCAACGGTAAACGAGTTGAGGTGCGTATCCCCGCCTCCTTGCACGGCGCTCGTCAGGTCCCCAGCACCAAATCTCACCGGCCCACCCGTCGCAATCGCGCCGGGCGACGCGCCGCGGCAACCGGCAACTCGGTGGCCTGCCCGATGCAGGGAACGATCATCAAGGTTAATGTCGTAGAGGGAGAAGAGGTCAACGAGGGCGACCAGATCGTCGTCATGGAGGCCATGAAGATGGAGCAGCCCATCGCCGCCCATCGCCACGGCATTATTCGCAACCTCAACGCCACGGTCGGCTCGGCGGTCTCTTCGGGTGAGATCATGTGTGAAATTGTTGATGAGTGAGGGTCAGAACATGGTTTCGCTTGTGAGTGTCGCTTCGAGGCGGCATTCTGGTCATCATGTCCGGTAACCTCCTGCTGCTGTTCCTCCTCTTCTTTGTGGGGCTCGTGGCGACGACAACATCACTTATGCGTGCCCAGCGTCAGTCCCGCGAGTTGGAGGCTCAGCGGGCGAAAGCCATTCAGGCCAAGGTCTCCCAGATGCGGCAGGAAACAGAAGAGGACGTCACCACCTTCGGCGAGGTCTTACGAGACCTCGACATGGAAATGGTTGGCAAGGATATATCGGCTGACGGTCGCAAGGACTGGAATATGGCCCTTGATTGCTATGACCGCGCCAAGACACTGATGGCCCAGGACAAGAGCACCCGCTCGATCCCGCTCGTAACTGAAACCCTCGAGGAGGGGCGGCACGCCATCGCCTGCGTGCAAGCTCGCGCTAACGGTGAGCCGATCCCCGAGGTGCGTCCACCGTGTTTCTTTGATCCGGCACATGGCCCGTCGACGACTGACGTCATGTATTCGCCCGACGGCGGGGTGGCGCGCAAGGTTCCCGCATGCGCCGCCGATGCCCAGCGCGTTCAACAGGGTCGTTCCCCATGGATTCGTACCGTCGACGTCAATGGCGCCCAACTGCCTTACTGGCAGGCGGGCCCCGACTATGCCCCGTGGGTACAGGGATACTACCGCCGCTACGAATCTGACCCCGTCATCAGCGGCCTCGCTGTTGGCGGTCTTGGCCTAGTCGGGCTGGGTCTATTCTCTGCTCTCTTTGACGATTTCTGATCCGCCCGGATACTCGCGCCCCGGGGCTACGGGCGAATTCACGCGACGAAGGTCTGCAACCGGCGTGCCGCCTCCGAAACCGATCCCGATAGGGATGGATAGACGGTGAAGTCATGCTGAAAAGCGTCGACGGGTATGCGTTCGGCTACTGCTACCGAAATGGGATGGATGAGCTCGCTAGCCCGCGGTGAGACGACCACTCCGCCAATGATGTTGCCAGTCGCTGGACGGCAGAAAAGCTTGACGAAACCGTCGTGAAGCCCCTGCATTTTGGCACGCGGGTTCGTCGACAAGTCCAGCCGAGTCGACCTTGCCTGCACCTTCCCGGAGTCGACGTCAGTTTGCGTCACACCAACTGTGGCAATCTCGGGAGAGGTAAAAACGTTGGAACACACCAAGGACAAGTCCAGCGGTTGGAGTGCCTGGCCCAGGGCGTGCCACACTGCAATGCGTCCCTGCATCGCTGCCACAGACGCCAGGGCGAAGACGCCGGTGCAGTCTCCGGCAGCATAGATACCGGGAACGTTGGTGCGCGAAACTTTGTCGACGGTGATGTGGCCGCGCGGACCAACAGCTACACCGACCTCTTCCAAACCGAGATCAGCGCTGTTGGGGGTCGACCCGACTGCCATAAGGACGTGAGATCCACGAACGGTCCGACCGTCCTCCAGCCCGACCACGACTGCGTCCCCGTCGCGGATCGCGGAAACTGCGCGGGAATGCGACAAAATCTCCATGCCGCGAGACTCGAAAACCTGCTGCAACACCTGGGCCGCGTCGGGGTCTTCGCCGGGGAGAACCTGATCGCGTGACGACACCAGCGTTACTGGGCATCCCAACGAATCGTAGGCCGACGCGAACTCCGCACCAGTGACGCCAGATCCCACCACGATGAGGTGTTCAGGTACCTCCCGCATCGAGTACACCTGTTTCCAGGTAAGGATGCGCTCCCCGTCACAGCGGGCCGCGGGCAGCTCGCGCGGAGTGGTCCCGGTGGCTAGCAGCACAATGTTGGCGTCGATTGTCTCATCGTCGTTGATAACAACCCGATGCAGGTGACCAGGAGCACCTGTCGCCAATCGCGCCCGTCCGCTGATCAGCCGCACTCCTTTGCGCTCCAGTCCGCGGCTAATGTCGTCAGACTGGGCTTGGGCAAGCTGACGCACCCGAGAGTTAACGGCGTCGAGGTCAACCTCGAACGTCTCGGTGTGACGTAATCCGAGCTCAGCTGCGCGGCGCAAGGTCGATGTGACCTCCGCGGTGGCGATGAGGGTTTTCGACGGGACGCAGTCGGTGAGGACAGCAGCTCCTCCGATACCAGTTTCCTCAACGACAGTGACATCAACGCCACCAGCTGCCGCAACGCTGGCGGCCTCGTATCCTCCAGGCCCTGCCCCAATGATCACCATAGACGTCATGGCGGCATTCTTTCAGTCACGACGGCTCATCTGTCGACATCGAGAGAAATCTCCGGCGTGAGGAAACCCTCGATTCATCACGCATTTCGACACTGAACACCCCAAACGGCTATCCCAGCTGACGAAAATCGCAGCACATGGCCGGGGCTGGCACTCCCAAACAGCGAAAACCTCTAGGGTTAACCCCATGACGTCACCGGAGTTCACCGACCCCCAGGCCATCGCCCGCAATGCTGCCGATGCCATCCGTTCCCGCCTATCTCTGACCAGCGTCGACATGGGCCTCGTCCTTGGTTCAGGATGGTCTGCTGGAGTTGATCGCCTGGGCAAGACTCTTGGGAGGATCCCGCTGAGTGAACTGCCCGGATTCTTTGCACCTGTTGTTGCCGGACATGGCGGCGACCTCGTAGCCGTGGCCCTGCCCAGCGGAAAGACCGCCGTTGTCCTCACTGGCCGCACTCATTTTTATGAAGGCCGCGGGGTCGAGTCGGTGGTCCACGGAGTGCGCACTGTCGCCGCGCTAGGTGCCACCACGATGATCCTCACGAACGGTTGCGGCGGATTAGACCCGTCGTGGGGCCCGGGAACCATCGTCGCTATTCGTGACCACATCAACCTCACCGGTGCCACCCCACTGCGCGGCGCCACTTTCATTGATATGTCGACGGCGTGGACTCCACACCTGCTGGAGGTCACCGAGAGGGTTGCTCCTGGCACTCCAACCGGTGTTTACGCTCAGTTCCGCGGCCCCCAGTACGAGACCCCAGCTGAGGTTCGCATGGCTCGCACCATCGGCGCCGACCTTGTCGGAATGTCAACCGCCCTTGAGGCCATTGCCGCCCGCGAAGCCGGTCTCGACCTACTCGGGCTGTCCCTGGTCACCAACCATGCAGCCGGGGTCACTGATGCCCCACTTGACCATGCCGAAGTTATCGCTGCTGGCAAGCAGGCCGCCCCTCGACTAGCTAGCCTTCTCGCCGATATCACGGCTGCCATCTGATCCATCCCACAGCCCATCGAGGAACCATGACCACCACCCGCCCTGAAAGGCTTAGCCCCGAACTCGTCGCAGAAGTTCAGTCCTGGCTCGACCAAGACCCCGACGAGGCCACGCGCACCGAACTGTCCGATGTGCTCGTCCGCGCCCAGTCTGGTGAAGCTGAAGCCATCGCAGCGGTGGAGTCGGCCTTCGCCGGACCATTGACCTTCGGCACCGCTGGTCTACGCGCGGCGCTCGGCCCCGGCCCGTCCCGCATGAACCGAGTCGTTGTCCAGCGTGCCGCTGCCGGTTTCGCTTCCTGGTTGCGCTCCCACAGCAGCCGAGGAGGAACCGTCGTCATCGGTTTCGACGCTCGTCACAATTCTGACGTCTTCGCCCGCGATACCGCCGAGATCATGGCCGGGGCAGGTTTCCACGCCTTGTTGGCCGACTCCCCTATTCCGACCCCGGTGACGGCTTTCGCTATTAAGCACTATGGGGCAGTTGCCGGTGTCATGGTGACGGCCTCCCACAATCCTCCCGCTGATAACGGGTACAAGGTCTATCTGGGAGACGGTTCCCAGATCGTTCCACCCACCGACGCCGAGATTGCCCACGAAATCGAGGTCGCGTCTGAAGAGCCCGTGGGTGCGATTGTTCGCGGTGACGACATTGAGTTTATCGGCGACGAGCTCATTGATGCCTATGTCTGTCGCGCCGCCAAGCTGACTACGGCCAATCCCGACGTCACCTGGGTTTATACCGCCATGCACGGGGTCGGAACACGGGTCGTGCGTCGTCTCGTTGAGAAGGCTGGCTTACCCGAATTTATCGGGGTGACCGAGCAGCTCAATCCAGACCCGGACTTCCCGACTGTAGCCTTCCCGAACCCCGAGGAGCCCGGCGCCATCGATCTGGCCATTGCTCAAGCCCGCAAGCACGACGCCGACGTCGTTATCGCCTCTGACCCCGACGCCGACCGCTGCGCCGTAGCAGCCGTTATTGACGGGGACTGGCGGATGCTTACCGGCGACGAACTGGGCACTCTTCTTGGTGACGATGCCCTGCGTCGTGGTCTCGACGGTGTTTACGCCAACTCGGTGGTTTCATCGACCTGTCTGGGACGGATGGCTAAGGCTGCCGGACGCGAACACCACATGACCTTGACCGGGTTCAAGTGGATCGGCCGTGTGCCTGGACTCGTCTTCGGCTATGAGGAAGCCATTGGTTACTGCTGCGATCCTTCCCACGTACCCGACAAGGACGGCATCACCGCCTTGGCGACGATCCTGCGTCTGGTCGGTGAACTCAAGGCCTCCGGCACCACCATAGCCGAACGTCTCGACGAGATCTGGGCCACCCATGGTCTACACCGCACTTCCCAGCTCGCGGTGCGCGTCACCACCATGTCGATCATCTCCCAGGCCATGGACCGCTTGCGCAACCAGCCCCCCGCAACCCTGCTAGGTGATCGCGTCGATGTCTGCGACCTCGACGATCCCAGCAATGGGTCCGGGCTACCACAGCAGAACGCGATCGAGCTGACCGGACCTCGCGTTCACGTCGTCACTCGTCCCTCAGGCACCGAGCCGAAGCTCAAGTGCTACCTCGAGGTACGCGCAGCCCCAGCGGAATCGGCCGCCGATCTGTCAGCCACCAAGGCCCGTCTTGACGCAGACATGACGACCCTACGAGACGAGATGTCCCAGGCTCTCGGAATCTGAGCGTCCCTGCGACCCGGACGATGCGTCCTCGTCAGTAATGACGGGGACGCACGAATGTGTCGGCCTCCCGGCATGCCATAGCGGTTGCCTCAACATGCTTCTTCTTGCCCGTCGGCGTCATCGGCAACTTGTTAACGAAGCGGTAGGCGCGAGGTCGTTTGAACCGGGCCAGGTCCTCACTAGCCAGGCAGTGAGCCTCCAGCTCATCAGCTGTCACTGCAGCAGCGTCAGGATCGGCCACCACGTAGGCAACGACCAGCTGCCCCCATTCCGGATCAGGCAGACCCACCACGATCGACTCCAGGACGCTCGGGTGGGATTCCAGCACGGACTCCACCTGGGTTGAGAACACGTTCTCACCACCGCTGATAATCATCTCGTCCTTACGTCCGACGATGGTGACGAACTCATGCTCGTCCCAAGTCGCGAGGTCACCCGGGTAGAACCATCCGGCATGGAACTTCGGATCCTTCGAGCCAGTCTCGCCGGAGTAGGACATACCGCACTTGGGACTGCGCATCGCGACCTCACCGACCTCAACGCCGTCCTTGGCGGCCAGCTCGTCGGGCTCAGCGATACGGTCGTCAAAAACCTTGACCACCTCGACGTCGTCATCAGTGCTGGCCCGACCAGCTGTACCGGCCATTCCCGGCAGATCGAAGGGACGCAGGAAGGTGTTCCAGAAGGTCTCAGTGGTGCCGTACCCGTTCGAGATGTTGGGGGTGAGAACCTCCATATACCGGCGGGCCGAGCCGGCGTCAAGTGGGGATCCCATCGTAACGATGCCCTTCAATCCCGACAGGTCACGCGCATTCTTCTCCTGGGCGCGGGCCAGACGCTCCAGGGCCGTCGGTGCGCCGATGAGGAAGGTGATGTGGTAACGGCCCACCCAGTCGAGCACGGTGTCGGCGTCGAACTCGCGCATCGGCACCACCGATCCCCCGACGTAAAAGGTGGGGTTAGGACCGCCAGAGTGCAGGCCACCACGGTGGAACCACGGAGTCATGTTCAGGGTGCGGTCCTGTGGAGTGAGCGGGAAGTGCATGATGACATCGTGCGCGCTCATGACCTCCACGAAGGACGGCAGCGGAACACCTTTCGGCAGGCCGGTCGTCCCTGAGGTGTAGAGACGGATGACCTCGTCATAGGTGCTGAGGTTCGACGGACGATCCGGGGCCCTCCCATCGGCCTGGGACAAAGCGGTGTCGAAGTCGACGGCGCCGTCGGGCAGATCCGGTGAGGTGCCAGCCGGAGCCACCTGGATGAGAAAGGGCGTCGGGGTCTCAGACTCCGGGGCGACCTCCGCAATGGCGGGCAGCACTCGAGAGGTGATCTCGGCGTCGTGGACCAACACTTTCGGGCGGGCGTCACGCAGGGCGCAAGCCAATTCTCCGGGAGCGAGCCGACAGTTAAGGACGGTTCCCACCGCCCCCAAACGGTGAGCGGCCAGGTAACAGATGGCGAACTGCGGGGTATTGAACAGCTCGAAAGCAAAGGTGTCCCCGGGACCGACCCCGTGTTGCGAAAGCACAACGGCGAACCGTTCGACGTCAGCGGCCAGCTCACGGTAGGTCCAGGTGCGATCGGTTGCCGGGTCGATCATGGCAAGCGAATCGCCGAATCGGTGTAGGTTACGCTCCAGCCCTGCCACATAGGTGAAGTCGTGTTCAACGTATGCGCGCAACGGCTGTGAATCAAAGCCCATGAAAGACACCTCTCTGCCAATGTTTAAACGTAATTGCCACGTTACGCCGGTCACGGTCGGCTTCTCAGCGTGGTGGGTGGTAAGTGACGCTGGCGTTTGTTCGTCACCCCGACCGCTCCAGCTCACGCCCGAGGGTTAGGGCGGTCCTCATGGAGTCATGAGAGCATCGGGCATTGTGATGCTTGGATGTCGTATGGCTTTTCCGCAAGGGCCGAATCGGCGTACGTTCCCTATGCATTCCCGATAGACTCGGCAGCCGTGGCGCGCACGATCATCCTATTGGCAGGACCCTCTGGATCCGGGAAATCTCATCTCACTCATATGGCGGATTTACCCGAGCTACGCCTCGACGACTTCTACCGAGATCACGATGAACCCGGATTACCCGTGGTGCGCGACATGGTCGACTGGGACGACGTCGCCTCCTGGAATCTTCCGGTCGCCGTCGAAGCCCTCGGGGAACTCGCCACCACGGGACACACCGTCGTCCCTTGCTACGACATCTCACGGTCTCGAGCCGACGGCAACCACGTC
Organism: Cutibacterium sp. 37298; assembly: GCF_023838685.1. Lineage (NCBI taxonomy): Bacteria > Bacillati > Actinomycetota > Actinomycetes > Propionibacteriales > Propionibacteriaceae > Cutibacterium > Cutibacterium sp. 37298. Next base: position 59,844 of record NZ_JAJNRJ010000003.1, read on the forward strand.
GTCGAGGTTGGAGACGCACCGGCAGTCATTGCGGAGGGGATTTTTGCCCCCGACTTGCTGGAGCCATGTCTGCAGGCGGGCCTCAACGTGCTACCGATCTGGTTGGACCGGCCTCGCTGGTTGAACTTTGCCCGGCGTCTCGTCCGAGATTTGCGGCAGCATCGCAAGTCTCCACCCGTGTTGGTCCGTCGCGGTCTCGCCTTACGCCGGGCTGAACCGGCACTGCGGTCACGAGCTATCGTCATGGGATTTCAACCTATGAGTATGAGGCGAGCAAGTGCCACTGTCGCCGCCCTGATGGGCTGAACGCAGGAGAGGTTTTCAACCTTTTGGCCGATGCCGATGGATCATCGCCTTCATAATGTCGACAGGGTCGAAAGGAATGCCGTGCCAGACACCACCTTCGCCGCCACTGCGGCCCAGCCCATCCCCGGGCGCTGGAAGGCCCTCGCCGTCCTCGCTGCAGGGCTCTCCCTCATCATCTTGGACGGCACAATCGTCGGTGTTGCCCTACCGACGATGATTTCGGCCCTCAACCTGAACCTCACCGACGCCCAGTGGGTCAACGCCATATACAACGTCATCTTCGCTGCTCTCCTGCTCGGAGCCGGCCGTCTCGGCGACCGGATCGGGCGTCGCACCACCTTCACAGCTGGCGTGGTCCTGTTCGTCGGAGGATCCCTGCTGGCCGCAACGGCGTCGGGACCTGGCTCCCTCATCGCCTCGCGTACCGTCCAGGGTGTGGGAGGCGCGCTCGTGTTGCCGTCCACCCTGTCATCGGTGAACTCACTCTTCCAGGGCAAGGATCGCGCCGCCGCTTTCGGCATCTGGGGTGCCGTCATGAGTGGCATGGCAGCCCTCGGCCCACTGCTGGGCGGAGTCTTGACTGAATACGCGTCATGGCGTTGGATCTTCTGGGTCAACCTTCCGTTGGGGCTGCTGGTACTGGCTGGAATTGCCACATGGGTGCCACAGACTCACGGCAGACCTGCTGACAAAGGCGTCGATGTCGACGGTGTACTCACCTCAGCCATCGGCTTTGGCCTGCTCGTCTTTGGGCTCATTGAGGCCACCACCCTGGGGTGGTGGGATAAGAAACAAACCTTCAAAGTTTTCGGGTGGGAATGGCCGACCAGTTGGTCGATGTCCCCCGTGCCGTGGGCGATCGCTATCGGCCTGGTTTTCATCATGCTATTCGTCGTCTGGGAGCATCACCGCGCCAAGGTTGACCGCGACGCTCTGCTTGACCTGACTCTGTTCCGGGTAGGGACGTTCTCCTGGGGTAATCTCACCGCCGCCACAGTGGCCATCGGCGAATTTTCCCTCACATTCGTACTGCCGCTGTTCCTAGTGAACTCGCTTGGTCTCTCGACGGTACGTACTGGGATCGTGCTCGCCGCAATGGCCTTGGGTGCATTTTTCTCCGGGGCGTCGGCACGTCACCTAGCCGCGAGGATGGGTGCCACCGGGGTGGTCGTCCTCGGGCTGACCCTCGAGGTCGTCGGCGTCGGGCTGCTGGCCTGGGTCGTCGGTGTGCAGGGATCCACCTGGCTGATTGTTCTTACTCTCATTGTCTACGGTGTTGGGCTCGGCCTCGCCTCGGCCCAGCTGACCTCGACGGTGTTGCACGACATTCCTGCCGACCAATCCGGGGCAGGATCGGCCACCCAGTCGACGGTACGTCAGCTGGGTTCGGCCTTCGGCGCCGCCATCGCCGGGACGGCGCTGGGATCGGCCATGAACCACACCATTCCCGACGCGGTGGCCTCGATCAGCGCAGTACCGACCAGAGTCCTCGACAAGCTCGTTCACATCACTGAGGACTCAACCGGTTCGGCCATTCCAGGACTTCGCCATGCGTCTGCCCACAGCCCCTTCATTCGCCCGCTCGGTGAATCCCGCGACGCCGTCATCGGCAACCTCGAGACCGGTTTCGCTCACGCAGCAGCGTGGTCGATCGGGTTGTCGTCGCTGTTTCTGGTCATCGGTCTGCTCGGGGCGATCATGGTGAGGCACGAGGCACGCAAGCAGGTCGGCTAGCAGCGCCATAACGGTACCCCAGAGGAGAACAGCTCCTATCCCCACGTATCTTGCATTCATGTGCACCGAAATGTTCCAGTAAATGCAGCAGTGCACTGAGCGATTTCCCTCGAGCTGCTGGCGTTGCCAACACACTGCCTCAATTGACAGCACCACTGCCCGACGTCACGTCAACCAAACCCTACCGACGCCGCTGTAGGGGATCGCCAGTGTCGCAGGTGGGAACTATTCTGACGCCAGTCGCTTTCCGAGGACAGGAAAACAAGAGGGGTAAAGCGGAGGTACACATGGCGTTGCAGAAATGGCCCAACCGAGGCGCGAGCAACGCCACACCGGCAGGCTTCATGTCGACCCGGAGGACTCAGCGTCGGTCCTTCTTCATCCCCTCCCCCTCGCAGATCGCCGAGCCGAGTTTCGTCGCGGTGGACTTCGAGACAGCCAACCGAATGGGCGGAGTATCGGCCTGCCAGGTGGCCATGGTGAAGGTGTGTGACGGACAGATCGTCGACAGGTTGAACACCTTAATCCGTCCGCCCAAGGGGTGGGACTCCTTTGAGTTCACCTATCTGCATGGCATCTCTGCAGCCGACGTCGCGGACGCCCCCAGCTGGACCAACATTGCCGACACCGTTTCCCACTTTGTGGATGGGGTGACCGTATACGCCCATAACGCCGCTTTCGACTCCCGGGTGTGGCGACAGCTTGACGAGCACTTCGGCACCACCACCCTGCCCGCACCGTTCTTTTGCTCGTATCGGACAGCGCAGCGCCTCATCCCGGGGTTACCCAACTACAAGCTCCCCACGGTGCTTCACGCTTGTGCCCCGAATTACCAGCTCAACCATCATCGAGCCGACTCCGACGCCGAAGCCTGCGCCCTCATCGTCTGCGAGTTACAGAGACGGGCGCAGGCAAGCTGACTCACTGCGGGTTGACCGGGGCCCATTGCGGACCGGTTTGGGCGAGCTTAGCGTCGAGCTTCCGGAAGATGGGCGAAGTTTTAGACAGCGGAGTACCTACCGTGATTTCATGACGGCCCCATGACGCCTGCTCGGTGGCGTAATCCCCCATGAGGATCGGTGCCCCATCGGTCTCAATGAGCTCAGGCTGGGCCGCCCACACACCCTCACCACCAAGGGCCTCATAAATCTTCTGCGCCGAATGAGGCATGAACGGGGTCATCATGGTGTTAACGTCACTCACGACCTGCAAAGCCACATGCAGCACGGTGTCACGACGCTCAGGATTGTCCTTGAGCTTCCACGGTTCCTCAGCAGAGATATAGGCATTAGCTAGCCCAACGATCCTCATCGCCTCAGTAATAGCCGCCTTGAATCTGGCGTGGGCAAGCAACCCGCCCACGGTGTCAAACCCAGCAGCAGCGGCATCCAGCAACTCACGGTCAGCGTCTGTCAACTCACCAGCAGCCGGAATCTCGTGGCAATTCTTGAACGCCATCGAAATCGACCTGTTAACGAGGTTGCCCCACTCGTTGGCGAGCTCAAAGTTCACCCGGCGGACAAACTCTTCCCAGGTGAAGTCCGTGTCCTGATTTTCCGGACCGGCAACCGCAATGAAGTAGCGCAGGGCGTCGGGACCGAACTCATGCAGGAAATCTCCGACAAAAATAGTGGCACCACGAGAGTTCGACACCTTTGAACCACTCATCGTCAGAAACTCGCTGGAAACAATCTCGGTGGGAAGGTTGAGGGTTCCAAGTTCCTCGGATGGCTCGCCACCCTTATCGCCACGCCCATTTGTACCCAACAGGATGCCGGGCCAAATGACCGAGTGGAACACGATGTTGTCCTTGCCCATGAAGTAGTACGAACGAGCGTCCTCGTCATTCCAGAACTCACGCCACGCATCAGGCCTACCAATACGGCGCGCCCACTCAATCGAGGCAGACAGGTATCCGATAACAGCGTCGAACCACACGTAGATCGACTTCATCGGGTTGTCCTGCCAGCCTTCTACCGGCACGCGAATGCCCCAGTCGAGATCGCGGGTAATAGCGCGCGGACGCAACTCCTCAAGCAGGTTGTGGGAAAACTTCAAGACATTCGGACGCCAATCGGTGCGAGTGTCAATCCACGATGCCAACGACTCGGCCAGAGCAGGAAGGTCAAGGAAGAAATGCTCGGTCTCGCGAAACTCGGGAGCGGCCCCTGTGGTCTTTGACCTGGGGCCGATGAGGTCGGCCGGGTCGAGCTGACGGCCACAGTTGTCGCACTGGTCACCGCGGGCGTCGTCGTATCCACACACCGGGCAGGTGCCCTCAATGTAACGGTCCGGAAGGGTACGTCCGGTCGATGACTCAAACGCCCCCATCTCGGACCTCTTGACGACGTAGCCGTTTTCGTGGAGGCGAGTAAAGATCTCCTGGGTGACGTGAGCGTGGTTGTCGGTCAGCGTCGACGTGTACAGATCGTAGGACAATCCGAGCCCCTGCAAGTCTGCCGCGATGATGCGGTGGTACTTCTCAGCGCACTCCTGAGCCGTCACGCCCTCCTGATCAGCCTTGACTGAAATAGCGGTGCCATGACAATCCGAGCCGGAAACCATGAGGACTCGGTGGCCCGACATTCGCATGTACCGGGCAAAGACGTCAGAGGGGACACCGAATCCGGAAACATGGCCGATATGTCGAGGCCCATTAGCGTAGGGCCACGCGACGGCGGCAAGAACGTTGGCACACATGAGGTTAACTCTATCGGTAGCCGACATCGAGGATGTCAACGATTGAAGCAGCGTAGGTCGATGCTATGTACCGATCGAGGTCATCGTGGTTCATGACCCGAGCAACTTGTCAGCGCACCGGGGTGATTTGGTGGAACCTCAACTGCCAGCCCCTATCTGGGTCGCGGTGCCATAGCGAAACCCGCACGCTGACCCGAGATCCTGCCCGTGCCCGCCACCGCAGCAGGACGTCCTGTGGGCCAGTCCTTACCATTCCGAGAATCTCAATACTGGCCCTCACCTCGGGGACCGGCATGTCGGCCAAAGCCCGACCTCGCGTCCACAGTCGGCCATTCCCGTCATGTTCGATGAAGTCAGGGGCGGCAAGCTCCTCCAAAGCGCTGCGGTGGGCGATCGCATCAGTCTCCAGGAAGCGGCGCTCTTTGTCGGTGAGGATGCCGATAAGCTCCTGGTCGGGAGTGACAGGGCGCTCGGGTAGATCAAACAACCGCTCTTGCTCATCACCGTTCCCGGGCCTCGGCACATCTTCTTGCGACTGCGGTCTTCGGTCGACCCCGCCGAACCCAGGCCCGCGATCGACCGGCGTGCCGTCGCGGAAGGCCGTGGCGGCGGCGCGAGCACGCTGATCGGCGGCCTCGTTCATAGCATGGCCAGCGTGCCCTTTCACCCACTCAAAGGTGACGTCACGGCCGTCGAGCTCTTCATCAATGGGCTCGAGGAGGTCCCGGTTGAGTACCGGCTTGCCGTCACGTTTGCGCCATCCATGACGTTTCCATCCCGGAATCCACTTCGTGCAGCAGTTAATGGCGTACTGAGAGTCACACAAGATCGTCAGTGGCTCGTTGGCGTCACGAGTGGCGCGCAAAACGTCGAGAACGGCCTTGAGCTCACCCATGTTATTCGTACCGCGTGGCCAACCGCCGGCAGCCCAGGTGTCGTCGTCGATATACCAGGCCCAGCCGGCTGGCCCCGGATTGTCGAGGGAGGACCCGTCAGCTGCGGCCACTATCATGACTTCTCCTGCTGGTTGGCGACACGATCAAGGTTGTCGACGCCGAAGGCCTGCGGTAGCACCTCGGTCATCGTTTGCACCCCGGCTGGAGTGTCGATGAGCATCGTCGGGCCACCATGTTCCCACAGCAGTTGGCGACAACGCCCACACGGCATGATCGTCTCACCCATAGCGTCCACGCAGCAGAAGGCGAGAAGGTGCCCACCACCCCCGGCCACGAGGTCACTGATAAGCCCGCACTCTGCACACAAGGTGACGCCATAACCAGCGTTTTCCACATTGCATCCGACGACGACGCGACCATCCTCAGCAAGCCCGGCTGCTCCCACTGGGAAGTGGGAGTACGGCACGTAAGCTCGTTTCGTCAGTTCGTGAGCTCGACAGCGTAACGCGTCCCAGTCGACGTCCACGTCACTCCTTGATGTAAGGGGTGCCATCGGAGGCCGGTGCCCTCACCTTGCCAACCAGACCGGCCACAGCAACGATCGTCGCAATGTACGGCAAGATAAGCAGAAACTGCGAGGGCATCGGGGCGCTGATCGTCGACAGCTCGGTGGACAGCTGGGTTACGAAGCTGAAAAACAGCGCCATGACGGCGGCCAAACCTGGACGCCAACGGCCCATGATGAGAGCGGCAAGAGCGATGAAGCCGTTACCCACCGTGATGTCCTTCGAAAATGACCCGACGGTACCAATCGTGAAGTAAGCGCCACCCAGGCCAGAAAAAACGCCACCAACGAGCACTGCTGACCAGCGCACTCCAGCAACCGAGATACCCACAGTGTCAGCGGCCTCGGGATGCTCGCCAACAGACCGGACTCGCAGCCCCCACTTAGTGCGCCACAGCAGGAACCACACCAGCGGAATACAGAGGAACCCGATATACACCAACACAGTCTGGTCGAAGAAAATCGGGCCAAAGAACGGAATCTTCGACAGCCCCGGGATCGCGACTGCTTCCATGATCGGTGCCGTGTTGTATTCCTCGGCGTTCGGAGAAAGCAACTGGGTGTAGAAGAAGCCCGTTAGACCAGATGCAAAAAGGTTGACGACCACGCCCATAACAACGTGGTCGACAAAATATTTGATGGTAAAGACAGCCAGCAACGCGGCAGTTAGCACAGACGCGACGATCCCTACAACAATGGCGGCAAAAATAGACTTCGTGATGGATCCGACGAGGGCTGCCGCAAAGGCTGCCGTGAGCATCTCGCCTTCGATAGCGACGTTGACGACGCCAGCACGCTCACACATGACGCCGCACAGTGCGCCGAGGACTAGCGGAGTGGCCACAGACAAGGTGCCCTGAAGCTGGCCTGCGACCTGGAATGGCAAGCCACGTCCGGCAGCAGCCCAGCTCAGGAACCCGACGATGATGGCGATTCCGGCGACGACACCGGCAGTAACCGTGAGAGTGTGACGGCTGCGCCCCATAAAGAAAGCCCCAGCCGCCAGCAAACACGCAATAGCGCTAACGAGCACAACCGGGAACCCAGACACACTCATAGTGCCCAATTCCTTCCCGGCGAGGGCGTCAGTAAAGGCGAAACGCGCCTCGCCTGACGTTGTGGTCAGCAGAATAAACAGCACCAACGCCATGATGCCGATGAGTACGCCCGTGGACAGTCGATGCGTACGGGCCTCACGCGATTCCACCTGTTCAAACTCCAGTTCCTTATCGAGGGCCTCGCTGGCTTCAGCGGGGAGCTCGATACCGGTCTTGGTGATATCAGAGGTGGTAGGCCGGGGAAAACGCGATGCTGGGCTCATGCCAGGGCTCCCTTCGTGGTGGTGTCGGCTGGGACCGGCCCACGGTCACGTTTCTTAGTGCGCTTTTCTCTGCGCGTTGTGAGGAAGGGCAGGACCGTCTTGACCAGCATCGGAGCGGCCACAAACATGACGATCACCGCCTGGATGACCCGAACGAGGTCCAAGGAGGTCTGGGTCATGGCCTGCATACGCAAACCGCCCTGGTTCATAGCGCCCCAGAACAGGCCAGCAAGAACGATGCCGAGCGGCTTAGAACGACCCAATAGGGCCACCGTGATGGCGTCGAAGCCGATGGTTCCGACCAGACCGATAGACAGCTGAGTTGGAGTGGCACCGGAGATCGGACCCAACGCCACCTCGACACCTGCCATACCGGCCAAGCCGCCGGAGATAATCATCGTCCACGCGATAATGGAGTTGGTATTCATACCAGCGGTAGCCGAGGCATTCGGATTGGATCCGACCGCACGGATCTGGAAGCCCAAAGGAGTTCGATCAAGCAGCCGCCAGGTGCCCACGGCAAGCAGCAGGGCCAGGAAGAATCCGAGGTGCAACTGAGATCCGGCCATCCGCGGGAACGTGGCGTTCCAGTCGACAATAGGGGCGATCGGGTCGGTACGGCCAGGCATCTGAAAGGCCTTGGTCGTCAGCAACCAAGCCAGCAGACCACCAGCAATGTAGTTGAGCATGATCGTCACGATGACCTCGTTGACTCCAGCGCGGGCCTTGAGGATGCCAGCGATGCCACCCCAGATCGCTCCGCCAATGAATCCGGCAATCACTGCAAAAAACAGATGAACCGGCAGCGGCAAGGAGTGGAAATTAAACCCAACCCAAGCGGCCAATGTTGCTCCGGCAATCGCCTGACCCTGACCACCAATATTAAACAGGCCAGCCTTGAAACCCAGACCAATGGCAAGACCGCCACAAATGAGGGGGGCCGACTGGGCCGTCGTCGCAGTAAGAGCCTGCCAGGATCCGAAAGCTCCCTGGAACAGGGCCGCGTAGGCCGAAGAAATCTGAGCCCACGAGTCGCTCAAAGCGTCAGGACGAGAGAACAGGTAGCTCCACTCCTTGTTGATCGCGGGATCAGCGGCCACCATAACGATGGCCGAGACGATGAAAGCCAGCACAAATGCTGCAACCGTCACCCACAGATCATTCCAGGGGAAGGAACGGTGCGAGGTAGCCTCAGTCTGGGAAGCGGTAGCTGCCGTCGGAGAGGTGGCCTCTTTCGACGCAGTGGGCTTCGGGGATTCAGTGCTCATTCCGAGACCTCCTTGTGTCCCTTGGCGACGCTGTCACACGCCTCGTCATAACTGAATCCGGCCATCATGAGGCCGAGAACATCGCGGGGAGTTCCCGCCGGTGCGATGCCAACGATGCGACCGCGGTACATCACCGCAATGCGGTCCGATAGCGCCTCGATTTCGTCAAGCTCAGTGGAGACGATGAGCACCGCTGTGCCGTTGTCACGCTCCTCGACCACCCGCTTGTGCAAGAATTCGATAGCACCGACGTCGACACCGCGGGTGGGCTGAGAAGCCACCAGAACACTCAACGAACGCGAAAGTTCGCGCGCCAACACGACCTTCTGCTGGTTACCGCCCGACAATGAGGACACCGGCAACGAAGCCGACGGGGTGCGAATGTCGAACTCCTCGACACGGTCACGTGCATTGTCAGCGATCCGCTTGAGCTGAAGGTTACCGTGCTTGGAGTACGCGCCAACCTGATTCAGCACGAGGTTCTCAGCGATGGAGAACTCGCCAACAAAACCGTCCCGCTGACGATCCTCAGGCACGAATCCGAGTCCGGCCTCAATAACCTTGGCGGGGGCCGCTCCAGTGGTGTCCTTGCCATCAATGCGGATCGTTCCCGCCGTCGGCTTCATGAGTCCGAGCAGGGAGGAAGCAAGCTCCGTCTGACCATTACCCTGTACTCCGGCGACGCCGAGAATCTCACCCCCCGCGACGGACAATGACACGCCGTCGACAACGACTGATCCGCGGTCGTCAGCCACGGTGAGGTCCTTGATGTCCAGGCGAGAGCCGGTCGGCTTAGCCTCGTCCTTATCAACGACGAGCTTGACGACCCGTCCCACCATCATCTCAGCAAGTTCGGCCTCGGACTGGTCCGCGCTGGCCGTGCCTACGATGCGGCCGCGTCGGACCACAGTGATGTCGTCAGCGATGGCACGAACCTCACGCAGCTTGTGGGTAATGAAAACGATGGCCCGGCCCTCATCACGCAAGGTCTTCATAACAGCCATGAGCTCGTCGATTTCCTGTGGGGTAAGCACAGCAGTGGGCTCGTCAAAGATGAGGTACTGAGCGTCGTTGGCTAGGGACTTCAGGATCTCGACACGCTGCTGGACGCCAACCGGCAGGTTCTCGATGACCGAGTCTGGATGGACGTCAAAGTGGTAGCGATCAGACAATTCGCGCACCTTTGCGCGAGCCCGTCGCATCGACAGGATGCCAGCGGTCGATTCTTCCCGCCCCAACGCTATGTTCTCAGCCACCGTGAATACGTTGACGAGCATGAAGTGTTGGTGAACCATTCCAATACCGGCCGCCATGGCCTGCTTGGAATTATCGAAGTGTTGCTCCACCCCGTCGATGTAGACCTGCCCTTCATCGGAAGGCAGCAAGCCGTACAGAATGTTCATCAGGGTTGACTTGCCGGCACCGTTTTCACCGAGCAAGCAGTGGATTCGCCCGGGAACGATGTCGAGGTCGATGTGGTCGTTGGCCGTGAGGGTCCCGAATCTCTTCGTGACGCCGCGCAGGCTCAGCCCATCTTTGAGGGGTGCATTGTCACCGGGTGGGGCGACGGTGGTGTTGGTGGTCACGGGGCAGATCCTTCCACGTCTGGTCCCTGATGTCGCGTGCGCCGACGACGCGCCGACCTCCACAGGAAGTCGGCGCGTCGTCGTCTCACGTGGTTGGCCGCACAGCGGCTGAGCGAACTGAGTTCGCGCTCAGACTCACTTAGGCTGGGCCTTTGAGGTGATTGTGATCTTGCCGGAGTTGATGTCGTCCTTGATCATCTTCAGCTCGTCCTTAACGTCAGCGGGGATCTTGGAGTCGAACTCGTGGAACGGGGACAGGCCGGTGCCACCGTCTTCCAGGGAGCCGACGTACGGCTTGTTGTCGAATTTGCCGTCCTTGGCAGCCTTAACCGCATCGAAGACGGCAACATCCATACCCTTGAACACCGAGGTGATGATATTCGAGCAGTAGGCCGGCTGGGTCTTGCAGCCATCACCATCAACCCAGATGGCATTGGCCTTTCCGCCCGAGGACTTCACAGCTTGCAGCGCGCCGTTTCCAGCATTGCCCGCCACCGGCAGAAGGATGTCGGCACCCTGGTTGAGTAGTGCTTGAGCAGTGGCCTTGCCACCAGAGACGTTCTGGAACGGGTTGGGCTGCGGGACGAACTGACCGTCCTGCTTCTTGACATCCCAACCAATAGCTTGAACCGACTTGTGCTTCTGCTTGTTGTAGTAGTCAACGCCCTGGGAGAAACCATCCATGAAGATGGTGACGGTCGGGATCTTCATACCGCCGAAGGTGGCAACCTTGCCTGTCTTGGTCAGTGCGGAAGCCAGGTAGCCGGCCTCAAAGGAAGACTGGGCAGTGTTGAAGATCAGCGGCTTAAGGTTCTCAGGAGGATTCGCCGGGTTGTCGTCAACGATGGCGAACTTGACGTTCGGGTTTGCTTTGGCAGCAGCGAGGGTGGGCTTCTCGAGCAGGAACCCAACGGAGATGATGATCGAGCACTTAGCGTCCACCATGGACTGCAGGTTGGTGGCGTAGTCCTTATCGTCCTTCGACTCAACCTTGGCGGTCTTCACGCCGAGATCGCTCGCAGCCTTGTTGAGGCCCTGAAGAGAGGTCTCGTTGAAGGATTTGTCGTTAAAACCGGCAGAGTCGGAGACCATACAGGCCTTAAACTCACCGGAGTTGGAGTTGTCCTTCCCAGCAGCAGACGTGGAGGAACCCGCCGAGGAGCCCGTGGACGCGTCCGGAGCCTGCGCGCAGGCCGACAGTGACAAGGCTGCGGCAGCGAAAACGGCGGGAATAGCGAGGTGTAACTTCTTCACGGACTGCCTCCTGGAGCAGACGATGATCCAACGGTGGAAAACCCGTGGGGCATGTGTCGCCGATCGGGCCATAAAACTGTAACCCCTTCGTGGAGAAATCGACACCTTAACGGTCAAACTGGCCCCAAGAAGCAGGAGCATATCGCCTCGACCTTGGGTGGCGCCAGCAATTCATAGGGCGAGCGGGTCCATAGAGCGAACGGGGCGTCAGGCCACCTGATTGACCAGAGCTTCAGCCGCGTCAACGATTGATAAGGTTTCGGCCTGCCAGTTGTCCTCTTGGCTGCGATAAGGCCCGGTAGCCAGCGAAATCGCGACCGCCGCAGAACGCAGCCTCAACTCAATCGGATCGACCCGCGCATCAAAGACCGGAACCCACGCTGTCAAAATCTGCCGCATGCGATCGGCCTGGGGTACATTCATGCGCTGCACCGTAGACAGGTGGGCAACGAGACACGCGAGATCATCGGACCGGCGTCCCGGTCCGATGGTGTCAACGTCGAGGATTCCGCACACGTGGCCATTCCACACATGGATCTGGCCCTCGTGAAAATCTCCATGGGTGGGTTCGTTCTCTGCCGGCACATCTGACAGCCCTGTGGTAATGATCTGAGCCATCCTTTCTAACCGTTCGCTCTGGTCCGGCAGGGCAGCTGTGACCATACGGCTGTAGTGAGCGACCGATTCGCTCCACGGTGACCGGCGCGGAAGGTCGCACACCTGCGGAGGTAACTGGTCGAGTAGACCAACAAGGCTCTCGGCGGTGCACGGACTTCCTGGTTCAAATAGCGCCTTGCTAAGTGGGCATCCCGGCAATTCGGTAAGAAAAAGCAGGTTGTCCTCGGTGACGCCGGCCACCCTCGGGCTCGGCACCGACGCACGGGTCAGTAAGTCGTAGCGGGCCAGCGTCGCCTGAAAGATGCCCTCACGCAACACCTTGACATAGAAGCGCCGATTGTTGACCTCAACGCACAACACCGCGCGACGTCGCGGCCGATATCCGATCATGTGCAGATTGATCTGCTGGGCGCTCACCCGGGCGCCAACCAAGTTAAGGTCAGAGATGATGGCTGCCATCTGTTCGGGGTATGCCGCGCGAGATAGTCCCGGCAGATCAGGGTCGTCAGGATAACGCCAGACGGCGACCTCCCGGGATCCGTCAACATAAATGTCAGCACGTGAATCAGTCACTGCCGGGCCACTCGCTCGGGCACTCATGCCGAAGAGTTCCTGCCGCTCCCCCGCAGGCCACTGCACCCGAGCCTGATAGGTCGCTGTCGTGGACTGACCAGGGTTCGCGTCAACGTGGTCGAGGTGCCAATCGACGAGCCCTCCACCAGCGTGCTCGACAGCTGCTTTCAACAACTCACCGGCCTCCGGGCCAGTCAGCAAGACCGCTCCGTCGGCATCTTTTCCGGGAACGCCGAGCCATGCGGGTCGCCTCCTCACGCGCTTGCCGCCTCCCGCTCAGGGCGCGGGACTGCCGACGCCCCCGCTGGCACCGTTGGCGCGCCAGGCGCATCCAAGCGACGAATCCTCAGCCACGCTGCACGTAGACCATCAACCTCGGTAACCGTCAGCTCAATATTGGGATCGGGTTCAACATCCTCGTCGTCTTCATCGGGCACGTATCCAACCGGATCGAGGTGAACGTCGACCTGGGCACCCTTAGTAGGCACCTCACCGGTCTGAGCCATGAAATACCCCGCGAGAGTGTCGTAAGGCCCCTCGGGCAGCACCAGACCAACCTTGTCGGAAAACTCTTCGAGCGTGGTTAGGCCGTCAATATCGCGCTGCCTGACGTGAGCCAGGTCAGACGGTTCAACGGTGTCGTACTCATCGGTAATATCGCCAACTATCTCCTCGACGAGATCCTCCAAAGTGACGATGCCAGCCGTGCCACCGTATTCGTCGAGCACAATCGCCAAGTGAGCATTAGTGCGACGCATCTCGGTCAGCGCCTTAAGCACTTTGACGCTATCGGGTAAGGAAACGACGGTACGTACCAGTTGGGATACCCGACTGGTACGAATTTGAGGGTCGAGTTCGAGTAGATCTCGAACGTGAACAAATCCAAGCACCCGATCCGCCGATCCATCGATCACCGGATACCGAGAATGGGACCCGTCGCGAACCACCTGAGCCGCCTGAACAGCCTTCATTGATCCCTGCAGAAAGTCGACCTCGGTGCGCGGAACCATTACTTCGCGCAAGGACTTCTCTCCCACGGCGAAGACCTCGTCAAGGATGGTGCGCTCCTCGTCCCCCAACGTCGCCGAGGAGACGACCATGGAACGAATCTCCTCGTCGGTCACCTCTTCGCGAGCCGCAGTTGGATCACCGCCAAGGATCTTAACGACAAGGTCTGTCGAAACCCCCAAGAACCAAATGATAGGCCGGAACAAGGTAGCAATACCGTTTACCATCGGGCCAAGCGCCACGGAGAATCCCTCTGCACGCTGCATGGCCAAACGCTTAGCTACAAGCTCACCTAACACGATCGAAAAGTAGGAAATAATGACCGTGATAGTGACGAGGGCGACCGTTGCAGCCACTGACGCCGACATTCCCCAGGACTCGAATACTGGCGCGAGCTCGCTGGCCAGCGTCGCACCACCAAAGGCGGAGGCAAGGAAGCCTGACAAGGTGACGCCGATTTGCACCGCAGAAAGGAAACGATTGGGATTTGATTGCAGCTTTTGAATGGAACGACCGCGAGATCCGCGGGTCGCCGCCAACTGCTTGATCTGGGAATCGCGGAGGCTCACCAGCGCCATCTCGGCAGCCGAAAACACCCCGCCCACGAGGATGAACAAGAGAATAAGGGCGGCGTTCTCAAAGACCTCAGCCACGGGCCTTCACCATTCCTCTCTTCACAGAGGCAATAACGAAGGTGGCGTGACTATCGCCCTCCCGGTCATCGTTGTGCATAAGACAAGAATAGGAGCTCAGCCCGGCAGAACTCCACGGCAGGACGCCTCAGGGTGAGAGGTTGTGTCCTAAGATGTCCAGGCTCCACCACGTCGAGACTGCCGAGATGACGAGGACGAACACCGCTTGAAGCCATCTCGGACTCCGGTCAAGCAATCTCGCCACTGGCAGAAATGCCGGAAAAGCGGGCAGCAGAAATCGGGCCTTGGAGTTGAAATACCCCTGCATGTGACCTATGAAGATCACGGTCACAAGCACGTATACCGTCAACCACACCTGTTCGCGTCGAACTGCCATGACGATGCCAAGGGCGAGATACATGCACCAGGCCAGGGCGACCAAGCCGGTATACCGCCAGTCGAACGGAACGTGATCCATCCGCGAATGAAGGTCTTCCCACGTGTCAAGCAGGGTCCCCATCTCGCTCCCCCACGCCTTCTGAACAAGCAGGTAACCATTCCATCTACCAGTGCGATGAGCGACGATAACAAACCAGGTCAGCAATCCCAGCGGGCTCAACGCCATCCCGACGAAACGACGCCACCGCTGCCCCGCTTCAGCCTTCGTACACAGGCTCGTCAACCACGCGATACCGAGGACGATGCACACCGGGGCGACGGATGCCCGGAACAGACCGGCGACGCCAACGAATACGCCCGCGAGGATCCACCGTCCCGACAGGATGGCAAGCAGTCCGAGCCCAACAAGGGCGATAAACCAGCCCTCGGTGTATCCCATCGATTCAACGACAGCACGAGGCGCGGCGCCCCAGCACGCCACCAACAGCACCGCTGCGGTCGGTCCTGCCACTCGGTGTCCGACCGCTATGATGACCGCAGCGGCTGTGAGGAAACCCATCTGCGCGGCAATGAGGATCGCTAAATACGGCGACATCCCGGTGACAACGATGATCACCCTGCCAAGAGCTGGCAGCCCTGGCAAAAACGCCAGATCGGATATCCAGGGATCGGTATGGCCAAACATGGGGTTGGGCCAGTGATAACCCCCAGCCGCAATGACGGAATACCACCTTCCGTCCCATCGAGTCAGCCTCGGAACGACCGGTCCGTCCGAAGCCATCGCCGCTATGAGGGCCAGGCGTTGAGCCACCCACACGGCAAGACCGATGCCGATGGTGATGAACCACCGACGTCGGTCCACATCCTCATGACCGGCCGAAATCGGGGCTGCACTCACAGGGATTCAATGATCGCGTTAAAAGTGGTGCTGGGACGCATGGCCTCCGCGACGAGCTCCTCGTCAGGGTGGTAGTACCCGCCCATATCGACCGGGCTGCCCTGGACCCCGTTGAGCTCCTTCAGGATCTGGTCCTCACGAGCAGCCAGCTCGGTCGCGACATCGGAGAATCGGTCGGCAAGTTCGGCATCATCATGCTGAGCAGCCAGCTCGGCAGCCCAATAGCGGGCCAGCCAGTAATGAGACCCCCGGTTGTCGATCTGTCCGAGTTTGCGGGCCGGGGAGCGGTCGTTCTCGAGGAAAGCACCGATGGCCTTGTCAAGGGTCACCGCAAGTATTCCCGCTTTGGTGCCCTCGCTGGTCTGGTCGATGTGCTCGAGGCAAGCACCTAGAGCGCAGAACTCGCCCAGGGAATCCCACCGCAGGTAGTCCTCAGCGACGAACTGGGCGACATGCTTGGGGGCCGAGCCTCCGGCACCAGTTTCGAACAAGCCGCCACCAGCCAGCAGTGGGACGACCGAGAGCATCTTGGCACTAGTACCAATCTCCAGAATCGGGAAGAGATCAGTGAGGTAGTCGCGCAGCACGTTGCCGGTTACCGAGATAGTGTCCTCCCCGCGGCGGATCCGCGCCAGGGTGAACTTCATAGCGTCGGCAGGGGCCAGGATGCGAATATCCAACCCCTCGTGCTTCGGCAGATAGGCCTTGACCTTCTCAATGACGCGGGCGTCATGAGCACGGTTCTCATCGAGCCAAAATACCGCCGGGGTATTGGTGATGCGTGCCCGCTCAACGGCCAAGCGCACCCAATCGCGCACCGGGATGTCACGCACCCGGCTCATGCGCCACACGTCACCGGCTTCGACCTGCTGGCTCGTCAACACCTCGTCACCACAGCGCACCTCAACGCGGCCGTCATGGGGGACGATGAACGTGGTGGGGTGAGAGCCGTATTCCTCCGCCTTCTGAGCCATCAGGCCGACGTTCGGGACATCGCCCATGGTGGCCGGGTCGAGGGCGCCATGCTCGCGGGAGTCGTCCATGATCGCGGCGTACATGGTGGCGTAGCTGCGATCGGGGATGCAGGCTAGGGTCTCTTGTCTCTTACCTTCGGCGTTCCACATACATCCGGAATCGCGGACGACAGTTGGCATGGAAGCGTCGATGATGACGAGGTTGCCGGCATGCAGATTAGTAATGCCGTTGTCGGAATCGACCATGGCCAGGGCCGGGCGAGCAGCGAAGGCAGAATCGATGGCCGTCTTAATTGCAGTCGCGCGTTCTGCGGGAAGCTTCTCGAGGCGGGTGTAAAGGTCGCCCAGTCCAAGATCGGGATTGACGCCTACCGAGTTGAGGTCGTCACCGTATTTCTCGAAGACGTCGACGAGGAAGGTGCGCACTGCATGGCCAAAGAGGACCGGGTCGGAGACTTTCATCATCGTCGCCTTGAGGTGAACCGACCACAGTAGATCCTCTTCGTTGGCCTGGGCCAGGGAAGAAGCGTAGAACTCGTCAAGGGCATCAACGGACATAAAGGTAGCATCAACGATCTCACCGTCGAGAGTCTTGATGCCGCCGGCCAAGGTCGTCTCGGAACCATCGGTCCCGATGAGCACAACGTCGAGATCCTGCCCCCGGGAGACGAAAGACTCTTCATGGTCGAAGAAATCTCCGTGGTCCATATGCGCGACTCGGGCCTTGACCTGATCAGTCCACTGTCCCATCCGGTGCGGGTGAGCCTTGGCGTATGCCTTGACCGCGGCGGGGGCGCGACGATCGGAGTTCCCCTGACGCAATACGGGGTTCACCGCCGAACCGAGCACGGTGGCATAGCGAGCAGCGATTTCCTTCTCCTCATCGGTGGAAGGCTTGTCTGGGAAGTCCGAAAGCTCGTAGCCCTGAGACTGCAGCTCGGCAATAGCGGCCTTAAGCTGCGGGACCGATGCCGAGATATTGGGCAGCTTGATGATGTTGGCATCCGAGGAGCCGGTAAGCTCACCTAGCTCAGCTAGATGGTCGGCAACTTTCTGATCCTCATTCAGGCGATCCGGGAACTGGGCCAGGATGCGCCCCGCCAACGAAATATCCGAGGTCGTGATGTCAATACCCGACTCGTCGAGGAATCCCTCCACGATGGGTAGTAAGGAATATGACGCGAGGGCGGGGGCCTCGTCGATCTTGGTCCAGACGATGGTAGGCATGCACGAACTCCTGTGGTCGAGAGGAACGCCGGTGTGCAACCCGGCAGGGCGTCTAGCGGTACTTCGTCTTAAGAATAGTGGAGATGGCGGACATTTCTGACACACCGAAAAGGAACACCATAGAACACCGAATTGTCGTCATCCAGTTCGCGAGATATCGCATCTGGTGTGGCGAGGCCGACTACCGTACCGGTCATGTCGGAATCCCATGAGCTCGTCGTCACCTGGACTAGCCCGGATCACCCCGGACTTGTCCATGCCGTTACCGGGGCGTGCGCCCAGGTGGGCGGAAACCTCACAGAGTGTCAGCAATTCACTAGCACCGACACCGGAAACTTCTTCATCCGGTTGCAGGTCGAGTCAGCGAGCAGCCGGGCCGACCTCGAGTCGGCCGTCAGTGAACTCGCCAGAAAGTGCAACGCTACTGTCCACGTCGACGAGTTGGGACGGCCCGTCCGTACCCTCATCTTGGCCTCCAAAGCGCCCCATTGCCTGTCTCACTTGCTGTTTAACCGAGACGCTGGTCGGCTGCCAATCGACGTCGTCCAGGTCATGGCGAATCATCCTGACCTCGCCGACTTGACTGCTTTCCATAAGGTCCCGTTCCGGTGGCAAAAAGTCGACCGCGAGTCCAAGACGTCTTTCGAGCAGGAGGTATTACGCACCGTCGGGGACCTTGATGTCGAGCTCGTCGTATTGGCCCGCTATATGCAGATCCTTTCTCCTGAACTGTGTGAGCAACTGTCAGGACGGTGCATCAACATTCACCATTCTTTCCTGCCCGGTTTCAAAGGTGCCAACCCGTACCGCCAGGCCCATTCCCGCGGGGTCAAGCTCATTGGCGCGACGGCCCACTTCGTCACCGTCGACCTTGACGAGGGCCCCATCATCGAACAGCGAGTGCAACGGGTCAACCATTCTCAGACGGTGGCTCAACTCACCGCCGTCGGCCAGGACACCGAATCTGCCACCCTTAATGAGGCCGTCCGTCTGTTCGCTGAGCACCGCACTTTCCTAGACGGAATGCGCACCGTCATCTTGCAGTAGCGGTACCTCCTAACACCCCCCACCAGGGCCGTCATCCGATCCCACATGGCGGGCCGCCACCTGGCCCTCATGGGTGAGGTCATTCTTGATACGAATAAGTCCCCCGGCCAACTTCACATCGTCACCGCGAGTAGGCTTCAAAATAGCCAAGTGTCATCGAGGACTTTCAAGGAGAGATCCATGACCCAGACCCCAGTCAAGATTGCCGTCACCGGAGCTGCTGGCCAGATTTGCTACAGCTTGTTGTTCCGCATCGCTTCCGGTTCGCTGCTCGGAGACACTCCTATCGAGCTTCGCCTTCTCGAGATCACCCCGGCCCTCAAAGCCCTTGAGGGCGTCGTCATGGAGCTTGACGACTGCGCCTTCGGCAATCTCGTGAATATCGAGATCGGTGACGATCCAAAGAAGGTCTTTGACGGAGTTAACGCCGCCTTCCTCGTCGGCGCCATGCCCCGCAAAGCGGGTATGGAACGTTCCGATCTGCTCACCAAGAACGGTGCTATCTTCACCGCCCAAGGCAAGGCCCTCAACGACGTCGCTGCCGACGACGTCCGCGTTCTCGTCACCGGCAACCCCGCTAACACCAACGCCCTCATCGCTGCTACCAACGCGGTCGACATCCCGAACGACCACTTCGCCGCCTTGACTCGTCTGGATCACAACCGCGCCAAAACGCAGCTTGCCCGCAAGACCGGAAAGACTGTCAATGACGTCCGTCACATGACCATCTGGGGCAACCACTCCTCCACCCAGTACCCCGACGTCTTCCACGCCGAGGTCGCCGGCCAGAAGGCCACCAACCTGGTGGACGAGGCTTGGATCGAGAACGAGTTCATCCCAACCGTCGCCAAACGTGGCGCTGCCATTATCGACGCTCGCGGCGCCTCCTCGGCTGCTTCGGCCGCTAACGCCACCGTCGAGTGCATGCGCGACTGGATGGGCTCTACTCCTGAGGGAGACTGGGTGTCCATGGCGATTCCGTCTGACGGCTCTTACGGTGTGCCCGAAGGCCTCATCTCTTCCTTCCCGGTAACTATCACCAATGGCAAGGTCGAGATTGTTCAGGGTCTTGACATCGACGACTTCTCGCGCGCCAAGATCGACGCCTCTGCCAAGGAGCTGGCCGACGAGCGTGACGCCGTCAAGGAACTCGGCCTCATCTGATCGACCCGACGAACGGGCCCGGAAAACGTCACGTTTCCGGGCCCGTTCTGCGCGTCACGGCGTGAAATTTCGGTAGTTTCGGCCGGTAGTCGAGCGTCGAGAGAGATGCACCACACTTATGCACGAATGTGCAGTACATCGTGGTTACAGCCCCGGCGATGACAGTGCGTATAGCCCTGATATAAAGCGGTTTGCAGCCCGATTCGAGGGCTTGGTGTGCAGTGATAAAAGCCACAATTAAGGCACCCGCAGAAATGCTCATTAGTGCACGCTCAGGCATGCCTTAACTGCACCTCGGACACGTTCTGGTTGTTGCTCTAGACGAGCGACTGTCGCCATTTCTATGATCGATGCGTCAGATGTCCTGATGTCCACCGCAAGGAGGCGGATCTCCCCCAGGACTCCACACCCGAAGGAGCCAGCAGCCATGACCACCACAGCAGTCCCTCCCACCAGCACCCAACTCTGCGGAGTGTTCGCCGACATCGACGCCGCAGTGGCTGCCGCTCATAAGGCCTTCCTCGCCTTCTCTGACTGCTCCTTGGCGCAGCGCCGTATCTTCATCAATGCCGTGCGCGAAGCCGCCAGTCAGCAGGAACGTCTGGAATACATGGCCACGGCTGCTGTCGAGGAGACCGGGATGGGCAACGCCCACCACAAGGTTCTCAAGAATCTCTATGCAGCAACCCGCACCCCTGGTGTCGAAGATCTCGTCATGGAGGCACGTCAGGGCGACGACGGCTTGACCACCCTCGAATACTCCCCCTACGGAGTCATTGGCGCCATCACGCCGACGACGAATCCCACTGAGACAATCATCTGCAACACCGTCGGAATGTTGGCTGCCGGTAATACCGTCGTCTTCAGCCCCCATCCGCGGGCTCGTCATCTCAGCGCATGGCTCGTTGACGTTCTCAATCGCGCGATGGTCGAGGCGGGAGCTCCCGACAACCTCATCACTGTCATCACTGAGCCGACTCCAGATACCACCAAAGCTCTCATCACCCACCCCGACATCACGATGCTCGTAGCGACCGGCGGGCCGCAGATCGTCAACATGGTGCTGTCGAGCGGCAAGAAAGCGATTGGGGTCGGATCGGGCAACCCGCCTGCCGTCGTCGACGAAACCGCTGATGTGGCCAAGGCCGCCAGCGACATCGTCCAGGGAGCCAGCTTCGATAACAACCTGCCGTGCACCGCTGAGAAGGAAGTCATCGTCGTCGCCGAAGTGCTGCCCCAGCTCATGACAGCCATGACGGCCAATGGCGCGCAGGTTGTCAGTGATCCCGAGGAGCTCGCCAAACTGCGTTCTTTACTGCTCGACCCTTCTGGCACTCGACCGAATACCGCATGGGTTGGTCAGGACGCCCAGAAGATCCTGCGGGCTGCGGGGATTGAGCCTCATCAGGACACCCGCTTGGTGACAATGGTTACTGATCCGTCGGACCCGTTCGTGCAGGTGGAGATGCTCATGCCAGTGGTGCCGGTGGTTCCCGTCACCGATTACCTCACCGCCATCGACTTGGCCGTCGATCTGGAGCACGGCAACCGTCACACTGCGATCATGCACTCCAAGGATGTTTCGCGGTTGGACCTCATGGCCCGACGCATCCAGACGACGATCTTCGTCAAGAATGGGCCGTCTTTCGCCGGCATTGGGATCAACGGGGAAGGGTTCGCCACTTTCACTATCGCGGGGCCAACCGGTGAGGGGCTGACCTCGGCCCGCAGCTTCGCTCGTCGGCGGCGTTGCGTTCTGGACGCACATTAAGTTCTGCGTTCCGGGCAAGACCCTGCGCGATGTCCCACCCACGCCACTAGTGAGACATCGCACAGGTGAGTTGACGTCACCTCGTGAGGATGACGACGACCATCACCGCCCCTAGCCCTAGCAGGAGAACCGAATCGATCCACCGTGCCCGGACCGCTAATAACCCGGCACATTGTTCGGGCAGCACTACCCGCAAAATCCCTGCCATAACCACCGATGCCGCAAAGACCATCGCGCCGCGACGCCAGTGTCCCGTGCCCATGACGATTGCTGAAGCAGCAACCCCGAGCAGACAGACCGTGAGCGCCCACCAAGATTGAAGATGCTCCTTAGATTCAGCGCAGCGCTCGCTCCGTCGAGCATGTCGAGTCGCGGTACCGACGGGCGCCTCAGCGGCGTGGCGCGGCTGCCTCATGAAAGATCCGCGGCGAGCCGTTCAGCCCGGTCTACCACGTTGGATAGCAACATGGCGCGAGTCATCGGTCCAACGCCACCGGGGTTCGGAGAGACCCACGCGGCCTTCTCCCACACGTCGGCAGTAAAGTCGCCCTGGATCTTCCCCTCGGCAGTCCGTGACACACCGACGTCCACGAGGACTGCCCCTTCACGGATCATGTCGGCATTAATGAGTCCCGGCGACCCAGCAGCGCCAATAATGATGTCGGCCTGCCGGGTGTGTTCGGCAAGGTTACGGGTCCCGGTGTGACACAGGGTGACGGTGCAGTTCTCCGAACGACGGGTCAGCAGTAGCCCGAGCGGACGTCCCACAGTCGTACCGCGTCCGACCACGCAGACGTTGGCACCCGGCAGCTCGATGCCATGACGGGTCAGCAACTCGACGATGCCGCGCGGAGTGCACGGTAGCGGGGCCGGCTCGTTGAGAACAAGACGCCCCAGTGATGCCGGGGTCAAGCCGTCGGCGTCCTTGTTAGGGTCGATGAGGTTAAGCGCCCAGTTCGTGTCGATATGACGTGGCAGCGGTAGCTGAACGATGTAACCGGTGCAATGCGGGTTGGCATTGAGACCGCGGATCTTTTGAGCAAGTTCCTCCTCGGTAACGTCGGCAGGCAAATCAACACGAATCGATTCAATGCCTACTTGCGCACAATCGCGATGCTTGCCAGCGACGTACTGGTGCGAGGCCGGGTCCTCCCCGACGAGCACGGTGCCCAGTCCCGGTACGACACCTTGATCGCGCAGGACTGCTACGCGTTCGGCCAGTTCGGACTTGATCGCGGCGGCAGTAGCCTTACCGTCGAGTTTCTGGGCGGTCATGGATCCTCCTTGTGTCACGGCCTCAACAGGTCCCTATCTTTCCACGAGAACCGCGTTCCCTCGACCACCATCGTCGCCACGTCAATAACCCGATCAATCGTGGTCTCGTCCATCACCGGAGGCAGACTGACGAGGTCGTCGGGCCAGTCGACGTCTATATGCTGCGGCCGATCCCAGTGCAATGGCCCAACCACGCCGACGTTACGTAGCCGGTCTGCCAACTCATCGGCGGCCGGGTGCCGAAGCACCATCGCGCAGCGGGCACTCGGATTGACGATCTGGGCCGCCTCCAAGCCGCTCAGAAGGGCAGCGCGGGTCTGGTCCACCCGGCGAGAGAACTCGGCAACGTTAAACCCTTCAAATTCAGCTCGGGCGTCATCGTCGGGAGGAACTGGAGCCCAGCAGTCGTCGGCCAGGTTTTCAGCTTCTTCGAAGGTGTCGAGGCCTCGGTCCTTCAAAAACCGACGCCGGGCCCTCGTCAGAAACACGTCTTTGTTGTCTCGCGTTCCAACGAGTTCCGAAAGGTCGTCGTCTGCTTGCACCCATGCGACCTCGGTCAGGGGAAGAAGCTTGCGAATACTGACCACCTCGATATCAGCGGGGGTCAGGGACGGCGCAAGAAAAGAATGAGTACGATCGACGACAATTGGCACACTGTCACGACGAGCCTGCTTGAGCACCTCGACGAGCTTCGAACTTGGCTGAATTCCGAAGGTCTCGCAGGTCAACACCGCTGGGTGTTCACCTTGGCGTCGGCAGGCGGCAAGGGCATCAGCAAGAGCGTCCGCGTCGAGCTGGAAGTCGTGGCCGACCGGCAGTCTGCGTACCCGGTATCCTTCTAATTGCCATGGAGTAATCATCGTCTGGCAGGAAAACCAGGGCACCATCAGGCTGTTTGAGCGGCCCCTCTTGCCGCTACAGAGCCCGTCGCGAAGCCATCTGGCAGTCACCGCAAGCGCTTGCCGACCGAGCGCCGTCATCGTCGTCACTGTCACACCATCACCACACATTCACCAGCAATTCTCGTGCTGTTAACCAGCTACTCTCCCAGCCTCCGACTGCCATCGGTAGACCGGTGTCATGCATGCAACACGTCGCCGCCTCACCAGTACGGTGGACACCTCGACCGGCACCTCGACATCAGTCCCGGTTAACACCATTTCACCAAAACCCCACACATCTCCCTTTGCCGGGTATAGACCTGTCGTCATGCACATCCACAGACGATTCACGAAGGCTGTCGGAGCCGCCGTCGCCGCCGGCCTCCTTGCATTTGGGTTGTCAACCCCCGCCCCAGGGCTTGCCCTGCCCGCCGAGGGAGTTCCCGTGAAGGCCGGGAACGCCCCCGCTCACACCACCATCACGACGACGAATCCTGCCACCGGCAAGATCAAGCACGTGTGGCTTATCATCCTCGAGAACAAGTCCTACGACGAGAACTTCACCGGGCTCAACCAGAACTCCTACCTGTGGAAGGAACTCCCCCGTCAAGGTGCTCTCCTTAACCACTACTACGGCACCGGCCACTATTCCCAGGACAACTACATCACCCTCGTTTCGGGCCAGGCGCCACAGATGGACCTGCAAGAGGATTGCGGGGACGTCAATTCGAACTTCGGGTCTAATTCCTCAATTATCCGTACCCACACCGGCAAGGAATTCGGACGCAATGACAATTACGGTCAGGCAATGTCTCTCGCCGGGCCGAATGCTCCAGCCGGAAAGAATGGCTGCACCTACCCCAAGAATATTCCCACCCTGTTCAACCAGTTCGATGCCGCAGGGGTGACGTGGAAGGGATACGCCCAGGACCTGCGCAACCACCCGGGCCGTGAGGATGGCCTGGCCGGGTCGCCAGGCACCCTCGCCAACACCCCCGACAAAAACCCCAAGGTCATGAAGACGAACGCGCAGGACGAGGCCAGAGGGATCACCTCGTACACCGGCGCCCAGGCTGACGACCAATACGTCGCCAAGCACTTCCCCTTCGTGTGGTTCCACTCCATCATCGGCAATGACGGCACCGGCAAGGACGCACTGACCCATCCTATTGACGGCGGTACCCCCTCCGACACCAAGCACATCGTCAATCTTGACGATCACTCCCACGGTCTGGTGAGCGATCTGTCTCAACCCGCCGACCAGGTGCCAGCCTTCAACTGGATCACCCCGAACAACTGCTCAGACGCCCACGACGCTACGTGCAAGGGCAACAACCTGTCCGGTCTCTTCGACGCCCACGGTAACCCGGACTACTCCAAGCCCCTGACAACCCCACCGAAGAACCACACCGGTGGCCTCTACGCCGCCGACCTGTGGCTGCGCTACTACATCCCGCTCATCGAGAAATCGGCCGCCTTCAAGGACGGCGGTCTCATCGACGTCACCTTCGACGAGGCCAACCCGCCCTTCGCGAACCTGTCGTTCAACAACGCGACCGACAACACTGACGTCGCCAAGGCTGCTCGCCGACATGAGCTGTACAACTACTCCCCCCAGACGGTGAAGAACCTCGCCCCCGGCTACCAGAAGTACGCACCCGGCACCTTCCCCGGTGCCACAACGATGGCCAGGAACTATCTCAAGGCCGACCTCGCCGGACAGAACATCAACGGTAGGAACGTCGACTGGGAGCCCACCGGCCCGAACTCCACCCTGGCCACCGACGAGCACGGCAACCAGCTCTTCCCCGGTCCGGGAGGAAACGGCTTTATCACCCGGCCCCCGTCGTGTGAGCAGGACACCAAGCTCGTCAACGCCGACAAGTCCAACTGTGTCCATGGTGCGAAGAACACCGGGGCGAACTGGGGATATTCGCAGGCGTCAACCCTCAAAGCCTCCGCCACCGCCGGTAGCTCGACAGTCCAAGCTGACGTCACGGTCGCCGACATCGGACGCCGGGTCACCGGCAACGGTATTCCCGAGGGGGCCCACGTCGGTAACGTGACCAACCTTGGACCGAACATGGTCGCGTCGGCCTCGGACCCCGTCACGAAGGGCATGTTCACCCTGGTCGATAAGAATGACAACCCCTTGACCACAACCGGTGTTGTGTCGTCCGTCAAACTTTCGGCCACCGGCGTCCCAGGCCATCTAGCTGAAGGGGAAACTCCGGCGTCGACCTTCGACGCACACGACGCCACCCCGGGAGGCGGCATCACCGGATCGATCCTCATCTCCCCCTACATCAAGCCCGGAACCGTCAGCTCCACCCACTACAACCACTTCTCCTGGCTGCGGACGATGGAGGACATTTTCTCCGTCTCCAAGGGCAAGGACACTCGTCAGCTTGAGGCTGGCACCGTTTCCGGTGGCCTCGACGGAGCCGGGCACCTCGGCTTCGCTGCCCAGGCCGGATTGGGAACCTTCGGGAAGGACGTCTTCACCAACTTGTCCGCCGGCAACGAACCCCACCCGAGTGCCAGCACCACCGCGGGTGTCCCGAGTAACCGCCCAACCCTCGCACCATCCCGCAGCCCGGCCACTCATCCACAGTCGGGCAAGCCCGATCTGCCCCACACCGGGACCGAGGGCACAGTTGACCCGGTATCCGACAGCCATGCCTCGATGGAAACCGGCCTGGCAGTCATCGGTGCAGCCCTGGGCACACGGACCTGGCACCGCCACCACTGAACGGGAAGAACATGAGTCGTCACACCACGCCCCGACGAGGGCACCGCACCAGCATCCGTGAGGTCAGTCGCCAGGTTGCCGTGCTCGGATTGTGTACTGCAACAGGCCTGCTCGCAGGCTGTTCCTCCTCCGACCACACGACCCCGGCACCGTCCGACTCCCGTCCCCCGGCCCAGCAGCTGGCATCCCAACCACTGCCGTCGTGGATCCCCAGTCCGACCACTGGAAGCAGAGCCACCGGAAGCGTCCAGCGTCCCGCCCTGTCGTACCAAGGTGTTGAAGTGCGGGTCGATCTCGACCGGGGCAATAGCGTGACGATGAATATCCACGGCCCGACCGCCCCTGCGGGGACAAAGGTGGGTGCCGAGGCTGCCGATCTCACCTGGACCGTCACCGTCAGTGACGCCACCGGCACGATTCCGCTGTCAATCACACAGTTCAACGTGCAGGACGAGGCCGGAAAATACCACTGGGCTCAGCCAGTCAAAGGATCCCCAGTCCCGGCCAAGATTGGCAAAGGTCAGAAGGCGACCTTCACGATCCACACCGTCGCCTCCGCGGGTGAAGGCATGGTTCGATGGGCGCCTGATGGTAAGCACGTCGTCGCCCTATGGGACTACATCGCCGAGCTTGACTGACGCCTCAGAACCGTCAGGGGGCCGAACTATCGGACCCCTGACGTGTTCCACACATCCTTTATGAGGATCGCGGAATCAGTGGAAGAAGTGGCGAGTCCCGGTGAAGTAGAGCGGGACGCCGGCCGTACGGCAGGCCTCGATCGTCTGGTCGTCACGAATGGAACCACCCGGCTCGACGATCGCAGCGATATGGGCGTCGATGAGCACCTGGGGGCCGTCGGCGAACGGGAAAAACGCGTCGGAAGCGGCAACCGATCCGGCGGCACGATCTCCGGCCCGCTCCACAGCGAGCTTGCAGGAGTCAACCCGGTTCACCTGCCCCATGCCGACACCCACTGAGGCGCCGTCGTGGGCCAGCAGAATGGCGTTGGACTTCACCGAACGACATGCCCGCCAGGCGAAGGACAGGTCGGCCAAGGTGGCATCATCAACCGGGTCTCCGGCCGCCAGAGTCCAGTTAGCCGGATCGTCACCGTCGGCCTGGAAGAGGTCGGTCTCCATGGCCAGCAGGCCACCGTCGATCTGACGCAGCTCCCAACCGGCCAGGTGCGGGGCAGGGCACTCCAACAGCCGGATGTTCTTCTTGCGAGACAAGATCTCGACCGCACCATCCTCGTAGCCGGGAGCGACAACGACCTCGGTGAAGATCTCGGAAACCTGTTCGGCCATCTCCACGCTGACCGGGCGATTGGTGGCGATGACGCCACCGAAAGCGCTCAGAGAGTCACAGGCGTGAGCTTTGCGATGGGCTTCGGCAATGTCGGAGCCGGTAGCGATGCCGCACGGATTCGAGTGCTTGATGACAGCCACGCAGGGGGCCTCGAAGTCGAAAGCCGCTCGCCGCGCCGAGTTGGTGTCGACGTAGTTGTTGTAGCTCATGGCCTTGCCGTGGAGTTGGCGGGCTCCGGCCAGGCCGGGCTCGCCGGAGCTACGGTAAACGGCTGCGGCCTGGTGGGAGTTCTCGCCATAGCGCAACGGGCAGGACAGCTCCCCGGTCGTACCGACAAAGGTGGGAACGCCGTCAACGGCCACCCCGTCACGACTGCCGAACCAGGTGGCCACCGCGACGTCATAGGCAGCAGTGTGGGCGAAGGCACGGGCCGCCAGCACGCGACGCTCCTCCATGGTGTATCCGCCTTCGGACAGGGCCCGGGCAAGATCTTCGTACTGGTCCGGGTTCGTCAGGACCGCCACATTGGCGTGATTCTTCGCAGCTGCACGCACCATCGACGGGCCGCCAATGTCAATCTTCTCAATGCACTCATTGAAATCTCCCCCCTGCGCCACGGTCTCGGAGAAGGGGTACAGATTGCACACGACGAGGTCAAAGGGCTTCACCTCTAAAGCAGTCAGCTGCTCACGATGGGTCGTCAAGCGGCGGTCAGCGAGGATCCCGGCGTGCACCTTCGGGTGCAGAGTCTTGACACGTCCGTCGAAGCACTCCGGGAACCCCGTAATCTCACTAACCTCAGTCACCGTCACCCCATGAGAGGCCAGCTCTTTAGCGGTTGACCCCGTCGAGACCACCTCGACCTGCGCGTTAATAAGGGCCTTGGCCAACTGGTCAAGACCAGACTTGTCGTAGACGGAGACGAGGGCCCGACGGATGGGTTGACGTTCGCTCACTGGGAATCCTTTCGAGACGATTCGGTGCCGAGTTCTTCCATGCCGGGACGCGCCCCGGCAAGTTCTGTGACAACCGTGACAAGCATCTCGCGTTCCTCCACCTTGATGCGTTCGTGAAGGGACTCGACGGTGTCGTCGGTGAGGACGGGCACAGCCCGTTGGGCGAGGATTCGGCCGGTGTCAACTCCGGCGTCAACCATAAAGACCGTAGCCCCGGTAATTTTGACCCCGTATTTCAAAGCATCGCGGGGGCCGTGGATTCCGGGGAAAGACGGCAACAGGGCCGGGTGAGAGTTAATGGTACGTCCACCGAACCGGTCCAGGAAAGTCTGTCCGAGCAACTTCATGAACCCGGCGCAGACGACCAAGTCAGGATCGAAGCGGGCGACAGCGTCAGTCAGACGAGCATCCCAAGCCGCGCGCATAGCCGTCTGCGCATCGCTGCGCGGTAGCGGCTCGGCGAAGGTCGGGATGCCGACTGTCTGGGCTCGTTGCAGGGCGACAGCATCGGGCTGGTCGGAACCGACGGCGACGATGCTCACCTGCTCGGGCAGGTTGTCGATGAGGGACTGCAAGAGGGTTCCGGTACCTGAGACGAGGACGACGACGCGAAAGGCCACAACCCCACCTTAAGCCCTCTAGGTCTACGATGGGCCAGACGCAAGGGCAGTGGACAACGCGGTGAGGGTAGCGATAGCTGCTTGGGCAGCCTCATAACCCTTGTCTTCGTGGGATCCCTCGAGCCCAGCACGGTCGAGGGCTTGGGCTTCATCGTCACAGGTAAGAATGCCGAAACCGATAGGGGTCTTGGTACGCACCGCGACGTCTGTAATGCCGCGGGTGGCAGCGTCACAGACATAGTCGAAGTGCGGGGTTCCTCCCCGGATAACCACTCCGAGAGCGACGAGAGCGTCAAAGTGATCGGCCAGGGAGGCGCAGGCCACCGGCAGCTCGAAGGATCCTGGCACTCGGATGACGGCAGGGTCGCGTACTCCGGAATCGACCAGCCCGCGCAAAGCACCGTCGAGTAGCCCAGTCATCACTGTGCCGTGCCACTGGGCTGCGACGACAGCGACCTTAAGACCGCTGCCATCGAGGCCGCTGAGGTCGGGTGCGGAGAGGCCGAGGGCGGTACGTGAACTCATGGTTGGTCTCCCTTGATGGTCAGGGCGGGCGTGGTGGATGTCGCGTGGCTACCAGCCAGAGGCTGCGTGGATATCTCGGACGGGCTGACGTCGAGTGCCAGCACGTGTCCCATCCGATCGCGTTTCGTGCGCAGGTACCGTTCGTCCTCAGAACGAGTCAAGGTCTCGAGGGGGGACATCGTCACCTCGAGTCCCCCATCGCGCAGTGCCTCAGCTTTGGCCGGGTTGTTTGTAAGTAGCCGCACGCTCGTAATCCCAACATCCGCCAGGATTGCGACGGCTGCCCCGTACTCGCGGGCATCGACGGGCAAACCGAGGTGTGTCTGGGCGTCGACGGTGTCCAGACCGCCATCCTGGGCTTTGTAGGCCGCTATTTTGTTGAGTAAGCCGGTAGCGCGTCCCTCATGGTCACGCAGCAGGATAATTGCCCCACCATGGCGGCAGACGTGCTGCTGGGCGGCCGCCAACTGGTCGCCACAGTCACAGCGCAGCGACCCCAAGGCGTCCCCGGTGAGACATTCCGAGTGCACCCTCACCCAGGCGGGACCACCATCGTCAGCGTCGATTCCCTTCTCGCCTACCAGCAACACATGCTCGGCCCCGGTACAATTGTCCCGGTAGCCAGTTATCGCGAACTGGCCCTGACGGGTCGGCAAGTGAGCGCTGGCCAGTGCTGTTACTCGCTGGGTCGGGACGGCCGGGCCCGGATCATGGGCCTGACGCCATTGGGCGAGCTGGTCGATGGTCGTCAAAGCCAAGCCCTCGGTGCGGGCCAGATCAGCGATCGCGTCAGCACGCAGGCACATGCCGTCATCTCCGACAAGTTCACCGATGAGACCGACAGGTTCTAGACCCGCCAGCCGCGCCAGATCGACGGCAGCCTCAGTGTGGCCGCGCCTCTCCAACACTCCCCCAGCCCGAGCCCGCAGAGGCAGCACGTGACCGGGACGCACCAGGTCCGACGGGGTGGAGGAAGGATCGGCCAGGACCCGGGCGGTGCGGGCACGCTGGACGGCGTCGATCCCCGTGGTGATCCCGTGGGCCGCGTCGACAGCAACGGTGTAGCGAGTGCGCAGTGGGTCCTGGCTCGCCGGCCACATGAGGGGCAGATCGAGCTGGTCGGCCCTTTCCTCGGTCATGGGTGCACACAAGTAGCCGGAGGTGTGGCGCACCATCCAGCCAACCCAGCGCGGATCAGCGAGTTCTGCGGCCAGGATGGCGTCCCCCTCGTTCTCTCGGTCGGCATCGTCGGTAACGAGCACCGGTCGTCCGGCACGTAGCTCAGCCAGGACCTCCTCAATGGTGTTCAGCATGACCTCTCCTTGTTCGTCAGGGCCTCTAAGTACTTTGCGATGATGTCGACTTCGACGTTGACCTCATCACCGGGCGACAGCGCCCCCAAGACGGTTCCGGTAAGGGTCGCCGGAATGAGACTCACCTCAAACCACTCCGGGGCCACCGCGCAGACGGTCAATGATGTGCCGTTGATCGCAATCGATCCTTTTTCGACGACATAGCGCGACAAATCGGCGGGGAGGGCGAATCGGAATACCTCCCAATGGTCTCCGGGAGTACGGGACACAAGCTTGGCGAGCCCGTCGACATGTCCCTGGACGATGTGCCCGCCGAGTCGATCCCCTACTGGCACCGGGCGCTCCAGATTGACCCTGCTACCTGGAGCTAGGCCTCCTAGTGCGGTCCGGTTAAGAGTCTCGGCCATGACGTCACAGCCGAAGGAGGCCTCGTCAAGGTCGGTGACCGTCAGGCAGGTGCCGTTAACGGCGATGGACGACCCAAGCCGAGCGTCCGAGCAGACCAGCGGCCCGCGGATGGCGAGTCGGGCGGAGTCCCGTCCCTTCTCGATGGCGAGCACCTCGCCGATTTCCTCGATGATTCCGGTAAACATGGTCTCCTCACTCATGATGTGCGTGAATCTGGATGTCGGGGCCCAACTGGGTCACGTCGTCGATGACGAAGTGGTGCGCCTGGGACAAAGTGGCGACGGTAGGGTCGACGATCGCTACTCGGCCGCCTCCCAACACCGTCGGTGCCATGTGGGCGATGACCTCGTCGATCAGGTTGGCCGCGAGGAAGGCCCCGGCCAGTTGTGGTCCGCCCTCCAGCCAGACACGGTGAACACCGCGGCACCACAGGAGGTCGAGCACCTCAGCAGGGTCGTGGCTGGGAATGTGCAAGGTCGAGGCCGAATCGTCACGTAAATGACACCCAGCAGGCGGTTCTCGCATGCCCACCACGACTCGTAGGGGTTGGTGGGTGACGCCGGGCAGCCGAACCGTCAGCCTCGGGTTGTCGGCCAGGGCAGTTCCGGTGCCGACGATGATCGCCCCGCACCGAGCCCGGCCGAGCTGCACCTGGTGGCGGGCCTGTTCCCCGGTGATCCACTGGCTGGTTCCGTCGGGGGCGGCGCTGCGTCCGTCGAGGCTCGCGGCGTACTTCCAGCACACCCGGGGGCGTCGGTGGATCTGGCTGAAGGTCCAATCGGCGTTGAGGGCTGTGGCTTCCTCGGAAAGAACTCCGGTGACCACCTCGACGCCGTGGGTACGCAGCCACTGTTCTCCCCCGGATGCCACCGGGTTGGGATCCGACTGGGCGATGACAACCCGGGCAATCCCAGCGTCGACCAGGGCATGGCTGCACGGTCCGGTACGCCCGGTGTGATGACAGGGCTCCAAGGTGACGACGGCGGTGGCTCCCCTGGCATCATCGCCAGCCTGGCGCAATGCCTCCACCTCAGCGTGTGGAGTTCCCGCTCCACGGTGCCAACCCTGACCTATCACCCGGTCCTCAGCGACAATGACACAGCCGACACGCGGGTTCGGATCCGGGCATGGTGATTTCGCGGCCATATCCAAGGCGAGCGCCATAGCGTCGTCCCATCGCTGATCCATGTGTCCTCCCGAGCTGTTGCGGCTCCGGGGGTGCGCAAGGACGACACACAGGGCTGACGACGACGCCAGCCACTTGCCGTGCTACCTCCCATCCGGACTTTAACCGTCGGTACCGGAATTTCACCGATTCAACCTCACCGCCACGAGAACGGCTCGGGTCGCGGACTATCACCGCCGGTTCGGACTTTCACCGACCCCGGAGCACGTGTGCTTGCTGACAAGTATGCACCTGTTCGCCATGGCGTGCGACATCATCTCACTGGTTTGTTACCGCAGACGGTCCAGCTCAAGGTCGGTCCGTGGTGTCGCCATCGTCAGGGGCGTCCTGATTGTTTTGAATGGAGTCGTATATGTCGTGACCGATTGCCTCATCGTCGACCGGCTCTGCGGTGGCATTCTCGGGGGCAATCTTGTCCTGTTTAGCTTCAGCTTCTCGCTTGTCAGCTGCCGCCTTCTGCTCAGCTTTTGTCTTCTTCTTAGCGGCGCGGTTGCGAGCTTTTTTCTCGGCTTTGGCGGCGTGGTTTTTCTTGCGCTCCTGACGGCGCTCCGCGCGCCCTTGACGCGACTCTTCGGACCTCAAACGTCGAGACAGGCCGATGACGAAACCGCACAGCATCGTCACCAGGGTCAAGACACCAACGGCACACCCGCCAGTAGCCGGCATGATCGTGCCGACCTCACTCAGTCGCCCATCTCCGAGACTTCCGCTGCTGAGCGACCCCAAGGCACCGAGCACAAGCCCTGATAGCAGGCCCGATAGGGCGCCGAGCCCGCACCCGATCTCGAATCCGGCCTCCGGAAGGGACCTCATAATAAGGATTCCACCGACGATCGCAGCGACGACCGGTACAGCGAACCATGCACAAGCTGCCGGGTTTATCGGACCATTAGACGGTAGTGCACCAAGCACCGGCAGGGCCGGAACGATACCAAGGTGGGTTCCCAGCGGGGATACGAAGGTTCCGGTACCGAAGGCGAAGCCTGGACTCATCGTCCATGCGGTGCCCCACAGCGCCATCGTCGGTAGCCATGCCAACTGCAGGAGGATGAGGCAGAATCCACCCCACCCGGTGGCGCCGATCTGCTGATGCAGATGAATGACCCGGTCCGCATGAACTAACAGCGCCACGGTAAGCGTCGCTGACCCGCCAGCCAGACAGACGGCGACGGTTGCCCCGACGGCTTTCGGTAATCCTCGGGCCCAGTGTGGTAATCGACTCAGGGGATTGATGTGGGCGCCGCGACATGCCCCGACGATCCCTGAACACAGCCCGATGAGCAATGCCCCGACCATGGCTGCCAGCCAATGGGTCGTCGTTGCGCCAGCCGCCATCATGATGGCCGCTAGCAGCTCAATTGTGGTGTGGAGGGCTACCGCCTCGCCGACGTGTCGACGTGCTGGTCTTTTATCGTGTCGGTGCCATAGAACGCGAGCACCGTATCGGCAGGCTTCTTCGCCGAGTAGCAGGCTAACGCAGGTTAAACCGAGCGGAATGAGGCCAATGTGCACCCCGATGATGTCAACGGGCACCCCATGCCCGCTCAGCCACAAACTCGACGCTGCTGCCAGGATGCTAGGAAATGAGCGTCCGTTACTGGCCAGCCATTCCGGAACGATAATTCCGGCGAAAGCGAGCCATTGCACCAGGATCGCTGCTGCCGCGGCCACCACGACGACGACTGGCCACGGCCATGGCACGCGCGGTTCTCGGGATTCGTCGGCCTTAGAGGACTCGATGACGAACCTCGCCGAGGTCGATGTCGAGCCTGATCTGACCATGCGGGGATCCTGTTCGGTTTGGGGAAGGAAGTTATAGGGAACCCTACCGTCCACCAACAACTTTTTCGGTTACCACACCAGGGCCACCGGAACGCAGGAGCCCGGTCCCACGTGGGACCGGGCTCCATGCATTCAGACGGTCAAGGCGTCACTTCTTGAGGGACTCCATCGCCTCGTGGGCCAGCCGGGCGGTCTCAGTCGGGGTCTTGCCGACGCGGACGCCGACGGCCTCAAGGGCCTCCTTCTTGGCAGCCGCGGTACCTGAGGACCCAGACACGATGGCGCCGGCGTGGCCCATCGTCTTGCCCTCAGGAGCGGTGAACCCAGCTACGTAAGCAACTACCGGTTTGGTGATGTGCTCGGAGATGTATTTAGCGGCACGCTCCTCAGCGTCACCACCGATCTCACCGATCATGACGATGATGTCGGTCTCCGGGTCATCCTGGAAGGCCTGTAGGGCATCGATGTGGGTGGTGCCGATGATCGGGTCACCGCCGATGCCGATTGCCGTCGAGATACCCAGGTCACGCACCTCGTACATGAGCTGGTAGGTCAGGGTGCCCGACTTCGACACCAGGCCCACACGACCGGGGCCAGTGATGTCGGCCGGGACGATGCCGGCATTGGACTTCCCGGGGCTAATGATGCCCGGGCAGTTCGGGCCGATGATGCGAGTCTTGCCGGAGCGCTGGGCAGCGGTGAAGAACTCTGCGGTGTCTTTGACCGGTACACCCTCGGTGATGCAGACCACCAATGGCATCTCGGCCTCGATGGCCTCCATGACGGCCGACTTGGTGAACTTGGCCGGGACGAAGATGACGGACACGTTGGCGCCGGTGGCCTCGATGGCCTCCTTGACGCTGCCGTAGACGGGGACGGTGGTGCCACCGTTGAAGTCGACGGTGGTACCGGCCTTGCGCGGGTTGACGCCGCCGACGACGGCAGCACCGGAGTCGAGCATGCGCTGGGTGTGCTTCATGCCCTCCGAGCCGGTCATGCCCTGGACGATGATCTTGGAGTTCTGGTCGAGAATGATCGCCATGTCTCAGGCCTCCTTGGATGCGAGCTCGGCGGCCTTGCTGGCGGCCTCGTCCATGGTCGAGACCATGGTCACGAGCGGGTGGTTGAATTCCTCGAGAATCTTGCGGCCCTCGGTCACAGCGTTGCCGTCCAGACGGACGACGAGCGGCTTCACGGCCTTGTCGCCCAACTTCTCGAGGGCGCCCTTGATGCCAAGTGCCACCTGGTCACAGGCGGTGATACCGCCAAAGACGTTGACGAACACGGAACGCACCTGCTCGTCACTCATGATGAGGTCAAGGCCGTTGGCCATGATCTCGGCCGAGGCGCCGCCACCGATGTCGAGGAAGTTAGCGGGAGCTGGAGATCCCGGGAAATCCTCACCGGCGTACGCAACGCAGTCAAGGGTGCTCATGACCAGACCAGCACCGTTTCCGATGACGCCGACGTTGCCGTCAAGCTTGACGTAGTTGAGACCGAGCTCGCCGGCACGCAACTCGAGCGGGTCGGTGGTGGCGCGATCCACCAAGCCGGCGCGGTCAGGCTGGCGGAAGGATGCGTTGTTGTCAACAGTCATCTTGCCGTCGATAGCCAGGATGCGTCCATCGCCGGTCTTGATCATCGGGTTGACCTCGACGAGGGTGGCATCCTCGTCACGGTAGGTCTCCCATAGCTTAAGAACAGCCGGGACGATAGCGTCCTGCTCAGAGTTGGGGAACCCTGC
Source organism: Cutibacterium sp. 37298 (assembly GCF_023838685.1). Lineage (NCBI taxonomy): Bacteria > Bacillati > Actinomycetota > Actinomycetes > Propionibacteriales > Propionibacteriaceae > Cutibacterium > Cutibacterium sp. 37298. The sequence continues at coordinate 96,535 of NZ_JAJNRJ010000003.1, forward strand.
CTCGCTAAGGATCTCGCGGGCTTTAGCATCGTCAACGCCGTCAATCGGGTCGACCGGCACTTTGGCGAGAGCCTCGGGGCGCTCCTTGGCGAGGGTCTCGATGTCCATGCCACCCTCACGCGAGCACATCGCAAGGTAGCGACGCTCCCCACGGTCGAGCAAGATCGAGAAGTAGTATTCCTCGGCAATGTCAGCACCTTCAGCGACCATCACCTTGTGAACGGTGTGACCCTTGATGTCCATACCGAGGATGGCCTCGGCGCGTTCAGCCGCCTCGGCCGGGGACTTAGCGATCTTTACACCGCCAGCCTTGCCACGGCCACCCACCTTGACCTGCGCCTTGACGGCGACGACGGGGGTACCGAGCTTTGCTGCAGCCTCGGACGCCTGCTCTGGAGTCTCCGCGACGATGCCTCGAAGTACGGGCACGCCGTGCTTCTCGAACAGGTCGCGGGCTTGGTATTCATACAGGTCCACAATCTCTCCACTCTGCGAGTCGACCGGCCGTTGACGGGCCGGGGAACTGGGTGACGGCAGCTGTCTCGACTTCACAGCACAAGAACGTTCACAGCGAAGCGGACGCAGCTGGTCGTTTGCCCACCAATGAACAGACTAACAACCCCGGAGGCCCGATGCCCACCTGATCTCACGACATCGAGCAATCTGACCTTTCGTAGCGACCGAAGATTGCGTCAGCATCCACTTACAGCTTCTCCAGTGGAGCGAACCTCAATGCCAACCTCTTGAGCCCCGCTGACCCGAAGTCGACATCAGCCTTGGCATTGTCGCCCTGGCCTGACGTGGCCTTGACGGTCCCCAGCCCGAAGGTCGAGTGAAGCACTTTATCCCCTACCGACAGCGCGAGGGTGCGTCCCTTGAGCGCACGTGCTGCCCCTCGTCCAGAACCGAAGGCCGGAGTGTCGTCGCGAAGGGCCCCGCGTGCTGATTGCGAGCGGCCACTCGCCGAAGTTGACCATCCCACCGAGGCCTGGCCGATTCTCTCCCATTCAATGAGGCGTTCAGGGATCTCGTCGATGAATCGGCTCGGTGGGTTGTACTGAGCCTGGCCCCACATCGTGCGCACAGAGGCCCGCGACACAAACAGCTGTTTGCGAGCGCGAGTGATACCGACGTAAGCCAGCCGTCTCTCCTCAGACAATTCAGTGGCGTCGGCAAGAGACCGCATGTGGGGGAAGACACCGTCCTCAAATCCAGTGATGAAAACTGTGTCGAACTCCAAACCTTTGGCGGTGTGCAGGGTCATGAGGGTGACGACTCCATCGGAGTCGGCTGGTACTTGGTCGGAATCGGCGACCAAGGCGATCTGCTCCAGGAAGGCCGGCAAAGAGTCGTCGCCGGACGATTCGAGGTCTTCGACGTTGCCCTGCTCAGCCTCGTCAATATCGACAGCATGGACTCGGGCAACGAATTCCTGAGCCACCGAAACAAGCTCGATGAGGTTTTCCAGCCTCGTCTCATCCTGCGGGTCTTTGGAGTTCTCTAGTTCGGTGATGTAACCGGATTCTTTCAGGATCGAGCTGGCGATCTCGTCGGCCCGTTTCCCCTGCTCCACCATGGCGATATGGTCATCCATGAGGCTGACGAAAGCTCGAATTTGATTGACCGATCTGGTTGCTAGACCGTCGATTTCATCGATCCGTTTCAGAGCTTCCCAGAAGCTAATTCTGCGAGCAGTAGCAAACATCTCGACTGCTGCTTCGGCTCGCGCTCCGATGCCACGGCGCGGAGTATTGAGGATGCGACGCAGGGAAACGTCATCGGAGGGGTTAGCGATCGCGCGCAGGTAACTGACGGCGTCACGGACTTCTTTGCGCTCGTAGAACCTCACACCGCCGACGACACGGTAGGGCAAGCCAGTGCGAATAAAGACATCCTCGAAGGCCCTTGATTGGGCGTTGGTACGGTAAAAAACGGCTACTTGTCCATAGCTGGTACGTCCCTCATCGACGAGTTCGTCAATACGTCGGGCCACCCAGGCGGCCTCGTCATGTTCAGTGTCGGCAACATACCCGACGATTTTGTCGCCATCACCCTGATCAGTCCACAAGTTTTTGGCGGGACGATTTAGGTTGACCTTAATGAGATTGTTTGCAGCGGTAAGAATCGTCTGAGTCGAGCGATAATTCTGCTCCAGGAGAATCGTCCTAGCCCCCGGAAAATCCTTTTCAAAGTCAATGATGTTTCGGATCGTCGCGCCACGAAATGCGTAAATCGACTGATCTGAATCGCCAACCACCATGAGCTCCGGCGGATCGACACTGCGAGCACCGTCATCTAGCTCGACTGGGTCATCCCCACACAGCTCACGAATGAACTGATATTGTGCGGTGTTAGTGTCCTGATACTCATCAACGAGTACATGCCGAAACCGACGTCGATACTGTTCGCGAACCTCAGGGAACTGCCTCAACACGGTGACGGTATACATAATAAGATCATCGAAATCCAGCGCATTGGCAGCTCGTAGTCTGCGTTGGTACTCGGCGTAGACGTCACCATTAATTCGATCATTTCCACTCTTGGCAGCCGCGACTGCTTGATCGGGGGCAATGAGCTCGTTTTTTTGATGTGAGATCCAGTTCATGATAGCGCGAGGCTGGAACTTCTTAGGATCCAGATTCTGGTCACGGGCAACGAGAGTGGTGAGCCTTTTAGCGTCCGTATCGTCATAGATTGAGAAATTACGGGAAATGCCCAGACGGTCAATGTCGGTGCGTAGTATTCTCACCGCGGCAGAATGGAAGGTTGACACCCACATCGGTTTAGCGCGATTTCCCACCAGGTCAACGACGCGCGCCTTCATCTCGGCCGCCGCTTTATTGGTGAAGGTGATGGCCAAAATCGACCCAGGATGAACGCCTCGTTCCCCCACCAGGTGGGCGATGCGTCGCGTGAGAACTCTCGTCTTTCCCGAGCCTGCCCCCGCGACAACGAGGACCGGCGAACCGGCGTGCAACACCGCCTCACGTTGGGGCTCGTTGAGATCGGCCAGTAAGTCAGCAGGAGAGGCCGCTCCGGCCGTCACGGGGGCATAGGTCGGCAAAACCCCTGGCTCAACAGGGCTGCGTCTCTCATGAGCCGATTCGAAAAACGAAAACAGATCCGGTGTCGTCATGGCGACTCACAGCCTACCGGCCCATAGCCGTCCCCAGCTGACACAACCCATCGCATGTTCACACAGCGAACCAACGGCCCGTATTGACAGTGATCCTCAAAGGTCCTAGATTCAAGGGCAATTCAGCCCGATGAGGGCCGTCATCGAATCCAGGAGCACTACCATGACCGCGGCCATCAGCCACACCGTCGACGCCGACCTTCGCGCGGCCTCGATGATGATGTGCCGCCTGTGCTGCTTGCGAATGCTCGGCACCTGCTGACGGCGGATTCATCTCCGCTGGCAGGACTTCTGCCTCCTTTCCCACTGGTTTGAGCCAGTAGTCGATCTATGCCCATGTCTGCGTCGCTACGCATACCGACATGTCACCCTGCACGATCCCACGATCGATGACCGTTCGCCACACCTCTCTGCGACATTTCCAGGAGACCTACCATGAGCACGCCTATATCCTCGGCTTCCGCCCCTGAGGCGCTTCCCGAAAAACCCGGAGGACGCCACACCGGCCTCATCATCGCAGCAATCATCATCGTGCTTGCGATCATGGCCAGCATTATCTTCGCGGTAGCCAAGAACACGGGACGGGACTCCGCAGCTGATGGCAAGACGACCGTCAAGATCGGCACGACTGAGGCAGCCAACGATTACTGGAACGTCATCAAGAAAAAGGCCGCTGCTGAAGGCATCAATATCGACGTTGTCAGCTTTAACGACTACACCCAGCCTAACGTGGCGCTGTCCCAGGGACAGATAGACCTCAACGCCTTCCAGCACCTGCTCTTCCTGGCTGATTACGACGTCAAAAATAACGACAACATCACCGCGCTAGCTGCGACCTACGTCGTCCCGCTAAATATCTACTCGAAAAAGTACCAGCGACTCTCCCAGCTACCCGCCGGGGCAACTATCGCCATCCCGAATGACGCCACCAATCAGGGACGCGCCCTGCTGGTGTTGCAGGAAGCTGGCTTGTTGAAGCTACGGGGTAACGGTTCAGCGTTATCCACCCCCGCCGATGTCATCGCCAACCAGTCCAAGGTGAAGGTTAAGGCGATCGATGCAGCCCAGACTGCCGCCTCCCTCGAGGGCGTCGATGGTGCTGTCGTCAATAACAACTTCGCCACAGACGCCGGGCTGGACCGCAACAAGGTTCTCTACCATGATGACGCCACCGGCAAGTCGGCCGATCCCTACCTCAACATCATCGCAGTCAAGGACGCTGACAAAGACAACCCGACGTACCAGAAGGTCGCCCAGCTGTGGTCCGACCCCGACGTCACAAAGGCCATCATCAAACAGTCTGGCGGCACCGCCAAGATCGTCTCTGGCCACTCCAAGGCCGATTTGGACAAGATACTTAGTGGCCTAACTACCGACATCAAGAAGTCGAATTCCTGATCCACATCCGATTTCTAGCGAGGCCTTCCACATGTCAACAGACATCACGCCCTCCTCGGCGCCACAGTGTCCCGACCACATCGTCTTCGAACACGTCACGAAAGAATTTCGTACCCGCTCCGGCACAGTACGAGCCCTTGACGATGTGAGCCTGGCTATTAAGAGAGGTTCCATCTCAGCCGTTATCGGGCACTCCGGAGCCGGCAAATCCACCCTGGTTCGCCTCATCAACGGATTAGAGACTCCCACGCGTGGCCGCGTCTTGGTAGACGGCACCGACGTCTCCCAGCTCTCGGACAAGGCGATGCGCCCGCTACGCGCAGACATCGGGATGATCTTCCAGCAGTTCAACCTATTCGGCTCAAGGACCATCTACGACAACGTTGCCTATCCACTCAAGCTGGCTCACTGGAAGAAAGCGGACGAGAAGAAGCGCATCACCGAATTGCTGAGTTTCGTCGGGTTGACGAGCAAAGCCTGGGACCACCCGGACCAACTCTCGGGCGGGCAGAAACAGCGGGTTGGTATTGCCCGGGCGCTAGCAACTAAACCGTCGATTTTGTTGGCTGATGAGTCCACCTCGGCGCTGGATCCAGAAACGACAGCTGATGTCTTATCTCTGCTCAAGCGGGTCAATGCGGAGCTTGGGGTGACGGTTGTCGTCATCACCCACGAGATGGAGGTCGTCCGCTCGATTGCCCAGCAGGTCTCGGTACTAGCAGCTGGCCATCTCGTCGAGTCTGGAAGCGCCCGCCAGGTCTTCGCTCATCCACAGTCAGAGACCACCCAGCGTTTCCTGGCGACAATTATCGGCCAGCACCCGAACGGGGAGGAACAGGCACGGTTGCAGTCAGAAAACCCACATGCTCGACTCGTTGACGTCAGTTCGGTGGCCAGTCACTCGTTCGGTGACGCGTTAGCTCGCATAAGCCACACTGGGGCGTCCTTCCAGATCGTCCACGGCGGCGTCATTGAGGTACATGACGGCTCGTTGGGCAATTACACGGTGGCCCTGTCTGGTCCGGCACAGGCCGTCGAGCAGGCGGTCCAGATCCTCGAGGAGGTATCCAATTCGGCGGCACCAACCACGTCCGCAACCGTCCCGACACCCACTGAGGAGGCCCACTGATGAACGACTATTTGCGCCCCATCTATCTTCAGTCGATTTGGGAAACCCTCTTCATGGCCCTTATCACCCTCGTCATTGGGGGGATCTGCGGCCTCGTGCTAGGAATCTTGCTGTATGCCACCCGGCGTGGTGGCCTGCTGGCCAACAAGATCGTTCACACTACCCTCAACGTCATCGTCAACATCATCAGGCCGATCCCGTTCATTATCTTTATGACGGCGATCGCTCCCCTCACCCTCAAGGTCATCGGCACCACCATCGGGGTTCGGGCGGCCACCTTCCCGCTGTGCATCGCTGCGACCTTCGCCATCTCCCGGATTGTTGAGCAGAATCTCGTCACCGTCGATCCTGGGGTTATTGAGGCGGCCCGCGCTATGGGGGCCGGGCCGTGGCGGATCCTCTTTGACGTCGTTGCCCGGGAGGCGCTGGGGCCGCTGATTCTCGGTTACACCTACATCCTCATTGCGATCGTCGATATGACGGCCATCGCCGGCGCCTTGGGTGGCGGTGGTCTAGGTCAATTCGCTATCACCTACGGTTACCAGCGTTACAACTGGGCAGTCACAGCCGTCGCAGTGGTGACGATCATCATCGTCGTACAGTTGGCGCAATTCCTGGGCAACTGGTTGGCTCGCCGCGCGCTACGGCGGTAAGCACTGTGGCGACAAGCGCCCAGACCATCCATAACACCACATACCACTTCCGGACCCCACCGCCGGCTGCCTCGCCGCCAGTGCACGAAGGCCCGGTACTCTGTGCACATGACCCGGGCCCCTCGCCAAAGATTCACTGTTCGCCGCGCACTGCACTGGGTGGCAGGCGGGATGGTTGCCGCCCAGATGGCTACGATGGCCGGACTGGTCACCTACAACGGCATTAAGCGACGAGGCCGTCGCCCATACCGTTTCCCCACTGCGCCGGCAGAGCCCCTCAAGGTGTCTGGTCATCAGGTTGAGATCTTCACTTTCGGACGCGATCTTTACGCGGCGATGATCTTCGACATTAAATCAGCTCAACACACCGTTTACCTTGAGACCTTCATCTGGAAAAACGACGAAGTCGGGCGTCATTTTCGGCAGGCACTCGTAGAAGCCGCCGCACGCGGGGTCAAGGTCTATGCGATGTGGGACACCTTCGCCAACCTCGTTGTGGACCCACGATTCTTTCGGCAGCTCGAAGGGGTGCAGGTGCGAGCCCAACCTCTCGTAACCCCCTCATGGATACCGACGCTACGCAATCTGGGGCGAGACCACCGCAAGCTCCTCATCGTCGATTCCAAGGTCGCCTACATCGGTGGGTACAACATCGGCTCCCTCTACGCCGACCGCTGGCGTGACACCCACGCTCGTATTACCGGGCCTGCCGTCGGGGAGCTCGAAAACGTCTTTGTTGACATGTGGAATCAACGCCCCAAGGGGGCCCTCATCTCCCGGCGCAACCAGCCCGTACTACCTTCTCCCGGCGTCCGCTATTGGGATACGCCTTTCGCTGTACACCGCAACTCCCCCCGGATGGCGGTCTATCCCATCCGGAACATGTACCTGGAGGCCATCGACCGCGCGAGTGAGCGAATCTGGATGACCCAGGGCTACCTCATCCCCGATGACGACGTTGTCGCAGCCCTCCACCAAGCCGCATCTCGCGGGGTTGACGTTAGGATCGTCATTCCGGCTGAATCGAACCATGTCATCGCCGACTGGCTGAGCCGGGGCTACTACGACCGCCTCCTCCACCAGGGTGTGCGGCTGTTCCTTTACCAGGGAGCTATGGTCCACGCGAAGACCTGCACTATTGACGGCATTTGGTCCACGATTGGTACAGCGAACCTCGACCGGTTATCCCTCCAAGGTAACTATGAGGTAAACGTCGCTATCACTGACTCCACCGTCGCCCAACGAATGGCTGAGATTTTCGAGATCGACATGGCCAACTGTGTGGAACTGACCTTAGACGAATGGCAGTCGCGCTCTCACATAGCGAAACTCACTGAAGCTCTACTGTCACCTTGGCGACCATTTTTCTAGAATTCCGTCTGCAGCGTAATAAAAATACGTAACCCCTTGTCAGGGCATAGTTGACTATAGTAACATATGACTATATTTACAGTATTTTTCATCCATCTTCGACGGTAGTTACTGGACGGCTGACCCTCTGCAATGGAGGATAGGTCCATGGGATTCATTGGATGGATTGTTCTCGGCCTCATCGCAGGCGCCATCGCTAAGGCCATCATGCCGGGCAAGCAGGGCGGCGGGTTCCTCGTCACTCTGCTTCTCGGTGTCATCGGCGCGGTCCTCGGCGGCTGGCTCGGTTCCGCTATCTTCAACAAACCGCTCGGTAAATTCTGGAGCCCCTGGACCTGGCTCATTTCAATCGTTGGTGCTCTTATCGTCCTGTGGATCTGGGGCATCATCACCAAGAAGAAAGCACAGTAATCACCTGGCCTACCCCTACTCCGGCGAGGCCTCGTCATTGACGGGGCCTCGCTGCGTATCGCGCATTGCCCGCCGTCGTCAAGACGGCACGGGAGGCCACGCGGAGCGTAAGCCTCGCATTGCGTTCGCCAGAGTTGGGGAACAGCCTTGACGTGGCATCATGGGTGAAAATCGACCATCTGGAAGATCGACATGATCACGATCACGCACACCCCTCAGGAGGAATGACATGACCAAGCTCATACGCCCCAGCGAGGGACGCATCATCGGCGGCGTCTGCCAAGGCATCGCTAACTCCCTCAATCTCGACCCCACCGTCGTCCGCGTCGTCGCGGCCCTCCTCATTCTCTTGGCAGGTTCCGGACCGCTCATCTACCTCGTCCTATGGGCCATCATCCCCGACGAGGGCAGCGGATCGAGTATGGTGACAGACCTGGCCGACCGGACCCGTTGTCCGCACAAATCTGAAGGCACGGAAGGTTCCAGCGCCCCCTTTAACCCCTACAAGGATTGACGGTCGGACCTGCGACTTCACCCGGAACCATCACCGTAACCCTGCCGAGTACCTCACCCCGTACGCGCTTGAGGGTTCCCTCGCACGGCTTGCAGCCTCAGATTGCGCGACACAGACCTCGTACTTAAGGGTGGCATTTACCGAACGCGGACTGACCCGAAACATCGATTTCACCGACATGACCGCACTAACACGGCATGGCCCGCACCAAGAAAGGTGCGGGCCATGTCATGTTCACGGTGAGACGGGGCTCATTCCCACTCGATGGTGGCCGGCGGTTTAGATGTGATATCGAGTACCACCCGGTTGATTTGCGGACACGCATTCGTAATGCGAGTCGAGATCTTTTCCAGTACGTCATATGGGATACGTGCCCAGTCCGCAGTCATGGCGTCCTCGCTCGTCACCGGGCGAAGCACAATGGGAGAACCATAAGTACGCCCGTCACCCTGTACCCCTACCGAATGAACATCGCTCAGGAGGACGACCGGGCACTGCCATACCTTGCGATCCAGGCCTGCGGCCCCCATTTCCTCACGCGTGATGGCATCGGCAGTGCGTAGCACCTCCAGACGCTCCGCGGTGACTTCGCCAATAATGCGGATAGCCAGCCCCGGGCCCGGGAAGGGCTGACGCCAGACGATGTCCTCGGGCAGACCAAGTTCGAGTCCGACGGCTCGCACCTCGTCCTTAAAGAGGGTGCGCAATGGCTCAACGAGACTGAACTGGAGGTCGTCAGGGAGCCCACCAACATTATGGTGACTCTTGATATTGGCAGCGCCCTCACCGCCACCAGACTCGACGACATCGGGATATAAAGTTCCCTGCACCAAGAAGTCGATCGGCTGGTCAGCATTGAGACGCTTGGCAACGTCCTCAAAGGTCCGAATGAACTCGCGTCCAATGATCTTGCGCTTGGTCTCAGGATCGGTGACCCCGGCAAGGGCATCCAGGAAACGCTGGGACTCATCAGCCACCACCAAATCTGCGCCCGTGGCGGCGACGAAGTCGTTCTTGACTTGCTCGGCCTCCCCTTGACGCAGCAGTCCGTGATCGACGAAAACACAGGTGAGCTGGTCGCCCACAGCACGCTGCACCAAAGCCGCGGCGACAGCGGAATCGACGCCACCCGACAGTCCGCAGATGACACGCCGGTCACCAACCTGGCCACGAATCTGCGCGATCTGGTCGCCGACGATCGAGCTGGCATTCCAGTCAGGACGGCATCCGGCAATGTCGAAAAGGAAGTGCTCGAGCACCGTCTGTCCGGACTCCGTGTGGTGCACTTCGGGGTGCCACTGCACGCCAACGAGTCTGCGCTCAACGTCTTCAAACGCCGCCACCGGAGCACCCGCAGTGCGGGCCAACGTCGAAAATCCCTCCGGGGCACGGGAGACGGAATCGCCGTGACTCATCCACACGCTGATGGTGTGGGGAATACGGGACAAAAGCTGCCCCGCGGACGTAATGCACAGGCTGGTGCGTCCATACTCCGATGCTCCGGTATGAGCCACCTGACCGCCGAGAGCCTGAGCCATGGCCTGGAATCCATAGCAGATGCCCAGCACCGGCACACCAGCGTTAAACAACGCCGGGTCGACGCTCGGAGCGCCCTCTACGTAGACCGAGGCCGGACCACCCGAAAGAATAATGGCGGCGGGTTCCTTAGCGAGCATGTCGCGCACTGGCATGTTATGCGGGACGATCTCGGAGTAAACATTCGCCTCACGCACCCGGCGGGCAATGAGCTGGGCGTACTGCGCGCCGAAGTCGACCACCAGAACGACGTCGTGAAGTTGTTCCATGAAGGCGAGTCTATGGCCCACGACCCCACCTGGCGCCACTCGCGGTCCCCATATCGGCGTGGATCCCTCATCGACCGTGTGACACGATGCCGCACAATGGCGTCAAACCACCTGTCCCCGTTGGCCGGAAGGCCACGGCTCGATATGGTTTGGTTCATCCACCGGCAGTATTCACCGGCAGAACCGAGGTTGACATATGAGCACTGAGACGACGGCCCTGCTCCGGACCCTCAAGCGATGCAAGGAACGCGCGATGGAGGACCTCGACGCCGCCATGCGCGAGGATCCCGCCGCTACCTCGAAGCTCATGGTCGCCATCGCCTACCAAGGTGTTCACGCCATCTGGGCGCATCGCCTAGCCCACGCCATGTGGGTCAAGAAGCCTGCGCTGCGACCACTAGCACGGTTGTTGTCACAATTGTCTCGCCACATCACCGGCATTGAGATCCATCCGGGGGCGACGATTGGACGCCGGTTCTTCATCGACCACGGCATGGGCGTCGTTATTGGTGAGACGGCGGTCGTCGGTGACGACGTCCTCATGTATCACCAGGTGACCCTCGGCGGCCGCGCCCGCGGACAGTTCAAGCGTCACCCCACGATTGGCAACCGTGTCCTCATCGGCGCGGGAGCCAAGATCATTGGCAACATCACGGTTGGCGACGACTGCAAGATCGGCGCCAACGCGTTGGTCGTCAAGGATGTCGCCCCCGGCACAGTCGTCGTCGGAATCCCGTCGAAGGTGCACCAGGGCGACGTCATCGCCTGATCTGTAACTCAGCTGCCCGACCCAGGGACATCCGCCTCCCCCGTATCCGCCACTCCAGAGTCGTCGCCAGAATCGTCAGCAATAGCTTCGTGGTGACGCACCACCTCGGCCACGATGAACGTGATGACCTTCTGCGCGAATTCGGGGTCGAGGTTCGACTCGACCGCTAACTGCCGCAACCGCGCGATCTGCTCAGCCTCACGGGCGGGGTCGGCCGGAGGTAAACCGCACTCCGCCTTGAGGCGGCCTACCTCGCGAGTAATCCGGAACCTTTCGGCAAGCAGATGGATGAGGGCGGCGTCCATATTGTCAATCGCGCCACGCAACACGACCAATTCATTGGGCACTTCACTCATGGCCGAAGGCTAGCTATCCACCCGCTCACCGGAACAACATTCTGCGTGGTGGGACGGTTAGCGAATCGTCAGCTCGATGCGCTGGAACTCTTTGACCTCCGAGTAACCAGTGGTGGCCATAGCCTGACGCAGCCCACCAACAAGGTTCATGGTGCCGTCCGGGACACGAGAAGGGCCATTAAGGACCTCAGCGAGGGTCCCCACCGGCTCAAAGTGAACCCGGGCACCACGCGGCAGGTCGGGGTGCCATGCCTCCGCTCCCCAGTGCCAACCCCTGCCGGGAGCCTCAGTAGCCCGAGCTAACGGAGAACCGACCATGACAGCGTCAGCACCGCAGGCGATGGCCTTGGCAATGTCGCCAGAACGACCCACTGAACCATCAGCGATGACGTGAACGTAGCGTCCCCCCGACTCATCCATGTAGTCACGACGCGCCTCAGCGACGTCGGCGATCGCAGATGCCATCGACACCTGAATGCCCAGCACCTGGCGGGTGGTATGGGTCGCTCCCCCACCGAAACCCACGAGGACGCCAGCAGCACCGGTGCGCATGAGATGCAGGGCTGCCTGGTAGGTGGCGCAGCCGCCAACGATCACGGGGACGTCGAGATCGTAAATGAACTTACGCAGGTCGAGAACGTCGTCACCGTTGGCCACGTGCTCCGCCGACACCGTCGTGCCACGGATGACGAAAAAGTCCGCCCCGGCATTGACCACCGTCTCGGAGAAACGCGAGGCATTCTTCGGTGACAGCGACCCCGCCACCGGCACCCCGGCGGCCCGGATCTCAGCCATCCGTTCGGTGATGAGCTCAGCCTTGATCGGCTCGGCGTAAATCTCTTGCATCCGACGGGTGGTGGCGACATCGTCGCTCAACCCGGCTAGCTCCTCGAGGTACGGGGTGGGATCCTCGTAACGGGTCCACAAACCCTCAAGGTTGAGCACACCAAGGCCGCCCAAACGCCCAAACTCAATAGCCGTTGCAGGGCTCATAACCGAGTCCATGGGGGCGGCCATGATGGGGAAGTCGAAGGTGAGTGCGTCGATGCGCCACTCCAGGTTCACCATCTCGGTGCCACGGGTGCGCCGGGAGGGAATGAGGGCGATGTCGTCCAGGCTGTAGGCCCGGGTGGCACGCTTGCTGCGTCCGATGTCGTACATGATTCCTTTCCTGCCGGATATCCGGCTCGCCCGTCAATGGGCAGAGTAATTAGGGGCTTCGACCGTCATCTGAATGTCGTGCGGATGAGATTCGCGCAGGCCCGCCGAGGTGATGCGCACGAAGCGGCCCCGCTCGTGCAACTCGTCGATAGTGCGAGCCCCGGTGTAGAACATCGACTGACGCAGCCCACCAACCAACTGGTAGGCCACTGCGCCAAGGGGCCCGCGGTAAGCGACCTGGCCCTCGATGCCCTCCGGGACGATCTTGTCGTTGGTCGTGACATCGCCCTGGAAATAGCGGTCCTTGGAGTAGGACAGCTTCTCGCCGCGCGCCGACATGGCTCCCATCGATCCCATACCACGGTAAGTCTTGAACTGTTTACCGTTGATGAAGGCGAGCTCGCCCGGAGACTCTTCGCAACCAGCCAGTAAAGAGCCAAGCATGACGGAATCAGCTCCGGCGACCAGGGCCTTGGCGATGTCACCAGAGTATTGCAACCCACCGTCACCGATAACCGGCACATCATACTGACGAGCAGCCTTGGAAGCTTCAAAAATCGCGGTCACTTGCGGGACGCCCACCCCGGCAACGACGCGGGTAGTGCAGATTGACCCCGGCCCAATACCGACTTTGATGCCGTCAACCCCGGCCGCACACAGCGCCTTAGCTGCCTCATAGGTAGCGATATTGCCGGCAACGACGTCAACCCCCTGAGCAGCTGGCTCGGCCTTCAGCCGGGCGATCATGTCAAAAACACCCTGGGTGTGACCATGAGCGGTGTCGACGACGATGAGGTCAACCCCCTCCTCAACCAGGGCCATAGCGCGATCCCACGAGTTGCCGAAGAACCCGATCGCAGCACCCACACGTAGCCGTCCTTGCGGATCCTTAGTGGCGTTGGGGTACTTGTCAGTCTTGGCGAAGTCTTTGAGAGTGAACAGCCCACGCAACTTACCGTCGGCGTCGACAAGCGGCAGCTTCTCAATCTTGTGGGCAGCCAGCAAAGAAAGAGCGTCAGATGGACTGGTTCCCACTGGAGCGGTGACGAGTGGGGCTGCGGTCATGACCTCGCAGATAGGACGCTGTGGATTGTCCTCAAAGCGCATGTCACGGTTCGTGATGATACCGACCAGGTTTTCCTTGTCGTCGACGACGGGCACCCCGGAGATCCGGTAAGTGTGGCAAAGCTCCTCGGCGTCAGCCAGGGTGGCATTCGGGGAGATCGTGATGGGCTCATCAATCATGCCCGCCTCAGAACGCTTCACCTGATCGACCATGGCAGCCTGATCCTCAATAGACAGGTTGCGGTGCAGGATGCCAAGGCCACCTTCACGCGCCATAGCAACCGCCATCCGGGTCTCGGTGACGGTATCCATCGCCGCGCTGACGAGCGGAATCGCGATGGAAATGTTGCGAGAAACCCTCGTCGTCGTCTTGACCTGGGAGGGAATGACGTTACTCTCGACTGGCTGGAGCAGGACGTCATCGAAGGTGAGGGCCAGCGGTGCCAACTCCTCAATCGTGGTCGGGCGGGAATCCGAGGTCATAAGCCACCTTTCGCCGGGATGCTCGCTATCCTATCGCCGCTCGCGTCGGCGGCCTTCACCCGTGGCCTGGTCTCCGGCCTTAAGCGAGGTGCCCCCGTCAGGTCGCCGCTGTCACGAAAGCCCATGCTTTCGGAATCCGCCAGACGATGAGATACCCCACGATGACCAGCGGCAGGCACACGTATGGCGACCAGTACCACTGCATCATGGTGAGTATGGCGGTGGCAACGACGCCACCAATGACAGCATCGCGGTGGGTTCGCCGCAGCTGAACCGAGGCGAGCAACGCCAGCGGACCGATGAGATACCAGGGCTGCAAAGATGCCCCGAAAGCGGCAAAGACAATCATGACGCCCGCCTGCAGCCGAAGCGGGCTGCCAATACGGCCGGTCACGACATTGACCGCGTTACGGCTACGCGATGCACTTCGGCCTAGTCGGATACGACAAGGCGGAATGGGGCCCCACCGCACCCAGCACCACATCATGGCAGCGACGGTAAGGGTCAAGCTGACACCAGTCGCCGGCCCAATTAGCCTATTCAACGGAATACCTCCGTTGCCTCGCAAAAACTGTACGACGAGCGCTATCGGAGAGTCGCTGGTCACTGATACCGGGCTACCAGCCGTGCTATTGAGCCAACCCATGCCTAACCCATGGATCGCGGAAATCCCGCCGAATACAGTCAAGGCAGGAATTGCACCTACTGCGATACGCGCGAGTAGCGCCGTCCAGCAATTGCGCGTCGACCACCGACGGCCGCCATGACGCACCGCATTGACGTGAACCAGGGCGACGATGCCAACCCCGGCCAACACGCCAGGCTGCTTGACGCCGCCAGCCAACCCGACGAACGCCCCACCAAGAACGAGCCCGAGCCATCCCCGGCCAATCAACGCCAGACGTATGGCCACAACGAGTGCGACGAGGGACAAACCCACCTGGAGTCCGTCGTTGTGCATGCCCCCCACCACGCTCAACGTCGTCAATGGACAGCACACCGCCAGCCAGAGGGCATGATCCGGATCGGTTCCGGCGTAGCGCGCTAAGCGAGGGACGGCCCAAACCATGAGTGCAACACCGATGAGGGCGGGTATTCGCATGAGCATCACTGACCACGTGGGATCTGCGTGAGTGATCTTCACCACGGCTGCCTGAATCCACAGTGACCCGGGGGGATACACCGCCGTCGTTGCTTGCCACGGCGTGTCAACAGCCTTGCCGAGAACCTCAGCCAAACCTTGTGGGACGCGGTATGGATCCATCCCCTGGGTGAGAATCCAACCTTGAGCCGCGTAAGCCCAGCCATCTTGGCTCAACAGCGGCGGGCTAAAGAGCAGTGGCAAGGTCCAGACGACCAAAGTCAGCACGCGGCGTCCCACGAGTTTACGAGAACGCAACCACGCAATGATGATGGCGATCAGTCCTGCGATACCGCTGACAGCCACTGCCACACCGATCAGACGCACGTGCGTGGGCACACCACCTTGAGGAGATCCCCACCCCCACAACGTCACCATGACAGAGCCGACAAACCCCATCGTCAACACCTCAACCAGACGTCGCCAATCCGGCTGATTATGCGCCAGGACAGGCTGAGGTTCATCGGGGGGAACGGTCGCGATCATCATCACTCAGCGTAGGGGAGCCACACCGTAAGACGTCGCGAAGACGCGTCAGTGTCGAAGGTTTTGGACAATGTGACACACCCACCCGCTAGAGTGGCCAAGGCGGTTTTGCTCCGCCGCAGGCGCGGCCCAGCCCACGGTCATGGCGATGACTGGGCGGCCGTGCTCGCCGAGTCGCTGGTGTCGGTGCGCGCTGAGATCGGTCATCACAGATGGCTGGTACCACACCGTGGTGTTGCCGGGCTTGGTGTCCCATGTCGTCAACGGATAGGACCATTCGTGCCACTTGGCATCATGACATCTCCCGTTTCCGCGAGTCTCGAAGCCCTTGTCCCAACTCCACTGAGCTTGGATCAAGCCATCGACAACATTGTCTCCCCCATTGCTACTGCCATTTCTGACGCGGTGTTCTGGGCTATTCCACTGCCCGGGGGAAATAAGTTCCCGCTCATTCTGGCTTGGTTGCTTGGAGCCGGACTCTTCTTCACCATTTACCTGGGCTTCCAACAGCTGCGTCCAGCATCGATCCGTCACTCCAGCCACGTGATGCGGGGCCACTTCTCCCGACACACCGACCCCGGTGACGTCACCAGCTTCCAGGCCCTCGCAACCGAGTTGTCAGGAACCGTCGGCCTGGGAAACATCGCCGGTGTTGCCATCGCGATCGCAACCGGCGGCCCGGGAGCCTCATTCTGGATTGCGGTAGCCGGATTGGTGGGCATGAGCGTCAAAATGGCTGAGGCCACCCTTGGAGTGAAATTCCGCGTCATCAACGAGGACGGAACCACCTCTGGTGGCCCGATGTACTATCTGCGTGACGGTCTTGCGTCGATCGGTAAACCCACATTGGGCCGCATCCTTGCTTCCCTCTTCGCCATCTGCACTGCTTTCGGTGTCATTGGCGCCGGCAATATGTTCCAGTCCAATCAAGCTGCTTATCAGCTCGCAATGTTCGCCGGCGGTCGGGATTCCTGGATCGGCACCCACATGTGGGTCGTCGGCGTGGTCTTCGCGATCCTCGTCGGGATCGTCATCATCGGGGGCGCCTCCAAGATTGGCGCCGCAACCTCCAAAATTGTGCCATTCATGGGCATCCTCTACGTCATCATGTGCCTGGCCGTCATTGGCGCCAATATCTCCCAGGTCGGCAGCGCCTTCGAGGCCATCTGGTCCGGTGCCTTCACCGGCCACGGTGTCACCGGGGGGATCCTCGGAGTCCTGATCGTCGGCGTCCAGCGTGCGGCATTCTCGAATGCGGCCGGTATCGGTACCGCTGGCATCGCCCACTCTGCGGTAAAGACGCGCCGTCCAGCCCAAGAAGGCTTCGTTGCCATGTGGGAACCCTTCATCGACTCAGTCGTCATTTGCACTATGACGGCCATCACCATCATCATCACCGGGGTCTATCGGAACAGTGGTGCCGATGGCGTGCAAATGACCGCCCAGGCACTAAAGACCGTTGCCCCGTGGTTCAGCTCCCTTCTGACGCTAGCCGTAGTGCTATTCGCATTCTCGACGATGCTGTCCTACTCGTTCTATGGCAAGAAGGCCGTAGGCTATCTGTTCGGCAATTCGACCACCGCCGAACGTATCTACAACGCACTCTTCCTCATCTTGCTGGTAGTCGGAGCTGCGACAAATATGGCCTCGATTCTTGGTTTAGCCGACGCCATGCTTTTCCTCATGGCGCTGCCGAACGTGCTGGGAATGTACTTCTTAGCGCGCGTCGTGGCACGCGAGATTAAGGGGCATCGGGAGCGTATCGACGCCGGAGTCATCCCGCAGGTTCCCGAGGATGCCCAAGTGGGCATGATGGTGGTTAATGAGGCAACCCCCGAACAGCTCAAGAATGCCGATACCGAGTATGCTCTGCGTGCCGCAGCCCAGGATGCCCGCAGTAAGGAGCTTAAGCTAGGACATACCGCCCCCGATACCGAGCGCGACTACCTGCAGCACCTGCCGGAAGGCCATGAGATTTTCAACACCATGGACCGTGAAGGCAAGCCGCTCAAGAACCGACGGCACGAGTCGTAGAGCCTGGAGAATCGGGGCCCCTCGCAATCCGCAAAGCTTCATTGCGAGGAGCCCCACTCCGCACACAGATTGGCCGGCCGAAGGGACCGGCCGGCCAATCGTCGATCTTCCCGATAATCCTCAGCCCTGGATGTTCGGGTTCGGCATCTGGGTAGGCGGCTGCTGACCCTTGTCACTGCTGAGCTGGTTCTGCAACTGGCCCTGTGCCAGGAGAGCGGACATTTGGGCCTGCTGGATGGTCGCGAAATTCTGGGCCTGGTTCATCGACTCACGGTGCATGAGAAGGGCCTGATCGGCGTACAGACGCTGCTCGACCTCCTGCTTAAAGCTCTGCAGCTTGGCCTTCTCCAGAGCAGAAACGGTCAGGCTCGTGACAGAACCAGCATTGTTGACGACCCTCAGCTCGGCGTCCATCGTCGTAAGAACCGCGACGATTAACAGGAGCAAGGCGAGGATGCCCAGCACCGGCTGATGCGCATTGAACATGGAAATCATGAGGACGAGCCAGACTATTGCCATGATTGCGCGACCTGGGTGGAACTTGCTGTTCACGCCAACCTCGCTGATGGAGCCGAGGGGCATGGCGGCATCGTCATGCCCCAGCGGAATCACACCCAGGAGCGTATTGGACTTTCGCGCCAGAAGGCGCCGGCTCGTCACGGTCAGCTCGGTCTTGAGCCAAGCCGTCATCAATGATGGGGAATAGTGGGTGACAAAGATATTCGTCTCCCCAGGAGCGAAACTGAATTCACTTTTGCTGCGGTCTCCCTGCTGCGTGCTCTGGAAACCGGGTTGGTACGGACTGCTCACGATCTAACTCCAAATATGCACTGCGGGATGACTCGTGCGCCATCACCAATGCCAATCTCGACGGAGAAAAAGGTATCCCCCCCTGATGGACTTGTCCAGTCTTTCGAGTTAATCCGCTCAATACTTCCGTTTCTTTGTGACAAACATCAGCCCAGATATGGCGGGGCCCCCCACCCCCCACGGACCGGGGCCCCCGACGCGACGAGGTCACTTGTCCTCGTTGTCCTCCTCGGGCTTGTCGACGACGAGGGTCTCTGTCGTCAGGAGCAGCGAGGCGATAGAAGCAGCATTGGCCAGGGCCGAACGGGTCACCTTGAGGGGATCAATGACGCCGTCAGCGATGAGGTCCACGTACTGTCCGGTCTTGCCGTTGTAGCCGTGTCCGGGCTCCATCTCGGCAACCTTGGAGACGATCACGTAGCCGGGCTCGCCACCGTTCTCGGCAATCCAGCGCAGCGGCTCACGAACGGCTTTAGCGACAATCTGCACGCCGGCCTTCTCGTCACCCTCGAGGTGGAGATCCCCGTCGAGCACATGGGCAGCGTGGATAAGGGCAGAGCCGCCGCCGGCGACGATACCCTCCTCAATGGCTGCACGAGTCGCGGAAACAGCGTCCTCGATGCGGTGCTTCTTCTCGTTGAGCTCGACCTCCGTGGCCGCACCCACACGAATGACGCACACACCACCAGCGAGCTTGGCGATACGTTCCTGGAGTTTCTCGCGGTCCCACTCGGAGTCCGAGTTGTCGTACTCAGCACGCAGCTGAATGACGCGACCCTCGACATCGGCCTTATCACCGGCGCCGTCAACGATGGTGGTGTTGTCCTTGGTAACGACCACCTTCTTGGCACGGCCCAGAACCTCGAGGCCCACCTGGTCGAGCTTGAGCCCAACCTCGGGAGCGACGACCTGACCACCGGTGAGGGTGGCGATGTCCTGCAGCATTGCCTTGCGGCGGTCACCGAACGCCGGAGCCTTGACAGCCACCGAGCTGAAGGTACCGCGGATCTTATTGACGACGAGGGTGCTCAGAGCCTCCCCGTCAACGTCCTCGGCCACGATAAACAGGCTGCCGTGGGCGGCAATAACCTTCTCCAGCAAGGGGAGCAGGTCGTTCATCGACGAGATCTTGCCGGAGTGAATGAGGATGTAAGGATCCTCGATCACAGCCTCCATGCGATCCTGGTCGGTGACCATGTAGGGCGACAGGTAACCCTTGTCGAACTGCATGCCCTCGGTGAAGTCAAGCTCAGTGCCGAAGGTCTGCGACTCGTCGACGGTGATAACCCCGTCCTTACCAACCTTGTCGAAGGCCTCAGCGATGAGGGCGCCGATGGTCTCGTCACGGCTGGAGATGGTGGCAACGCTGGCCATGTCCGAGGTGGTGTCGATGGCGCGCGAGATAGAGCGGAGCTCCTCCACAACGGCGTCGACAGCCTTCTCGATACCGCGCTTGAGGCCGACCGGGTTTGCCCCAGAGGCCACAGCGCGCAGCCCCTCGTGGACGAGAGCCTGGGCTAGCACGGTAGCGGTGGTGGTTCCATCACCGGCCACGTCGTTGGTCTTAGTGGCGACCTCCTTGGCGAGCTGGGCGCCAAGATTCTCATACGGATCAGTGAGGTCGACCTCCTTGGCGACGGTCACACCGTCGTTGGTGATGGTCGGGGCTCCCCACTTTTTGTCGAGGACAACATAACGGCCCTTAGGACCGAGGGTCACCTTGACGGTGTCGGCGAGAGTGTCGACACCGCGCTCGAGGGAGCGACGGGCCTCCTCGTCAAACTGAAGTTGCTTAGCTGCCATGTATCAGCGCCTCACTTCTCGACGACGGCGAGGATGTCACGGGCGTTGAGGAGCAAGTACTCCTGACCGTCGTACTTGACCTCGGTGCCGCCGTACTTGGAGAAGATGACGACGTCACCCTCCTTAACATCCATGGGAACACGGGTGCCCTTGTCGTCGACGCGACCGGGGCCAGCGGAGATGACCTTGCCCTCCTGCGGCTTCTCCTTAGCGGTGTCCGGAATGACGAGCCCGGAAGCGGTGGTCTGCTCGGCCTCGAGAGGCTGGACGAGGACGCGGTCCTCGAGCGGCTTGATCGTGGTTGCCACGTCAAGACCCCTTTCTACTGAAGACGGATTATGTCGTTGTCTCTCGCCAGGGGTTGCGAGCCCCGAGCGCGACGGGCCGTCGGCGTCGCGGGTGCCTCAGGTCCGTTGGCACACTCACCACGAGAGTGCCAACCACGAAAGTACACCCGGAGTTGGCACTCAGGCAACGGGAGTGCCAGAAATGCCCCGGCAAAAGTCAGCAACCTCAGTAAGAGCCGTCGTTCTTCCAGAAGTCATCAGGGTCTGACGGGGGCTGCTGACCCGGCTGCGAGCCCTGATTAGGGATCGGGTTCTGGCCGGTCTGAGACGCACTCGTCGCGCCGCCCGAGACATGGCCTAGAGGCTGATTGCCCCAGAGCTGACCCGGCTCCTGTTGCCTCGGATCCTGGTAACTCGGATCCTGGTAAGGAGGCTGCGCGTAGGGGTCGCCCTGGTAAAGCTGACCGTTCCACTGCTGCGGCTGCCCCTGTGGCTGTCCGTCACCTGGGTACTGCATGGTCCACGGAGCACCACCATTCTCCGGTTGTCCTGCCTTCTGTCCCTTTTTCTTGTTAAGGATGACCACAACAACGCCGACAATGGCCAGGACGGCGACGGCGACAATGATCCAGACCCAGATCGGTATGCCGTTGGAGCGCTTGCTCGTCGCGGTCAGCCCCGAACTGGAGAACAAATCGCTCGGATCGGTCCAGGTAACGGTGTTCCCATCGACCTTGCTCGATCCAGAATGGCTGAGGACCTTGCCCGGGAAGGTCACAGACACCTTAAAGTCGCTGAACATACTCGCGTCAGGAGTACGGTCGGAGCGCCCGCTATCGCGGAACAAGTCCGAGGTCATCTTGAAAGACACCTTGTTTTTGTCGAAGGTGATCTGCATGCCATCCTCTTTGTTGAGATCAGCAGCGGTGGTCTCCCCGGCAATGATGCACCCGATGTAACTATTGTCCTCGAACTTCTCGACCGTGCCGTCCGAGCCGGTACCGGCGGACCCCTTCGAGTTGTTGCAGTCGGAAAACTCAGAGGCGAGGGAGCCAGCCGACGTACTGGCTATTGACTTGGAGACACCAACCGTACTTTTGAGGTGGACGTGATTCTCATCCTTGATCTCCATGGCAGTATCAAATTTTGCGCACCCGGCAAGCAGTAAGAGGGGCGCGATAATCAAAACGAGACAGCGTCTCATATGACGCGAAACATTCAGCATGGGCATATAAAACCACGAACGGGAGCGGTAGGGGTAACTTCCGTACAAATGTGCTGACAGTTTCTCAACTACCCAAGGCGCACGGAATGCCTAGAACCAGTAGCTAGGCCCCGCGCAAACCTCCATTAGCATCCCGGCGCTGCGTCCCCATCACGCGGGCGGGCCCACCACCTCCTATTAATGATCATTGCAGCCACGGCACCACCAATAGCCAGCATCACCAACGCACCAATACCCCACACCCAGCCGGGCAGGCCGCCCTGGCTCTTGCCCGACGCCGTCAACCCATCTGGGGAAAGAAGATCGTTGACGTCAGTCCACGTCACAGTGTCCCCGTCAACTTTGCTCGATCCAGAATGGCTAAGCACCGTGCCGGAAAAAGTCACCGACACCTTAAAATCGCCGATGCCAGCCATGTCACCGACGCCAGAAGAATTAACACCTGGCACGAAATCAGACAAAGCCGATCTGTCAAGATGAAACCGAATTATCTCGTCGTCGAAAGTGATGCCGATTGGGCCATTTTCTTTGTGCCCTCTAAACACATCTGCGGGCGGATTCGCAACGCTACGAGGCCAACCTGACTGAACGGTGATATCGGTTGCCGTCATGGTGCCAGTGACCGTGCAGCCGACATACGTACCGTCGTCGAATGGCTTAACCTTCGTTTTACCAGTCAGGCTGGTATTCGGTGGAGTCAACTCGGAACAGTCGCGAAGCCGCTTGGCAAATCCTTCAGACTGACCACTTCCATCCCGACCAACGCTAGATTTGAGGACTCCGAAGGCGACGGTGACGTCAATATGGTCTTCGTCCCTAATAACGAAGCCAGCATTGAACTTCCCACAGCCGGACAGCAGGACGAGCGGAGCCAGCAACAAGGCAAGGAAGTATGTCGCTGGGCACCGTATGGTCAACATGGATTCATGACATCACATCTGAGCTTGCTCCGAACAGGCCGCATGGCAGTCTCACGCGATCACATACCAGCGCCTTGGTTCTTCCGATCGTCGGGGTGCATATGACCGTCACGCGATTCGGCCCCGAAAGCTTAAGCTTGCGTCGCCATGTAGCAGGGTCTACGTCGACACCGCGTTTCTTGATCTCCACCGTTCCGACGTGGTGATGATGGACCCAGGAACGCAACGCTCTGACGTCAAAGGGCAGGACCTCTTTGACCGCAAACCATGTCAGCCACGGCGAGGCAACGGGTTCTTCTGCAGTGAGATAGGCGATACCCTCCGACACCGCGTGCAACGATCCATCGATCGCCGAGAGGCTGCCAGCGCGGATTGCTGCTGGGTGAGGCTCAGCCACGAAAGGGCCAAGTTCACCAGGTGCAGGGGTAGGACACCTACCGGGGAGTTCTTCTATACCCGTACGACCAACCAGCACTGCTCGATCCGCCGCCCGCTGGTCCTCAAATCCAGACCACACCGTCGCCTCAACCAGGTCTCCACGATGTCCGACATACGTGACGGGGAGGTCTGGCAGCTGCGAGCGGTCGACGCCAGGCCCTAGCTTGACGACCGCAGGCACCGATTCAAGCACTGTCATAACAAATGGCCATGGCGGCTGCACATCTTCTAACCGCCAAGTTCGCCCCCTGCCCGTGCGCCGAGCCGGATCGAGCATGACAACTGTGTCGCCATGAGCCCGGAAGTCAGCGAAGACCGCCATAGCGTCAGCACACATCACGTGCGCTTCGGGCAGATTGTGGCGCGCTAGCTCAGCTGTTACCGGATCGACCTCGACGGCTGTCACCTCGAGGCCAGCATCAAGACATGCCCGCGCATCCGCCCCGCAGGCGCATCCAAGATCGACGACGTGGGTAAATCCGGCTTCTTTGAGGCGATGTGCACGCCACCGCGATACATCTCCACGGGTGGCCTGCTCTAGACCGTCACGGGTCCACAACATTGACGCTGCAACCGGCCCAATTTTCGCAACAGCCCGACGCCTCAGACTGATTTGGTCTAGTACCGCTGCGGCAAGATCGCCATCTATCTGTCGACGCAACCTGGTGGCAGCCAACAACGAGTCGGGATCAGCTTCAGCACCCGCTAAGTCAAGAGCTTTGCTCCCCTCGCCACTAACCAGACGCCGTACCACGGTGTAATCCACGTTGTCACCCTAGACGTACTTTCTGACAGTGTGGGTAGAATCTTCAGTCGAGACATTGCATTCACCGCTATCCATACGAGGAGCAACCAGTACCGTCGTGGCCGTCACCACCTACGAGAATCGATCAAGATTTACCCAGCGCCTGCAGTCCCGGGGGTCAAAGAACACGACTTCCGGGGGAGATCCGTCGCGCCGTTCAGCAGGGTGGTACATCCACCATTTCATCGGTTCGGCATTCCAGTTGGGCACCATGGCGACGACCTATTACGCGTCACACACCGAGCCTCTCAACTGGGACGCCCACACGAACATCAGCTGGGCGCTGCTCTTTATTGCGATCATCGTGATTCCCGGCTTGTTGACCTTTGTGGAATCCTTCGTTGAACCGGACGGTTCTGGGCAGGACGTCGTCGCTGGGGTCACCATCATGCTGGCTCTCGGCGGGATTATCACGATGGGGGTCCTCGCGGATACCCCAATCGTGACAACACCAGTACCGTTCTCGATCCTGCTGCCGGTAAGCCTCGCGCTCACAGCCATTGCCCCATGCAGCCTGCCAGGGAGCAACCCTCGAGCAGACAATATGTTCACGGAAACTCACTACGGAGCGTGGAGTTCTCGCTGGGTGGCTCCGGTGGTTTGCCTCATTCTGTGGATCGTCAGGCTAGCCAGCTGACCAAGATAACGCCCGCAATTGACGGATTACGCGGTTACCACTGGACGAACGACGGGGATGCCGTCGTCGCTGAGCACCCGGGCACGGAACCCATAGACGCGCTCCAACACGTCCGGGGTGAGGACTTCCGAGGGTGATCCTTCAGCATGCACCCCGCCCTCGTGTAACAACACCAGGCGGTCACAATAACAGGCAGCCAGATTCAGGTCGTGAAGGGCGACGATTGCCATCCTGTGCCCGCTGTCAACGGCTCTGCGTACTAGGCGCAACACCTCGATTTGATTGTGTAGATCTAATGCGGAGGTGGGCTCGTCGAGCAACAAGACCTGAGGATCTCGAACTACCATCTGCGCCAACGCCACCAATTGCCGTTGTCCGCCAGACAGCTGGGAAATGAAGCGGTGGGCGATATGGGCAATACCGACGCGCTCCAAGACATGAGCAGCACGTTCCACCGTCGCTTTGCTCCTGCTGCGAGCCGAGGTCAGGACCGACTCAAGGACGGTCAGGGATGCGGTGGCAAGCACGTCCTGGGGTAGGTAACCCACGACGTCGCGCAGTTGGGCTCCGCTGACATGGCCATCGTCATCGCTGATGATCACCTCTCCCGAGGTCGGGGTCTTCAGCCCGGCGATCGCCTTGATGAGCGTGGATTTTCCCGCTCCGTTGGGTCCGAGCAGCCCAGTGACCGTCCCCCGCTCCAGCGGACCGAGGCTCACCCCGTCGAGTACGTGACGCTGCCCGTAAGACAAGTGCAGGTTAGACAGGCGGATGTTCACGATGCCCCTCCGAAGACACGATGCCGAGTGAGGATGAGGGAAACGAATACTGGCACCCCCACTAGCGCGGTGATGATCCCAATAGGTATCGCCACCCCAGGGATGATGGTGATCGACAGGGCATGGGCGGTGGCTAGTAGGAAGGCCCCAGTAGCTGCGGAGGCAGGGGCGAAGTATCGCTGCTCCTCGCCAACCAGGATGCGGGCGACATGGGGACCGACCAGACCGACGAATCCGATGACCCCAGCAAAGGCGACGGTAACCGCTGCCAGCAGTGACGCCAGAATAAGGATTCGCGACCTCAGCCGGGGCACATTCACCCCCATGGCGGCAGCACGTTCATCTCCGAGTCTCAACGCGGTCAGCTGCCCCGAATGCCTGATCGTGATGGGAATAGCGATAGCCAGGACGGCGGCGATGATGGCATTCGAAGTCCACGTAGCCCGTTGAAAGGAGCCCATCGTCCAGAAGACGATCTGTTGGAGGGCCTCCGGGGTGGCTCGGTACTGCAAGAGCGCCAGGAGCGCATGGAATCCGAATACCAGGGCGATACCAAGCAGGATCATGGACTCCCGGCCATCTTCACGGCGGCGTGAGACAGCGGCAACAATGGCAACCGCAACAAGGGATGCCACTGCTGCGCAGACCGCGACGTTGAATTGGGAATTGGGAATGATCGTCCACCCCAAGACGATAGAGGCGGCCGCCCCAAAAGCTGCTGCTGCAGAGATCCCTAACGTGAAAGGTTCTGCCAGCGGGTTGTCCAGGATGGTCTGCATGTGCGCGCCTGCGAGCGAAAGGCACACCCCAATGAGTACCGCCATCACCGACGACGGAATGCGCAATTGCCACAGCACCATTCTGGTCTGAGCATCCACCGTGGAGGGATTGACCAGTGCTCTCAGCAGCTGGGGAAGAGTGATGTCCACGGGGCCAACCACGATGGTGACTAGGAAAGCAGCCACCGCAATGACCGAAAGCAGGACAATGGCCCAGCGCTTCCAACGGGCACGCCGGTAGTATCCCCTCACCACAGCCACCATTCCGGTGGCAGGATCCTCCCGGGCAAGGGACATGTCAGTGTTACTCACGTCGGATTCACTTCTTCAGCGTGACGAAAAACACGCCGCGGTAGCCAAAAGGCAAGTAGTCCTCATGGAATTTAGCGAAATCCTTCGTTAGGTCGACACCCTTGAATTGTTTCGGATGTTGCCATGCCGCGAACTGCTCAAGTGCAAAAACATTAAAGGGAGAGTCGTAGAACTGATGATAGACGGCATGCAACTTTCCGTCCTTCGGGGCCTTGAGTAAGGAAAATCCCGGGGTCTTGAGCAGGCCAGCCAAGGTCCTCTGTGCATCGTCATCAGTGACGTTATATCCAAGTTCGACGTGAGGAACCGACTCCGGTTTCTTCGGATCCTTAGCCCACGAACCACCGGTGGCGATGATGTGTTCGGGTTGGGTTGCCACAATCTTCTCTGGGGTGACGTCACCTGCAGATGTCCGGAGGAGGTCCGCCCCAAGGTTGTGGCCTCCGGCAGCGGTGATGACGTCGCCCAGATTGAGATTCGCATAGGTGGAGCAACAGTCCTTAAGCCCGGCAGCACGCCACAGAAATGTGCGAGGTTTGTCACTTTCCCGGGAGACTCTTCGTGACACGTCATCAACCTTTGATTGATAGAATTTATTGAATTCCTTAGCTCGGGAAATAGCCTTTCCACCAAAGATTTTACCGAGTGTCGCCATCGATTTCGTGGTGTTTTCTAGAGGCTTCCTGCGGAAGTCGATGAAAACATAGGGAAGCTTGGCTTGGTCCATTTTCTGAAGAAATCCAGCCTTCTCCGCAGCCTCTTTCTGGTCCAGAGTCATGACCACCGCATCGGGCTTGAACGACAGCATATTCTCCACAGTGACGTCCCCCTTCGCGATACTGCCAATCATCGGAAGTTTGCTCACCTGTGGGCGGGCCTGACGCAATGCAGATTCGAAGCTGGGCGCCGCCTTGTGTAAATCAGCGCCGATGGCTACCACATCCTTAGCCGGATTCTCCTTGTTCAGGACACTGGTGGCCATCAGCGCGCGCCCCTCAGCCAAAAGAATGCGCTTAGGTTGGGCGTCAAAGGAAACCGTGCGCCCTGCAACATCGGTGACACTCAGAGCGGGAGTATGGCCACTCGACGCCTTCTCCTGGGCACCACCGGCGCAGGCACCAAGACCTAACGTAAGAGCAATCGTGGCAATGGCGCCGAGAGTTCTTGTGACATTCATGATGGTGGCGGGCCTTCCTGTAGGGGGCGTACAGCGCCAATACAAAGCGGGCTTAAGGTTAGCTTTACCTAAGCCTCGGTGCAAGCATGACGCCGCGCATCCACGAAGCCCCCAGCGTCAAAGGTTTACACCGAGTATGACCACCCGGTCGGTCGACCATCGTGATAGGGCAGACAGCCGTGGAACTGCGGAACATCAGGATCAAAAACCAGCGGCAGAAAGTAGCGGTCCCCCTCCCACATCGGTAACTCGTCGAGCGAATCGACGCGCTCCCAGGTCAGTGGCCCCTCTTCATTGGCGTCAGGGATGGCGTCGGCAATGGGATGCCACGAGTCGACGAGGAAGATAAATCCGAAATGGTCTTCACCGTGTCTGCCGAACCCAGGCCAAGAGACAGTGCCACGCAGCCTCATGGCATCGACCTCAATGCGAGCCTCTTCGCGCAATTCGCGCTTCATACCGGCGACAACATCCTCCCCCGGCTCGACTTTGCCACCCAGCCCGTTGTACTTACCGAGCTGCTCATCCCCAGGACGGGCGATGCGGTGCACCATGAGGACACGTTCGCCGTCGGGGTGCATGACGAAACCAAGGGTGGTGAGGATCGGGGTCATCATGGGCTAATCCTCCCACCCGGCAGCAAGATCAGATCATGTCCACTTTCGAAGGCATGCGGCACGATCTCGTAGGCGAACTCCAGCGGGTCGCACGTTCACATTCCTACCCCGACTCAGACGAACACCGTCTCGATGGGCAATCCTGAATCAGCCGAAATATCCATGGCCGACGCAGGCAGCCCCGCCTTGACAACCTGCACACCTAAGGCCGCGATCATGGCCCCATTGTCGGTGCATAGGCCCGGACGCGGCCGTCGCAACTCAACGCCGGCGTCCGCCATCCGCTCAGCAAGCAGAGTCCGCAGACGAGAGTTCGCCGCGACTCCGCCGCCGATGAGGAAGTGAGTGAGGCCATACTCCTGGCACATGTCGACGGCTTTCGCAGTGAGAACGTCGGCAACGGCCTCCTGGAAACTGGCGGCGACGTCAGCGATGCGGAACTCAACTCCGTCACGCTGCTGGGTCTCCACCCACCGACTCACCGCGGTCTTAAGGCCGGAAAAGGAGTAGTCGAAGCGATGTTTAACCATGTCGTGGCGAGCCGTCAGTCCGCGTGGGAAACGAATCGCTGTCGGGTCCCCCTCGGCGGCAGCCTTGTCGATGACCGGCCCACCCGGGTACGGCAGGCCAAGCACGCGGGCCACTTTGTCGTAGGCCTCGCCAGCAGCGTCGTCGATCGTCGAGCCGACCTCAATAATGTCTGTGGCGATGTCGTTTACCCGCAGCAAGCTGGTATGGCCGCCTGAGACGAGCAGAGCCCCACATGGCATCGGCAGCTCACCGTGCTCAAGCAGGTCGACGGCGACATGTCCAGCCAGATGGTTGACGCCGTACAGAGGCTTGTTGAGCCAGCTTGCTAAAGCTTTGGCCGCCGACAGGCCGACGACGAGTGCCCCAGCCAGGCCTGGACCGGCTGTCACAGCAATACCGTCGAGCTCGGACAGGTCCACCCCGGCGGTCGAGGCGGCCTTGTCCAACACCGGGACGATGGCCTCCAAGTGGGCTCGGGATGCCACTTCCGGCACGACTCCACCGAAGCGCACGTGCTGTTCCATCGAAGAGGCGACCTCGTTGGCGAGCAAGTCATTGCCCCGAACGATGCCAACTCCGGTCTCGTCGCACGATGACTCGATGCCCAGAATGAGCGGTTCAGACATGGTTCTCCTCGGATGGGGTTGTGGTCTCGGCGCGGGGCAAATCAACGGACATGACGAGGGCGTCGATCCCGCCGCCGTAGTAGTTGGGTCGCTGCGAAATCGTCTCGAAACCGAAGCGTCGGTAGAGAGAAATGGCTGGGTCGTTATCGCGGCGGACCTCAAGCATCATGGTGTGACACCCCCGGGACGTCGCCCAATCCAGGCCACGGGCGAGCAGTTCGACGGCCAGGCCGCGCCCACGCGCTGCGGGCGTCACCATGATCCGATCGAGATCAGCGACGTCAAAGCCGTGGAATGTCGCAGCGGCAGTGACCTCATCATCCCCAGCAACTAAGGTGAGGCGGTGATCGGCCGGGACGATCTCCTCGGCCCACGACGTACGAGACCACGGCGGGTCAAAGCTAGCCTGCTCAATAGCCATGATGGCGTCGAGGTCGCTCATACGGGCAGGTCTCGTCATCGGCCGGGCAGGGTGAGTCGGGTCGGGGTCAAGGTGGCCTTGCGGGTGGTCGGAACAGTGGCATCAGGATCGCGCAAGTAGAGCGGCTCCAGCCCGACGTCAGGCATAGCCTGCCACGACGCCGCAAGCACCCCGGCGTCCAGATGCTCAGGCGATCCTGGGGTCGGCGTCAGGCCGCGAACCAGACATCCCGGACCACCGATGGGCAGATCCTTCGGCAGGTCCTCAGGGCGAGTGACATTGGGGCCGTCGAGACGATGCCCGGAAGCGTCGTAGCGAGCCCAATACAGCTCATGGCGACGAGCGTCAGTACATACCACGAACTCCCCATCGACCCCAGCCCACTGCCGGGCCAGGATGTCGAGGGAACATACCGGGTGCGGGGTAAGACCGGCCAGGTGTGCCAGTACCCTTCCTGTTGCCACCCCAACCCGCAGGCCGGTGTAGGGGCCAGGGCCGACCCCAATAGCGACCTCTGCGATGTCGGTTAAAGCAATCCCGGCCTCCTCACAGCCGCGATGGATGAGGGGCATGAGCTGCTCAGCATGGGCACGAGGATCGTCGTAGTGCAGGCTGACGAGCACCTCAGATCCACGTGCCAAACCGACGCTGACAGCCGTCGACGTGTCGATTCCCAAGACGATGATGTTCATCAGTTGTTGTCTCCGGTCTGGTCGGGAGAAATGGTGTCGAGGGGAAGTTCGGACAGCAGCGACAGGTCGACGTCTTGCCAGCGCGGGCCGAAGCCTTCCAAATAAACTACACGGGTCTCGTCGGCAGGGTCCCCGCTGCGACGGATGTCGACGTCGAGGTGGGAGCCACCGAGATCCTCAGCTATGCCAGCTCCCCACTCAATGAGAGTAACCGCCTGGTCCATAGTCTCGTCAAGGTCAAGGTCAATGAGCTCGGCGGCCGAGCCGAGACGGTAAGCGTCAACGTGGACTAACCCGGGCCGCCCCTCGGATCCGACGTGGCGGCGCGCCAGCACGAAGGTCGGGGAGATAACGGGCCCATCGACGCCGAGCCCCCTACCTATCCCCTGCGCCAAGGTGGTCTTACCGGCACCGAGATCTCCGGAGGCCAGCACAATGTCTCCGGCACGCAACTGCGCCGCCAGCGCTGCTCCGAAGGCATGCATAGCCTCAGCGGTGGGAACGACGACCCGGGTGGGTAGTACACGAACCCAGCCACTGTTGTAGTGATAGGCCGGGCCGGGGGAAGCCTTGAGGCCCGAGACGACAAGGACGCGCGACTCCAGCTCCGTAGCGATCTGTTCAGCCCCACCGATGAGGGCTGCAACGACGTCGGCATCGTCAGGGGTAGTCAGGGCCAGATCGGTAACGTCGGCGTGGCCACCGTCATCCACCAGGTGAGCTAGACCGACAATCTGGGAACCGACGCGGGCAACAATGCCGAGACCCTGCGTCAGCCACGTCGAAACAGTCTGTGCCTCGAGATCAAGGGCGCGCGCAAGAGCCGCGGCGTCCTGCGGAACTGCGACGGCAAGTTCCGGGATCGCCTCTTGCGGGCTGGTCTGTTTATCCACGAGAACCCAGGATAGTCGTCGAACCTCACCTCAGCCTCGCCGTCCCAAGTCCTCCGGCAGGCAGCGGGACAGGTGATCCAGCCCAAGCCTTCTCACGAGCCAGACCCGTGGTGTAGCGTCCGCGACTATGCCACCAGCGATGCCACGCTGGCTAACAAAAGCTGTGGGAGGTAACGATATGGCGTCAACGCCGCGACGGAGATGGGCATGGGTGCTGCTGTTGGTCGTCGCATCGTTGGTGATCGTCGGGGTGTACCGCAAGGCTGTTCCACAAGAAGGATCGACGGCCTATGGCCAGGCCGCAGAAGCTCTCGGTGACCTCCCTGTCAAGGGACGTGCGCCGATGACCGGCTATTCGCGGGACCAGTTCGGGCCAGCGTGGAGCGACAACTCTGACCCCGCCCTCACCCATCCCTGGGGCCATAACGGCTGCGGTACCCGCGACGACGCCTTGGCTCGCGACCTCGTCGGGGCGAAGCTGAAATCCGGCAGCCGATGTCGAATAGTCTCCGGCGAGTTACACGACCCCTACACGGGACGGACGATACAGTGGAGGCGCGGTCGCAACACTTCAGCTGTGGTACAGATCGACCATGTTGTCGCGCTCGGAAACGCCTGGGTCACAGGGGCTCAGCAGCTGCCCATGGACCGGCGTCAGGCATTAGCGAACGACCCCCTCAATCTGCTAGCCGTCGAAGGACAGGCCAACCAGAACAAGGGGGCCGGGGACGCGGCGACATGGCTGCCGCCACACAAGTCATATCGCTGTGACTACGTGTCTCGCCAAATCGCTGTCAAGCGGAAATACCATCTCTGGGTCACCTCAGCGGAACGCAACGCGATGATTCGGGTGCTCTCGACGTGCCCGAACCATGCGCTGCCCGCCCGGTAAGTGGTCGACTCACCAGGTGTCGTTTCCGGAACGGCCGTATTTAGCCTCAATGTCGCGACGATCGCGGCCACGGAAATTGTGTCCGCGCGAGTCATGCCCACGATCATGGTGATCACGGGAGTCGTGACCGCGATGACGGCCCCCGTCGAATCCACGTCCACCGCGGTTGCGTCCGCCCTTGCCACGACGAGGCTTTCCGTCACGAGCCTTCTTGCCGCGCTGCTGCTTGGGAGCGACGAGAGCCTCGTAATCCTTCTCGTCAATAGGAGCGCCCAGGGCCGGGCTGCAACCGGCCACCTCGGCAACGTGGTCGTCGCCACGCGTGACCTGGGCCTCTACCGGCTTCACCCCGGCTTGACGGTACAAACGAGCCATTGTGCGACGCTGATGCGGCAGGACAAGAGAGACGACGGCCCCGTCGTGTCCGGCGCGAGCGGTACGGCCGGAGCGGTGCAGGTAGTCCTTGAAGTTCATCGGCGGATCGACTTGCAACACCAGAGTGACGTCATCGACGTCAATTCCTCGGGCCGCGACGTCAGTGGCAACCAAGACCGGCAGGGAACCGTCCTTGAATGCCGCCAACACGCGGGCACGGGCACCCTGGGTCAGGCCGCCGTGCAGAGCACCAGCCATGACGCCGGCCTCACGCAGTTGCTCGGCCATCCGGGAGGCACCTCGCTGGGTTCGAGCAAAGACGATGGTGTGGCCGCTACGGTTAGCGATCTCGCACATCAGCCCGACCTTCTCGTGAGGCTTGATCTGGAAAGCGTGATGGGTCATCGTCGCGACCGATCCCTTGTCGGGGTCGACCTCGTGGGTAACCGGCTCGTGCATGTACCGCCTAACCAACTTGTTAACGGCACCGTCGAGGGTGGCAGAGAACAGCAGGCGCTGCCCGTCAGCGGGAATGGCATCGAGGATCGAGCCAACGGCCTCCATGAATCCCAGTTCAGCCATGTGATCGGCTTCGTCGAGGACAGTCACGGCGACACCGGAAAGGTCGGCGTCACCAGTCTCCAAGAGGTCGACCAGACGCCCCGGGGTGGCGACAACAAGGTCGACTCCCCTCTTAAAAGCCTTGGTCTGCGGGCCGTAGCTCATACCACCCGCGATGAGGATGGTCGATAGCCCCATTGAGGACGCCAGCGAGGACAGCACGTCGGCAATCTGCATGGCCAGCTCACGAGTGGGAGAAAGGATGAGAGCTCGAGGCCGGTTATCCTCACGCGGGGTGGCCGACAGGCGCGACAGCAGCGGGACACCAAAGGCCAACGTCTTACCCGAACCCGTTGAGGCGCGGCCCAACACGTCACGCCCAGCGATGGCGTCGGGGATGGCGGCGATCTGGATGCGGAAGGGATCGGTAATGCCAGTCTTGGCCAAAGCAGCAACGATCTCGTCGGGCACGCCAAGGGCCGAGAAACCGCCCTCGTGATCAATACCGGTGACGTCGAGATCGGTCAGCTCAGTGGCCTCCCAATCCATATTGTCGTCGTCGTGGTCGTCACGGGACCAGTCGTCGCGGCGGTGATCCGAGCGGTCTGGCCAGCGGTCATCACGGCGATCATCGCGCCAGCTGTGACGGTCCTCACGCCAGTTTCGGGAGTCCCGGCGGTCGAAGTCACGGCCGCCATTACGGCGATCCCAGTGGTCATCGCGGTCGCGCCGCTGTCCACGACGGTCCTCGCGCCAATCGTCACGGTCCCATGACGATCCGCGGCGGTCGTCACGCTTCCAATCACGATTAGCGTGGTGGCCCGGTCGACGCGATTTGTGGGAGCGGAACTCGCCGTCATCGGGCCACCTGCGGTCGTCGCGACGATCCCAGTCACGGCGGTCGTAACGACGGTCCTGACGGCCATCAGACCACTCATGGTTGCGTCGATCCTGGGAAAAACGGCGGTCTCTGCTACCGCCAGCGTCATCGCGACGCACGTCTTCCCGGGGAGTCCATGCCTCGAAGTTACGACCCCGGGAATCGGTGTGCCCGTTGCGGACACCTCCCCTAGTACGTGGCTTGTGCCCGCGGGCAGCTCGCTCAGCTGCGGTCCAGCGGCGCTTCGGGCTGCCGTCAGCCTTGAAAGATTTGGGATTGCGTTTTTTGTTGCTCAATGGGGTGTTCCCTCATGGTCAGCGGACTCCTCGGCCAGGGGCGACCGGCATCACTGCACACAAACGGCGCAGTGCCACTAACGGGGGTCGCGGAATCTGACCGCAGCACGCCGAACCCAAAGCGGGTCTCGGTGATGGAATCCTGGATGGCTGTCTGTCTCGATGGCTGGGCGAAATAGCTGCCGTGCAGGTGAATGCAATAGAACCGGAGCCGGTGACCCCGCCACGCCCTCAAGGCGCATCGAGCAACTGAAACGCATCATAGGCTCGAACGAATCGGGCCGTTGCCAACGTCAATACTGTACCCAAAAAGGTCGCATCGACGAAATCGACCGCATTCCTCAAGGAACGTCAGTCGCTGATGGTCGTGTTCCACGAGTAGGGCCGGTGGATCGTGGCACCGAGGGTGGAACCAACCATGACCGATCCCGCGAGCGCAGCCAAAACCCACCATCCGCTGTGAACCAGATCCATCGTACCGGACATGATTCGACTGGTGGCCAGCAAGGCGAGCAGCGATCCTATCGTGCCAGCGATGACCGCGACGACACACGTCATGGCGACCTCGAAGAAGATCACACCGTCCACCCAGCGCGGTGTCAGTCCGAGGCGTCGCAGGTGCGCAGTGAGTCGCCTCTGCGCCAAGCGCTCGTCTCGGGCCAGGGAGCCAGCCATGATGACCGTCATCATGGTGAACAGCCCGGTAGCGACGAGGGTCGCCGCGGGTAAGGGAACCTTGGGCGCTATTCGTGGGGCCATGACATAAGACGGATCAATGTGGTGCGTCGTAGCCCAGTGGTAGGCGGTGTCCTCCTGGTTTGGACTCAGGCCGACATATAAGAATCCCCTGCTCACCGACGAGTCACTGGACTTAGCTGGTGGGGTATTCCCATGCCCGATGACCTTAATCTGGCCAAGCCAGCCAAGGTCTCTGGGCACAGTGATTTCGGTGTTGGAAGCCTGCTCATCGGTAGTGACCCGCAAACTTCCGGCTGTTTGCAACTGACGACGCTGCCCATCAGTCAGGGGGAGAATACTGGCGACGTCGTCGACGTTGTGAAAGGCCCACCACGCCACAGAATTGCCAGCGCGGTCGTCGCTAGAACCGTATGTCATCGGCACTTTACGGGCACCGTGCAAGTCGTCGTCGAACTGCTTGACGAGATTGCCGGGCAGGGAAGGGGAGAACCCCGGCTCTGCCAGAAAGTAGGCCATACCGTGCGGGATACCCGTGGAACTAGTGGCATTCATCTGTGCGAACAGTGAGGCGACAATAAGCAGACCTGTAGCAGTAGCGGCAACAAGCCCTGCCGTGAGCCCTGCGAACAGTCCGTGCCATGAACCCCGAGAGCGAAGGGCACGAGACGCGGCGAGCCTGCGGCCCGGTGAAACGTCGCGTCCTGAGACCAAAGCCAGTAACCACGGTGCCACCAGTCCTGCCGTCAACGACGAGAGCGCGGAAACGATGGCCACCGACATCAGCGAGGCTTTCGCTGCCACTGAAGCCCATACCAAGAGGGCGCAGGCCACGATAGCGCCACTCCATGCCAACAGACGAGCCATTTTCACATTGATGCGTTTGCCATGAACCTTGCGTTCCCGCTGACTGCTCGGGGTAACCATGACGACGGCGGTCACGATGGCGGCACCCAGGCAGGTGACAGCGCTCATAGTGGGTGATGAGACAGGTGACAGCGGGCTATCGGAGAAACGGGCCAATAATGGCCGAATAGCTATGACGAGCAGCTCACCAGTAACAAGGCTTGCTGCCGCAGTAGCCATGCTCATGAACAATGTGACGACTCGCAGCGACAGAGCTAGTTTGCGACGCGGCACGCCCATGGCAGTAAGAGGTGCGATGATTCGGCGCGCCGACGTTGTGGCGGCCGCAGCAGCCAAACCCGCCCCCAAGCCGGCGACGAGAAACCAAGCCAGATACTGCTCGACGATTTTCTTTCCAGATAGCGGTGCAAATTCCTTGGAGAGGAGTTGCCCCCTCGTTGTACATGCATCAGAATCGAGAGGATCGGAGCCCAAATCGTCATTAACCTTGCTGCACGTTCCAGCTGAATCAGACGAGGTAAAGAAAATAAGATAGTTTCCACTCAACCCAGATATTTTAGCCTGTTTTTGAGTCAGAGGCCACGCCTGCCATGTTCCAGAGTGAGCCAGGATTTCACGAGAAGACTTATCGAACGTTGCCCCAACTGTTCCGACGATAGTGAGATCGTAGTTCCCAGGCTCCAGGACGAGCTTATTCTTGCCACCGATCCCTTGCCTCAGAGATGGAGTAACAACAACTTCAGAGGGTTTTGTAGGCCATTTTCCAGAGACTAAAGCGTATCTTCCCTTAGTATTGATTCCCGGCATGCTGGATTCCTGATAGAGAACCTCCTCAGGCAATCCCTTCACGGAAACTTGAGTTTCGAGATATGGATTGATTTGGCGGACTTTCCATCGATTAATAGGCACGGTAGGAGATGACGACCCAGCAAGAACTGAAAATCCTGGACTTACCAAGCCATCGGCTGCCCCGAGCGTCGATGTCACCGATTGTTCCGGGCTCAGGTTGATGGAACGATTCACCCCGAGGCTGACGGTCATGATAAGTAAAGCAACAGCCATAGGAACCATGCGCAACCAGCTTTTCCGGGAGCGCAACATCAAGGCAGCCAGATCCCACACCCACATCAGCAGGAATCCTCCAGGTGACCATCGACCAATTCGCAGGATCGGTGCGCATATTCCTTGGCTGTAGGGTCATGAGAAGAGAGCACGACGGTGCGACCCTTCTCATCTTCAGCAAGTGCGCGCAGCAGCTCAAAGACCATCTGAGAATTGCGCCGATCGAGCTGGCCAGTAGACTCATCGGCTAGCAGTATTGGACGGTCTCCAGCTATGGCGCGGGCTATCCCGACCCGTTGGGCTTCACCACCGGATAGCTGTCGAGGATAGCGATCCTGGAGGTGGGCGATCCCAACCCGTTCGAGAGCCTCGATCGCCATAACGCGGGAACGAGAGCCGAATCCACGAACCCGAAGAATGAGTTCGACATTCTCCCGAACCGTGAAATCGACGATGAGGGAGTGCTCTTGGAAGATCATTCCGATGCGGTTAAGGCGAATATCGTCGCGCTCGGACGTCGACAGGGAATAAATGTCGCTACCTTCAACGAACACCGTTCCCGAGGCCGGCTTCAGTAAGCCTGACATGATGTTGAGCAATGTCGTCTTCCCTGATCCGCTCACCCCATGCAGCAGGGTCATTACCCCAGGCTGCATGGAGACGGTGACGTCATCCAGGACGAGATTGCGATTGTGCGTGGTCGAGAAATTGTGAGATACCCCCGATACGACGATTGATCCACCGCCAGCACTGACCTCCATGACGATGGCGGTGGATCGATCCGAGGGAGACCGCCGGCTCAACACCCGCGCCCAAGAGCGAAGGATGATGCCTGATTGTCGTCATACCACCAGAAATAGGGGTCATCAGTCTTGGGGCTATAATCCCAACAACGACCTCCTTGATGTGCATCGTACCAAAATGCAGCTGACCAGTTCGTGTGATTCTTCACCGAACTCAGTGTATCATTATTGCCCCTGCTAATATTCCAACCCCCAGTCGTTGTTCGATATCCGATACGCGCCTTGTAATGTGGCTCAGCGAATAGCTCAAGGCTTCCAGAATGAGCCACAGAGGGCGCGACAGCAAAACTCCCCCCTAACATGACAGTGAGGACTCCTACGCTCACTAACTTGGGTAATCGAATCATGATGACTCCTCGTTGAGTAGGTTGTGGGGCATCCGCAATCTGACGGACAGCTGCCGTTAGGGTAACCTACGCATATCTGACGTGGCAAGGGGCGACGAGGCTCACACAACGTCCCCGCGAATGAAGGGTGATGCACGCCGCACGCCTGTCCCCACGAACCGCAGGTGATCTCGTCACCCCAAGTTCACCACCCCGACACCGCGACCCCGCCAAGGTGTCGCGTGTCCCGGTTACCATGAAGTTGTGCGTGTTGCGATCATCACGGAGTCATTCCTGCCCCAGGTCAACGGGGTGACGAACTCAGTACTGCGGGTTCTGGAGCACCTTCGCGCCCATGACCACGATGCCATCGTGCTCGCCCCCGGTGATGCCGATACCCCACACGAGTACGCCGGATTCCCCGTCATTCCGTTAGCTTCCCTGCACTGGCCGGGTTACCAAGACGTCCGTGTCTCCACCAGCCCGCAATGGACGATGGAACGTTACCTATCGGAGTTCGAGCCTGACGTCGTGCATCTGGCCGGACCATTCATGATTGGGTATAAGGGTGCCATGGCGGCAGCCTCTCTCGGTATACCTATAGTGGCGATCTATCAGACCGATATCCCCTCCTACGCGGGCCGCTACGGGCTGGGCAAACTCGAGTTTTACGGCTGGTACCGCGTGCGTCAGATTCACTCCCTCGCTGTGGCGACTTACGCACCCTCCACCTTCTCCCGCGACCAACTCGTCAGCCATGGCGTGCCCCGGGTAGACATCTGGGGACGTGGCGTCGACAAGGTGCGATTCCATCCGTCAAAGCGCTCCCAACAACTGCACGACGAATGGGCTCCCAACGGCGAGGTAGTCATCGGGTATATGGGGCGTCTAGCTGCCGAGAAACGGGTCGCCGATATGACCAACCTCGCTGACATCCCCAACACCAAGCTCGTCATCGTCGGAGATGGCCCGGCTCGCGCCGAGGTGGAAAAGCAGCTTCCTCATGCTGTTTTCACCGGCGGTCTCGGCGGGGAGGACCTCCCCCGTGCCCTCGCCAGCATGGATGTGTTTTGCTCGACGGGCGAACTCGAGACCTTCTGCCAGGCTGTCCAGGAGGCCAAGGCCTGTGGCCTCCCAGTCATTAGCCCGCGCAAGGGCGGTCCCATCGACCTCATTGACTCGTCTCGCACTGGATGGCTTTACGAGCCTGGCGATATGACCGACTTCCGCTCTCGCGTCATCGATCTCGTCGGTGACGACTACAAGCGACACGCCATGGGCATAGCAGCACGAGCGTCGATCGAGAACCGCACCTGGGAGAACCTGTGCGCCGAACTCGTCGAGCACTACAAAGAAGCAATTCGGCTAGCTGGACGCTCAACGAGGATTCGTGCAGTCCTTTAACACCCCTTTCGGACGTCCCATTCTGGTGCGAAACCGGGGCTCATCAGCGTGACAGAACCGTTGTGACGGTTCCGGGCAGCAATTCGGCAATTTGGTCCGGAGCGTACGGCCCTGGCATTGAAATAGCCGTGGTGGCTTGCATTCCGGCGGCGCATAGAGCCGCATCGTCAGCAGGTAGTCCGGCGGCCATGAGAGTGCCGCACATTCCGGCCAAAACGTCACCAGACCCAGCTTGAGCAGTCCATGCGGGACCAGGAAGAGCGGCACGAACGCCCCCGTCAGGACGGGCAACCCATTGGATAGAGCCTTTCAGCAGGACGGTCGCGCCGAACCGCTGGGCGGCACGGACAACCGAGCCTCGCGGGTCGGCTACTACCTGACTGCGCTCTATCCGCAGCATTCGGGCCAGCTCCCCAGCGTGGGGCGTAAGTAGACATCCCTCCGGCAACTCTGCCGGGAGGAGGGCCAGGGCATCAGCGTCGATCACCATGGGGACGCCTTCAGCCGCCCGCTGAATAAATCGGTCAGCGTTGCCATCGTGAGTGCCCCAACCAGACCCAATAACCCAGGACTGAACGCGACCCTCACCAATAACAACGGACGGAGCCCGGCTCAGAATGAAAGCCATGATGGCGCTTGGCCCAGAAAACCGCACCATTCCCGGGCCAGTGCGCAACGCTCCGAGAACGCCGAGCACAGCAGCCCCCGGGAACTTCTCGGATCCGGTATCGATGCCGACAACCCCGCGAGAGTACTTGTCGTCAAGCGCGCCAGGTACCGGCCACAGCGACGCCATCTCGGCGAGGTCGCAATACTCATCGACATCATCGAGACACTCGCCATCATCGTCGACAAAGTCGAGGCCGATGTCATGAACCTCCAACTCTCCGCAATAGCGGGCGGCCGGGTGAGCAATATGGCACCACTTGAGGCTGGAAAAGGTTATGGTGTATGCGGCGTGAACACAGGACTCCACCTCACCAGAATTCGCATCTAGGCCCGATGGTAGATCGACCGCGAGCACTGGGATCTGGCGAGCACGCAACCAGGTGTCGATTCGCTCTAGAGACTGCGGAATACCTGGACGGCCTCCAATGCCGAGAACAGCGTCAATCGCGAGATCGTACGAGTGACTGGTGACCTCTCCGAGTGAGACACGGATGCAACCAGCGTCGAGCGCGGCAGCCATGCCAGCCTCGTGCGGTTGGCCCATGACCTGAGCGAGTTCGACCCGCCACCCGCGCTGGGCCAAAGCCGCAGCTGCGAACAGCCCGTCACCGCCGTTATTCCCACCACCAACGAGAACGAGAACACACTGGGACGCTGCCCAATCAGGCATGATCTCATCGACGGCTCCGCCCAGCAGAAGCTCCTGAGCTTTTCGTGCGACGGCCTGAGCGGCAATGTCCATGAGGTCTTGTCCCGGGTGGGCATCAAACCACCTCTGCTCAGCTGCTCGGGTGGCCTCGGCGGTACAGACACTTGCCATGACGATCCCCCTTCAGCCCCGCCCGGGGCTCTCGCTGCAGATTGGTATTCATTCAACCACGATGACAAGGGCGGGATGGGGAGGCGCGACTTAACCTTCGCAGACCACCATCGCCACCGCGACACCGGCATCGTGGGTCAGTGAGAGATGAACCCTACGCACACCCAACTCCTCGGCGCGTCGAGCCAGCGATCCACGAAGTTCGAACCTCACAGCTTCACCGTCAGTGACCACCTCGCAGTCTTGCCAGGAGAGTCCTTCTCCTCCACCCAACGCCTTGTACAGGGCCTCCTTAGCGGCAAATCGGGCAGCCTGAGAGCGCGCCGGCATCACAGCCTCAGTATGAGTGAGCATCTTGCGGACCATCCCCGGGTGGCGTTGTACAGCAGCCTCCCACCTGGAGATGTCGCAGACGTCCACCCCGATTCCGATGATCATAGGGTCAAGATTAGGGGTCCGGTCAGTTCCGAGCACCTGGCGACTGCCGCCTGACGTACGAACGGCACATCACCAAAGGTGCCCCCGGGGCCAACGCCGGGGGCACCTAGTCTGAGTGAGCTCACTCCACCGTGACGGACTTGGCCAGATTCCTTGGCTGGTCAACGTCATGACCCTTGGCGGTGGCCAGTTCACAGGCGAAAGCCTGCAATGGCACTGCGGCTACCAACGGTTGGAGCAGGGTCGAGCAAGCCGGAAGCCCGACGAAGGTGTCAGCGTACGGTTTGACGTCGTCGTCCCCTCGCTCGGCAAGCACGATCGTCCTAGCGCCACGGGCACGGATCTCCTGGATGTTAGAGACTACCTTGTCATGAAGCTGATCTCGCCCCTTCGGTGGCACAACGACGAAGACCGGGGTGCCCTCCTCGATGACGGCTATGGGGCCGTGCTTGAGCTCGCCAGCAGCAAACCCCTCGGCATGCATATAGGCGATCTCCTTGAGCTTGAGAGCACCCTCAAGGGCCACTGGATAACCGACGTGGCGCCCAAGGAAGAACACCGCTTCCTCTTCTTTCGCCATCACACGAGCCAACTCATAAACCGGTTCGATCTCGTCGAGAACTTCCTGAATCTTGCCAGGCATCTGGTCGAGCTCAGACATTACGCCGCGGATTTCGTCTCCGTACTTCATACCACGCACCTGAGCCAGGTAGAGGCCCAGCAGATAGCAAGCGACGACCTGGGTGAGGAACCCCTTGGTTGAGGCCACGCCAATCTCGGGGCCAGCGTGGGTGTAGATAACGGCATCGGACTCGCGGGGAATCGTCGCGCCGTTGGTGTTGCAGATCGCGATGACCTTGGCATGCTGCTCGCGAGCATGTCGGATGGCCATGAGAGTATCGGCCGTCTCACCAGACTGGGAAACCGTCACGACGAGCGTCATTGGGTCGATGATCGGGTCGCGGTAGCGGAATTCACTGGCCAGATCGACCTCGCACGCGACCCTCGTCCAGTGCTCGATGGCGTACTTGGCAACCATG
This sequence comes from Cutibacterium sp. 37298, assembly GCF_023838685.1. Lineage (NCBI taxonomy): Bacteria > Bacillati > Actinomycetota > Actinomycetes > Propionibacteriales > Propionibacteriaceae > Cutibacterium > Cutibacterium sp. 37298. The sequence goes on from NZ_JAJNRJ010000003.1 coordinate 139,328, forward strand.
CCGGCGTAATACGCTGACCCGCATGCGACGACCACAATCTTGTTGATGCGGCGCAACTCCTCCGGCGAGATATGCACTTCGTCAAGGACTAGATCACCACGGTCGGACCAACGACCCAATAACGTGTCGGCCACCGCACGTGGCTGCTCGAAGATCTCCTTGCGCATGAACCAGTCGTGGCCCTGCTTCTCAGCTGCTGACAGGTCCCAGTCGACGTGATAGGGGCGGGCCTGGCTGAGGTTGCCCTCGAAGTCGGTGACGGTGACCTCATCGGGGGTGAGCACAACAACCTGGTCCTGGCCCAGTTCGAGAGCCTCGCGGGTGTGCTCGATAAACGCTGCGACATCGGAGGCTAGGAAATTCTCCCCCTGCCCTAGCCCGACGACGAGTGGAGAGTTGCGACGAGCGGCCACCACTGTGTCGGGGGCGTCCGGGCTGACGGCCACCAGTGTGAAAGCTCCTTCGAGTCGTGACGCCACCGCCCCCATGGCCTCTGTCAGCGAGGACCTTCGCTGCATCTCCAAGGCGAGCATGTGAGCGGCAGTCTCGGTGTCAGTCTCCGACGAAAAAGTGATGCCCTCGCTCACAAGCTCAGCGCGCAGCGCGGCGAAGTTCTCGATAATGCCGTTGTGAACGACTGCGACGCGTCCGTCGAAGGAAATGTGGGGGTGGGCGTTCTCATCAGTGGGAGCGCCGTGGGTGGCCCACCGAGTGTGACCGATACCTTGAGTGGACTCTGGGAGCGGATGGACTGCCAGCTCCTCCTCGAGATGAGTTAGCTTGCCCGACTTCTTGGCTCGGTACAAGTTTCCGTCCGCCACGACCGCCAAACCGGCCGAGTCATATCCTCGATACTCAAGACGCCGGAGCCCGTCGATGATGACGCGTTCAGCCTGCCGATGGCCCGAGTAACCAACAATTCCGCACATGGCAAGAAACGTACATGAATCATGAGCGGCTCCGCGACTTGAAACGCCTGCACGTTTGAACAACATCTCACACGACCATCTGCACGTATGCACTACTTCGCTATCTGAGGCCTCACGTGACCCCGACGATTCATAGCGTCAAACTCACATCCTGCATCGACGCAAGATATGGAGAAAACATGAAAAGATCAAAGAAGATCGCAGCAGCCCTGACCTCGCTGACGACCATCGTGGCAACCACCTTCGCAACCATCTCGGCAGCCCCGGCGCACGCCGCTGACAGCAACACCTCGGTTCCGCCGGAAATCACTATGCCCGGCAGTCCGGACGGTATTCCATCTGCCGGCAACGGCCCGATCAAACTGTTCATCTATCCTGCTTCTGTTTATGCCTTGGCCCACCCCGGCACCAACCCGCAGGGGGCCAACAATTTCAGCTGCAAACCGCGCGAAGGTCAGAACCCCGTCGTCCTGCTTCCCGGCACTAATTTCGACGCCTATGCGTCATGGTCGATGTACGCACCGAAGCTCACTAAACTCGGCTATTGCGTCTTCTCCCCCAACTTCAACGGGCTCAAGCTGCTGCCAAGCTTCGCCTATACCGGTGATATCCGCGTCTCCGCGAAGGCCGTCTCCGGCTTCGTCGACCGTGTCCTCACGGCCACCGAATCCAAGAGGGTCGACCTCATCGGGTGGTCCCAGGGTGGCGGCCCGCTGCCGAACTACTACATCACCAAACTCGGCGGGGACAAAAAGGTCAACAAGCTCATCGCCCTTGCCCCGTCGAATCACGGCGTCGGGCCCCGAGCCGTCTCAAGGTTCGTGAACGAGTCCATCTCCGAGGCAAAACACAAAAAGATCGAGGCCACCTTCGCCAAAGCCCACATCGCCAGCTATGAGCAGCAACTCGGCTTCTCCAACTTCAACAAGGAGCTCTATGGCAACGGCCCGGTGACCCGCCCCGGCGTCAAGTACACAGTCATCGAAGGCCGCTACGACGACGTGGTCGTGCCATTCACCAACGCTTTCTTGGACGAGCCTGGTGTCAAAAACATCCTCGTTCAGGACACCTGCCGGGACGATCACGCCAGCCACGTCAATTTCACCTATGACGTGAACGTCTACCAGATGGCCGTTAATGCTTTGGATCCTGATCACGCACAACCAGTGACATGCGTATTCCAGCCGTTCATCGGCTAATCACCTGATACCGCCCCATCCCGACTGTGGGGCCTTCATATCGAGGGCCCCACACGTCGTCGTGAGGCCAGCATCGCGCCCCCTGCCGGCACGATAACCAACAACCGCAGATGCATCTGAGAAGATCCATGAAGAAAAACTGGTTACTCACAACCCTCCTTGCCACAATGATGATCGCCATGGGCACGACGACCACCGCCTTCGCCAGCCCGCCTACCGACATCACTCCCGAACATCCAGGCGGGGTTACCCGCCTCACAGCCCCGACGGAATCCCCTCGAATATTGAGGGGCCAAGTATGCCCAGCTGGACCTCTGCAATCAGGTTCGCAATGAAGAACCCCGGCACGAAAGTCCCGGGCACCAACGACTTCACCTGCAAACCGAGGAAAGGCACCCATCCCGTCGTGCTCATCCCGGGCACATCCGAGGACGCCTTCATCACGTGGTCGTACTACGGTCCCCGCCTCAAGGCAGCAGGATTCTGCGCCTACACGTTCAACTACAACCCGGAAACACATCCGCTTGTGGAAGCCGCTGAGACCAGCGGCAACATCTACTCCACGGCAGCTTTCATGGCCCACTTCGTTGACAGAGTGCTCAAGGCAACCGGTGCTCAGAAGGTCAACCTCGTCGGCCATTCTCAGGGCGGCGGCCCCCTGCCGCGCGCGTACATCAAATATTACGGGGCGCCAAGAAAGTCCTCATCTCGTCGGTTTGGTTCCTTCCAACAGGGGAACACGCATGCTCGGCCTGGAGAAGTTCCTCAATGCCAGCGGAAACCCGCTCAGCACTATCTTCAATGCTGCAGCACAGTTTCGAAAGCTGGAATCCCTGCCCCAACAGTTGCAAGACTCCACATTTCTCAGGGAACTCAACGCGGATGGAATGACCGTCCCCGGCATCACATACACCGTCATCGCCACCCGGTTCGACAACCGAGTATTTCCGTGGACTAATACCTTCATCAATGAGCCCGGGGTCAAGAACATCGTCATCCAAGACGTCTGTCCCTTGGACCACAGCGCCCACACGGATATCCCTAGGACCCGATGACCCTTCAGATTGTCATCAACGCCTTGGACCCCGAGCGGGCCGCCCCGGTCACCTGCACCATTCGCCCATTCAGGCCCAGTTAGGGCGCCAGCAAGATTCGATGGGCATGGCTCGACGCTACTCGGAAATGTGCCCATCAACGTCGCATTAACCACGTCCCCAACGTCGCGGTGAAGTACAGTCACTACGACCAACCATTCGGAGGCGCCCGATGAACTTGACCCCCACCACTCCCGTTGACGACGACAACACCGAACCGGGGCCGTTCATCGAATTATCGCGAGAATCGTGGGCCGTACTTTCGGACTCGACCGAGATCGATATCGACGAGGCCACCCTGGACCACATCCGTGGTCTCGGCGACCCCACCAGTCACCGCGACGTCGTCGAGGTGTACCGCCCGTTGACCCAACTCATCCACCTGTACTGCATGCACACGGGCGCCCTCTTCGACGCCTCCAATAACTTCCTGCAACTCACCCGCCACGGCATGAAGCGCACCCCCTTTGTCATCGGGATCGCCGGGTCGGTGGCCGTTGGCAAGTCGACCGTGGCTCGTCTGCTACGGGAGCTCCTGGGACGTTCCCCGCGCCGTCCGGTCGTGGACCTCGTGACGACCGACGGATTCCTCTACCCTAACCGGGTACTCGAGGAACGCGAGCTGCTTTCCCGCAAGGGGTTCCCTGAATCCTACGACCGCAAGGCCTTGCTGAGGTTCGTCGTCGATGTCAAGTCCGGGATGCCTGAAGTCACCGCACCGGTTTACTCTCACGTCACCTACGACATCGTGCCCAACCAGCAACTCGTCGTCCGGCAACCCGACATCCTCATTATTGAGGGGCTTAACGTTCTACAGCCACCACGACGGCGCAGCAGTGGGACAATGGGACTGGCCCTGAGCGACTTCTTCGACTTCTCGGTATACGTCGATGCTGAGGAGGCCGACATCATCCGGTGGTACATCAACCGGTTCCTCACCCTGCGGCAAACCGCGTTCACCGACCCCCACTCGTTCTTCGGTGAGTACGCACGAATGCCCGACAACGAAGCCATCACCATCGCTAAGGAGATTTGGGACACCATCAACGGCCCGAACCTGGTGCAGAACGTGCTGCCCACCCGCGGCCGGGCTACCGCGATCCTGCATAAGGGTCCCGACCACGAGGTCCGCAATGTGTGGATCAGGAAAGTTTGAGTCGGTGCTGTCTCCTCGGGCCTGACCTTCAGAGGCTCTACCGGTCACATGACATGCCAGGGGAACGGATCCGCGATTCGCGACGCCGACAAGGCCTGGTCGATCTGCCCCTCGCAGCCCGGCGGCGCTACTACAACGCGATCCGGCGCCTCGATCCCAATAACCACGCTGCCACCGAACTCGTTGGCGATGGGGCGCCCCGCTCCCTTCGCCAACGGCCATGACGACACCAGCCACGACGAACCAGCTACGACTAGGACGTCACCGTCGCGGGAGAAAGAAAGCTCACCAACAAGGGCCGACGCCAATCTTTCGGTGCCGAGACGATATGCCACGTCACGATCTTTAACCTCAGCCAGTGCGGCGTCGTTGAGCAGCTCAACGTCGCCGTCGAACCATGCCAAAGCGACAACCAGCCCGGGGACGGTCTGGCCAGTAACGTTCGAGACGAAAGGCCGCGCGTAGTCGAAGCTGCGTCCGGCGCGCTCCTGATTCCCCACTACTTTGACGACGACGTGCGCAGCGAGGGTGGCGTCGGTCAGGCGAGTGGCACCGTCGAAAAGAGACCGCACCATCCGCGTGACAAGCTCGTCGACGACCAGCTCCCAGTCGTCACGGTGATGGCCACCCAACTCCTCAGCGATCGGAACTAGCGGGATATCACCGATAGCAGTCGTAGCATGGTCACCTGAGACATCAGCGTCGATGCCCATGGCTGTCAAAGACTCCTCGACTACCGATCGCAGACGGTTCGCCGCCCCGACGTCCAGACCGGGCAGGTCGGCATCTGGGCGGCGACGAAAGACGCTCACAACGCCAGGCTCATTTTGACGGTCTCGGCCAACTCAGAGCAGATCTGATCAGCTTCCTCCTGGGTACCAGCCTCGACCATGACCCGCACGACCGGCTCAGTACCCGACGGACGCAACACCACTCGACCGGCGTCGCCGAGTTTCTGGTTAGCGTCAGCAACCGCTTTATTAACGTCTGGATCGATACCAGCTCGCAACTTGTCGACGCCACGCACATTGATGAGGGCCTGCGGCAGACGGGTCATCACCGAGGCGAGCTCCTTGAGGGTCTTGCCGGTACGAGCGACGCGCGCAGCCAGGTGCAAACCGGTAAGAACACCGTCACCAGTGGTTGCGAACTCACTCATAATGACGTGCCCGGACTGCTCACCACCCAGCGAGAACCCGTTGGCGTTCATCGACTCGAGGACGTAGCGGTCACCCACCTTGGTCTGATCGACGTGAATATCGTGCGCGCGCATTGCGATGATGAGGCCAAGGTTGCTCATGATCGTCGCGACAACGGTGTTGGAGGCCAGACGGTGATCCTCCTGCAAAGCCAACGCGAGAATCGCGATGATGTGATCCCCATCGACGATATTGCCTTCGTGGTCGACAGCCAGGCACCGATCAGCGTCACCGTCAAAGGCCAATCCCATGTCAGCCCCAACCTCAACAACCTTGGCCTGCAGCTTCTCCGGGTGGGTGGAACCGCACCGTTCATTGATGTTGAGGCCATCGGGCTGGTCATGGATCGCGATGACCTCGGCACCCTGAGTGGTGAAGGCAGCCGTCGCTGTATGGAAGGAGGCACCGTTTGCGGTGTCGAGGACAATCTTCATCCCCTTGAGGGTGTCTTGCTGGCGCAGCGAGCGCACCAGGTGGTCGACGTAGGTGTCGACAGCCTGCGGGGTGTAGCGGATACGTCCTACCTTGTCGCCAATAGGGCGAGCCCACGGCTCACCCATACGCTGCTCAATGGCGTCTTCAAGATCGTCGGGAAGTTTCACGCCACCGCGGGAGAAGAACTTGATGCCGTTATCAGGCATGGGGTTGTGAGATGCCGAGAGCATCACGCCCAAATCAGTACGGTACTCATTGACGAGGTAGGCCGCCGCAGGAGTCGGGATCACGCCGACGCGCAACACGTCAACACCGGCGCTGGCCAACCCAGCGCAGACAGCGGCCTCGAGGAACTCGCCGGAGGCGCGAGGATCACGTGCTACCAGCGCGGTAGGTTGGCGGTGTCCGAAAGCACCCGCCTCGCCCAGAACGTGCGCGGCCGCGACCGAAAGGTCAAGGGCCAACTCGGCGGTGAGGTCTTGATTAGCCACACCGCGCACTCCGTCAGTTCCAAAAAGTCGTGCCATGAAGTTTCACTTTACCCACCGCTCACACCAAGTGAGCGGAACACCCGCTGAGCGTGGGCATTTCGAGTGACTCGGTGGTAAAGGCCATGTCACCCTGTGCAACAGCCCCACCGATCCATCCAGGAAATCACGACAGATAGTCCCACGCCCGTGAGACCCCGGAAAACGCCTCGGGGTGGTTCTCCCCTGAGGGAGAGCCACCCCGAGTTCCAGACAAAGACCGGATCAACGCTTCGAATACTGCGGAGCCTTACGGGCCTTCTTGAGTCCAGCCTTCTTGCGCTCTTTGACGCGGGCGTCGCGGGTCAGCATGCCGGCCTTCTTGAGGGCCGGACGCGAGGCCTCGGCGTCAACGTTATTGAGCGCACGGGCGATACCCAGACGCAGCGCACCGGCCTGTCCGGTGACTCCGCCACCACCGATGCGGGCGATGACGTCGTAGGCACCCTCAACACCAGCGGTAGTGAAGGGCTCGGTCACAATCTGCTGATGGACCTTATTCGGGAAGTAGTCCTCCAGAGTGCGGCCGTTGATCTTCCATTGGCCAGAGCCGGGAATGATGCGGACGCGAGCGATGGCCTCCTTGCGGCGGCCGGTGGCAGCACCGGGAGCGATCATGGCGGGGCGCTTAGAATCACCGGCAGCCACGGTCGGGTTGGAGTCGGTGCGGTAGGCGATCTCACGGTCGCCTTCGGTGAACGGGGTGACCTCGGTGTTCTCGAGGTTCTCGGTTGGGGTGTCAGTCACTGTCACAATCCTTCGTGGGCGATCACTGGGCGATCTGGGTGATCTCGTAAGGCTGCGGGTTCTGCGCAGCGTGCGGATGCTCAGGGCCGCCGTACACCTTCAGCTTCTTGAGCTGCTGACGCGACAGCTTGTTTTTGGGCATCATGCCCCACACCGCGCGCTCCACGGCACGGCGCGGGTTCTTCGCAAGCATCTTGCCGATGCTGGTGACGCGCAGGCCGCCCGGGCGTCCGGAGTGGTCGTAACGCAGCGAGTCGGTGGCCTTCTTGCCGGTCAGCGCAATCTTGGAGGCGTTGATGACGACGACAAAGTCACCGGTGTCGATGTGGGGGGCGTACTGCGGCTTGTGCTTGCCGCGCAGGAGGTTGGCAGCAGTGGTAGCCAGACGGCCCAAGACGATGTCCTCGGCGTCAATGACGTACCACTTACGCTGCACCTCGCCGGCCTTGGGGCTGTAGGTGGTCACAGGTACCTTCTCGAACTCGGTCCCATACGTAGGATCACGCACAGGGATCTTGCAACGTGGTGGTGCTCTCGGGCGATTCCTTCACTCGACGGCGTGACACGCCGGAGACCGGAACCGCATCACGACATCGCTGTGTCGGACAGGCGGAGCAACCGCGGCGGTCAACTCCCGTTTGCTCGAAGGCAACACGGGTATTTTACACATGTGCCGCGGGAAGAGCGAATCGCCGGGCGGAGGTCGATTCCCGCCCGGCGTCTTCCCGGTCAGCACCCGGTAAGGGGCATCCTCACCGGCCGAGTCGATCCAGAGGAGGCAGACGAGGACGAGTCCCACCCAGGCCGGATGGCAGAGTCGGCACTCGCTGACGCAGATGGGCCGGACGATCCTCCGGAGCTACTCGGGGCGCTGCCGCGAGCCGCCTCCACCACGACACTTCGCGTCACCGTGTTGCCGAAAAGGTCGCTCACCTCTACCACGATCCGGTGGTTACCCGCCGACCTCGGTGATCCTGAGAGGGTGGCTGCCAACGAGGTCAGTCCGTTCACCGACATGTCGTTGGTCCAGCGCAGCCCGGCAGGCAACGCACCGCGAAGTCGCCAGGACACCGGCTGGTCACCGGACACTGAGATCCTCACCGGAATGATCGGGTGCGAGACCGTCACGCGTTGGCGTGCCGGTTCGACCACAGTGAATCGGGGAGCGGTGGCAGGACGCACCAGGTCGTTGTTCTTGACCGCGAAATGCTGGGTAGTCGTGTTGCCGGCATAGTCGGTCACTTTCATGACGAGAGTCCCCTGGGACGAGGGGAAGGAATGGAAAGCGGTGGGGCAGTCGGTCGTCGGGGCAGTGCCCCATCCCCCACGCACCGATCCGCCGCGACGAATCGTCGTGAGTTTTCTGGATGTACCGTCCGTCCCCTTCCACATAATCTGGAGGCCGTACCAATCGGGTGAGGTGAGGTTCCTCATGTGGAATCCTGACCGTTTCCTCTCCACGACGATATCGTCGAGGGTCACCGGCGCGGCCCAAGAGTCATGGGTGTGACCGCGATAGCTCAATCCCAATCCGTGACCGGCCGTCACCGTGAGGTCATAGGGGTGCCCCTCGCGTATCGGAACCGGCACCCTGGCACCGCCAGCAGCGCAGGGCACGTCGAGTCCGTAGGGCTGGTTGTCGATGTCGTCTTTCGCGATGTCGACGAGGTGGACGTCGACGCGACAGGTCGACACTCTCACACCCTTGGCGTCCCAGGTGACGTCGAGTACCCCCGGCCTGACAGCATCAGTAAGCAGCTTCGACGCCGTTGCAGCCTCGGCCACCTTGATGTGGCGAGGCTGAGCGGAGTAGTCGTAGCTCACCGTCGAGGGGGCTGACATTTGGCCGTCATGACCCACAGCACGCACCCTGAAAGTGACTTTCCCGGTCTTCTTCGGCACCGCCTTAAGATAGGCAAGATCGGTGTAGCCAGAAGCTAGATGGACGATCTTGCCGTCCGGGCCCATCGACTCGACGACGTACCCTGCTACGTCGTCGAAGGGCGCGGCGTGCCAGGATAAAATGGCTTGGCCGTCGTCGTACACCGTGTCGAGTTGCACCTCACTCGGTGCCGCAGGCACCCCCGAACCGTCACGCACTGAGATGGCACCGACATTCATCTGGTAGTCGGGGGCGGGTGCGAACTGCAATCCGAGGGTGGTCAGCGTTCGGCCTGCGAACCGGCCTAAGCGCAGGGTGGAGGTGTGCCAGCCGCCTTTGACACCGCTACCGGGCACATCAACCGTGACGACGCGCCCCGGGTCGTCAGCGAAGACGAGGGCGGCTTTCATGGTGCCATGGTCCTTCGAGCTCTTGCGGAAGGTGATGGGCATGCTCGTGTCTGCCGTCATGGCCAAGCGGGTCTTGAACAGCCGCAACGTCGTCGTCTTGCTCATCATCCCGTGGACGACGAGCGATGACCCGCCACACCACGCTCCGACTTGATGGTACAGCAGGCTGACCGGAGCGCCATGAACGTCCTTGCGTCGGTCCGACGGGCCATAGTCGAAGTCAACCGACGGACGTGTCCCCTCGGTGTCGATCCACCACTGCCAGCTCGGCAGGATCGACTGGGCGTCCATGTCGGTCCATGATGCAGCAGCCGAGACGTCGCCCGCCGAGTACCACCTCATGCCGTGCCCGGTATTGAAGTCGGTGTGGAACTGTCTCCCGCCGATGACCGAACGAGCCGGAATGAAGTCGGCGGCCCCTACCCAGGACGATGAGTCCGCTACGCCAACCTCCGGACGGGAATGGCCAGGATGGGCTCCGGTGTCCTTCGGATTCGACGTCACTCCTGAGAAGTACATCCGCTCACGCTCAGCCACCATCCACTGGTAGGGATCCTGTTGGAAAAGTGGTACGTCCTTGTCCGCACCCTTGGGTTTGACCGCATCAGCCAGACCTCGCTGGTACATGTCGCTGGGGGTGAAGAGTGCAACCGAGGCCTTGGGGCTGTGATTTCGCCTCGACTCGTAGAGACTCGGAAGTTCGGTAGCCGACCGATGCTTGCCGTTGAACCCCGCCTGATTCGCCTCGACACCGAAGAACAAGGACTGGTATGGATCGTATCCTTCAGCCTTGGCCGCCTCGACCGAGCGATCTTGAGTCCCGGGCCAGTTGTAGTTAAGGAACACTGAGTTCATGATCCTGCCGTGGTCAAGCAGACTGGCCTTGGACGAAGACCACGTACCTGGAGTGTTCGTGTACCACTGGGTGTAGAGGCCTTTCGACGTGAGATAGCTCATGAACGGCCGGAAGCGCGAGTCCTGAAGGTTCCCCTCCTCCTCGTTGAGGAAGTACCCGTCGTAACCGAAGTACTTAGCCATCTCGACTAGTTTCTCGGCGATGATGTACCCCCGGGATGTCGGATCCTTGTCGAAGGCTTCCTTAAAAGTCAGCCCGGGGCGGAAGGCCGGGTCGAAGTAGATCGTCGCGATGGACTTGACGCCGTTGCGATGGGCGGCGTTGGTGTACGCGGGATTCGGAATGTCGACGACGCCGAACTCGAAATTGCGCGTCCGCCAGTCACTGGTGGCAGGGTCATAGAGGGACTGTGGAGTCCGTGCGGTCGCTGAGCCGTGCCAGGGGCTCCAGTAGTCGGCATACTGCCAGAAGTTGAGGACGTTGTGGGCGAACCCGTCATTGGCACGGAAATTGCCGAAGAAGGAGTTTCCGTAATCGCCCTGCATGAGCATGACCTGGGCCTTGGCATCCAGCTCCGGATGGGCCTGGGTAGACGGATCGTGAGGGATACGAGGTTGCAGGGGCACCTCGGCACGCAGGTACCGGGCGTAAGGGTCGGTCTGGGGACTCCACGTCCGGATGTCCTGAAGTCGATGCCCAGCGTTGCGGGGTTGGGCCGATGCCAGGGCATGGGCTCCCACGGGTGCTACGGAGTCATCGGCGACGGCAGGGGGCGTCAAGGCCGCGAGCCCCACCAGGGCAGCGACCCCAGCGATAAGCGCTCGTTTCACGGTGTTCCTTTCTACGGTGAAAGCACCACTCATGATAAATCGATTTAGCTCTGCACGGAGGGCGCTCGGGTAATCAACCCGGCACGTACCCCTGTCACGACATGGAGTTATATGTTAGATTAGGCTCGCCTAAGGCGAAGGGATGTGACAATGACTGCTCCACGACACGGTGAGGCCTCCGATGACTCCGACGCCCGGGAGGACACGGATCACATCGCATCAGCCCTGTCGCAGCGCTGTTTTTCCCTAGCCCGTCGCATCCTCGGCGGTGCCGGCATGGCCACAATGGTGGCCCACACCATGATCTCTGCCGGTGAAAGCCCAGAGAAGTGGACCTGCGATCTCCAAGCCCACGGCGTTACGGCGTCGGGGCGTTTCGTCGTCGCCCAGCGCTCCCATCCCGCCCAGGCCCTCTGCCAAGTCCCGGCCGGACTGCCCACTGATGTCCGGCTGGAGATCTCCAAAGATGCCCCAGAACCGGCCATCCGCCTCCTGGCAGCCACCCTCCATGTGCTCGGAACAATTACATGGCTAGCCCCCGCCCAAGTCGACCACCTGTTGGCCACGGACGTGCTACCGAGAGAGGTATCGATCATCGCTGGATTCGACGACGCCCTCATCGGGGTCGTCGCCCCGTATCGCGCGATCCTTCATGACGCCATGGGCAGTACCGAGATCGACGTCCCCGCTCTCATTGACAACATCCCCGACGACAAAGTCTTCCCGTCTGCCGAGGATGAGCTTTCCGCCTTAGACATCGTTGCCTCACTCGGCAATGCCCACCTCTCGCAGCTGTGCGACGGGGTACACAAGAAAACTGTATTCGGCTGCAGTTGCTGGTCTCGCGCAACTCATCACGCGTGCCCGCACACCGTGGGCCGGGTATTCTGCGCTGACATCGATCGCACCGGATTGACCCTCATGTACGTCAACCCTGACCAGACGGGTGCGGTGTTCATACCTTTGGAACAGGACGCGACGTCCCTCACCGAGCTGGAGGCCGCCGTGGCCCAGCTCCCCCTGAACTCGGATCCGGTACGCCCTACGCGTGTCTGACAGCCGGATCCGGGAACAGCGTGGGCCTCCTCTCCCCCGAGGGGGCCCACGCCTGAATCACGGCGGTCAGTTGTACCGGAGGCGACGTAATGCGGGAGCATGAGATACCCGCATGTGGCTCAGCGAGCCTGGTAAGCAGTGCAGCTCGCGGCGTCGCTGATGGCAACCTGCTGGGCAGTGCACATGAGCTTGTCATTGTGGACACACTCAATACGCTGACATGCACCGACGCGGCCATCAGCTGAGGACAGACCGGCGCGAGCATCGAGATGGGTAACGGTTGCGCACGTGGGCTGCCCAGAAGCTCCACCGACGGTCACCGCGAAGGCGGTGCAGCCGGAATCATTGAAGGCGCAATCGGTAACGGAACAAGAAACAACGGGAGTTGCGGTAGACATGTCGAGACCTTTCATAAATGACCACCGCGTGTCTGACGTCGTCAACAATAAGCACTGAAAATATCGCCCACAAGCAAGGCTAGGCTGATCTCAGATCGCCTAGCGACAAGGAATGACGCTTGGAATCAGCGAAGCCTGACCTCTGTTTTCCCGGCCTCTTTCTGGTCTCATTTTTCACAACACTACCAATGTCAAAATATTCATGTTCACCAACTCTTGACGTGGATCGCCGCTCCATCACTTCAGCCGGCGTACACTTCAATCACCGCGTCGCTCAGAGTCATCGACTATCATTCGACCCCGTGCGACCCGACCCCGCTCCCCTCGATCCGACCGACGCTTCCCCTGCCCAGGCTCGCCGCCATCAGCCGGGGCTAGGGGTCGAGGTGTCAGCCGGGGCACACCGCTCGGGCGACCGGGTCCGGCGCGGTGTCGTCTCCTTCGTGCGGCGATCCCCCCGGATGAACGTCTCTCAGCAACGAGCCATGAATACCTTGGCCAGCACGTACCTCATCGACGTCCCCCGCGACGCCACCAGCACCTCGGTCGCACCTGGATCCCGTCTAGACCTCCCCGCGATCTTCGGTCGCACCGCCCCGCTTACCGTAGAGATCGGAGTTGGGTCTGGCGACGTGCTGGCAGCGCTAGCGGCCGCCCATCCCGAGCGAGACTTCATCGGTTTCGAGGTCTACCTGCCCTCCATCGCGACGACCCTCAACAAGCTCGAGAACGCTGGCGCAGGTAACGCCCGGGTCATCATGGCCGATGCCACAGCAGGGCTGGAACACCTCTTCGGACCCGCCGACCTCGACGAATTGTGGACCTTCTTCGCTGATCCATGGCACAAAAAGCGTCACCACAAACGTCGCATCGTCAACCCCGACACAGCCCGTCTGGTGACGTCCCGGCTGCGTCCGGGCGGTCTGTGGCGTCTGGCCACCGACTGGGACGACTACGCCCACTGGATGCTCGAAGTACTCTCAGCCGAGCCGCTGCTCAAGCCGGTCGACGCTGGGCCGGACGGTTTTAGCCCGCGCTGGCCCGAACGGCCGGTGACCCGTTACGAGAACAAGGGGCTGACGGCCGGACGCACCATTCACGACCTCACCTGGCGTCGCGTGGACGGGTCATGACCCGCTGGCGCCTGGACATCGCCTATGACGGGGCGAACTTCTCGGGGTGGGCCACCCAGCCCGATCGCCGCACCGTGCAGGGTGAGCTGGAAACGTGGATTCCCCGCGTACTCCGTCTCGACCAGCCCACTCCCCTGACAGTCGCGGGGCGTACTGACGCCGGCGTTCATGCCCGCGGCCAGGTGGCCCACGTCGACCTACCCGACAACGTCGACACCTCGGCGATGCTGCGTCGGCTGTCGCGGGTCCTCACCCCCGACATCGTCGTGACGTCGGTACGCCCCGTCCCCAGCACGTTCGACGCCCGGTTCTCGGCGCTGTGGCGTCGTTACGTTTACCGCCTGTGGGACGAGTCCTCCCGTCCTGACCCGGTGACCCGGTTCCACGTGGCACCCGTGCGAGGACACCTCGACCTCGACTGCCTCAACACCGCCGGCACTTCTCTTCTCGGGCTGCGCGACTTCGCGGCCTTCTGCAAACACCGCGAGGGCGCCACAACAATCCGTACCCTCCTCGACTGCCACGCCGAACGGCTCGACGACCCGTGCGGCACCGTCGAAGTGACCGTCCGCGCTGACGCCTTTTGTCACTCCATGGTGAGATCCCTCGTCGGAGCTCTCACCGCAGTCGCCTCGGGGCGGCGCAGCCAAGATTGGCTCGACAACGTCGCCGCCAGTACCTCGCGGGCATCATCAGTGCTCGTCATGCCGGCCTGCGGGCTCACCCTCGAAGAGGTCGGCTACCCGTCCGACGAGGATCTCGCTCGACGCGCTGCCCAAGCCCGTTCCCGTCGAAGCCACAACGACATCTGCGACACCTGTTGGGAGGACCGATGAGCCAATCCAGCCACGACGACCATTCCCCCACCCACTACTTCACCACCCCAGAGGGACCCACCCGCACCCGCACTATCACCGTCAACGTCTGGGATGATTCCATGACTATGACAACGGCCGGCGGAGTGTTCTCCGGGACTCGACTCGACCCGGGTACCGCTGTCCTTATGCGGTCAGTGACTCCTCCACCATCCAACGGCACGTTTCTCGATCTCGGCTGCGGGTACGGCCCGATCGCCTGTGCGCTGGCCCGGGCCTGCTCCGGCTCCCACATCGTCGCCGTCGATGTCAACGACCTGGCCATCGACTTGACGACCCGCAATGCCAAGGCCCTCCGGGTCGGCGATCGCGTCCACGCCTGCCGTCCTGAGGAGGTCGACCCTGACCTTCGTTTCGACGAGATCTGGTCAAACCCGCCGATCCGGGTAGGCAAGGCGGCCTTACACGAAATATTGACAACGTGGCTGGCGCGCCTGAGCGACGAAGGAGTCGCACACCTCGTCGTCGGGAAAAACCTCGGCGCAGACTCTCTCACCAGCTGGCTGTGCGAGCAAGGATTCGACGCAGCCCGAGTCGCTTCCGCGAAAGGATTCCGGGTCATCGACGTCCATGCCTAACCTGGTCGTAAACTGAAATGGTGCCACTAGGAAGCGAAGCCGACAACGACTGGAACCGGCGCTGAACCATGTCAAGATTGGTGACGAGGACAGCCAACCCGGTCGTTGGGATTCCGGTAGCAGCCACCCCAAGCAGTACGAGGACCGTCCATCCGTGGTCGTGGTGGGCCTGGGCGGCAGGCTGCGGTATCGCCATCAGCCTCACCAATAATCCGCTCCTCGTCGTCCTCATCACGGCAGCCGTCACCCTCGTCGTCGCTGTGCGCCGCACTGACGAACCGTGGGCCAGGTCCGCAAGGGTGTATGCCGGCATGGCCTTCACGGTCATCATTATTCGCGTATTCTTTCAAATTCTTATGGGTGGCGACGGGAAGGGAACCGTGCTCTTCCGTCTTCCCGAAGCGTCCCTGCCCAACTGGGCTGCCGGAATTTGCCTCGGCGGGCCGGTCACTGCTGAAGGGCTGGCCGCCACCGGTTACGACGCCCTCCGACTAGCCGGAATGCTGGCCTGCCTCGGTGCCGCCAACTCGTTGGCCAACCCCAGACGCGTCCTCAAATCCGTGCCAGCGGCACTGCACGACATTTCGGTGGCCGTCGTCATCGCGCTATCGGTCTTTCCTCAACTCATCGCCTCGGCGCAGCGGGTCCGACGAGCCCGACGGCTACGCGGGGACACACGAAAAGGGATCCGCGCCCTGGGGGCCGTGCTCGTCCCGGTATTGGAAGACTCGGTGGAGATGTCGATGTCCCTGGCCCGCGGGATGGAGTCCCGCGGATACGGGCGCACCCGTGACGGCCGTCGCGTCCGCCCGGGAACCCGCGTTCTGCTCGTCGTGTCCGTGATGGCACTGACCCTAGGGTGCTACGGCGTCCTGGCCAACCCGACCGGATCCTTCAGCACCGACCCGTCAACGTGCGCACCCGGCAGCCTGTGCTCATGGCTCCTCATGGACCGAATGGGTCAGCACATCGGCGCCGTGCTCATCGTCGCCGGGATCATCGGGTCGGTCGTCGGATTACGGATCTCGGGACGTCGCCTCGGGGTAAGTCGATACCGCCCCGATCCGTGGACCTGGCAGGCTACGGCGTCCTGCTTGTGCGGAGCAGTTGCGATAGTCGCCATGATCTGGCTATCCCGCGCCAACCCCAAGGCCATCACCGTCTCTACATCGCCGGTAGTTTGGCCGCCACTGGAACCAGCAATGCTCCTCCTCGTCGTGGCAGCCGCCTTACCTGGGGTTTTCACCCCCGCACCCCAAAGATCCACCCAGGCTGACCCCGAGCAGGCCGCGTCGTGGACATCCCGACAAGACGAGGTACCCCAGTCATGAGCGATGTCATCACCCTGTCGAACGTGTCGATAACCCACCCCGGGGCCTCGACTCCGACCCTGAGGAATATCAATCTCACCGTCGCCGAGGGGGACCTGACCCTGGTCGTCGGGCGCACCGGCACCGGTAAGTCAACCCTGCTGGGGACCCTCAACGGGATCGTCCCACACTTCAGCGGCGGGCGCCTCGATGGCACCGTAACGGTTGCCGGGCGCGACACCCGCACACACCGCCCCCGCGAACTGGCCGACGTCGTAGGTGTCGTCGGACAGAACCCGGTTGCCGGGTTTGTTACCGATACCGTGGAGGACGAGATCGCCTACGGCATGGAGCAGCTGGGCATTTCGCCGTCCGTGATGCGCAAGAGGGTCGAGGAAATCCTGGACCTCATGGGGATTGCCGATCTGCGCCGCAGGGCCTTGCTGAGCCTCTCTGGCGGTCAGCAACAGCGGGTGGCCATCGCCGCCGTTCTGGCTGCCCAGCCTCGCATCCTTGTCCTCGACGAACCGACCAGCGCCCTCGATCCCACGGCAGCCCAGGACGTTCTTGCCTCTATTACCACGCTGGTCCATGACGTCGGCCTAACCGTGATCCTCGCCGAGCATCGTCTAGAACGCGTCATGCACGCCGCCGACGCCCTCTGGTGGCTACCCGGTGATGGCTCGGTCGTCCAAGGAAGGCCCGAGGAGGTGTTGGCCCGCGCCGACGTCGTCCCGCCGCTGGCTGCCCTGAGCCGCGCCATGGGATGGCCGACTGTCCCACTGTCAGTACGCGAAGCTCGCCGTCGAGTCGGTCCACGTCCGGGCCTCCCACGTGCTCCGCAACCCTTCGAAGCGATGACCTGGCCCGGGGGCGGCAACGAGGTATTGCGTTTGGAGACGCTTGGGGTCAATTACGGCCAGGTGCGCGCCGTCGATGCCCTGACGACCACCGTAGAGCGCGGCACCATCACCTGCCTCATGGGTCGAAATGGATCAGGCAAGTCGTCTCTGATGTGGGCGATCCAAGGGGCAACAAAGTCCTCAGGGAGGGTACTGGTCAACCACGAGGGTTCTTGGGCTGACCCCCGCAAAGCCGACGCCGCGACCGCTCGACGAATGGTGAGCTTAGTCCCGCAGTCAGCCTCCGACCTGCTCTACTTACCGACCGTCGCTGAGGAGTGTGCCCAGGCCGACAAGGAGTCCGGGGTGCCTGCCGGCACCACGCGCGCCATCTTGTCCCGTCTCAGGGTGGAATTGCCGGAAGATCGCAATCCCCGGGACATGTCGGAAGGCCAGCGACTGGCCCTCGTCCTAGCGATCCAGCTGTCCAGTCGCCCCGATGTCGTCCTCCTTGACGAGCCCACCCGCGGCCTCGACTACGCCATGAAAACCGAGCTAACCAGAATCGTCAAGGGTATTGCCGCCGGCGCTACTGGCGATCCAGCGGCGGTATTGCTGGCCACCCACGACGTGGAATTCGCCGCAACAACAACGGATCGCACCATCGTCATGGCCACCGGCCACATTGTTGCCGACGGATCCACACGCTCAGTGTGCACCTCCTCGCCCGGATTCAGTCCACAAATCGCCAAGGTCTTTCACCCGGCCGATGTGATGACGATCGCCGACGTCGAGAGGCTCGTGAACACCCCGGCAGGAGACCGCCGATGAGCAGGAGGCAGCACGTCGCCGTCCGCACCTCAGCGACTTCTCGAATCCTGCTCATCATCACCGCCGTTATGGGGTTGCTGGCCTTCTGCTGGCCGCTCTTCCTCAATCCGGGAGGCGCTGCCGACTATGAGACGCGCACCCCGTTTCTTTTCGCCGCGATCCTGCCCGTGGTGTTGGCGGTGGTGGTCTCGCAACTCAGTTCGGACGGGATCGACGTCAAGGCCCTCGCCATGATTGGTGTCCTCACCGCATGTGGGGCAGCGCTACGCACCATCAGCCCGTCAATGGCAGGGATCTCCTTCGTCTTCATCCTCATGATTGCCGGGGCAAGGGTGTTCGGTGCGGCGTTCGGTTTCGTCCTTGGCACCACGACAATGTTCGCATCCGCCCTGCTCACCGCAGGTTTCGGGCCGTGGCTGCCCTACCAAATGATCGCCTCGGGGTTCGTCGGGCTGGGAGCGGGGCTGCTTCCCCGGGCGCGGGGAAGAGCCGAAATCGCCTGGCTATGTGGTTGGGGATTCGTGTCAGCCTTCGTCTACGGGTGGCTGATGGACTTCGCCTTCTGGCCCTTTAACCTCGGCACCAGCACCCAGCTATCTTTCGACCCGCACGCATCTCCACTGACGAACCTGTGGCATTTCGTCTTATTCAACATGGCGACATCCATGGGATGGAATCTGGGACGCGCACTCACTAACGTGGTGTGCCTAGCATTGCTAGGAGGCCCGATTCTCCGGGTATTACGGCGGGCCTCCCGACGCGCCCAGTTCGTGCCAGATGCAGTCAGCCTCGGCACGGAGGAAAACTAACCTACATTTCCGCAAGCGCCTCCGGCCCCTCAGGCAGGATCTGTCCGCCATCCACCACGATCGACTGACCGGTCACATAGCGCGCCCCATCCGAGGCGAGATACGCCACTGCCTCACCGATGTCCTTCGCCTCGCCCAGCATCCCCAGCGGCACGGCCTTCGCCATCTCGGCGAGGTAATCATCGCCAAGCGCCTTCAGACCTGGGGTCATAA
Organism: Cutibacterium sp. 37298; assembly: GCF_023838685.1. Classification (NCBI taxonomy): domain Bacteria; kingdom Bacillati; phylum Actinomycetota; class Actinomycetes; order Propionibacteriales; family Propionibacteriaceae; genus Cutibacterium; species Cutibacterium sp. 37298. The sequence continues at coordinate 158,637 of NZ_JAJNRJ010000003.1, forward strand.
TATTGCCCGGCATCACGGCGTTGATGGTGATCCTGTCGCCTGCCAGCTCCATCGCGGCCGAGCGAATGAATCCCATCTGTGCCGCCTTGGTGGCGCCGTAGTGGGACCACCCTGGGTAGCCGGTGATGTTGCCAGTGATCGACGACGTGACCACGATGCGCCCGCGACCAGATTCACGCAGGGCTGGCGTTGCCGCTTGGACGACGTGCATCATGCCTTTAACATTCACGTCGAAGATGAAGTCAATTTGGTCATCGTCAAGATGAGCGAGACGGACCTGGGGATACACACCAGCGTTAGCAATGAGCACGGACAGGCCACCACACTCGGTAGCAACATCATTCACCACGCGGATGCAGGCTTTCTTGTCCCGCACGTCGAGTTGGTAAACGTCGAGTCCGTCTTCGCGCGCCTGAGCACACCTTTCCTCGGTCACACCGGTCACGGCAACACGGGCACCGTGGAGTGCGAGTACCTCCGCGATTCCGCGACCTATTCCAGCGGTTCCACCGGTCACCAGCGCGGTGCGACCAGCAAGCAATCCAGTCATTGTCACTCCTCCAACACCGTTGATCGCAGGAGACACAATTCATGGTAACAAACTGGCGCGGAAACACCGCGAATCGGTGTCCCCGACCGGATTCAGGCCACCGGGGTGATCTTCGTCAGCACCTCGTCCCAGGTGCGGTCGAGACGCCGCCCGCCTACGACGATCCCGAAGTGCAGTACCAGGAAAGACCATCCCAGCCCGCCAACGAAGGTCAGCAGGATGCTCCACCACGCATGTCCCGAAATTGCCACCAGCACCACGAGGGCAATCATTGGAATGGCAACGAGAATCCCTGCCCCCATACCGAGAAGGGCACCGAGACAACCGGCTCCAACCGACGATCCTGAGTTAAACCCGTTGCCCTTGCGGCTCTCGACAACTCGCATCGGATTGACGACACTCGTCCACGAGCCGATCCCGGTCGAGAGCAGGAGAACCCCCAAAGCCTCTGCACTCACAACCGGCAGCAACTTCCACTGACCACACCACCAGGAGGCGATGACGGCCAGCGCCAAGCTGACCGGCATGGTGACGAGGAGATACGCAATCGCGCGACCGCGTCGATCCTCCACCCCCGTAACCGACGACTCAATGTGGTGCCACAGAGCCGTTCCGTCATAGCTGATGAGCGACCCGGCATACATCGGCGTCGCAACGAACATCGCGGCGAAGGGGATCGCGGTAAAGATGAGAGCCGTCTGCGGACCGTGCACCTCGCCCCACCCATGGACGAGCATCGGGGCACTAGCCAGCAACGGGACGAGGAAAGTGTTGAGGAGCAGAGACGTCATTCGGGGGTCCCGCTTCAGGTACCTCAGGGTGCGTCCAGCAATCGCCCCGGTCGGGGTGTCCGGCATCATCCGGTCGATCCCATTCGCCGGCTTTACCTTCTCAACGCTCCCGCCGTCCCCGGTCGGTGCGACGAGGCGACGTGCGACGATGGCCTGCCACGCCCACACCATGACAGCGACCGTGGCGATGCTGATGACGAGCTTAACGGCGAAGGCTAACCAGCGGCCATGGGCAACCTCCCACGGCATTGACCATGCCCAGCCCAACGGGGTCCACCCGATGATTCGCCCAACGTTGACCGGAACCGTGCGGGTGACTGTGGCGGTCCTCGTCACGACCTGCATCCCGAGGCCTAGACCGCAGCACAACAGCATGACGAGGATCATCATAGTTTCACAGAACCGTCGCTTAGCCATCACAGCCGACATCGCTACCAGCAGGAGATTCGACGCGATCATGGCAGCTGACCATCCCAGCAGGACACCGAGCACAGCCGCCACCATCGCGACAGCTCTGGCACTCGACCACGCGAGGACGTGCGAGACCGATGCCACAAGGGTGACGACCCCTCCCCAGCTCAATAGCCCGACGACAACGAAAGCGGGCATGAGTTCCCTCGCCCGCCTCGAAAAGACCGCATATCGCGACGGATCTGTGTAGGTAGGCTGAGCACCAAAAAGCACCGGCACAGTGATCCAGAAAACGATCAGCGACGCCCCCGCTACGGCGGTGCTGGCACCGCGAGGGTCGATAGCGAGTTGCCCGGCTGCCCACACATAGGCGAAATAGTTCCCACCGAGGAACAGGGACACGAGGACCAGGAAGATGAGTCCGAAGATCTCGGCCGGCTTGGCACCTTTGCGAAGGGGGACCAGGGTGGTGACCCACTGGTGCTTCAAGACCTGCGCAACCACGTAAGACCCTCCCCCATGTTGGCGTTGCCGCCGACGAGCTCGACGAACCTATTCTGCAAAGACTTGCCCTGGCAGACGTCGTCGAGGGCACCAATAGCGTGGAGACGCCCCCCGGCGATAACGGCCACCGAGTCGCACAAGGACTCGACGAGCTCCATGACGTGGCTGGATATGACGACCGTCCCGCCACCGTCAACGAAACGGCGCAGGATTGACCGAATGGTCTGACCCGAGAGTGGATCGACGGATTCGAGGGGCTCGTCGAGAACGAGAACGGCAGGATCGGCGATAATGGCGCAGGCCAAATCAATCTTCTTGGTCATACCCGCGGAGTAGTCACACACCAGGAGGTCGGCGGCGCTTGTCAGGCTGAGGGCGTCAAGGAGTCCCTCTGCGCGTTCGTTGATGGTGGCCTCGTCAAGTCGGTGTAGCATCCCGCAGAAGCGGAGTAGCTCGCGGCCAGAGAGACGGTCGAAGGTCTTCATCCCGTCGGGCAGGACACCCATCTGGGCCTTCGCCGCAGCCGGATCAGCCCAGACGTCATGGCCGAGCACCTCGACCCGACCGGCATCGGGACGCAGCAGCCCGGTAACCATCGAGAAGGTCGTCGTCTTGCCAGCGCCGTTGGGACCGACGAAGCCGAACATTGATCCGCGCGGAACCCACATGGTGAGGTTATCGACGGCGATCTTGGGCCCAAACCGTTTAGTCAGTCCCTCGATCATGACCGCGGGTTGGCCCGGTGGCCGGGTGTCCGCAGGGGCGGGAACAGCTGCCTGTGGGATAGTCCGGGATCCGGTGGGGTCATCACTCATATTACTCACCACATCATCTCAAAGGGCCAGTCTTACAGGCCACCCTCAGAAAAAGTCAGAATCATTCATAACAGTCTCTCTGTATCCGATCCAACTTGTTTGATCCTTGGCGACCGGAACATATAACAACACATGGGGCCACACGCCCCACGACGCATAACCTTACAGTTAACCGCCATCGAGACTCAACCAGCTTAATCTTAGTTATACCCATACCAGTACGATGGATATCGTCGCTATGAGCGATCGGGGAAGCCGGCCCGGGCGAGGTGTCCAAAAACCATCACCAACACCACGACACCGGGTGCGACAAGGCGAGACACTCATGTGGACACTAAATCCCCCTCAAAACTCACACAGCTCAGCATGCAGAGCGCTACTCATGAGCACGAAGGGCGAATGACAATTTGCCGTGATGAATTATTACAGATGACGCCATCGTCGATCACCCGCCTATCACGAATCAAAGTTATTTCCGTGCGTGATCCAAAAGTTAGCGTCACGCTGTCCAGAAGATCTTTCCTGCCTCGTGCTGCGGTCATCACATGGTGTTCTCCGTATCAACGGCATGTAAAACATCGGTCTCATCACACACGGCAACCCATCCGGGGCGGTGCCCTGAACCCCGGCAGAACCAGGCAAGCCCCGCATGTCTCCGTAGCATCAAACCGTCGCCTTCGCCTCCAATCGGCGACGTCCGAGCACACCCATCGAGGCCCCCGCGCCCCATAAGGTTACGGCCGAATAGGACCAGTTCTTCCACAGCGCGTGAAAAATCTCGCAAACACGGGAATGATGGAGACAGGTTCGGTGTTGTACCACGTAAGCGGCTCTGCCAAGAGCCACGTCATGACGGACGTCGTGACGTATCTCGTTCCACAGGAGGAAGAATGGCTGTTTACACCCTTCCCGATCTCGACTACGACTACGGCGCACTGGAGCCCCACATCTCGGGCAAGATCATGGAACTGCACCATGACAAGCACCACAACACCTACGTTCAGGGAGCCAACACCGCCCTAGAGAAGCTGGCCGAGGCCCGCGAGAAGGGCGACTTCGGAACCATCAACAAACTCGAGAAGGACCTGGCCTTTAACCTCGGCGGCCATATCAACCACTCCGTGTTCTGGAAGAACATGTCCCCCCATGGGGGCGGTCGTCCGGAGGGCAACGAACTCGCCGCTGCGATTGACGAGTTCTTCGGTTCCTTTGACAGCTTCAAAAAGCAGTTTGAGGAAACCGCTAAGGGCGTTCAGGGCTCCGGCTGGGGCATGCTCGTGTGGGACGTGATGGGTCAGCGACTCAACACCATGCAGCTGTTTGACCACCAGGGCAATCTGCCGTCAACCCAGATCCCGGTCGTCCAGCTCGACATGTGGGAACACGCCTATTACCTGCAGTACCAGAACGTCAAGGCCGACTACGTCACCGCCTGGTGGAACGTCGTCAACTGGACCGACGCCGAGCAGCGGTTCGTCAAGGCCCGTTCGATCACCGGTTTGTTCTGATCCGTAGGCCCTGAAGATCCCGTACATTTTTCATCGTCGCTGGCTGCGTCCCCACACGGACGCGGCCAGCGACGTGCCCAGGTTGCACCAACGTGTCCGGCGAATCGGATCGGACTGCATGAACGTGCACCCGAGCTGAGCGCTTGAACTCACGCGTCCATATGCCGCTGATAGCTTCGACTGCGCGTGAGGCACTGAGGCCCCGCGCCCACCACGAGGTGGTTCGCCCACATGACGGAGCCGTCCATGCGCAAAGCCGAGCATCGCCATTCCCTATCCCGGACGATGGCCGCACTGACCGCGGTCGCCTGTGCCTCAACCTCCCTTGCCGCCACACCTGGCACAGCTGCGGCAACGTCACCGTCACAGACACCGAAGGCGATGTCATCGGCGCCTTATATCTTCCCGGGCAACGACGGAAAAGCCCACAAAGTCGCTTGGGACAAGCACTCGTTCACCATCGACGGCACCCGGTTGTCGATCTGGTCCGGGGAACTGCACTACTGGCGCCTCCCCTCCCAGCAAGCGTGGCGCGACGTCATGCGCAAGGCTCGCGCAAACGGTTTCAACGCCATCTCGTTGTACTTCTTCTGGGGCCTGCACCAAGAATCCGCTGACGGCAAGTTCGACTTCTCCGGCATTAAAGACATCGACAAACTCCTCACCATCGCCGAAGAGGAGGGTCTGTACGTCATTGCCCGGCCCGGCCCCTACATCAACGCCGAAATCTCCATGGGCGGCCTCCCCGCCACCATGAGCAACCAGCCCGGGCCTCTGCGTGGCACTGCGAACCTGGCGCGCTCAAAACAATGGCTGCATGCATTCGACGCCATCGCCCGCAAGCACCAAGTGACGACCGGCGGCGATTCCCTGCTCATGTACCAGGTGGAGAACGAGCTGCTCGACGAGAGTTCCGACCGATCCGCCTTCCTCAAGGCGCTGACGAGCTACGTCCGGGCCGACGGCATCACCGTCCCACTGTTCACCAACGACTACTCAATGGCCGGGCATTTCTCCGACACCTCGAAGTACGGCACCGATTTCCATGCCTATGACTCTTACCCATTAGGCTTCACGTGCAACGGAAAGCGCAATGCCCTGAGCGACCACGAAGCCGAGTTCCGGGCCATAGCTCCCACCACCCCACAGTTCATCACTGAGGCCCAAGGCGGGGCCTTCACCCCATGGGGTGCCCCTTTCACCCCCAGCGCCTGCGCCACATTCGCCGATCCCGCATTCACCCGACAGTGGGGCGTCTCCACCATTGGTAATGGCGTCACAGCATTCAACTACTACATGCTCGAGGGCGGGACGAACTGGGGATGGACAGGGGCCCCTGCGTCCGGCTTTACCTCCTACGACTACGGCGCCGCTCTCGACGAAGAACGCACCCTCACCGACAAATTCGCGGTGCAGAAGGAGATCGGTTACTTCCAACGCGCCCTGCCATGGCTGGCAGCCACCAATCCGGTAAGTGCCCCCGAACCTACTCAAGGGCTCCCCAGTCCACGCGTACCAGCGCACTACCGGCGCAACCGGACCACGCTTCATCGGCTTCCGGTTGGGCGACTCCAACGCGACGACCGACACCACTTTCACCACCTCGCTTGATCTTGACTCCGACGGCTCCGCCAACCGCCAGCACGTCGTCGACGACCGTGATTCCGCCATCTCGTACCAGGGTTCGTGGGTGCAGCGCAGCGATCCCGGAGCCTCGGGCAAAACCCTGACGGTCTCATCCCGCAAGGGGGACACGGCGACCTTGACCTTCACCGGCACCGGGATCTCCGTCATCTCCGGTACCGGCACCGATCACGGCATGGTCTCCCTCCGCGTCGACGGCGACGCCCCGGTCGAAGCGACCGGTCACGTCGACTCCGACCAGAACCGGCCTGCCCAAAAAGTGCTCCACGAGTTCACCGGCCTGTCCGGCGGGCGCCACACCCTCACTGTCACCAATCTCGGCAAACCGGCGCAGGGCGGGAAGAGCACCATCGTCAGCCTCGACGCCCTGCGCGTCACCGACGACTCAGCAGCGGACGCCCACGGTGAGAAACCCTCGAACCCGGCCCGGCAGTGGGCCCGTGTCCCACAGGACACGTCCACGACCCTTCACTTGCACGGTCGTGACGCTCTCATGATGGCCGCCGATTTCCCCATCGGCAACCACAAAGTGCTCTACACCACCTCCCAGCCGTTCGGGGCCCCGGTCGTCACCTCCGGGCGCGGCACCGTCGAGTACCTCATCGGTCACCGCGGTGACCCAGGCGAGACCGTCTTGCAATTCAAGGCAGGATCTTCCGCGCCCACGGTTCGGGGCTCCGGAGTACGGACCGTCTGGAACGCGACCACCGGTCAACTCCGCCTCAATTACACCCACACCGGCACTCCGTCCGATATCCGCATCGGTGAGGGCGACGACGCCTTGACCTTGCGCGTCATCGACCGGCAGAGCGCCCGCACCACCTGGCAATTCGAGAGCACTCTCAACGGCCGCACGGTGCACACTGACGTCGAGGGCGCCTACCTCACCGGCCGGACTGTCACCAGTGGCAGCACCGTCGCTCTGAGCGGCCAGATGGCCGAGCCCGGTACCGTCTCCATCATCCCGGACGCCGCGATCACTTCAGCCAGCTGGAATGGTCGGCCCCTGCCACACTTCACCGACGCGCCAGTTCCCGGCCCGGCCGCCGTCTCCGCCCCCGCCCTGCACTGGGTCTCCAAGACAGGCGCTCCGGAAGCTGCCCAGGGCTACGACGACTCGACGTGGAAGGTAGCCAGCTCCACAACAGGACGCACGCCATGGCAGAAACCGACGCTCGGCGGTGCCGCCCTGGACTCGAATCTCCTCGGCTTCTATGAGGGTTCGGTCTGGTACCGGGCTCACTTCACCGCCAACACAACACGTACGCTCAAGCTCAATGCCAACGGTGGTCAGGGCGCACCCAAGCCCAATGGCGTCGACCCGGCCTTTATGCAAGTTTGGATCAACGGCACCTACGCCGGAGCCTATCGCGCGGTCGGAAACACGACGAGCATCGAGCTCCCCTCCTCGGTCAAGGCCGGCGATCCGGTCGTCCTCTCGGTCGTCGTCCACAACCTCGGCCAGAACCTCGACTGGTCCGACAACGGGCTGTCGCGCCAGTCCCGCGGTCTCAACTCCGCCAGCCTGCCTGCGAAGGGGGCGGTCACGTGGCGGGTCCGTGGCGCACTAAGCACCGAACAGACCGGCGATACCGCCCGGACGATGTACAACAATGGTGGCCTGTAAGGCGAGCGCGCCGGATGGTACCTGCCGGGCATGCCCGACAAGGACTGGACAGCGGCCACGACGATGACCGTCGACCATCCGGGCATCCGGTGGTACCGCTCCACCTTCAACCTGTCGGTGCCCACCGGTCAGGACACCACCTTCCATTCCAGGTCGTCGTCAAGCCTTCTGGGAACGGCAAGGGTCCTGGCGGCGTGGGAGCCGACCATTCCCAGGCGACAATCTTCGTCAACGGCTGGAATACCGGCGTCTACGTCGGTGACGTCGGACCACAGACCCGCTTCGTCATTCCCGCCGGGTTCATCAACCTTCACGGTTCGAACACCATCGCCGTCGCTGTGGCCGCCAAGGAAGCGGGTTCCGGTCCTGCGTCGATCACCGTCGAGCCGACCCATTCGGTCACTGGGTCCCTCGTCGGGGCCCTGAACAAGGCCCCGACCTACAGCCCACGGACACCCGACCCCGCCACAGGCACTGTGCCCTCCTTGGTGCCACTACCTGCCTCCCTCAAGACCGACAGCGGAGCACCCTTCGCCCTCAAGGACTCCACCGTCATCGTCGCCAAGGGTCAGGCCAGCGAGAGTGCCAAGTTCCTGGCAACGATCCTGCGGCGCTCCACCGGCTTCCCCCTACCGATCGTCTCGAGCGGCAGCGGCCACAACTCGGTCATCAGCCTGACCGTCGACCCGCACACGAGAATCGGCACGTACGCCCGACAGGAAGAGGCATACTCGCTCGTCTCACGGGCCGGATCCATGACCGCCCGGGCCGTGACGAGCCATGGTCTTTTCGACGCCGTCCAGACGATCCGACAACTCTTCCCGCCATTCATCGAGTCGACCCGGCCCATGATGCGGTCATGGACGGCCCCGGCCGTTACGATCACTGACGCGCCACGGTTCAGCTACCGCAGTGTCCAGCTTGATCCGGCACGTTCCTTCCTGACCCTCGACGAGGTCAGGTCAGTTCTCGACGTCATGGCAGCTCACAAGATGTCGGTGCTACACATGCACCTGGCCGACGATCAGGGCTGGCGGATCCAGATCACCAACAAGGGCCGCGCACCCGGCGACACTCTCGACTACACGAAACTCACCTCGGTGTCCGGACACACCGCAATGGACACCCAGGAACACGGCTACCGCGATGAGCTGGGTCGCACCGGGTTCTACACTCAGCAGCAGTACCGCAGCATCGTCGCCTATGCCGCTGCTCGCCACATCATGGTGGTCCCCGAGATCGACTCGCCGGCCCACTCCAACGCGATGTTGCACGCCTTCCCCGAACTCAACAGTGCCAACTCGCATCCGGAAACCACGGTCTACGGAACGGTACCGCAAAACGGCACTAGTGCCGTGGGATACTCCTCCCTGGACGTCGACAATCCCAAGACCTGGACGGCTCTCGCGCACATCTTCGGCCAAATCGCCCAGATGACTCCTGGTCCGTATCTCCATATCGGCGCCGATGAGTCCCACTCGACCCCACATGATCAGTACGTTAGATTCGTCACTCGGGTGGTCAACCTCGTCCACAGCCTCGGCAAGAAGCCGGTTGGCTGGAACGAGTATTCCATCGGCGGTGTGACCGCGGGCGACGCCATCCAGTACTGGGTCGGTGATACCGAGAACACCCGTCGTGCCGTCAGGGACAGAGGAGCCAAACTCATCATCTCGAAGAGCGACGCCGCCTATCTGGACCAGAAGTACACCCCGGACACTGCGATCGGCCTCGTCTGGGCCTCAAACGGCCATGGTGGGCTGCGTACTTACTACGACTAGGATCCGGAGAGCGTCATCCCCAAAACCACCGATGACGACATCCTCGGGATAGAGGGACCGCAATGGTCCGAGACTATTCGCAACGGCAGCCAATCACAGTATCTGGCCTTCCCCCGTGCCCTCGCCCATGCCGAGATCGGCTGGACACCGCAGTCGCGGAGATCGATCGGTGACTTCCTCAACCGTATGGCCGACGACGGTGCACGCCTGCTGGCCATGCAGTCGAATTTCTACGACACCCCTGAGGTCACATGGGCCAGCGATGCTGCCGGGACCCCGAGCGTCACCGCGCCGGGTCGTCACGGCGAGGTCACCCTCGCAACCCTGGCAGCGCCGGGGACGAAGGCTTCCCCAGACGGTTCGTCGGTGACCGTCGATTCCATCACGGACGCCGATGGCACGTCTGCCTCGACGATTAGTTCCCTCACTGCAAGCGTCGACCTGGGAGCCGAAGGTGGCGTCCAGAAGGTACGATTTGTCGATCAGCACCGTCGTGGCCTGCTGACCGCAGGTGGGCTGTATGATCTGCGCGTCTCACACACCTGGAGCCACACCGGCACCTTCCCGATCACGGTGAAGCTGTCGGACGGCCGGGTCCTCGTCACCTCGGTGACGGTTCGTGACGGAGCCCCGGCACAACCCACCGGCCCCGTCGTAGGCCCCTGCGACAAACCAACCGTCTCCTTCCCCTCCGGCAGCTCCGTCCGCGACGATTCTCGACTCGACGTCTCGTTCACGCACCTGACACCGAACACTTGGGTCGACGTTCTCATCGACGACACGAAGATCGGCACGGTGCACACGGACGCCACCGGTTCGGGCACCCAGGACGTCCCCATTACCTATCAGCCCCCCAGCGGGGCGCACCTGCTGCGCATCGCCGGACCCGACGGACGTTTCGTGGAGAAGGTGTTTACAGTCACGTCCAAGACGCCGCCCTTCCTCAACGCCATCACGAGCGGAGTCACCGCCAAGGCTTCCAGTGAGGCAAGTAATGAGACCGCTCCCAATGGCCGGGCTTCGGCCGCCGTTGACGGTAACCCGAACACGTTCTGGCACTCCCGCTGGGAGGCACCCGTTGCGACCTATCCGCATACCTTGACGGTCGACCTCGGTCGCGAGTACGCATTATCGGCGATGAGGTGGGTCTCCCGCCGGGGCAATCCCAACGGCCGAGTCAAGACCCTCGTCCTGGAATTCTCGACCGACGGTTCCCATTGGACCGGCAGACAACCAGTCACTCTGCCCTCCAACTCTTACCCAACGATCGTCAGTCTCTCGAAACAGACAGACGCACGGTATGTGCGAATCACAATGACCTCACCCCAGGACGCTTCCCAGCCCTTCGCGGCGATCGGTGAGGTGATCTTCACTGGCCTCGCGAACGGCCATGCCGATCAGCCCCGGCATGATCCGACGGCGCGCACGTGGACCCCGCCGGCTCACTGTCAGGTGACGCCCGAACCGTCTCCCACGGGGCGCCCCACCACACCACAACCCACCACGACTCCCGCGAGTGGTTCCACAGCGACCCCGACCGGTACCGCCTCCCAGGCAGGTACGAGGCCCACGAGGCTTCCTGCGACGGGACGCTAAGGACACGAGTTCCTTTCATGACGTACGCGCAACCAGATGTGTCCACATGTGACCGGAGTGCCCGCGCCCAGCCGCCCGTGACACTTCCGGGCTGAGACACGGTCTGGTCTTACGAGGGGCCCGTCACAGCGATGGGCCCCTCGTCGTGCATCCGGGACAGGATTCACATCACCCTCGAATCCCAGCGCCGCGACCCCCATGACCAGTACGGTGAACAGATGGGCCGGAAACCACAGTAACGGTCCTAGAACCACGGAAGGGCATATCGGTCGATCGACGGGTCCGCTCTACATTGCTTCGTGGTGCACTGTCCGCCACCGGAAGGGGCTGCCACAATGGCCGCCAACATCCCGCTTACGAACACCGCCAGTTTGACGCCCGACACGCAATTGGCGTCAGCACCAATCTCCCCCGAATCCAGACGTTTCCTGCGCCATGTCACAGCCGCCACCGCTTTCGGTGGCGGGCTCGACGGCTTCGACCTGGGCGTCATTAGCGTGGTCATCTTGCACATCAATCACGACCTCGAGCTCACCCCCGCTATGGAGGGGCTCGTCGGTGCCGCGAGCCTACTGGGCATCTTCATTGGTGCCCCACTCTTCGGCTTCCTCACCGATAAGTTCGGACGCCGCAGGATGTTCCTCGTCGACATTATTGCTTTCATCGTTATCGGCGCCGGGCAGGCTTTCGCGACGGGTGGAGTCTCCCTAGGGATCCTCAGATTCCTTTTAGGGATGGCCATCGGAGCCGAATACTCGATCGGAGCACTGATGCTTTCAGAGTTTGTTCCGGCCCGGGAGCGTGGATCGAAGCTGGCCTTCCTCGAACTATGCTGGCGCATCGGCTTCCTTATCGCTGTCCTATTGGGGTATGCGCTGCTGTGGTCTGGAGTGTCGTGGAAAGTCATCTTGGCCACTTCAGTAATCCCAGCCCTCATTGTGCTTGGGCTGCGAATCGGTCTTCCAGAATCCCCGCGCTGGTTGCTGCGTCACGGCCGTGAGGCCGAAGCACGTGAGATCGTCGAAAAGCACATGGGTCCGAAATACTTCGCCGCCGAACAGCTCAGCGAGGAGTCGGTGGACGGGGAAGGCTACCGCAAGCTGTTCCGCAAGGGTCAACGGCGGCGCACGATCTTCGTCTGTATTTTCTGGACGTGCATCGTCACCCCGTATTTCGCGATCTTCACCTACGCTCCGAAAGTGCTGGAATCCCTCAACGTGAAGTCTCAAGCCGGCGGCACGATCCTCTCCAATACCATTGGCGTCGTTGGCGCGGTCGTCGGTCTGCTGGCGATCGATCGCATCGGCCGCCGACGTATGCTCATCGGGCCGTTCTGGATGCAGACCGCAGTCTTGTTGATTGTCGGGCTGTGGACCGACGCGCCGCCGTGGGTGCTGGTGGTGGGCTTGGCTCTTTTCGCCTTGGTCAACTCCTACAGCGACATTCTTACTGCGGTGTACCCTTCTGAGATCTTCGACACCGACATTCGATCCAGTGGCGTAGGGTTCGGGTCGGCAGTCAGCCGCATTGGTGCCTTCCTTGGCACCTACCTGCTGCCCATTGGCATCGGGACAATCGGGGTCAAGTGGTGCATGGTCATCGCGGCAGGTCTATGCGTCGTTGGCGCTGTGACCGGCCAGACGCTGGCACCTGAGACCATGAACCGGCCCCTGACGAAAACGGCAACCGGAGAGTTGTCACATGCTGACCCTGGGCCCGGCGCTCAGGCTGACAGCCCAAATGGGCGGTACATCCAACTCTGGATGCCCGATCCCGTCAGCCAGGATTTCCAGACACTAGCAACAACGATCGGGGCCAGAGCGAGGGCGGTATCAATGCTATTGAGCCTGGTGCGATCGAGTACCTCGGTGACGGGGACGAAGGCGACGTTACCAGCGGTGTTACCGGGTCGTGACGCGCAGACGTCGAGCTCTTTTCCCTGGTGTATCACCCGGAGCCAGCTGTGTCCGGTGTGATACCACGGGTGGTGATCCAGACGGACCCGTGCTGCGTGGACTGGACGCACCTGAAACCCCAACTGCTCGAGTATCTTTCCCAGCACAATGTTGTACTGACCTGAATGGCCGTGCCCAGCCGCTAGCGAGGTCTCGGGGCTGAGCCAGAGGTGCCAACACGAGTAGTGGGTGTACATCCGGTGCACGAGTTGGGTTGCTTCATCGACAAGCTCCCAACCCGCCTTCCCGGACGCCCGGCACGCAGCAACGGCGTCGTCGACGGTGCGCACAGGTCGGCCAGCGGGGCCGTCAGGCATGGCCGGCTCAGGGCCGGGAGCCGCCAGGACGACGGGGGTGACGGCAGCCGCCACGCCGGCCAGCACGAGTGGGATCTTCCTCATCACTGCTCCTGGGAGTCGTCGGTTGGGGCGAGGGGGTCTTGGGTGTCCCGCCGCGCGTTGCGACGGTTCACAAGGCGCTGTTTCCAGTAGGGCTTGGCGTCGGGGCGTGCAGCGATCTCGGAATGGATCATGAGCATTGCCTCCACGCTGGCGTCCCAGGTGAACTGCTCAGCTCGGTGTCGCGCGGCGTCCCGCAGTTCTGGGCCGAGCCTGGCCGCAAGACGTTGGGTGGCGTCGGCTAGGCCCATGGCGTCGGGGCTGCCGGCCTCACCGCTCGTCACATCGACGATCTCGTGGGCGCCACCCCGGTTCGCGGTGACGACCGGGGTGCCACAGGCGAGCGCCTCTAGGGAGGCTAACCCGAAGGTTTCTGCGGGACAGACCGACATCGAGACATCCGCTGCTGCAAAACGCCGGGCAACCTCGTCACGGCCCGCAACGAACCCGTTGAAGAAAACCGGAGCGTCGCCGGCCTGCTGTTTCATGGCATCCGTGTCTGGGCCGACCCCGTACATGTCGAGGCGCAGTGGGACCCCGCGTCGATGCAATTCGAGAGCAGCAGCGACGGCCAGCTGGGGGCTCTTCTCATGGCTCATCCGACCGACGTAGCACAGTCGTAAGATATCGTCAGGGCGCGGAGTTGGCAGTCCTGGTTCACGTTTGTTGGGGTTGAAGGTTTCTAGGTCGACGCCGAGGGGAACCTTGACGAGGCGGGCGCCGGTGTCGGCGAATTCACCCGCAGAGTAATCAGAAGTGACGACGACGACATCGAAGGACTTGGAGAGACGACGATTGAGGGCACCGACGGCAGCTGCGACGCCGAACTGTCTGCGTACCCACATGGTGAGCATGTCGTCGAGGCGTTCGTGACTGAATAGCACCGATCCGATGCCTCGACGTGACGCCCAGCCGGCGGCCGGAGTGAGGGTCCACTTGTCAGAGGACTCAATGGAGGTGGGGCGGAAGCGGTCCAGGATGTCGAGGGCTCGCCAGGGCGTAGCGATCATGCGGTAGCCCGCAGAAACGCGCGGGGCTGCGATCTCGACGGTGATGCCGGATTCTGATTCGGTGATGCGGTCTTTAGGACCCGGTATTACCAGGATTCGCTCGTGACCGGCCGCAACGTACCCCTTTCCGAGAGCGTCGATGGCCACCTTCATGCCGCCGGACACCGGGCCGACAAAGTTGGCGAGCTGAGCGATACGAAAGGTGGTCACCTCTCTAGCCTATGCGGTGAATCTGAACCTCGATACTTAGGGTTGGATCGGGACGCAGGCATAATAAACGCCGGTCCTCACTAGTGAGGACCGGCGTTTTGAAGGAGGATCAGGCCTCAGACTTCTCCTCGGCCTTCTCGTCAGCCTCGGCGGCCTCCTGCTCGTCGGCCACGGGAGCCTGTGCAGCGGCGTCCTCGGCGGGGGCGTTGTGCTCAACGGCAGCGTCTCCGGCTTCGGGCTCGGCGTCCTTGGCCTCGGTAGCGGTGTTGATCTGCGCCTTGGCGTCAGCAGCGCTGGCCGGAGTCTTCGGAGCGACCTTGTCGCTGATGACCTCGATAACGGCCATGGGGGCGTTGTCACCCTTGCGGTTGCCAATGCGAGTGACGCGAGTGTAACCGCCGTCACGACCCTCCATGCGGGGGCCGATCTCGGTGAAAAGGATGTGCACGATGCCGCGGTCGGTGATCGTGCGGTTCACGAAACGACGATTGGCAACAGTGTCGGTCTTAGCGCGGTTGATGAGCTTCTCGGCCAACGGGCGAACGCGCTTGGCTTTGGTGACGGTGGTCACGACGCGGCCATGCTCGAAGAGCTGGCTGGCCAGGTTGCGCAGAATGATGCGCTCGTGAGCCGGGGATCCGCCAAGACGGGGACCCTTTGTGGGTTTCGGCATTCTTTTCTCCTTGTGTGTCGGTATGGCGGGCAGGTGGACCCGCCTCAGTCCGGCTGAGGGAGGACGGGCGTCCTCCCCTCCCCTTTCCCGTCATATGACGGATGGGGGTGCGGCCAGGGTCCACCCCCCTGGCCTCCCCTCCGAAGAGAGGAAAATCTTGAGTTGTCACGGTGCAAGGGGGTCGCCCCCGCAATCTCCCCCACCAAGTCAACCCCAAACACAACTAACAACACACTTGCGACTGCGAAAAAGGCCAACCCACGCGGGGGATGCAAGGGAGGTCGCCCCCCCTGCACTTAATAAATCAGTACTGCTCAGTCTCCGCGTAATCGTCGTCATTGGCCTCGTCGTAGGCCTCAGCTGCGGCAAGTGGGTCAAACCCCGGAGCCGAGTCTTTGAGGGCTAGGCCAAGCTCGGTGAGCTTTTCCTTGACTTCATCGATCGACTTGGATCCAAAGTTACGGATGGCCAGCAGGTCCTGCTCAGACCGCGAGACGAGTTCTCCAACAGTATGGATGCCCTCACGCTTGAGGCAGTTGTAGGAACGGACGGTGAGGTTGAGCTCCTCGACCGGGGTGCCCAGGCTCTCGGCGTACTCCTCGTCGACTGGTCCGGAACCGATCTCAATGCCCTCAGCTTCAGCGTTGAGCTCGCGAGTCAGCCCGAACAGCTCAACGAGGGTCTTGCCAGCGGAGGCAATGGCGTCACGAGGGAGGATGGACGGCTTGGTTTCGACGTCAACAACGAGCTTGTCGAAGTCCGTGCGCTGCTCGACTCGGGTGGCCTCAACCTTGTAGGTGACCTTGAGAACCGGGGAGTAGATCGAGTCGACGGCGATGCGTCCGATCTCGGCATTCGGATCGTCGTTGAGGGCGCTAGAGACGTAGCCGCGGCCACGCTCGACAATAAGTTCCATCTCGAAGCGGCCATCGTCGTTGAGGGTTGCGATGTGCAACTCCGGGTTGTGGATGGTCACACCGGCAGGCGGGTTAATGTCGGCAGCGGTGACCTCGCCGGCACCGGACTTCCGCAGATACATGGCGACCGGCTCGTCTTCCTCCGAGGAGAGCACAAGGCCCTTGAGGTTCAGAATGATCTCGGTGACGTCCTCGACACAGCCCTCAATAGTCGAGAACTCGTGCTGGACTCCCTCGATCTTGATGCTCGT
Organism: Cutibacterium sp. 37298; assembly: GCF_023838685.1. Taxonomy (NCBI): domain Bacteria; kingdom Bacillati; phylum Actinomycetota; class Actinomycetes; order Propionibacteriales; family Propionibacteriaceae; genus Cutibacterium; species Cutibacterium sp. 37298. The sequence continues at coordinate 175,278 of NZ_JAJNRJ010000003.1, forward strand.
CACAGAGGCGCCCGGGATGGACGACAGCAGGGTGCGACGCAGCGAGTTGCCAATGGTGTATCCGAAACCCGGCTCCAGAGGCTCGATGACGAACTTCGAGCGGAATTCGGAGATGGACTCTTCAGTGAGAGTGGGGCGCTGTGCAATGAGCATATTTTCTACCTTTCGCGCCAACCGCTATATGAAGGCGCACAGGGGACACGTTGACGGGGATTCCCGCCGCGATATTCGGTTGTGAGGGGTGGCGGCCGCGACACCCGCGGGCCGCCGCATCGGGGGTCACCCCTCGCAATTCTCCCAGCAAACTCAGGCCAAAACGCGACCACCACCAAACAGGAAGTCACGAACTGGAATTGACCCGCCCGGGGTTGCAAGGGGTCGCCCCTCTGCATAGATCACTTCGAGTAGAGCTCGACGATAGCCTGCTCGTTGACGTCAATGACGATCTGGTCACGGGTAGGCAACTGGTGAACGAGAATACGGCCCTTATTGGGACGAACCTCGAGCCATGCCGGGACGTCGCGGGTCTCGAAGGTCTCGCGAGCGATAACGATCGGGGGAAGGTCCTTGGACTTCTCGCGAACATCGATGATGTCGTGGGTGCTCACCCGGTAGGAAGGAATGTTGACCTTCTTGCCATTGACCAGGAAGTGGCCGTGGCTGACCATCTGGCGAGCCTGACGACGGGTAGCAGCAAGTCCAGCGCGGTACACGACGTTATCGAGACGCGACTCGAGGATCTGCAACAGGACGTCACCAGTCTTACCCTGGGCGCGGTCAGCCTCCTCGTAGTAACGACGGAATTGCTTCTCCAGGACGCCGTAGGCGTAACGAGCCTTCTGCTTCTCGCGCAGCTGCAGCGAGTACTCGGAGTCCTTGGTGCGACCGCGTCCGTGGACACCCGGGGGGTACGGACGACGCTCGAAGGACTTGTCGTTACCGACAAGGTCAGTCCCGAGGCGACGGGACTTCTTGGTAAGGGGGCCGGTGTAACGGGCCATTGTGTATCAGTCCTTTGCTCTCGGAGTGGGTCAGACGCGGCGGCGCTTCGGCGGGCGGCATCCGTTATGCGGAACAGGGGTGACGTCGGAGATCGGGCCGATCTCCAAGCCGACAGCCCCCAGGGAACGGATGGCAGTCTCACGACCGGAGCCGGGACCCTTAACGAAGACGTCAACCCGCTTCATGCCATGCTCCATGGCGCGACGTCCAGCAGCCTCAGCGGCCATCTGAGCGGCGAACGGGGTGGACTTACGGGAGCCCTTGAAGCCGACAGTGCCGGCAGAGGCCCACGAGATCACTGCACCCGAGGGGTCAGTAATAGCGATGATGGTGTTGTTGAACGTGCTCTTGATGTGCGCCTGACCGGCGACGACGTTCTTCTTCTCCTTGCGGCGCACCTTGGTCTTGGGTGCACCCTTGTGGCCTGCAGTAGCCATGTGATGTCTCTCCTGAAATCAGTGTGATCTGCGCGTCGGTGACGGTTGGTGAGTGCCCTGTAGGCGATGATTCACTTGGCCTTCTTCTTGGCGACGGCCTTCCTCTTACCCTTGCGGGTACGGGCGTTGGTGCGGGTGCGCTGACCACGAACCGGAAGTCCGCTGCGGTGACGACGGCCCTGGTAGGTGCCAATCTCGATCTTGCGGCGGATGTCAGCAGCCACCTCACGGCGAAGGTCACCTTCGACGTGGTAGTTGGCCTCAATGTGGTCACGCAGTGCCACGAGCTGATCATCGGTCAGCTCGTGGACGCGCAGGTCACCGCTGATTCCGGTGGCCTTCAGGGTCTCGGTGGCGCGGGTGCGGCCGATTCCGTAGATGTAGGTCAGGGCGACCTCGAGGCGCTTGTCGCGCGGCAGGTCGACTCCGATGAGGCGTGCCATGTGGCATCCCTTTCTTGTTCTTTCGACCCGATTGCTCGGGCCGCGAAGGTGTCCGACGTGGAGCGCCCTCGTCATCCCTGAGAACGATGGACAGTGTCTGACTGTCCGACGAGGCCCCGGCCTTCGTCCGGGGGTAGTAGCCCGAATCCGTGCTCGATGGGTTCGAGCGGGGTTCCGGGACGTGCTTCCACGGTGTCCCGAGCATTGCCCGGGAGGTCTGCACCAGCGTGTGTTAGCGGTGCGTTTATTTACTTGTGGAATTAATGTGTTCACCGCTCCCACCTGGATGATGGGCCTGACGGTGGACCTCAGGGGCCGAACCCCTGTATTCCTGCTGACCGTCGCGATGACGATCTGCGATCCCGTCGCGGCGTGGGCTCAGCCCTGACGCTGCTTGTGGCGCGGGTTATCGCAGATGACCATCACGCGGCCGTGGCGACGAATGACCTTGCATTTATCGCAGATCTTCTTGACGCTCGGCTGAACCTTCATGAGATTCTCTTTCGCGTAACGGCCCCCTGGTGGGAACCTGGGTGGTGCGCCGCTAAGCGCTTGGCAATGAGCCGCAGCTCACTTGTGGCGGTAGACGATCCGGCCGCGGGTGAGATCGTAGGGCGACAGCTCAACAACGACACGGTCCGACGGCAGGATTCGGATGTAGTGTTGACGCATCTTGCCGCTAATCGTGGCAAGAACGCGGTGCCCATTCTTGAGTTCGACGCGGAACATGGCGTTGGGCAAAGCTTCAACGACAGTTCCCTCCAGTTCGAGTGCTCCCTCTTTCTTGGCCATTACGTCCCATCTGTCCGCTACCCACACCCCCTGCGGGCGTGGTTGTGGCTCCGCACACACGAAGCCAGCAGGTAACGATACCTTTTCAGCTTCGTCTCCCCAAATTGAAAGGAGCTAAAGGGCACCAGCAGTAACTCACACAGAGGGCACACATCCCGCCCGTAGTCCACAGTGCTGCCGGAACCCACGGCCCCGGCAGCGCTACAGATCAACCTCAGTCAAGGGGCCCGAATGGCACTCCACGCTTCTCGAGTTCGGCCTGACCGCCATCGGGCTCCGACAACACCCACAAACCTTTACTGGTTACGGCAACGGTGTTCTCCCAGTGGCTAGCCCACGAGCCGTCCACCGTAACAACGGTCCACTCATCGTCCAGGGTCGCGGTGACCTCCGTGCCGAGGGTAGCCATCGGCTCGATGCACAGCACCATGCCCTCAACGATCTTCGGGCCACGTCCGGCCCGCCCCCAGTTGGGAACATCCGGATCCATGTGCATCTCGGTACCGATCCCGTGGCCGGTGTACTCACGAATGATGCCGTAGTCACGGTCATGGGATTCCAGGGATGCTTGCACCGCTGCGGAAATGTCGCCGATCCGGGCTCCAGGCACGACCTTGGCGATACCGGCCCACATCGACTCACGGGTCACCTCGGATAAGGTCCGAGCCTCCTCGCTGACATCTCCCACGAGGACGGTCCGGGCGGCATCTCCATGCCACCCATCAACAATGGCGCCATAATCGATGGAGACGATGTCGCCATCCTTGAGCTCCCGCTCGCCGGGGATGCCATGGACGATCGTCTCGTTAGGGCTCACACAGGCAACACCCGGATAGGGCGGCAGGCCCCAGTCACCCCCGTAATTGAGGAAGTTTGACCTGGCGCCATGCTGCTCAAGGACGTCCCGACCGGCTCTATCAATGTCGGCAGTGGTGGCCCCGGGCACAGCGACCGCTCTCATGGCTTCCAGCCCCTTAGCGACGACGAGGCCGGCCCGTCGCATCGTGCGAATCTGGTCGGGCGTCTTGATCTGGAATCGGTTGCGACCCAACACGTCAGTTCTTGGAATCAAGTGCGGCGAAAATGCGCTGACGCACCTCGTCGATCTCGCCGACTCCATCCACCGGGACAAGGATGCCGGCCGAACGGTAGTGCTCCAGCAGCGGCTCAGTCTGGGAGGAGTAGACCTTCATCCGGTTACGGATAGTTTCCTCGTTGTCGTCAGTGCGTCCCTCAATCTCAGCACGCTTCAGCAGACGCTGAGTGAGCAGCTCGGGATCGACGTCAAGGCTGATGACGGCGTCAAGCCGCTGGCCATGCTCTTTGAGGTAGGCGTCAAGGGCCTCGACCTGGTGCATATTGCGGGGGTAGCCGTCGAGCAGGAAACCGTTGGCAGCATCGTCCTGATTGAGGCGATCAACAACGATCGCGTCGGTTAGCTCGTCGGGGACGAGGTCCCCGGCGTCCATGATGGCCTTAACCTTCTTGCCCAGCTCGGTGCCGTTCTTGATATTGGTACGGAACATATCGCCGGTAGAAATCGCGGGCACGCGGTAATGCTCGGCGATGGCGGTGGCCTGAGTCCCCTTGCCTGCGCCCGGGGCGCCCATGATCAGCAATCTCATGATGACAGGAATCCTTCGTAGTGTCGTTGCTGCAACTTGCTTTCAACCTGTTTAACGGTGTCCAGCGCCACACCCACGATGATGAGGATGCTCGTACCTCCGAAGGGGAAATTCTGGTTCGCATGGAGGGAAACGAATGCGAGCGTCGGGATCATCGAAATGAGGCCCAAGTACAAGGACCCAGGTGCCGTCAGCCTCGACAACACATAGGCCAAGTAGTCCTCGGTGGGCTTCCCGGCTCGGATGCCGGGAATAAACCCACCATACTTCTTCATGTTGTCACTCATTTCGACTGGGTCGAAAGTGATGGCCACGTAGAAGTAACAGAAGAAGATAATGAGCAGGAAGTAGGCGATGTTGTACACCGGATGGTCACCGCGCGTGAAGTAGTGACCGATCCACTTTGCCGCGGACGTCTGCGGCCGGAAAGTTGCGTAGAGCACCGGAAGGTACAGGATCGACGAGGCAAAGATGACCGGGATAACGCCAGATTGGTTTACCTTGAGCGGAATGTACGTCGTCGAGCCACCAAACATTCGGCGCCCCACCATCCGCTTGGCGTACTGCACCGGGATACGTCGCTGGCCTTGCTCGATGAATACGACCGCAGCCATAACGGCTAAACCAATCGCGATCACCATGCTGAAGATAAACCACGCGTGAGCCTGACCGGCGCCATTTCGAGCGACCTTGATAGACCACAGCGAGTCAGGGAAACGCGCCGCAATCTGAGTGAAAATCATGATCGACATACCGTTGCCGATACCGCGGTCGGTGATGAGCTCACCCATCCACATGACGATGGTCGTACCGGCCGTCATAGTCAGGATCATGACGACGACTTCGAAGACCGAGGTGGAGTAGACGACTGGCAAGCTGCAGGTGAATAGACGGCCGGAGGTGGCAAGCGTGACGAAGGCCGTTGCCTGCAACAGGCCAAGCACGAGAGTGAGGTAACGGGTGTACTGGGTGATCTTGTTCTGACCGGACGCGCCCTCCTTCTTAAGGGTTTCCAGCTTCGGGATCACGACTGTCAGCAGCTGCAGGATGATCGACGCAGTGATGTAGGGCATGATCCCCAGAGCGAAGATCGCCAACTTCAGCAAGGCGCCACCGGAAAACAAGCTGATCATCGAGTACAGACCGGCGGAGGAACCGGAGCTCGCCTGGGTAACACAGGTGTTGATGTTCGTCACATTGACGTTCGGGACGGGGATGACAGACCCGAGCCGGAACACCGCCAGGATGAACAACGTGAACAGGATCTTGCGGCGAAGATCCGGTGTTCGGAACGCATTGGCGAAGGCGGAAAGCATCCGGGCCCTCTCCCATCTCGTGGACTACTGACTATGCACATCCAACCCCCATGACGCGCTGCTGGCAAATGTCTGGGAGCATGGACGCAGCGGGGGTAGCCTATCAACTTACGAGGGCAATACCCACGTCGCCGTTTATCGTTACTTATCTGACCCCCTTCTGGAGCGCCATGAGACCGCCGATCATCATCTCCTCGCACCGGGGACGGATCGGCGTCGGGGTCATCGTGGCGGTGATCATCGTGCTGACGGTCCTGGACCTCATCAGGTCTGGCCTCGCTGGATTGACTAACCTACCCGCCCTACTGCTCTTCGCGTGGCTGGTGTGGATCATCTGGGGGGTAGCCGAGATTCGGATCGACGACGAGGGGGTAAATATCGTCAACCAGTTCCGCATCTGGGACGTGCCCTGGCGTCGGATCACCGAAGTAACGGGACGTTGGGGCCTGTCACTCACCGCTGAGCGTCGTCCGGATGCCGAGGGAATGCGCAAGCCGAGGACGATCTCAGCGTGGGCCGCCCCGGCTCGTGGCACAGCAACCGCGATGAAGGGCAATGCCGATCACATCCCGCAGATCATCATCGGCTCTGAGACACCCATGAGGTGGTCCCTCGACTCTCATTCGACAGCTCATCTTATCGAGATGGAACGGATCGAGCGTCACCCATCTGGTGCGGTAGCTTCGGCTGAGGGACACGAGGCGACAGGCTCAGGCACGAAGTCCTACGACGGCGAGATCCACGTGCACCCCAATTGGATGACGATTTGCGTCACTGTAGTGCTCGTCGCGACCGTCATCATCGTCTGAGGCTCACCGTACCCAGTTCCGCGGGCGAAGTTGCGGCATCACCAACAGCGTGAATACCAACCGCCTGACGATCACGCTTTTTGACGCGCATGTTCATCAGATCGAGTGCAACCGCACACATGGAACCAACCAGCGCCACCACAAGAGTAATCATGAAGATCTGGTGATATCCGACATAGGCATTTCCACGATGCTTTTCAATTATTCCTGCGGTAAGTGGGTTAGCCCAAAAGATCGAGGCATACGCCAAAAATGATCCCACCGCCATCGCAGACCCATTGACGTGCTCGGGAAGATTCAATTCAGCGACTGGCGCCAAGAGCACAGCCTTACCCATAAAGATACCGAACGCCATGACCATTAACAGGATCATCGCTGGCCACATCATCCCGTCACCAACTGGCAACAACCTCACCGCCAAAGTACCGATCGCAGTAATCAGCAACGCGATACCCATCATCCTGGTCGATGACTTGAACAGATAGTCAGCGAGTACCCCGGCTACCAGCCCGGAAATGATCCCCAACAATCCAGTATTGAAGATACCAAAGGCGCCGGCCACAGCATCAGAAGCCTTGAAGACCAACGAAAGGTAGGGCGCAGACGAGTAAATGAGGTTAACGTAGCACCAGTAAACGCACAACCCAGCCAAGCCCGCAAGCCACACCCGAGGCTTTATCAGCACTGCTACCAGACCCTTGAGCGCCTCCACATTCGCTGATTCCCCCTTGCCTGCGGCGTCACCAGCCACGGCATTCTTAGGGACCCGACGCAGTAACGCGAAGATGAGTGGTACGAGAACGAGAGTGTAGGCGATCGCGAATCCGCGCATCACCGTCGTCGTATGACCAGACCAAAGCGCCAATGCACCAATCACCACGACATTCATGAGAAACTCGACACCGCGGCGAATTGACTCCAGCAGACCCATTGCCAAACCCCGACCCTTCTTGTCCGCATCTTGGGACATGAAGGCGACGCCATTGACCACAGCTGGCCACCCGATAGCGTCCCACACACCCCACGACGCCGCGATGACGATCATGACGTCGAAGGACAAGTTGGGGATCGAGAACAGAATGAGACCAGTGACGAGACGCCACGCACACCACGAGCACAAAATCGAACGAATAGTGAAACGGTTGTTGATCCAGCCGCCCGGCACATAGAGGAACATCGCGATGCCGAGCCACCCCATCAGGATGCCGAATTGGTCGATCCTGATTCCGAGAGTCTCCGTAAGAGGGACGATAAGTGACCCCTTGAAAGCCTCGAATGCCGAATAGGTCAGCTGACCCGCCAGTACCACCGTGAGGAACGGCACCGCCCTCGCGCCTCGCAAAAACACTGGGAGTCGGCTACCTTTTCCCGATTCAGATACGTTCGGGTCAGCTAAGGGAACAGTTGTCTCCATGGCTTTCCACTTTTTAATGTGCCGCGACAGTGCCGACCAGCAGATCTGGGACGTCGGATATCACTCCATCGACTCCCCAATTGAACAATTGGTTCGCACGATCAGCGCGGTTGACCGTCCACGCGTTGACTCGAAAACCAGCGTCCTTGAACTGCGCAACACTCCGCTCGGTAAGTGCAGAATCCTCGGGGTGGATGTAAGTGGCTCCCACAAGCTCCAGCATGGAACGCCAATCGTCATAGAGCGCCGCCGTCTCATAAAGACATGCCACGTCCCATTGCGGAGCCGCTTCCTTGAACTTGGATAACAGCACATGGTTGAACGAGCTCACAATCACCTGGCGTCCAGGCTCGAGTCTTTCAAGCTCTGCGATCACGGAATCGCGTAACTGAAGCGAACTGCGAGCTCCCTCCTCGTTCGACTTGATTTCAATATTGGCGTTAACACCACTCTCATTCATGAAGTCAACGAGGTCCGCTAACCGCGGCAGCGGCTCCCCGATAAACTGGGGCGAGAACCATCTGCCAGCGTCAATAGCAGGTAGATCCGAGGCGGTCAACTCATTATAACGACCGCGGCAATTCGTGGTTCGATCCAAGGAGCTATCGTGGATGAGTACCGCGGTACCGTCACCAATAATATCAACATCGGTCTCGATCCACTTGATACCAGCTTCCACAGCCGCCCGGAAAGCTGACATCGTGTTCTCAGGCGCACGAGAACTCAATCCTCGGTGCGCAATAACTCGTTGAGTAGACATACAAGATTTCCTTGGGTATAACAGTTGTGCCAACGTCGGCGGCATAACTGTAGCAGAACCCTGCAAAACACCGTGCCGGGAAAACTTTCCCAGCACGGTTCTCAACTCAGATATGTCATCGTCACTTCTGGAAGCCGATATCCTCTGCGCGCACGGTCTGGAAGGTGGAGGCACCAAAGTTCGCCAGGTTCTTCGGAACAGCAGTGAAGGACATACGTCGGTACAGTGGCAAAGTCATGACGTCATCCCAGATGGTCTTGTCAGCCTGGTTAGCCAGCTCGCGGCGCTTTGAGACATCAGACTCGGTGCCGATCTTCGAAATGAGTTTCTCAACTTTTGGATCGAGGAGCTGAGAGTAGTTGGACTGCGATGGCTGCTTGGACCCTTCTGCGGCAGCGCCATAGATCTGGCGGATGTTGGCCATCGGGTACGCGGTGCCGTTCCAGGTGAAAGCAATGACGTCGAAGGAGTGGCTGCTCAAGGTCTGGGTGAAGGAATCACTCGGGGTGTTGACCAGATTGACCTTCACGCCGATCCTCGCCATGTCCTGCTTGAACAGTGCACCCTCGTTCTCGGAAGTGGGGACGCCAGTCAACTGAGCGTAATTAATGGTCAGAGTCTTACCATCCTTGACGCGGTAATCACCCTGCTTCTTCCAACCAGCCTCGTCCAGACCCTTCTTAGCAGCTTCAGGATCGTACTTGTAATCCGCAGAGTTATCCCGGTAGCCGGCCTGACCCGGCATAAACAAGTGGTTGCCCAGCATGAGGGTCTCAGGACTGACCGGCATGCCCGCGAGGTCCGACTTGGCGATAGCGGGACGGTTAATGCCCTTGACGATAGCCTGGCGCACCTTCTTATCGGACAGCATCGTCGACTTAGTGTTGAAGGTGAAGTGGCGCCACTGCACCGAGCCAGCCTGACGCATCTCGACATCTGGACGCTTCTGGGCAGTCCGATAGCCATCCTTAGTGGTGATGTTTGAGGCGACGTCGATCTCCTTATTAGCGAACGCCTTGGTCTGGGTGGCGCTGTCCATCGCCTTGAAACTGACGGTATCGAGCTTCGACTTATCGCCCCACCACTTGCCATTGCGCTTGACGGTCAGAGTCTTGGACGCCTCATCGATTTTCATGGGGATAAACGGGCCAGTGAACCAGTCAGGGTTCAGCGTCTTCCACCCGTCGTTGAAGGTGTGGGGATCTTTGACGCCCTCTTTCGGCAGCACCGTGCTGAGGACAGTCGTCCAGTCGGGGTAGGTGGTCTTAAAGGTCAGGACGACATCAGTGTCCTTGGCGCCTTTCTCCACCGAGGAAATCTGGTTGAAACCGTCGGTGCTAGCCGGCAGAAAGTCCGGAGCGAACCCGCTATTCGCCTTCCAGGTAGCCCGGTAATCGGTGTAGTCAATGGTGCGACCCGAGTTCCACGTAGCCTTCGGGTTGAGGTGCAAGGTCACGACCTGCTTACCACCCTTGGTCTCCACGTCCGTCGAGGAGATGTAATTCGGGTTCGGCTTCGGGGCGCCGTCTTCGGTGATATCGAAGTTGGTGGCACCCACGAACCGCCATATCGTTGTGCCCAAGTCAGCGGTGTCGCCGTTGACGTTCAGGGGGTTCCACTCTGTCGGCAGCTGCTCGATGGCCAGACGCAGCGTGCCGCCGTCCTTGAGTTGACCGCGGTCAACCACATTAAGTTGAGCCATGGGGGCCGACTTCGATGTCACCCCCGACTGCTTACTTCCGCCAGACTGGTCCTTCTGTCCGCACCCGGTGAGTGCCATAACCAACACGGCCAGCACCGCCACGGGGGTCACGATCGCCTTGCGCAAGATGTCCTCCAGTGAAGTGAATGACAGGACGCTCCTGCCATCATCCGGCCTCTGCGTCGAAAACCGGACATCACACCTTAACGAAACCACCGTGAAGATCATCAAACCACCCTCAGCAAGGCAATTCGCCCCCCACATCGTCGAGGAAGAACATTGGAGGGCCCGGCAATCCATGCCGAGCCCCTCCGCAATCCATCAGATCACTTGACGTAGCCGACATCCTCAGCACGGGTGGTTTGGAAAGTCGCGGCACCGTAGTTCGCGAGGTTCTTCGGGGTGCCGGTGAACATGATACGGCGGTACAGCGGTAGCACCATCACATCGTCCCAAATATGCTTGTCAGCGTCATTGGTCAGCTCGCGTCGCTTGTTGACGTCCATCTCGGTGTCAATCTTCGGGATGAGCTTTTCAATCTCGGGATCAACGATCTGAGCGAAGTTCGACTGCGACGGCTGCTTGGACCCCTCCGCGGCAGCGCCATAGATCTGGCGGACGTTAGCCATCGGGTACGCGGTGCCCTGCCAGGTGAAAGCGATAACGTCGAAGGAATGGTTCGTCAACACCTTCTGCATGTCACTGGACGGGGTATTGACGAGATTGACTTTGACGCCGATCTTCGCCATGTCCTGCTTGAATAGCGCACCCTCATTCTCGGAGGTGGGGACGCCAGTCAACTGAGCGTAATTGACGGTCAGAGTCTTGCCATCCTTGACGCGGTAATCACCCTGCTTCTTCCAACCAGCCTCGTCGAGCTGCTTCTCAGCAGCCTTCGTGTCGTACTTGAAGTCCTCGGAGTTGTCCTTGTAACCAGACTGGCCCGGCATGAAGAAGTGGTTGCCGAGCATCACCGAGTCGGCTTGGACCGGCAGACCGGCAAGGTCCGACCTGGCGATAGCGGGACGGTTGATGCCCTTGACGATAGCCTGACGAACGTTCTTGTCCGAGAGATTGGCCGACTTAGCGTTGAAGGTGAAGTGGCGCCACTGCAGCGAACCAGCGGCCCGCATATCGGCATCATCACGCTTCTTGGCTGTCTCGTAGCCGTCTTTGGTGATGATGGTGTCGGCGACGTCGATCTCTTTATTAGCAAAAGCCTTAGTCTTGGCAGCGTCCTCCATCGCCTTGAAAGTGACGGTATCAAGCTTCGACTTGTCGCCCCACCATTTGTCATTACGCTTGACGGTCAGAGTATTGGAGGCCTGGTCCACCTTGGTGGGGACGAAGGGGCCGGCGAACCAGTCAGGGTTCGGCTTCTTCCAGCCAGAGTTGAAGGTGTCAGGGTCGGAGACGCCCTCCTTAGGCAGCACATTGCTCCATGAGGCCGTCCAATCCGGGTAGGTCGTCTTGTACGTGATGACGACGTCAGTATCTTTGTCGCCCTTCTCCACCGAGGAAATCTGGTTAAAGCCGTCGGTGGTGGAAGGCAGGAACTTGTCGTTCTCGCCATTGGAAGACTTCCAGGTGGCCTGGTAATCGGTGTAGTCAATGGTGCGACCCGAGTTCCACTTAGCCTTCCGGTTGAGGTGCAAGGTCACGACCTGCTTACCACCCTTGGTGTCCACTTTGACCGACTTGATGTAGTTCGGGTTTGGCTTTGGGGTGCCGTCCTCGGTGATATCGAAATTATTGACGCCGATGAACTGCCAGATGATCGCGTTCAGGTCAACGGTGTTGTTGTCAACCTGCATCGGGTTCCAGCCAGTCGGCAACATGGTGATGGTAAGGCGGAGGGTGCCGCCATCCTTGATCTGATCTCGGGGCTTGATATTGAGGGCAGCCAGCGGCGCACTAGCCGACGTAGTCTTGTCACCCTTATTCTGGTCGCCGCCGGACTGGTTCTTCTGTCCGCACCCGGACAGAGCAAGCGAGCCCACGGCGAGCGCTGCAACTGCGGTCGTCAACGTCTTGCGCACGATAAACCTCCGGAAAGTTAGTGATGCGGATCGGGGATAGAGTGAGCTTTGCACCCCAGCACCGGCCCAGCGACCACAATCGACATCAGAATGCGGTTTCGTTATAAAATCGTGACTTTTCCTTGATCCAACCGTGATGTTCAGGGTCGACCGCGCTCCCCCGGTTTTCCGCACCGTTCGGATTCTGGACAAGACGAATGGGGTAGTGCCGTCACGACACCACCCCATTGCGCACGGCCATCACACCTCAGAACACTCGAATCTCCTCGGGGAAGTGACAAGCAGCACGGCGATCGACATCCGGCTGCGAGTAGTGCAACTCAGGACGCTCCCCCACGCACTTGGCCTGGGAAGCCTCGTCGAATCCCTTGAACTTCGGACAGCGGGTATGGAAGGGACATCCGGACGGCGGAGCGGCTGGGGAGGGAAGGTCACCCTCCAGCAAGATGCGATGACGGTCATGCTCTCTGGCCGGATCCGGCACCGGAATAGCCGACAGCAAACCCTAGGTGTAGGGATGCATCGGGTGGTCAAAAACCTGTGAAACCTCGCCGAGCTCCACAATTCGTCCTAAGTACATGACGGCCACACGGTTGGCGATATGACGCACCACCGACAGGTCGTGTGCAACGAAGAGGTACGACAGCTCCAACTGCTCGCGCAAGTCCTCCAAGAGATTCAACACACCGGCCTGAATCGACACGTCAAGGGCCGACACCGGCTCATCAAGTACCAACAGCTTCGGGTTGAGAGCCAGGGCACGGGCGATGCCGACGCGCTGTTTCTGGCCACCGGAGAAGTTCCTCGGATAACGATTGGCGTGAGCAGGTTCCAAACCCACCAGGGCCATGAGCTCGTCAACTCGTTCCGGGATCTTGTTCTTCGGGTAACCGTTGTACTTCAGTGGCTCAGCAATAATGTCAACGATCGGCAGCCGGGGATCCAAGGATGCCATCGGATCCTGGAAGACGACTTGGAGGTCCTGACGGGTCCTCTTGCGCTGCCTCGCATTCATCTTGGCGGCGTCATGGCCCAAGACGACGACGTTCCCAGCCTCAGGCTTGGCCAGCTCGAGGATCGACATGATCGTTGTCGTCTTCCCGCATCCGGATTCACCGACCAATCCAAGGGTCTCGCCCTTCTTGATCCGGAAGGAGATGCCATCAACAGCATGAACTGTGCCAACGCGCCTCTTGAAGACCGCACCCTTCATAAGCGGGTACGTCTTGACAAGGTTCTCGACGTGCAGAACGTCCTCCAAGGCCTCACGGTCTGAGGTTCCCAGCACGGCCTTGAAGTGGCTCTTACACTGCCCGAGCTGAGGGTAAACATCGACGTAGCTACGGTCGATCAACTCACCATACCGGATACACGCGGCCTCGTGTTCGGGTAAATCGGTATCCGTCAACTCCGGCTCACTTTGGCGGCACGCATCAACCGTCATCGGGCAACGCGGGGCGAAAGGACAACCCGCAGGCAAGTTGAGCAAGGAGGGAGGGTTGCCCTCGACCGGGGTGAGCGGTTTGTCCTTGTCGAGGTCAGGCCGCGGCAGAGAGCCCAGCAGACCGATCGTGTATGGGTGACGGGAATGGTAAAAGAGGTCGTCAACGCTGGCACGCTCGATGACGCGTCCGGCATACATCACGGCAACCCTGTCAGCCAGACCAGCTACCACACCGAGGTCGTGGGTGATCATAACGACGCCCGCATGGGTTTCACGCTGGGCTACGCGCAGCAAATCGAGAATCTGGGCCTGGATGGTCACGTCGAGGGCCGTCGTCGGCTCGTCGGCGATGATGAGGTCAGGGTCGTTCGCGATGGCCATGGCGATGACGACTCGTTGCCTCATGCCACCGGAAAACTCGTGCGGAAAAGCTTTGGCACGCACCTCGGGATTCGGAATCCCCACCAAGTCGAGCAGCTCGATGGCACGCGCCCAAGCGTCCTTGTCGGACATCTTCGAGTGCACCTGCAGAGCTTCGACAATCTGGTCACCGATGGTGTACACGGGGGTCAATGCACTTAGCGGGTCCTGGAAGATCATGGCGACCTTCTTGCCGCGTACGTCAGACATCCAGTTGTCGTCGCGTCCCAAGAGTTCAGTGCCATGGAGCTTGATCGACCCCTCGACGCGAGCTCCCTCATCCAGCAGTCCCATCACCGACATCGAGGTGACCGACTTACCCGATCCAGACTCACCCACCAGCCCGACAACCTCGCTAGCGTTGACGGTGAGGTTCACCCCACGCACAGCATGAACGACGCCATCCTCAGAGGGGAAACGGACGTTGAGATCCCTGATCTGCAGGACCGGCACACCTTCCTGACGCTCGGGGAGGGCGTCGGAAAGGTGTGCCGCCGTGGCAGTTTTCTTACTCATGCCTTACCACCAGACTTAGAGGAGGGATCGACGGCGTCACGCAGGCCGTCACCGATGAAGTTGACGCTCAGCAGCAGGATGACCAGCACACCAGCCGGGAACATGAACAGCCACGGCGAGGTTGTCACCGCCGTCATACCGTCACCTAGGAGGGTGCCCAGAGACGTTTCTGGCTTTTGCACACCAAATCCGAAGAAAGACAGCACCGTCTCGCTCATGATTGCCGCGACCACGCCGAGGGCGAGATCAATAATGAGATAACTCGCGATGTTCGGGATGACGTGCTTGACGATGATCGTGAACGGCGGCACTGACATGAACCGGGCAGCGGTAACGTAGTCAAGGTTGACCACCGACAAAGTCATGGCTCTCACGACACGAGCCGACAGCATCCAGCTGAAGGCCGACAGCAACACGATGAGCAGCAGCGTCGAGGTGCTCTTGCCAGAGGTGTGCTGGCTCAGGATGGCAATGATGAGGAAGGACGGGATCACCAGTAACAGATCAATGAACCAGGGGATGGCCTTCTCCGCCACCTTGCCGAAATACGCTGCCGCGGAACCAATGAGAGCGGCCAGGGTCTCGACGATCAGGGCAACACAAAAACCGATGATGAGGGACTTACGCAGGCCCTCAACGGTCATAGCGAACAAGTCGAATCCACCCTGGCTGGTACCGAACCAGTGGTACTGGTCTGGCGGGGAGAGGAAAGCGTTGTCGTCAACCACCCAATAATCCCAGTTAGCAATGTAGGGGCCAATGGCGGCAAGCAAGACGACCAGCGCCAAGCCGATAACACCCACTTTCGAGCCGACTGGACGCCAGAAGCGACGCAGGATCAAATGACCCCGCGACATGTGCTTGCCGTCACGCTCGTTGCGACCCGGCCGGTGTTTCTGCTCGGATGCAGTAAGGGCGTCCGGGCCCTCTATCGGAGCGCTGGGACCCACCTTCGGGGTATTGAGCTCGACGCTGGAATTGTTCGTAGGTTCAGACATGACGGCTCCTCCTCATCGAGCCCGGACACGCGGATCGATGACCGCGATGAGGATGTCGGACAACAAAGCACCGGTCAGCGTGCAGAGACCGGAGAAGGCAACAACCGCAACCGACCCGTTGATGTCGTTCTGCTGGATCGACATCACCGAGTAGGAGCCGACACCGTTCCATGCGTATACCTGCTCGGAGATGGTGGCGCCAACGAAGATATTGGCGACACCGAAGGCAAAGTAGGTGGCCATTGGGATGATGGCATTACGCAAAGCGTGGTGACGGATTGCGCGCCCTTTGCGCAGTCCCTTAGCCCGTGCAGTACGGACGTAGTCAGCACCCAGGGTATCGAGCATCAAGTTGCGCTGATACCGCGAGTAGCTGGCCAGGCTCAAGGCTGACAACGAGATCGTCGGTAGCAGAAGGTGCTGCATGCGGCTGAGAAACTCCGCTCCGAAATAGTTACCGTGTGAGCCCACCTCACCAATGAATTGGAAGAACTGGGTTCCGGTCACCTGGTTGAAGCGGATAGCGCCCAGCTGCAGCAAGACCGCCAACACCATCGTCGGGGTTGAGATGAGCAGCAGGCACAGGAAAGACACAATCCGGTCAGCAGCCGAATATTGGCGTACCGCCGACCAAGCACCGATCGCAACACCGCCGACCATGCCGATAATCGTTCCGCAAATCACCAGACGAACCGATACACCGATGCGGGTGCCAATGAGGGAGTTGATCGCGTCGCCGTGTGGAGTCCAGCCCCAGTTCCAGTGGAGGAAGACCATCTTCAACCATCGCTCGTACCGCACCCAGATACTGGTGTCGGGGTTGATATTGTAGTTGGTCAGTGACTGATTGATCGCCGTCCAGTTGAGCTTCGGATTCGTCTGGTCGAAGGCGTTGCGCGGATCCAAGGCATACGAGGCGAGCACGTATGCGAAAGAGACTGCTATGAACAACAGCACGACATAATTAATGAGGCGACGCACCACGTATTTGAGCACGATCGTCCTTTCTCACAGTGTGCATTGCCTGCTCGGATGGCAAGCGGGCCGCCGGCGAGTGTGACGATGTCCCGCGCGGCAAGACTTGCCGCCACACAGGTGTGAGGTCATCACGGCACGCGGGCCGCACGGTGTGCGTGATCATACACACACCTCGCCCCCGCGACCATGTGTTGAGATTAAATAAGTGAGGTACGTCGTCTCTGGAATTGTGCTGTCAGTTGATAGACGACGGGAGGGATGAGAAACACTGTGTTTCCCATCCCTCCCGTCGTCAAGCGGTCGTATCTATGACGAGAAGAGGTCAGCGTGTGGTAACGCTGCCACCAGCTTTCTCGATTTTTTCCTGAGCCGACTTCGACCAGGCGTCAACCACAAGGTCAACCTTGACGGTCAGCTCGCCGGTTCCGAGAACCTTGACGAGTTCGTTGTCACGCACCGCACCAACGGAGACCAGGTCGTCAACAGTAATCTTGCCGCCCTTGGGGAACAGAGCCTCGACCTTATCCAGGTTCACGACCTGGTACTCGGTGCGGAACGGGTTGTGAAACCCGCCCAGCTTCGGGGCCTGCATATGAATCGGCATCTGGCCGCCGGCGAAGAACTCGGGCACGTTCTTGCGTGCACCGGTGCCCTTGGTACCGCGACCAGCGGTCTTACCCTTGGAACCCTCACCACGACCAACGCGGGTCTTGGCCTTGTGGGCACCAGGAGCGGGTTTGAGGTCATGGAGCTCAATAGCCATGTCAGTCCACCTCTTCCATGGTGACGAGGTGACGAACGGTCCGGACCATGCCGCGGAACTCCGGGCGGTCCTCCTTGATGACCGTGTCACCAATACGCTTCAGTCCGAGGCTGCGCAGGGTCTCACGATGATTTGGCTTGGTAGCGATGCCAGACTTGATCTGGGTGATCTTCAGCTTGCTCATCAGTTAACCCCCGCCTTTTCCTCCATGCGGGCAGCAGCGGCGGCCTCGTCGGCCTCCTTGCGCGCACGCAGCATGGCTGCTGGGGCGATCTCCTCAACGGACTTGCCGCGGCGACGGGCGACCTCTTCAGGCTCCTCGAGCTGCTGCAACGCATCGACGGTGGCGTGAACCACGTTGATCGCATTAGAGGACCCGAGGGACTTGGCGAGCACGTCGTGCACGCCGGCACATTCGAGAACAGCGCGGGCCGAGCCACCGGCAATAACACCGGTACCAGGGGAAGCCGGACGCAGCATCACGATACCGGCGGCCTTCTCACCGATCACCGGATGGGTGATAGTACGACCGACCAGCGGCACCTTGAAGAAATGCTTCTTAGCTTCCTCAACGGCCTTGGCGATAGCTGCGGGCACCTCTTTAGCCTTGCCGTAGCCGACGCCTACGCTGCCCTCACCGTCACCCACGACGACTAGCGCCGTGAAGCTAAAGCGACGGCCGCCCTGGACCACCTTGGCGACGCGGTTAATGGCCACGACGCGCTCGAGATATTCGTTCTGATTGCGGTTGCGATCGTTCTGGCCACGACGGTTGTCACGGCCACGACGCTCACCACCTGCACCGCCACCGCGGCGCTGGGTTCCACTCATCGTTGCTCACTTGCCTTTCGTGGGTCAGAAGTCGAGACCAGCCTCGCGGGCCGCATCGGCCAGCGCGGCGATCCGCCCGTGGTACTGGTTTCCGGCCTTGTCGAACACGACCTTGGTAATGCCAGCAGCCTTGGCGCGCTCACCAATGATGGTGCCGACGCGGGCCGCCTTCGCGGTCTTGTCTCCGGACATCTCGCGCAGCTCGGCCTCCATAGTGGAAGCTGACACCAGAGTGTTGCCGGCAACATCGTCGATGACCTGAACGAAGACATGCTTCGACGAACGGGTCACAACCATGCGAGGACGCTCGACGGTCCCGAAGATCTTCTTGCGACCACGGGCCTGGCGACGAGCACGTGCCTTGGCGCGGTCGGACAGGCTCTTGCGAACAGTCAGGGTGCTTGCCATGTCACTTACCTGCCTTTCCAACCTTGCGACGGACGTTCTCGCCCTCGTAACGCACGCCCTTGCCCTTGTAGGGCTCCGGCTTGCGGATCTTGCGGATGTTGGCCGCGGTCTCTCCCACGGCCTGCTTGTCGATGCCCTGAACCGAGAACTTTGTGGGGTTCTCGACGGCGAAGGTGATTCCCTCCGGGGCGTCGACGATCACCGGGTGTGAGAAACCGAGGTTGAACTCGAGCTGCTTGGGGCCCTTGGACAGCACGCGGTAACCCACGCCCTGGATCTCCAGCTTCTTCTCGTAGCCCTCGGTCACACCGATAACCATATTGTTGATGAGGGTGCGAGTCAGCCCGTGCAACGAGCGATTCTCACGCTCATCGTCAGGACGCTCAACGAGGATCGCGCCCTCATCATTCTTGCTCACGGTGATGGGTTCGCGAACGGTGAAGTTCAGGGTTCCCTTGGGACCCTTCACCTCCACGTACTGCCCATCAAGCTTCACCTCGACACCGGACGGGACGGCGATGGGAAGCCTGCCAATGCGCGACATTGATTACTCCTATCTGTCTCGTCGACGGTCACCACACGTAGGCGAGGACTTCCCCGCCCACGGACTTCTCATGGGCCTGCTTGTCAGTGAGCAGCCCCTGAGAAGTGGAGATGATAGCGATGCCCAGGCCGCCGAGTACCTTCGGCAGGGCGGTGGACTTGGCGTAAACGCGAAGTCCGGGCTTGCTGATACGGCGGACGCCAGCGATCGAACGCTCGCGGTTCTCGCCGTACTTGAGGGTGAGGGTCAGGGTCTTGCCGACCTCGCCCTCCTTGGGTTCGTTGACCTTATAGTCGGCGATGTAGCCCTCGGACTTGAGGATACCGGCGATTCCCGCCTTAATCTTCGAGTGAGGCATCGACGTCTGGTCGTGGTACGCCTGGTTGGCGTTGCGCAGACGGGTCAGCATGTCTGCGATGGGGTCAGTCATGGTCATGGCTGGTTTGGCCTCTTTCTCACAACGGTTTCCCTGATGCCGCCTCCGTGGGGACCGGCTCGGGACCTTCTGTGTTGTTCAGGTAGGTATGGGGCGGGTTACCAACCCGCCGGGGCCTTATCGGGCCCGTGGATCAGCATCCTTAGACGGACGCGCGGTCACCAAGACGACTTGGTGACACCCGGGAGCTGACCGGCGTGGGCCATCTCACGCAGACAGATTCGGCATAGACCGAATTTGCGGTACACCGAGCGCGGACGACCGCAGCGCTGGCAACGGGTGTAAGCACGGACACCGAACTTGGGCTTGCGGGCCGCCTTGACCTTCAGAGCTGTCTTGGCCATCAGATCCTCACTTCTTCTTCTTGGCGTAGTAGGCGGGACCGCGCTTGGTCTTCGCCTTCTTCGGATCATCCTTCGCCTTGAACGGGAATCCCAGGTGTTTGAGCAGGGCCTTGCCCTCCTCGTTGGTCTGCGCGGTGGTCACGAAAGTGATGTCCATGCCACGGATGCGGTCGATCTTGTCCTGGTCAATCTCGAGGAACATAACCTGCTCGGACAGGCCGAAGGTGTAGTTACCCTTGCCGTCGAACTGGTTCGAGTTGAGACCACGGAAGTCGCGGATGCGGGGCAGGGCCAGGGTCAGCAGACGGTCGGCAAACTCCCACATGCGGTCCCCGCGAAGGGTGACGTGGCAGCCGATCGGCTGTCCCTCGCGCAGCTTGAACTGAGCGATGGACTTGCGAGCCTTAGTAACCTGCGGCTTCTGACCGGTGATGGCGGTGATGTCACGAATAGCACCATCCATAACCTTGGAGTCGTGAGCGGCATCACCGACGCCCATATTCACCACGATCTTTTCAAGACCGGGGATGAGCATCGGGTTACGGTAGCCGAACTCCTCCTGCATGGCAGCGCGAATCTGCTCGCGGTACTGCTTCTTCAGACGAGGCATCTCGTGCGCGATAGCGTCGGTGCTCACTTGGCCTCCTCCTTCTTGAGGTAGCGGACGCTGCGCTGGGCGGCGTACTCAGAGCCGTCGGGGCGACGCTTGGTGACGTCCACGCGACGGTAACCGACGCGAGTCACGACGTCCTTGCCGTCGATCTTGGTCACGAGCTGAACGTTCGAGACGTGGATCGGAGCCTCAGACGAGATGATGCCGCCCTTAGTGGTGCCGCCCTGTGGGGTGGGCATGTCGCGACGATGATGCTTACGAATGTTCACACCCTCGACGACGACGCGCTCACGGGCCGGGTCCACCGAGAGGACCTCGCCGATGGCGCCCTTGTCGTTGCCAGCGATGACCTTGACGCGGTCACCCTTCTTGATCTTGAGCGACTTCATTCAGATCACCTCCGGGGCGAGCGAGACGATGCGCATGAACTTCTTCTCACGCAGCTCGCGGGCGATGGGGCCGAAGATACGGGTACCACGAGGCTCCCCGTCTCCCTTAAGGAGGACGGCAGCATTCTCGTCGAACTTGATGTAGGACCCGTCCGGACGACGGTGCGACTTGACGGTCCGAACGACGACGGCCTTGACGACCTCGCCCTTCTTCACGTTTCCGCCGGGGATGGCATCCTTGACGGTGCACACGATGGTGTCACCGAGGTAGGCGTAGCGACGCTTCGATCCACCGAGAACACGGATGCAAAGAAGCTCCTTCGCACCAGTGTTGTCGGCGACTTTAAGTCGCGTCTCCTGCTGGATCATGTCTTCTCCTTTGTCCCACTGGTTCCCTCCCGGGCCTGATAGGACTGTTGAACACGAACCCTCTGGATTTTGCCAGAGGGCAACCCGCACCTCAGGGGGTACGCGGCTGTCGTCCGCGAGAGGTCCCGCCACCCTCGGGCGGCGCACGGTAACCTTCGACTCCGCAGAGTCGGGGCTCCACGCTGTGCTTAAAGGTGGGCACAGTCGCAAGACAACTTCAGCAGTTTAACTCTCGTCGCGACAGATTGCCAGTCGTCACGTTGGCTCATCGAAGATGGCCGCGTGGGTCGTGAGTGAATGGGGCCAACCCCACGAGCCACCCCCAGCATCCGGGCAGACGTGCAGGTCGCCAATATCCAGAACCGGTAACGAACCATAGCGCACACGCAAGCGGCTGGCGGACAAGGTGAAACGTTGGTTTGAGATTGATCCTCTGGCTGTGGTTGGCTCCTCCAGCGCTAGCCCGCCTTAGCTTAACTACGAAACGCAAACCAAGGCGCTACTCCCCCTGTCCCCACACACAACAAGGCGACCCACCCTTTCGGATGGGTCGCCTTGACGTCAGTGTGGTGATCGCCTCACCAACCAATCACTTGGCCTTCTCGACGATCTCGACGAGGCGCCAGCGCTTGGTGGCCGACAGCGGACGAGTCTCCATGATCCGAACGCGGTCACCCATACCGGCCTCGTTGTTCTCATCATGGGCCTTCAGGCGCACGGACTTTGTCATGACCTTGCCGTACAGCGGGTGCTTGACGCGATCCTCAACCATGACGGTGATCGTCTTATTCATCTTGTCGGACACGACGAGTCCCTCACGGACCTTGCGGCGGGTCGTCCGCTCAGCGGTGTTCTCGCTCATACTCAGGCCTCCTTAGTGGAATCGGGATCGTCGACGATATTGAGGTTGCGCTCCTGGAGCACGGTGTACACCCGGGCAATATCCTTGCGGACCTCACGCAGGCGAGCCGTGTTCTCGAGCTGACCGGTGGCCGACTGGAAACGCAGCCCGAACAGCTCCTCCTTCAGTTCACGAACCTTGTTGCGCAACTCTTCACCGGAAAGCTGGCGCAGCTCAGCAGCAGAAAGCTTCGGCATCAGTTGTCACCACCTTCACGGGAGATGAAACGAGCCTTCATCGGCAGCTTGTGGATGGCCAGACGCATGGCCTCGCGGGCCACTTCCTCCGGCACACCCGACAGTTCGAAGAGAACTCGTCCAGGCTTGATGTTGGCGATCCACCACTCAGGCGTGCCCTTACCGGAACCCATGCGGGACTCGGCAGGGTGCTTGGTCATCGGGCGGTCCGGGTAGACGTTGATCCACACCTTTCCACCACGCTTGATGTAGCGGGTCATAGCAATACGGGCGGCCTCAATCTGACGGTTAGTCAGGTACCCACCCTCGGTGGCCTGAATGCCATAGTCACCAAAGGCCAACTGGGTGCCACCCTTAGCAGCGCCAGTCCGCTTGGGATGGTGCTGCTTACGGTACTTCACTCGACGAGGAATCAACATGTCAGGCTCCTGCGTTCTCGGTCTGCGGGGCCGGAGTCTCAGCAGACTGCTTGGCGGCCTCGGCGCGACGCCGTCCACCGCGACGGTCAGGACGATCGCCCCGGCCATGACGGTTTCCACCGCGTCCACCACGACCGCCCTGGGCAGCCTGGCGAGCAGCCTTCTGGGCAGCGCGCTCCGCGCGAGTGCCGGTGACGTCGCCCTTGTAAATCCACACCTTGACGCCAATGCGGCCGAAGGTGGTGCGGGCCTCGAAGAAGCCGTAGTCAATGTCAGCGCGCAGGGTGTGCAGCGGCACACGGCCTTCGCGATAACCCTCGGAACGACTCATCTCAGCGCCCCCCAGACGTCCGGAGCACTTGATACGAATACCAAGAGCGCCGGCGTTCATGGCGGACTGCTGAGCCTTGCGCATGGCGCGACGGAAAGCGACACGGGCAGCAAGCTGCTCGGCAATTCCCTGAGCGACCAGCTGGGCGTCAGTCTCAGGGCTCTTAACCTCGAGGATATTCAGCTGGATCTGCTTGCCGGTGAGCTTTTCGAGCTCACCGCGCACGCGCTCAGCCTCCGCGCCATTGCGCCCGATAACGATGCCCGGGCGGGCGGCGTAAAGGAAAATGGTCACGCGCTCGGAGCGACGCTCGATCTCGATGGACGAAAGACCGGCGCGCTCCAGATTCTTGTGGAGCAACTCTCGGATCTTGACATCCTCACCCACGAGCTCGGCGTACTGCTTCTCGGCGTACCAGCGGGTCTTGTGATCGGTCGTCACACCGAGACGGAAACCATGGGGATTGATTTTCTGGCCCATGTCAGGCTCCCTTCTCGGTCTCGGACTTGGCTGCAGCTGCCGGACGACCCGACGTGGCCTTCTTACGGGCCCGACGGGCTTCCTTGGGCTCGACAACCACGGTGATGTGAGCGGAGCGCTTCAGAATCCGGCTAGCGGATCCCTTGGCGCGGGGACGGATGCGGCGCATGGTGATGCCCTCGTCGACAAAGGCCTGCGAAATGTACAGGTCGTCGGCACGCAGGCCCTCGGTCTGCTCGGCGTTGGCCATGGCTGAGGCAATAACCTTGCGAATCGGCTCGGCCGCGGCCTGCGGCTGGAATTTCAGCATGGTCACCGCATCAACGGCGTCCATACCGCGAACCAGGTTGATAACACGACGGCACTTGCTGGCGCTCATCCGGACGTGACGCGCAATAGCGTACGAGCCGGGTCGATCGCCGAGCAGGGCGGCGCGACGGCTGGGCCTCTCAGTTTTGCTCATGAATCAGATCCCTCTCGTCAGCGCCTGCGCGCCTTCTTATCGTCCTTCACGTGACCCTTGAAGGTCCTGGTCGGGGCGAACTCTCCGAGCTTGTGCCCAACCATCGATTCGGTCACGAAAACCGGGACGTGCTTGCGGCCGTCATGCACGCCGATGGTGTGCCCGATCATATCGGGGGTGACCATGGAGCGACGCGACCAGGTCTTAATGACGTTGTGTGTGCCCGCCTCGTTCTGGGCAGTGACCTTCTTGGCCAGATGCTCGTCGACGAAGGGGCCCTTCTTCAGACTGCGTGGCATGTCTCAGACTCCCAATCAGCGCTTCTTGCCGGACTTGCGGCGACGCACGATGAGACGGCTGCTCGCCTTTTTCTTGTTACGGGTGCGACCCTCGGGCTTACCCCAAGGGCTCACTGGGTGACGACCACCGGAGGTACGGCCCTCGCCACCACCGTGCGGGTGGTCGATCGGGTTCATGACCACACCGCGAACAGTCGGGCGAATGCCCTTCCAGCGGTTACGGCCAGCCTTACCCCAGTTGATGTTGATCTGCTCGGCATTACCGACCTCACCGATGGTGGCGCGGCAGCGAATGTCGACCATGCGCATCTCACCCGAGGGGAGGCGCACAGTGGCGTACTTACCCTCGCGGGCGACCAACTGCACCGACGCCCCGGCGGAGCGACCCATCTTGGCGCCACCACCCGGACGCAGCTCCACAGCGTGAACCGTGGTACCGACCGGAATGTTGCGCAGCGGCAGGTTATTACCCGGCTTGATGTCAGCCTCAGGGCCGGACACCACGACGGTTCCCTGGCCAACACCGTCAGGGGCGATGATGTAACGCTTCTCGCCGTCGGCGTAGTGGAGCAGGGCGATACGAGCGGTGCGGTTCGGGTCATACTCAATGTGAGCAACCTTGGCCGGCACGCCGTCCTTGTCGTAACGCTTGAAATCAATGATGCGGTAAGCCTGCTTATGTCCACCACCAATGTGACGGGTAGTAATGCGGCCTGTGTTGTTGCGACCACCCGTCTTGGGCTTGGCAACGAGCAGGGACTTCTCAGGAGTCGAGCGGGTGAGCTCGACGAAGTCCGACACGCTCGAGCCGCGACGGCCCGGAGTGGTGGGCTTGTACTTGCGGATACCCATTGGTACTTCGTTCCTTCTCTCGCGGCTCAGGCGACCGGGCCGGTGAAGATGTCGATGCGATCACCCTCGGCAACAGTCACGATGGCGCGCTTGGTGTCGGGACGCTTACCCACGCCAGTGCGAGTGCGACGTACCTTCCCCTTACGATTCATCGTGTTCACCGAGGTGACCTTCACACCGAAGATCTGCTCGATCGCAATCTTGATCTCGGTCTTATTAGCAGTCGGCTTGACCACGAACGTGTAGGTGTTCTGGTCGAGCAGACCGTAGCTCTTCTCGGAGACGACCGGGGCGAGGATGATGTCCCGGGGATCTCGGATCTTCAGCTCGCTCACTTGGCGTCCTCCTTCTCGGAGTCGGACTTAACGGCGTTGACGAAGCCAGCGGCCTCAGCAGCCGCGGCGGAACGGAACCACACCTCAGCGATGGTGCGCCCGTACCACGGAGACGACGGCTCGTGGAACTTCATGGAGTCCTCGTTGCCCTTGATGTCGAAACCAGCCGGCGGGTTGTCACCACGGAAGGAGTCCTCACCGTAAGGATGCTGATCGGCAACATTGGTCTCGGGGACCTCAGGCTCAGCGGTCAAGGTCTGGGTATTAGCGCTGCGGGCACCAACGAAAGCGTCGAGGCCAGCCTGGCTGAACACGATGGTCCGGGCGTTGACGACGTCATAGGTGTTGAGCTGATCGGCAGCCAGAACGTGAACCTCGGAGAGGTTACGCACCGACAGCCAGTCGATCTCGTCGCTGCGGTCCAGGACGACGAGCACCTTACGAAGCTCAGCCACACCGGACAGCACAACCTTGGCCTGCTTAGTCGAGGGCTTATCACCGTCAACCAGCGAGGTCACGACGAAGATGCGGTTGTCGCGAGCCATATCAGACAGGGCCCCACGCAAAGCAGCGGCCACCATCTTCTTGGGGGTGCGCTGAGCATAGGAACGCGGCTGCGGACCGTGAACGGTGCCGCCACCGACCCACTGCGGTGCACGAGTCGAACCCTGACGAGCACGACCGGTGCCCTTCTGGCGCCACGGCTTCTTGCCGCCACCAGAGACTTGGCCACGGGTCTTCGTAGCGTGGGTGCCCTGACGAGCAGCCGCGAGCTGGGCCACGACGACCTGATGAATCAGCGGAATGTTGGTATTCACGTCGAAGAGGTCCCCGGGAAGCTCGGCCGATCCGGCCTTCTTGCCCTTGACGTCAAGGACGTCGATGGTCTTGGTCTCGTTCATGCGGCATCCCCATTCTTGGCGGCCTTCTTGGCGGCACTGCGGACGACGAGCAGGGAACCCTTCGGGCCGGGAACCGCGCCGCGGACCAGCATGATCCCGCGCTCGGCGTCGACGGAGTGAACCTGCAGGTTCTGGACAGTCACGCGCTCGACACCCATGCGGCCGGCCATGCGGAGGCCCTTAATGACCTTGCCTGGCGTCGAGCAGCCGCCGATGGAGCCCGGCGAGCGGTGCTTGCGGTGCACACCGTGGGTAGCACGCAAACCACCGAAACCGTGACGCTTCATGACGCCAGCGGTGCCCTTGCCCTTGCTGGTGCCGGTGACGTCGACGAAATCAGACTCGGAGAACACGTCAGCAGCGATCTCCTGGCCCAGGGTGTATTCGGAGGCGTCGGCGGTGCGCAACTCGACAAGGTGACGTCGAGGGGTCACACCAGCCTTCTCGAAGTGGCCAGCCTCCGGCTTGGTGACCTTCTTCGCCTTGACGGCCCCGTAGCCAAGCTGGACGGCGGAGTAGCCATCAGTCTCGGGAGTGCGCACCTGAGTGACGACACACGGTCCGGCTTGGATGACGGTCACGGGAACGAGCCTATTGTGCTCGTCCCACAGCTGGGTCATGCCGAGCTTGGTGCCCAGCACGCCCTTGACAGTGCGTTCATTGGTCATGGTGCTCAACCTCACGGAAGCTTGATCTCGATGTCGACACCAGCCGGCAGGTCAAGACGCATTAGCGAATCGACTGTCTTTGGGGTCGGCTCGAGAATGTCGATGAGCCGCTTGTGGGTGCGCATCTCGAAGTGCTCGCGGCTGTCCTTGTACTTGTGGGGCGAACGGATCACACAGAACACGTTCTTCTCGGTCGGCAGCGGCACCGGGCCGGCGACCTTAGCGCCCGTGCGGGTCACCGTGTCGACGATCTTGCGCGCCGACGAGTCGATGACCTCGTGGTCGTAGGCCCGCAGCCTGATGCGGATCTTTTGTCCCGCCACAGTTGTTCCTTCTACTCGTCTCTGCCGCGTCCAAGATTCCCTGACGTGGGAGTCCGGTACGCCCAGAGGGTTCCGGCGTGAGGAGCGAACTCCTCATTGGTCCCAACCTCACGATCCCGCAGATCCGGAAACCGCAAGGTCACGTCGCTCCCCTCCGACCCACGCGCTCGGGTGTGTCGCGCATCGCAAACTGCAGAACACCACCGCTCACTAGCCGTCGAGGACCCCGTGAACACTGTGGATTTGTCGGCAGTCATCCGATACTGACCCGCTTCCATGGGCCCGGCAGCGGACTCACCTTGGTGGTGACACCTCTACCGCATGGCCGCAGTGGCCGGTGTGGCTGCAGCGGCCGGGCCCGACCTCAAAAGATCATTGGGCGAGGCGCACTGCAACCCCGTTCGGAGCAACTTCTACAGTGTGTCACCGACGAACCAGCAAGGCAAATCAGGACCAGCAGACCCCAACAACGGCCCCGCAATTGAATGGTGTTCAATTGTTATCCGGTTGCCAACGCCGAGGAGTCGCCAATGTCATCGCAAAACCCCACAACCGCAGCCTGGTGGAGTGTGCGCATGAGAGCCGCTGGGACCCTCGATGACGAGCCCTATCACGTCAGTGGAGCCGAGTCGCTCGTTGCGCCGGGAATGATCGAGCAGACCGTGGCCGGTCTGACACAACGCGCTCTTGCGCCGGGGCATACCGTCAAGGCTCGGCAGGTGCGCGTCAGTCTGGATCAACTCGACGTCGAGCCCACCGTCATTCCTGCTCTTCCCACTGAGCTTAAGGAATGTCCTGATCCCATGGCGGCTCGCCAGTACTTTGTCGACGTCTTATCCCGCTTCGTCCCCCATCCTGCCGAAGCACTGCGTGTTCTCACTGAAGGCCCGACCATGCGAGGAGCTGCCATGGTTGAGTCGGGAACTGGCCGTCGGTTAGAGGCCGACCCTCTGCGTGGGGTGCGAGTTACGAAGTTCGGAGATCTCACCGAATCGGCCCCGGGAGCGTCTTTGGCACACAAGAAACACCATCATGAAGCCGTGTTGTTGGCTAGCAAAGTCGCAGCCGCACCGGGAGTACTGGCGGAACTCTGCATTTCCGACGACCCCCATTACACCCGCGGCTACGTTTGTGTCGACGGGGTCTACACGACGGTGACTAACGTCAAAGCTGACGGCGACCCCAATGGTGGACGCATCATCCTCGTCGACACGGCACGTGCCGACCCAACCACGATCACCACGTGGCTCGAAAACCACCCCGTTCTTATCGGCCCTGCCACGGCCAGCGGCCCCAAAGCGGCCTCCTGGCATGATCACCTCTGCGGCCGTCTCAACGCATGGCGCGCTGCTGGCCTCGAGCGCCGTCCCCGCACCTTCTGCTCTGCTCAGGATCCTGACACCGTCACAACCGACGGACCTGCCTTACTGTTCTCCTCATCGGACTACCTCGGCCTGTCGACCGAGCCTAAAGTTCAGCAGGCCATGATCAACACTGCCAGAAGGCTCGGGAATAGTTCGGGTGGCTCTCGGCTCACGACGGGCACTTCCGTAGCTCACCACCAGGCTGAACGTGAGATCGCCGCATGGTTGGGATACCCGCAGGCCGTGTTCATGGCCAGCGGCTACCAAGCCAACATCGCGACCATACAGTTGCTCGCCGACCCTCACGTCACCGTCATTTCCGATGCTGAGAACCATGCCAGCCTGATCGACGGGTGCCGCTTGGCGCGAGCGCGCACCGTCGTCGTCCCCCACGCCGACCTCGACGCCATCGACACAGCCCTCGATCGCGTTACGACCAACAGGGCGCTCGTACTCACCGAAGGCGTCTACTCCATGGGCGGCGACGTCACCCCTGTCGGCGAGCTCGTCGAAATTGCCC
Source organism: Cutibacterium sp. 37298 (assembly GCF_023838685.1). NCBI lineage: Bacteria > Bacillati > Actinomycetota > Actinomycetes > Propionibacteriales > Propionibacteriaceae > Cutibacterium > Cutibacterium sp. 37298. Next base: position 204,724 of record NZ_JAJNRJ010000003.1, read on the forward strand.
ACCGCCATGGTGCTCTGGTTGTCGTCGACGATGCTCATGGGATTGGTACGGTCGGTCCCACTGGCCGCAGCGCGACCGAAGGTCTCTCGGCGTCACAACGACCCGACGTTTTGTTGGGAACTGCGAGCAAAGCTCTCGGGGTCGAGGGTGGTTTCGCATGCGTCGACGAGACTCTGGCTATCCTGATGCGCAACTGCGCACGAGGGTACGTGTTCTCCAGCGCCCCTTCTCCTGCCGTCGCGGCAGCCGTGGCCGCGGCCGTGAAGTATCTACGAACTGACACAAGTCGGGTCCGTAAACTTCAGGCCAACGTCGCCCAGGCACGTCGCCTCCTGGCCGAAGCTGACCTCATTCCGCCCTCGGCCGCCCATGATCGCGGCCCGATCATCCGGATCCCGGTTGGACCGGAATCTCGTGCTGTCGCAGCTCAGGGAGAGCTGGCTCGTCGCGGCCTCATGGTCGGTGCGATCCGCTACCCCGCAGTCGCGAAGGGCGACGCCATCCTGCGTATCTGTCTCACGGCACGTCACACTGACGAGCACATTCGGATTCTCGTCACGTCCCTCCGCGAAGTCCTTGACGGCGCTCTCAGCGACGCACCACGGTGACGTTCTTCGGGAGGTCGTAATACTGATGAAGGCGGGCCTCGGTGGTTCCACGGCGGCCCGCATAGTCGGGCAACCAGTCTGGGGCGGGCAGCGCCTTCGGGACGACGACTGTGTCGCGCTCCCCACGGCGTGCCGCGTCTAGCTGGGCGTTGACCGCTCGCCAGACACTACCGTTGAGTGTCGCTCCCTCGAGCATCTCCCACGCTCCCAATGGGCCGGTACCCAGACATGACGCGGTAGTAACCATAGCCAGAACCGTCGCGAGTTGCGTCTCCGATACCGCCATAACTCGCGCGCCAGATTCCGAGGCTGGAATACAGCTGTCGCCCTGGGTTGTGCCACCCCGCATCAGCCCGACTGCAGCCCATGCCCATATCAGCGCACTCACGGTAAAAACCACTAGGCCGAGGAAGGACGTTCGTCCCCCTGGAGAACCTTGAATCAACGGCAGCGCATAGTAACCAAACGCCGCGCCCGTCGACACCCCCACCATGCCGCATCCCGGTATCCGAGCAACCATCACTGTGAGCACTACAAGGATCGCCATCACGATGCCGAAGCACACCCCGCTCAGCACTCCGGTGGCCGAGAAGTACAGTCGAATATCTCCCACGAGCTTTCGTTGCGCGAGTACCGTAATAATTCGCAGGCTGGCCGCGGCTAGCCCGACAGATGCCACACAGAACAGGGCGAGCAGGATCCCGATAGCGCGGCGGTGGAATCCGCGCCTCATGACTACCAGACACAGAGCGATAACTGACAGCATGATCGCAAAGAACACGACCGGGTAATTGCTGAGCGAATGACTGACGGAGTGGACGATGAATGACACTCGTTTGGGAATCTCCCCGGTTGATTTCGGGTACGGATATGGGTCTCCCACTCGGTGACGACGTGCCCACAAACCCGGCATTCCCATTCTCGCGGCATTTCCCACAGCCGCCACGATCAGAGCCACCGCCCACCGAGTAGTCCATTTCCCAGCAGGTGTTATGAGAGCCATGGCAACAATTGCTCCGACGATTCCCGGCGCATTCAATTCATGGTGAATGCTTGCTACACATGACAGCACCACCGCTATCCACAAAACCCAGCCGTGGTCGACATTCGGTCCCCGCTGGGACCACAGCAGAAGGATAGAAACGATACCGAGCGCTAGACCCCACATATAGCCGATGTTCGCAGCAATGAACATGATTGTATCCCCACCCATATGTGGCTCGAACCCAATCACGGCCAATTGGTGCGAGAAATGCACCGATGCCTGCTAAAAGGTCAGCACCGGGCGACACTACTTCCCGTAGATCTCGAATAAGGCCTCGCACCATGAGCCATAGTGCCAGCGACGCCGTCACAGACGAGAGTATGAGGGGAACGCGAATCCATCCCCCCATCGCCATGACGAGTTGCACCATCATGTCCGAGAAACGACCATTGCGCTCTACCAGATCGCAGACGGTGAGCCGCGCAAAATCCGCCCAGTCAATACGCCCGCCGGGAGTACCAGATCGGGTGGCGAAATACAAATCATCGATATCCCACACAGGCGTTCGCCACACCAACGCCCAATAACAGGTGACGAGCACCCAGAACCACACTATTGGGCGTCGCAGAAGTGGATGACGCCGCAGCACAACCCCCGTCTCCCCGTGTTCAGTCATTACTTCTGGTCTATCTCAGCCTCGAACCTTTGCATACGACGAAGAGTCGACTCCTTGCCCAGAATCTCCATCGCCTCGAACAGCGGCGGGGACACCCGCGAACCAGTCACGGCCACCCGAACCGGCGCAAAGGCTAGGCGGGGCTTGATGCCCATCTCGTCGCACAGTCGGGCGCGCAAGGCAGCTTGGATAGCGTCAGCGGAGAAATCATCAAGTCCCTTGAGCACCTCAACAGCGGCATGCTGGATGTCGTCGGCTCCTGCCTTGAGCTTGGCCACAGAATCCCCATCGAAGACCAGGGCGTCGTCGTCAGTCAGCAGGAAGGCCAGCTTGGGCAGAGCCTCGGACAACAACGTTAATCTTTCCCGAACTAGCGGCATCGCGGCGTGGATGACACAGCGATCCTCCTGGGTCAGATCACGACCCAGAACTTGTCGCGCCTGGCCCATCTGGTCGGCGTAGTCGAGCACACGATCAGTGAGGACCTCAGCGTCAAGGCTGCGAATGTACTGACCGTTGAGCCAGTCCAATTTAGTGACGTCGAAGACCGGGCCGCCTGTAGAAACGTCTCCCCAATCGAACCGGGACACGAAGGAATCAAAGTCCTCCATTTCCTGGCCCTCAGCAACCGTCGGGTAGGCCAACAATTGAAGGAAATTACGCAACGCCTCAGGAAGATAGCCTTGCTCACGGAACCACATCAGCCGAGCAGCCGGGTTCTTACGCTTAGAAATCTTGGATTTATCAGTATTACGCAGCAGGGGCATATGAGCGAACCTCGGCGCTTCCCATCCCAGCCACTTGTAAAGCAATAGATGCTTGGGCGTCGACGAAATCCATTCCTCACCGCGCACAACGGTATCGATACCCATCAGATGATCGTCAACGACGACGGCCATGTGGTAAGTCGGGAACCCGTCAGCTTTGAGGATCACCTGATCGTCAGGACGAGGAGCACGCACCGTGCCCCGGATAAGGTCATCAAACTCCAGATCGACATCCTCAGGAATAAGCATCCGAACCACCGGGGTCTCGGTGAAACCTGGCAGTTTAGCTCTTTCCTCTTTCGACATCCCCAGGCACATCCGGTCGTAACCGGTCTCCGGCGACTTCGCCGCAGCACGCTCCTCGCGCAACTGCTTGAGCCTCTCCTGGGAGCACCAGCAACGATAGGCGTGACCGGACTCGATGAGTTTCTCAACGAGCGGTTTGTACGTGTCTAACCGCTCAGACTGCTTGTACGGCTCATACGGGCCACCGACGAGCGGGGACTCGTCAGGAGATAACCCCAGCCACTCGAGTGTCTGATAAATCTGATCCTCCGAACCCGCCACCAGACGAGTGCGATCAGTGTCCTCGATGCGCAGCACGAACTGGCCACCGGTGCGTTGTGCCCATGCCTTGTCGAACAAGGCCATATAGGCCGTACCGACGTGAGGATCACCAGTGGGCGAGGGGGCAACGCGCGTGCGCGCGGGATGCAAATCAGTCATGATGACACGAAGTCTATCGGGATCCGCTGACAGACTCCGGTAAAGTTCCCGCCATGGCAGAACCTACTGGAAACCCGGCTGAGTCCAGCTCGGACTTCATTCATCAGGTTGTTCGCGCGGACATCCACCAGGACACCTACGGCGGGCGCGTCCAGACCCGGTTCCCACCTGAGCCTAACGGCTACCTCCACATTGGCCACGCCAAGGCCATCGTCACCGATTTCGGCGTTGCCGAGGATTTCGGCGGCACCTGCAACCTGAGACTTGACGATACTAATCCAGGCACCGAGGAAACCGAGTATGTCGAGTCGATCGTTGCAGACATTGAGTGGTTAGGTTACTCCCCGGCCCACGTTGTCCACGCGTCAGACTATTTTGAGCAGCTTTACGAGTGGGCGAAATACCTCGTACGTGAGGGGCTGGCCTACGTTGACGACCAGTCCCCCGAAACTATCCGCGAGCAGCGCGGCGGCTACGGTAAGCCGGGCATTGAAAGTCCCTATCGCAACCGTCCTGCCGAAGAATCCCTTGACCTGCTGAGGCGGATGCGTGCCGGGGAATTCCCCGACGGTTCCCGCTGCCTGCGCGCCCGCATCGATATGCAGGCCGAAAATATGTGGCTGCGCGACCCAGTCATGTACCGGATCCGCCACCAACCCCACCACTCCACCGGTACCGAGTGGTGCATCTACCCCACCTATGACTGGGCACATGGTCAGTCTGACGCTATTGAGGGCGTGACTCACTCGTTGTGCTCCCTAGAGTTCAACAGTCATCGTCCGCTCTACGACTGGTTCCTTTCTCACCTGCCCCTGGACGGCCCTGCCCCCAAGCAGCGCGAATTTGCCCGTCTCGAGTTGACCCACACCATCACCTCGAAGCGCCGGCTCAAGTCCCTAGTAACCGACAACATCGTTGACGGATGGGATGATCCGCGCATGCCCACCCTGCGCGGTATGCGTCGCCGTGGATACCCAGCAGCCGCCATTCGAGCCTTCTGCCAGGCCGTCGGCACTACCAAGAACAACTCGGTCAAGGCCATTGAGGAGTTTGAGTCCTTCATGCGCCGCGAGCTCAACGCCACCGCTCAGCGACGCATGGCTGTGTTGCACCCCCTCAAGCTTGTCCTTGATGGCTGGCCGACTGACGACGACGGCAACCCGGTGGTGGAATGGTTCCAGCTGGTCAATAATCCGGAGAATCCTGACGACGGTACCCGTCGCGTCCCCTTCACCGGAGAGCTCTGGATTGAGGCCGATGATTTCCGCGAGGACCCTCCCCGCAAATTCTTCCGCCTCTCCCCTGGACATGAGGTGCGCCTGCGCGGCGCCTACCTGGTGACAGCCACCGACGTCGTCAAGAATCCTGACGGAACTATTGCTGAGGTTCACGCCAGTTACGACCCGCAATCGCGCGGCGGAACCGCCCCTGACGGCCGCAAGGTGAAATCGACGATGCACTGGGTTTCGGCTGGCCATGCCATTCCCGTGACAGCCAACCTGTACGACCGCTTATTCAGCGCTGAGATTCCCGGGTCGCAGACCGGGGAAGCCCTTGACGATCTCAACCCACATTCCCGCGAAACACTCACCGAGGTCATGGCCGAACCAGCCCTAGCCAATGTGGCTCCGGGCGAGGTGGTGCAATTCGAGAGACTGGGATACTTCGCTGCAGATCACGACACCGCCGTGTTCCATCGCACCGTCGGTCTGCGTGACGAATGGGCCCAGCTACAAAAGCGCCAGGCCTGACTAGACAATGTTGCCGACAAAAATCCATCGATTTGTCCCCCAACGCTCACCTCATTCGGTAACGATGGTGTCGCTTCCCAACCCGTTGGAAGGACACCATCTATGCATGACAACCCCCTTGGTACGAGCCTGTCGCGCCGCGCCCTGTTGGCCGGCTCGCTGGGAGCTGGACTCGCCATGACAGCAGTTGACCGCTCCTTCGCATCACCGATCCCCACAGTTTCAGACTCCACGCTCAGCACGGCGGCGCTCACAGTGTTGGCGACGACCGATATCCACGGTCATGTCTTCGACTGGGATTACTTCGCTGACGCTGCCTTTCCGCCTTCGGATAAGGGGCGTTCCTCGGCTCCCTTGGGTGTGAGCCGCGTGGCCACGATCGCGAAACAGGTCCGCGCAGAGCAGGGCGCCGACTCCGTCGTCATGCTCGACAACGGCGACACCATCCAGGGCACCCCGCTGACGTACCTTTCAGCGAAGCAACCCGACAAGCTCGGTCACGATGAGGTCATGGCTCGCGCCTTCAACCTGGTGGGTTATGACGCTGCAAATATCGGCAATCACGAGTTCAATTACGGGATCGCAGAACTGTTCCGCTACCACAACGACCTCAAAGCCCCGCTGCTATGCGCCAACGTCATTGATGTCAAGACCGGCAAGCCCCTCACCCAGGGCAGCCTCATGCTGACCAAAAACGTTGCCGGTCACGAGGTGAAGGTTGGCATAGTCGCGGTCACTACCCCCGGCTCAATGGTGTGGGACAAGGCAAATCTGGTCGGCAAGGTCGATATCGCTGATCCAGTCAAGACCGCCGCTCGATACTCAGTACGTCTTCGCAAAGATGGTGCCGACGTCGTCGTCGTGCTCGTTCATGCCGGGCTCTCCGAAGTTCAGGCTGCCCCGGTTTACCACGGGCTGCCCGAGAATAACGCCACCGTGTTGGCAAAGTCCGTTCCCGAGGTTGACCTGGTTGTCATCGGTCACACCCATCAGGATGACCCCGTTGAGATTGTTGACGGCATCTCAGGGCACAAGGTCGTCATCACTCAGCCCGACTACTGGGCTCGTTCGGTATCTCACGTGACGATTCCGCTGAACTTCTCCGCCACCAAGGTCACGATCCGCCACGATCAGATCACGGTCAAACCGCGTTACACCCGCGATGTTAAGGAGGACACAGAGTTCGCCTCCGACTCCCAGCTACAGACCGACCACAAGGCCACCGTCAGGTACGTCAACTCAGTTGTTGCCACCTCGATGGCGACGCTGACAACTGAGCGTTCGATGGTCGAAGACACCCCGATCCTTGACTTCATCGGCAAGGTCGAGGCCGACACCGTTGCCAAGGCGATCAAGGGCGGCACATATGACGGCATCCCGGTCATTGCCCAGGTGTCACCGTTCTCCCGCACTGCAGCCTTCCCGAAAGGTGACGTCACGATCAAGGACATCGCCGGGCTGTACGTCTTTGACAACACGTTGGCCGGAATCCTGCTTACCGGTAAGCAGCTCGAGGACTACCTGGAGTACTCCGCGAAGTACTTCAAGCAGGCCAAGAAAGGGGCCGCCGTCAATCCGGCTCCGGCCAGCGAAGGCGGCGACACTCAGGCCGATTACCAGGGCAAGCCGGTATGGGATTACAACTATGATGCCGTTACTGGGGTCACGTACTCCATCGATATTTCCCGGCCGGTCGGCGCGCGCATCCTGGGCCTGTCGTGGCAGGGTAAGCCGGTCGCTCATGACCAGAGGTTCCTGCTGGCCATCAATAACTACCGCATGAGCGGTGGCGGCGGTTACCCGCACGTCGCCGAGGCTCCGGTCGTCTGGGACGAGATTCTCGAGATTCGCCAGCTACTCATCGATACTGCCATGGCAATGAAGACGATCAATCCAAAGGACTTTTTCGATCGCAACTGGTTCGTCACCACGACCGGCGAGACGTGGCCAGGCAGCGGCAAGCCAGGTGACGGCGGCATATCTGGTGGGCCCCAACCGGGATCTGGCTCTCCCAATCGTCCGACGACCCTGCCAGGCACTGGCGTCTGACTACGTGTGAACATTGTTAAACCTCGGCCCACCTCAAAGGTAGGCCGAGGCTCTTCTTGTCCGGGCAACGTGGAAGAGTGCGATCATGGCAGGTAAAGACCGCACGCCATCGATACTGGAAGGATGTAGCGCTGACTACCCAAATCGTCCCGTGGATTCCTAAGCATGGGTACCCGGCTCGGCTGGCCAACCGGAGTTGGCCGGCGAAAGTGCTGCGCCGTGCCAGCATCGTTGGCCTCATCTTTGCCCTGTTCGGCCTATGGACGGCTTTAACGCCCTCACTGGTTCCCCGGACGTGGTGGATGGTCGCGGTCAATGTGTGGTTATCAACACTCTTCGCATACGGGATCGGCGGATTCATTGGCCGAATCTCGCGATGGCTAGCAGAGATCACTCGGTTGCAGGTGTCAGTGTCGACCAGCGCCGTGCGAGGGATTCAACGTAGTTGGTATGCAATCCTCGCCCTCATATCGCTCGGAATGTTCATATGGTGCACCCGACAGCAGCGTTCTGTATCCGACGCTGTTGGGCTGCCGCGTAAGGTGTGGTTTGCGCAGACCGTCGGGGTAGTGACGGGCCTCATCTTCTTCGTCACAGCGGTATTACTTATGCGTTTCATCGCTCACGGCATCCGAACTCTGTATACCGGTGTGCACCGTTTCATCGCCCAGCCAGTTCTCGCCGTCGTTGTCGTTGCTTTAAGCGTGGCTTTACTGCTCTGGGCAACCAATAACGTCATCGTGAGAACGACTGCCAACGGCGTCGCCCATGTCATGGCACAGACGAATGCCCAAACAGCAGCCGGACGTACCCCGCCGACGTCTCCCCTAAAGTCTGGCTCCCCGGATTCCCTCCAGCCCTGGGACGGACTGGGCCGAGAAGGCAAAGACGTCGTCACCGACGGGCCGAGCGCCGCCATGATCAGCGATGTCATGGGGAAACCGGCAAAGGAGCCAATCCGGGTATATGCCGGGCTCAATACCCAACGTGATTACACGGCGGAGGCTCGTGGTGTGCTTGCTGAGCTCATTCGCACCGGAGCGTTTCACCGTAAGGTACTCGTCATTCAGAACGGCACGGGTTCTGGCTGGGTGGAGGAATGGTCAGTGTCTGCGGTCGAATATTTGACCCGCGGCGACTGCGCCACCGCCACCATGCAGTACTCGTACCTAGGCAGCGTCGGGGCCTTCCTCCTTGACCGCGAATCACCAAAGCAGGGAGCCCGGGCACTGTTCACCGTCATCTATAACTACTGGAAAACACTTGATCCGCAGACTCGTCCCAAGCTGTACACCAGCGGGGTATCTCTGGGGTCCTTCGGAGGGCAGGCTGCCTTTGCGTCGATCAATGACATGGTGTCGAAGGTCGATGGCGCTGTGTGGGTGGGCACGCCCGGTTTCACACCAATTTGGAAGGACCTCGAAAAGCATCGACGGGAAGGGTCTCCCGAAATCGTCCCAGTAATTGACAATGGCCGGGTCGTACGTTTCATAGGCAATCCGCGTGAAATCACTCATGATCACTGGGGAGCCCCCTACCCACCCTGGCGTTCACACACCCGCATTGCCTATGTCCAGCATCCTTCAGACCCGGTGACGTGGTGGTCCCCTGAGATGATTTGGGCTGAGCCCGACTGGATGCGCGAGAGAGCTGGCAACGACGTCAATCCCCACATTCTGTGGACGCCGTGGTCAAGTTTTTGGCAGGTAACCGCCGACATGACCCTAGCAACGACCCCACCAGGCGGCCACGGTCACAATTACCACAGCGAGTTCATCCCCGTCTGGGCTGCTGTGTTGGGGATTTCCTGTGACGACAACACCGTGGCCGCGGTCGCCAAGGCAATTCCTAAGACGTCAGCCCCTCGGTAAAGGCGGGGCTACCCGGATGTCCTTTGTTGCCTATTGGCGCCATAGAGCAATCTGTATTCACATGCGATGAGGGCCGTTCCCTTAAGGGAACGGCCCTCGTGAAAAGCTCAGATCACATCACTTGATGATCTTGGTGACTCGACCAGCACCGACGGTGCGGCCGCCCTCACGGATAGCGAACTTGAGCTGATCCTCCATGGCAACCGGGTGAATCAGGTGCACAGTCATGTCGGTGTTGTCGCCAGGCATGACCATCTCGGTGCCCTCGGGGAGCTCAACAGTGCCAGTCACGTCCGTGGTACGGAAGTAGAACTGGGGGCTGTAATGGGAGAAGAACGGCTTGTGGCGGCCACCCTCATCCTTCTTGAGGACGTAGACCTGGCCCTCGAAGTCGGTGTGGGGGGTGGTGGAACCAGGCTTGGAGAGGACCATGCCGCGAACGACGTCCTCCTTCTTGGTGCCACGGAGCAGAACGCCGACGTTCTCACCAGCGCGGCCCTCGTCGAGGATCTTACGGAACATCTCGACACCGGTAACGGTGGTCTTCTGGGTCTTCTCGTGGATACCGACGATCTCGACCTCTTCGCCAGTCTTGACGACACCACGCTCGACACGACCGGTGACAACGGTGCCACGGCCGGTGATGGTGAAGACGTCCTCGATCGGCATAAGGAAGGGCTTGTCGAGATCGCGCTCAGGCTGCGGGATGTACTCGTCCACGGCGTCCATGAGGTCGAGGATCGACTGGGTCCACTTCTCGTCACCCTGGAGGGCCTGGAAGGCGGAGATGCGAACGACAGGGCAGTTGTCGCCGTCGAACTCCTGCGAGGTCAGCAGCTCGCGGACCTCCATCTCGACAAGCTCAATGAGCTCCTCATCGTCAACCATGTCGCACTTGTTGAGGGCGACGACGATGGCGGGCACACCCACCTGACGAGCGAGCAGAACGTGCTCACGAGTCTGAGGCATCGGGCCGTCAGTAGCAGCAACCACGAGGATGGCGCCGTCCATCTGAGCAGCACCGGTGATCATGTTCTTGACGTAGTCAGCGTGCCCAGGGCAGTCGACGTGAGCGTAGTGACGCTTCTCGGTCTGGTACTCGATGTGGGCGATCGAGATGGTGATGCCGCGCTGACGCTCCTCGGGAGCCTTATCGATCTGGTCGAACGGCGACTCCTCATTCAGCTCCGGGTACTTGTCGTGCAGCACCTTGGAGATCGCCGCGGTGAGGGTCGTCTTGCCGTGGTCGATGTGTCCGATGGTGCCGATGTTGCAGTGCGGCTTGGTCCGCTCGAACTTGGCCTTTGCCACTGGGGCTCCTTCTGGAATGTCGCCCGCTTGTGCACGGGACGCGTCATGTGGATATTCCTGGGAGGTTCCCAGGAACGTTTCTGGACGGGCCCCCGACCAGAGGTCAGGGAACTTTTCTTATTATTCTGCACGTGCCCAGGGATAGTCAAACCAGGTCTTCCCCTTCTGCTGGCCGCAACACGCCAGCCGCCGCCACGACCGCACGCTGAATTCATGACCCGACACGCGACGTGGCAGCGAGCACACCCACCGCTAGGAGAAAGAGCGCTCATCGAAGATCGTTTTCTGTCCACTGGCCAGCGCCACTATGGTCAGGTGGGTATCCGCCCGGCGGCGGAGGCACCGGAGCGCCGGGGCGCGATGACCACTGCTGATTCTGAGCCGTTTGACCCTGCGCAGGGACCCGGTACTGCCCGTTCTGGGCAGCCTGCTGACGCGCAGCCTCAGCACGCTTCTTGTGCCATGCCCGAATAGCATCGCGCTTGATGTAAGCCAGTACAGCAACGGCGACAATGAGGACACCGATGACGACCGCGACAACGACAGGACCGGTCCGCAGGGTACTAACACGGGCGTTGAACACCGTGGATTCGCCAGGTGTCCACGTCTTTTCAGAGCTGCCATCGTCGAACGTGCCGTGATCGGTGATGATCCTGATTTCGCCCCTCGACATCCTGTCCAAGGGGGTGACCGCGATCATCCAGTGATTCTTGAACGTCGTCGGCTCTAGTTCGTTCTCTACGACCAGGGGAGAATCGCTTCCCGAGTACTTCTTGCTGAAGGCGAGGGGATCGTCGGCGCTCCCCCTGACCGTGTACTGGGTGGTGCCTTTGCCAGACTTTTGCTCGACCGACCAGTTCCTGTCTCCCCGGAGCAGTTTTTTGACCTCCTCCTTGTTGTCCCCCAGAGCGGCATTGTCGAAGGTCAAATTGGCCTCGTACGAGACCTCTGCCCCCGGGTTAAGATGCATCGTTGTGCTGGTCTTCTTGGTCTCCAGCGGCACGTCCAACGTCAAAGGCGCGTCGCCCCTGATGATCTGAGTGCTCGTCTGGCCCTCGTCCGATGGCGCAGAAGAGTCCTCATTCACCCACTGCGAAGGGTGGGTGACCACCGTCACCGGGTCCCCGGCGTCGCGGGAGCAGATAGCCGAGCAGGAGACCTGACCGGTCAAGGACAACGGAATCACGAATGACGCTGTTGTCCCACTGCTCGGGTCGCTCTGCTTCGCCTGTCCGGGAGCGATCTTCAAACTGCCAGACTTGTTGCCGAGAGCCTGAGCCACCCTCTTGTCGACCTCTTCCAAAGAACCGGCCTTGATGGTGACCTTCTTGCCCACTGGGTAGGTCGACGAGAGCTGTTGGCGCACATCCTCAGGCAGGTCGTCACTCTTCGCGTCGGCGGCCTCACCATTGCCGTCCTTGGTGGCCTGGTCGAGGAAGGCTTTGACCTTATTCTTTTTGTCAGCACCCCAGGCCTGCTCGGAGAAGTACCAGACGACGGCACCGACGTCCCTCATGCTCTTGAAGTTCAGCTGAACGACAACCTGGTCGAAACCGTTGTCAGCCACGTGCTCGACGTCCAGCGGCGTCTGCGAGGTGAAGTTCTTGCCTCCGATCGTCAACGTCATGTTGTTCTCGGAGTCGAGGACGTTCCCAACGTTGCCGGAATCAACGATTCCGTCCTGTTCCAAACCTTGCGGCAACCACTCAAGAAGATCCCGGGACGTGAAGTTCTCCTTTCCGACGACTCCGTTAACCAACGGGGTGTTGATGTTCTGGATGTCAGACGTCGGATCCTTGGAGCCGCCAATGATGGCGCGCACCTTAGTGAGGTAGTCCTGGGGACTGGAAAAGTCGAGCTGGAAGGAGGCAACCATCGACTTTCCCTGCATGTGCAAGCCGTTGTAAGTCAGCTGCGAGGGAACATGCTTCTTGATACTTGCGTCATAGACGCTCAACGGCTTGGCAAACACCTGCTTGGCTTGATCGGAATCGTCGTTGGTAAAGGTCACCGTCAAACCCCGGGAACCCGAACCATCGTCGTTGACCTTGAGAGTTGTACCTATGACGGCACCGCATCCCGATAACACGAAGGCCATCGCCACACACAGAGCCACGACACCACGCCGCATCGGCGCGCTAAGACGCCGTCTGCTCATCGTCGGACTCATGACGTGATCCCCCCGGCGACCGCGGCACAGAGCAACCAGAGCACGATAACCACTACCACGTAAAAGCCAGTCCCGATGACGTGCGGGACGAGCGGGGAACGGGAATATGGCGGGAATTCTCCGGTCTTGTTCACGCCAGTGTAGAGGAGTAACTCACCAAGGAACTGGCACATCGCGCCAAGCGCCCACAGCATCACGAGCCCTACCGGGACCAGTGCCCCGGAGGGCACAAACCACAGGAGGCTCACGACTGCGACGACGAAGGTGGAGGACAGGGTCGCGACCGAGTTGACGGTGTAGGCGACCTCCCAAGTCTGCCTGGACTGACGCCACGCGTATACCATCTTGATGAAGAGCGGACGTACCGCGAACACCACGGCGACAGCCAGGAACATGGTGAAGAACGCCTTCAACCACGAACTGAACTCGAATCCGGTGACGTTATAGGTCTGACTGGGGTCGTCCATACCGAACCGACCAAGGAAGCCGTGAGTAACACGGTTGGCCCCGTTGTCGATGGAGGACGTCACCCGCCACATCAAGTTGGCAAAGGCGAAACCGGCAAATCCAGCCTGGGCAAGACCAGTCCAGAGCCAGAACTTCCGGGAGGCCGTGGCCAGATCAAAGGCCTCTACGACATCACCTCTCCAGATCCGACGGAGAACTCCCCACGCGTCAGCGAACCAGTTACCAGATGGTTGTACCGCGAGCGCCCCCTGATAGGGCTGCTGCATCATCGGCGCTTGACCAGCGGCAGGCATGGTCGGCAGGGGCTGCGTGGTGGTGTACCCGCCTTGCTGCAGACTCGTCTGGTAAGGGCCCGGGTGCCCAGGGTTCGGCACCATGCCGGGTTGGACGCCGGAACGTTGGCCCGGAGCCTGCGTCGGGTAGGCAGGCACCGTACCAGGCTGGGGCACGCTCTGCTGCCCAGGCTGGACACCCGGATGACCTATCTGCTGGCCGGGCTGAGGGCCTGGGCCGTAGGGACCGGAATGTCCCTGGGCCTGCCACCCACTCGGCCAGCCTGGTCGAGGGCCATTGGGCTGATCAAAGCGGGGCCCTCCCTGAGGGCCCGCGAATCCCCCAGACTGGTGGAGCTGATTCGGGAGTGGCGGATTCGGCGGCATCGTCTGCGGCTGTCTCTGAGGCTCTCCGACCACGCTCGCCGAACCCGCAGCAGGCTGTCCGAAGCCCCCATCGGGACGCCCGGGCTGGTCTGCCGGACCAGTGCTGCGACCATCAGCGAGAATCTCCGGCCCCGAGGGTGGTTGCGGTGTCGGCGTCGGCGCTGGACGGATCACCGTCTGCGAAGGATCAATGGAATCGTAGGCGTTGTTGGATTGGTTACTGGTAGAAAGCTGATCGTGTTGTTCCTTGCCGTGACCGGATTCATCCGCCATGGAGGTCCCCTTAGTTCATGACAGGGGATTTGAATTCGTCAATCCCCGGTTCGCAATGTCAAATTCCGGCAAAAGTATAGCCCTATCTGAGACAGGTGATTACATGTGTATGCCTTGTTTGGGTTTTCATGAACGTTTTGGCCCGGCCCCAATTGGGGGGGCCGGGCCAATACGTTCATGAAAAGTGAGCTTACTTGCCTCCGTTAGCCTTGGCAATGATCTCGTCAGCAACGGACGACGGGCACTCGCCATAGGAATCAAACTCCATGGAGTATGAAGCCTGTCCGGAGGTCTTTGAGCGCAAGTCACCGACGTATCCAAACATCTCAGATAGCGGGACCAAAGCGCGCACGACCTTGTTTCCGTGCTCCTCAACCATCTCTTGGATCTGGCCGCGGCGGGAGTTGAGGTCGCCGATGACAGTACCGAGGTAATCCTCAGGGGTCGTGACCTCAACGGCCATCAACGGCTCGAGCAGACCCGGGTTAGCCTTGCGAGCGGCCTCTTTGAAAGCCATCGAGCCGGCGATCTTAAACGCCATCTCGGAGGAGTCGACCTCGTGGTAAGCACCATCGAGCAAGGTGACCTTGACATCCTCGACCGGGTAACCAGCGAGGACACCGAACTGCATGGACTCCTGAACACCGGCATCAACCGAGGGGATGTACTCCTTGGGGATGCGGCCACCGGTAACGGCATTGACGAACTCATAGCCGAATCCGGGCTCTTTCGGCTCGATCGCGATGATGACACGAGCGAACTGCCCGGAACCGCCGGTCTGCTTCTTGTGCGTGTACTCGTACTTCTCGACGGGCTTGCGCAGGGTTTCACGGTAGGCGACCTGTGGCTTGCCGATATTTGCCTCGACGTGGAACTCACGCTTCATACGGTCGATGAAGACGTCCAGGTGGAGCTCGCCCATACCGGCAACGATGGTCTGACCGGTTTCCTCGTCAGTGTGGACGCGGAAGGTCGGGTCTTCCTCGACGAGACGCTGGATGGCGTTCGAGAGCTTCTCCTGGTCCGCCTTCGACTTCGGCTCGATAGCCTGCTCGATCACGGGGGCCGGGAAGGTCATCGACTCGAGGATGATGGGGTTCGTCTGGTCACACAGAGTCTCGCCAGTGGTGGTGTCCTTGAGGCCCATGACCGCGCAGATCATACCGGCCCCAATGCTCTCGATCTCCTCGCGCTTATTGGCGTGCATCTGGTAGATCTTGCCGATGCGCTCCTTCTTGCCCTTGGTGGCGTTGAGCACCTGGTCGCCAGCATGGAGAACGCCAGAGTAGACGCGCACAAAGGTCAGCTTGCCCAAGTGCGGGTCAGAGGCAATCTTGAACGCCAGGATCGACAGCGGCTCATCATCACATGGGCGACGCTCAAGCTCGACGGACTCGTCACCGGGCTTGAAACCGGAGATGGCGGGAACGTCAGTCGGGGACGGCAGGTAATCGACGATGGCGTCGAGTAGCGGCTGCACACCCTTGTTCTTGAAGGAGGTACCACAGGTGACAGCGGTGAAGGCGGAAGCCAGCACACCGCGACGAATGGCGGCCTTGACCTGATCGACGGCCACGGCATCGGGGTCCTCGAGGTAGAGCTCCATGAACTCTTCGTCGTTCTCAGCGACGGTCTCGAGCATCTCAGCGCGGGCCGCCTCGGCCTCGTCCTTCATGTCTGCCGGAATATCCTCGGTCTCGTAGTGAGCACCGAGCTCAGTCTCGCCACGCCACGTCTTAGCATTCATCTCAACCAGGTCAACGATGCCCATGAACTGGTCCTCGGCACCGATCGGCAACTGCAGCAGGACCGGAATAGCGTGCAGACGCTCTTTAATGGTTTTGACGCAGTGGTCGAAAGAAGCGCCGGTGCGGTCCAGCTTATTGATGTAGCAGATGCGCGGCACGCCGTACTTAGCGGCCTGACGCCACACAGTCATCGACTGCGGCTCGACGCCCGCCACACCGTCGAATACGGCGACAGCACCGTCAAGAACACGCAGCGAACGCTCCACCTCGACGGTGAAGTCCACGTGTCCGGGGGTGTCAATGATGTTGATCTGGGTGTCATGCCAGAAGGTGGTGGTCGCGGCGGAGGTAATGGTAATGCCGCGCTCCTGCTCCTGCTCCATCCAGTCCATGGTGGCGGCGCCGTCGTGGACCTCGCCGATCTTGTAGGACTTGCCGGTGTAGTAAAGGATGCGCTCGGTCGTCGTCGTCTTGCCGGCATCGATGTGGGCCATGATGCCGATGTTGCGAACCTTGCTCAGGTCAGTTTTGGCCACTGTGTTTGACCTCGAATCTTGGAGTAAGTGGTCTTGGTATGATGCTCGACGCAGATGAACCTGCGGTGAACCGCAGGTTTTCTAGGCTGGACGTGATGGTGCCCCCTCCCCAGATGGGAAGGGGGCGAACGATCACCAGCGGTAGTGGGCGAAGGCGCGGTTGGCCTCGGCCATCTTGTGAGTATCCTCACGGCGCTTCACCGAAGCGCCCAAGCCGTTGGAGGCATCAAGGATCTCGTTCATGAGGCGCTCAGCCATGGTCTTCTCACGACGCTCGCGGGAGAAATTCACCAGCCACCGCATCGCCAGAGTGGTCTGGCGGGCAGGCTTGACCTCGACCGGCACCTGGTAGGTGGCACCGCCGACGCGGCGAGACTTGACCTCCAGCGAGGGCTTGATGTTGTCGAGCGCGCGCTTGAGGGTCTGCACCGGATCAGTGTTGTTCTTGGCCCGGCAGCCCTCTAGGGCGGTGTAGACGATGTTCTGGGCAACAGTCTTCTTGCCGTCGAGAAGGATCTTGCTCACAAGCTGGGAGACGAGAGGAGATCCATAGACGGGATCGACCATCACTGGGCGCTTCGGCGCGGGTCCCTTACGAGGCATGAATCACTTCTCCTTCTTGGCGCCGTAACGGCTACGGGCCTGCTTGCGGCCCTTAACACCCTGGGTGTCGAGGGAGCCGCGGACAATCTTGTAACGCACACCCGGGAGGTCCTTCACACGACCGCCACGCACAAGCACCATGGAGTGCTCCTGGAGGTTGTGTCCGACACCGGGAATATAGGCCGTGACCTCAATGCCCGACGAGAGGCGCACACGGGCAACCTTTCGCAGTGCCGAGTTCGGCTTCTTCGGCGTCGTGGTGTACACACGGGTGCACACGCCACGACGCTGCGGCGAGCCCTTGAGGGCAGGCGTCTTGTTCTTGCTGATCTTGTCAGTGCGGCCCTTGCGGACCAGCTGCTGGATTGTAGGCACCGGCTGGTATCTCTTTCCGTCTGGTGGGTTCGGAATTCCCTGGCTTCGCACTCCGCCATCGCTGCGTCGGGATCACCGCTGCCCTCGCTGCAGATTGGGAGTGCCGTGCGAACTCCGCACGGGCAGACCTTCTCGCAGCAACTCGAGCGGTCGTGAATCGCCGTGCCAGGGCACGCACAAGCGTCCGGACGAACCGGACATGCTTTAATAGAGTATCCCCCCTGCATTGCGGGGGTCAAACCTGGCAACGCTACGACAAAGCGCGCCAGGGAAACCCCGTAAGCACCGTCGGGTGAGAAACCTCTACCGGGATTTCTTAGGCGCCAGTCTGCGGAAGGGCCATCGGACGACCCGCGGGGGCACCCATGCCGCCCGCAGCAAGGAAGTTCCCCCGACCATTAGCCCAGCCAGGGAGCGTACCGTTAACCTGAATACTGCCCCTGGCATGGAGCGACGGGAAAACGATCGGCGGAATGCTCACCACACCACCCTCAATCTTGGGAAGAATAATGGGGCGTCCGCTGATATCGGGAAGGGTGATTGTGCCGCCTTTAATGTCAGGGAGGGTTATCGTCCCGCCCTTGATGGTCGGCAGGATGATCGGACCGGCACTGATATCGGGAAGATAGATGGTGCCACCGTGGATTTCCGGGGGCACGATGCCGTGGTGGTGAGGCGACCACGTAATCCCGCCTGATGGACGATTAGCCAGACGAGGATGTGCAGTTGCTCTGGACGTCGGCACCGGAATCGAGGCGCTCTGCGCTCTCGCATCTGGGGCCGTCACCGCGAAAGCTACCATTCCCAGGCACGCCGCAACCGCACCCGTCAGAACTGTTCGCTTCATACCGTCATCCCCTCGCAATACCAATGGTATCCGTATGCCTTCGAGTCTACGACATCAGACGGATGGGCAACAATTCGATGTTTGCCCTCAGGTGAAGAACCCCGCGTCCTGAGACGCGGGGTTTCACAGATAGGAAGAGTAATTCAAACTGTCAGACACCAGTATGAGGCAGAGTGCCTATCCCACCAGCGACGCGCGCAACACCCTGATCATTTCCATCGGTAACGACGGTGGTTGCCGTCGTAGTGGCAGCACCCGGAACCGGCTTGACGGTACGCTCACCGGAAGTCGGGGCCGGAGTCGGCTTCGGCGTAAACGGCTCGGGAGCTGTCTTCTCATCCACCCTCTTGACAAGCTGGCGAGCACTGACCACCGCAGATGGTTGGCCGGTCGGCACCGTCACTGACGGAAGAACGGTCGGCGCCGCAGACGATTGGCTACCGCTTCGGTCACCGACAACCCACGTGTACGTCACCGGCTCGGAAACAACGGCCTTGCCATCAGTCGCCGTGACCGGGACTCCCTTCAGCCGGACCTTCATGGTGTAGGTACCTGGCTTCTCAAACAACCAGTTAGTGTGGACATGGCCCGGTTTCTTCTGCGAGATGGACTCTCCCGAGGCCAGCACCCATGAACCGGACACCAGCGGGGAACACAGCTTACCGATACCCTGCAGGAACATGTACACCTTCCCTGGCCCCTTCACATCGACGAACTCGAGGTCAACAGCCCCGAAATCAGGTGTGACACCATAGGTGTCCCAGCCTGGGAACAGTACCTCTTGTTGATTGTCGCCATTTTGGGCTAGAAGGTACCCCTCAGGCCCAAAGCGGTCGTGCATGCTCTGGGGTAGTTTCCGGTAGGCATTCTTACCGATGCGCAGTGTCACCGCCTCAGGTTTCCGGTAGATGGCCTTGCCGCTGTGGTCATCCTTGATGACCATCGTTAGCTTGCGGTTGCGAGCGATACCAGTAAACACGTCAAGATGGCCTTGGGCGATCTCGACCTTGGTGTCGTCAATCTTCGGCGCTGCCGCGTCGTGGGGTGCACCGGACGGCTCCTCCAACGGATCATGCGACGGCCCAGCGGAAGGCTCACCCGAGTCGTCAGAAGGATCAGGGCGCTTGTCGTCGTCAGACTTCAGGACATCCCACGACATGGTGAACGGCTGGGAGGAGACCTTGTCCCCGTCGGTCTTGGCGCCGACAACAACACCGCTCATGGTGTATTTTCCGGCATGAGTGAAGAACCAGTGGGCATGCTGATGACCCTTGATCGGCAGTGAGGCTCCTTTGACCACCTGATATGTGTCATCAGCGAGGAAGGTGCCGAGTTTGGCGTTCTCGTCTGCCTCGGGTGAATTGCCGAGGAGGTACATCTTGCCTGGACCCGTAATCGCGGTGAAGTCGACGCGCAACGCGTCGAATCCATTCTTTGTGAAGCCCGGAGCATTCCAGCCAGGTTCAAACCATTCGGCAGTATTCTCGCTGCCAGTAGCCCTCAAAAGGTGACTCACTCAGCCCTGTGAGCTTGTACCGCTTGCCGTAGGTGTCCGACTGAATCTGGAATTCGACATCGTTTGGGTCGTACATTCGCGAGTGGAGCCCATTGGCAACCTTGACGACGGGGACACCGGTATCAGTGGTGATGTAGAAGGCGTCCGTGTGATTTTTACTCAAGACCACCTTGGCGTCCCTGGCCCATGACATCGGCGCGAACACCGACGCAACCAGAGTCATGAGGACGGCCAACGCCACCGGCCTTCGTAGGTTCTTCCTGATCTGCATATCACTTCTTTCCAATGAGACGGGTGGCTCATAGAGGACAGCCCAGGATCACCTGCGCATATCTCTGAGAGAGAACCACCATCATGGTACATGATATTGAGAGTCTTTCGCATTAATAGCTCAAGCCCACGCCCATCGAAGCTCCAAGGCCCTGCTTAAACCTCCCGCCTCATGCAAAAAGTCTCTCCTCCCTCACAATGAGGGAGGAGAGACTCGCAGTCGGCGTTTATAACCTCAGCCCAGATCGCCCAAGTCCAAGTCATCCAGTGGAACAGCCTCGCCCGATCCTGAACCAAAGTCGTAATCGAACGGGTCATAGTTCATCGTGAACGCAGCAGCCTTAGCCTCTGCGGTCGGCTCCACCCGCATATTGCGGTAGACCTCCAGACCAGTACCGGCCGGGATAAGTTTACCGAGGATGACGTTCTCCTTGAGACCAACCAAGGTGTCCGTCTTGCCATTGATCGCGGCGTCAGTAAGAACCTTAGTGGTCTCCTGGAAGGACGCCGCCGACAACCACGACTCGGTGGCCAACGACGCCTTGGTGATGCCCATCAGCACCGGGCGGCCCTCGGCCGGACGGCCTCCCTCAGCAACCGCCTTACGGTTAGCAGCCTCATATGCACCGCGGTCCACGAGCTCGCCTGGCATCATCTGGGTGTCACCAGACTCAATGACGGTGATCCGGCGCAACATCTGGCGAATGACAATCTCAATGTGCTTTTCGTGGATACCAGCACCCTGAGTGTTGTAGACCTTCTGCACCTCCTTGACGAGGTACTCCTGCACCCGGCGGACACCGGAAATACGCAACACATCCTGCGGATCGGCAGTACCACCCATGAGCTGCTCGCCAGCGGCGACTCGCACACCGTCGCGGATAACGCGGTGGGTACCGTCGAGATCAAACTCGAGACGGGCACGGCGCGGCACGACGTACTCAACATCGTCCTCACCGTCATCACGCACCAATACGAGCTTGCGGCGATTGTCGGACTCGTCGATACGGATGACACCGGCAGCCTCAGCCAGCGGCGACTTACCCTTCGGGCTACGGGCCTCGAAGAGCTCGACGACACGGGGAAGACCCTGGGTAATGTCGTCACCAGCAACACCACCGGTGTGGAAGGTACGCATCGTCAGCTGGGTTCCGGGCTCACCAATCGACTGAGCGGCGATAATGCCAACGGCCTCACCGACGTCAACCAGATGACCGGTCGACAACGAGCGTCCGTAGCAGCGAGCGCAGCAGCCCTGGGCAGCAGTGCAGGTCAGCACAGAGCGCACCTTGATTTGCGAGATTCCAGCCGCGATGAGCCGAGAAATCTCCTCATCACCAAGGTCAGAGTTGGCCTCCACCACAACATTGCCGTTCGCGTCGAGGGCGTCAGCAGCCAAGCAGCGGGCGTACACTGCAGTGTCCAGCCCCTCCACACGCACCAGGTTGCCGTTGCCATCGTTGACAGCAATCGTCTTGGGCATACCGCGGGTAGTGCCGCAATCGTTCTCCCTCACGATCACGTCTTGGGAAACATCGACCAGACGACGGGTCAGGTAACCCGAGTCGGCGGTACGCAAAGCGGTATCAGCCTGCCCCTTACGACCACCGTGGGTGGAAATGAAGTACTCCAGAACCGTGAGGCCCTCACGGAAGTTCGACTTAATCGGGCGAGGAATGATGTCGCCCTTCGGGTCGGCCACCAGACCGCGCATAGCGGCAATCTGGCGCATCTGCGTCATACTGCCTCGAGCGCCCGAATCCACCATCATGTGAATCGGATTAGTCTGGGTGAAGTTGGCCTCCATGGCGGCGGTCAGCTCGGCGGTGGCCTCAGTCCAGATCTGGATCAGGTCCTGACGACGCTCCTCCTCGGTGACGGCGCCACGATCGTACTCACGGTCGACCTTGGCAGCGCGGGTCTCATACCCAGCCAGGATCTCCGGCTTAGTCGGCGGGGTCTGGACATCACCAATAGAAACGGTCACGCCGGACAAGGAACCCCACTTGTAGCCAATGTCCTTAAGGTTGTCGAGGACGTGCGCCACTTCGAGCTGGGTCATGCGCTCGCTGAGATCATTAACGATCTTGCCGATCTGCTTTTTGCCAACCAAGAAGTCAACGTACGGGTAGTCGTCCGGAAGCACCTCGTTAAACAGCGCCTGTCCGAGAGTGGTATCGAGGATCACCGAACCGTCGGCACGAACCGTCTCGTCATGCGGCGGCACAATGCCCTTAAGGCGCAGCTTGATCTTGGCGCCAATCTCGAGCTCACCAAGATCGTGGGCCATAATGGCCTCCGCAAGCGAGGTGAAGGCACGCCCCTCACCCTTGAGGCCGTCAAGGGCCATCGTCAGGTAGTAGGCACCAATGATCATCTCGTGCGAAGGCAAGGCGACCGGGCGACCATCAGCAGGCTTGAGGATGTTGTTCGTCGACAGCATGAGGACGCGGGCCTCAGCCTGGGCCTCGGGACTCAACGGCAGGTGCACAGCCATCTGGTCACCATCGAAGTCGGCGTTGAAGGCCGAGCAGACGAGCGGGTGCAGCTGGATAGCCTTGCCTTCAATGAGCTGAGGCTCGAAGGCCTGAATACCCAGGCGGTGCAGCGTCGGTGCACGGTTCAGCAGAACCGGATGCTCCTTAATGACCTCCTCGAGGACGTCCCACACCACCGGACGCTGACGCTCCACCATGCGCTTGGCAGACTTCACATTCTGAGCATGCTCAAGGTCAGCCAGACGCTTCATGACGAAAGGCTTGAACAGCTCCAACGCCATCGTCTTCGGCAAACCACACTGGTGCATCTTGAGCTGCGGGCCGACGACAATGACCGAGCGGCCAGAATAGTCGACGCGCTTACCAAGCAGATTCTGACGGAAACGGCCCTGCTTGCCCTTAAGCATGTCCGACAGCGACTTCAGCGGGCGGTTGCCCGGGCCACTCACCGGACGCCCACGACGGCCGTTATCGAACAGCGAGTCGACAGCCTCCTGGAGCATTCGCTTCTCGTTGTTCACGATGATCTCCGGGGCGCCAAGATCAACCAGTCGCTTAAGGCGGTTGTTTCGGTTAATGACGCGACGGTAAAGGTCGTTGAGGTCCGAGGTGGCGAAGCGGCCACCATCGAGTTGCACCATCGGACGCAGATCCGGCGGGATGACCGGCACGCAGTCCAGCACCATAGCCTCCGGCGAGTTACCGGAATCGAGGAAAGCCTGAACCACCTTGAGGCGCTTAAGGGCGCGGGTTTTCTTCTGGCCGCGACCAGTCTTGATGATCTCACGCAGCTTCTCAGACTCGCTCTTGAGGTCGAAATCGTGCAGACGACGCTTGACCGCCTCGGCACCCATCGAGCCCTCAAAGTACTTGCCAAAGCGCGACTTCATCTCGCGGTAGAGAATCTCGTCACCCTCAAGGTCTTGAACCTTGAGATTCTTGAAGCGATCCCACACGGCGTCCAGACGATCAATCTGGCGCTGAGCGCGAGTTTCAATATGCTTGAGCTCCTTCTCGGCGCCGTCCTTGACCTTGCGTCGCACGTCAGCCTTGGCACCGTCGGCCTCGAGCTGAGCCATGTCTTCCTCAAGCTTGACCCGGCGGGCCTCCAGCTCGGAATCACGGCGCTGCTCCAGCCGCGACCGCTCGGTCTGCACTTTGGCCTCCAGCGATGGAAGGTCACGGTGGCGAGCCTCATCGTCGACGGCGGTGATCATATAGGCCGCGAAGTAAATGACCTTCTCGAGGTCCTTCGGAGCGATATCGAGCAAGTACCCCAGACGGGAGGGAACCCCTTTGAAATACCAGATATGGGTCACCGGGGCAACCAGCTCAATATGTCCCATACGCTCACGACGCACGTTGGAGCGGGTCACCTCGACGCCGCAGCGCTCACAGATGATGCCCTTGAAGCGGACGCGCTTGTACTTGCCGCAGTAGCACTCCCAGTCCCGGGTCGGTCCGAAGATCTTCTCGCAGAACAGGCCGTCACGCTCGGGTTTGAGGGTGCGGTAGTTGATGGTCTCGGGCTTCTTGACCTCGCCGTGGCTCCACGCACGGATCTGGTCGGCCGTGGCCAGGCCGATCTGCAACCGGTCGTAGTAGTTGGTGTCCAGCACGATTGTTCTCTTTCCCCCACTCGGGTGGGTGGTGGCCCCTCCTCGTCAGGAGGGGTTCCAGTCGGGGTGTCTGTGTGAGTCGGGTTGTCCGGGCCCGTCCCCACCCCCGTCAAACGGACTGTGTTCAGGGGTCGGGGGCCGACGCCGTCACCCCCGACATATGGGCAGGTCAGTCGGCCATAGCGTTGTCGGCACCAGGACGACGCCCGATGTCGATACCCAGACCAGACCGGGTGTCTTCCTCAGAGCCGCGCAAGTCGATCTCTTGGCCCTCCGAGTTGAGCACCTCCACATTCAGGCAGAGTGACTTCATCTCCTTGACGAGCACCTTGAAGGATTCAGGAATACCCGGCTCAGGAATGTTCTCGCCCTTGACGATCGCCTCATAGACCTTGACACGGCCTGGAACGTCATCGGACTTGATAGTGAGCAGCTCCTGCAAGGCCCAGGCGGCGCCATAGGCCTCCATAGCCCACACTTCCATCTCGCCGAATCGCTGACCACCGAACTGGGCCTTACCGCCAAGCGGCTGCTGGGTGATCATCGAATACGGGCCGGTGGAACGGGCGTGGATCTTGTCGTCGACCAGGTGGTGCAGCTTCAGCATGTACATGTAGCCGACGCCCACCTTCGAGGGGAAGGGCTCGCCGGTACGGCCATCAAAGAGGGTCGCCTTACCGTCGGTGTCAACGAGCATCTCGCCATCGCGGGTTGGATGGCCATACTGCAGCAAACCGGTGATCTCCTGCTCGGTGGCACCGTCGAATACCGGGGTGGCCAGACGGGATTCCTCAGGAATATCAATGAGGCCAACCTCGCGCAGACGCTCAGCCCAATCGCCCTCGGCCTGGGTGATATCCCAGCCGGAGTGAGCGATCCAGCCCAGGTGCATCTCAAGAACCTGCCCGACGTTCATTCGGGAGGGTACACCCAACGGGTTGAGGATGATGTCGACAGGGGTGCCGTCCGGCAAGAACGGCATGTCCTCGACAGGTAGAATCTTCGAGATGACGCCCTTGTTACCGTGGCGTCCAGCCAGCTTGTCACCGATGGAAATCTTGCGCTTCTGGGCGACGTAGACGCGAACCATCTGATTAACGCCCGGCGCCAACTCGTCACCGTTCTCGGTGTCGAAGATGCGCACCCCGATGACAGTGCCTTCCTCGCCGTGAGGAACCTTAAGGGAAGTATCACGGACCTCGCGGGCCTTCTCACCGAAGATCGCGCGCAGCAGACGCTCCTCAGGGGTCAGCTCGGTCTCGCCCTTCGGAGTGACCTTGCCAACCAGGATGTCGCCAGTGCCAACCTCTGCACCGATACGCACAATGCCGTTCTCGTCAAGGTTGGCCAGCATATCCTCGGAAACGTTCGGAATATCCCGAGTAATCTCCTCAGCACCCAGCTTGGTATCACGAGCGTCGACCTCGTGCTCCTCGATGTGGATCGAGGTGAGAACGTCGTCAGAGACGATCCGCTGGGACAGAATGATGGCGTCCTCATAATTGAGGCCTTGCCAAGGCATGAATGCGGCCAACATATTGCGACCGAGGGCAAGCTCGGCGTTGTCGGTCGACGGGCCGTCGGCCAGCGGGGTGCCAACCTCAACGCGCTGCCCCACCTTGACCAGCGGACGCTGATTGATGCAGGTACCAGCATTCGAGCGGCGGAACTTTTCCAGCTTGTAGGTCTGGTATGTGCCGTCGTCGCAGGCGATGTCGATCAGGTCAGCACTCACCGACAGCACCGAACCGGCCTTCTCAGCAAGAGTGACATCACCGACGTCAACCGCACAGCGGTATTCCATACCAGTTCCGACGAATGGAGCCTCAGTGCGCACCAGCGGCACGGCCTGACGCTGCATATTCGCACCCATGAGGGCTCGGGAAGCATCGTCATGCTCGAGGAATGGGATGAGAGCAGACGCCACCGACACCATCTGGCGCGGGGACACATCCATGTAGTCGACCTCGGAGCTGGGAACCTCGTCGGCCTCACCGTGGCGCTGGCGCACCAGCACACGATCGTTGGCGAAATGGCCGTCGTCATCAAGCTTCGCGTTGGCCTGGGCAATGACGTGACGATCCTCTTCGTCAGCGGTCAGGTAGACGACCTCATCGGTAACATGCCCGTCAACGACCTTGCGGTATGGGGTCTCGATGAACCCAAAAGCATTGACGCGAGCGAAGGAAGCCAGCGAACCAATCAAACCAATGTTCGGACCCTCAGGGGTTTCAATCGGGCACATACGACCGTAGTGCGACGGGTGAACGTCACGGACCTCCATGCCGGCACGGTCACGAGACAAACCGCCGGGGCCCAAGGCCGACAGGCGACGCTTGTGGGTCATCTCGGCCAGCGGGTTGTTCTGATCCATGAATTGCGACAGCTGGGAGGTTCCGAAGAACTCCTTGATCGCTGCCGTCACTGGGCGGATGTTAATCAACGTCTGCGGGGTAATGGCCTCAATGTCCTGCGTAGTCATGCGGTCACGCACGACGCGCTCCATACGGCTCAGACCGGTACGCAGCTGGTTCTGGATCAGCTCGCCGACGGTACGCAAACGACGGTTACCGAAGTGATCAATGTCGTCGGGCTCAACGACGATGTCGTCTTGTCCCTCCCGCGGCAGAGTCGCGGTGCCCTCGTGCAGGGCGCACACAAAGTGGATAGCAGCGACGATGTCATCGACCGTCAGGACCTGCTGATCGAAGGGCAGGGACAGACCGAGCTTCTTGTTGATCTTGTACCGACCAACCTTGGCCAGGTCGTAGCGCTTCGGGTTGAAGTAGTAATTCTCAAGCAGCTGCTGCGCGGCATCACGGGACGGCGGCTCACCGGGGCGCAGCTTCTTGTAGATGTCAAGGAGAGCCTGGTCCTGAGTCTCGACGCCATGATCCTTCTCAAGGGTCTGACGGATCGACTCATGAGTGCCGAACTCCTCAAGAATCCGGTCGGCAGTCCAGCCGAGGGCCTTGAGGAAGACGGTCACGTTCTGCTTGCGCTTACGGTCCAGACGGACGCCGACGGTGTCGCGCTTGTCGATCTCGAACTCGAGCCAGGCGCCACGCGACGGGATCACCTTGCAGGTAAAGATGTCCTTGTCGGAGGTCTTATCGGCAGTCTTTTCAAAGTAGACACCGGGGGAACGCACCAACTGGGACACCACGACACGCTCCGTGCCATTGATAATGAAGGTGCCTTTGGAGGTCATGAGCGGAAAGTCACCAATAAAGACCGTCTGAGACTTAATCTCCTCGGTCTCATTGTTCATGAACTCCGCAGTCACGAACAGCGGGGCTGCGTAGGTAGTGTCACGATCCTTGCACTCGTCAACGCTGTGCTTAGGATCTTCGAAACGGTGGTCCCGGAAAGACAGGGACATCGTCTGGGAGTAGTCCTCAATCGGAGAGATCTCCTCGAAAATCTCCTCGAGTCCGGACTTGGTATTAATGTCGGTGCGCCCCTCTGCAAGGGCGGCGTCCACACGGGACTGCCATATCTCGTTGCCAACGAGCCAGTTAAACGACTCGACCTGAAGATCGAGAAGGTTGGGAACTTCCAACGGCTCGTGAATCTTGGCGAATGAAATTCGTCCCGACTGGGGCGAAATGGCGCTGGTGTTCTTCGACGCGGTACGCGTGGCGGCCAATGTGCGGTCCTTCCGAGAACTCCTACAACCGACCCGTCGGCCGGTCTGGGGGCATGACAAACCGCCCATGTCAAGCATGGGCGATCGCTGGCAATGGTGCAATGAGCTATTGTAATACGCCTTATTACTTTACCGCAAGTCCACGCCACCTAGCCTTCACCATGGGGGACACTTCTATAAGGCAACGATCTCCTCTTCGCTGAGACCGGGCCGTGATGCGGGTTTACCTGCCAAGCACGTGGGGCCACCCCTCAAAGAGGAGTGGCCCCACGTAGTGAACTTTGTAAGCAGTCACATGCTCACTTGAGGGTGACGGTGGCACCGGCGGCCTCAAGAGCCTCCTTGGCCTTCTCGGCGTCCTCCTTCTTGGCCTTCTCGAGGACCGGCTTCGGGGCGCTCTCGACGAGGTCTTTGGCGTCCTTCAGGCCCAGGCTGGTGAGGCCACGGACCTCCTTGATGACCTGGATCTTCTTGTCGCCGGCCGACTCGAGGATGACGTCGAACTCGTCCTTTTCCTCCTCGGCAGGAGCGGCCTCGCCACCGGCAGCCGGAGCACCGGCAGCAGCGACAGCCACCGGGGCGGCTGCGGACACGTCAAAGGTCTCCTCGAACTGCTTCACGAACTCAGAGAGCTCGATGAGGGTCATCTCCTTGAAAGCGTCAAGGAGCTCTTCGTTGCTGAGCTTCGCCATGATGGGCGTCCTTTCACTCGTTGGTGTTGTCCTGGGCGGCGGACGCCTCAGGGGTCTCGGTTGTCTTGGGCTCCTGGTCGGAAGCCTCTCCAGCTCCACCAATCACAGACGGATCGGCAGCAGCCTTCTCCTGCAAAGCGCCCAGGCCGCGGGCGGCCTTCGACGGCAGGGCGTTGAAGACCACAGCGGCCTTCGTGAGGTTGGCCTTGAGGCCACCGGCGAGCTTGGCGAGGAGGACCTCGCGGGACTCGAGATCGGCGAGCTTCTTAACCTGGTCGGCGTCAAGGACGTTACCGTCCATCACACCGCCCTTAATGACCAGGAGCGGGTTGTCCTTTGCGAAGTTCTTCAAACCCTTGGCCACGGAGGCCACGTCACCATGAATAAAGGCGAGGGCGGTGGGGCCGACGAGCTGATCGTCGAGTCCCTCAATACCCGCCTCCCTGGCGGCAATGCGGGTCAGGGTGTTCTTCGCAACGGCGTAGGTGGCGTCACTCCCCAGTGAACGGCGCAGATCCTTGAGCGCCGACACGGAGAGACCGCGGTACTCGGTCAGCACGGTGGCGTCGGCCGAGGAAAACTTCTCCTTCAGCTCGGCGACCGCAGCGACCTTGTCAGGCCTAGCCATTGGGTCTCCTTCCCACTTCTCGTACGTCGCGCTGGCAGCTGCACTGCTAGCGCCGGAGCCGTAGGGAGGACAAAAAGAACCCCCGGTGCACAGGCGCACGACGGGGTAACAAGTCATCTCGGCGTTCACCTGCGCGGGCCATCCATCGCTCCGGATACTTGGCGGGAAACCCCGACCAGCGGTCTACGGCAACTCGTACAGAATAGCTGGCTGTAGGTGGAGTGCCAAATTACGCGATAGGGCAGCTCCAATCGCCCCAATAACATGTCCATCTGGGGATGCGTTCAGAAACTCCCCAGCGTGATGACGCCATGACCACCATGGTCACATCCACAGTTTGGCTGAGGCGCACCTGGGCAGGCGGTGGCTCGCGGAGACGCAAAGACGGCCCCCGCAACGTCGTTGCGGGGGCCGTCAACAGTCAGTCAGTCTGCGTCGCGAGCGGCGACAGGATCGATCTGCACACCGGGACCCATCGTCGAGGAAACGGTAATTTTACGCAGGTAACGACCCTTAGCGGCGTTCGGCTTAAGACGCAAGATCTCGTCGAGAGCAGCGAAGTAATTCTCGGCCAGCTTCTCGGATCCGAAGGACACCTTCCCAATAAGGAAGTGAAGGTTGGCGTAACGATCGGTACGGAACTCGATCTTGCCGCCCTTAATATCGGAGACAGCCTTAGCGACATCCATGGTGACAGTGCCGGTCTTAGGGTTCGGCATCAGGCCACGCGGACCGAGCACGCGTCCCAGACGGCCAACCTTGCCCATCATGTCCGGGGTAGCAACCACGGAGTCGAAGTCCAAGTACCCGCCCTGGACCTTGGCGATGAGATCGTCGTCACCGACCTCGTCGGCGCCCGCCTCGCGGGCGGCCTCGGCCTTCTCACCGGTAGCAAAGACGAGGACCCGTGCCGTCTTGCCAGTGCCGTGAGGAAGGTTGACGGTACCGCGAACCATCTGGTCGGCCTTCTTGGGGTCGACGCCGAGACGGATAGCCACATCGACGGTCTCGTCGAACTTGGCCGACGCGCCGGAAGCCACCAGGGCCAGAGCCTCCTCCGGGGAGTACAGCTGGTCGACGTTCACCTTCTCAGCGGCTGCGCGATATGCCTTGCTGCGCTTCATATCTGGTTCCTTTCACCAGGTGTGGTGAGGGCAGCGCGTGCCCCTCCACAAAAATTGTTTGTGGGAAAACTGTCTGCGGGTTGGGCGCCTCAGGCCTCAACCTCGACGCCCATGGACCGAGCAGTACCAGCCACGATCTTCATGGCCGCCTCAACGTCGTTGGCATTGAGGTCTGGCATCTTAGCCTCGGCGATCTCACGGACCTGATCCTTGGAGATCTTGCCAACCTTGTGGGTCGCCGGGTTCTCCGTGCCCTTCTTAATTCCGGCAGCCTTCTTAATGAGCTCAGCAGCCGGCGGGGTCTTGAGGACGAAGCTGAGCGTGCGGTCCTCGTAGATGGTGATTTCGACCGGGACGACGTTTCCACGCTGTCCCTCGGTCTGAGCGTTGTAAGCCTTGCAGAACTCCATGATGTTGACACCATGGGGACCAAGAGCGGTACCAACGGGCGGGGCCGGGGTGGCCTGTCCCGCTTGCAGCGCGACCTTGACGACGGCCGCTACTTTCTTCTTAGCAGGCATGTTGGGTCCTTCTTTCGGTGGTGACGACACCGGTCGGTGCCGTCAGTGTGAGTCCAAGTGTGACGAGCACTCGGACGCAGACGCACCGGCCAAGTCTAAGCAACTCGGCCGGTGGGGCCAAAATCAGGTTCAGATCTTCTCGATCTGGTTGAACTCGAGGTCCACCGGAGTGGAGCGGCCAAGGATCTCAACCAGAGCCTTGATGCGCTGGTTATTCGTGTTTATCTCCGTGATCTGGGCTGGGACACCAGCGAAAGGGCCATCAGTGATCTGCACCGATTCGCCGACCTCGTAGTCGGCAACCTCAACCTTTGGCTTAGCCTTCGGTGAGGGAGCCTTGTCAGCGTTCTCACGACTAACCCTGGCGAGAACCGACGGCGTCAACATCTTGATGACCTCATCAAAAGTTAACGGGATCGGAGTGGTGGATTGCCCGACGAACCCGGTCACCGACGGGGTGTGGCGCACGATACCCCACGAGTCGTCAGTGAGGTCCATCCGCACCAGCACGTAACCAGGCAAGTACACCCTGGTGATCGTACGGCGCGCGCCGTTGCGGATCTCGACGACCTCCTCGGTCGGGACGACCGTTTCAAAGATGTAGTCCTCCATGTTGAAGTTCTGCACCCGAGCGTCCAGGTTCTGTTTCACCTTGTTCTCCATGCCGGAGTAGGTGTGCAGCACGTACCACTCGCCGAACTTCGAGGACAGCTCACCGCGTAACTCTTCAATGGCAGCGTCAACGACATCCTGATTATCAGCATTATCAGCTTCAGAAGACTCATCCTCGTCGGCGTCTTGCTCATCGTCAGCAGCCTGACCGATGCCGAGGTTACGGGCGATGTCATCATCTGAGGCCTCGGCAGGCTCGTCGTCACCAAGATCAAGGTTGATCTCGGGCTCCTCAGCAGAGTCCTCCTCGCTGAGGTCCCCAAGGTCGATCTCGACCTCGTTGTCCTTCTCCTCGGCGGTGTCGGGGGTTAACGCGTCAAGGTTAATCTCGACGTCGTCAGTTTCACTGAAATGGGGGCTGTCACTCACAGGTCAATTCTCCAATGTGATCGTCAGTGGCCAAAGAGCTTGATGACGACCCATCCGAAGACGACGTCCAAGCCACTGACGTAGGCGATGATGAGCAGAACAAAGACGAGGACGACGAGGAAGTACTGTCCCAGCTCGTCGCCACTAGGCCACTTGACCTTGCGCAACTCAGCAACCGACTGCTTGGTGAAGGTCACCGGGCCAATGCGTTGCTTGCCCTGATCGGCGGGCTTATGGTGAGAACGCTCCTTGCGAACCGGAGCTTTCGTCAGCTTACGCTTCGGCTCGGGGCCAGCAGACTTAGCCGCAGACGCGGTAGCGGGCTCCTCATCAGCCGCGCTAGCTTCCTTGCGCACGGGCTTGCCGCGGCGGGCTGGTTTGCCAGCAGAATCCTTCTTGCGCACCGGCCGGGAAGAACGAGCTGACGCAGCGACCTCCTCCGCTCCTTCGAGCTGGTCGGGGTCGTCAATAACCATATCTTCGGGATCGGCCTTATCGGGAGTCTTATCGACGACATCGTCTGGGGTCGTCAACTCTTCAGCCTCTGGGTCGACAACGTCGTACTCGTCAGTCTCCGGAAGGTTGTTGGATGCCAGATCCTCGCCCCTTGGAGACAGCTCGCCCTTGACGGAAAGATCGTCTCCGTCGCTGAGGTTTCGCTTCTCGTCGGTCACGCTATTCCTTCGGGTCCTGCCTGACGGTTGGTGCCGTGGACCAGGACTTCGCCACGGCTGCGCACCAGGGATACGCCCCGCACATGCGTCTCGCAGGGCACGAGGGACTTGAACCCCCAACCTGCGGTTTTGGAGACCGCTGCTCTGCCAATTGAGCTAGTGCCCTTCGGCGATGCCTGGGTGACAACGCCAGCACAGGGAGTATAGGAGAGAACTCGGTCCCGCGTCGAATTAGGCACGATAGAAGCCTACAGAACTTCCGGCCAACCATCCATCGGGTGGTTGACCGCAGCCATTTCAGCTGCACGGTCTTGTGGCCCACCCTTCAGCAGCTTCTCGCTAGCTGCGAGCAAGACGCAGGTCGACACACCCTCTATAGCCGCACGCAGCTCGTCCACACCAGGAAACGACGGGGCCAGACGAATTGTGCGATCGTGCGGGTCACGGTGCAACGGGTGAGACGCTCCAGCTGGTGTCAGCGCGATACCAGCTTCCTTGGCCAGGGCAACAACTCGTGACGCGGTACCGTCCATAACGTCGAGGGTGATGAAGTAACCACCAGTCGGGTGAGTCCAGGATGCGACACCACGTCCGCCCAGACGATGAGTGAGGATCTCATTAACGACAGCGAACTTCGGGGCAAGGATCTCACGATGGGCGCGCATGAGCTTGCGGACCCCCTCAGCGTCACGCAAGTACTGCGCATGACGCAATTGATTGACCTTGTCAGGGCCAATCGAGCGGATTGCTGCGTGTCCCAGGTACCAGTCGAGGTTGGCCTTAGAAGAGGCCAGGAAGGAAACGCCGTCACCAGCGAAGGTGATCTTGGACGTTGAAGCCAGCTCGAAAACGCGGTCCGGGTTGCCCGCTTCCTCAGCCCAGTGGAGCACCGGCAGGGCAGGGCGCTCAGTGTCGGTGAGGTGGTGCAGGGCATAGGCGTTATCCCACCAGATACGGAAATCTGGCGCTGCCGGCATGGATACCAAAGCCCGGACTGTGCATTCGTCGTAAATGGCGCCGTTCGGGTTGGCGTACATCGGCACGACCCACATGCCCTTGACCGACGGATCGGCGGCTAGCTTCGCAACCTCGTCGACGTCAGGGCCGTGCTCTCCTAGTTCCACCGGGATCATGTCAATGCCTAGATGCTCGCAGATGGCAAAATGTCGGTCGTAACCGGGAACCGGGGCGATGAACTTGACGTTCTGACCGGACCAGGGCTTCTGTCCGGCAATGCCGTGGACGAAAGCGAACATCGCCAGATCATGCATGATCGACAAACTGGAATTGTCGGCAGCAATGATGTGGTCGACGTCGACGCCCAACAACTCGCCGAAAATGCGGCGAATCTCAGGGAGACCTCGGTTACCGCCGTAGTTACGAACGTCCCGGCCGTCCTCGGCATGAGAGGGGACGTCAATCGTCAGTAAGTTCGCGTTGAGGTCAAGCTGAGCTGGAGAAGGCTTGCCACGGGTGATGTTGAGACAGACACCACGGGCGACGAGGTCGGCATGCTCGCTGCTTAGCTGCTGATGCAGGACGGACAGGTCATCGTGGGACAGGTCAATCAACGGGGTGGTCATGCCCCCAATTCTGTCTCCTCGCCAGTCCAGGACAACACGCGACCCTCCAGCCCTGCTGCAGTAAGGCTTGAAGGGTCGTGGCGTCTGGCAATGCTAGGACGCGTCAGATCGTGCAGCCGATCAAGCGCGGCTCGGGCACCAAGGTGATCCCATAAGCGTCGCGAACTCCGCCAATAACAGTGCGTGCGAGGGTAATGAGGTCGCCTGAACTGGCACCGCCACGATTCGTCAAAGCCAGGACATGTTTAGTCGACAGACTCGCCGGCGCATCCTCAGCCGCTTTGAATCCCTTACCGTAACCGGCGTGGTCGATAAGCCAGGCCGCACTCGTCTTGACCCGACCGTCGGACTGGGGGAAGGCCGGGGCCCCCTCCGGAACCTGATCCGGCGGCACCAAGGGGTTGGTGAAAAAGGACCCGGCACTCCAGGTGTCATGGTCATTGGGGTTGAGGACCATCCCTTTACCGGCCCGGACCGCTAACACCGTCTCACGCACCTGAGAGGTATCGACCCTCTCCCCCAGCTCTACTCCCAAACGTCGCGCTAGTTCGGCGTAGCGGACTGGCAGAGAGCGGGTACCGAGGTTGAATTGCATGGTGACGTCGAGGACGACGTAGCGATCGGGCTCAGCCTTGAAACGGCTAGAGCGATACCCGAAATCACATTGGTCAGCGGTAAAAGTGCGCTGAGTGTCGTCGACACGGTCCCACGTACGCACCCGCGCGATGAACTCCCCCACTTCGACGCCGTACGCACCGACGTTCTGGATGGGCGTCGATCCGACGAGACCGGGGATGCCAGAGAGAAACTCCGGGCCGACCCATTCCTGCTCAATGGCATGGACAACGAAATCGTCCCAGACCTGGCCTGCGGCGACCGTCACCAAGGCGCCCCCACACGACGACACCTCCGCGGACAGTCCCGAGGTAGCGACGCGGACGACGGTGCCGTCGAACCCATTGTCACCGACGAGGACATTCGAACCACCGCCGAGCACCAGGCACGGCTCGCCGCGCCGATCACAGTCACGAACAGTTGCCAAGAGTTCGTCGTGGGTCGTCGCGATGACAAGGTGACGCGCCGGGCCACCCACCTTCAAGGTCGTCAGGGGGGCCAGCGACACGTCTTCGCCACCGGACAGACACGTCGTCGTTCCAATGACCTCGTGATGAATCGTGCTGCAGGCCTCAGTGGGGTCGTCGTCCTCGTAGGGGCCAATGACCGTGGTGCTCATTGCTCCCCCTGCCTCACGACCACCTCGACCCGGCCCAGGACCGATTGGCCATCGCATTTGACGTCGACAGCCAGGGTCGCCGCCTCCTCGCTGACCTTGCGCACCGTGGCGGCGACCTCGATAGCGGTGCCCCCCTCGGTATCTGGAACCTGGACCGGTCGAGTGAAGCGCGCTCGCTGCGAAACCACCCGCTCAGGGCCGCCGACCCACTCTATGACAGTGCCAAGAGCCGCACCCATAGTCCACATACCGTGGGCGATAACTCCGTCCATGCCGGCCTCGCGGGCAGCTCGATCACTGTAGTGGATGGGGTTAAAGTCGCCGGATGCGCCTGCGTAACGGACCAGAGTAGTCCGAGTAACGTTGATGGCTCGCGGGCCGAAAGTCTGCCCCTCCGACAGCTGTACGCTCATGCGTTCCCCTCTGGACGGGTATGCCACAACGTTGACGTGGCATTGCCCAAGTGCTCGCCGTCGACGTGATCCAACGAGACGTTAATGCCGATGATGTCGGTATTGCCTCGGGTACGCACAGAAGTGATAGTGAGGGCGGCTGTCACCTCGTCGCCTTCATGAAGCGGACGGATCCAGTGAAAAGACTGGTCAGTGTGGATCATGTGCTCCAGGCGCAGGTCAAGCTGCTCGTCGTCGAACAACGCCTCCCATGCCCGAGACGCCAACACCATCGCGAAGGTGGGCGGAGCAATGGGGTCGTCGCCTCGATAGGCCGGGGCGTTATCCCCCAAAGCAGTGGCAAGCTCCCGGATTTTCTCTGCGGTAACAAGATACGGGTCTGTCGTCGGGTAGGTGCGCCCAACGTCATGAGAACTGATCGACATGTCGTCAGGCTATCCCAGACCCCCACCGCCACAGAATACCTCGGAGCATCTTAATTGCTCACACACAGCAATTGCTCCCACACAGCACGAGGGGCCGCCTCTAAAGCAGCCCCTCGTTTAAGATTCTTGGGTTCAAGTCCCGGTCTCAGCGGGTCTCGCGGTGCGCGGTGTGCTTGCGGCAGCGCGGGCAGAACTTCGCCATCTCCATGCGATCAGGATTGTTACGGCGATTCTTCTTGGTGATGTAGTTGCGCTCCTTGCACTCGGTGCAGGCGAGCGTGATCTTCGGGCGAACGTCGCCGGACTTCTTGGCCATCTTTCCTACTTTCGAGCCGTATGGAGTGTGTGCTCCCGAGTTTCCCCGGTTAAATTGGTAGCGGGAGCGGGAATCGAACCCGCGACACAGCGATTATGAGCCGCTTGCTCTACCCCTGAGCTACCCCGCCAATGTGATCCTCGGCACCGCATCCTGGCCCGGCCCACCGGGCGAGTGGGGCCGATTCACACTCAGAGCCCCCAAGCAGAATCGAACTGCTGACCTTCTCCTTACCATGGAGACGCTCTGCCTACTGAGCTATAGGGGCAACGGATGAGAAAACTACACGAGCTTTCGACCGTTGGCAAATCAGAACCCGAAATCTCCTAAACCCCCGAGATTAAACCCCGAAACCGGCTTTCAGTCGAACCGAGCCGTCCCGCCTCATCACATCTCCAACCGATCAATGTCAGCCCAAGACCTGGTTATGGCGAAACCAACCCCCGAATCCATCCGACCCGGGGGTTGCGTGGCAGGTGTTGGATTCGAACCAACGTAGGCGAAACCGACGGTTTTACAGACCGCTCCCTTTGGCCACTCGGGCAACCTGCCGTGCTGGCGTTAACCAGCGATCGATGATATTAGCAGACGGGCCGCAGTCATGACCAATTGGTATGTGAATCAGGCCGCATCCGTATCACCCACCACCAGAGACGTCACCGGTTGCACGAGATCGCCCGGGACAACCGACTCCGTACTCCGCGTTGTGACACACTCCTGCATATGCGCATCGCCAGCTTCAACATCAACGGTATCCGAGCTGCCTTAAAGCGGGGATTCTCCGAGTGGATGGAGGCTCGTGACTGCGACGTCATCGGGCTGCAGGAAGTGCGTTGCCGTCCTGCCGACCTACCCGAAGGAGCCTTCGGTGACCGTCACGTCTCCTGGGCACCCGGCTCGCTGGCCGGACGCAACGGCGTCGCTCTCCTCACCCGTACCGCCCCGGCCGAGGTCCGGTCCTGGGGAACCCACCTCGTCATGACTCCCGGCCAGGCTCCTACCCCCGCACAGGTGCTCACAGGCAACACCAACGGCCTCCCCACCGAGTTGCTGCCCTTCGCCGACGAGGGACGCTACATCGAGGTCGACCTGGCCGATACTCCCCTCACCGTCGCCTGCCTCTACCTGCCCAAAGGCGCCACCCCGGATCCAGCCAACGAGAAAGCCATCGCCAAGCAGGACCGCAAAATGGCCTTCCTGGCAGGGTTCCGCGACCACCTAGTCCGACGCCGCCAAGAATGCACCGCCCAAGGCCGCCACTTCCTCGTTATGGGTGACTTCAACATCGCCCACGAAAACGCCGACCTCAAGAACTGGAAAGCCAACCAGCACAATGAGGGATTCCTACCCGAAGAGAGGCAGTGGTTCGACACCATCCTCTCCCCCGACACCCTCATTGACGTTGTGCGCGCCCAGCACCCCGACACCAACGGGCCCTACTCGTGGTGGAGCTGGCGCGGCAAGGCCTTCGTCAATGACGCGGGCTGGCGTATCGACTACCACCTGGCCTCACCAGAGTTGGCGAGCAAAGCCATCACGTCCGAGATTGATCGTGACCCTTCCTACTCCGAGCGCACCTCCGACCACGCAGCAGTAGTCATCGACTACGACCTGTAAGTCAGGACGGGTCGAACATCCCCTCAACCTGACGAGCGGGCACGTCAGCCACGCTCTCGTGGGACCAGTGCGGGTTGCGGTCCTTGTCGACCAGCTGGGCGCGCACCCCCTCGCAAAAGTCCGAATTGCGCATAAAGGACCGCCCCAGAGCACGATCAGTCTCCAACACCTCGCCAAGACCCGACGCGGATTCAGCCCTCACGACAGCGGCCAATGCGACAGCTACCGACAACGGACAGCGCGTCGCAATGTGCTCAGCCGTCTTACGCGCGGCCGGCTCGGGACGATCAGCCAATCGACGACACACCTCGACGGGATCATCAGTGTCATAGCACTCCTGAATCCACACCGCATCGCGCGCCAACTGACAAGCGACCGGATCGACGTCAACGGGCTCGCCGTCAGCGTCGACGACCTCATCCACCAAACCGGCCCACAGCGCCGAAGCCGCATCGATGGAGGCCCCGGTCATGGCTATATGGCGGCCGACAAGGCGCGGGGCCCGAGAGAGCTCGAAACACGCACCCACGTCAGGCCATAGACCAATACCCGTTTCCGGCATCGCGAGGACGAGGTCGTCGCGGGCCTCGACCCGCTTAAGGCGCAGTGCCAACCCAAGCCCGCCGCCCATGGAGATGCCGTGCAGATGTGCGGTCCCCGAGTGCACCTCAGCAATGGCAGCGTCAACGTCGTACTCGCCATCCAACCAGTCACCAGCGGCCTCGGGATCCTTTAATGCCAACGATCTGAGCTCGCGAATGTCAGCCCCCGAACAGTAGCCGCGCTCTCCCGCACCGGATAGATCGATGCTGCGCGGCGATCCCTTGACGGCCTCCCCAATAGCCTCCAGCATCTTGCCAGATAACGAGTTGATTGCTCGGGGACGGTCCAAGATGATCGTGACATCGTCGATACCGCTGATCTTCACCTCATCCATATCCCCAGCCTGCCACGTCAAGAACTCGCGTCGTCACTCTCTGCTCCCAACAACCATGGCTACCGCCACCGAACTATCCGCTGCATACCGGGCGCTCTAACAGTCAATGGACCTTGTGGGGGTGCGGAACGTGAACGTCCTTATGCGTCCACCCTTGCCCCAGGCTGTGTTCGTGCCACACCAGGCGGGCCGCCAGCACCAGGACCAGCGCGACACCGAGAGCTGCGGCACTATTGCGCCAGGACAGGTTGACCGCATCGAAGGACAACATGATGACGGTGGTCCACACCGCAGGGCGAACGAAGCGGACAGCTTCGTCAATCAGGGACAGTAGCAGCGCCCCCCATAGCACATACCAAGAATGCAGCGCTGGAGCACATAATGCCACGGCAAGAAATCCCAGCACCAGGAAGGACAGCGGCTTGCGCGGTAGTAACCGGACGGCCATGACCACCAACAGACACACACCGACGAGCACGCCAATGGCCTGGGAAATCGGAATGACAGCTGCCGCTGCTTGATGTGCGCCAAAGGCACCAAGCACCATTCGCACACCCATGCCGACCAGGGTGAAAGGAGACACCGTCAACACCATACCGGGAACATTGACGGCGTGGTACCAGCCAAACCCTAAACCCGATGCCCACGAAATACCCGAAAAAATAGCCACCGAGATAGTGAGGGACCCTACCGTTCGCCCCAAAGCCGGAAAAAGGTGGCGCGGATGCCACGACGCCATAGGATGACGGATCATCGGCAGAGCAACTGCGACCATAAATGCCGGCTGTTTGACGGCCGCCGCACCCCCGACAAGTACCGCGCCAATCGTCCATGACCAACTCGTCATACAAGCAATCCACAACCCGATAACGACCAGCCCCATCATGAGGGCGTCATTATGTGCTCCCCCGATGAAGTCCACCACGAGGATGGGGTTGAGGGTGGAGAACCAGGCTGCAAAGTGCGGGTCTCGTCCGACTCGACGCGCCACCCGGGACAACAATAACCCTATAGCGATAACGCCTAAGAGAGCCGGAACACGCATAAAGACCGACGACCAGTAGGGATTGTCCCCAGTGAGGTGGACGATCCCATGTTGGACGACGAGGGCTAAAGGACCGTAGGGGGTCTTGGTATAACGCCATTCCTGGGCAACTTGGTCGGCGAAGGCCCCAGGTAGCAACCCGGGATACCCCTCATAGGGGCTGATGCCGTTTTCCAGCAGCCAGCCCTGGGCGGCATATGAGTAGGCGTCGTGACTGAAGATGGGTGGAGCGAGCAGGAAAGGCAGACCCCACACGCCGAGTACAGCCCACGGGTGTAGTCCAGCACGAATACCTGGAAGGTGCTTAAAGTATCGACGCGCATGCTTCGGCAGCGGTTCTGCGGTAAGGTCACGCGGCTCGCGACCAGGCCGCAGGCGCAGCCAGGAATCGACCAGCAGACCGACGCCAACGAGGACAAGCAAGGTCCCGACGATACGCCACGTTGATCCGCGTAGACCAGCCTCGTTTAGCCGAGACCACCATGGCGAGTTCAGTGGCAGATAGGCCGGGGTCAGTGATCCGGCCGTGATGAGAATCGTCCCAACCAGCCCTTCCAGGACCGACCAGGACCTCCAGGCGCGCACATAGGCAAGCCATCTGATCCGTCGTCGCCGCCCAACCGGCTGCTTCACCGATCACCGTCCAATCCCCACGCGCTGACCAGATCGGTGCGCGACGACGATTCCGGAACACACTTATCGCTCCAGGACAGGACGTCAAACGGGCAGGACTCGATGCACATGCCGCAATACATGCACAGCCCCCAGTCGA
Source organism: Cutibacterium sp. 37298 (assembly GCF_023838685.1). NCBI lineage: Bacteria > Bacillati > Actinomycetota > Actinomycetes > Propionibacteriales > Propionibacteriaceae > Cutibacterium > Cutibacterium sp. 37298. Next base: position 245,721 of record NZ_JAJNRJ010000003.1, read on the forward strand.
TAGCGAACTCGTCGAGAACGGCTACCGTGCGGGGACGGCGAACATCGCAATCCGGAACCGCTTCGTGGTGAGCGTCGATGGTGATGCACCAAGCCGGACACTCGCGGGCACAGATCATGCAGGAGGTGCACGCGTCGACGTCAAGGTTGATAGTCGAATGTCTCATGCCTGCCTGCCTGACGCCGTGCTTGCCATTCGACGGGCAGCTGATCGCGGGCGCCGGCCAGACATGGCCGCGATGACCTCGGCATCCGGAACATCCTCGCCGTCTTTGATACGCCGCCACGTCTCAGGGTCAGGAACGCCGACCGGCAGACGTCGACCCGCGGACTTCGAGCCAGCCTGGTCAGCCGCACCCGGCCACACGGTGTCAGCTCGCTGCGCCAACACAGCTTCCTTGCGCAGGGGCGGTTTCGGTGCATCGTGGACAAGGAGGGCACGATCATCTGCCCCAGGGCCGACAAACCTCACACCAAAAAAGTCGTGGATCTCCCGCTGATACCAAGATGCCCCGGCCAGCACGTCGACAATCGAGTCCAAGGTCCCGCCGTCACGAGGCACACGGGTGGAGATAGTCACGTCGTCGCCGTCATGATTCTCGAGGCGGCAAACCACGATGATGTCGGGATCCTGGCCGCGCTCCCCTGCCCCGTCGATGGCCGTCAGGTGAGCCAGCCACGGGCGAGTGGACACCGCCTGGGCAACAGCGTCGTGCCAGCCGATTGCAGGGACATCGCTGGTCGTCATGCGGCCTCCCGGGACGAGGCTAACAACCCAGTGAGCGTTTCAGGTCCGGGGGGACAGCCCGGAATCCAGTGGTCGGCGTCGACCCCCGCATCCGGGAGTCCAGCGACGACACCAGCGGAATCCCAGTAGGGTCCGCCTGCGCAGGCGCACGCTCCAAAAGCCACCACGTCAACAGGATGGTTGCGCTTGAGTTCACCGACAGTGTCACGCACCACGGGCGCCAGACCAGTCGTCACCGTCCCGGAGACGAACACCACTATCGGGGCGCCGTCTGGGATCTCTTCGCGCACCGGAGCGTTGGCTGACACGGCAGCCCCACTCTCGACCCCACAGCAGGCCAGCGCGAGGTCGACGACGTACACGGATCCGTCGGCGAACCAGTCGATGAACTTCACCAGGTCATCCTACCGAGGATACTGTTCATCACATTCGCGTGGCAGCGCGCAGCCGGGACCGAAGTTCGATAAGCAAAGGCTCGATGGTAGCGTTAGTAGCTGGTTCCGAAGCATCCAGACGCGCATCGTCGGTGCGGTCGTCCGCCACCCACATGACACGTCAACAACGGAATCCCGCGACGAGAAAAGAGGTCAGAGTGCCTTCCACCGACACGGCACATCACACCACTGACGAGCGAGAGGTCCAGTCCCTCGACCGAGTAGTCATTCGATTCGCCGGCGATTCCGGCGACGGCATGCAGTTGACCGGCGACCGCTTCACCGCCGAGTCCGCCATCCATGGCAATGACATTTCGACTTTGCCGAACTTCCCTGCCGAGATCCGCGCCCCCCAGGGCACGATCCCCGGCGTCTCAAGTTTCCAGGTGCACTTCGCCAATTACGACATCGCCACCCCGGGTGACCAACCTGACGTCTTGGTCGTCATGAACCCCGCCGCCTTGGCCGCGAACCTCGGCGACATCCGCCGCGGCGGTCTCATCATCCTCGACTCCGCCGAGTTCACCGCGAAAAATCTCAAAAAGGCCGGATACACCGAGGATCCGCGCAATGACGGCACGCTGGAGTCCTACCAGGTCGTCGAACTCGACCTCACCGGGCTGGCCGTAGCCGCCGTCGAACCTTTCAACCTTGGCCGCAAGAATTCCGAGCGCGCCAAAAACATGTTCGCCCTCGGACTGCTGACCTGGCTATACGGACGTCCGCTCGGCCCCTCGGAGAAGTTCCTAGCTAGCAAGTTCGCCTCCAGGCCGGACATTCGGGACACCAACTTTGCCGCGCTCAAGGCCGGGCATGCCTACGGCGAGACGTGCGAACTATTCCGGGTGCGCTACGAGGTGGCCCCGGCCCCGATGCCCGAAGGCACCTACCGTCAGGTCACCGGCAATATCGCCACCGCGTACGGTCTCATCACGGGTGCCAACCGGGCCGGGCTGCAGCTGTTCTTAGGCTCCTACCCCATCACGCCGGCCTCCGACATCCTCCACGAGCTGTCTAAGCGCAAGGCCCACAACGTCGTCACCTTCCAGGCCGAGGACGAGATCGCTGGGGTCAGTTCTGCCATCGGCGCTTCCTTTTCCGGTTCGCTGGGCGTGACAACGACGTCGGGCCCCGGCATGAGCCTCAAGTCCGAGGCCATCGGCTTGGCCGTCATGACGGAGCTGCCGCTGGTCGTCGTCGACGTGCAGCGCGCCGGACCTTCCACCGGTATGCCGACCAAACCTGAGCAGGCCGACCTGCTACAGGCAATGTTTGGACGCAATGGCGAATCTCCCGTCCCGGTGCTCGCAGCGAAGTCCCCGTCGGATTGCTTCGACACTGCGCTGGAGGCCTGCCGTATCGCGGTGACCTATCGCACCCCCGTGATCATGCTTTCTGACGGCTATCTTGGCAACGGTGCGGAGCCGTGGAAGGTGCCCGATCTGGCTGAGATCCCGCGCATTGACCCCCGTTTCGCGACCGAGCCGAACACCACCGCTGCCGACGGCTCGCCGCGGTTTATGCCTTACCGCCGTGACCCGCAAACCCTGGCGCGTCCGTGGGCGCTGCCCGGCACCAAAGGTCTGGAGCACCGCGTCGGTGGTCTGGAGAAGTCAGCCCACACCGGCGCTATCTCCTATGACCCGACCAATCACGAGGAGATGGTGGCCACCCGCGCTGCCAAGGTGAAGGGCATCGCAAAGACCATTCCTCCGACTGCCGTCGACGATCCTTCCGGTGACGCCGACGTGCTCGTGCTCGGATGGGGTTCCGCGTACGGCCCGATCACCGCCGCCGTACGCCGAGTACGTGCTCGCGGCCTGTCCATCGCCCAGGCCCACGTGCGCCACCTCAACCCGCTGCCGGAGGATCTGGGTGACGTGTTGCGTCGATACCGGCAGGTCGTCGTCCCCGAAATGAACACCGGCCAATTTGCGATGCTGTTGCGCTCGAAGTACCTCATCGACGTCAAGACGATCTCGCGGGTGCGCGGCCTACCAATCCCGCCGGTGGACCTGTGCGATGAGTTGTGTCGCCACTGTGGTGGCAAGGGTAGCGACGATATGAGGGAGGCCTGAGATGACTGACATCACCACCGAGGATCGTCCCGCCGGCCTGGCGAGTGTGCCGTTGGCGATCGAGCCGCTCAAGCGTCGGGACTTCGCCTCTGACCAAGAGGTGCGTTGGTGCCCCGGATGTGGCGATTACGCGATCTTGTCTACCTTCCAGGGTGTGCTGCCCGACCTGGGTATCGCCAAAGAGAACGCCGTCGTTATCTCGGGAATCGGCTGTTCCTCCCGCTTCCCGTATTACATAAATACTTATGGTATGCACTCGATCCATGGCCGTGCCCCGGCTATTGCGACGGGTGTGGCGGTGTCGCGTCCCGACCTGGCCGTGTTCGTCATCACTGGGGACGGCGACGCGCTGTCGATTGGGGGTAATCACCTCATCCACGCCATGCGGCGCAACGTCAACCTGACGATTCTCATGTTTAACAACCGGATTTACGGTCTGACGAAGGGTCAGTACTCCCCTACCTCGGAGGCTGGCAAGGTTACGAAGTCCTCCCCGATGGGGTCGATCGACGCACCGTTCAACCCGTTGGCAGTGGCGTTGGGGGCGGGCTGCTCCTTCGTAGCTCGTGCCGTCGACTCTGATCGGAAGCATCTCGCCCAGGTGCTCGCCGCCGCCGCCAAGCATCGGGGCACCTCGTTTGTCGAGATGTATCAGAACTGCCCGATCTTCAATGACGGGGCGTTCGATGACTACAAGGGGCCCGAGGCCGCCCAGCACCTCATCCGACTGGTTGACGGGGAGCCGGTGCTCGTCGGAGCTGACGGTTCCCGCGGCGTGGTGCGCGACCCCGTAAGCGGCCAGTTAACGGTGGCTGACGTCGCCGAGGTGGGCATGGACCACGTGCTCGTTCACGACTCCCATCGCGCCGACCCGTCGCTGGCCTTCGAGTTGGCGCACTTGGACGACGGCATCGTCGTCACCCAGACCCCAGTCGGGGTCTTCTACGACGTGGACCGCCCCACCTATGACGATCAGGCTCGCGCCCAAGTGAAGCTGGCTTCCGGGGATGCGACCGACCCTGGCTCCCGTAACGCCGCGCTGCAACAGCTGCTACTCGGCAGCGACACCTGGCAGGTTCAAGGCTGACGACACCAACCACGACGGCATCGGAGACGCCTACGACCCCCACACCACCACTAAGGCACTACGACGAGCACCCACAAAAACACGCTCGAGGAGCAATACCGTCGCGCACCCGTTAATGGTCTCATCATCGGCACCATCAACGGGGTTGCCTGGGTGCTTGTGCTTTTGATTCCTGGATTGTTTGCGAATGACCTTTCAAGGCGAGCGAAGATGGATCTCGTCGCCTTGATATTGCCTGTTCTTGGATGGATCACTGGGGCATGGGAACGGTCATTTGCCTCCCGTGGAGATCCAGCAAAAATAGAGCATGGGATTAAGGTGATCGGTGCCGCGATGATGACTACAATCGGAATTATGACGGCAGCCACTTTTTATACGCTAATTGCGAGTCAAGATAGCCTCCATGTGCCATCTCGTGCCGCATACAGCGCTAAGGCATTTATCTTGTACCTTCTTCCTTTGGTGGTGTTTCCTTGTGCTGGATGGGCGCTCGGGGGTGTGCGAGCAAATAATATCCATGATACTCGATGGATCATTTCTAAGATGAGTATCATGGCGAGTGTAATGCTGTTTTTGTCTACGGCTTTCTGGTTTACCACGAGCTTATTTATAGAGGCATTATTCTTTTTCGAGTTCTGAGCATTTTCCCATCCCGAACCCTGCTCAACTTGCTACACAGTTACTACGCTGGAACCATGCGGAGCATCAGCCAGCGTGAGATGCGTAAGCGGCAAGATTCTGCGCCACGTTAAGGCTGGGGAAGTCCTGATCGTCGCGCGTCGAGGGCTTCCGTCGCCCAGCTGACGCCCTACGCAGGCGATCGCCGCAACCAAGCCCGCCAGCCAAGAGGCAATTTTCGACACCAGCGATCTCATCACAACTGCGATCGACAGCGAAACTGCGATCGACAGCGAAACTGTCCTCAACGACCTGCGCGGCAAACGATGACTCGCTGGTACTCGACACCTCGGCCACTGCCATCGACCTCCAAGCCAATGCACTAGCCATCTACGACCAGCGGTTGCAATCAGCGGCACGCGACTGCGGCCTGACGGTCGTCGCACCTTCCTGAAGCGGAAGGCCGAGTAGTGGCCGAAGCTGTGATAGGCGGAAATACATGGCTAGCGCGCCGGATAGGGTGGACCTATGACCGCATCCTTCCAGGACCGGGACTCCGACGTCCGCCCAGCCGATGACCTCTTCCGCCACGTCAACGGGTCGTGGCTGTCAACAACGACCATCCCCGACGATCAGGCGAGCACCGGATCATTCCGGGTATTGCGTGACAACTCCGAGGCCGCCGTTCACGACATCCTTGAGGAACTGACCTCCGGCGACGCCCACGAGTTGCGGCAAGCGGCCAGCGCGTCAACTGACCACGAAGTCGATCTTATGGCCGAGCTGTACCGCCGATTCATGGACTCTGCCGCCGTCGAAGCTGTCGGCACGACCCCCTTGACGCCGATCTTGGCACGCATCGATCGCGTGACAACGACATCTGAGTTCATGACATTGTTGGGCCGGCACTACCGCAAATCCCTCGGCGCTCTGTTCTACCTTGCCGAGGAGTCGGACCCCGCCGATCCCACTCGTTACGTACCGTGGATGGGTCAGGCTGGACTGGGCCTGCCCGACGAGGCCTATTACCGTGACGACGACAAGGCTGAGGTCCGCGAGACCTATGTGAGCCACGTCACCCGGATGCTCACCCTGGCCGGGCTGGACAACGCCGCCGACCAGGCTCAGGCCGTCATGGATCTAGAAACCGAAATCGCGTCCCACCACTGGGATCAGGTCCGCTGCCGAGATATGAAGGCAGCCTTTAACCCCAAGACCTTTAGCGAGCTGTCGAGCACCCATCCAGGTCTCCACCTCGATTTGTGGCGTGAGGGTGCTCGCATCCCCGTCGAGGTCCTGGCCACCGTCATCGACAACCAGCCATCCTTCTTCGATGGGGTCGAGGGAATGCTCGTCGACGAACGCCTTGACCCGTGGAAGTCGTGGGCACGCTGGCACGCCATATCTTCCCTGGCCCCCTATCTCAGCTCAGCCTTCGTCGATGAGAACTTCGACTTTTACGGTCGTGTCCTCAACGGCACCCCTGCGCTCAAAGTTCGATGGAAGCGCGGCGTCTCCTTCGTCGAGTCGACCCTGGGTGAGGCCGTCGGCAAGCTTTATATCGCCAGGCACTTCCCTCCGGCAGCCAAAGAGCGGATGGACGACCTCGTTGCCAACCTGCTGGCGGCATACCGTCAGTCCATCTCGACGCTGACATGGATGAGCGAGTCGACCCGAGCTGAAGCCCTACACAAGCTCTCGGCCTTCCGCCCCAAGATCGGCTACCCGGAACGTTGGCGCGACTTCTCGGGACTCCGGCTACCTGACGGAAGCCTGATCGACGCCGTTCTAGCCTGCAACTCATTCCACCTCGACCGAACCATTGAGAAACTCTCGGGCCCCATGGATCCCGACGAGTGGCTCATGTTCCCGCAAACGGTCAATGCCTACTACCACCCATTGCGCAACGAGATCGTCTTCCCCGCCGCGATCCTGCAACCGCCATTCTTCGACGTCCAGGCCGACGACGCCGCCAACTACGGCGGGATCGGTGCCGTCATCGGTCACGAGATCGGTCACGGTTTCGACGACCAGGGCTCGACCTGCGACGGTGCAGGCAGACTGCGTGACTGGTGGACCGCTGAGGATCGCACCGCCTTCGAGGAACGCACCAAGGGTCTCATCAGCCAGTACGACGCCCTTGTGCCGCTGCAACTACAGCCGGACGGCCCGCACGTCAACGGATCGCTGACGATAGGCGAGAACATCGGCGACCTCGGCGGAGCGGGAATCGCCTTCAAAGCCCTGCAAATATCTTTTGCGGGAGCCGAACCCGGACCGATTGACGGCCTGCCGTGGCAGCAGCGGTTCTTCCTGTCTTACGCCCGGATCTGGCGGGAAAAGCAGCGCGACGAGTCCCTGCGCACACAGATTGCCACGGACCCGCACTCACCCACCGAGTTCCGCAGTAACCAGATCGTTCGCAACATCGACGCCTTCTATGACGCCTTCGATGTCACCGAAAACGACCCGATGTGGCTGGCCCCCGAGAAGCGAGTCACCATCTGGTGATGCTGGTGCCCCCGCTAACCCGGGGGCATTTCTCATGCTCAGGTCGCATCGTCAGAGTCATTGTTCGCGCAGCAACTCGTAAGGCTTGTGAGACTTCACCGAAGCAATAGTGCGCGGCAAGCACCCCAGCGGCACGGCAGCAAGAAGGAGCAGAGGGAACCATGCCCCTTGTTCCAGCACATCGGCCAGCGGCACCGGGGACATCGCCACCGGACTCACCCCAGCAGCCGTCAACGCCATCGCTACACCACACAGCACCAGTCGAACAACTCAGAAAGTTTATGATTCGAACATGTACTCACATGGCCAAGCAAACCTGCATCCTCGATACACGACGTGATCTGGGCTAGAATCGGCGCAAAGAGCTCCGCCAGCCACAATCCTCATTCACGTATTCAGGAAAATCCTTATCTCCACTCTGAAAACTGAATGTCACCCATCCTATACAATATAGATCATTCATGATCATCAAATGCCAAGACCAGTGGCCGCATGAACATCTTGTAAAGAGCGATCCCATCGCTGATATCCAGCATCACCACAACTGATGCCACCAAGACACACCGCTCGATCCGAATCAACGCACCGCAAAACGTTGCGTTTCTCTTGGAAGATTCATGGATGAAAGGCCACCTACCAGCTCCAATACCCAGCATTCCTGAGTTCCGATGCAGCCTCAATACTGCACACCCCCTCCACGCCCTCTCCATTCTTCACGAGGCTCGTCGCTAGATACCGGCGAGGGCATTTGGTTCCATTAAGAATCTCCGCGACGCCTTTCCTTTTCGAGTCAGGCAGTTTCGAGAAGACATTAGCTGATTGCAACGCAACAGCTATAACACTAGAAGGACCCGAATAACGATCAAAGTGGGACAAATACCCATCAGAAACGCGCCACCACATCGACCTATCTATCTCTCCCTTATCGCCGAACAAGTCACTATGTGCGTAGGCAACCATAGCCCAATACGCATCATCCGATGGTTTCGTATAGTCTACATTATTCAAACGCCACGCCCGCAGGCATAAACCCTTATTCTTAAACCCCAATTGCCGCCTTACGATTGCCGCGGGAAGCAACCGAGATCATTGCTTCGAGTAATGCATCCCTCAGGAAGCCTTGTCTTCACCTCAAGGTCGTCACCGCCACCAACGTCGTCTCCTATAGTTTTCAAGGACGACGCCGCCATTAAGTCGGTGATATCACCGCTGGACCCTTCATCAGAGTTAGAGCCCTTTACAGACCTCAATCCTTTCAAAAGGCCGTCTGTTGCCGCTCCGCTCGGAAATTTATACCCGTCAACAAGTCGCACGAATTCATACGTTGTGTATACGTTCCCAAATATCGCCTTCGGAGGCGAAGCAAGCCCATCACTAGAGCTCAAACGCGTCAAAGCTTCCGCAGTTACTTCATCTCCACATCGCATAACACCACGAGAATGCTTTCCAATCGAAGCAAGAGCAGCCAAGGTCATAGAATCAGAATCCTTGCTATCTCTCCGAAGCAAGTTGCAATAATTATCGACAGTTTCCTGTTCCTTATTTGAAAGGTGCTCACCGTCAGAAACTAGCCCGAGGATATCAAGCAGAGTTTCAGGCCCTCTCCCCTCGGAGACGAGAGGCGTGCTCCCACACGATCCCTTTATGCCAAGGCTACGTGATCTCCAATCCAAATAGCGGCTCGAGCATCTCGCCTCGGCAAAATCACGATCCTCAAGAAGAGATTTGACCTCACCAACCAAAGGAGAATTTGAATCTGAACGTTCTACAGCTTCAAGCATGTTTAGCCCGGCACCAAGGCGGTCGGCAGCGGTTGGAATCAACTTAAGTTCTCGTATATCAGTTCGGTCAAAATACAGCTCTCTAGCGGCTCGACTAGCATCAATCTTGTCGAAAAGTGATTTATCTTTCACAAGAACCTGAAGTTTCTTCACGTCAAGCTTTGGCAAGGCATCAGCCCTACCCATCTTCATCATTGCATCGCGAATATAATATGTATCAATCGCGGTCTCATCTGACGCCGATCCAGCTAAGATTGGTTCATAAAGCAAATTATTTCTTGAACTCTCAATCTGCGAGAGCTCATCCTGATCCACCACCAGACCACCGTTATCCGGCGCTCCGGATGTACGAGAACAGCCAGCCGTGGCGGATAAAATAACGATTATTACTCCGACCGCCACAGCCCTAACGAGACTGTCTATTAGACTCATTAATCAGAATTCTAGGCGATGCTCACACACTGGCATTAACAGTGCGGATGTTACCGTACGCAAATGCCTTTGCTGTTGACGTAAAGCGGATAGAAATAGCAGTAATTCCGGCGCATACTCTGCCTGAAATATATGCACCCTTTTGCCCCCTGTTATTCTTGATCTTTGCACTAGCATCAGCACCATTAAAGCTAGCGCCCGCGCCCTTCAAGCTTACATTGATTCCCGTCGCATGTGCATTAAAGTCATCCTCAATCCATTTTGGTTTCATTGTGCTAACCGCACTCGACTTGAAGTCATGACAACCCTTCCATCCTCCGAGATTAGAGGCCCAAATATTTGCCGTAAGGCGCGCTCCGTTATCAAACTTCGTCGATTGCGAGTCACTGTAGGCATTCGCTGGTGCTGCCGTCACCGACCCAACGAGACAAACCCCAGCCACGACAGCTGCAGCAAGCTTCCCGGTAGTTGCACTCATGATGATTCTCCAATCGTTGTACATACTTGACACAGCCTTGGTCAAGATGTTTATAGATTAACTGCCCAGAGGGTCACTCCTAGGACACTTCTCAGAGAACCACTTCAGACCAGTCACGCCTTGAATTGCGCCTCAGAATCAATGATGTAGCAGGATCCCGGCTACGCATTAGTGTCTCACCACGATGAGAAACGAGGAGAGAAGTGAGCTCTTAGATGCACACCTCCACGTCTGCTGGACCAGATATCCAAGATCCTCTGGCTTCCTCACTACTGAAGTCTGTCATCGAGATGGCGATCAGACTGCTTACTCGCTGAAGCCCTTTCGCTGTCAAGAGTCGCTTGACAATAGAAAATTCCCCCGCTATGAGTTGTCGTCAATCTATGCTTTGTGGCCAGTACTGGGCCGTTCCTCTCCGATAAGCACACCGCCCAGTAACCGTCGGTGACGGCACTCCAACTCTCCTCCCGTGCATGACGAGCCATCATCTTCGTCGAATCTCCAGCAGGTGGGGCCGACAAAAAGACGGACGCAGCTCGGCACTTCTCGCCAACCTTCAAGCAGCGGATTAAGGAACCGGCCTTCAACTTCATCGACACTTGCGGGAGTCCACTAACCAACTCGATTGGTGCAGATGAGCGACGAAGTCCGCACGGAAAGCTTGACGAAACTTCCAAGCCTTCGCTCCCGGATCGGAGCACGGACTCACGGCGCGACCTCGCGAGCCTATAGGTGGGCCCCGATAACTTCATCGGCGCCATTCAGGGTGTCATCTCATTCATCGTCATGGTCACTGCTCGCGCAACAACTCGTAGGGCTCGTGAGATCTCACCGAGACCACGGTGCGCGGCAGGCATCCCAACGGGACCGCGGCAAAAAGCACCAAGGGGAACCATGCTCCCTGCTCCAGCACATCGAGCAAAGGCACCAGGGTCATCGCAACCGGCCCCAGGTGCACACCTGCGGCCGTCAACGTAATCGCTACACCACACAGCACCAGCCCAACAACAACGATTCCCAGCGCCATCACCACACCAATGAGAAAGGCCTCCGTTTCAAGGCAACCGAGAATCCACTCCCCCGAGCGGCCGAAAGCCTTAAATACTGCAATCTGAGACCCCCGCTGACGCGAGATCGTCGAGCCAACACTGACCCCAAGCACCAATGCCGCCACACAGATGACGACGATGAGGATCGTCTGCATCCGCTGGACATCAGAGGTCATCTGATCGGCGTATCCGACCACATCAGCCTGGCTGGTTGCGGAAAATCCTGCCTGGCTTAGCTGCCGATGGACGTCAGCGACGTGGGCGCGCGAATCAGCCTCGACATAGGCCCTCGACACGCCCTGCTTATCAAACGCTTGAGGGGACATCCCTGCGTTGGCAGCCTCCCAATTCTTGGCGTCGTCAACATTAACGTAGACCGTATCGGGACCGTCATTGTTCGGACGGCTGGAGTCGTAAAGGCCAACAACCTTGAGCTTCGTCGGGACAGCCTCAGCTTCAGATGCCTTCGTCTTGCGCTGGTACGACACATTGATCGTCGTCCCCAGCAAAGCTTTGAGATCATGACCGTTTACCGCATCTGGCACGATGACTTCCCCTGGCCGCACTGGCCTGGTGGGGCCGTCAAAGGCCACCGTGGCGGGAGGAACATCGGGAATCTGTGCCGTGGCCCATACGATCTGCGGAAGCCCATTGTCGTCGTCGCAGAGCAGTCCAGCCTGCGACCACTCGTAGACCTTCGCCACATGGTCCATGCCCATCATCTGCCGGCGAGCTGCCGCGTTAATCGGGCCATTAGACCCACGCCCCGTACTGTCAACAACAACATAGTTGAGTCTCTTGCCCGCGTCAGCGGCGTCAATCTGGTCACGAACATGGCCTGCGACGATGGTGTTCATTGCTAGAGCGCATCCTCCCAGCAAGGCCAGGACGATGATGAACCAGCGCTGTCGGGGCAAGCTGGAGCGTCGCAAGGAGACCCAGGCGTGACGCGATGCTGACATGCTCATCGTGTCGCCTCCACCGTGACGCTCAGATGTGGAAGGTCGATCGGTTGGTGCGATGCCATGATGATCGTTCCTCCGTCATCCAGGTAGTCCTGAAGCAGTTTCTCCACGGCCCACCGATTGTCGTCGTCAAGGGATGCCGTCGGCTCATCTGCCAGCAAGACTGCGGGCCGCGACGCCACAGCCCGGACGACGGCCACCCGCTGCTGCTGCCCACCGGACAACGTGCTGGCCTGCTGATTGGCCAGGTCAGCCATGCCGCAAGAGGCCAGTAACTGATACGCGATCTCGGCTTCGGCGCACAGAGCGGCGTTCTCCCAGACAGTGAAGTACGGGGTGAGGAATGGGTACTGGAAGGCGTAGGCAACCAGCCCCTCACGGCGAGCCTGCTCAGGATCACGGTCGCCATGACCATGAGCAATGGTGATGTGCCCGCTCGTCACTGGAAGCAGGCCACCGATCATGGCCATCATGGTCGACTTACCCTGACCGGATGCTCCCTTGATGAGACATGCCTGACCTGCGTCAACAGTCGCATCGGCGCAATGAATCGTGCACCCCCCACGCGCGGAATCGCCCGAGGGGAATGTCTTGGTCACACCTTGCCAAGAAACCGTCATGTCACCACGCCCAATTCCCGGAATACCTCAACAGGTACGCCGATTCGATACTGCACTTGTCCTTGACCGGCTTTCCATTGCGAATGAGCGCCGGACCAAGGTCCTTCCTCGGACATGGCGCATCCGCGAGACTGTCGCCGATGCGTTGCAACTGGGAACGAGACAATGTAGAGACGGTATTCGCCGCCGACAAGGCCATCGCGATAGTCGTACTCGGGCCACTGTAGGTCTCGAGATGGCGCAAATACCCGTCCGAGATCGACTCCCACCCCCATTTCTCGGCGTCCTTAGCATTGCTGAATAGGTCGGCACTGGCCAGCGCCTGCATCGCCCACCGAGCCTCCTCGGAAGAAGTCGTCTTGACCTTCCACGGTGTGAGGCACAACCCGTCGTTGGACAGGCCGATCTCCCGCCTCATCGTCGCGATGGGCAGATCCGTCATCACCGTCTTTCTCGTGATGCAGCCCTTCGGCAGGCGGGTACGTTTGTCGACCTCTGATCTCTCCTTGTCGGACAACGCGTTGAGGGTTTTCAGGGATGACGCCGCCATGAGTTGGGTGACGTGGGCCTGCCGACTGTCTCCACCATTCACCAAATACGGGCGCAAAGCCGCGACCAGATGATCATGAGCGTAGCCATCGTCGTCGGGTAGATCGTGACCGTCGATGAGCCGGAGGTACTCATATGTGCTCTTGAGCGTCCCGTTGACTGACGAATTCGCCGGCTCGCGAATGAGGGAGTTGGAGGGGCTGAGGACCGTCCCGAGGTTATCGACAACGGGCGCCTGCGCATCATCAGCGCACGCAGTAGGCAGGAGAAGCAAGATGGCTGCCACCCCCGCCAAGAATCGTTGAAAAGACATACTGCGTACAATATGACACAATCGGCTTACCTCGACGATCACGACAGCGTCACCGGTGAACGAGCTTGTCATGCCGACGTTGACACTGGGCTGACAGCTGTGTCCCGATGTGCCGAGGTCAACAGAAAAATCGACACCCCGCAGACTGTGACCCGTTGAGGAGTTACCCTGCGGTCAGCTGCGGCCACGGCAAAACCGCGCGACACGATATTCGGTATCAGGGAAGATCACGTCATGCCAGCAACCGCCACCTATGCGACCCTGGAACTATCCCACCGGTGCTGTGACCTCGCGCTCGCCCGAACCCCGTTTCGTCGCGCCCGTCAACCAATCCTTGCAGTGGTGTTCTTCCTCATCGTCCTCGCATTGTGGCAGTCGATGCCCACCATGCTAGCTGCCATCACCTCCTCCCCAGAACCGTTCACCGTCTGGCCCCTCGTCTTCCACGACATCAATCTGTATTACGGCGCTCCAGCAACCACAGGTTGTTTCCTCGCTCTGATCGTGGTGAGTCTCCTGCCGGTCATGGTCTTGCCGACATCACCGTTAGACATACGGCACCGCTTCGTTATGCTTCCCGTCGTCGGCCTCAATGCGTCCTTCTTCAATACGGCGCCCCAGTTCAGGGCTCTCTTCCGCAGCCGGTACACCCTGCAGGCGGCTCTGCTCTCAGCGGGATTCGTCGCGCTTTTGGCCACCCGTGTCGCAGGCCCATCATCAGCATGGGGGGTGGAACCCCTGACCATCGGCAGATTCTTTCAATACGCCACCCTCGCACCGAGCTTCCGCATCTTTGAACCGCGGCTACCAGCATCGCGCTTCTACCTTCGGATGCTCGCCGCACAATACGTCCTCGTCGCGCCGATGCTTGTCGTGGCAGTGTTGACCGACATCTTCACCAATCACCCAGCACATTCCACGATCCTCGCTACCGCCGGAGTATGCGGATCAGCCCTTATCACCATTGGTGTCGGGATTTTTGTCCCTGCTCGCGACGACAATCCCCTGTCGATCCTGCTGGGTTGCGCGATTGTGCTGACCATCGGAATGGCGCTCGTCGTATTCTGCGGAATCCTCCATCTTCCTGCCGCAGCATCTATCGGCCTTGGTATCGCCTGCGCAGCCTTACTCATCACCTACAGCATCGTCACCATTTCGGATCAACGGAAGGCAGCCCGATGAAGGACCCTAAAGTCTACCTGACAAGCCTAATCATCGCGATTATTGCGACACTAACACTGGCCACCGGAATCATCTTGATCCTGATGTTTTCGGTGCACGACGAGTCGGCTTACCGAACTGGTCTCTTCGGGTCGGTATATTTCCGAGCCGCACCCAACCCCCAAGGCAATATCGACGCGACGATGGGTGTCGCGTCGCTGCCACGGCTAGGCATCGTCGCAGCCGCGATATTTGCATTCACCCTCCTCGTCTCAGCTATCTATTTTCGGCTCAAGGCCTACCGTGCATCACTCATCCAATAATCGTGCGGTGTGGCAACACCCGCGGGATCTCAGCTTGCAGCCGTTAGCCAGACACCTCGTTTTCATAGGATTCGCGCCTGGGGCCATCCTCGCCTTCGGATGGGCATTTTGTGCTGCCCACGGCGCGAACGGCTCACATCGGGTACCCCACGCTCACTCCTGTCCGCGTGCCTCGATCGCCTCTGTCATCGCCAGGGCTCGTCGGGCAGTATCGACGTGAAGGTTCTCGATCATGCGGCCATGGTAGGTAACAACACCCGAGCCATTCCCGCTCTCCCAGGCGTCGATGATGCCGCGGGCCTCCGCGACCTGTTCAGCGTCGGGTGCGAAGACCTCGTTGGCCGGGCCGACCTGGCCGGGGTGAATGAGCGTCTTGCCGTCGAATCCCATGAGCTGGGCCTCACGGCACTGGGCCGTGAATCCCTCAACATCGCGGACGTCGTTGTAGACCCCATCCAGGATGGCAGTACCAGCTGCCCGAGCCGCCAGCATGCATATCTGCAGCGCCGTCACCACCGGGGCGCGGCCAGCCACGTGAGACGCACGCAGCTCCTTAGTCAGATCGTTAGTGCCCATGATGAGCACCGTCAGACGGTCGGAGGCCTCAGCGATGTCAAGGCAATCCAGCACCGCCCGTGGGGTCTCGATCATGGCCCATAACTTGACACTCTTATCGGCCCCGGCGGCCTCCATGTCAGCGACAATAGCGCGCACTTGCTCAGCAGAGCTGACCTTAGGGACAGCGATAGCGTCTGGGCCAGCGGCAACAGCGGCAACAAGATCATCGTGATACCACTGGGTGTCCATCCCGTTGACACGGATGGCAACCTCCCGGTAGCCGTACGGATGCCCCCTCACGACGCCAGCTGTACGTTCACGGGCCTCAACCTTAAGGTCGGGGGCCACCGCGTCCTCAAGATCAATGATGATGCCATCGCAGTCGATGCTGCGGGCCTTCTCCAGCGCCCTGGCATTAGCACCGGGCATGAACAGAACAGAACGACGCGGGCGCAGTGCAGAATCCATGCCTACAATTGTGCCGCAACCGAATCCAGCGCCGAGAGCGGGCTGAAGTCCAGTCATTGTGACCGAGTACTCACGGTCACAATGACTGGACTTCAGCGACGACGCAGCAGATACGTATCGAACACCCACCCCAAACGCTTCTCAGCGTCGGCACGGGCGCTCAGGATCTCCTCGCGAACCTCAGCGAGGTCCCCACTGATGAGAATCTCGTCGGGAGTGCCGATGTAGGCCGCCCAGTAGATATCGATACCCGTGGGATCAATGAGGCTAAAAGTCTGACGCCCGTCAAGCATGACGATCACATCGTCAACCCCCTCCGGCATCCCGTTGGCCAGCAACCGGGCAGGCGAGATCTGCAGCGCGCGGCCTTGCCGATTGAGCGGAATCTGGTGACGCGACGCCAGGGACAGCGAACTCGAAATACCAGGAATGACGTTGAGCTCAATCGGCACACCCCCGTCAGCGTCAACGGCAGCGATGAGTTTCTTGACGATGGCCAGAGTGGACTCGAACAGGCCCGGGTCACCCCACACCAGAAATCCGCCGCGTTGACCGTCGGCAAGGTTGTCAGCAACGGCATGGATCCACTGATCGAGTCGCTGGCGACGCCACTTGGCGACGGCCGCCTTGTAATTCTCGGCGGTCTTCCATGGACGGGGCGGATCCTGCAACTCGACGACGTGCAAACCATCGGAGTCGGCGTCGGGGCGGTGACGACGCAGCACCTCACGGCGGAACTCGACGAGGTCATCGACGTCGTGCTCCTTGAGGACGACAAAGAGGACATCGAGGTGCTGGATGGCGTCGACAGCCGCCAAGGTCAGCCAATCCGGGTTGCCGGGGCCGATGCCGATGAGGTCAAGACGACGGGACACAATGTCTCCTTAGTAGTTTCGAACGTGGCGTCAGGACGAGCGAGAAACCACCTCGTCGCACAGCGCCTCAAGAGCCTGCTTGGCATCCCCGTCAGGCAGCGGAGTTAAGTGGGTACGGGCGCGGTCCGCCCGGCGCTGAATCTCGACACGAGCCTCGTCGATAACGTGGTTGGTGCGCAGCTTGTCCAATACATCAGACAGCACGGCGTCATCGGACAAATCAGCATCGAGCATCTCCTTGAGCTCGGCGTCCGCCGGATCGTCAGAAGCGCGCAGCAAAAGGGTCGGCAAGGTCGGAACCTTCTCGCGCAGGTCAGTACCTGGGGTCTTGCCAGTCATCGTCGACGTGATGTCAATGAGGTCATCGGCAAGCTGAAATACCTCCCCGATGTCCTCACCAAACTGCTCTAAGGCGGCGACGTTCTCGGCGGACGCATGGGAGACCATCGCCCCAAAGACAGCAGAGGCTGCAATGAGTGACCCCGTCTTATCGGCAACGACCTTGAGGTAATGGGCCAGCGGATCTTGCCCCTGCGAAGGACCACGGGTCTCGGCAATCTGACCCTGTACCAGGCGGGAGAACGTTCGGGCCTGCAACTTAACGAAGTCGACTCCCAGTTCCGCTACGGCCAGGGAAGCCCTCGAGAACAGGTAGTCCCCCACCATGATGGCCACCGAGTTGCCCCATCGCAGGTTCGCTGAAGGGGCGCCGCGACGCCTAGACGCCTCGTCCATAACGTCATCGTGATACAGCGAGGCAACGTGGGTGAGTTCCATGACAACAGCGGCACGCACCAGGTCGGCGTCGTTCACCGCGTCACCAAACTGGGAGCACAACACCACCAGCAGCGGGCGGAACCTCTTGCCACCGGCAGAAATGATGTGGTTGGCCGCCTCAGTCACGAAGGGGGTGTCAGCGCCGGCCTGACGACCCAGCTCGTCCTCGATGAGGGCAAGTTTGGCGCTCACCAGATCGGTGAACTCGCTGCTGGCGCTATACGACACAGTTCTCCTCTTCCAACCAAGCGATCGTCCGGTACTCGTCCGGCCGTCGTCTCGACGTGACCTGGCCATCTTTCACTCTACTGGCTTGACGGTGCTCGCGTCTTGCTGGAGTGTCATTGTCATGGTCTACACATGTAGCCAGGCCGGGGTCGCATCACTTCCAGATGCGACCCCGGCCCCCATTAACAAACTCAGCGCAGGAAAGTGCTTGCCTGGTTGAACAGGTCAATAATCGGCTGTGGGGCAACACCCATGACAATGGTGAACACCGCGCACACGATGAGGGTGATCCATCCGGCGATGGAGGGCTCGGCAACCTCCACGGGGTCGTCGCCCTCCTTCGCAGACCGGAAAAACACCACGACGATGATGCGCAGATAGAAGGCCGCTGCCACCAGGGAGAACAGCACCCCAATCAACACCAGCCAGGCGTATCCGCCACGCCAGCCGGCCAGGAAGACCACCAGTTTGCCGGTGAAACCTGCCGTCAACGGGATGCCGGCGAAACTCAGCACAAAGATGACGACCAGAACACCGATCCACGGATGACTACGACCAATACCCGCCCACGAGGCGATCTCAGTGGATTCGCCACCGGCGCGACGCACCATGAGGATGAGCAGCCAGAAGCCGATCGATGCCAAGCCATAGGCCGTCATGTACACCAGCACCGACGACACCGAACCAGTCTGGCCCTCGGCCATGCCGGTCTGGGTCGTCCAGGCTCCGACAACACCGACCAGCACGAACCCAGCATGGGCGATAGCGGAGTAGGCCAGCAGACGCTTCATATCGGTCTGCGCGAGGCCCACGATGGCGCCCACACCCATCGAGGCCACAGCCACGACGGCGAGCACGATCTGCCAGTCCCATCTCATCGCGCCCAGACCGACATACAGGACGCGCATCAGACCGACGAGGGCGACGAGTTTGGTCGCGACAGCCATCCAGCCGCTAACCGGCGTCGGAGCGCCAGTGTAGACATCGGGGGTCCAGGAGGCGAACGGAACCGCGCCTATCTTGAACAACAGCCCGACGGCCACCAGGATCATGCCCGCGACGATGAGTTTCGACGAGCCGACCTGAGTGACGCCCGCTGCAGCTAGATCGCCAAGCTTGAAACTGCCGGCGCATCCATACAGCAGCACGATGCCATAAAGGAACAAGGCCGAGGACAGCGCACCCAGCAAGAAGTACTTCAGCGCGGCTTCCTGAGACAACAGCCGACGACGTCGCGACATCCCACACAGCAGGTACAACGGCAGAGAGAAGATCTCCAAGGCAACGAACATCATGATGAGGTCATTAGCCGCGGCGAAACACATCATGCCCAACGCCGCGAACATCAGCAGCGGGTAGACCTCAGTGTGCTCGCGATGCTCCTGCTCGGCCTTTGCCTCCAGCGGGGAACCAGGCACCGACGACGCGCTCGCCACAAAAGCCGTCTGGGTGGTGCCGACTCGCTCAGCGAAGAGCACCACGGTCCCAAGACCGGTCGCTAGCAGAATGACCCACGTAGCCAGGGTCGGTCCGTCGAGGGCCAAAGTTCCCTGCCCGGCAACAATTCGGGTGCCACGGGCAATAGTGGTTAGCGTCGAGGCGATGGCTACAACCAGAGTGGCGACCGTCACGATGATCTGGGTCGGACGACGACCCGATCGGGGAACAAAGGCCTCCACCAGCACCGCCACGCACGCCCCTGCCATGAGGACGAACACCGGCGCCAGCGGCCCCCACTCGAGGTGCGGAGCCGCGACGTCGAGGAGCGCTGGCAGCCCAGACGCAGTAATCAACAGGGCGGGATTCACTTGAGACCCTCCTTGACGACGGGTGCCGGATCGGTGGCGTGGACCTGAGTCATGGTGGCCGTGGCTACTGGTTCAATGGCGTGCAGCATCGGCCTGGGGACGAACCCGAACACCAGCAGCAAAATGATGAGAGGTGCAAGCACCAACTTCTCCCGCCCGTTCAGGTCACTGACCTGCTCAGAGACACCCTGCACCGGGCCAGTCATAGTGCGTCGGTACGTCACCAGAACGTACACCGCAGCCAGCACCATGCCGATGGTGGAAATGGCGACATAGATTGGGTGGCGGGACCAAGCACCAGCTAAGGCCATGAACTCGCTCACAAAGTTTCCCGTGCCCGGCAACGACAGGGTCGCCAGCCCGGCGAAGAGGAAAGTTCCGGCGAGTACCGGGGCGACCTTCTGGACGCCACCGTAGCCGTCGACCTTCGCCGTCCCGCCCCGGCGCACCAGGAAACCAAGCACGAGGAACAACGCTGCCGTCGAAAAGCCGTGGTTGAACATGTAGAAGATCGAACCTGTGATCGACGTCGTCGTCAGGGCGAAAATGCCAATGACCATAAAGCCGAAGTGACTTACTGAAGTGTAGGAGACGAACCTCATGAGGTCGCTCGAGGTCGCGGCCATCATGGCACCCCACAGCACCGAGATAATCGCCAGGGTGAGGACGAAGGGGGTGGCCCAGTCGGAGGCGGCGGGGAACAGGCCCAGACACAGCCTCAGCATTCCAAAGGTGCCGATCTTGTCGAGCAGGCCGACGAGTAGGGAAGACGCCCCCGCAGTGGCCTGTTCGGCGGTATCAGGCAGCCACGTGTGCACCGGGACCATCGGGGCCTTGATCGCGAAGGCGATGAAGAATCCGACAAATAATTCCTTACCAATCGCCCCCGAGAAGTCCACCTTTGCCAGGTCGCTCAGAAGGAAGGATCCACCGTGCACCCCGACGCCGATGACGGCGAATAGCATGACCAGCCCACCAGCCAAGGAGTACAGCAGGAACTTCATCGCTGCTCGGCCTCGTCGTGGACCGCCCCATCCTGCGATGAGGAAGTACATCGGGATGAGGGTGGCCTCGAACATGAGGTAGAACAGCAAGACATCGGTGGCAGCGAAGCAATAGATTGCCAGTCCCTCAAGCATGAGGGCCAAGCCGAAAAACGTCCCAGTTGACCAGCGAACCGTCTCGTCGTCGCCCACATGCCACTCGGCGAGTAGCACCACCGGCACGAGGATGACGACCAGCAGGACCATCGTCAGGGAAAGGCCATCACCACCTAGCGCATACCAGGCTCCAACAGCGCGGATCCAGCGATGGGTTTCCGAAAGGTTGGTGCCATTGACGCCGACGATGAAAACGTAGACACCCAGTACCAGAGTGACCAGAGAAAACACCATGCCGGTGGCTCGGGCCGCAGCCCCGCGCAGCATCATGGTGATAACGCCGCCGACGATCGGCAGCAGCGCGATCACTGTGAGGATCGGGAAAGACATGTCAGCTCCTCCAGCGCTCAGGCCATCCGGCCCAGGACGACGACGAGTCCGACGACTACCACGCCGACGACCATCATGAGGCCGTAACTGCGCACGTAGCCGTTTTGGACTTTGCGGATGATCTGGGAACAAGCCGTGGTGACGGAGCCAGCGCCGTTAACCAGACCGTCGACCACCGACCGATCGAAGCCCGCGACACCGCCGGCCAGCCAACGCCCCGGCTTCACCACGACAACATCGTTGATGTCGTCGCCGTAGATGTCGTGACGACCAGCGACAAGCAGCGGATCGTGAGTCTCGGGCTCCTCGTTCGGCACATTGTGACGGTTGAGCAACCAGCCTGCCACGATGCCGAGGATCACTACGGCAAGGGTGATGATGCCGATCACGCCCATGTGCCACATACCGGCGTGCTCTACCTCAGCGCCAGTGGCCGGCGCCAGCCAGTCACCAATCCAGTTATTCATGAAAGCGCCTGCGAAGATCGACAAGACGGCTAACACGATGAGCGGAATCGTCATGACCGCCGGGGATTCGTGCGGATGGACGTCCTCACGCCACCGCTGGGAACCCAGGAAGGTCAGCACCATGAGGCGAGTCATGTAGTAGGCAGTGATTCCGGCCCCGATAAGGGCCAGCACCCCGAAGACCGTACCCTTATCGAAGGCGGCCTCGATGATGTGGTCTTTGGAAAAGTAGCCAGAGGTACCAGGGATACCGATAATGGCGAGGTAGCCGCACGCGAAGGTCCAGAAGGTCATAGGCATCACCTTGGACAGCGCACCAAAGTGGTACATGTCCGTGTCGTCACCGGTGCCATGCATCACCGAGCCAGCCCCAAGGAACATGTTCGCCTTAAAGAAACCGTGGGTGAGCAGGTGGAAAATCGCCAGAGCCGCACCGGCCGGTCCCAAACCTGCAGCCAGCATCATGTAGCCGATCTGGCTCATCGTCGATCCGGCAAGGACCTTCTTGATGTCCTTCTTCGCTGAACCGATCCAGGCGCCGAACAACAGGGTGATGGTACCGACGATCGCCACGGCCAACGAGGCTGCTCCCGTGTGGGCGTAGATCTCGTGAGAACGTACCACCAGGTAAACACCAGCGGTAACCATCGTCGCAGCGTGGATCAGGGCCGAGACCGGCGTCGGGCCCTCCATGGCATCAAGCAGCCAGGCTTGCAACGGCACCTGAGCGGACTTACCACAAGCAGCCAGCAGCAGCATGAAACCGAGCAACGTGGCCCAGGTTGACGTCAGCCCCGACGCTTTAGCTGAAACATCGGAGAAGCGCACGCTGCCGAACTGGGCGAGCATCGTAAAGATCGCCATCGTCAAACCGAGGTCGCCGATGCGGTTCATGATGAAAGCCTTATTACCGGCGCGGGCAGCAGCGGGACGACCAAACCAGAACCCGATAAGCAGGTAGGAGGCCAGACCGACACCCTCCCAGCCGACAAACAGGATGAGGTAGTTATCGGCCAACACCAACGTCAGCATCGCGGCAATGAAGAGGTTGAGATAGGCGAAGAACCGACGACGATCGGTGTCATGGGCCATATACCCGATCGCGTAGATGTGGATCAGTGAGCCCACGAAGGTGATGAGCAGCACAAACAGGATCGAGAGCTGGTCAATAAGCAGCCCCACTCGCAGATCCCACGCCCCGACGTCGATAAATCGGTAGACACCCACGTCGACGGCACGAGACGCGCCGTCACGTCCGAGCAGGTCGACAAAGAGGACCAACCCGATGACGAAGGAGGCGATCGGAGCCACAGTGGCCAATACATGCCCCCACGCGTCGCTGCGGCGTCCCAGCACCAATAGCAGCGCGGCAACCACCAGTGGCACCGCAATCATGAGCCAGGCCACGTTGAACAAGCCGGTTTCCAAGACAGTCACGGTACCTCCCTCAGAACTTCAGCAGGTTGGTGTCGTCCACCGAAGTGGTGCGACGGGAACGGAAAATAGTGACGATGATCGCCAAACCGACAACCACCTCAGCGGCTGCCACGATCATCACGAAGAAAACCCCGACCTGTCCGTCGAGAGAGCCGTGCACGTGGGCGAAAGTCACCAGCGCCAGGTTCGCGGCGTTGAGCATCAACTCCACCGACATAAAGGCCACCAGGGCATTACGCCTCGTGAGGAAGCCCACAATGCCGATAGCGAACAAGATCGCCGAGAGCACCAGGTAGTCATTCGGATTCATTCGAGTTCTCCTTGGACCTCGTGGCGGGCGGCACTGATTGACGCAAACGCCCGATGCGTCGGAGCCTTCAACTCACCAGCGTCGATAATGGCACCGCGAGTCGCCAAGGTTCCCGAGATCGAGTCCTGAGCCACCGTGCCGTCAGGCAGCAGAGCCGGAGCACCAATCTGGTTCGTGCGGGCGTAGACACCGGAGTTGGGACGAACACCGGGGTGAGAGCCATGCTCGGCGTAGGCAGCCATACGGTCTGTCACCCGTTCACGCTGGGACTTCTTCTTGTCGGCCTCGCCATGGGCCAACACCATCGTGCCGACGGCAGCAGTGATGAGCAAGGCCGAAGTGGCCTCAAAGACGAGGACATACTTGGTAAACACCAGCTCGGCAAGCGACTTGACGTTATTCCCACCAGCTGCGTTGGCCTGCCCCAGGCCCACCGGATGGTCAGTGCCGATAACATCGGTCGTCACTGCATTACCGACAGCCAGGATCAGCAGCACCACAAAGGCCAAGGCGGCGATCATGGCGGCCACCTTGTGACCCTTGAGGGTCTCTTTGAGGGAGTCGGTGGAGTCGACGCCGACAAGCATGACGACAAAGAGGAAGAGCATCAGGATGGCGCCGGTGTAGACGATGATCTGCACCACAAAAAGGAAAGGCGCTTCCTGGCTGGCGTACTGCACGGCCAGACAAATCATGACCACGGCCAGCGACAACGCCGAGTGGACAGGCTTCTTGGCAAAAACCATCACCAAGGCCGCAAGCACCATGATCGGTGCCAACAGCCAGAAGGCCCACTGGGATGCCGTCACCATAGGGACGAGACCGGCGAGCAGGGGAAGTCCCGTAGTCATCGGGCGGCCTCCTCGTCCTTGTGTTGGGTGTCGTTGTCATCGTCCCGGTGCACAGTGGCACCACTATTGGCCGAACCGGTCCGTACGTCGTCCTGCCCAGAGGGAGGAAGACCGTTGAAGTAGTCATCTTCGCCATCGCCGAGACGGCGCGGGTGTGGTGGCTGCTCCATGCCCTCCTTGAGGGGAGCCAGCAACTCGTCCTTTGTCCAAATGTGCTTGGCACGCGAGGTGTCGGCCATCTTGAAATCGTTCGTCATCGTCAGGGCACGAGTTGGGCATGCCTCGATGCACATTCCGCACAAAATGCAGCGCAGATAGTTGATCTCGTAAACGCGACCGTAACGCTCACCAGGCGAGTAACGCTCCTCGTCAGTGTTATCTGCCCCCTCGACGTAGATGGCGTCAGCCGGACACGCCCATGCACACAGCTCACAACCCACACACTTTTCCAACCCGTCAGGCCAGCGGTTGAGCTGGTGACGGCCATGCATGCGCGGTGGCATCGGCTTTTCCTTGCCCTTCTCCGGGTATCCCTGGGTGAAGGACTTGCGGAACATCGTCTCGAAGGTGATCCCGAATCCGGACCAGGCTCCCATCACAGACCTCCGTTCTCGTCGTGGTCTCGTCGAGCCACCGTGGTGGCCGTTGCAGCCCCGGCCAATGGGGCCTGCACCTGATGTGGCAATGGCGGTACCGGATAACCACCGGCGAAAGCGTCGAAGGGTTCGTCAGGAGCCTCATCGGCCGTGGAATCGGTCTTACCACCCATGAACGCCCACACGATGAGAGCGACGAGGATGACGCCGACGACCACCAAAAAGACCGGGTTTCGACCCCATCCTTGATTGATGACGGTGCGCCAGGCAGCGACCAGCAGGACCCACCCCAGCGACACCGGGATGAGGACCTTCCAACCCAGATCCATGAAGTGGTCATAACGGAACCTCGGGATCGCGGCACGCACCCACACGAAGAAGAAGATGACGAGCTGGGTCTTGAGGAAGAACCACAACAGACCCCACCAGCCCGAATCGATGACGCCGAAGTAATTCAGCGGCCACGGAGCGCGGTAGCCGCCCAAGAACAACGTGGTACAGACCGCCGACAGGGTCGCCATGTTGATGTACTCCGCCAGGAAGTACATGCCATAGGGGAAACCTGAATACTCGGTGATGTAACCGCTGACGAGCTCCGACTCACACTCCGGTAGGTCGAAGGGCAGGCGGTTCGACTCACCAAACATCGTGATGACGTAGATGACGAAGCTCGGGATCAACAGCAACCAGTAATGCCCGGCGATATGGGTATCGAACCCGCCGACGACCAGGTGATTTGCCTGGGACTCGACGATCTGCGACGTCGACATCGAGCCGGAGAAGATGAACACCGTCACCAGAGACAGGCCCATCGCGACCTCGTAGGAGATCATCTGAGCACTGGAGCGCAGCGAGCCGAGCAAGGAGTACGTGCCCGCCGACGACCAGCCGGCCAACACCACGCCGTAGATGCCGATGGACGCCACCGCAAGGATAAACAGCACGGCAACCGGCACGTCAGTGATCTGGAGCCTGGTGGTGTGACCGAACATCGACACTTGACCACCAAGAGGGATGACGGACCAGGACGCGAAGCAGGCGATGCCCGCTATGACCGGCGCCAGGTTGAAGACGATCTTATCGGCACCCTTCGGGGTGAGCATCTCCTTGAAGATGAGCTTCAGGCCGTCACCAACAGCCTGAAACACGCCACCAGCCCACGCCGAGTTCATGATCGGGCCGATGCGGTTCTGCATCTTGGCCAACACACGGCGCTCGAACCACACGTTGAAGATGGTCCAGGCCAGCAGGATCACGAAGAGGATGACGACCTTGACGATGATGAGCCACACCGGGTCGATGGTGGCCTCGAGGGGACTCATGCCACACCTGCCTCTCGGGAAGTTTCGGTTTCAACGGCGCTCAGCGAGACGACGGTTCCGGGAGCGTCGGGGACGGTGGTGCGGCTCTGAGGGGCGGTCGAATCACCACGCAGCGACGGGATCCACACTGCCTCAGCCGTCATCGTCGTGTCGATCTTGACCGGAAGTCGCAGACTGATAGGCCCACAGACATCAATAAGCTGCCCATTGGTCACACCAAGTTGCTCGGCCGTCAGCGGGTCGATGACGGCAACCGGCGCAGGTGCGGTAGCGACCAGTGCGTCGGCACCAGTCAGGCTTGCCGAGCCCTCCAGCAGCTGACGCCAGGTCTCCAGCACTCGGCCAACCGAACCGGCCTCAACCATGGGCGCCTGCGGTACGAGCGGGGAGGCTGACTCCATCTTCGGATGACCGCCCGACCACTGCCCAAGGTCTCGCCACGCTTTGTGAGCCTGAGCGACCGTCGCTAGACCGGAGACCGACCCCATCTGGGAACTCAGCGCGTCAAGGACGCGGATCTCATTCATAGGGGTCGCGGGCTGCTTATTGACCACCCTGACACGGCCAGGGCGATGCTCCCAGTCGAGGAAAGTACCGGAGGTTTCCTCCAGCAGGCAGACCGGCAAAACAACGTCGGCTCGGGCTGAGACCTCAGAGAACCGCTGTTCGACAGAAACGACGAACCCGCAATTCTCGACGGCCTCGCGAGCTCCAGTCGGGTCAGGCATATCAGCCAGCTCGACACCAGAAACGACCAGCGCGTCGAGCTTTCCGGCCTGAGCAGCAGCCAGCATTCCGGCGGTGTCAAGGCCAGGCTGGGTCGGCAAGTTGGTGACTCCCCACGCGGCCGCGATATCGACGCGCGCCTTGGCGTCATCGACGAGACGTCCACCTGGCAGCAACTGAGGCAGCAGGCCAGCCTCGATGGCACCCATCTCGCCAGCTCGACGCGGCACCCAAGCCACCCGAACCGTCGAGTCAAGATCGTTGATGGCCGACAGGGTGCCGGGCCGGGTAGCGGCCCTCTCCCCCACCAACACGATGGTGCCCTCCCCAATGGTCCCGTCGGCGACCAACTGGGCGAGAGCTTCAGGCTCCTGACCGGGCAGACAGCGAGCCAGCTCGGCACCCATCTTCGCCGAACCATTGGATAGGTGAGTTCCGACTACGGTGATCGCCGCCTTGTGACGACGCCACGCCTTCCGCAGACGCAGGAAGATCATCGGGCACTCGTCCTCAGGCTCCAAGTCCACCAGGACTACCCGCGAAGCCGTCTCAAGGTCGGCGTAGGTGACCGATTCCTCGAGGCTGTGCCCGGCGACCCTGGCAGCCAGATAGGCGGCCTCCTCAGCTGAGTGTGGACGGGATCGGAAGTCGACGTTGTTGGTGCCGAGCACGACTCGAG
This sequence comes from Cutibacterium sp. 37298, assembly GCF_023838685.1. NCBI lineage: Bacteria > Bacillati > Actinomycetota > Actinomycetes > Propionibacteriales > Propionibacteriaceae > Cutibacterium > Cutibacterium sp. 37298. Next base: position 273,459 of record NZ_JAJNRJ010000003.1, read on the forward strand.
CAAATCGCGACCAGGATAGGCACGTCTCCACCGGGAGGCGCCCGCCGGTAAGGACGCCGACGCTGGTACCGGCTTTCGTCAGTCCAGCGGCGGCCGTCTGCAAGGCCTCAGCCCATGACGCCGGTTCCAGTACGCCGTTGTGACGCACCAGCGGAGTCGTTACCCGGTCGTCACCACGGCCGTAGCGGAAAGCGAAGCGACCCTTATCGCAGTTCCACTCCTCGTTGACGTCTGGCAGGTTGCCGGCGTTGCGGCGCTTGACCTCGTAGTGACGGTGGTCGGTGCGCAGCTGGCAACCGGCCGCGCAGTGCTCACAAGTCGTCACCGTCGAGACGAGATCGAAAGGACGGGAACGGAAGCGGTACTCGGCGCTGGTAAGAGCCCCTACCGGGCAGATCTGGATGACGTTACCGGAGAAGTAAGAGTTGAAGTCGTCACCCTGGTAAGCACCAATCTGGGAGACGGCACCGCGCTCCTGCAGGTTGATGAAAGGATCTCCGGCGATCTGGTCAGCGAACCGCGTACAACGCTGACACAGCACGCAGCGCTCGCGGTCTAGCAGCACCTGGGCCGAGATATTGATCGGCTTGGGATAGGTGCGCTTGACCCCGTCATAGCGAGACTCACCACGTCCGTTAGCCATCGCCTGGTTCTGCAGGGGGCACTCGCCGCCCTTGTCGCAGATCGGGCAGTCCAGCGGGTGGTTAATGAGGAGGAACTCCAGCATGCCCTTCTGGGCTTTGCGAGCCATCTCGGAGCTGACCTGAGTCTTGACGACCATCCCCTCAGCGACCGGCATAGTGCAGGAGGGCTGTGGCTTGGGGAACCCACGACCGTTACCAGCGTCGGGGATCTCGACAAGGCACTCTCGACAGGCACCGGCCGGGTCAAGCAGCGGATGATCACAGAACCGTGGGATAGCGGTGCCGATGGATTCGGCGGCGCGAATAATGAGGGTCCCCTTGGGGACACTCACCTGCTGACCGTCGATGGTGCACGTCACGAGTTCGACGGGCTTGTTTTCGCTCATGCTCCGGCCCCCTCCAGGACTCGGCGATCGGCGTCGTTGAAAATCGAGCTGCGCTCATAGGGCAGATACTGCCAAGCGGGAATCCCCCGACACCCAGCTTCGAACTCGTCACGGAAGTGGCCAATAGCCCCGCGCAGACAGCCCACGGCGCCGTCAGCCAGAGCACAGAAAGAACGGCCACCGATATTGTCGGCGATGTCCATCAGCTTGTCGACGTCCCCCTCCTGGCCCTCACCAGCCTCGATGCGACGCAACATCTGGACAACCCACCAGGTACCCTCGCGGCACGGGGTGCATTTACCGCAGGACTCATGCTTGTAAAACTCCAACCAGCGCAGCGTGACGCGAACCACCGAGGTCGTTTCGTCGAAGCACTGCAGAGCTTTCGTGCCGAGCATCGTCTTGGCCCCAGCCATCCCCTCGTAGTCGAGGGGGAGGTCGATGTCGTCCTTGGTCAGGATCGGGGTCGAGGAACCACCGGGGGTAAAGAACTTCAGTTCATGTCCCTGTCTCATGCCACCGGAGATGTCGAGAAGCTGACGCAGCGTAGTGCCCATCGGGGCCTCATACTGCCCGGGGTGAGTCAAGTGCCCGGACAGAGAGTAGATGGTGAAACCATCGGACTTCTCGGTGCCCATGGACTTGAACCATTCCTTGCCGTTACGCAGGATCGACGGTACCGTCGAGATGGACTCGACGTTGTTAATGACCGTCGGACTGGCATACAGGCCCGCAACGGCCGGGAAGGGCGGGCGCAGACGAGGCTGGCCACGGCGCCCTTCCAAGGAATCCAGCAGAGCCGTCTCCTCTCCACAGATGTAGGCGCCTGCGCCTGCATGGACGACAACCTCGAGGTCGTAACCGGAACCGAGGATGTTCTTGCCAATATAACCAGCCGAGTAGGCCTCCCGCACGGCCTGCTGCACACGCCGGACGACATGCAGCACCTCACCGCGGATGTAGATAAAGGCCGCCTTGGCCTTGATGGCGTAGGAAGCAATGATGACGCCCTCGACGAGAGTGTGCGGGGAAGCCATCATGAGCGGCATGTCTTTGCACGTGCCCGGCTCAGACTCGTCGCCGTTGACAACAAGGTAGGTCGGGTTGGGATTGTCCTTAGGCACGAAGGACCACTTCATGCCGGTGGGGAACCCAGCGCCACCACGGCCACGCAGATTAGCGTCCTTAACCAGCGAGACAACTTCGTCAGGCGGCATCGTCAAAGCCTTACGAAGGCCGGCGTATCCGCCCTGTCGCTCGTAGTTGAGCAGCTTCCAGCTGCGCTCTTCATCCCAATTGGCCGACAGAACCGGGGTCAGTGGATCGGTCACTTCTTCTCCTCTTCCACGGGCTCAGCGGGAGCGGGCAGGATATTCGGATCTGGAGCCTTCCAGCCGTTCTGCTTAGCTAGCCGGACACCCTGCAGAGATGCCTCACCAGCGCTGGGGCCCTCATCAGCCCGACCATCGGGGAAGCCAGCGAGCACTCGCTCAGCCTCACGCCAGCTGGTAATTTTCGCACCGCGGGTGGAATGAACCTCTTCATCGCGAGCCAAGGAATCCAAGATTTCCTCAGCGCGGATCGGGGTCATGTTATCCATGTATTCCCAGTTGACCATCATGATCGGCGCGAAATCGCAGGCAGCGTTACACTCCACCCGCTCAAGAGAGAACTTACCGTCGGGGGTCGTCTGCCCCTCCTTAATGCCAAGCTTCTTCTCGACACGGGCAAGCACCTCCTCGCCACCCATGACGGCGCACAGCGCCGTGGTGCAGACACCGATGTGATGCTGGCCCGCAGGGTGCTTCTTATACATGGTGTAGAAGGTCGCCACCCCGGACACCTGAGCGGTGGTAATGCCGAGTACTTCAGCCGCAGTCTCAATGCCGACCGGCGAGATGCGTCCGTCCACCGACTGAACCAGGTGCAGAATCGGCAGCAACGCCGAACGGGAGTCGGGGTAACGCGAGGCGATCTGATGCATCTCCTCGATGGTGTGCTCGTCGATATTGGTAGAACGGTCGGTCTGATCGACTCCGCCGGTCCCCGAGAAGTCCGAATAGAAAGACTCGACGTAGGGGTATCCCAGGTTGACGGGTTCGCGATCGCTCATCGGTCGACTCCTCCCATAACGGGGTCCAAGGATGCCAGAGACGGCACCACGTCAGAAAGCATTCCGCCCTCACACATGGCGGGCAGGGACTGCACGTTGACGAATCCGGGATCGCGCAGATGGGAGCGGTAAGGCCGGACGCCACCGTCAGAAACAAGGTGACAGCCGAGCTCGCCGCCGGCTCCCTCAATGGCCTGGTACACCTGGCCAGCAGGCACCCGGAAGCCCTCGGTGACAATCTTGAAGTGATGGATGAGAGCTTCCATCGATTCGCCCATGATGTGGCGAATGTGCTCATTGGAATTACCCTGACCATCGGGGCCCAAAGCCAGTTCAGCCGGCCACGCGATGTGCGGGTCCTCGACCATATGACGGTCACCCTGGGTGTCCTCAAGGCGCTTGAGGCATTGCTTGAGAATGCGCACCGACTGGTCCATCTCTTCCAGGCGGATGCGGAAACGCCCGTAACAGTCGCAGGTATCCCAAGTGGCGACGTCGAAGTCATACGTGTCGTAATCGCAATAGGGCTGGGTCTTGCGCAGGTCCCACGGCAAGCCGGTAGCGCGCAGAGCAGGACCAGTCACTCCCAGGGCCATACAAGTAGACAGATCAGCGTAACCAATGCCCTGGGTTCGGGCCTTAAAGATCGGGTTCTCATTGCAGAACTGGCCGATCTCGGGGAGGTACTTCTCCATCCGCTTGATGAGGTCACGCAATTGGTCAAGCCCGGTCTCGGGCAGGTCCGTAGCGACGCCGCCAGGACGAATCCACGCGTTATTCATGCGCAGACCCGTGACGGCCTGGTTAAACTCCAGAATGATCTCGCGTTCCCTCAGGCCGACCTCGGCCACCGAGGAAGCACCAAGCTCCAGACCGCCAGTACCCACCGCAATGAGGTGGGATGAAATGCGGTTCAACTCGGTAATCATGACCCGAAGTACGCGAGCACGCTCGGGAACGTCGTCGGTAATACCGAGCAGTTTCTCGACGGCCAGGCAATACACCAACTCGTTGAAGAAGTTCGCAACATAGTTGCACCGGGTCATGAAGGTGACGCCTTGAGTCCAGGTGCGAAATTCCATGTTCTTTTCGATACCGGTGTGGAGGAATCCAATCCCGACTCGCAGGTCCGACACCGACTCGCCGTCAAGCTCAATGATGAGCCTCATGACGCCGTGAGTGGACGGGTGAGACGGCCCGAAATTCACGACGACGGTCTCGTCGCCTCGCTCGGCAGCCTCATCAACGATCTGGGCCCAGTCGCCGCCCTGGGACAAGTACTCGTGATTCTCGCTCATCAGTTGTAGCTCCTGCGCTGGTCCGGCGGTGGCACGACGGCACCCTTGTACTCAATCGGGATACCGCCAAGCGGGTAGTCCTTGCGCTGCGGATGGCCGACCCAATCGTCGGGCATGAGGATGCGAGTCAAGGCCGGGTGGCCGTCAAAAATGACCCCAAACATGTCCCAGGCCTCGCGTTCCTGCCAGTCCGCGTGCGGGTAAACCGACACGACGCTGGGAACGTGTGGCAGGGAATCGACGTCGCTGCGCCCGGTACGGGCAACGTCCTCCTGACCGGGATCGGCCAGCGCCACCTCAAGGCGAATGCGACGGTTATGGGTCATTGACAACAAGTTGTAGACAACGTGCATTTCGCGTCCTGCCATGTGCGGGTAATGCACGCAGGTCAGCGACGTACAACTTTCGAACCGCAGGGCGTCATCGTCTCGAAGAACCTCGACGAGTTCGAGGAGCTTCTCAGAACGGACGAAGAAGGTGATCTCCCCACGATCAACCACAGTCAGGCCGTCAGAAAAGTCGGGGACGAGCTCCGCCATTCGATCCGCAACCTCGTCGAACCAGCCACCATAGGGGCGCTCAGAGTTGCCAGAGATTTCGACCGTGCGAACGATGCCGCCGTAACCAGACGTGTCGCCGGGGCCGGAGGTCGCTCCCCACATACCCTTTCGGGTATCGATGCGACGATCGGTCCACTCACGGCCCTTCGCGGGGGTGTGGACCTGGTCGGGATGGCTGGGATCAAGGAAGTTGCGGCCGTCGGGGATGCGATCCCCGGAGTCCAAGCCGCCTGCGGCGCCGCGCGGGGTCGGCTTGTCACTCATCGCATGAGCCCCTTCTGCTCGAGAGTGGTCTTAGCGTCGAGGGCCTGCTTCTCCTTGGCTGCCTCGACCTCGGACATGTGGCCCATGAGCGGCCAGTGCTGGATCTGCTCACGGATCTTGAAGACGGCGTCAATGAGCATGTCCGGGCTGGGCGGACAGCCTGGCAGGTAGACGTCCACCGGGACGATATGGTCGCATCCCTGAACAACCGCGTAGTTATTGAAAATGCCGCCAGAAGATGCGCATGCACCCATCGAGATAACCCACTTGGGTTCGGGCATTTGGTCGTACAGCTGACGGACCACCGGAGCCATCTTCTGGCTCACCCGGCCCGAAACGATCATAAGATCTGCTTGACGGGGAGAGGCACGGAACACCTCGTGACCCCAGCGCGCAGCGTCAGCACGCGGGCCACCGTAGGAGATCATCTCGATGGCGCAGCAGGCCAGGCCCATCGTCAGCGGCCAGAATGAGGTCTTGCGGAGCCATCCGACGATGGCCTCCATTGAGGTCATCACGATGCCAGCTGGGACGTCGGCGTCGTACTCAGCCATCTCGCGCATCCTTTCTTTCTTAGACGTTGAGTGATGTGGCGCTCGGGCCACTCAACATATTTGCTGCGCGCGACCCCAAGGCCGCGCGGGAAGATCAGGTCCAATCCAGGCCGCCGCGGCGACGGATATAGAGGTAGGGGATGAAAACCATCGCCACGAACAACACCATCTCCACCAGTGCAAAGACGCCGAGGTGGTTAAAGTCGACCGCCCACGGGTAGAGGAACATGATGTCGATGTCGAACACGATGTAGAGCATTGCGACGACGAAGAACTTGACCGGGAACTTTCCGCCACCTGCCGGTTGTGGCGTCGGTTCAATGCCGCACTCGTAGATCTCGTGTTTGGCACGATTGGGTCGTTTTACCGCAAGAACGACGTTGACTGCGATCGTCGCCAGCACGAAAAACGCACCGAGGACGACCATCCCCACCAGGGGAGCATATCCGTTCATCTCACCACCTCTAGTCAGCACCATTCGCTCAGACCATACGACTCTCATTTGTCGCGCTGGTACTTTGGGTAACCTAACTTGAGGTTTGGCGACGCCAGATGGCAGTCGTCGACCACGACCTCACACCGACGGGGCAGCCCTCGTCAGGGCGTTGATAATACGGTCATCAAGGTCTCCAGATTCGGAATCAGTGAGGTTTGCCAATAATTTATTCACAAACTTCATGAGTCGACGGCGAGGAAGCCCGTACGTCGTGCAGATCTTCATGACGCGCGGGTCACCAATGAGTCGCACGAAGATCGTCCCCAGCCGGTAGTAACCACCGAAGTGGTGCCGAAGGGCGCGCGGGTACCCCTGAAGCGCTTTCTCGGCAGCCGGTGTCTGGTGGCCACAGTAATAGGCCTCAGCGATGGCGTCAGCCGCCAACTCACCGGCCTCCATGGCGTAATCGATGCCCTCGCCATTAAATGGGTTAACCATGCCGCCGGCATCCCCTACAAGTAGCAGACCGTCGTGATAGTGAGGTTGACGGTTAAACGCCATCGGCAAGGCGGCACCGCGGATCGGCCCCTCCTGGTGTTCTTCGTCAAGGGTCCACTCGGCGGGCAGATGTGACAGCCAGCGCTTCATCAAGGAGCGGTAGTCAGTGTTCCCAAAGGCGGCAGAGGAATTGAGCATTCCCAAACCGATATTGACCGTTCCATCCCCCTCAGGGAAGGCCCAGCCGTAGCCCGGCAAGAGGTCAGATTCTTGCGGGGTCCCGTCCCACGGTTCTAGCCAGCTCTCCAAATTACGCGACTCCGACAGCACAGAGCGGTAATAGGCGCGTACCGCCACGCCCATCGGACGATCGTCCCGCTTGTGCAGGCCCATCGCTAAGCCGAGTCGAGAAGAATTGCCATCGGCTGCGACGATAACGGGGGCGGAATACTCGGCACCCTCGGACGTACGGACGCCGCGAATACGGCCGTTAGGATTGAGGATCGGCTCAATGACATTAGCATTCTCAACGAGGGTGACTCCCTGCGACTCGGCGTGACGGGCCAGACGCTCGTCGAGAACCGTGCGTCGGCACACCATGCCGAAATTGGGGTAGTCAGCCAGCTCGGGCCAAGGAAGAACAAAGGGGGTGACACGTCCACCGTGGATCCGCAACCCCTCAGTGTGTTTCCACCCGGCTTTTTCGGAGACGTCTATTCCCAACCGGATGAGCTGCTTGACAGCACGCGGAGTCAGGCCGTCACCGCAGACCTTGTCGCGGGGGAAGGTCGCCTTCTCCAGCAGGGTGACGTGCAACCCCCTGCGGGCAAGATGTGCGGCAGTCGCCGAACCGCCGGGACCAGCACCGACGACGACGACGTCGGACTCCATCTGACTCGTCACGTGGACCCTCCTCATCGACGACGGCGCCGAACTACCGGCATCTGCAAAGGCGAGTCTAGGGGCTGTCAGCTACAAGCATGTCGGCGCGCCAGGTTCACGAAGCCGGAAGGCAGATAAACCTCTACCCGGGACGCCGTCGTCTCCAACACCTTAGTGACACTATGCAGTGCTATGCTCCAAACGAAAGTCTAAATGATTTTCGCTAATTTCCATACGTACGACATATCGGGAGACCATCATGTTCGTCCAAATCGCTGCCAGCCTGGCAGCCGCATCGACCATTGCACTCGGCGTTCCCGGAGCTGCCACACCCCTTAATGGAAGCCAACTTCCGACCGGTCCCCAAGTGTCGGTGACGGACCCTGCACAGCACACTGGACCGTTCAGTACGGCCACCCCTCTCACCATTAAGGTCAAGCCAAGCGCCCCATGCGTGAGAGCCGACGGTCGCCAGCAATCCCTGGTGGCCCGCGTCCTCGACGACAAGGGCCATCAGGTATGGTCCGGAACGTTCGACGAGTCACAGCTCATCGGCGGCACTGGACGTGGCACTGCAACGTTCCACGTTGGATCCGCGGCCGCAGCATTCAACTTTCACGGCGGCAAGCGCACCACCTACCGGGCTCTCGGCTACTGTGCCTACCCGCACTACGTTAACGGCACCCGGGAGCGTCTCTCCCAGGTGAGCGTCAAGACATTCACGGTGGATCCCGCCATCAACTGAGCTAATAGGCGTGGGCAGCGCCGCCAGGCCAACGCGAATTGGCCGTTCTCGTCGGCGCTCATAGCGATGAGACGGCGCTGCCCATGTAGACATCTGGGTTATCCTGCCACCGTGATCCTTGCCCCAGGTTCAGCCCGTTTGTGCGCCCGCACCGTCTCGATCCCGGACCCAGGCCCGCTCGAAAACTACATGACGCCCGAGGACTCGGTATGCTTTTTGCACCGCAACTACGGCATGGTCGGGTTAGGTGAGATCACACGATTCGAGACTGATTCCCCGGCAGCCGCCGACGTCTGGTGGGAGGCATTGTGCGATGATCTCGAGCACGAAACTGAGATGCCTGATGCTGAGGCCACTGGACCAGTCGCCTTCGGATCCTTCACGTTTGACCCAGACCGGTCATCGTCACGGTCTGTCATGATCCTTCCCAAAACGATCATTGGACGCTGGCCCGGTTATTCGTGGCTCACCCAACTCTCCTGGGACAGCATCACCGACGATTCTCCCCATCAGCAAAGCGTGCCCCGGCCCCCCGGGGCCGTGACGGTACGTGACGGTGTCGTCAGCGAGCGAAGTTGGCGCCAAGTGGCGCGACTTGTCCAGGACATCATGAGCCCCGGAGAACTCGATCAGATTGTCCTCATGCGTGACGTCGAGGCCAAAGCTGCCTCCTCTATCGACCCGCGATGGATCGTCGAGACTCTGCGTCGCCAATTCCCCAACGCATATACCTATCTCGTCGAGGGATCCGTCGGCACCACGTCGAAACTCACCGTCGGGGTGAGCAAGTCCTTAATCACATCCCGGGTACTGACGCACTCCCCCGCTACCGACGCCAACCACCAAACCCTGCTCACTGCGCTTCAAGGCACAGGGCCGCTGGCGGCCTATCATGACGAGATCGTTGAGCGAACCTGCGCACGTCTCGAGCAATTCTGCGACACGGTCCACGTTCCTGACTGTCCGGGATGTGTCTATAACGATGCCTCAACCTACCTCGTTACCGACGTCACCGGTATCCACTCTCCCGACCAAGGATCCTGTCTGGCCCTCGTGCAGGCCCTGTGCCCGCCAGCTTTTGTCACCGGACTACCACCACATCGCGCCATGTCCGTGTTGGCCGAGGTTGAGCACGTCGACCGTGGCCGCGTTTCCGGCCCCACTGGCTGGGTCGATTCTTTGGGCAATGGCCAGTGGGTCACCGACTGCCGTGGCGGTCAGATCGACGCTACCGACCCTTCACTCGTCCATATCTTCTCTGGCCACCCCGTCAGCCATGACGACGACGCGGACGTCTTGTCGGCCGAGGCAGAGCATCGCATCGATGTGCTGCGGGACCTCTTCTTGACGTAAGTTGAGGCCTCACCATATGAAAGCGGTGGGACGCGCCGATAGCTGACGTCGATCCCGCCCGACGATTACCGTCGCTTACGCTCGATGACCTTCTTCTCAGCCTTGCCGCCCCGAGTGTCCTGACGGGCCTCGGCTAGTTGACGCTGCGACTCCTCGCGCATCTCTGCCAGGTCCTGCTGGTTCATACCGCCCATTCGCAGGAATCCAAATACCACCACGGCAATGAACACCGACACCCATGGTGACCATCCCAACACCAACGGGATGGTGATAAGAGCAACCATGTCGAGCCCGCGAATAAGGTTGAACATCAACCCGGGAGGCATTGCGCCAGCCTGGGTTGCCACCATCGGCGAGGAGTAATCAGCTGGTTTTGCACTGACCCACCGAATCGCACCAGCAAGGCCACCAGCAGCCGTCACCAAGCCGTACATGACGGCCTGCTCCCACGGCCTTGATACCGCCGAGCCGACGCCGTGGAAGGCTGGGATAACGGCAATCGCCCACAACGCTGCTGCCACCGCAGGCACCACCGAGGCCGCCGAAATGACCTGGCTGGTAGTGAAAGGTAGACAGCGCACCAGCCCCTTGCTACGAGTGAGCACTCGCAGACTGGTGAAGAAAGGCACCAAAGCCGCAACAAGCACCAGGGCCGACACAGGGACCGTCAGAGCACCGAATCCCAGAGCGGAGACGGCATAGGGAACCACGGCCGTCACGATGAGGGTGAGCAGCGGCTTTGGAGACCGCATGACACGCTGCACGTCGCGCCACACCAGGGCTCTCAAACCCTCGCCTCGTCCACGGGTGGGGCGCACCTGGCCGCGTTCGATGGCTTCTCGCTCCTGAAGAATGTCGCGTATGAGGGCGAAGTCAAGAGCGAAGGCGGCCCCCTGCATACCAGAGGCCAGTGAGCCACCAGCCATGAGACGGGCGCGTCGGATTCGGTTCAGACGCAGTCGTGCTAGCACGAAGGTGACAACAAGCAGTACCGCTCCAGCTCCGGCCACCACCCAAGCGGAGACGAGGTTAGTGCCACTCGACATCGGCACCGCATACCACCCCGACGCCGTCGAGATGACCCCAAGCAGCACCGCCAGACCAGCCAGTCCAGCCACAGCTTCGACGGCCTTCACTGGCCAGGTACGTTCAGCGCCCTGCTCAGCGCCCGCAAAGGAAACGACTCCGGCAGCACCCAGGGCGCTCGCCAGGGTCCAGGCGACGACGGCCTTCCCAGCAGCCCCAGTAAGGGCAGCCACCAGGGCACCCAGGACGGCACCAGCGATCACCGAAACGAACACCGCAGCTCGTAGCCGTTTGGCGAGAAACTTGGCTCGGTCAATCGGAGCGTCCATGAGCCAGAATCCCTCAGCTGCCGAGGCAAGTACCGGCCCAAACACCCGGGCCGCGGCCAGGGCAAAGGCCAACACTCCTGACAATGCCGCCCACGGCAGCAGACCGCGAGCCGTCTGGCATCCCGTCGAGGTGCAGCCCGAGGCCTGCCCTTGGGCCTGCACAATGAGGCTGATGACCATGGCAAGGACGACGACCAACGAAAAGACGAGCACGTAGGCGTCGCCAATGGCCTGCCAGATATTGCGGGTGGTACGGCCTTTACGCCAGTCGCCCATCAGGAGGGAGAGCTGACGTTCATCGGCCTGACCGCCGAAGAATTCGTCGGGGCGGTGAGCGATGACCAGCTCCGGGTCGGGGACGACCGCCGCCTCAGCCCTGGCATTCTGTGGTTCGGGCTGGGACACCTTGGGGCGGGGCTTGGAGTGCTTACTGTTGCGCCGACTCATCCGCGCGGGCCTCCCAATTCGACAGTTCGGGCTCCCAGGGTCTCGACAAGGGCTGGCTCGTGGCTGGCCATCACGATTGCCAGGCCGTGATTCATCTCTTCGCGCAGCCTCTTACCAAGCCATGCGACACCTTCGACGTCAAGGCGGGCCTCGGGCTCATCCAAGACGAGGAGTTTGCGGGGGCGCACGAGGGCCGTTGCCAAGCCCAGTCGGCGCCGCTGACCGGAGGAGAGCGTGCCGGGAAGCTGGCCGGACTGTGGGACGAGCTGGACTTCCTCGAGCACCTCGTCAACGAGAGCGTCCGCGTCGACCAGCCCGTGAGCGCGGGCAAGTAAATCGAGGTGTTCTACCACCGACAGATCGGGGAAGAAGTCAAGGTCGTCAATGACTGTAGCAACGTTGCGACGAAACTCCGGATTCGTCTCGGAAACCTTTTTACCAAGCACCTCGATCGTTCCAGAGCTTGGGCGGTCGGCTCCCACCAGCATTCTCAACACCGTTGACTTACCGGCTCCGTTGCGGCCAGTAAGAGCGACGGCTTCCCCCTCATGAACGGTAAGGGAGAGGTGATCAATAATGATTCGGTCACCATAAGACTTCGAGATGTCCTTAGCGATGAGGACAGTAGAGCGGGATGCCATGCTGGCCATTCTCCCGCACTTGCAAGACCCACCTCAACCGGCATTGACTCATGGACCAACCTGCCCGAGGGGGTCAAGGGGACACGCAAGGCTACAAGACCACCCAACCCGCCCGAGGGGGTCAAGGGGGAGTCGCCTCCCCCTTACAATAAAACCCGTGTTGACAACCCGAGCCACCCTGGACAAACACCACACTGACGTCGCATCGATGTTCGACGGGGTGGCGAAACGCTATGACCTCATGAACCAGATCATGACGCTCGGGGCGATCGACACTTGGCGCGACCTCGTCGTCGCTGCGGTAGAGCCGGAACCCGGCCAGACCATCCTCGATTTGGCGGCTGGAACCGGCACCTCCTCAGCTACGTTTGCCGCCCGCGGCGCGCAGGTTTATCCCACCGATATTTCCACCGGGATGCTGGCGGTGGGTAAGCAGCGCCAGCCCCATCTGCACTTCGTCGCCGGGGACGCCACCTGCCTGCCCTACGCCGACAACTCCTTCGACGCCGTGACGATCTCCTACGGTCTGCGCAACGTCGAGGACCCACAAAAGACACTGCGCGAGATGCTGCGCGTCACCAAGCCTGGCGGCCGGGTCGTCATCTGCGAGTTCTCCTACCCCACCTGGGCACCGTTCCGCCACGTCTACACCAAGTACCTGCTGGCGGCGATCCCGGCCATGGCCAAGCTGGCCTCCTCGAACCGGGATGCCTATGACTACCTGGCCGAGTCGATCCTCGCCTGGCCCGACCAGCCTCATCTGGCAGACATGATGGCCGAGGCCGGCTGGCAGGCCATTGCGTGGCGCAATGTCTGTGGCGGCGTCGTCGCCTTGCATCGTGGTTGGAAGGGCAGTGACGAGAAGGAGATGGCCTGAGGTGAAAGGTCCCTCCTCCCCGATCCTCCTCGACGCCTGGGCAGCTCGCAGCTGCCCGGTCAAGACCCAGAACGCCTATGACCCCACCCTGTCAGAACCGGTCGGCGATCCGCGTGACGACGAGCTCTTCGCAGGGGCGGAGGCCCACCTGACGGTCATCTGTGACGCCCTGGCAGCCGTCACGGACGCCGTCGATCTGCGCTCGGTCACCTTGAGCGTGGCCGGTCGCCGGGTCGCCACCCGCAGGGCCATCGAGGCCGGTGCACCCGTCATCGTCTGCCCTGAGTTGCCGTCGTCCCCGCAGGAACACCGCACCGGCTCCCCCAACGCCTTGGTGCTGGCCGGCAAGCGTGCCGACGGCGGGCCTGGATATTTGCCGGTCATCGTCAAGGACTACCTGGTGCTGGAGAGCCACCACACCCTGGCGGAATTCACCTGGGTGTCCCCCCTGAATGATCCGGATCCTCGCCACGCACGGATGTCACTGGACCAGACCTTCCGCGCCGGCCGGGAACGCGCCCTCATCCAGGCCGCCCATCACTGGAGGCTCCTCGAGGGCCTGGGCCTGGTCGCCACCCCTGACGAGTGCCCCAGCCATCGACGTCTCGTGGGGCTGGTCGGCCACGACGAGATTGGGATCCTCGACGACAACTTGGCCGTCTCCTGGCTCGATCTCGACCACAAGTTCATTCGCACCTTCTCGCGCTCGTCCGCCTCGGGATGGCGTCGCCGCAGCGTGCTGGACCGATACGACCACGAGCACACCTTCCGGGTGTCGGTGGCCGAGCACGCCATCGCCGGCGGCGAGCCGATGGTCGCCCCGATCGTCGTGCGTGAGTGCGAGTCCTGTCAGTGGTGGGCCATCTGTGAGCCACGTCTCGACGATGCCGATCTCTCCCTGCGCATCTCCAAGGCTCCCCTGGACGTCCGGGAGATCTCGACCCTGCGTCGTCTCGGGGTTTCCACCGTCGACGACCTGGCCGACGCCGACCTGGACGAGCTGCTGCCGGTCTACCTGCCTGAGGTTCAACACCGTCCCCGACCCGAACAACGACTCCGGGCGGCCGCCCGTCGCGCGCGCCTCATCCGTCAGGGAGTCCTGCTGGAGCGCAACGATGAGGGACCCATCGAGGTGGCCTCGTCCCGACTGGAACTCGACTTCGACATCGAGACCTCTCCGGATGGCCGGGTCTATCTGTGGGGTTTCGAGGTCAGTGATCCTGAACGCCTGCTCGACTCGACGACCGGTGACGTGCCCTATTACGTCGCCTTCAGCGAGTTCGCTGACATGGGCGACGACGATGAGAACGCACTGGCCGCCCGCGCCATCGCCTGGCTCGACGAGATCCTCTCGGCCCACCCGGAGACGATCGTGGTCCACTACTCCGACTACGAGATCGTCCATCTGCGTCATTTCGGCCACGTCTGCCAGGACGTGGAGACTCGTCAAGCGGTACGTCGGCTGCTGGACTCCGGCTGTTTCGTTGACCTCTTCACCACCATCAAGGCGCACTTCTTCGGGGTCAACGGGATTGGTCTGAAGGTCGTTGCCAACGCCGGCGCCGGGTTCTCCTGGCGTGACCCGGACCCGGGTGGCCTCAACTCCCAGACCTGGTGGGACCTCGCCGTCCATGACCCCGATCCGCAGGTCCGCGAGTCCTCCAGAACCCGAGTCATGGAATACAACGAGGACGACGTGAAGGCTACCCTCGCTGTTCGCCGTTGGCTTGCCGAGAGGCCCTCCGAGTAATCCTGGGACGCCTGGTCACGACGTTTCGCCGTGACGGGTGTCGCCATCGGCATGAGGTCAGGCAAAGATGATCCTGGCATGGCAAAGGTATACGGTTTTGTTGACACGTCCCTGACGATCCCTATCCGCTCATCTGGAGACCCATGCGTTCCTTGACACGAATCCTTCGATTCACCTCGCAGCTGTGGAAGTTCTACCTCGGGGTCGTCATCTCGGCTGTCATCGTCGCAATCACTCAGCTGGCCGTACCCTTCGTCATCGCCCGGGCCACCGACCTCGCCGTGGCAGGCGTGCGCGGCAACGACCACCACATCCGCGACATCATGCTTCTCGCGGTGGTCATCCTCGTCCTCGACGTCGTCAACTCCCTGCTCACCAACGTCAACGGATGGCTGGGCGACATCATGAGCGCCAAGATGCGCCAGATCCTGTCGACCCGGTACTTCAGCAAGCTGCTGGAGCTGCCGCAGTCCTGGTTCGACGAGGAGCTCACCGGATCGATCACCTCCAAGCTCACCCGATCGATCACCAATGTCACCGACTTCGCCAAGGCCTTCTCGAACAACTTCTTCACCCTGCTGCTGACGACGTTCGCCGTCCTCATCATTTCGGCCATCTACTACTGGCCGCTGGCCCTGCTGTTGGCGATCGTCTTCCCGATCTACGTCTGGTTGACGGCCTTGACGTCACGCAACTGGCAGACCCATCAGGACGTCATCAACCACCACATCGACACCGCCGGCGGGCGGTTCCAAGAGGTCGTCTCGCAGATTCGCGTCGTCAAGTCCTACGTCACCGAGGCCAGCGAGCAGAAACAATTCAACAACCACTACGACGCCACCGTCGACGCCACCCGCCAGCAGTCCAACCACTGGCACCTCATGGACACCGTGCGGAGGGTGGTCCTCAACGTCATCTTCTTCGGTATCTACGCCATCATCTTCGTCCGAACCGCCAAGGGATACTTCGGCGTCGGGGACATGATCCTGCTCATCCAGCTCATGACGATGGCTCGCCAGCCGGTGCAGATGATGAGTTACATCATCGACGTCGCCCAGCGCGCCGTGGCCGGGTCCAAGGACTACTTCTCCGTCATGGAGACCCGTCCGGCCCACGTACCGCAGACCGCCACGACGACCATCCGCGAGCCCGAGCCGGGCGTCCCGATGATCTCCTTCAACGACACCGTCTTCAGCTACGACGGCACCAATCGGGTCATCGACCATGTCACCTTCGACGTCAGTCCCGGCGAGAAGGTGGCACTTGTGGGCGAATCCGGGGGCGGAAAGTCCACCTTGGTGAACCTGCTGCTCGGCCTCTACCCGGTCACCGAGGGCGCCATCATGGTGGCCGGCAACGATATCTCTCAGGTGACCCCGGATGCCTTGCGACGCCGTATCGGAGTGGTCTTCCAGGATCCGGCACTGTTCTCCGGATCGATCCGGGAGAACATCGCCTACGGCACCGAGGCCACCGACGCGCAGATCCGCGACGCTGCTCACCGCGCCTACGCCGACCGCTTCATCAAGCGGTTCTCCCAGCAGTACGACACCCTCGTCGGGGAGCGCGGTATCAAGCTCTCCGGTGGCCAGAAGCAGCGCATCTCGATTGCCAGGGCCCTGCTCAAGGACGCCCCGATCCTCGTTCTCGACGAGGCCACCTCAGCCCTGGACACCAAGTCCGAGCGGTGGGTGCAGGCCGGTCTGGAATCCCTCATGGCCGACCGCACCAGCCTCATCATCGCCCACCGCCTCTCGACGATCTCCAGCGTCGACCGGATCGTCACCCTGGACGCCGGTCGCGTCGACGAGATCGGCACCCCGGCCGAGCTGGCCGCCTCCGGAGGTATCTACGCCGAGTTGTTGGCCCTGCAGGCATCCAGCTCGAAGGCCGACCGCAAGAGGCTGGAGCGATTCGGCATCAAACTGTAATGAGGACCGCGCCGACGATGGCACCGACGCAGCCGCGTCACGAACGGCGAATCGTCCCGACGCGTTTTGGGCCGGGCCGCAGCGGTGTCACGGGGTCGTGGATCAGGTAGCTCTCATGTCGAAGTGGTAACGGCGATGGATGGCGGCCCCCAGCAAGGATCCACCGAACATCCCGGCGGCCAACGCACCGAAGACCCACCACGCGGCCCCAAGCAGGTCCAAGGCTCCCGACAGGATCCTGCCTGTGAGCCACACCGCGACAACCGAGGAGATCACCCCGCATATCAGGGCGGCCAGCATTGTGGTAGCCACCTCCACAAGGATGACCTGGTCCACCCAACGCCTGCCCAATCCGATGCGTTTGAGGCTGGTCACCAGATCACTGTTGGCGGCTCTCTCCTCCTTCGCCAACAGGCCCGCCATGATGGCCGACAACACGATGAAGGTGACGGTCGCGACGATGGTGATCGTTGGCAGCGGGACATCACCGAGGATTCGGGGGGCCATGACATAAAATTCCCCCAACCCGTGCGCCTGCGCCCACTCGTTGGTCAGTCGATCCTGATCGGGGGTCAGCCCTGTGAACAGAATCGCCGATCCAGCGCCTCGTGGTATTCCTGCTTTCGGACGCACGGAGATGCGCTTGACCCAGCTCAGATCATCCGTCAGCCCGACGGTGTGTGCCGGGTCGGCCCTGGAGGGATCATTGGTCAAGTACCCGCCTGATACAAGGACGTCACGTTGGGCGTCGTCAAGCTTTGTGACGACCGCAACATCGTCAACCTTGGAGAAATACCACCATGATCCGCTGATGTTGGCGTCATCGACCTGGTGGACGGTGATGTTTTTGGCGCCTTCCAGGGCATCGGAAAACTGCTTGACCTGAGCCGACTCCAGGGCGGGCACACCCTCCATCGAGACATGGAGCAAGGCCATCCCCGGGGGCATACCGGTGCTCGTCTGCGCGTTGGCCTGGGAGAACAACGCTGAAACGATGAGAAGCCCGGTAGCGGTTGCGGTGACCAGACCCGCCGCCACACCTGCGAAGACGCAATGCCACCCGCCCCGGCTGGAAAGAGCTCGATGAGCAGCAAGAGCCCGGCCTACGGGGCGATGTGTCCGGACCAGACGAGAGAGCACGAAGGGTGCCCCCAAACCACCGGCCACTGCACACATCCCAGCGACCACAGCGACCGCGGTGAAGGTTGCGTCAGCCCCCAGGAGACCCCACAGGCACACTGCGCAGCCCAGTACCAGAGCCGCCCACCCCAGCCGACGAGCCGTGTTCATGTTGATCCCTCGCCGCTTCACGGTCTTACGACGGGAGGGAACCATGTTCACCATGGCCGCAGGAAGTACCCCGATGACCAATGCCATCACCAACGGGACCGTGGGGAATCGCCAAGGCCCCAACGGAGCAGAAGCCCTGGGGGCCATGTACCACCGCGCCGCAGCGACCACCGCCTGGCCCAGGGCCACAGACATCAGCGAGACGGTTTCTGCAACGAGGAGGGCCACCGTCTTACTCATGGCCGATACCGATCGACGGCGTACCCCGATAGCCAGAAGGGGGGATGCGATGCGTCTGAGTAGGGCCGTCAGTGCCGCGCCGGACACGACTGCCCCCAGCAGGCCAAACACCAGCCATGCCAGGTTCTGATCCACGAATGCCTTCGGCGTCAGCCCGTGAGCTTCGCTGGCAGAACGGGTCTGTGTGGTATCGCAGTCACCTGCAAGCTTCAGGGTCTCGGCGAGGAGACTGCATACGTCACCGGGCTCCTGGGAGGTGAACCCAATTTGCCCATTGCCCCTGATACCGGCACGTCCAGCGTCATCGCGGGAAATCCGCCATGACTGCCATGTGCCTGGAGCCGCAAGAACCAAGGTCGCAGCCCGATCGTAGACGGCTTCGACATGGCCGGTGACCGTGAGGTGGAGATCACCTGCCTTGGCAGACAACCGCGATCCATCATCAGCGCCAAGAGTACTGGTGGCCAGAACCTCCCCGGCCTTCGCCGGCCAGCGACCCGAGGTCAGCCGATAGCGACCTTGCGTGGCCGAACCGGCCATGGGCATCTCTTGGTAGGCGACGTCATCGTACTGTACAAGGTTGATATTGCTGTAGAGCTGGGGAAAGGGCGCCGATGCCTGCAACGTGTTATTACGGGGTATCGGTACGGGGGTACCTGGAGGCACGTCTTCCTGCAGCGAGAAGAGACCGCTGGTGGAGCCGTAGCTCGCGATGTTCTTCTGTTCATCGGACAGTTGCCGAGCATTGGTGATGCCGCTGGAGACAGTCAGAGCTACAACGACCAGAGCCAGCGGAATGACGCGAAGCCACGTCCGCCAGTTCGACACGACGAGCCGGGTGACGTGGACGACCCACATCTCATACCTCCTCGAGATCCCCGTCCTCCATGTCGAGAACCCGGTCGACATAGTCGCAGGCTCGCGGATCATGGGAGGACAGCAGGACTGCACGATCAGCACCGTCGGTGACGATGTGACGCAAGACCTTGAAGATCATGTCAGTATTGGCCCGGTCGAGCTGGCCAGTCGGTTCATCGGCGAGCACGATTCGATGACCGCCAGCAATCGCACGGGCGATCCCCACCCGCTGAGCCTGACCCCCAGACATCTCAGCAGGGCGTCGATCTGCCAATTCAGCGACCCCCACCTCTTTGAGAGCATCCATGGCAATGGCCGCAGAATTTTTAATTTCACGCGCCCGCAGGACAAGCTCAATATTCTCACGGGACGTAAAATCGGGGACGAGCCCATGATGCTGAAAAACCATCCCCATTTCATGAAGACGAATGGCGTCCCGTCGTGATTCTGAGATTTTCGTGATGTCCACTCCGTTGATGCACACCGTCCCGCGCAATGGAGACAGGAGCCCAGAGAGCACATTGAGCAGGGTTGTCTTTCCGGAACCACTCACTCCGCGAACGAGTATCAGCTCACCGGTGTGCAGCACAAGATCGACACCTTTGAGTACCTCGTCACCCTTAACATAGGAAACATGGACATCACTGGCCTTGAGGGGGTGAGCCACCCCCTCAAGGCCTTGTCGTTGCGATGTCAGCACCGATGACCCAATCCATAGGATGAGGCTTCATCATGATCTTTCCACCAGAACGACGAATCATTCGTCCACGGCTTATAATCCCAGCAATGCCCCTTCTGGTTTACATCATACCAAAATGCGGCACCATAAGGAGTCTGATTTTTTACAGAACTGAGAGAATCATTCTGATTTTTGTTAAAGTTATAGTAACCTACCTTAGTCTGTTTCGCAATGAGACCATGGAAATTCGAGTCGGCATACATTTCCAACGTAGCCTTCGACGGCGCCGGCGCTGCCGCCAAAACAGTGGCACCCATACACGCCGCCACGACCCCCCCCAACTATTTTCCTATTAACGGACATGGCTAAAGCCTCGATTCTTGATCGCCCGCTGCTCTGCGGCGTGTGATACTTAGGTTACCTAACCTAAGACAGCCTGTCAAGAGTGGGTCACAACGGCCGATCCAGCATCGCCCCGACCAGAAATCCCACAGCGCACAGCAACTCCGCCAGCCCGGTGTTCTTGAGGACCGGCACCAGGGCCATCCCGGTGGCCTCCGTGGCCAAGGCCTTCACCGGGGAGACGAGCAGAATGACCATGAGCAGGCCCAGAAGGACCCACCAGGTCGACAGGGCCGCGACGACGATGACACCGACGCAGGCCAGGGCCACCAGCACGAGGTACAAGATCCGCGTCCCCTGATGGCCCAGCTTGGTGGCCACGGTGTGCTTGCCACTGACGCGATCACCGTCGATGTCGCGCAGATTGTTGGCCACCAGCACCGCACAGGCCATCGCACCGATGACACAGGCCGTCACCCAGCCAGCCGTGCCGACGTGATCGGCCTGGACGTACACCGTGCCGCCGACGGCGACCAGCCCGAAGAAGATGAAGACGAAGGTCTCCCCCAGCCCGGCATAGCCGTAGGGGTGTGAACCACCGGTGTAGAACCAGGCCGCAAGGATGCAGGCCAGGCCCACGATGATGAACCACCAGTGTCCAGTCATGATGGTGATGATGAGTCCGGCCACCGCCGAGACCCCGAAGCACGCGAAGGCAGCAGCTTCGACGTGCGAGGGTTCAGCGACTCCTGACCCGACCAGCCGCAGCGGACCAACCCGGTCCTCCCCGTCGGAGCCGCGAATACCGTCGGAGTAATCATTGGCGAAATTCACCCCGACGACGAGCCCCAACGCCACCACGAGGCACAGGGTGGCCAGTTCCCACCGCGCACCACCGTCGGCAATGGCGATCGCGGTACCCGCCACCACCGGAGCAATCGCGGTGGGGAGGGTACGGGGACGAGCCCCCTCTAGCCATTCGGCTGCAGTGGCCATGGACAACTCCCTGAGTCAGTGGTGGAGACGCGGATCGTGCGTCAGGCGGGCACCACACCGAAGGACTTCTCGGAACGTGCACCAGTGGCGACCATATCGCCGCTGCATGTCCAACCCGTATCTGCACCAGTGACAGAAACGATGGATAATCACAGATGCCCGATACCCCACTCGAGTTCGGCAGGAGTCGTCACCGTGAGAACCATGTTCGCCAGCCTGAGCATTCCGAATTATCGGATCTACTTCTCCGGCACTCTCCTGACGAACATGGGGCAGTGGATGGCCCGTACCGCCCAGTCGTGGCTGGTGCTCGTCATTTTGACCCACGGCAATGCGGCGGTGCTCGGTTGGGTGATGGCGGTGAACTTCACGCCCATCCTGCTCGTCACGCCGTGGGCTGGCGCTTTGGCTGACCGAATGTCCAAGCGTCGCATCATGGTGACGGCGCAGATCGTTCTGGCGATTGACGCCGCGATTCTTTCCACCCTCGTCCTCACCGGGGCGGTGCGCCTGTGGATGGTGTTCGTCATCGCAGCCATGGATGGCCTCGCCGGCGCGTTCTACAGCCCGGCCACCCAGGCCTTCGTCTCCGAGCTCGTCCCACTGAAGAACCTGCCCAACGCCGTGAGCCTCAACTCTGCCTCCTTCAACGGCGCCCGCCTGCTCGGCCCTGGCGTCAGTGGCCTGCTCATCGCCGCCGTGGGAGTCGGCTGGGTGATGGCCATCAACGTCCTCTGCTTCATCGGGTTCATCACAACCCTGTTGTTCATCAGGGCTGACCGTCTCTACGTGTCCCCACCCTCAGCCGAGAAGGCACGGGTGCGCGACGGCGTCCGGTACGTCAAGCGTCGCCCCGACCTCGTCATCCTGCTGGCGATCGGGTTCATGATGGGAACCTTCGGTTTCAACTTCAACATCTCCGATGCGGTCATGGCGACTCAGGCCTTTGGCAAGGGATCTGGCGAGTACGGTCTGCTCGGTTCGCTCATGGGTATCGGCTCGATGGTTGCCGCTCTGGGAGCGGCTCGACGCAGGCCGCGGCTGCGCTGGGTCGAGCTGGCCCTGCTGGTCTACAGCGTCAGCATGGGTTTGTCGGCCCTGGCCCCGAATTACGGCATCTTCGCCGTGCTCAAGATGTTCGTCGGGTGGGGAGCCATCTCGACTCTCATCACCGCCAACGCCATGGTGCAGACCTCGGTTACTCCGCACATGCGTGGCCGGGTCATGAGCCTGTGGGCAACACTAGTCATGGGCGGCACCCCGCTCGTCTCCCCGGTCGTCGGGTGGATCGGCAATGCCATCGGACCGCGCGCCACGGTCGCCTGGGGAGCCATCAGCCTAGGCATCACCTTTGTGGTCATCACCGCCGTCATCATGCACAACGACCGCATCCGGGTCGTGTTCGATCCCTCCAAGCGGGCCCCGTGGCTGCGACAGGTACGCGGCAAGGTAACCATCGACTACGTCCAGCAGACGAAGTGAGTTAGCCAGTTGTGCCACAGCAAGTGAGTGCGTTAATCCATCTGATCGAGCCCCTGGAAAACCGGGGTCAAGATGGTTCACTAGTGCCATGAAGAAACTCATCAACGCTGTCGAGGATGTCGTCGTTGATTCCCTGCGCGGCGTAGCGGCCGCCCACCCACACTGCCTGAAAGTCGATCTCGACCATCGCATAGTGCTGCGCGCCAGTGGTCCGGTGAACGGAAAGGTTGGTCTGGTCTCTGGTGGCGGTTCCGGACACGAGCCGCTGCACTCGGGCTACGTCGGACGGGGGATGCTCGACGCCGCATGCTGCGGCGAGGTCTTCACCTCCCCCGTCCCCGACCAGATCACCGAGGCCACCAAGGCCGTCGATGGTGGGGCTGGCGTACTCCACATCGTTAAGAACTACACCGGTGACGTCATGAACTTCGATATGGCTGCCGAGATGGCTTCGATGGAGGCTGGCACCCGCGTCGAGTCCGTTGTGATCGCCGACGATGTTGCCGTACAGGACTCCCTGTACACCGCTGGGCGTCGTGGGGTCGGCTTGACGGTGCTGGCCGAGAAAATCCTCGGCGCAGCTGCCGAGGACAAGCGCGATCTCGACGCCTTGCTCGAGCTTGCTCAACGCATTAATGACGGTGGCCGCTCGTTTGGTGTGGCCCTGACCTCCTGCACTGTCCCGGCGGCCGGCAAGCCCACTTTCGACCTCGACGAGAACAAGATCGAAATGGGCGTCGGCATCCACGGTGAGCCTGGTCGCGAAACCGCCACGTTGGGCACTGCCGCCGAGGTCGCTGCCCAGATCGTCGAACCCATCCTGGCTGACCGTGACTTCACTACAACCCCGGTCATTGCCATGCTTAACGGCATGGGCGGCACCCCTCTCATCGAGCAGTACCTCGTGTGGGGAGAAATCGCCAAAATTTTGGCGGGAAAGGGCGTCAAGGTTGCCCGCACCCTGGTCGGCAATCACATTACGAGCCTAGAGATGGCAGGATGTTCCTTGACCTTACTCTCCGCTGACGACGATCTCCTGACACTGTGGGATGCCCCGGTGGAGACTCCTGGACTTCGATGGGGATGCTGATGTCTGAAATTTCTGCCGCAACTGTTTCCGAGTGGCTCAAGAACTACTCGGCGGTCATCTCGGAACACGCGAATGAGCTCACTGACCTGGATCGTCAGATCGGTGATGCTGACCACGGATCGAATATGGCTCGCGGAATGACCGCAGTGGCCGCCCTTGATCCCGAGCCCTTCGCGTCTGCCGCTGGGCTCCTCAAGAAGGCGGGGATGACGCTGGTGAGCACCGTCGGTGGCGCTTCAGGCCCCCTCTACGGCACCTTCTTCTTGCGTCTATCGACGGTTATCAAAACCGACGGCGAGCCCACTGCCCAGCTGCTCGCCGATGCCCTCGACGCTGGCTTGGCTGGCATCGTGGCCCGTGGCAAGGCTGAGGTCGGCGACAAAACCCTGGTGGACGCCCTGTCCCCCGCCGTTGACGCCGCTAAACAAGTTGCTGCTGACGATGGCTCTGCCGCCGAGGCGCTCGCTAAGGCAGCCGAAGCCGCTAACGAAGGCCGCGATGCGACTATCGAGATGGTGGCTCGTCGCGGCAGAGCGTCATACCTTGGAGAACGAAGCAAGGGACACCAGGACCCAGGAGCCACCTCGATGGCCCTGCTCGTGGCGTCCGCAGCACACTGCCTATCAGGAGCCAATCATGAGTGACCAAGGCGTCGGAATCGTCATTGTCTCCCATAGCTGCCCATTAGGCCGAGCTGCGGCCGACCTGGCATCCCAGATGCTGCCCGGCCCGGAAATTCCACCCATCGAAGTTGCCGCCGGTCTTGATGACACCACGTTAGGTACCGACGCCACCGCAGTGAGCGCAGCAATCGAAAAAGTGGGCAATTGTGACGGGATCCTCGTTCTCGTCGACATCGGATCGGCAATTCTCTCGGCCGAGATGGCCTTAGACCTCCTCGATGCCGATATCGCTAGCAAGGTCAAGATCTCCACTGCCCCGCTGGTCGAGGGGGCTGTAGTCGCGGCCGTCATGGCATCGACGGGGGCCGAGTTGGAGGTCGTCGCCGCCGAGGCGGAAAAAGCCTTGGACCCGAAAGTCTCCCAGCTCTCTAACGATTGAACCTATTAGACGGTGGTGCCCGGTTCGCCCAGGCACCACCGTTTCACATTCTTAGACTGGCCTTCTGACGAGGACGGTGGCTGTCACAGCTGCCAGTTGACCAGATCGTCTTCACCAAGCTCACCGTCGGGCCACACTGCCCGCACAACACCAGCTGCCGCCAGCGCCTTGCGACAGCCAGAACACGGCTTATCAGTCACGTACGCCGTGGACCCGGCAGTATCCCGAGTGGCGAAGAGTAACGCGTTCATCTCGGCATGAATGGCTATGCAGAACCCGGGGGAACCGGGCACGTCGTAGTCGGAGAATGCCGGCACCTCGCCATAATCCAGCCGGCCCCGCGGGCAAGCCCCCTCCAGACAGTCCGGACGACCGGGAGCAGCTCCGTTGTACCCCGTGGCAATGATGCGATGCTCGTGGACGAGCAAGGCCCCCACTCGACGACGGGTGCATTTGGCGCGTGCCGAGACAGCCTCCGCTATACCCAGGAAGTATTGGTCCCAATCGGGCACTGTCACGACTTTGCCGTTCACCTCGGCCATCGTGGGCTCCTCTCGCTCAACTCCATACGTTCACATCTGTCAGACGCTGCATTGACTGAATCATCATGTTCGACCTTAACCCGGGTCAGACGTCAATATCTTCGTAAGAACGCGGGTCCTCGATGGGTTCCAAATGGCCGCTCACTCTCATCTCAGGCCATTCTTCAAGGATCTCATCGATAAGGTCCTCCATAACGTCATGGCCCTGCTTGACCGTCCAGGAACCCGGAACGAGCATGTGGAACTCGAGGAATTGTCGGTACCCGGCCTCTCGGGTGCGCACCGCATGGAACGTCAGGTGGTCATTGGAATGGGCAGCAAGGAAGTCCCGGATAGCCGCGTTATCCTCTTCGGGCAAGGAGACATCGAGCAGGGCAGTACCAGACTGTCTCACGAGTTTGGCCCCGGTGACAAGGATATTGATCCCTACCGCGAAGGCGACGATCGGGTCGAGCCGCTGCCACCCCGTCAACCAGACCAGTCCGACTCCTACCAGGACGCCGAGGGAGGTCCACACATCGGTAAGGAGATGCTTGCCATCGGCGATAAGTGTCATCGATCGACGCTTGTGACCATTCCTAAGCAGAACCCACGCCACTGCCCCGTTGATGACCGAGGCCAGTACCGACACGAGAAGGCCGACACCGGCGTCCGCGATGGGGCGCGGATAGAGGAACCGCTCAACAGCGCTGTATACGATGACCGCGGCGGCGATGAAGATCATCATTCCCTCGGCACCGGCTGAGAAGTACTCGGCCTTCGAGTGACCGAATTGGTGATTCATGTCCGGTGGACGGATCGATACCTTCAACGCGACCAGGGCGATAATTGCCGCCACAAGGTTCACCAAGGACTCGGCAGCGTCCGAGAGCAGACCGACCGATCCAGTAATTTGCCAAGCGAGGGTCTTCAGCAGGATCGTTGCGATGGCTGCCGCGATCGACAACCATGCAAAACGGCTAAGATCCTCCGGCGGCCGGTGCCGCGAGGTGACCGCGGGAATGTCGGGAATCGTCGTCACCCGAGCATTGTCCCAGCCCCATCTGTACTCCCCAAACAGGACGGTCAATCATCCGCCCAGGACGCAATGTCGGCATAGCCAACGACCAGG
Source organism: Cutibacterium sp. 37298 (assembly GCF_023838685.1). Classification (NCBI taxonomy): domain Bacteria; kingdom Bacillati; phylum Actinomycetota; class Actinomycetes; order Propionibacteriales; family Propionibacteriaceae; genus Cutibacterium; species Cutibacterium sp. 37298. Next base: position 299,885 of record NZ_JAJNRJ010000003.1, read on the forward strand.
GGACGGCCATGCGCGCCGCACGGCACGACCGCTACGGCGGAGGGGCGTCACGAAGTTGAAACCTGCCTGGTGAATGATGGAGATGTAAGCATGTACTGCGAAGGTACTTCGTGACGACTGCAGGAGGTTTCTATGCCCATCAAGCCACATAAGCTCGGGATTATCGGGGTCGGCCGAGTCGGTGATGCAGTGCTATCCGACGCCATGATGAGCGGACTCTTCGGTGAGATTTGCGTCATCGACGTCAATGAGAAGTTGGCTGCCGGGCAGGCCCTCGATCAGCATCACGCCACCGCACTGCCCAACGTCACCAATGTCGCCGTGTACGCCGGTGACTACGGCGACTTGTCTGACGCCGATGTCATCATCGTGACTGCCGGCCCGTCTATCGACGCGTCCAACGGCCCAGCAACCGGTGCTGCACGGCGTGAATTGGCTGCCACTAACGGCAAGATCATCCGCTCCACCATGACGGAGATCACCAGCCGCAACCACGAGGCAGCCATCATCATATGCTCCAACCCCCTTGATGCCTTGGTCCATATCGCCAGCACCGAGTTCGATCATCCGCAGGGGTTGGTGCTCGGTACCGGAACGATCCTTGATTCGGCCCGCATGTGTCGCGTGGTCGCCGATCATCTCGGAGTCGACCCAGATTATGTGCGTGGTTACATGATCGGCGAGCACGGCCCGTCCGGATTCCCGATGTTCACTGGAGTCAATGTCGGCGGCGTCGGCTTCGACGGCCTGGCCGAGCTCTTCGATACGGACCCGATGGACCGCGACGAGCTGACCACGCGCATTAACGATGCCGGTACTGCCGTATTCAACTTAAAGGGCTGGACGAGCGCTGGCATCGGCCAATCGGCCGTCACCATTGCGCGCTCTATCCTCCTCAATGAACACGCCGTCTACCCGGTTTGTACCACCTTGCACGGCCAGTACGGCCACGACGGCGACGTGTCTATGGGCGTGCCGTGCGTTATCGGCGCCGCGGGTGTCGAACGCATCCTCGAGGTGCCGCTGGATGACTGGGAGCAAGAGCACCTGGCCAGTACCATCAAAGCCATCCAGGAGACCGTCAAGGCGGCTTCCTGAACGCGCTTCGACGAAGCTCGTAGGATCGAGCCATGGAACTCCCCTCATGGCTCGGTATCCCTACCCTCGCATTCGGATTGGGGAGCCGAACCCCCCAGCAGGGTCTAGTCCTTGCCGGGGGAGGGTCCAGAGCCTCCTTCCAGATGGGTGCACTGCGGCACCTTTACGACGTTGTCGGGATTGCCCCCACTTCGATGGTGGCCACTTCAGCCGGGTCGATCGTGGCCTGCACCCTGGCCCAATGGACCGATCCAGCCAAGCAATCGGCGGCACTGCGTCAGCTAGAGGCGATGTGGCTCGAGATGACCGATCAGTCCGACATGTTCACGCCGCGGGCATGGTTTTCTCGGTTGCTCGAAATAGGCCCGGAATGGATGTCATTGCTCAACCGGGAAGCCGCTAAAACAAAGAGCCAACGTCCCTGGCTGAGCTTGCCATTCCATCGCGGCCCGGAGCAGACGAAAATCCCTGACCCCGCAGAACCTGTCGCTGGCCGTGACGACGACCGCCTCACCGGTCAGGCAAAGACCTTGGAAATCGCCACTCGTGACGACCCCATTACAGGTGGTTCCTGGACCCCAGGTGTCATCTTGCAGCTGCTATCAGCCCTGTCCCGATTAAGTCGCGACGGCGGTGATATTTCGACGATCGTGCGAGGAGCTGAGACCTCGGCGTCAACTTATCGTGCCGGACCTATCTTGGCGAAACTGCTCGATCGTGGCTTCTTCAAATCCGAATTATTAGCAACCTCGGGAATGTCAGTACGTATTGCCACAGTCGCCCTAGAATCCGGAGAGTTGCGGTACATGACCGAATCAGGGGTGCTCGTCGACCGTGACAACAACCCCATCGGCTCCTCAACCTTCGATGTCTCTCGCGGGGTACTCGCCTCCTGCTCCATTCCCGGGGTCTTCCGTCCCGTTGACCTCGACGGAGAGCACTACGTCGACGGTGGTCTACGGGAAAATGTGCCCGCCGAGATGGCAATCGGACACCTTGGTGTGACGAACCCCTACATCATCACGTGTTCGCCGCAGGGGGCCGCACGAGAGTCCGATTTTGGCTCTCGCAACATGCTCGATCTAGTAATGAGATCGGTGTCGATCCTGACTGACGAGACCGAGCGGGACGAGGTAGCTTATGCCCTCAATGCTGGCGCCGTCGTCATTGGCCCCGAGATTTCAGTACACGACTCAATGACGGTCGACCCTGGATTGCTGCGTATCAACCGCGATTACGGCTGGATGTGCTCGGCAGAAAAGCACGTCACGTCGAGCCCCGACGAGCACGAACTCGTCAAGGATGCGGTACGCACTCGAGTGCGTGGTTGGGAACTCGAACAGGCCTGGCTCAAAGGAGAAGCTTCCCGCGACGACATGGACGAGATGCAATACCTCAAGGACCACTTGCGTGACATCGCGGCCCGGCTACCACGCGATCTAGCTCCTGACGGGGTTAAGACGTGGGGGCGGGTTCTCGAAGGACATGGCCACCCGCAGGCACCCGAGGATGTCGTCATCCCCTGGCAAGTGTAAAAGTCCCAGGAACGTCCGGATACGACACGACGGCGGCGAACGTCACGTTTACCGCCGTCGCAGCATTTCGTCGATGTTTCAGATGAGCTCGTTGAGGTCGGCTACCGAATCAAGAATGATGTTGGGACGGTAGGGGTACTGTTCGACTTCTTCACGCTTGGTGATACCCGAGAGCACCAGGACAGTCAGCAACCCAGCTTCCATACCAGCAACCATGTCGGTATCCATTCGGTCACCGATCATGGCGGTGGTCTCGGAGTGAGCCTCGATGCGATTCAAAGCCGAGCGGAACATCATCGGGTTCGGTTTTCCGACGATGTATGGCTTGTGCTTCGAGGCAGCCTCGATCATCGCAGCGACGGCACCGGTGGCGGGCAGCGGGCCCTCCTTGCTGGGGCCAGTCGCGTCGGGGTTAGTGCAGATAAACCTGGCACCGTCGACGATGAATCGGACGGCCCGGGTAATGGCCTCGAAAGAGTAGGTACGTGTTTCTCCGAGGACGACGTAGTCAGGGTCGATGTCGGTGAGGATAAACCCGGCTTCGTGCAGAGCCGTCGTCAGGCCAGCCTCGCCAATAACGTAAAGGCGCGCGCCGGGCTGCTGATCGGCTAGGAAATGGGCGGTAGCCAGGGCGGAAGTCCAAATATTGTCCTCCGGCACGGTCAGGCCAGAAGCCTGCATCCGGGCAGCCAGGTCACGCGGGGTGAAGATGGAGTTGTTGGTCAGCACCAAGAATCGCTTCGAGGTGTCAACCCAACGATTAATGAGATCGCTGGCGCCAGGCACCTCATGGTTCTCGTGGACGAGCACGCCGTCCATGTCGGTCAGCCAGCACTCGATGTCTGCGGGATCTCTCATAGCCCTTAGCTTATCGACCGTCAACCGACCTCCGGTACATTACGAGCAGAACCTGAGCGCTCCTACAATCACCTAGCCGTGATGTCGTACGGAATGAACCGTCCCACCTCATACGCTCAGACACCAGTCTTGGGCAGCGCCCTCAACCCGACAACAATTTTCTTACCGGACAGAGCGGTGATAGCGACGGCTGGATTCCCCGGGACCTTTCCGGCATGCATCGACGGGAGGGACGAGGGTGCCGTGGTGGGCGGAACGATCGTCCGGTGGATGTCAGCCCCGATCGCGAACGGGGACCCGTCGGTCGGCACCGCCACTCCCCAGAAGTCGACGAGTCCTTCCATCGGTGCAGTATTGCCGGGCAGGACGTCATTCGACAGCGGAAGCGCCCTGCCAATGGCGGGGGACGTGGGGCCCAGTCGGTACAGGCCTCCGGTAGGCCAATCATGGGCCCGGGCGGTCTCGTCGGCCAACCCCGGCAAACCGTTGATGTCACCGGGCCAGTTGGAATTCGGATGAGTGAGATTGTGGGTGACGACGTTGCCAGGACGCCCGACTGCTCGATTCCCGTTGGCGTCAAAGCTGTACGGTGCACCGTTGACACGGATGATGTTGTTCACGATGCCCACCTTCGTATCGGTCGTGAACGGGGCCTGTAATCGGATGCCCGCACCATTTCCCTCGTTGTTAGCGCGGAAGATGGTGTTGCCGTAGATCCACAGGCCACTCACCTGCCCGGGAATGCCGGAGCCGTCGTCGTAGGACGACACCATTATTTCGGGGGCGCTGCCGAAGGTGCGTCCGTTGCCGACAATGACGTTGTTGCGGATCGTGGCGCTGGCCTTGTTCTGCGCCGAGATGACCGATACACCATAGTTGGCGTTGTCGTGCAGGTAGTTGTTCTGGATCACCGAGTTGACGGTGTTGCGGTCGGCGTCCAGGCCGGTGCCATCGTTGCCGGTCCACCCCTCACGGTTTCCCCAGGCGTTGTTCCACTCAGCGGTGACGTTCTGGGTGGTGTCCCACCAAGCGCCTGCGCCGTTCATGGTGTTGCTTCCAGGGGTCGGATTCGGGTTGCGTCCCGAGCCGTTGCGGTACAGATCGTTCTTGCGTACTACGACGTCGGTCGCCCCGAAGACACCGATTCCCATGGCGTCGTTGTCATGCAGTGACGAGTTGGCGATCACGGCGTTCTTAATGCCGTCTCGCGGAGTCACGTGCGGGTAGGGTTTGGCGTCAGCAGCGAAGCAGGTCGGCACCGAATAGCCATCGCGGGCGACCCCTGCTTCAAAATCCGACCACGGGTACAGCTGGTGATAGCCGAGCTGCACCCCAGCGTACTGAGTGTGGCTGGCCTCCACCTTGTTGATGGTGACCTGAGAAATCTGCGCCTTCGCCGAACACGGCATGACGGAGATCCCGCCAACGCCCATGACCCACATGTTCTTCGTGACCGAGTTGGCACCCCCGGTCCAGACGTTTTGCTGCGCGGTGACCCTCTGAATCGTCACACCGGTGATGTGTTCGCCGTTGTGAGCCTCGACGGAGATGTCATTGAAATAGCCGTTGCGAACGGTGAGGTCCTGGATGACGAAGTGCGACTTGTTGTCGACCTCGATGGCCGAACGCGGATTGTGCGCCGAGGCCTTGGCGTCGATCACCGGAGTCTTCCCCACACCGTAGGCACCTAGTAGAGTGTCGGCACCGGCGCGTCCGGAGGCATTGATGACGACAGTGCCAACGCACGTACTACCACGACGCAACAGCACTTTCCTGCCTGGGCCAAAGGCACTTTTGAGCTGGGTTAGGGAGTTCAACGGGCTCGTTTCGGTCCCCCTGCCGGGCGTGGGAGCCGAACAATCTACATAGGTCGTGGTGGTCGTGGCGGAAGCGGTGGGGGCTGCGACTGCGCCTGGAGCACCGCCAATGAGCGCTCCAAACAGTGCCAGGGTGACAGCGGTACGAAACCTCATCGGCTCTCCTACGGTGCGGTGCTGGGACCATCAGGTGAGAACCAGCAGCCTTGCTGACCCTCATCACGTGCCGACCATGTCGTCGGCTCCAATGGCATGTGACAGTCAACGCCGTCACACCAGAGTTGTCAAGATCTCTTTCGGAACTTCGTCAGACCCGCACTCAGACTTGTCGAGTCGAGGCCTCCAGCTGCGCCAAAGCAAGCTCCACAGCTCCTTGGACCACAGCATGAGCACCCGCTCGGGACGCCTCAATGTATGGCAGATGAGGTAGATCGTCGCGAAGACTGGCCCGCAACCGACGAGCGATGCGAACATGGGCCGGGCGAGCATGGCCGCCGATGACCAGTAGTCCAGGATCGAGGGCAGCCAACAGTGCAGCAACCCCCGGGGCGATGGCGTCGGCAAAAGCGTCGACGGCCTGCTCAGCCCAGACGGGGGCGTGTGGTGATCCAGCAAATTCAAACAATGCCTCGGCCGAGACGTCGTGCCTGGCAGCAACGTCGACCAGATCCAGGTGCGCGGTAGCCCACCCTGACCCTGGCAGGTAACTCATTTCGCCGGCATACCCGGCAGAACCGCGAATGGCGCGTCCGTCGAGGATAATTCCGGCTCCCACCGAGGCATCGATGAGCAGCGAGATCATTGATTCTGTGTCCGCCAGGCCACGCACATGCTGCTCAGCCAGAGCAGCGAGCACTGCGTCGTTCTCGATCATGACATTACCCACACGCCCGTCATGAAGGGCAGCAAAGTAGTCAGGGTCGGAAATTTCTGGCAGGGACTCATTGTGACGCAACCGACCGTCCGGTCCGACGCTACCGAGGGCACCGATGACCATCGTGTCAACGGAATCCAGGCCCAGCTCTTGTAGCAGATCATCGAGGGCTTCATCAAGCAAAGCTCCGGGGGAACCGCCACGTAGAGGTCGCGACGTGCTGGTCAACATCTCACCGTGCCAGTCGGCCAGGCCTAGCTCGACGCCCTGCAACCGGATGGCCGCCCCGGCCTGAACCCTCTTCGTGGCGTTCAGCGTAAACATCCGGGAGCGACGCCCTCCCCTGCCCCCGGCGTGCATCGATTCCTGCTCGAGGGCATCGCCCTGTTCTAGGAGCGAGTTCATGGCGGTACTGACGGTGGGGCGGGTCAGACCGGTGAGTTCCTGGAGACGTCGGATCGTCACGGGCTGAGTTGCCGTCACCAGACAATCCAGTACTGCCGCCTGGTTATGGTCGCGCAAGTCGGTCAGCGACCTGCCGCCAAGCTGTTCAGCACCGTCGGAGCGTCCTTGACCCATCAGGAACCAGCTTTCCACGAAAATCCGTCCATTTTCAGGCTCAGCTTACTTGCCCCAGATCAAGTTACGAATTACTCTTTCTAAACATCGTGGACACCGTCGCCCCGACGGGACTCGCATCGATGAAGATGGAGGAAAGCCGTGCGTGAGAGCTGTACAGCGGTGGTAACCGATCTCTCCACTCGCGTACGTCCAGACTCCGTGCCCCAATCGCTGTCAGAGCAATGGTTCGCCTCCGATCAGGCGGTGCGCGTCCAAGTCGCCTACCGGTGTGGCGCGGAAGGCTCCGAACATGTGTACGACCGCGTCACCGCCTCCGTCATGGTGCTGGTCGACGATCATGAGATCGCCGCCAACTGCTGGCGCGTCATGGAGGTTGCTGCTCCGCTGGTGCGCTACCCGGAATCCGGTGGCGTCTACGAAATCGACGTCCCCGGCCTAGTACCCGACCGACTTGACCCGCTAGGACGCTTCGGGACCCGGTTCCTGCCTGACCAGTGGCAGTCATTGGTGGTGGAACTGACGGCCCCACTTGACCCCGGAAGTCACACCCTAGACATTCGTTTTGTCGACGACGACGGGATCATCGCCGACGCCACGCAACGCCTCGAAGTGGTCTCGGTGACCGGGACCGTGGCGAGCTTCCACCACTCCGAGTGGATCCACGTTGATGCGCTTCAGGCGTGGTCCGGCGTGGAGGCCTTCGATGAGCGCCACTGGGACCTCATTGACAAAGCCGTCGAGCTGGCTGCCAGCGCGGGCGTCGACACCCTGTTCACCCCTATACTGACCCCTCCTATCGACGTCGATCCCACCAGTCCGCCGCTGGCCACTCAGCTGGTCGTCGTGCACCGTCAGGGCGACCGCTGGAGCTTCGACTTTGACCGTCTGGATCGTTGGAGTCGCATCGCTCGACGTCACGGTATCACCCACCTCGAGTTCTCCCATCTGTTCTGCCAGGGGGAAGTCGACCGTCCGGCTGACGTCTACGATGCCGACGGCAACCACCTCTTCGGTTCCCATCTGCCTACTGAGGGGTACCGCGATTTCCTGGCCATCCTGTTGCCGGCCCTAGACCAGTGGTCACGACGCCATGGCTGGTCTGATGCACTGTACTGGCATGTCTCGGATGAGCCCCGGGCCAATCAGTACACCTCTTACCGCAAGGCCGTCGACATGGTACGTCGCACCGTCCCCGAGGCCACCGTCATCGACGCCGTGGACGATCCGAGGTTCGCCACCGTCGTCGACGTTCCGGTGACCATCTACGGACACCTCCTCGAGTGCGAGGCCGCAGGACTTGACGGCATGTGGGCCTACACTTCCTGCGCCTCGACTTTCTGGGAACCGAATCGCCATCTCGGCATGCCGCTCACCCGACTACGTGCTCTGGGACTGCTGCTGTGGTGGCACCACACCCCCGGTCTGCTGCACTGGGCCCTCAACTTCTGGTTCGATCAGTTTTCGCGCTACCTCGTCGATCCCAACGCCGACACCTCGGCTGACCTGGCCTTTCCCTCCGGTGATAGCTCCGTCATCTACCCCCGTATCGATGGTTCCCTCGTGCCTTCGCTGCGATTGAAGGTTCTCGCACAGCTCCACGAGGACGTCCGACTGTTGCGGCGTGTCGAAGATGCGGTCGGCCGCCCTACTGTCGTTGAACTCATCGAACACTTGGCCCCCGGATCCACCGCCGATCTGGATCACCATTACCCCTTGGAGCCTGATTTCTACCGGTCTCTGACCGCCAACTTGCTTTGCCTGCTCAAAAATATCGATGGAGCCACCGTATGAAAGTCGTCGCCACATCCGGCCATCGCCACCACTCCTCCACCCAGCCCAGGCTGGCGCCGTGGTTGTTCCTGTTCCCGGCCTTGCTGCTGTTCGTCTTCATCTTCGTGTTGCCGATCGCCTATACGATCATGCAGAGTTTCTTGAAGCCAGGACAGAAGAAACTCCTGTACGCCCCCAGCGGGCCCACCGCGCCGCAGTTCGCCGGAATCTCCCAGTACACGGCAGCCTTTCAGGATTCCCACTTTCTGCTGTCGATCGGGCGAGTATTGCTCATCGGCGTGGTCCAGGTACCGCTCATGCTGCTGTTCTCAGTGTGTCTGGCACTATTGTTGGACGCCCGTCGGGTCAAAGCCCGGCAGGGATTCCAGCTGGCCTACTTCCTGCCTTACGCAGTGCCCGGTGCGATCAGCGCCTTGATGTGGACCTTCCTGCTCCAGCCGCAGCTGTCGCCGTTCACCTCGTTATTCCAGGAGATGGGTCTGAACCTCAACCTGTTAGCCCCGTCGGTAGTACCTATCTCGGTGGGGAACATGATCACATGGGGTTTTGCGGGCTACAACATGGTGGTCATCTACTCCGCCCTGAAGGCCCTACCCAACGAAATCCTCGAGGCTGCCCACGTCGACGGTGCCAGCTCTTGGCGCACCGCCTGGCAGATCAAGGTACCGATGGTGCGTCCCGCAGTCATCATGACCGCAGTGTTTTCCATTATCGGCACCATCCAGTTGTACAACGAGCCCGCGATCCTGCGGAACTCCGCGCCCCGTATCGACCCCGATTTCAGCCCGATTATGGCGGTCTACAATTTAGTAACCACGGGTGACTACTTCGGTGCTGCTGCTCGCAGCGTCATTCTTGCCGTCATCACCCTGGTGGCCTCGTTCGGATTCCTGAAGTTGCAGTCACGCCGCGGAGGTGCCTTCGATGAGTGAGCAGAACCTCATGGAGTCGACGGACCACGGCACCACAAGCGTCGTGCCACCGGTCAAGCGCAACCGCGGCAGGGGAGGCAAACCACAGTTCGGCCTCACCGGAGCCTCGATGCTGGTCGTTATGACCATCGCCGCGCTGTATTTTCTTGCCCCGCTGTGGTGGTTTCTCGTCTCGGCCACAAAAAGCAACGGTGGGCTGTACTCAGGCAATCCATTCTGGTTCCATGACTTCAGTCTTGCGGAAAATTTCACTGACATCGTCCACCGCGACGGAGGCATCTACTTCCGCTGGCTGCGAAACTCCGTCTTCTACTCGCTCGTCGCCGGGGTGGGTGCCGGACTGATCTCGGCCATGGCCGGGTACGCGCTGGCCAAGTACCGGTTCCGTGGGCGAGAAGCGGTGTTCAACTGCGTGCTGGCGGCGACCCTGTTGCCGATCATGCTGCTGACCGTCCCGTTGTACCTCATGTTCTCGAAGGTCGGTCTGGTGGACACGATCTGGGCGATGATCCTGCCCAGTCTCATCAACCCTTTCGGCATTTACCTGTGCCGTGTGTACTCGGCAACCGTACCCACCGAGGTGCTCGAAGCAGCTCGTCTGGATGGCACGAGTGAAGCCGGCATTTTCTTCAAGATCGTGCTGCGCATCATCTCCCCCGCACTGGCCACGGTGTTCCTTATCCAGTTCGTGAGCACCTGGGCCAATTTCTTACTGCCAACAATGATGTTGACCACGCCCGAGAAACAGCCGTTAGCCGTCGGACTCGTCACGTGGCAAGCGACCATTCAGACGGGCAACCCGGTACCTACCAACATTCTCATCTTCGGGGCCTTTTTGTCAGTGCTGCCACTTGTGGCCCTCTTCCTTCTATTGCAGCGCTACTGGAAGACCGGTCTGACGACCGGCGGAATCAAGTAAGGAACAAAACATGGCAAACTTGCACAGTTTCAGTCGCCGTGGACTGTTGCTCGGAGGCGGTGTCGCTATGACGACCATGGCTCTAGCAGCATGTGGCGGATCCACAGGTGCATCCAGCAGCAGTACGAGCAGCGACACCTCGGACGCGAAGGTTTCGTTGACTTTTTGGGGGTGGGCCCCCGGATACAAGGAAGCCGTCGAGCTGTGGAATAAGAAAAACCCGAACACTCAGGTCAAGTGGATCGCCACCGAAGCCAGTCGCAAGATTTACCCGAAGATGCTCACGGCAGTCAAGGCCAACAACGCCCCCGACCTCGCTCAGGTAGGTTACGAGGCGCTGCCCTCCTTTGTGATCCAAGATGCGGTTCAAGACATCAAGGAATGGGCTGGTGACGTCGGCAAGAATTTCACCGCAGCTGGTGCTAAGTCCGTCAATCTCGGCGGTGCCGTCTACGGAATTCCAGTGGATACTGCCCCGATGGCCATGATCTATAACAAAGCCTTGTTGGACTCGTTGAAAATCAAGATGCCCAAGACCTGGGACGAGTTCGCCAGCGCAGCTCGGGCTGTCAAGAAAGCCGACCCGAAAGCCTCGTTGACCTACTTTAGCTCCGACCCGAACTTCTTGGCTGGTTTGGTCCGGCAAGCAGGCGGACGCTGGTACGACGTCACTGATTCCACCGTAAAGGTCATCATGACTCAGGACGCCGCCTCGAGGAAGGTGGCTGACTTCTGGCAAAAGCTCATCAACGAAGGCAGCATTCCCGTCCACGAGGGCTACACCCCGCAGGTGTACAAGCAGATGAATGAGGACACCCTCATTTCGGAACTCTACGGCATCTGGGACACTGCACTCATCGCCCAGAACGTGTCCAAGGGGAAAGGCAAGTGGGCTGTTGCTCCGCTGCCAGAATGGCCGGACCGTCCCGGTGGAGCCGACATGGGAGGGTCAGCCACAGTGGTGCTCAAGGGTTCAAAGAACGCAGAAGCGGCCGTTAGGTTCGCCACGTGGATGAGCACTGACCCGCAGGCCGTGTCGATCTTGATCTCGAAGGGTGGCTTGTGGCCGGCCTCAACCACGGGGCTGGCGAATAAGGCCCTGCAGAAACCTGACGCCTTCTACAGCAACGACAAGGTTTTCGTTCCCTTCATCGACGTGGCGAAGAACCTCAAGTACGACTGGGTTTGGGGACCCACCCAGGTTCAAGCTGGGCAAGACATGGAGAACAACTTGGTCAAGGTCTCAAAGTCGTACCCCATGACCAAGGCATTGGCTGACACCCAGGAGTCGACCTTGGCCAAGCTGAAGAAGCAGGGCATCAAGGTCGGCTGACGCTCGACGGCACCTGGCCGACTGCAGTCGGGAACCGAATCACCAGTGCGGATGAATCCACACTGGTGATAGGTGCGTTATGCGAGAATGTCGTCGACACGGACCGTGGGTCAGGCGAACCACTTTTGACGCAGTGCAAGAACCATAGTGCTCCAGTCGCTCTTCCAGTGAGTTTCACCCCTAGATCGTCAGATCATGAAGAAACACGAGATACGCATTGTTGATGGTCATGCTTTCTCGTTACCCGCACAGCCCGCAGTCCTACGCGTCATACGACCCAACGTCATCGAAGAATGCAGCGTGCACTTCATCACTTCGATGACAGATCCGCTGCTGTTGGACGCCAGGGATGCCGTCCACCTTCCTGCCAGTGCAAGTTGTGCCCCCACTGGGACTCGAACCCAGGACCCGCGGATTAAAAGTCCGCTGCTCTAACCATCTGAGCTACGGGGGCTCCCCTAGTGTAGCGATGCTTCCTTCATCATGCGAAGCGACCCGAGTATCCGGCGGCCGATTCTCGGTCCTTTGCCACAGCGCGTGTCGATACCTACTCCTAAGCGTCAACCCGTACTTCAGAGTTGGCATGAACTTTTTAGACTCGCCATGGCAATGGCAGCGCTCGAGAGGATCACCCTCACAGTATCCAACATAACCCCTAGTCAAAGCCGACTAGGAGACCCTCAGCGTCGCCAGTGAACCCCAAACAACATCTTTGAGATTCTCAGCCATTTCTCGGCGTGTCGCCTTGCGGGAGACGAAAAAACTCTTCGACGCAAGTAGACGAAACCAGTTTTGACAACTTGAATTGCCCTTGTCACGCGAGGTGTTCCTGGTTGGATCGGTGGACGGATCCGGGGAAGAGCCGGGAGCGCCCCATAGGGAGGCGGGTCCACACGCCGGAAGGAGTCAGTCCCATGGGTGTAGTGCGCCCGCTCCGGGCCGGGGTTGCAACCCTGGCCACCGCTGGTCTCGCCATCGGCGGCAGTCAATTCTTCGTCCCCCCGGCCCAAGCCACCAACAGTTCAGTAAAGGCCCGAGTGTCCGCTCGCACCGCCGTTAACATCAGGGCCCAGGCAGGCATACACGGAAAGATCGTGGGCGTACTCGAGAGGGGCCAGCAGCTCAATCAGACCGGCGTCCCCGTCAATGGCTGGGCCCCGGTCGCCTACCGTGGCCACACTGCCTTCATCGACCACCACTACCTGTCGTCAGTCGCCTGGCGCCCATCGCCCTCCAGCCCCTCCGCCTCCAGCTCTCCAGTCGGAATTGCCCAGGCAACCACGTACGTCTATGTTCGCGCTGGGCACTCTATGCAGGCCGCCAAGGTGGGTGTGCTCTCCCCCGGTGAGAAAGTCGGCGTAACCGGACGCTCCGCGCAGGGCTTTAGCGAAGTTGTCTACAACGGCGTTCACCGGTGGGTTGGTTCCCGCTATCTGAGCCCCACCGCCGCCAAGCCCTCCCCGAAACCGACGCCGGCTCCCAAGCCATCCAAGACCGTCTACACGACAGCTAACCTCAACCTACGAAACGGCGCTTCCATGAGCGCTGCGGTGTACACCTCAGTCTCACGTGGCACCGCCCTAGCAGCTACCGGTCGGACTACCTCCGGATGGACCCAGATCACCCATCGGGGACGCACCTTGTGGGCCTCCAGCAAGTACCTCACCACTACTGCTCAGCCCACACCGGCACCCAGGCCCGCCCCCGACCCCTCGGTGTCACCTCGTGGCGCTCGGGCCGCCATTGTCAACTACGCCACGGCTCAGGTGGGCAAAGCCTACTTTTGGGGAGGCGAGGGCCCCGACGGCTTCGACTGCTCGGGCCTAGTGTTGAAGGCCTACCAGCAGGCGGGGATTAACCTGCCCCACTACTCGGGGTCACAAATCGAGCGCGGCCACCGCATTTCCCTAGACCAAATTCAGCCCGGGGATCTTTTCGCCGCCTCGGGTGGCGGTCACGTCGGCATTTACGTCGGCAACGGGTACATGGTGGAGGCAGCCAATCCTCGTGCCGGGGTGCGTCTGAGCCCCATCCGTTCCTCGATGTACCCAGTTCGCATCAATTCAAACCTCCTCAACTGAACCAGCGTGACGCCGGCAATCCCTATGCCGGCGTCTGCGGTGCCACCAAGGTAGGCACGCTGGTAAGCGCTCGTCTGCCCCGACGGCCAGCATCCGGTGGGGCAATTTCTCGCCAGTGATACGACCTGGCTATGATGGCCCAGTTCGACGATTGCTATCGCATTGATCATGCATCCGTCGAGTCCCGGTCGTCCAGAGGCCTAGGACACCGCCCTTTCAAGGCGGCAACGCGGGTTCGAATCCCGTCCGGGATACCTTAGGGGTCCTGCATCGACATCGATGCAGGACCCCTAATCATGTCCGGCCAGGTCGGTTTATCGGCGGACCCACCGTTTCACGCCTCAGACCCATAACCATGTGATCGGCACGCTTAGGCAAAAGTACGCGCGTCACGAGCGCGTCATACCCGCCAGCGGCCCGCCCAACCATGGCGACCTTCAGGTGATCCGTCCCTGCTCATCTCCCTTGGCACAGCAGCGGATACCTTGGGTGGACGCCCACAACTTCTAGTTCGCTTACAGCGAACCCGGTGCCCCTGCAAGATAGCCCCACCAGGCCATGCAAATCCCCTAGTCACAGCCGTTTTAACCTGGCATTCAGAGGTCGATTTCCCTTCAGGGTTACATCCTTGCTATATTTTTCGAGCTGCCTGAGGCAGTGGTCAGGCTCAAAAGAGTCAAGGCCCCGTAGCGCAGTTGGTTAGCGCGCCGCCCTGTCACGGCGGAGGTCGTGGGTTCAAGTCCCATCGGGGTCGCTGAAGCGGTGATGAGTTCATCACCGCTTTCGTGTTCATGCGCCCTTTGCGTGGGCACTATGGCCGGGTAGCTCAGTTGGTAGTAGCGTTCGCCTGAAAAGTGAAAGGTCACCGGTTCGACCCCGGTCCCGGCCACCTTGCGGAATAGTTTCCGTCATCTCAGACTGTAGGCTCGCAGGGCTTATTCCGGATTACACAACTAGCCGGGTTTTTCCCTAGCGTGGCAGAAAAACGCCGAGGCCACGTCAGCGTCTTTCCTAACCTCACTTGACCGAACCGCTCATGAGGCCAGAGACGAAGTACTTACCCAGGGCGATGTACACCACAACAGTCGGCAAACAGGCAATGAGCACACCAGCCATGATCTGCGGATAATTCGGGTTCTGTCCGGAAGCCAGCGCCTCACTCTTTTCATGATGAAATCTCCCGATTTTTTTGGGGGGGTGACGAGCGCTATATAGCGCCCCTCATGTGAGCACGAACGCGCAACGTTAGATCAAGAACAATTCCGGTATGGGGTCCGACCTGCGGACCCCATCCACGGCTCACTTGCCGTATTTGTCGTGTGCAGCCACCAGCGCGGAAGCCAGGTTGTCGGCGTTCTTGTCCTGATAGAACTTGCTCATCGCAGTGTTGATCTCGGAGCTCCATGCCAGCGAAACAGCCGCACCGTGAGCGATCGACGAGACGATCGGCACCTCTTTGAAGTCCTTCATCGCGGCCTGCTGGTACGTGCTGAAACCGTCGGGTTTGACGTCGGTACGAGCCGGGATAGATCCCTTGATCTTGTTGAACGTCAACTGGGCGTCGGTCGAACCGACGAAGCGCAACCAATCCTTGGTGACCTCGGGGTTCTTGGTGCCGGTGGGCAGGGTGAAGGAGTCAGCTAGGAAATCGTAGACGACCTCCTTGCCGGGCACCGCGAAAGCGGTGTAGTCGACGTTGTACTTCTTGCCCTTCATATCGAATTCCGCAACGGCCCAGTCACCCATGACGTTGTAGACAGCTTTGCCGGAAGCCATCATGTCAGTGGCAGCCGGCCAGTCGTCGCCGTCGGAGGCGGTATTGGTGAAGGTGAGGGCCTTCTTGTAGTCCTCGATGGCCGCCTTAACCTCAGGACTGTCCCATGTGCCATCGGGAGTGAAAAGCTTGTTGTAGCCGTCGGCGCCCATATCAGCGGCCAGAATCGACTCGAAGAGTTCGGTCTGAGTCCAGGTGCCACCGATCGACAACGGGGTGGCGACGCCAGACGCCTTAACCTTCTCCATATCAGCAATCCAGCCCTTGACGTCAGTCGGAGTCTTGGTGACGCCGGCCTTCTTGAGGAGGGCGGAATTAGCCCACACCACATTGGCGCGGTGGATGTCGACCGGCACCGAGTAGATGTGGCCATCGACAGTGAGACGGTCAACTAGGGTCTTTGGGAACACCGACTCGCCACCGAGTTCCTTGATAATCCCATCAACGGGCTCGATCTGCTCATTGTCAATATAGTCGGTGAGCTCAGCACCAGCGTGACCTTGAAAGGAACCCGGAGGGTTGCCGTTCTTAAGATCGGAAGCCAGCTTGGCCTTAGCGTTAGACCCAGATCCACCAGCAACGGCAAGGTTTTTAAACCTATCGTGCGGGTACTTTTCGGCGAACATCTTCTCGAGAGCCTGCAAGCCCTTCGCCTCGGAACCGTCGGCCCACCAGGTAAACACACCAACCTCGCCGCCGGCGCCGCTCGCTTTGGGAGTCGACGAGGACATCGTCGACCCCTGGTTCCCCTCCTCGCTAGTCGATGTGGAACTACAGCCAGCCAGGACGAGCATCGATGCCGTCGCCAAGGCTGCGATCTTCTTCGCGTACATTCCAAACCTCCGTGTGGTTCGGTCAGATCGCCGTCTCCCGGCGCCGATGCTGCAGAGTCGATCTGTACCTGCTGAGCGACGGCGCCCAGCACAGGAAGTGTGTCAAAAAATGTTAACGACGTCCAAAAACGTGTCAGATGTGAGTTACTACGCTAAATAGGCGTCAACCCAGCGCTCCATTTCAGCGAAAACACCGGCCCGCACCGACGGAGCAGAGAGCACCACATCATGGAGTCCACCCCGGACACGGACCAAGGTGAGATGACGACCCAGGTTAACTGCTGCACGCGCCAACCGATCGACGTCGAGAACGGTATCAGCGGTCTTCATCGACGGCTTCCACGTCGCCGAAAGGTCGCTGCGAGCAGAAATGAGCACCAACAGCGGGACGTCAATGTGCAGCCCCTGGGCCACCTTCTGATGACCATCGAGGATAGCTGCCAACCACCCGGCGCGAGTGACGAAAGGAGCCCATGACGGATCCTTGACCTCCGGGACGTCCCATTCCCCGCCAAACTCACGACGGATTGAGTGACCAAAATTATCCCGGGACGGGATAGGCAGCACAGTCGTCGGTTCTGCGACGCGGACTGACCGGGCCAGCGGCCCGGCTAGGGCTCGGGTAAGGAACGACCCCTGAAGGTCGATCCACGGTGAGTTGAGAATAACCCCGTCAACCCGTCCCGGATGACGCGACACCCACAACGGGACAATAAGCCCCCCTGTGGAGTGACCCATAATCGTCACCGAGTCGTGATCGGCCCGCAGCAATGACACCGCGGCGTCAATTTCCTCATCGTATTCGGCCAAGTCACGAACCCAGCCAGCCATCTGACCGGGAACAAGATTTCGCCCGTACCGACGCAGATCGAGCCCGAGGAAGTCATACCCCCAGCTCTCCACCACCTCAGCTAGATGAGCTTGGTAGAAGCAGTCCGACCAGCCGTGGACGTAGAGCATGGCACGGCCATGACGCGGCTCAGCACGACGCACCACACTCGCAGTTAGGAGCCCGCCGGGATCCCCCACAGCCTTAGCTGCATGCGGGAGCCCGATCCGGGCGTATTCAAACCCGTCGAGTAAGGGGTCGTTCAGCCACCTCATGGCCACATTACCGGCTCAGTCATCCTCGCCGTAGTGGGCGTACTTCTCAGCCAAATCTGCGTACTCATCCGACAGGCCGTCCTCATCATGAGGATCCTCCTGCTGATGGTTCTCGCCTCTCAGCTCTCGCTCCAGTGACTCGAGATCCATGTTCACCGAGCGATACTTCAAATCGCGGGCAACCTTGGTCTGTTTCGCCTTTGCACGGCCGCGCCCCATGTGGGTCGACCCCCTCGCTTCATCAATAGCGGCATTGCCGCCCAAAATCATCAACTGTCGTGGTGCACAGGCTACCCGAGCGATGACCCACGTACCAAAGTGGGCCACCGCAAATTGTGTTTCCAGGCGAACGGCCTAGCGGCAAGGATGGCTCGAAACCAGCACCGCCCCCGGCTCATTCGTCGCGTCACGATGGGAAACATGACCGCACTGCCAAGCGGAAAGACCATGCTCGGCAAGTAGATTGATAGCTGCAGAGATGTTCGCGTCAGGCATGACGACGACCATCCCAACTCCCATATTGAGGGTCGCCTCGATATCAGGCTGTGAGACGTTGCCCACCTGCTGGACGAGGTTGAAGATCGGCGCTGGCGTCCACGTGGACCGGTCGACGGTGGCAACGAGATCATCAGGCAGGACACGGGCCAGGTTGTTAGCTAGTCCCCCGCCGGTGACGTGACTCATAGCGTGCACCTCGACCTGGCGG
The DNA here is from genome assembly GCF_023838685.1 of Cutibacterium sp. 37298. Classification (NCBI taxonomy): domain Bacteria; kingdom Bacillati; phylum Actinomycetota; class Actinomycetes; order Propionibacteriales; family Propionibacteriaceae; genus Cutibacterium; species Cutibacterium sp. 37298. The sequence goes on from NZ_JAJNRJ010000003.1 coordinate 318,122, forward strand.
ATGAGGGCCAGCAGATCAGCTGCATAAACCGTCGTCGGCTCCAACAGCTCTTCGCCAAGAGTGCGACCCAACTCATCGATATGACGGTCCAGAGTCCAGCCAGCGTCAGCCAGCAGCACCTTACGGACCAGTGAGTAACCGTTCGAGTGCAGCCCCGAGGAAGCCACCGCCAACAAAGCGTCGCCCTCCTGCACGCGCTGCGGGCCAAGAATGTCGTCATACTCGACGGCACCCGTAGTAGCGCCTGCGACGTCGTACTCGTCGTCGGCTAGCAGACCCGGATGCTCAGCTGTCTCGCCGCCCAACAGGGAACAGCCGGCTTGAATACAAGCTGCGGCGATGCCCTTGACGACAGCGGTAATCCGGTCGGGGTCGACGTGGCCGCACGCAATGTAGTCGGTGACGAACCACGGCTCAGCACCCACCACGACGAGATCGTCGACGAGCATGCCGACGAGGTCAAAACCGATGGTGTCGTGAACGTCCATGGCCTGGGCGATGGCTGCCTTAGTGCCAACCCCATCAGTCGAGGTAGCCAGCACCGGGTGACGGTACTGACCCAGGACGGAAGCGTCGAAGAAGCCAGCGAAGCCGCCCAAGCCGCCAAGGACCTCTGGACGACGGGTGGCGGCCACGTGGGCCTTCATCAGGTCAACGGCGCGCTCACCAGCCTCAATGTCGACTCCGGCACGGGCGTAGGCGGACTCGTTGCTCACTGCTGCTCCTGGTTCGGGTCGGTGTGGGTGGCGTCGGCTAGCACGGCTCGCGCCGAGACAGGCACTGGTACGGGATAAACGCCGTCAAAACAAGCCCGGCAGAGGTTATCGGCGTCAACGTGCGTGGCACGGACGAGGCCGTCAAGGCTGACGTAGCCAAGCGAGTCAGCGCCGATAGATCTGCAGATGTCCTCGACGTCAAGGCCCGGGGCGATGAGCTGAGCGCGAGTAGCGAAGTCAATGCCGTAGAAGCAGGGCCACTGCACCGGCGGAGAAGAGATGCGCACGTGCACCTCGGCCGCACCAGCCTCACGCAACATTCGAACCAACTGACGCTGGGTATTGCCGCGCACGATGGAGTCATCAACGACGACGATGCGTCGGCCCTCAATGACGTCCCGCAGCGGGTTAAGTTTGAGTCGAATACCCAAATTGCGCAGGGTTTGAGAGGGCTGGATGAACGTCCGGCCCACGTAGGAGTTCTTGACCAGGCCCATGCCGTAGGGGATATCGGACTCGTCGGCATAGCCGATAGCAGCCGGGGTGCCAGACTCTGGCACCGGGATGACGAGGTCGGCGTCGGCAGGGCTCTCCTGGGCGAGGATCTTGCCGACTTTGACGCGAACGTTGTGGATGCGTCGTCCAGCGATCACGGTGTCAGGGCGAGCCAGGTAAACGTATTCGAAGATGCACCCCTTGGGACGGGCCGCAGCGAAACGGCTGGTGCGCAACCCAGCTGCGTCAATGGCGACCATCTCGCCAGGCTCGATCTCGCGAACAAAGGTGCCACCGACGATGTCGATAGCCGCAGTTTCGGAGGCGACTACCCAACCACTAGACAGGCGCCCCAGCACCAACGGTCGGATGCCCTGCGGATCACGAGCAGCGCACAAGGTGTGGTCGTCCATGAAAACAAGGCTGAAGGCGCCCTGAAGGTGAGGCAGGACCTGGGCGGCAACCTCCTCAAGAGTGCCGTCATAGGTCGTCATGAGGGCTGTTACCAGCGAGGTGTCGCTGCTGGAGTCCATCCGGTCCTTGTGGGGAACCTCGGTATCCGGGGCACGCTCAGCGATGAGGGCTTCGAGGGCGCCGGTGTTGGTGAGGTTGCCGTTATGGGCCAGAGCTAGCCCGTCACCACCTTGACGCGACCTGAACGTCGGCTGGGCGTTGTCCCAGATACTCGCACCGGTCGTCGAATACCGGGTGTGCCCGACAGCCATATGCCCCTGGAGGGAATTGAGGGTGGCCTCGTCAAAGACCTGGGACACCAACCCCATGTCCTTAAAGACCATCATGTGGCGACCGTCTGACACCGCCATGCCAGCTGATTCCTGGCCACGGTGTTGCAGGGCATACATGCCGAAGTAGGTAAGTTTAGAAACCTCCTCACCAGGGGCATAGATCCCGATGACGCCACAGGCGTCTTGGGGCCCGTGGTCCTGGGGGTTGAGGTCTGCGGTAAGCCTTCCGTCTGCGCGCGCCACATCAACACGCTATCGCACACCGAGGCAACTCACCGTGAATTGCGCGTCGGAGCGTCGGCGTCACCACACCCATTCTCGACGGCGACAAGCGAGTTCAGTGTCTCGGGGCTACCCTCGATGCCGCCGGAAGGGCCAACAAGGTCGCCGCCACACCGACGCCCCACGTCACCGCATAGGCCGGAGTTGCACCACCCCAGTCAGCCAGCCGCCCGGCCAGAGTCGTACCGAAGGCATACCCAAGGCTGTTCATAGCCGCTAGCAGAGTCATGACGGTGCCAATCCGTCCAGCCGAGGCCGACCTCTCCGCCACACTGAACAGGGTGATCATGTACGGGGCCGCCGCCATACCAAGGATGATGAGGACCGGCACCAATGGCCCAAGGCGATCGACCAGCAGCAAGGGGGCTGCAAAAAGGGCCAATCCGGCAGCGAAAAGACGCCACCTGGCCGGCAGGTCCAGACGATGAGCCAACCGTGGCAGAGCCAGCCCAGCAGCAGCGCTACCCACCGAAAGCAAGGCGTGGAACAGCCCTGCCAGGCCTGGACGTCCAGCGTCGGTGGCGAGGCTGGTCGTGCCGGTCTGCACAGACCCAAACACCATGCCCATAAAGATCATGCCAACGCAGGTGGCCGCGACACCGGAGGTAAATAGCGGACCGGGGCCACCACGATCTGACCGAGCCAAGGCCCCGGCACGAATCGTTCGGCCCGGATGAACCTCAACGAGTTTCGACGTCGGGTCCAGGGCAAACCAACTCCCCAACACCACCAGCATGGCGCCGGCGACGATAAGCCCCGGAACGGGACCGGCTAGCACAGCGAAAGCGCCGACCGCGGCCGGGCCGAGAGCGAAAGAGGCTTCGTCAATGGCACCTTCCCAAGCAAAAGACGTTTCGAGGATCCCCGCCTCCATAGTGGGATTTGCCGCACCCATGGCGCGCCAACGAACTCTCGCCATCGTGCCAATTTGCGGCAGGAAAAACCCCGCTAAACCACCCATAACGGCCACTACCGGCCATGCGGCACCCATGACTGCAGCCAGTCCCTCAGCGATCAGGGCTGTGCCACCGACCAGAGACTGCGCAAGCAGCACGACACGCTGACCGTGACGGTCCGTCAGAGCACCAAAAAACGGGGAGCCGATAGCGATAGCCAAGGCGACCACGCCGGCAGCCAGACCACCGGGGCCCAGCCGCCCCGATACTTGCGGACTGGACACCAGCAGCAGGGTGCCCAACTGGCTCATAGCTAGGGGCAAACGAGCCAGAGCGGAGACGGTGACGAACGTCCCGCCAGGCAGCGAGAACAGGGTTCGGTAGCTCACGGAACCAGAGGGCATGAGGCGGACCTCTCAATGACAGGGACAACGTGCTGCCCGCGCCTGCCCACCCTTCTGACGCGAATCCCGGTGATCGTCACACAAACGGGGCAACTCCCCGCTGAACGTCCCAGGCCCTGCCTGCCGGCACAGCCGACGGCAAGGTTATTCTACGCGGGAACACCGTGCAGTGGAACTTCGCTCCTCACTCGGCGAGGCCAGCAAGCATGAGGGCCTCGGTGAGGATCGCCCGACGGAAATCACCCAGGTGCAGGGACTCGTCGATGCCGTGCATACGCGACTCCGGGTCAGTAACAGCAGTCACCAGGACGGTGGCCTCCGGGAAGGCGTGTTGCAGGTCAGTCACCAGCGGGATAGCGCCACCAGTGCCCATCTCGACCGGCTCCTGCCCCCATGCCAGCCTGAAGGCCTCCTTGGCGACCTCGGCCTTGTCACCGGTGAAGGGGACGACGCCCGGCTGTCCCACCTGACCACGGGTCACCTTGATATGAGCACCGAACTCGACGTGGGACTCCAGATGCTTGACGAGGGCTTCCATAGCCTCGCCGGCGTCTTGGCCGGGAGCGACACGCAGGCTGATCTTGGCCCGAGCGCTGGCGGGAAGGATATTGATGGCGTCCTTGACCGGAGTGGCGTCAATAGCAATGACGGTCACCGACGGCTTGGTCCACATCTTCTCGACTGCATGTCCGCGCCCGACCCACTGAACACCGTCGAGGATGCCGGTCTCCGCACGCAAACGATCCTCCGGGTAATCCAGTTCAGGGCCCGCGAATCCCTGCAGCCCGTCGACGATGACCTCACCGGTCCCGTCGTGAAGGGTGGCGATAAGTCGACACAGGGTGGTCAAGGCATCGGGCACGATGCCGCCAAACTGGCCGGAATGCAGGGCGTGGTCGAGGGTGGAGACCTCGACGATGCAATCGACGACGCCGCGCAGGGTGGTCGTCACGGACGGGACGCCCTGCTCCCAGTTGACCGAATCGGCGACGACGATGACGTCGGCGGCTAGCTCGTCCTTGTGCTCGGCGATGATGGCCTCCATAGAAGCCGAGCCGATCTCCTCCTCGCCCTCGACGAAGAGGGTGACGCCGACTGGGGGCTTGCCGTCGAAGGCACGAATGGCAGCCAGATGGGCGGCAACGCCACCTTTGTCGTCGGCGGTGCCACGACCATAGAGACGCTCACCTTTGGCGGTGGCGACGAAAGGTTCGGTGTGCCACTCATCAAGGTTGCCGGTGGGTTGGACGTCACCGTGGGAGTACAGCAGGACAGTGGGCATACCCTCAGGCGCCGGCCAGTGGGCGATGACAGCGGGAAGGCCGTCGTTCTCCGTGACGACGGTGACGTCGGCGGCACCAGCCTCCTTAGCAGCGGCCGCAACGAACTCGGCTCCAGACCTCACGTCGTCGGGCCGCTGGGAACTAACCGACCGGACTGCCACGTGGCGGGTGAGTTGCTCAACGGCATCGTCAAAACCAGAATCAACCTTGGCTGACAGGTTCTTGAAAGTATGAGAAAGATCCATGATCAAAGTGTAGGGCCGCCTCCGCGCCTCATCGTCGGATTATGAGGCGGTTACATACCCGACTGCTCCATGCCTCGGGCAGGCAGGCCCCCACGCAGGCAGGTGGGGCCCAACCGTCCCGAAGTCCAGACCCCTCATCGGTCAATTCCCGTGATCTTTGCGAAGGAGGGGAGCGAGGATATCCATGGGCAATGGGAACACGACCGTCGAGTTCTGATCGGCTCCCAACTCAAGAAGCGTCTGCAAATACCGCAACTGCAGGGAGGCCGGGCTCTTCGAGAGTTCGTCGGCCGCCTGCCGCAACTCACCGGACGCCTGCATCTCGCCGCGTGCGTTGATGACTTTCGCCCGCCGCTCCCGCTCCGCCTCCGCCTCACGGGCCATGGCCCGCTGCATCGCCTCCGGGATCTCCACGTCCTTAATCTCCACGACGGACACATCGACACCCCACGGGTGCGTCTGCACCTCGATGATCTCACGGAGGTCCGTGTTGAGTTCCTCCCGGTGGGCGAGGAGGGTGTCGAGATCCGCCCGGCCTAGGACACTTCGCAACGTCGTCTGAGCGATCTGGCTCGTCGCGATCGCGTAATTCTCCACATTCATGACAGCATCCATGGGGTCCGTCACGTTGAACAGGACGACGGCGTTGACACGAGCCGGCACGTTGTCGCGGGTGATGATCTCCTGCGGCGGGATCGTCAGGGTCACGGTGCGTTGGTCGACTCTGTGCAGCTTGTCGAGGCCGGGGAAGATAAACACGAGCCCGGAACCGTGCAGCCCGCCCAGTTTGCCGAGCCGGAAAACGACGCCGCGCTCATATTCGGGGATGATCTTGAAGCTCGATATCAGGAACCCGATAACGAGGATGACGAGCGCGATCGTGGTGAAGGTCCATTCGAGATCACTCATGTTCTGCTCCTGTCGGCATCGACGTCGTCCACACCTCGGTATTACCTGCCCCGGTCATACGTGCTCCGCGCCGCGGCCTCGACCGCAGCCGCCTGCTCGACCGAGCGGTACCGCGTCCGTCCGGACCTCCAACGGGACCCGTACCGGGCGATAAGACGGTCGGCCTCGTCACCGGCTCGATCGGTCGTCGCCTGTCCATGAACGCCGAGCACGCGGACACGACCGTCGTCGTGCGCCGTCCCGGTATCCGGCACTGACGCCTCCAGCGGCAGCCCCTCCGGGATGTCCACTGGGCGCCGGCGCATGGACGCAGCGGTGGGAACGAGAGCCAGGCAGACGATAGCGATAGTCGCTATAAGAGTGACCACCTCCGCCACCGTCCGTGCCACGAAGAGCATGCCACCTGGCAGGGCCAGAGCAGCGACCATGACGCACACCGTCATACCGCGATGGAACAGTCCGGCCTCGGAGTACGGCCACGGGTCGACGGGCATGGTTACCTCGCGCGCCGTCATCGTCGGCGAGCACGTGTCCTTGACGGGGCATCGACCACAAATCTCGTGCTGACCGCGGTACCTGACGACCCGCTTCTGCGGATCGAAGCTCGCGGGCCACAGCCAGTGATCCTCATGGCACTTCCATCCGTCCCGATCGTCGTGGTAGACGAAGTTCGTCGTCTTCCACTCCCGACTCATCCGGGCGCTGTGGCGACCCAAGACATCGAGCAACCAGGCCACGGCAAGCAGAAAGAGGGAGTAGCAACAGGTGAGCACCACCTGGAGGGACGGGCTCACCTCGTCGCCTCCGGCAACTGGGCGTGTCCTTGCTCGCCCGGGGCCTCCTCGATGAAGAGCCGCTCCACCGGCAGCTCGTCGACGGTCCGCCCCTCCCGGTGGTGCATCAGTCCCTGGAATGTCATCCACAAGAACGGCAGCACTCCGCCGATGATGAAGACGAGGTCCCCCGGCATGCGGAGCCACTCGAGGACGACATTGCGGTGCTCGGTGATGTAGTTGAGCTGGCGGGCTTCGAAATAGCCTGCGTCCACCGAGTGGTATAGCTGCAGGATGCCAAGCGGTAGCAGGGTGACGAAGACCATCCAGGCGAGCCCGATGTTCGTGCACCAGAACGAGATTTTCGCCAGCTTGTCGTTCCACGCAGGGATGAGGTACCTCAGCGCGAACATCGCCAAAGCCATGGCCATCATCCCGTAGACGCCCATCATCGCCCCGTGGGCATGGTTGGCGGTGAGGGCGGTCCCGATCTCGTAGTAGGACACGATCGGCAAGTTGATGAGGAATCCGAAGACACCAGCACCAACGAAGTTCCAGAACCCGACTGCAACGAGGAACATCACCGTCCAGCGATGCGGGAACGGCGTCGACGACCGCGACTCACGCCGGGCTCCGAGCTGCATGAATCCCCACGCCTCGACTGTGAGGAACGTCAGTGGGATAACCTCCGCAGCCGAGAAGAAGGCGCCGATGGCCATGTGCGCGCTCGGGGTGCCCGAGAAGTACAGGTGGTGCATGGTGCCGAGCACCCCACCGGCCGAGTAGAGGATGACGTCCATGTAGATGACACCCAACGCCACCTTCTCGCGGACGACACCGAGCATGACGAAGATGTACGCCACCATGACGGTGGTGAAGAGCTCGAGGAAGTCCTCGACCCAGAGATGGACCACCCAGAAACGCCAGAACTCGGCTACCGACAGCTGAGTGTGCGTCCCGGCGAGGAGACCCACAGCGTAGAACATTGGGATCGACAGGGCCGAGAAGAAAAACACCCACGGCATATTGCCGACCGATTCGGTCCTCATCCGGGTACGCATGGCACGCCAAATAATGAACACCCACAGGAACATGCCAAGGGTGAGCAGGAGTTGGAACATCTTCGACAGGTCGATGTACTCCCACTGCTGGCCGAAGACCGGACCCTTGGCCCACGAGACTCCATAGACCGATAACGCCTCACTGATGAGGGAACCGAATACGACGAAAGCCACTGCTCCAAGCAGCACGTAGGTCAGCACGTGCTGTCTTCTGGGCTCCTTACCTGAGACGAAGGGAGCCAGGAAGATGCCTCCGGCGAGGAAGGCCGCCGCCGTCCAGAACAACGCCAACTGAACATGCCAGGTTCGGGCAAGGTTATAGGGCAACCAGGCCGCCAGATCGAGCCCGAAGAAACTTGAAATATCAGCCCGGTAGTGTTCCGCCGCCGCACCAACAAGGGTCTGGATGAGGAACAAAACAGCAATGACAAAGAAGAACCATGAGGTGGCGCGTTGCGACTTCGTGAGCCCAACCTGGCTGGGACGGATAAAGCTCAGTGACGGAGTCTCAGACTCGTGCCAGCCGATGTTCTTGCTCCAGCGCCCATATATTGCGAACATCACTCCGGTACCACCGATGAGGACGATGAGAGACAGCACCGACCAGACGACCATGTCAGCCGTTGGACGGTTCGCCACGGTCGGGTCTGCCGGCCAGTTGTTCGTGTACGAATAGCTGTGCCCAGGCCGATCTGCGGCCGCCCCCCATGCGGTCCACGCGAAGAAGTCGGTCAAGTGCCTAGCTTGTGCCGGATCCTTGATGTCGTGGGCTAGCAAACCGAGGTTGTGCGAGTTCTTCCCGAAGTACGTCGTGTAGTAGGAAACGAGATGGTGGTATGCGGCAGTCTGCTGACGTGACAGGACGAGCACGCCGGTGCGGGAGTCGTAGCGGTTGGTACGCCAGTCCTTGATATTGGCCTGGTGCGGTTGATTCTCTCTAGCTTTGATTCGAGCGTCCAGGGTCAACGTCGCGGCACGACGCAGATAGTCGGCAGTGAAGTCGGGGCCAAGGTACCCACCGTGGCCGACGATGGACCCATATTCCATGAGGCCTCGGTTATTGAAGGCTTCCTGCCCGGCAACGATGTCGTCATGGGTAAACAGCACCTCTCCGGTGGTGGAGACAACCTTGTCGGGTATGGGTATGGAGTCGTTATAGGTGTGATAAGCGAGGATGCCCATCACCGTGAATCCCAGGATCATCACGAGGGCGATCCCTTGCACCCACCCTTTACTGACGACCATCGGTCGACGACGGGTCTCCTCGGGTTTCTTGCCTTCATCGCCCATGGCGCAAACCTATCGTTTATTGACGAAAATATCATTAATAATGATAAGCGTGTCCTCCCCCACCACGGCACGATGCCAGGACAGCCCGTTTCGGGAAGTGGCCCCTATCCTTGTGCTATTGCTCTTGCACTGCAGCGGATGTCACCGAGGAGGGCCCGTGATCCTGCTGGTTGACAACCACGATTCCTTCACCTTCAACCTGGCACACCTATTGGCCGAAGTCAGCGGGATCGAGCCAGTGGTGGTCCGCCCCGAGGAGGTCGAGCGTGCAGGGATCCTCCGCCGATTGGCTGACGGCGAATTCGACCACGTGGTCATCGGACCAGGACCTGGCACCCCGCACAACGACAAGGATTTTAAGATCGCCGGGCAGATAATCGATGCCTCCAGCAAACTCCCCCTGCTCGGGGTGTGCCTGGGCCACCAAGGCCTCGGGTTACGTCACGGTGCCCAGTTGCAGACCATTCGGCCCCATCACGGCATCGTCAGCCGAATTCATCACTCCAGGCGTGGAATCTTCGCCGGATTACCGCAAGATTTCGAGGCAACTCGGTACCACTCACTGTGCTTGACCACGTTGGGTGACCAGATCGTCGAACATGCTCGCGCCGAGGATGGCGCCATCATGGCGTTCAAGGTTGCCGACCGGCCACATTGGGGCGTGCAATTCCACCCAGAGTCAGTCATGACGCAGGTCGGATGTCAGTTAATGACGAACTTCCTGGCGATCGGCAGCCAGCCACGACACAGCGAAGTACGCGACAAACGCGAACCGCGCAACATCCAGTCACGAAAGTGTCCCCGGACTACGGCACGGTGGACAATCCACCACCAAGCGGTGGACATCGACCTCGACGAAGAAGCCACCTTCAGCCGCCTCGCTGCCGACGGTGACGCCTTTTGGTTGGACTCGGCCACCACGCGTGGCGACACCGGCCGTTGGAGTGTCATGGGCACGGTGTCGGGGGCGGCGTCCGAACTGGTCAGTTACGACGTCGCCACGAACACGTTAACGGTCAACGGGCGAACCCAGTCTGGTAATGTACTGGACTTCTTGGAACGCCGTCTTGCAGATGGAGTACCACGGAGGGACCCGGAACTGGATAACATCCCGTTCGCAGGTGGTTATGTCGGTTTCCTGGGCTATGAGTGCAAAGCGCTGACCTTGGGCCCGAATGCGCACTGCAGCGAACTGCCCGATGCCATGTGGATGCGTCCGGCCAGCTGGATTGCGTATGACCACTACCGACATCACGCTCACCTCCTAGCCTTGGACGACCGTAACACGCCCGGCTGCAATGAGGCCGCTGATCTGTTGGACGCACTGGCTGCGACGCTGGTGGAGCGACCAGGTAGCAGCGAAGGGCCCGCACCGCTAACCGTGCCTGTGGAAGGGTCGTGGCGGCTCAGCCGAGGGGGCTACCAGGACCGTGTTGCCGCAATCCAGCAGGCGCTAACACGCGGTGACTCGTACGAGGCCTGTCTCACCGACACGTGGACCTCCCAGTGCGACGTGGACGGCTGGCAGTTGTACCGCGCACTACGGCGTCGAAACCCAGCCCCCTATGGGGCGTATCTTCGGTTTACCGACCCGCATGTAGAGGTGTGCTCTTCATCCCCGGAACGGTTCCTGCGAGTACGCGACGGCATCGCTGAATCCAAGCCGATCAAGGGGACGATGGCCCGCTGTGATGATCCGGTGGAGGATGCCCGGGGAATTGTCGATTTACACACTGACGCGAAAAACCGCGCCGAGAATCTCATGATCGCTGATCTGGTGCGCAACGACCTGTCGCGCGTGTGCCAACCAGGCACGGTGGAGGTACCACGTCTGATGGCGATCGAGTCATATGCGACGGTGCACCAGATGGTGACCACGGTGCGCGGACGATTGCGTGAGGACGTCGGATTGGTCGACGTACTGCGAGCGACCTTCCCTGGTGGATCGATGACCGGGGCACCGAAGGAACGGTCCGTGGAGATCTTAGACGGTCTAGAGGTCGGCGCCCGGGGAATCTACTCGGGAATCCTGGGATATCTCGGCTTCGATCGCACCGCCGACCTCAGCATCGTGATACGGACGGTGGTCCGAACGGGGTCGCGAGTAACGGTCGGTGCCGGCGGCGCAATCGTCGCAGCTTCCCAGCCCGACGAGGAGTGGCGCGAGAAGAACCTCAAAGCGGCTGCACCGTTGGCTGCGCTGATGGAGGCAGTGCACAACGTTCCACGAGTCTGAAGGCGATCCAGCAAGGCGCGCTTTTTCGCACGGGAAGTGCGCCATGACAACGAGGGAACCGTCAAACCTGCTCAATCACAGAGTCAGCCGGGCCAGGAAACTCCTGTCACTCCCCCATGGCAGTCGGAATCGGCTTGCGCCAGGCTCGTTCGATCTCGCCAAGGGGGAGGCTGAACAGACCGTTAACCTCGATCTCACCGTGATCAATGACCTCGCCAATACGGGCAGTCGGCACACCGTGCTCCTGGCACAGCGCCTTGAACTCACGGTAACCGTTACCGCACAGCGAGACGATCGCTCGGGCCGGGGTCTCCGAGAACAACATCACCGATGGTTCGCCCTCGGGCAGACTCACCGACACGCCAAGACCCCCCTGTAGGCAGCTTTCCACAAGCGCCTGTGCCAGGCCACCGTCGGACAGGTCGTGGGCGCTAGACAGCAGGCCGCGCTTCGACGCTTCCACCATCACCGCGGCCAGGGCCTTCTCGGCATTCAGGTCGGGCATCGGGGGCATACCGCCTAGGTGGCCAGCGTGGATAACGTCCTCATAGACCGATCCGCCGAACTCGCACTTCGTCGTTCCCAACAGCAAAACAGCGTCACCGTCGTGAGCGAAGGCCGACGGGATGCGACGATGCACGTCATCAATAACACCGAGCACACCAACGAGCGGAGTAGGCCGAATCGACTCATCTCCAGTGCGGTTGTGCAGGGAAACATTACCGCCCGTAACCGGCACACCAAGCTCGCGGCAGCCGTCAACCAGACCAAGGATGGTCTCGTCGAATTGCCACATGACGTTGGGATCGTATGGGGAGCCGTAATTGAGGCAGTCGGTGACGGCCACCGGAGTTGCACCAGAGACAGCCACATTCCGGTAAGCCTCGCAGAGAGCCAGCTGGGCGCCAAGATACGGGTTAAGGGTGGTCTGGCGTCCGTTAGCGTCCAAGGACAGCGCGATGCCGAGGTTGTCGTCAATACGGATCATGCCGGCATCATTCGGCTGAGCGAGCACAGTATTGCCGCGCACGAACCGGTCATACTGGTCGGTGATCCAGGAACGGTCGCACAGCTGGGCGGAGCCAACGAGGGCCAGCAGCGCCCCAGCAAGACCCTCACCAGAGTTATCGCGCGGTAACGCGTTAGCGTCGTTCTCGTTGAGCTCATCAATCCACCACGGACGGGCGGCCGGCATGTCGAGAACCGGTCCGTCGTGAGCAACCGTCCGCGGATCGACGTCGACAATCCGCTCGCCCTGCCAATCAATGTGAAGTCGACCGGTGTCGGTGACCTCGCCAATGACAGTGGCAGCAACACCCCAATGGGCGCAGATCTCCATGAAGCGGTCAAGCTGATCGGGGCGCACCACCGCGGCCATCCGCTCCTGGGACTCGCTCATGAGGATCTCCTCGGGGGCGAGGTTCGGGTCGCGCAGCGGAACGCGGTCGAGCTCGACGTGCATGCCACCGTCGCCAGCACTGGCCAGCTCGGAGGTGGCACAGGAGATTCCGGCGGCACCGAAATCCTGCAAGGCCTCAACTACCCCGGCGTTGAAGAGGTCAAGGGTGCACTCGATGAGCAGCTTCTCCATGAACGGGTCGCCCACCTGGACGCTGGGTCGCTTCGACTCACCCTCTGCAGCGAAGGATTCCGAGGCAAGGATCGACGCGCCACCGATACCGTCGCCACCGGTGGCCGCACCAAAGAGAACGACGAGATTGCCTACACCCGAAGCCTTGGCGAACTGTAGGTCCTCATGACGCAGCACCCCGACGCACAGGGCGTTGACGAGCGGATTGCCGTAATAGGTGGGGTCGAAGAGGGTCTGGCCGCCGATCGTGGGCAGGCCGAGGCAGTTGCCATAGTCGGCGATCCCAGACACAACACCAGGCAGCACACGTGCGGTATCTGGAGCATCCAGCGGGCCGAAAGCCAAAGCATTCATGACGCCGACCGGGCGAGCGCCCATCGCCATGATGTCGCGAACGATGCCACCGACTCCGGTAGCTGCACCCTGGTGGGGCTCGACGTAGGAGGGGTGGTTGTGGGACTCCGCCTTAAAAGTGACGGCCAGTCCGTTGCCAATATCGACGACACCAGCATTGTCCCCGATGCCAGCTAACAGCGGGCCAAGCGGCGTCTGCTGAGGCAGGTCACCGAATCGGCGCAGGTATTTCTTCGATGATTTGTAGGAGCAATGCTCCGACCACATCACCGAGTACATGGCGAGCTCGCCGCCGGTCGGGCGGCGTCCCAGGATCTCCCGGATGCGCTGGTACTCGTCGGCGGACAACCCCAACTCAGCCCAGGGCTGCTCAACGTCGGGGGTGCTGACGGCGTTCTCCACTGTGTCTGCCACAGGACAAATCTAGCCGTTGAACGACGTCATTGCCGCCTCGACCACAGATGCAGGCCACTCAGGGCGCATCGGAGTAATGGAACGTCTTACCATGAGCCAGGTGAGTACCACCACATCGAGCCCTCGTCGTCGCGTCGCCATGACATGGGTAGTGTGGATCACAGCCGTGATCGCGTACGGGTTTGCGGTCATGCAGCGAACCTCTCTCGGCGTCATGGGGTTAACGGCAGCCGCCCATTTCAACGCCCCCGCCTCCGTCGTCGCCACCTTCATGGTGTTGCAGCTAGCCGTCTACGCGGTGCTCCAGATTCCAGCCGGTATTACCGTCGACCGACTGGGATCAAGGGTCGTCATTACCGCTGGGTCGATCGTCATGACTGTCGGTCAGGTCGTCATGGCACTCACCGGGAGCGCCGGCGGAGCAGTGCTGGCTCGCGTCCTGGTCGGATGCGGCGACGCCTTCATTTTTGGTGCCGCGATACGACTAGTGCCGGCTTGGTTCCCTCCCAAGCAGACCCCTCTGGTAACCCAGCTCACCGGTTTGCTGGGCCAGTTCGGACAAGTGATCTCAGCTGTTGGCCTCGTGGCCATGGTCAACAGCAGCGGATGGCGTTCCACCTATCTCCTGGCGGCCGGTGGTGCTGCAGTAGCGGCTGCGTTGGCATTCCTCCTCATCCGTGACGCCCCGCCCGGAGTGGAGCCGGAACGTACTGACGGCAATGTCACACAACTCCCCCACCAGGTCGCTGAGGTCATCAGCCATCCCTCGACGCGACTGGCTTTTTGGGCACACATGTCGTCAAACTTCGCCGGAATCGTATTTTCGCTGATGTGGGGTATGCCCTACCTCACCCACGCCGAGGGACGCTCAACGGCCACCGCCTCAACACTCATGACAGTTTATGTCATCGCCAATGCCATCGCCGGACCAACGGCGGGCATCTTGACCAGTCGGCACCCCATTCGTCGTGGCACCCTCATCGAGGCCATGATCGCCGCCTCCGCGGTGGCGTGGCTGATCGTCCTGGTGTGGCCAGGGCCTGCTCCGTTGTGGATGCTTTTCCTCCTCGTCATCTGTCTGGGCATCTCCTTGCCTGGCGGAAACGTCGGCTTCGATGTGGCCCGCACTTTTCAGCCAGGCAACCGGTTGGCCACCGCGACCGGTGTAGCGATTACGGGCGGCTTCTTCTTCGGTCTTTTGGAGATCGAGATTATTGGCCTACTACTCGATATGCTGTGCCCCGGCGGTCACTACACCCTCAGCGGGTTCCGCTGGGCGATGTCGACCCAACTCGTCCTCTTCGCCATCGGGCTGGCCGGGTTAGAGGTCAACCAGCGTCGGCTCTACCAGATCATGACGGACAACGGCGTCACCGTGCCCACTTGGCGCGAGGCCTTGGCACGGCAGTGGCGGGTCGTCAAACAGCGTCGCCGCTAAAGCCGTTACTCAGTTATTGAAGTCACGGGCGGTCTCGGCACGAGATGCCGCGTCACGACGTTCCCTAACCATCCGGGTCAGACCACCAGTGGCCGATTGGTGACTCGCCAACCAACGGTCAGCAGTCTCGGCGGCATCACCGTCAGGGAACAGCCCGACGACTAAACGCTGGGCCATCTCGATCGGGAACTCCTGCCAGATCTGCTCAAGATCATCAAAGTAGGAGCCATTGAGATTGGCAAACGTCTGGGCACCCAGCGGGGTACGCAAACCCTCGAGGAGGGCCAGACAGTGCTCATTGGACAGCTCTCCCGGGGTGCGTAGGCGACGATAAGCCTCCTGCTTCGCGGCATCGTCAGGACGAGCGGTGAGGGCTGCCATGTGATGGGCGACACCGGTCTTGGTGTGGTCACACTCTAGCTCGGCATCCAGGTCTTCGACGCTAGCCTGACCCAGAGCGGCCAGGGCCATCCAGGACTGCCACCTCATTTCTGGATCGACGACCAGACCGGCGACATTGCCGTCGAGCAGGCCGCGAACCCGTCCAGCCGAGTCCGGATCGGTGGCTGACAAGGCCAGGGCGTGACGCGCCCACAAGCGCTGTAGGTCGCTACTCAGCTCGGACTCGTCGAGTCCCTGCCAGGCCCGGGCTGCCTCGGCACGCCGTGCGGTCTTGCGAGCAGAATCAGGAAGATAGTTCTCGACGGCCATTCGTAGCTGCTGCAATACGGTGGCGAGGATGGCCGGTTCGGTCTCTTTGGGACCATGCGCAGCAACGGCGTCGAGGTAATCCTGAACCTTAAGCTTGGCGTCGCGCACGGCGTTCCACAGCATCGACCAGACCAGAGCGCGAGCCAATGGGTCGGCCAGACCCGACAGGTGAGCAAGGACGGTCTTCGTACCAGTAGCGCCAAGTCGCACCTTGGCGTACGTGAGATCGTCGTCGTTGATGAGGATGAGGTCGGGGGCCGGTTTGCCCGCCGCCTCAGGAACCGGGGTGCGTGGGGAGGAGATAGTGAGGTCGATGAGGTTAGTGCGCACCAAATCTTCGCCGTGCAAGGAGTACAGCCCGACGCGCAGGGTGTGGGGACGATTGACGTCGCGGCCGGTGCGGACGTCAATCGAGTCACGCACGACAGCCAGCTCGGAAACAACGCCATCACTGATAGTAAGTTCCGGCAGCAGGACGTCGGGACCAGCAGTCTTAAGCCAAGCGTCGACCCAGGCGCTCAGATCACGTCCGCAGACCTTTTCGAGGTGACGAATGAGGTCGTCAAGGGTGGCTGACGAGAAGGCCAATTCACGAAAGTAGTGGCGGGCTGCGCTAAAGAACCGCTCAACACCGACATGGGCCACCAACTGCTTGAGCACCGAGGCGCCTTTGGCATAGGTAATGCCGTCGAAGTTCTGACGGGCAGCTTCCAGATCGACGATGTCAGCGACGATCGGGTGGGTTGTCGACTGCTGGTCGGCGGTGTAGGCCCAGGTTTTGCGCCCGACGGCGAAGTTCGTCCAAGCCTCGCGGTATTCGGTGCCGGCAACCGAGGCGTGGGCACCCATGTACTCGGCGAAGGACTCCTTGAGCCACAGATCGTCCCACCACTTCGGGGTAACGAGGTCGCCGAACCACATGTGAGCCATCTCGTGGAGGATGGTGTTGGTGCGGCCTGCAAGCTCAGATCGAGTAGCTGGGCCGCGATGGATGTAGTTCTCGGTGAAGGTCACCAAACCCGGATTCTCCATCGCAACAAGGTTGTATTCCGGCACGAAAATCTGGTCGTACTTACCCCATGGGTAGGGGTAGCCAAAGGTGCGATGGTAGAAGGCCAAACCCTGCTTGGTGATCTTGAAGATCTCCTCGTGGTCGACGTACTCGGCCAGCGAGGCACGAGCCAAGATACCCAGCGGAATCGATTCGGAGCCGTCACGGGAATGCCACTCGTCTTGGAACCTGACGTAGGGGCCGGCAGCAATGGCGGTGAGATAAGTCGACATCCTCGGGGTGAGGGCGAAATCGTGCAGGAGGCCATCTTCCTCCTCCCGAATGTCTTCGTGAACCTGATTGGAGGCGACCCGCCAGTCGCTCGGGGCGATGACGTCAAAGTCGACGTGGGCTTTGAGATCGGGCTGCTCAAACACTGAGTACATCCGGCGAGAGTCGGCGGCCTCAAAGTGGGTGTAGAGGTACACCTTGCCGTCGGCCGGGTCGACGAAGCGGTGCAAGCCCTGCCCAGTGTGTTGATAGGGCAGCTTGGCGGTGACGATGACGAGGTTCTCGCGGTGAGTGTGGAGTCCGTGCAGCTGAATACGCGATCCGTCGTATTCCGGCTCGATTTCCTCGCCGTTGACGATGACCGATCCGATCTCGCCGTCGAGCAGGTCCAGGAAGGTGTCGGGCTCCGTGGTGGAGAACCGCACTCTGGTGTTGGAGGTGAAGTGGGTGGCGCCATCAGCGTCAGCACCGCGTACGTCGATACGGACGTGGTACCTCTCGACTTTGATGATCTCAGACCGGTGACGGGCTTCCTCGCGGGTCAAATTCATCGAACTCACACCACCAGAGTATGGCAGTGGCGCATGCCATGAGCATCGAGACCGAGCAGTTCCTCCCGGTGAAGCCGCGCCCCAGCTCGACCAGGGTGTCTGGTGTTCGTTCTTGGCGGGTGCGAGCCGGTAGCCAAGGGCAGCAGTGTCAGGGTAACTGATCCAGCGATTCCTTTGGGCAGTCAACCTGCTGGACCGTCACCCCATGGGCCACGTCGTAGACCCGACACGCGACCGAGGAAGCAGATTTTCCCGCGTCAGGTGGAAGCAGGGAGCCAGACTTCATATGCCTATAGAAGTCGACACGAAACCGGGTCCCCCGACGCGAACGCACCACCCAGTAGCCGCCAATAAGGATGTCCACCGGTCTGGTCTCGTTGAACCATGTCTGCGCGGCGTCCGCACGCGCAGTAGGAGAGGTGAGCCCTCGTGAGTCCAGTTTCTTACGCAGCGCATCGGGCACGGCGTAGTCGGCGCATGCCGCGGCATCCTCATCCGTCTCAGACTGGATCGTGCTGCAACCCGCCAAACCAAAGCAAAACAGCACACACGCAGCCATCACAGCCAGGAACCGAGGACTCCTCATCGGTGCCTCCTCAGCTCTCGCAAAGCAGCCACACGCCGCTCAGGTAGATAAGCATCCACGGTACCAGCGCCTCCACAAAAGCTCAGACAGAAGGTTGGAGCGTTGCAGTGAAAGCCCCGGTCGGGATGCCCCCGGAAGCGACCAGACGTCTTAGCCACGAGTGCAAGGGGATTCATCAGCGAAAACAAACGAGTCTCGCACCGGCACGTATCGGCATTAATACCCGCTACGCGAAAAGAGGTTGGTCCGGCCGGGTACCGAGAAAGAATGGCATCGTCGGCGCTCCGATGGTCCACCGACCACCAATCGCGTATACACGAAAGGGCGAACCATTGTTGAATAAAGAGTTCACGGTCGATGTTTTGGTCATCGGATGGGGTAAGGCCGGCAAAACGATCGCCGGACGCCTGGCGGCGGAGGGACGCAAAGTCGCCCTCGTCGAGAGATCAGCACAGATGTACGGGGGCAGCTGCATCAACATCGCGTGCGTGCCTACCAAGGACCTCATCGACTCGGCATCCAAGCGGGACGGCCGCGACCCCGTCTCCTACTTCACCTCAGCCGTCGCCGACCGAGACACCCTCATCGCCACATTGAACCGCACCAACCATGCCATGCTGGAGGGCAAAGTGCTCCTCCTCGACGGGGTAGCCAGCTTCACTGGGCCGCACACTGTCAAGGCGGTCGGGGGAGACGATGAGATCACCGTGCAGGCGGAGACGATCATCGTCAACACCGGATCTCACTCAGCCACCCTTCCGGTTCCCGGAGCCGATGGCCCGCGAGTCCATGACTCCACCACGATCCAGCACGTCGATCCCCTGCCGTCGCGGCTCGTCATCGTAGGCGGCGGGTTCATCGGGCTGGAGTTCGCCCAGATGTTCGCCCGATTCGGCTCCCAGGTGACCCTGCTCGAGGCCGGCGAGACCTTCGCCCCCGCCCTTGACGCCGACATCGCCGAGCGTGTGCGCAACATGCTTGAGGGTGAAGGGGTCACCGTCGTCACCGGGGCGCAGGTGACCTCCTGCGATGAAACAGGTGGCCATGTCGACGTCGTCACCGACGATCAGACATTCGCCGCCGACGTGGTGTTGGTGGCAGCAGGCAGACGCCCAGCAACCGAGGATCTCGATCTGGCCGCCGCCGGGGTGGCTACCGATGAGCGGGGCTACATTACTGTCGACGATCAGCTGCGCACCAATATTGACGGGGTGTACGCAGTCGGTGACGTCAATGGTGGGCCGTAGTTCACCTATATCTCCCTTGACGACAACCGGGTGTTGTGGGACACCTTGCACGACGGGCCACGTCGCCGTGACGATAGAGTGGCCGTCCCAGCGACCACTTTCCTCGACCCGCCGCTGTCCCAGGTCGGCATGACGATGCGCCAGGCCCGGGAGTCCGGTCGCTCCGTGCTCGTGGCAACCAAGGACGTCGCCACGATCGCCGCCATGCCGCGACCCAAGATTGTCGGCCAAACCGAAGGCGTCATTCGAGTTCTCGTTGATGCCGACGACCACACCGTCCTGGGTGCAACCCTGTGGTGCATTGATTCACAGGAACTGGTCAACTTTGTCTCACTGGCCATGCGGTTGGGAGTGCGCTACGAAACGTTGCGTGACGGGATCTGGACCCACCCGTCCTCGACCGAAGCTTTCAATGAGGTACTCGGAGTACTCGAGCCTCTCACCTGAGAAGTGATCGAAGTCCAGTCATTGTGACCGAGTAGTCACGGCCACAATGACTGGACTTCGTTCGGTTTGACCTCAGGAGGCCTGAGGAGCCGAGACGACCTCAGGTTTGAGGTTTCCGGTCTCGATCTTGACGACGTGACCGGCCTTGTCAACGGTCACTTTGGCGCTCATGGCTGCGGCCAGATTGATGCGCTGCCATCCACCCGAGGACGAGTCGAGGGCATACCCGGCATCGATTTCGGTGGCGGCCAGCACCTGACGCCGCTGGGCATCAGAGAGGGTCGGGAAAGCAGTGCCTAATAGATTCTCGGCACCAGCCGGGACGACCGGAGCGGTAGTGGCGGGGGCCGGGCCACCATAGACGGAAGCCTTGTCGAAACCGTAGGTCATGCGGGCGCGATAGGCCTTAAGAGCCGAAGCGCGATCGACCACCGGCGTCGTAGACACCGAGTCGGTGAAGGTGTTGTAGTAGCCCTTCTTGTCGTTGGCACCCACATTTCCGATGCATGCCTGCACAGTGTCACCATGACCGTCGGCCTCACAACGGCGAGTGAGGTATGCCATGAGCTCAGTGCGGGCGGCCTTGAGGGAGGCAACGTACAACCTATTCGTGGTCAGCGCGGCGAACACGTTGCTGTGGCCCTCGATGCGCCCACCCATGATGTCCATCGGGTAGTGCACGCCGAGTACAGCGCGATTGTTGCCGGCCTCGGATGCGCGGGTGAGGATCTCGGGACCCAGCTCAGGCAAGATCTCGGCCATCGCCAAACCATAGGCATAGGCAGCGGTGGTGTGGCCCGACGGGAAAGCCTGGCTGACGGTCAGATTGGTACCCGAGGCGCCGTCCATCAGGTCGTAGCCGGCAGTAAGGAGGGCCCGTCCACCCCTCTTGTGATTCACGTCGATCCGGCTTGGCACCCGCGCAATGGCAAGGTTTTTCTTAAGGCCGCGTAGATTGTTCGGATTCCCGGAATCGGCAAAGCTGCGATCAGCAAGGTAGGGGCGCGGGTAATTGAAGTACTTCTTGGCGGGCCCGGTGCTTTTCTTCGTCACTTCCTGAAACCCTGTCAACCACAGGAACCGGGCAACGTGGGTGAGGCTGCAGGAGTGAACATTCGCCGGGGTGCACTGGGCGAGCCCCTCGGCCACATACTTGCTAAGCACCGGGCCGAGGGAATCGTTATCTTCTTGCAACGGGTCCGTAAACATCGTGGCATCGCGCAGGGCACGCCACTGCTGGGATCTGCCCTGTCGGTCAGCGGCTTGGCTCGCCTCGTCAACCCCGGCCTTGTTGATCTGCTCAACGCCCTCGTCGTTGCGAGCCAAGATCTTCGAGCCTTGAGGGGTCACGTCACCGCGAAAAGCAGTGTCGAAGTTCTGCTTGTCGAACGGTTTGGGGGTCCAGTAGCGGTTGTACTCGCTCAAAAGGGCGACATGCGGATCTGCGGATTCATCGGGTTGGGCCGCCTGGGCGGGGCTCACCCCCACACTGCTGACGAGCGCCGTCGCACAGGCAAGGCCCAGGACAGAGGTACGAAGAATTTTCACCAGTTGACTCCTAGCGTGGTAATGGGCTGCTCAGACGTAGCCCCAGGACTGTCACGAATTGACGGTATGGGGACGAAGTGACGGGCAGTGGTCTATAAGGTGACGAATTACCCACACGTCATAGGCACGTTGCCCGATAGTCTGCGCGAGAGCGCGTCTCCCATGACAGAATTCCGGAAGATACGTCATATGTTCGACCCTCCTGGAGAAACAGGACCGACGTAGCACCGAGACGTCTCCGCTGAGCGCGGCGACCGCGAGGTGGTGTGCCGTTTGGGGTTCTTCGGGGGTAGTGTGTTCGCTGTCGGCCCAATGG
>NZ_JAJNRJ010000004.1:0-117131 GCF_023838685.1 Cutibacterium sp. 37298
TACCTGCCTAGCGTGTGCTATCACTACAACACTAGCCAAACACGACCAGAAGCCATCACAATCGAAGTATGTGGACCGACCATGCACACCAGGGCCAGCTAACCACAACAACATCAACACTGAGTTCGTGATCTTGTCTGTGACGCATGTATGTTGTGATGCCTGCAGAGCTCATGGGATCTCATAAGCAATGACGTGGCCTCCTCTCAGCAGGACGCCACATTGCTTGAATCTGGTTATCAACACCATGTTGGGCTGAAGTCAGAATTCCTAATCATGTAGGCGACAACCTTGCCACCGTCAATGAGGTAATCGATTTCTTTGCCGTGGTACGAATATGCGAGGGCCTTCTGAAATCCCAGCTTGATTCCCGAGAACTCCGTGCTGACGTCGGTCAGTTTGAGTTTAGAATAGTCGGACCGCAGTTGTGCCTCTGCAATTCCAATGCGTGCTCCATTTGAGGTAGCGTTGTTGCCCCCGGTAAAGAGGTATGCTTGTGCCTTACCGCCCTGGGTCCAGACACCACCGAGGAGATCGCCGTATCGGCTATATGCCGTTGGGTTTCGCGTGCAACCGTCACCGACACCGTCCGGAATAACGTGGATTGTACTGGCAAGTTCGGAGGTGCTCTTGTCTAAGTTAAGAGGTCCAACACCTGCCATTTCGCCAAGACGGATGGGGCTCGCCTTAGCCAAGTCGTACACGATGGCGGCATCGCACTGTTTATTGTTCATGACCTGGCTGGCTGCAACAGCTGCCTTATCTCCCAGGGTCTTGAGCATTGCATCGCAGTCATTATCATCGACAATGACACCGCCCTGGGAGAGAGGCTCCCAATGACTTCCATTTTTCCTCATTACCAGGTGCCCGCCATTGGGGCCGGCGGATTTACCGTTAATATTAAATGTAGACGCATAGGCAACAGCAGCGTTTTGTCCATCGGCAGCCAGGCTGACCCACTGCATTTGCGCGTCCGGGGCATTAAATAGCTGACGGACGAGGTCAGGAGACGGGGTAGTCGAGGCATCGTTGGGAACGCTCGGCATCGGTGTGGCGGAGGCAGGAGCGACACTTGTAGCGCCGGCAGTGGCTGTCGATGTCGAGGTGACCGTGACCTCAGGGGTAGGGGACTTTGAGGCCGAGGCGGCCGGCTTCGGTGCTGTTTCAGGAACAGCTTTCCTTGCCCCTGACTTGGACCTCAGATAGAAGAATATTCCGGCGCCGACGGCAACGACGAGAATTGCTGCAACGGCAATAATCCAGTATTGGCTTTTGCGTGTAGGTTGGGGAGCATCGCTGAATGGGATCCCGCCGACCGGTTCGCTGATGTGCTCATGGTTGGTGCCGGTTGTACCTGCGGGTGCTCCCTCAACCATGTAGCTGAGATCTGGCTGTGCGTCAGGCTCATATGCCTGCGTGGCAGGGAAGAACGCTCCAGATGGGCCGTACCAGCCAGGCCCACGTTCACCATTGCTGTCGAAGTAATAGGGTAGGTCGTTTTGGAGATTATCGACGTCACCCTGGTCGATAGCAGCCGCCGGAGTGCCTTGGGCGTCATCGATCTGTGCTCCGGGCTGGCCGTCCCAGCCCTGAAGGTTAGGGTCCCAGCCCTGGTGGCTATCCCATCCTTGCGGGTTCTGACCGGTTTGCCACTCTTGTTGTGGATACTGGGTGGGGTCCCACCCCTGCTGGGGGTTTTGTCCGTCCCAGCCTTGCTGGGGATACTGGCCTGCTGGCTGGCCCCATCCGGGGGTAGTACTCTCGCTTCCCCAAGCATCGCCGCTCTGGGGGTACTGATTCCAGTCTTGTGGGTACTGGGCGTTCTGATAATCGCTTTGCTGCGGATACTGCTGATTGTCGTAACCGTCAGGATTCGTCGAGAATCGCTGCGTAGCTTCGCGATCCTGCGAGAGTTCCTGGGCGGGCTCATCATCTCGCGTTTGACCACTATTCGGATCGGGCTGCTCGGGGGTCAATTCGGCGTCATTGTAGCCAGAGTGTGAATCGTCTGGGTACTTCTCTTTGCTGGATCCATCGTCAGTCACGATTCGTTCTCCCCTCACTTCGTCAATGAATGCGCCAATTTGACATTGATGACATGGCTAGCAGCGTCAACAAGACGCTTCTTGCCGGACGCGGACGTCGCGGTCGACGTCAACGCGCGAATCATGGGGCCTGCCAGAAGGGGGTCAGCTGTGATAGCTAGATCGCCGCCGGCAGAGACGAATTTGCTTGCCCGATGGCCACCATCGATTGAGAATACTGAGACTGAACTCCTCAGGTCGTCGGACACGATGAGTCCCTGATAACCGAAGTCTCCGCGCAGCATATCTGTCATAATCTTTGATGAAAATAACCCGAGGGCGCCGGGATCGATCTTTGAGTAGTACGCGGATGCGATCATGACGGCTTCAGATCCAGCGTCAAAGGCCATCCGGAAAGACTCAAGATATCGGTCATGGCGGGTGGTCTTGTCGTCAGTAATCCCGGCGGATTTAAAGTCAGTATCCTCCGTGATCCGTCCGATGCCAGGAAAATGCTTAGTGGTCGAAATGATCCCCGCTTTGCGGTGTCCCGCAACGACGGCTGCCGAGTATTGCCCGCAGAGGTGCGGATCGGTTCCGAAACCACGATGATGCTTGGCAATTGGCTTATTACGTACCCCAAGGCGAGGGTCGATGACGCCAGCCACGGGGGAGAAGACCATGTGGACGCCGAGTTTGGCGAGTTGACGAGCACCGGTCGTCACGACTGCTTGCACCTTGGCCGGGGACATCCGGGCCAGAGCTTCCTGGCTCGGCAGGTGATCGACTCCTGGCACCCGGATGTTCTGGATTTCGCCACCTTCGTGGTCAGTTGCGACAATAGGTTTGATGCCCTGCGGGCTGACGTGATTAACAGCGCTGAGCATGGCCTCAAGCTTGGACCTGTTCGTCCAGTGTCCTAGCAGGAAGATTCCGGCTAAGCACTGGGTGTCAATGAGGTTGGTGATGTATTCGGGGGAGTCTGATGGCACTACGCCGACAAGAATGCATTGGCCGGCGCGTTGCTCGGGAGACAATTTCTTGGCGATTTCGACAGCTCGCGGATTCATGCGGATTGGGGTCGGCCTGGAGGTAGCCGTTGAGGCGTGAGATGGAGCCGACGTCGGGCTTGCCGAGGATGATGTCGAGGTGCCAGAAGGTGTCGGTGATGCCGTAACCGTGGTGGACGGTGGCTCCTTGGGCTGGGAATCTTGAGAGACGCATCCAGTAAGCGGCATGCTCAAACCGGCTGCGATGATTGTTCGCCGTCTCATAGGCAGAAGTATTTCACAGTAGGCCAGCTAGCATCACTATGCCAGTGACCTATCATCCGGGTATGACGAGATAGACCTCGAGATCCTGGCTGCCACAGTCGACGTATTGCCCGACGGTATTGCAGGAAAAGTGTCGTGATTTTCCTGTTCTTGGATCCTGCGCGTCAATGGCGAAGCTTGCCGGATGGTTTGCTGGCACAGACCGCACCACTTCCAATGCCAGAGGACAGGTGGTGCGAGGGTTTGCGATCCAGGCCCCTTGTCCACACTCCACCGCCCCGCTAGGAAGCTGGATCTGTATGGGAGAACTCATCGTTGTCACCGTGGCATGAGCCGTCACAGTTCGCGTTGGCCTGACCTCTGGCGTAGAGGTAGAGATTGGTGCCTGGGTTGGTTGAGGAGCGGCATCCGAATGAGATCCGGGCATCCCCTTGACGTAGAAGAACACCCCGGCTCCAACCAGTACCAGCACAGCTAACAGAGCAATAACCCACCCACTGCCGCGCTGTTGTGTAGCGACAGATGTCGCCGACGGTGCCGACCGTACCGGTTGTGGCCTGGGCATAGGTTGTGGAGTGGGTCGGACAGGCCGGGACCGTGGACTGACGAGTCGTACCGGTTGCTCACCGTTGCGCCACGAACGCAGCTCAGAGGCCAGCACTTCAGCACTGTCGGGACGCTGAGAAGGATCGGGAGCCAGGCACGTCAGTATGGTGTTCCACAGCCGTGGATCGACGCCGGGGATGGCTGGTGGAGGCTGATTGCGGAGAAGATTTCCGGCTGAATTAGCCTGAAACGGCATGTGGCCAGCGAGTATCTCGTAGAAGGTCACACCAAATGAGTACAGATCGTTGGCGGCCGTCGGCGTCCAACCAGCTGCAACTTCAGGAGCCTGGTAATAAGGGGTACCAACGACTTCGCGCGGGCCATGAAAGGCGACCACTTCGGAGACGCCGAAATCGGTAATCCGCGCCCCGCTGACATTCTCAGGATCCTCAATGAGGATATTCGCTGGTTTGATGTCGAGATGCCGAATACCGACGCGGTGAATTGCGGCGAGAGCCTGGCAAACCTCGATTCCCAGGGAGACCGCCGTGCCCTGGTCCAGGCGATGATCCGGAAGGGATTTCAGGACTTGCGCGAGATCCGGGCCGTCAACCAATTCCATGACGATGGCAAACGTTGAGGACTCGACGACCATGTCAGTGACCCGGACGACGGCGTCATCGTCGACGGACATGAAGATGTCACGCTCATCGATGAAGCGTCGGGTTGCGCCCTTATCCGTCGTCAGGGTTGGGTTGAGAATCTTGATGGCACAGGGGGATCCGTCGCTGAGGTCATGGCCGCGCCACACCGTGCCCATGGAACCGCGTCCAAGCACATCGTCGAGAACGTAGTGGCTACCGACGCGCTTCGTCGTCGATTCGCCCATGACGCCCTCGTCGGAGATGATTTACCCCCGCAATGACCGGATTCGACCGTACTTACTGTAGCGGCTGGAGTTGGGGATCTAGTCGGCTGGCAGGTCGGTCTCGAGGTCGTCATGGTGGGAGCGGCGCCGAACGATTGCCCACACGATCCCCAACACGACGAACCAGATGGGAGTAGCAAGCAAGGCTTGAAGTGTGTCGTCAGCTCCAGTGAGAAGGACAATGACAAAGACGAAGAAAGCGAGTACGACCCACGGCATGAAACTGGCGCCGGGCATCGGATAGATCGACTTGGCATGAGCTTGAGGGTTGCGTCGTACGTGGACGATATGGCTGATGAGGATCATGCTCCATACGAAGATGAACAGCACCGCCGACACCGTCGTAACGAGTGTGAATGCTCCCATGACCGAGTCTTTCGCGGCGAGGATGAGGGCCGATCCGATGAGGATGATGGTGCAGAACAGTCCCCAGCCGGGGACACCGTGGCGGGATAGCTTGCCGAACGCGCGGGGCGCCATGCCCTTGTGGGCCAGGCCGTAAAGCATGCGAGACGTTGAGTAGACACCTGAGTTGGCGCTCGAGGCCGCTGAGGTGAGGACGACGAAGTTCATGATGCCAGCGGCTGCGGTAAATCCAATGAGCCCGAACATTTGCACGAAGGGGGAGGAATCGGTCTGGATGAGATTCCATGGGGTAACGCACATCATGGCGAGTAGAGCTGCCACATAGAACACGAGAACACGGACCGGCACAGCGTTGATGGCCTTAGGCATCGTCTTTGGGGGATCGGCGGTCTCAGCAGAGGTGGTGCCGACCAGCTCAATACCGACGTAGGCAAAGACTGCGATCTGGAAGCCGCCGAAGAATCTGCTCCAGCCGCGTGGAGCGAAGCCACCGTAGGACCACAGATTCGACACCGACGCCTTGTATCCGCTGGCTGAGGTAAATCCCATGACGATGAGCACAATTGCCACCGCAATGAGGGTGAGGATCGCGACGATCTTGATGAGGGCAAACCAGAACTCCAGCTCGCCGAAAAGTTTGACCGTTAAGAGGTTGAGGGCGAGGAGCAGGAGAAGCGTCGTCGCGGTGAGGATGAAGGCCCAAGCGCGGTCGTGAGTCCAGAAACTCCAATATGAGGTGATGGCGATGACGTCGGCCATGCCTGTGACGACCCAGCACAACCAATACGTCCATCCCAGAAAGAATCCTGCCCATGGGCCGAGGAGGTCAGCGGCAAAATCCTGAAAAGACTTCCATTGCAGGTTGTGCAGCAACAACTCGCCCATGGCACGCATGACGAAGAAGAGCATTGCGCCGATAACGAGGTAGGCCACCACGATGCTCGGACCGGCGGTGCGGATGGACTTGCCGGAGCCCATAAACAGGCCGGTACCGATGGCACCACCAATGGCAATGAGCTGGATGTGCCTATTGCTGAGGCTTCGCCGGAGGCGCTGCTTCTCAGCGGCGGAATGCTGATTCTCCACGGTCATGGGGAGCATTGTGTCCCGCTGAACGGGTTGAGAATAGCCAACAATCTCATATTCCACATCGTGGACACCCTCTGGTCATTTTTGGACAATGCAGGCTACAGCGTCGTGCCACGAGGAGACGATGACTGTGGCACGTGCCCTCACTGACGTCAAGGTCGTGGGTGAGGCCGGGCGAGCGCAGATGAGGGTTGAGGGATTGTTCATGACCGTGTGAACAAAACCGACCCGGTACTTAAACGGAGGCGAACTGGAACTGTTGCAGGAGTACTTGACCCGCTCGAAGGGGTCAAGGGGGGAGTCGTCTCCCCCCTTCTCAAAAACTGGGGTGGCTAACGGGACTTGAACCCGCGACCCCCTGGACCACAACCAGGTGCTCTACCGACTGAGCTATAGCCACCACGTGCCTCTCTCAGGCAACCCGTGAAGGGTATCTGTTTCTGAAACAGAAATGCAACTTTGACTTTCCCGCCCGCCGGCGTCAGTCTCTCCCGGCCCCGGTGAGGAAGCCCTGATACTTGGCGGCGATCTCATCACAACGTGTGGTCTCCGGCCCAGGGGAGGGAACCATGATGACCTCGCGCCAGTACATGAGCTCCTCAATGGATTCCTGGATGTCAGCGAGCGCTCGGTGGTTGCCCTGCTTCTGCGGGGAGTGCCCGAATGCGCGCGGGTACCAGCGTCGTGCCAGTTCCTTGATGGAGGAGACGTCGACGTTGCGATAGTGCACGTAGGACTCGAGTTTGGGCATGTCCTTGACCAGGAAGGAGCGGTCGGTGCCGATGGTGTTGCCAGCTAACGGCGCCTTACCGGCCTGCGGGACGTAGGTACGGATGTAGTCGAGCACCTGATCCTGGGCCTGCGTCATCGTCAGTCCTTTGTCGAGCTCCGCAAGGAGGCCGGATGTGGTGTGCATGTCGCGCACGAAATCATTCATGTGGTCGAGCCACTGGGACTCGGGCTTGATGATGACGTCCACCCCCTCGCCTTGGACGTTGAGCTGTCCATCGGTGACCAGTGCGGCCACCTCGATGAGCCCGTCGTGGGCCAGGTCGAGCCCGGTCATCTCGCAATCGATCCACACCAGCATGTCTTTCACGGAATCACAGCCTAGTCGGTAGTTAGGACAGCGGGCGGGCGAGGACAGCGCCAGTTAGCGTTTGCCGCGCGGCACCCAGCGTCCCATCCAGTAGCTGCCGACCAGGCCGATGATCGACATGACGATGCTGGCGGCCGACAGTGGCCAGGCTAGGGTGACGAGGGTGACCACGATTGGTCCCATCGCTGAGCCAGTATCGGAGAGGAGTCGCCACGCTGCCAGGAACTGTGGGCGTCCGATGTTGGGAGAGGCATCGGATCCCAGCGTCATGACGATGCCGGAGCTTGCGCCGTTGCCAATACCGATGATGAGGGCGACGATGCCGATCGTCGTCGCGGTATGGGCTAGCGGCAAGGTGAGGAGTGCGAGGGCCTGGATGAAGATTGACGGCACTGCCACCCACCAGCGTCCGAATCTGTCCATGAGGGCTCCGCCGGGCAGGAAGAGTAGGACGTCAGCAGCCATCGACCAGGCATAGATAAGGTCCGTGGTTGCTGGGGAAAGACCGTTGGCGTGGCACCACAGCGGGAGTAGGGAGCGTCGTGCGGACCGAACGACCATGAGAGCTGTCACTCCCAATCCCGTCGTCCACAGGACTTTGGAGTTCTGTTTGGCTATCGTCCACGTCGAGATCTTGGTGGGGGCATCGTCAACGGCAGTTTGTGGGACATCGACTGGGGGAAGGTCGGGCATGACGGTGGTCACGGCAGCGGCGAGAACACTGGCAATGGATGCAAATCCGTAGGCCCATGACATGGAGGCTTCGCGGAGAATCCACGATCCCGCCATGGGGCCGACAAACCAACCCACCCGGAACACTCCGCCGAGGGTGGACAGCGCGCGAGCTCGGTATCGGTATGGGATCGCTACCGTCAGGTAATTCTGTCGGGCAATGCCGTACACGGCGCCGGCCGTGCCGTTGACAAGGACCGCGACGGCTAGCAAACCAAAGTGGTGCACCAGCCCCATGGACACAAGCGCAACCGCGTTAATAAGCATGGCCATCACTAGGGACCATTTCTCACCTATTTTTGTTACGAGCCATCCAGCAGGCACATCTCCGATGATTTGGCCGATACCGACAAGCGCGGCAATCGCGGCAGCGAGGGCTGCCGATGCCCCGATATGTACTGCGGTGAGTGGGATGAGTGGAATCACGGCGCCGTAGCCCAGGGAGGACATCAGCGTCGGTAGGTAGGCCGAAACGATGATCGACGACCACTTCACCGGTGGGG
The DNA here is from genome assembly GCF_023838685.1 of Cutibacterium sp. 37298. Taxonomy (NCBI): domain Bacteria; kingdom Bacillati; phylum Actinomycetota; class Actinomycetes; order Propionibacteriales; family Propionibacteriaceae; genus Cutibacterium; species Cutibacterium sp. 37298. The sequence goes on from NZ_JAJNRJ010000004.1 coordinate 8,562, forward strand.
TGGCGGGATCTGCATGCGTCGAATCAGTCACGGGGAAAGGCTAGGACGCCGAACAAATGGATGCAGGTATGTTCGCTACTGGTTGGGGCCAGCTGGGCCATCAAGGCCGAATCCCGATAGGATGTCGGATATGGCCCGGTAGCTCAGCGGATAGAGCAGCAGCCTTCTAATCTGTCGCGCGTGGGTTCGATTCCCACCCGGGCCGCCACTGTTCTTCCCGTGTTTCGCCGGGCGAGGACTTGACGCATCGGAAAGTGTCCCGGGCGGCCGGTAGTCTTTCAACTATGTCGTACGTTGTCCCCACGCCCATTGCGCGTCGTCCCTGGTGGCAGCGTGTGTTACGTAATCCGTGGTTCTGGGTGTTGCTTGCGTTAGTGCTGATCTCAGCGGCCTGCATGATCCACACCTACGTCATCGTGCATGCCGATACTGAGGTCGAGCGGCAAGGCCAGAAGGGTGTTATTCCGGGGATCACCAACCAGTCCTTGAAACTGGCCTTCCACTACGCGTGGCCGACGGCTGCTGTGTGGTCAGCGATCTTTATTTTTCTTGATCGATTCAGAACCCGGCACCTGCACGTGTGGTTTCTTTGCTTTTGTTGGGGAGCGTGCGTCGCAACCTGGATTAGCATGCACGTGAACACGTGGATGGCCGGGATGCTCTCGGTGGCAGGTGGGGTTGATCCAGCATCGGGCGCTGGTCCGGCAGTGTATTCGGCTCCCTTTGTTGAGGAATCATGTAAGGCGCTTGTGCTTTTCGCGCTGGCCATCGGCATAGGGCGACGGATGACCTCGGTAGTTCAGACGGTGAGCATGGCTGGGCTCTCGGCAATTGGTTTCGCCTTCGTCGAGAACATCATGTACTACGCCCGTGCAGACAATTACGCCCGTGTGACGGCTTCGGCTGGGGATCCGAAGCAGGCCGTGATGGAGCTGGTGCTGTTGCGGGGTGTGTATGCCTCGTTTGGGCATCCGCTGTTCACGAGCATGACGGGTATCGGTCTGGCTCTTGGGTTGAGGTCACGAAGCCGACTTGTGAGGATTTTCGCTCCGACGACCGGGTTCGTTATGGCTGTAGTGGGCCACATGCTTTTTAATGGGTTCTCCTCGGTTTTGCCGATGGCGATCCTTAAGAAGTTGTGGTTCGTCGCCCTCGGTATCGTCGCTTCCGTTGTGGTTTTTTTGGTCATCCGCACAGTGCGCGAGGGCAGGATGATCCGATATCGACTCGAGGATTATGTCAAGGGCGGATGGCTGCCAAACTCTGACGCGGATACTCTTTCGGCCCTGGGGCGTCGCCAATGGGTGGCGTTGGTGGCTCTCAGCCAAGGGCCGCGCCGGTGGTGGCACACGTTAGAGTTCCTGCGCGTTGGGACAGATCTTGCTTATCTTCGTGACGCCATTGTGCGTGGGTTGGACGATGATCCTGGTCCGCTTCAGATCGAGCTCATCAACCGTATGAACGTGCTGCGCCCGGCGGCTATCACCGTCGCCCGAGGTGCCAAATTGTCGAAGCCGAGACTGCCCGCATTCCTCAAGCGACGTCGCAACCAGCCGGTCAACAACGAGTTGCAGTGGGCGCCGCCACAGGCCTGACGAGTGACCAGGAAGGATCACCATGAACACTGAGCAGATACTGCTGTCGTTGACCGATCTGCGGCACAACCTGCGTCAGGCCCAGTTCCCCTTGGATGTGCCGGAGGCTATTACTCAGGCCGGGCTGGCACGACGCATTGCTAACCAGCTTAACGACTATATTTTGCCGCGCCTAGAGACTATTGATGCGCCGCTTCTGGCGGTGGTAGGAGGGTCGACCGGGGCTGGTAAATCAACCCTGGTGAACTCTTTAGTGGGCCGTATGGTGACACAACCGGGGGTTATCCGTCCCACCACAACATCGCCCGTTCTCGTTCACCACCCCGACGACGCTTTCTGGTTCGACGGAGACCGAGTGCTGCCTACCCTGGTGCGCTCGCGGGTGGCCAGTAACGACGCGTCGAGTTTGCAGCTCGTCGCGGAGTCAAGGATTCCGCGAGGTTTGGCCATCCTCGATGCCCCGGACATCGACTCTGTGGTGACCCGCAATCGTGATCTGGCGGCTCAGTTGCTCCAGGCCGCGGATCTGTGGATCTTTGTCACCTCAGCAGCCCGCTACGCTGACGCTGTGCCGTGGGATTTCCTCAGCGAGGCTCAAGAGAGGCACGCGTCGGTTGCGGTGGTGTGTGACCGCGTTCCTGTGGAAGCCATGAGAGAGGTGCCGGCGGACCTCGGCCGACTCATGACGGAGCGCGGCCTGGCTGATTCTCCACTGTTTGCTGTCCCGGAGACTAAAACGAATGCCGAGGGTTTACTTCCTGATCAGGCCGTCGCCCCTCTGCGGTTTTTCTTGTCGAATTTGGCCCAGGACCAGCAGAAACGACGCGAGGTCATTGCGTTTACCTTGTCTGGGGCGATCGGTTCGGTTTGTGAGCGATCCTCCTACGTCGTTGGCGGCTTAGAAGCGCAGGCAATGGCAACGTCGCGGCTGTATGAGGACGCCCAGTCGATCATGGCTGAGTCCTCAAGGTCGATTGCCGTCCAGTCCGCTGATGGCACTCTGTTGCGTGGCGAGGTCCTGGCACGATGGCACGAATTCGTTGGAACTGGCGAGTTCATGCGCGCTATGGAGGCGAAGGTTTCCTGGTTCCGAGACCGTGTGGTGAAGGCGCTCAAGGGGGCACCGCCGGAGGTCGAGAAGGTTAGCGTCGCAGTGGAATCTGGCTTGGAAAGTCTCGTCATCGCTGAGGCCCAGGCTGGGTGTGAGCGGATCGAGTCCGTGTGGCAGGCCGATCCGGCAGGTCGCAGCGTCCTGGAGGGGGTCGATGAGGATTTGTCCCGCCCGTCGCAGGGGTTTGACGAGGCCGTCTCTCGAATGGTGAGAGATTGGCGGGGAGATGTCATGGAACTCGTTGCTGGGGAGGGCATGAACAAACGCTCCAAGGCGCGATTCATGGCTTTCGGCGTCAATGGGGTTTCCGTTGCCCTGATGCTCGTCGTATTTGCTCACACGGGTGGATTATCGGGAGCTGAAGCGGGGATTGCCGGGGGATCAGCCATCGTCGCCCAGCGTCTGTTGGAGGCACTTTTTGGAGATGACGCGGTGCGGCGCCTGGCGAAAGTCGCGAAGGACCAGCTCGATGCGCGTGTTGAGGGCTTGCTTGCGAATGAGGTGACGCGGTATCAGGCGGTTCTTGGCAGCTTGGAAGTCGATACCGAGCTTCCGGCCCAAATCCGCACGTCGATCGAGGAGATCCGACAAGCTCAAGATGCGCCAGGGTCTCACAGTGATCAGGTGACGATCCGAACCCGTTGTCAGGATCCCGAAGCCGAGGCACCCCAGCCTGCCAAAATAGGGCAGTTACAAGCGAACATGCCGGGCCTTGACGCTGAGGTCGTTGAACCGGCGGTCGTTCTGGATCCCGAGCCTCGTCAGGGGGAACGATGAGGCGACATCGCGTCGATCTTGCCGAGCGTATCGACCTGCTGACCCGAGCGGTGGACCTGTCGGAAGGGTATATTCCTGACGACGTCGTGGCTCTGGCCCGTGCCGTTGTGGAACGGGCCGACCGGCGCTGCCGAATCGGTGGCGACCATACCGTCATTGCGCTTGCTGGTGCGACGGGGTCAGGGAAATCTTCGACGTTCAACGCCTTGGCAGGTGCAGAACTGGCCGATCCTGGGGTAAAGCGTCCGACGACGTCGAAGGCCACTGCTGCGGTCTGGGGGACGGATTCGGCGGAGACCCTGCTGGACTGGCTCGACGTTCCACGTCGTCACTACGTGGGTAGCGAGGACGTCCTCGATGGTTTGGTGCTACTCGACCTGCCGGATCATGACTCGGTGCGCATCGAACACCGTCTCGAGGTGGACCGTCTCGTCGAGATGGTTGACATGATTGTGTGGGTAGTCGACCCGCAGAAATACGCCGACGCCGCTTTGCACACCCGTTACCTGGCGCCGCTAGCTCGCCATGCTGAGGTCATGACGGTGGTTCTCAACCAGGCTGACCTCCTCAACAAGGAGCAGCGTAAAAACTGTCTGCGCGATCTGCGTCAGCTACTGGACTCCGAAGGCCTGGAAAAGGCCAAGGTCATGGCGATTTCGGCGACGACCGGTGAGGGTATCGAGGACATGCGTGTGGCGCTAGCTCGCGCTGTGCGCGCCAAGAAGGCCCAAGCGACCCGGCTGCACGCCGACCTCGACAATGTGTCGCAGCACCTGAACGAGGCAACTGGAGATGCGGCAGGCCAGGTGAGCCAGGATTCCGTTGACCGGTTGATTGAGGCACTATGCACCGCCGGCAGTGTTGAACTGGTTGCCGAAGCGACGCGGGATGCCTATCGCAAGCGGGGACATCGAGCTACCGGTTGGCCGGTGACAGCGTGGGTGTCGAGGCTTCGTCCCGACCCGCTGCACCGGTTGCATCTGGATTTGGGCTCTAGAAGGAACAAGGAGCTGGGAAGCGGCACAGAACCCACTGATGTGCAGCGCAGCGCTTTGACGGCGCGAGTTGGAGTCGCTGGCGCCAGGGTCGATATGGCAGTGCGGTCCTTGGCCTCGGAGGCATCTGAGAGGCTTCCACGCCCGTGGGCCGACGCGGTGCGTACGGCGTCGCTGGTTCGTCGCAAGAACCTTCCCGACGACATCGACCGGGCTGTGGCTTCCACCGATTTGGGAGTACATCGGGGCACTGGCTGGTGGAAGCTCGTAACGGTGGTGCAGTGGAGCCTCATGATCGTCGTGGTAGCCGGACTAGCATGGCTCGCCGTCGATGCCTACTTTCAGCTTCGGCTTCCGCCAGTGAGATGGCATAACTTCCCAGTGCCGACCTTCATGGTTCTGGGCGGGGTCATTGCGGGGGTTGTGGCTTCTATGCTGTGTCGGATCGGTGTGCAAGCGGGTGCCCGAGCTGCTGAACGTCATGCCAAGTCTGAATTGCGGGCTAGTCTCGTCGACGTCGCATGGCAGTCGGTTGTTGACCCGGTAAATGCCGAGCTAGATCACCACGACGAGGTAGTGAAGATCGTGGCGAAAGCGTCCTAAGCGTCGTTATCCACAGCTCCCGAACGGTGCCGCCTGGAGATTATCCACAGATGAGATATTGTTTGGTGGATTTCGGGAGTTGTGCCGATAACCGTATGTGAGTGAAAGGAGCTCACAGATGGACGCAAACGTGTCATTCACCGGGAACCTCGGAACTGACGTTGAGATGAAGGTCGGAGAGGACTGGCGGGGAGCCCGATTCCGGGTTGCCCACACTCCTCGTGTCATGCGGCAGGGGGAGTGGGTCGATGGAACGACGACCTGGATGTCGGTGCATGTCTATGGTCGACTTGCGGATAACTGCCATGTCTCCCTGCGCAAAGGGGACCCGGTTATGGTGACCGGGCGACTTCGTACCCGCAGCTGGGTCGACGATGAGGGCTCCCACGAGCAACTTATTGTCGTTGCAAGCAATGTCGGGCCGGACCTATCTCGTTTGCCTGCCGTGTGTCGTCGACCCGAAAAACGTGCCGAGGCGCCCCTGGGTGATGATCAGGTGGTGCGCTACCGTGATTCGCCTGATACGGTCGATGAGGATGCCGAGGTGAGTGACGACGACGTCGAATTGATTGGCTCCTGAGGTCGATTGGGGCCGATTTGGGAATGAGTTGGTGACGGGAGTCGTTATAACGGCTGGCATACTATGCAGCGGCCGGCGAAGTGCCGACCGCCCCGTTCTCGCAGATTCTGGAGGAGTGCCGATGGCCGAGTTCATCTACACCATGCACAACGTCCGAAAGGCGGTGGGTGACAAAGTTATCCTTGACGACGTCACGCTGTCGTTCTTCCCGGGCGCCAAGATTGGTGTTGTCGGACCGAACGGCGCTGGCAAGTCGACGATGCTCAAGCTGATGGCTGGACTCGACAAGCCAAATAACGGCGACGCCAATCTTGCCAAGGGTGCCACCGTCGGAATCCTGCTTCAGGAGCCCCCGCTCACCGAGGACAAGACCGTTCGCGAGAACGTTGAAGAGGCCGTTGGCGACATCAAAGCCAAGCTGGCACGGTTCGAGGAAGTTTCCGCCGAGATGGCCAACCCCGACGCTGACGTTGACGCCCTGATGACCGAGATGGGTGAGCTGCAGACGGAGCTCGATAACTCCAATGCGTGGGATATCGACACCCGTCTTGAGCAGGCCATGGATGCCCTGCAATGTCCTCCTGGCGACACCCCTGTTGACGTCCTGTCAGGTGGCGAGCGTCGTCGCGTCGCGCTATGCAAGCTGCTGATCGAACAGCCCGACCTACTGCTCCTCGACGAGCCCACCAACCACCTGGATGCCGAGTCCGTGAACTGGCTTGAGGGTCACCTCAAGTCTTACCCGGGTGCTGTGCTAGCCGTCACTCACGACCGCTACTTCCTTGACCACGTCGCTGAGTGGATCTGTGAGGTCGACCGCGGCCAGCTGCACCCCTACGAGGGCAATTACTCGACCTACCTGGACACCAAACGCAAGCGTCTCCAGATTGAGGGCAAGAAAGACGCCAAACGCGCCAAAATTCTCGAGAAAGAGTTGGAATGGGTGCGCTCCTCGCCCAAAGCCCGTCAGGCCAAGAATAAAGCCCGCCTGGCCCGCTATGAGGAGATGGCTGCCGAGGCCGAGCGCAACCGCAAGATCGACACCGCCGAAATCAACATCCCGCCGGGTCCGCGTCTAGGCAACGTCGTGCTGGAGGCCGAGCACCTCTCCAAGGGATTCGGCGATCGCGTCCTTATCAAAGACCTCTCGTTTACCCTGCCGCGAGCCGGCATCGTCGGTGTTATCGGCCCAAACGGCGTCGGCAAGACGACCCTGTTCAAAACGATTGTCGGGTTGGAGAAGGCTGACTCTGGCTCCCTCAAGGTCGGCGAAACAGTCAGCTTCTCCTACGTCGACCAGAACCGCACCGGTATCGATCCGGAGAAGAACGTGTGGGAGGTTGTTTCCGACGGGCTGGACTACATTAAAGTCGCGAACTTTGAGGAGCCCTCGCGCGCCTACGTTGCCAGTTTTGGGTTCAAGGGCCCGGACCAGCAGAAGAAGTCGGGGGTACTTTCCGGTGGTGAGCGCAACCGTCTGAACCTGGCTCTCACCCTCAAACAGGGCGGAAACGTCTTACTCCTTGACGAGCCGACCAACGACCTCGACGTCGAAACCCTCTCAAGTCTTGAAGATGCCCTGCTGGAATTCCCCGGCTGTGCCGTGGTGGTCTCCCACGACCGCTGGTTCCTCGACCGCATTGCCACCCACATCCTGGCTTGGGAGGGTGAGGACGAGGACGGCGTACCGCGCTGGTTCTGGTTCGAGGGCAACTTCGCCGACTACGAGGCCAACAAGATCGAGCGCCTTGGCCCGGAGGCCGCGCGTCCACACGCTTCAAGGCATCGTCGTCTGATACGCGACTGAGCGAAGGGCATGAATCGGTCCCGGACTGTCAGCCCGGGACCGAGACTAGTTGTATCCCGGTGCGTCCCGGGCCATTCAGACGTGGTTCATGGGGCGCGGGTTCGGTTAGGCCAGGAACCAGGCCAGTGTTGCGAGCACCACGGTGAAGGCTGGCAGGATCCAGACGGCCGTGACGTCGGTGCGCTGCTTGGGAGTGGTTGATCCCGGTGCGACGATGGGGTCACTGAGGGGACCCTCGGACAGGCTTATCCCAGTGCCGATTACCGTACCGGCCGCTCCCGTTGCCACGACGGTCCACGCCGGAAGTTGGCCGACGACTCGCGTTAGCACGATTGGTGGGATGACAAGTGCGCCGAACCAGAGGGCGGTGACGAACACAGCCCACGGCATGGCCTTGGTGTGAGTTACGGCGCGCAGCAGGGTCGAGGCGCGCACGGACAGGATCACCCATGGGATCAGGACGAGCGCCGCTGCGATAATTATCCCAGTGGTGATATCAACCCGATGGTGGTGGCGTAGTGCCACGATTCCTATCGGGATCAGGATCACTCCGATGGTCTGTGCCGCAGGAGCTGTGACGGCACCCACCGTCGACGTGGGGCGGGCACCGGCGCTGGTGGCCAGCGCCTGGGCGTAGGAGCGTGGATCACCAAATGTAGCCTTTGCTGATTCTCCCGATGAAACGACGTGGGCATCGATTTCGGCAAGTGCATCCCCGATCGTTGTCCCATCGAGGTTCGCGAGACGGGCCTCGACGATAAAGGCGTTTGTCCACTCGGGGTCGACGTGGGGCGCATGGGTGCGTTCGAGTGCGTGGTTCATGATGCTGATCCTTCGTCGAGCAGTCGGGTGACGGTGGCGGAGTAGCACTGCCAGCTTGCGGTGAGCGCCATCAGGCGTTGGCTTCCGGCAGTATTGATGAGGTAGAACTTTCGGCCCGGTCCGGCCTCGCCGGGTCGCCACTCGACGTCAACCAGACCGGTGCCTTCCAAACGTTTGAGTAGTGGGTACAGGGTGCCGCCCTTGACGTCGGCGAATCCAGCATCGGTGAGCCGGGCCGCGATGTTGTAACCGTAGGTAGGGCCGTCGGCCAGGATGCGCAGCACGCAGAGGTCGAGAACGCCTCGCTGCCATTCGGACGGCCAGTGGTTATCATCCATGACTACATCATAACTGTTACTAGTATGTCTGTCTATCTAGTTGGGTATGGCAGAACCCAAGGGCGGAGAATGAATTGTCACCTCACGCGCGAGGCGAAGAGCTCGGAGAGGGTTAGCGCACGTCGTCCAGCGAGGTCCGAGACTTGGCGTCGGTGCGAGAATCCGTCGACCAGAATGATCGCTCCTTGTTCCAGTCATGCAGGCTGAAGGTTCGAATTATGGCAGGACTCGGCGCTTCGGATTTGAAGATGGTTATGGGTTATGCCGCCAACGACCAGGAGGCGACAGTAGGTGGTAGTTGTAGCGGTTGCGCAAGCCGTGGGCGCCGCGGTCACGGCGTGTTGAATGCGCCGAAGCGCGTTGTTCACGCAGGCAGTGGCGAGGTTACGACCGCGTGCGCAGCCGCGTCGGCGAGGTGCTCGCTGATGCGTTCTTGTTACGGGTCAGGCTCACCATCCGGTGGGCATCATCTGGGCCATGTGCGTGCTGGCCCAGATGATGTCAGACAAGCTCCGCCCCTTAGTATGCGTACACCGTGGGAAGTGAATCTCGTTCGCGGTGGCGATCTTGAGAACAGGCCGTTCCCTTCGCCATGAGTCTTCCTGTCCACACTAAACTAGTGCATCAAGCCTAGGAGGAAAACGTCATCAGCTTGCAGTTGGGTGATTGCCCAGACGATGGCATGTCGGGTGAATAGTACTCATGTGTGAGCGATTTGACCGCCTTGACCGTGAAGCCATAGGTCCCGAACCAAGAATCACAGTTGGGAAGGGCACGGTCGACGCATTAGTGGCCACGGTGCTTTGCCTTCGCGCGCTCTCGTTTCTTAGCCCACTGCTCCGCAGCTTTGTCGATCCGGGCCTGCTTGCGCTTCACTGTGGCGGCGCGACCCCGAGCTTCCTGATCGGCCTTAAGCGCGGCCTGTGCGGCCGTGCTGGCACGGGGTGCTTGGGCAGCTCGCGCTGCATCTCGTAACGCCCTCTTGGGGTTCAGTCGCTTGGCTCGGGGACTGCGGGTGGTAGGGACAGCAGCGGTAGACTCCAATCGCTCTATAAGTGCGTTGCCATGACGGCTAACCCACTCGTACAATTCCGTGTCAGACGGTTCGGCGCCAAACGTGACTTTTACGGCACGCACCAAACCCTCGTCGCGCCTCTCTAGGACTCCGACCCAGAACTGGCCATCGAAGTAGACAGTGAACATCGTAGGCATATCATCTCCCAGTACGCCGAAGCGGACCTGGCGACACTGGATTCTCCATGAGGGGAGCGACGGACGTCTATTGCGCCGCCCGGACTTCCTACCGGGCTGTGCGGTTTGCGTACCAGGAACTAACTCCAACAGTGTATCACCTCACCTCGGGTCTGATGGGCTGGTGTGTCATGCATGTTGGCAATGGATTGCCGGGGTGCATTCTGCCGCAGAAATATGGGTGTCAATGTCACGCGTCGATACAATCCCAAAGTATGTCTACTAAGTGAAATGTCATGATTTTAAGTATGTTTCCTAATTTTGGTTTTATTGATCCCTGATACTAAGGATATTGGATTTTAGATCGAATTAAATAAGTAGGTTGATGCTTTATGAATTCTAGTTGGTGACGTAGAAGGAGATAATGTTTAGTCCCCTATGTCTGGCGGAGGCTTCCTATGGCTCTGATGCTCCGTTCTTTTGTTGGCTTGAGGTGGGGCAAATTAATGGTATATCAGTGAGGTAAATCAAGGATTTTTGGAGGCTTTAGGGGGGGTTTGCAAGGATATAAATGTCCAAGTATCTAGGCGAGCTTCGTTGCTTTCTGAAGACATGAACAAGCGTGTTAATCTTGTGCTGGCGATGGCATGTTAACCAGAGCTAACATATTGGACAAGCTTCTAGGGGTATTATCTGGTGGCTCGTGATAGTTTGCTTTACCTCGTTTCTCGACTCTGCTGATCACAGACGTCTGCCCGTCCATGGCATGGATCTTATCAATGGTGTTGGTTATTTTTGACTTCTCGATGATGATTACTGATGGTTGACTGGTGGCGTTCGGGTCGGTATGGAATCTATGTAAATTTAGTGGTGGGGTAGTAAGTTCAGCGTGCAATGTATATGTCACAGTTTCTATCTGCGGCCTTTGCTGTCATGGTAGACTTGCTGAAAATCATCTGGCTAGGTCGTTCTGTGCAATTTTGCATTGGGGTGCTGTTGGGATTTCTTGTTAATGACACAACTATCTATGACTGTGACTTGTATTGTTGGTTTTGATGTGGAGAGTGTACCGGATCGAGTACCTCACGGTTCCTTCTTGCGCGAGATGATCCGCTTGTGCAGATCTACCGAAGACATACAGTTTTGGGCGCATTACCATCCTCCAGGCTGACACGATCCATGAAAGCGTCAGCAGGAGGCCACCGAAGCGATCGAATCAGGTTCGAAGCGTAGGTGTTCCATCGCCACTTCGAGCGTGTCACGGTGTAAGGCATCGGTGGGCGCTGACCAAGTGCGAGGCGAAGAGTTCGGAGAGGGTTAGCGCACGTCGTCCAGCGAGGTCCGAGACTTGGCGTCGACACGAGAATCCGTCGGCCAAAATGATGGCCTGAGGGCCAGCCTCCTCGATGGCTGGCAGCAGGTCATGCTGGGCAACCTTCACCGAGAAGTCATAGTGGCCCTTTTCAACACCGAAGTTCCCGGCATAGCCGCAGCATCCGCTGACGACCGTGACGGTGGCACCGGCGGCCTCGAGGAGACGCTTATCGGGGCTGAATCCGAGGATCGACGCGTGATGACAATGGGGCTGAGCGACGAGGGTGTGGCCTGCTAGCGAGGGTGGGGTCCACTGTGCTGCCTCAAGCATCTCGGCGACGGTATGCATGTTTCTGGCTACCCGGTGGACGCGCGGATCATCTGGCAGGAGGCGGAGTGCGTCATCACGCCAGACGGTAGTGCAGGACGGCTCTAGCCCAACGACTGGGACGCTGGCGTCTGACAGGGGTGCCAGCACGTCGAGACCAGCGCGCAGCCGACGCCGAGCACCGTCGAGCTGACCGGTAGTGATCCACGTCAACCCGCAGCAGACGTCGTCGGCGAGGACCCGTGGGCGATAGCCGGCCTCGGCAAGCACCGTGACTACCGCCGAGAGATCCGATCCCTCGAGCATGTCGGAGAAGGAATCCACCCAGATCACAACATCGCCCTTGTCATGGTTGCGGCGGGTCCGGAAACCCGGTGGGGCTGAGTCGGTCCTGGTGGCAGACGAAGGCGACGCGTCCTGATCCGTCACGATCTCTTCAACCGAGGCGACCTGTGGGCTAGCTAACCTGGCCGAGGCCTGGAACCGGGGGAGGGGACGACGCTGGTCCACCCCAGCTGTCCATCTGGCAAGGCGTGCGAAGACCGGCACCGACAGCACCGCGTTGGCCAGGGATGGCACTCCTGGGACCCGAGTGAGCACCCGTTCCCAGCGGGGAAGTAACCCCATCGTCAGGTGAGAGCGGGGGCGTGGCCGGTGACGGTATTTCTCGTCAAGAACCGTGCTGCGGTAGCTGGCCATGTCGATCCCGGTGGGGCAATCTCGGGCGCACCCCTTGCAGGCCATACACAGATCCAGCGCCCGTTCCGCCTCGGGAGAGTCCCAGCCGTTAATGAGAGTGTCGTTGACCATTTCCTTGAGCACGCTGGCCCGGCCTCGCGTGGAATCGACCTCAAGCCCGGACGCTTGGTAGGAGGGACACATCACCCCGCCAGGGGCGGTAGGGGCGATGCACTTGCCCACCCCGGTACAGCGATGAACGTCGGCGGCGAATTCGGGGTGGGAAATGGTCATGGGGGAAAGAGCCGATTCGTGGGTCCTTATAGTGGCCTCCACCGGCGCAGGATCCACCAGAATACCTGGGTTAAACAGGTTATCCGGGTCGAGAATGGCCTTGACCTTGGAGAACAACGTCAGGGCGTCGGGGGAATACATCAAGTCCAACAAGGCCGAGCGGGCCCGGCCGTCACCATGCTCCCCGGAGACCGAACCTCCATGCCGAGCGACCAACCGGGCGGCTTCGGTGACGAAGGAGCGGTAGCGCCGGGGGCCGTCTGGCTGATCTAAGGGGAAATCGATACGGCAGTGCAGACACCCTTCGCCGAAATGACCGTAGGGCAGGCCATGTAGGCCGTGGTCGTCCAACAAGGCTTCGAAATCGCGCAGGTATGCCCCGAGGTCGTTGGCTGGAACGGCCGAATCCTCCCATCCTGCCCAAGCTGGCTTGTTAAGGCTGACTCCGGCGAGCCCCGCACCATCCGCGCGGATTTTCCACAGAGCCGCAGCCTGGCCAGGATCGGAGACGACCCATCCGTCCAGGCATCCGCTGGCGGCAACCAGCTTTCGGGCTCGCGAAGCTACCTCGGTCTCGTCGTCCCCTCGCAGCTCGACGAACATCCAGCCGTCGCCGCGCGGCAAGTCCGGCACCGGGCGTCCGGCACGCGAAACCACGTCGACGATTCGGCGTCCGAACCCCTCGCAGGCGACCGGGGAGAAAGGCAATAGGGCAGTCACGGCGTCGGCGGCCTCGGGCATAGACGGATATCCCAGCGCGACCGTCATTCCGTAGGCAGCCTCGCGCACTAGTTGCACGGTAGCCCGCGTCACGATGCCCAATGTGGCCTCGGTGCCTGCGATGAAGGCGGGGAAGTTGCGGCCACGTTCCGGTAATAGCCATTCCATGGAGTATCCGGAAACTTGACGGGAGAAAGTCGCGAACTCGGTCCGGATCGTCGCAAGGCTTGCGTCTGTCAGATCCACCAGGCGTTGGGTGAACGGCACAGCGAAGTCTCCACGGCGCAGGGTCGTCACATGACCGTCGGCGGTGAGGAGGTCAACATCGACAAGGTTGTCCCCGGTGCGGCCATATCCCAGCGCGCGCGGCCCGCAGGCGTTATTGCCGGTCATCCCGCCGATAGTGCAACGTGTTGAGGTGGACGGGTCCGGGCCGAACCGCAACCGGTGCCGGGCTCCGGCGTGCTGCAACCAGTCCTGAACGACACCAGGCTCGACGACGGCGGTACGGGCCTGAGGATCGAGGGAGAGAATGCGGTTGAGGTGGGCCGAAGTATCGATAACCAGCCCTGCCCCAACTGCATTGCCAGCGCACGTCGTACCGGCCCCGCGGGCGGTGATGGGCAGGCCTACCTGGCTTGCGGCTGTGACGAGAGCAGACAGTTCGTCCGTACTGCGGGGATGGGCGATCGCGGTAGGAACGACGCGGTAGATCGAGGCGTCAGAGGAGTAAAGGGCGCGCGCCAGCCGGGAATCGTCGAGGACCTCCAGAGCGGAGGCATCAAGACCTCTTAGAGTTGATCGGAAGTCCTGGAGAATGTCCGTGGTGGCCGTCATGGCCTCAGTCTGGCACGGAGAGAACCGCTCTCATGGCCCGTCCCATGGCAGCGAAATCCTCTGGGTCGACCGGGTCAACGACAATGTGGCGAACTGTACGAACATAGTTCGGGGCGGCTTGACGCAGCAGGTCCATTCCGGTGGGGCTCAACCGAGCTACCACCCCGCGACGATCCCGGACGTCGGGTTCTCGCGTGACGAGTCCGCGAGCTTCCAGTCGCTCAACGGCGTGGGTGAGCCGGGACCTCGACTGATGCACCTCGGTGGCAAGTACAGACATCCGCACCGCGTAGTCGTCAGCCTCCGAGAGACTGGCCAGGATCTCGTATTCGCACAGTTCCAGGCCGTGGCGACGCAACTCTTCCGAGAGGCAAGAGGTGATACGCGCGGATCCGAGAAGCCACGCCCGCCAAACCCGCTGCTGTTCGATGCTCAACCAGGCAGTCGCAGCTGACTTCTCCATCTGGGGCCCGACATCATCACATGTCTTAGTGGTGCCTTCGTTAATGCTGCGCCCAGAGCCGCCCTGTGACATGATCATCATCGTACCCGTGGCGTGGAGAATGCTTTCCGGCCCACTTCTGTCAACAACGGCCCATTGTTGATATCGGGAGTTGTGGGGACTGACCAATGAAACATGCAATAGCGTGGCAGAAGTTACTTTTTGATCGAGGTGAGGGTGAGCTGATGAGCGGTACCAGTGACGACGAGTCTCTTGCTGTGCAGAGGAAGCTCCTCGCAGCCTCGGCAAAAAATTTTGCGGCGATGCTTGATCGTCAGGCAGATGCTCATCCCAACCGCATTGCATTCTTGACACCCTCGGGCCCCGACGATGAGCCCAATACCTGGCTTCCGATGACCTTTGCTGAGTTCCGTCGCCAGGCCCACGAGGTTGCTGCCGGGCTGATGGAATTCGGTCTTTCTCGTGAGGGGCGCGTCGCTCTGCTCTCCGGGACTCGTACCGAGTGGATCATCGCCGATATGGCCATTTCCTGCGCAGGCGGCGCGACTACGACGATTTACCCGAATTCAGGGCCAGAAGAGGCCAGCTTCATCCTGGTCGACTCACACTCGTCCATCCTTTTCGTCGACTCGACGGCCCAAGTCGCCAAGATCCAAGGACGCCCCGAAGTCGACGCGGTGGTACGTCATATCATTAGCTTTGTCGACGACTCCGAGCAGACCGGGGTCAGCGATGACCGCCTCACCACTATGGCTGACGTCATTGCTCACGGACGGCGTCGTCTGGCTGCTGAGCCAGAACTTGTCCGCCGCATGATCGACTCGATTGAGCCGGACGACCTGTGCACCCTCATTTACACCTCGGGCACTACTGGCACCCCCAAGGGAGTTGAACTCACTCACCAGGCCTGGACCTATATGGGGCAGGCGTGGAAGAGCCTCGACGTGTTCCGAGGCGGGGATGTTCATCTATTGTGGTTGCCGCTTTCTCATGCTTTCGGCAAGTGCCTTATCGCGATTTGCGTGGAGATTGGCATCACCCAGGCTATCGAGCCGCGCATTCCGAGGCTGGCTCGTAGCCTTGGCGAGGTTAAACCCCGAGTCATGTGTGGTGTGCCCCGTATTTTTGAGAAAATCCGTGCTGGAGTCATGACAGCCTACCCGCAGGGACGCTTGGCGAGCCGAGTCTCGCGGTGGGCGTTTGCTACTGGCCGTGACGTCCAACAGTACCGTCATGCCGGTGATCGGCTGCCGGTCACCGTAGCCGCCAAACTCAAGATTGCTGATGCACTAGTGTTCTCTACCTTGCGCCGCAAGCTCGGTGGAATCGAGTTCATGATTTGTGGTGGTGCCAAGCTTTCTGAGCAGGTGCAGCAATGGTTTTTCTCGGCTGGAATTCCTATTGTCGAGGGGTACGGGGCCACCGAGATTGGAGCGGTTGCTTTCTTTAGTGGTCCTACCGCTATTCGCTCGGGAACTGTTGGGCCGGTCGCGCCGGGATGTCTGGCGCGGATCGCAGAGGACGGCGAGGTCTTAGTTTCTGGGCCAATCGTCGCTCGTGGTTACCACAACCTGCCCGAGAAGACCGCCAAAGCGTTCACCGATGGCTGGTTCCACACCGGTGATATTGGTGAATTCGATGAAAAAAACTACCTGCGCATTACTGATCGCAAGCGGGACCTTTTCAAAACTTCTGGTGGTAAATACGTCGCCCCACAGAAGGTCGAGGCCACTCTCATGGCCAACTGCCCGTACCTGTCTAACGCTGTCGTGCTTGGCGAGGGACATAAATACGCCGTCGCCCTACTCACCCTCGATCGGGACGCGCTCATGACCTGGGGCAAAAGACATGGCAAAGCTGATGCCAGCTATGCCGAGCTCACCGCAGATCCACGCGTGCGTCGCAGTATTCAGTGGTACGTCGATCGGGCTAATTCGCGGCTTGAACGCTGGGAGACCGTCAAGAAATTTGCCATTCTTGACCACGACCTGACCGAGGATTCTCACTCAGTGACGACCAGTCTCAAGGTGCGTCGTGGGGTGGTGGCTGAAAAATACGCTTACCTCCTTGACGAGATGTTCGCTGACGAAAACGATCAACCGGGCGCTTCAAAGGGAAGCGACGCTTCATGACTGGAGCTGTCGTCGTCGATATTCCACTGCGCTGGTCCGATATGGATGCGCAGGGACATGTTAATAACGTTCGTATTAGCGAGCTTGTACAGGAGTCACGAAACCAGGCGTTCTACACCAATGGCGCCCAGGAGATGCTTGACACGGGGATCGTCGTCGTCAGTCAAGATGTGGAGTTCTTCGCCCCCTTCGTGGTTGACGGTAGCCCGTTGCGTGTGGCCGTGGGGTGCTCCCAGCTCGGCGCGGCCCGGACCGTCCTTGATTATCGCGCCTGGCACCACGACGTTGAGGTCGCTCGGGCCCGGGGAACTATCTGCCCTTTCGACTTCGCGACCGGTCGTCCCCGTCGCCTTACCGATGGTGAGCGTGGCGCGTTTGAGTCCATGAAAGTCGAGTCACAGCAGTGGAAGCCCATCAAGGTGGTGGATGTGTCCGAGGCTGGTGATTTTGTCGAGGTGCCGATCCGCTGGTCCGATGTCGACCGTCAAGGCCACGTCAATAACGTGAGTCTGGCCGGATACCTGCAAGAGGCGAGGATCCTGGCGACGACGTCGTGGTCGCCAGGAATGAAACGAGCTGGCAACCATCTGTGGGTCGTTGTGCGTCAAGATATCCGGTATCGCCGCCAGGTTCTGCCGACCCAGCGGTCGTGCCGCGTTCATACCGCCCTGACGCGGTTGGGGACGTCGTCAATGACGCTGGCCGGATCCATCGCGACTGAGGAAGGGTCGGCCCTTGACGCCGCCACTGTGCTGGTTTGTGTCGACCCGAAGACGGGTGCTTCGGTGCCTATTGACGACCAGACGAGGCAGGCCTTGTCGGCCTACCTCGTCGCGGTGTGATCGACGTTCAGACTCGCAACCAGACGGCCTGGTCGCGTCCGACCGAGACCGTCTTACCTTGGGCCTCCAGCGGAATCGACGATGCGATGACCGCGTCAGCGTCCACTGTCACCTTTTCGGCGCCGAAGTTGACGATGCACCGGAAACCGGGCTCGCGGGAAAAATCGAGAACTTCGTCGGTGGACTCGTTCCAGGTCATCGTTCCGACGCCCAGCGCTGGGTTGGCATGGCGCTCGGCCAGCAGGGCGCGGTAGAGGGCAAAAAAGGATGACGAATCGTTCTGCTCAGATTCGACGGTCCACTCGGCCCAATTACTCGGCATGGAGAGCCAGGTGTTCGCGTTTGTCGACCACCCATAGGGTGCGTTGGAACCGCTCCATGGCATGGGAACGCGACATCCGTCACGACCGCGATCTGTGTGTCCAGAACGTTTCCAGGTGGGGTCTTGGAGGGTTTCTTCGGGAAGATCTTCGACCTCTGGGAGGCCAAGCTCTTCGCCTTGGTAAATGTAGGCACCGCCCGGTAGAGCCAGCTCCAGCATGGCGGCGGCGCGAGCTCGACACCGCCCCAGAGCCACATCGGTAGGGGTGCCATGAAACTGGGCGTGCGGAGCCGACGGATCCGAGAAATCCAGCCCGGAGATCTCCTTGCCGTAGCGGGAGACCGGGCGGAAATTGTCGTGGTTACCAAGTACCCAGGTGGCACTAGCGCCCACCGACTCGTGAGCTGCTAGCGATTCGGTGATCGTGGTGCGAAGCGAGTTGGCTTTCCACGCCGAGATGAGGAACTCGAAGTTAAAGGATGTATGCAGTCGATCCGACTCGAGGTAGCGGACCAGGCGGTCGTGGGGGAGATAAGCCTCGGCGACAAACATCCTGGGCCCCTCAGGCGTATCGGCGTATTCGTCGGCGATAGCACGCCAGCGTCGCTGAATTGTTGCAAGTCCAGGCTGATCCCACATCGGACTATCCCCGACGAGCTCGCCGAATTTTTCGTCTTCGGGGAGATCTGGAAGACCGGATTCCTTAACCAGCGAGTTGGCGACGTCGATGCGGAAACCGTCAACCCCGCGGTCGAACCAGAACCTCAGCACGCGGTCAAACTCTTCGAGGACGTCGGAGTTCTCCCAGTTCCAGTCGGGCTGGGAAACGTCGAAAAAGTGCAGGTACCACTGACCAGGAGTGCCGTCCGGCTCGGTGATGCGCTCCCATGCGCCGCTGCCGAAAACTGACGGCCAGTTGTTCGGGGGAAGCTCACCGTTCTCGCCCCGGCCATCACGAAAGATGTAGCGGTCGCGTTCTGGGGAGCCGGGAGCTGCGGCCAACGCCTTTTTGAACCATGGATGCTCTTGAGAGGAGTGGTTTGGGACGAGATCGATGATGACCCGCAGACCCAGCTCATGCGCCTGTGCTACGAGGGCGTCCGCATCGGCGAGGGTGCCAAAGTCCGGGTTGATGTCGCAGTAGTCGCTGACGTCGTATCCGCCGTCAGCCATGGGGGAGGGGTACCACGGTGAGATCCACAGGGCGTCGACACCCAAGGCGACGAGGTGGTCGAGGTGGTCGATGATGCCACGCACGTCGCCAATGCCGTCTCCGTTCGAGTCGGCGAAGCTGCGTGGGTAGACCTGATAGACGACAGCGGACTTCCACCAGTCGTTGGTGGTAGGGGAGGTGGTCATGGGGGTCCTTATGGGGTTGCGTGGGGTAAGAACAGACACGACGGCCAGGGCTGGCTACCCTCGTGGAGGGAAGACTCAGTTGGCGCGGACTTCGCGACCGTCACCTGACCAATTGAGGTGCCAAGAACCTTCGTCGTCAACGCGCCGGTACGTGTGGGCACCAAAAAGGTCGCGCAGACCCTGGGTGAGAGCGGCGTTAAGACGAGGGGCTCGGACTTGGTCGTAGTAGCCCAGGGCCGAGGAGAATCCCGGAACTGGAACACCGGCCTCGACAGCACAGGCGACGACCCGGCGCCACGCTTGCTGGCAGCGTGCGAGCTCGGCCTTCACGGACGGGGCCTCAAGGAGGGAGACGAGATCACCGGCGGCGTATTCATCCCTGATGCGTTGGAGCAGACGCGCGCGAATGATGCAGCCATCGCGCCAGATCGACGCGATTTGGCCCATATCGACCTCCCAGTTGTACTCGGCGGCCGCCGTACGAATCTCGTCGAGACCTTGTGCGTAGGCCACCACCTTCGCCGACCATAGGGCATCACGAACATCGGTAAGGAAGGTTTGCCGGTCCTCAACAGTGATGGTGTGCTCCGGCCCCGCAAGGACGTGCTGACCGACCGTGCGCAGCGGCACGGCGCTGGAAACGGATCGGGCGAAGACCGCCTCGCTGATAGTGGAAACATTCACTCCAAGCTCGAGAGCGGTCTGAACGGTCCAGGTGCCTGTTCCCTTCATTCCCGCCTCGTCGCGGATGACGTCGAGGAGGTCTGTGTCGGGGTTACGAGGATCCTTGGCACGCAGTACCCGGGAAGTGATTTCGACGAGGTAGGAATTGAGGTCGCCATGGTTCCACGACTCGAAGGCATCGGCGGCCTCAGCATTGGTTAAACCGGCGGCACGCAAAAGGGAGTGCGCCTCGCCAATGAACTGCATATCGGCGTACTCGATGCCGTTATGGACCATCTTGACGAAATGTCCGGCGCCGTCAGTACCCATCCATGCGCAGCAGGGTTCGCCGTCGACGTGGGCAGAGATTTTTTCTAAGACCGGTCCGATGACTTCGTAAGATTCCTGAGACCCGCCAGGCATAATTGATGGACCCTCAAGGGCTCCGACTTCCCCACCGGAGATGCCAGTACCAACATAGTGGATGCCGGTGGGACGCATTTCCTCCTCACGGCGGCGGGTATCACCAAAATAAGCATTACCACCGTCGACGAGGACATCACCAGGTTGGAGGAGAGGGGTGATCTCTTTAATGACGGCATCGGTGCCGCGCCCCGCCTTAACCATCATGACGACGCGACGCGGGCGCTCGAGGCTGGCTACGAAATTGGCCAGGTCATGGAAGGGCAGGAACGTTCCTTCGTTGCCATGCCCGGCTATCACTTCGTCGGTACGTGATGCGGTGCGGTTATAGATGGCGACGCGGAAGCCCTTATGGGCCATATTGCGGGCCAGGTTAGAGCCCATGACGGCCATTCCGATGACGCCGACCTCGGCGGTCTGTGGCGCAGTGTCACTCATGCGTTTCCTCCTCGGTGTCTCGTCCCCATCTTTCCAGTGTTCACTCTTGATGCAGTTGAGGGCGGATCTGGTGATGTCATGAGATGCCGCGCGTGTGCGAACTCTGATGAGTGCAATTGGCAAACTCATTGGAGCTTAACCCTTTCACAACGACTCCTCCCAATTAAGCTCTATGAGGATTAAGCTCTCTGAAGTCCGGTTCCTCACGTGCGCAAAGACGCTACGCTGAGGCCATGATCGATGCGCTGGCCCTCGTGCCCATGAAAACCTTGCCCGGCTGGCCCGAAGCTCACTACAGTTCCGTTCACCTGCTCATGCTGTGCGTCGTGTGGCCGATCGCCACTGCCGTTCTCTTTACCCTCGTTGGGTGGGGAATCCATCGTGCGAAGGGACGCAATAGCAACGATCCTGACTGATTCTCAACCAGCTGCCTGATACGAAGACGATAGTGGCCTCGAACGAACGGTTCGAGGCCACTATCGCCGTTCACGTCACCCGTGGCTTGCCTCCTGGCAGCGCAGGATACGGCGGGCGTTATCAGCACGTTCGGCAAGGACGCGACGGACTGTGCTGCCGGGGTCGTTGTCGGAAACCCAACCCTCTAGTTTGTTGAGCCAGGCGGCGTCTATGACCTCGGTACTCGGGAATAGCCACATTAAGGCGTTCTGCACCTGGGCGTGACCGGCCTTGGCCCACTGACCCTCATGGGAGTCGATGGCCTTGCATAGCTCGAGGTATGGATCGACGTACGGGGAGAGCACCTCGGTCTGATCAGGCTGAATGAACTGCATGACCAACTGACGGTAAGTCTCGTTGGGCACCGAATCGTCGGTGGTGGCGCGCTGCCAGGCGGCCTGTTTAGCCTGGGCGGTCGGCATTGCGGCGCGGGCCCCGGCAGCTTGCTCGGAACCAGAGATGGTGTTGTCTCGTTGCAGCTCGGCGGCGATCTCGTCTTCCCCAACTCGTCCCAGTCTGGCAAGTGCGGTGACGAGGCGCCACCTCATGCCCTGATCGATACTGAGTCCCTCGGGGACTTCCTCACCGGACAGCCACCCCTTGAGCAGGTCGGCGGCGTCCGTTGTGGCTGCGGCAGCCAAACCGTTGGCATAGGCAACCTGGTGGTCAGAGCCGGGCTTGGCATCTCGAAGGCCAGTCGCGAGGATGGCGACGAGACGGTCACGCACCTCCTGACGAACGTCAGCGTTGCTGTACGAGATCGCGGCGGTTGTCGCCTGGCGGATGAGTGCGGTCACGGCTGTGAGGTCGGATTCGCTGGGCAAACCTTTGCCAACCAAGGTGACATAGTCCTGGGCGCGCATCTCGGCATCGCGGCACATGTCCCATGCCGAGCTCCAACACAGTGCGCGGGCCAGTGGGTCAGATAGGGCGTCAATGTGGTCAATGAGGGTGGCCATCGAATGATCGTCGAGACGTACCTTGGCGTAGGTCAGGTCGCCATCGTTGAGCAGCACCAGATCGCCGCGGGAGTGCCCGACGAGGGCCGCGATCGGGGTACGTTCGTCGTGGATGTCCACATCGAGAAGCTCGGTACGGGTCAGGTGGTTGTCAGTAAAGGTGTAGATGCCGACTCCCAGACGATGGGTACGCAGAGTCGGATACTTCTCGGTAGCGGTTTGGACGATGTCGAAGCGTGTGAAGTTGCCGTTCTCGTCGACGTCGTAGTCCGGGCGGACGGTGTTGACACCGGGGGTGCGCAGCCACTGCTCGGTGAAGGAGGACAGGTCCCGCCCGGACGCCACCTGGAGCTGGTGGAGAAGGTCTTTGAGTTCGGTGTTTGAGAAGGCGTTTTGGGCGAAATACGTCCGCACGCCAGCGAGGAACTCATCTTCACCTACAAAGGCGACCAGCTGCTTAAGGGTTGATGCACCCTTGGCGTAGGTGATCCCGTCGAAGTTCTGTTCGACGGTGTCAAGATCGATCATGTCGGCTGCGATGGGGTGGGTGGTCGGCAGCTGGTCCTGGGTGTAACCCCAGGTCTTGCGCTGGTTGGCGAAGGAAACCCACGGGTCGATACCGCCATGCTTCTCGACGATCTTTTCCTGGCAGTGGTGTGAGGCCCACTCGGCGAAGGACTCGTTGAGCCACAGGTCGTCCCACCATTTCATTGTTACGAGATCGCCAAACCACATGTGGGCAAGCTCGTGAAGGATGGTGTTATCACGGTTTTCGTATGCAGCCGACGTGACCCGGGAGCGAAAGAGCAGGTCGTCGCGATGGGTTATGCAAGCGGCGTTTTCCATGGCGCCCGCATTGAACTCCGGGACGAAAGACTGGGTGTACTTACCGAACGGGTAAGGGTACCCGAACTCGGCCTCGTAGACCTTGAACCCGCGCTGGGTAGTGGTCCGAATGCGGTCGGCGTCGAGGTATTCCGTGATCGACTGACGGCACAGAATGTCGGCATCAATTTCTCCCGACGCCGTATGGATTGTCCCGTGATCGACATGGTATTCACCGGCGACGAGAGCCGTGAGGTAAGTCGAAATCGGGAGGGTGGGTTCAAAAGACCACCGCGACATCCCCTCCCACGGACCTTCGGCCGGTTCCGGAGTGGGGGAGTTAGAAACGATGGTCCAACCGGTAGGTGCGATGACTTGCAGCTCGAAGGTCATCTTTTGATCGGGCTGCTCAAAGTCCGCGTACATGCGCCTGGCGTCAGCAATTTCGAACTGGGTGTATAGATAGACCTTGCCGTCGGCCGGGTCGACAAAACGGTGCAGACCCTCTCCGGAATGGGAGTAGCGGCACAGCGCGGTGACGGTGATCTCGTGAGTTCCCGGCTCAGTCGTGAATGGGAAACGATTATGTGAGAATGCGGCGGGATCCAATGGGGCGCCGTCGAGGTCTGCGGCGTAGACGCCGTCAGCAATAAGGTCGAGATGGCTCTGCCCGCCAGTCGATGAGAACTGAATTGTTGAGGAGGAAACGAAGGTTTCGGTCGGCTCGCCGAGCGGGTCGCCGTTGGGGTCGCGTCCAGAAAGATCAACGAGCACCTTGGAGCTATGTGCCGTAATGACCTGGGAGCGCTGCTGCGCCTCCTCACGAGTGATGTTGACCGAGCTCATCATGCCTCCGTGGAACATGCGTTAGTTATGAGCGCACATAATGCACCCAACAATTCGTATAAGACTCTATCGGTTCCCCCTTTGGCTGTCTTGTCAATTGTGAACTGTGTTCCATGCTTATGCGCCATACGCGAACAATGCAGGGGGTCGTCTTTGCCAGGGTTAAGCGCGTGCGGTCCGGTTGGGGCCATGAGGACAACAGTTGATTTGGGTGTAACCTGACCCGGGCGACGTCACGTTGGATATTTGTGGTAAAAGGGTTGACGACGTATTGTCTTTCACGTCGTGAGTTTGGCCGTTCTCAGTGAAGGACGCGACCTCTCCGACGACTACTGTGCTGAGACGGAAAAGGTATGGACCTGGTCGGGCAGGACGTCGGTACGCCGGTCACTATGTCTTTGGTGCTCAAGGACGAGGAGGCTAAGGTTGACCTCGCCAAGTACGTCCCGGCGGCCAGGCAACTTTCTTTGCAACGGACCTGGACGAAAGCTCGTCGGTGAATGCACAACTATGTGAACTGCGCAAGGATGGGGCCATGGTTGACGATTCCGCCCGAGGTGGCGAGCTGGAGGCGAGTGAGGCTGAGGCAGAGGCGCGCCACCACTGGACCGAGTTGGCCCAGCGCATCCTTGACGCCCAGGACGCTTACTATGCCAGCGACGCTCCAACAATCTCTGACGCCGAATACGACCGGCTTATGGTCGAACTCAAGAAGGTGGAGGACGACCATCCGGAGTTGCGCACTCCCGACTCGCCCACTCAGCGGGTTGGAGCTCCACAACGGGTAACAGATTTCGCCCCGGTCAAACACCTCGAACGGCTACTGAGCCTGGACAACGTCTTTACCCGCGACGAACTGTCAGAATGGATAAGCAGGGTCGCTACTGCCGTCGGAAAGATCCCGAATTTCCTCTGCGAGCTGAAGATTGACGGGTTGGCGGTCGACCTCGTCTACCGAGACGGGCAGCTTGTATCCGGGGCGACACGCGGTGATGGCCGTATCGGTGAGGACGTCACCGCGAACGTGCGTACGATCGCGGCTATACCCCAGAAGCTGACCGGCGATGATGTCCCTCGTCTGCTTGAAGTTCGGGGCGAGGTGTTTTTCCCGGTCGCTGATTTCGCCGACCTCAACGCTGCCCTCGTCGAGGCAGGTAAGAACCCCTTTGCTAACCCGCGCAATGCGGCTGCCGGTTCGCTGCGGCAGAAGGACTCTCGGGTGACGGCGTCCCGGCCTCTGTCGATGATCGTCCACGGTATTGGGGTGCTGGAAGGTCACGATTTCCCTAGCCAGGGGCATGCTTACGACAAGCTTGCGCAGTGGGGGTTACCCGTCTCGCCGTACTTCAAAATCGTGGAGCATGCCGATGAGGTACAGGAGTTCGTGACCCGCTGGGGTGAATCCCGCGACGAGGCCTCCCACCAGATTGACGGCGTGGTGGTCAAGGTTGATGATGTCTCTTTGCAGCGCAAGCTGGGTGCCACCTCGCGAGCTCCTCGGTGGGCCATCGCGTATAAATATCCGCCCGAAGAAGTCAACACCGAGCTCCTTGACATCCGCGTCAATGTTGGAAGGACCGGTCGTGTCACCCCGTACGGGGTCATGAGACCGGTAGCGGTTGCCGGATCCACCGTCGAGATGGCTACCCTCCACAACGCTTTCGAGGTCAAGCGCAAAGGCGTGCTCATTGGCGACACCGTGGTGCTGCGCAAGGCTGGTGACGTTATTCCGGAGATCCTTGGCCCGGTGGTGGAGCTGCGTAACGGCACCGAGCGGGAGTTTCTTATGCCCGATCACTGCCCGAGCTGTGGGGCGGAGTTGGCCTATGAAAAGAACGGTGACAAGGATCTTCGCTGCCCTAATGCTCAAGGTTGTCCCTCCCAGCTACACGAGCGGGTCTTCGGATTAGCGTCACGTGGCGCCCTCGACATCGAAGCTCTTGGTTGGGAGGCCGCCATCGCTCTGACTGATCCGGAAAACCAGCGCCCGGGTGATGACGAGGTCGCTGAGGAACTTCCGAAACGGCAAACGGCAGTGCTGAGCTCCGAGGCTGGTCTGTTCGACCTGCAGCCCGACGATCTCGCCGAGGTCAAAGTATGGCGTCGTAGGAAAGTTAACGGCGGCCCAGGCCCCTGGCAGCTTGAACCCTATTTCTTCACGAAGGCGACAGCGAAAAAGCCGTCGGCTCCGACTGCCACGACCAAGAAAATGTTCGACGAGTTAGCGAAGGCCAAGTCCCAGCCGTTGTGGAGAGTGCTGGTCGCCCTGTCTATCCGTCATGTCGGACCAACGGCGGCCCGAGCTCTGGCCACCCACTTCGGGTCAGTTGAGGCCATTCGGGAAGCGTCCGTCGAGGAACTTGCTGGAGTCGATGGGGTGGGTGAGATTATCGCCGAATCGGTCAAGCGATGGTTCGAAGTCGACTGGCATCAGGAGATCATTAGTCGATGGGCCGCAGCGGGAGTGCGGATGGCCGACGATCGTGACGAAGCCCCTGAACAGACCCTCGAGGGGTTGACTGTGGTCGTCACGGGAAGTCTGGAGGGATTCAGCCGTGACGAAGCGAAGGAGGCCATCGTCTCGCGCGGAGGAAAAGCGGCGGGATCCGTCTCTCGAAAGACTGACTACGTCGTCGTGGGGGAGAATGCCGGATCTAAGGAAACCAAGGCGCGAGACCTGGGCCGTCCCATCCTTGACGAGGCCGGGTTCCGGTATTTGCTTGAAAACGGCCCGCAGGGAATCACAACCATCGGGTGAGGGCCGATTCTCTGGGGTCTGTCACCCCGGTAAGGCAACGTGGACCGGGTAAAGATGCCTGGTCCACGTTGCGTAAGGGTGCCTCAGAACTCCGAAATGTTATGGGCGACGTCGACGGTGGAGAACATCCGGTCCACCGCTGCGATCTGCTCGTCAGTGCCAGTAATGCGGTGGGCAGCGGCCAGCGAGAATCCCCGGCCCATTCCGAAATACAGCGACCCGAGGGCGGCCACGTCAAGGGTCGCGGCGTCCGTGGAGTCGTCGACCTTCGTGACGGTCGCGGGCGCTCCCGGAGCCTCAACGTCAACTCGCCAGGTACCTTCGGCATAACCCATCGGGTCGACGACGTGGAAGGTGACTGAGCCTTGATGGTCCCAACCGCGTACGGCCATCGCCTTCTTGACGTCAAGGATGCGCAGCCAGCCGAGATCGATATGGCGGGTGAACTTCACAACTCGGGGGTCTTCCACCGCCCATGGCAGTGGGGTGGCGGGGTCGACCTTTGGTGCCTTGATCATCTCGATGAGGTCAACCGAGGCGAGGAACTCCCACAACGCGACCTCAGCGTCCGGGGTGGTGGCGACCATGTCGAGGATGGTGATCTGTGAGCCGAAATCCTTGTCGATCTGGTAGGAAACGACGCCGTCGGGTTCGCCATCGTCGTTGTGATGAACGATCGAACGGACGCGACGGTTTGGGCCGCCCTTCTGAGGGTCCCAGCGTCCGGAGGCGTAATCGACGTGCCACGGCTGGCGATTGTGGGACCCGCGACGAGCTCGGTGGAACTCGGAGAACACTTTGAGACGAAGATCATCAATGGCCAGTGGATCAGCCATCGAGACTGTTCCGCTTGGAGCGTGGTTGAGCTTAAACCGGCCGTCAACGACGATCTCGACGCTTTGATCACGGGTTGAGATGCCGTATCCGAACCGTCCGTAGATGCTGCCCTCGGTGGCAGTCAGGGCGGCAAATGCCAGACCCTCCTCCTTGGAACGGGTCAGGGTATTCGTCATGAGGGTACGTAGCAGACCGCGTCTGCGGTGGCTGGCGCGCACAGTAACGTCGGTAATGAACGTGGCCGGCTCGAGATGACCATGGCCGGTGTTAATGGTGCTCGGGTATGTGTCCATCGTCGCGACCGGAAGGTTGGGGAACTCCGGGTCGGGGTCAGGTTGGCGGATTGTCCACAACTGTTCGCCCTCGACACAAGCAGCGTAATGCTCGAGCTCGGCGTCGGAGGGTTGGGACAGGTGAAACCCCAGTGCTACTGCTCGCAGCACATTGTCGACCGCCTCGCTGCGGGAACCGTCGCTGGTGACCAGTTCCAGACGGTAGGGGTCGGGGACCTGAACAGATGAGGTGCTGTCAGCCATAGCCTTCACGCTATCGGAGATGATCTACGACACTGACTGGCCGGGTCCAGGTGCCATGATGGAGGCATGACCTTTAAGCCTTCACATGTTCATATCGGCACCGACCATGCGGCCTTTGAGCTTAAGGAGTACCTCGTTGGCAAGTTGACCGAAGCTGGATACCAGGTCGTCGATCATGGCGCGGCTAGCTATGACTCTCAGGATGACTATCCCGACTACTGCATCCCGTGTGCTCAGGCCGTGGTGGCTGAGCCGGGGTCACTTGGCATCGTGCTGGGTGGTTCTGGCAACGGCGAGCAGATCGCTGCGAACAAGGTGAAGGGGATCCGCGCCGCACTGGCGTACACCGTCGAGATCGCGGAACTGGCACGTCTCCACAACAATGCGAACGTTGTCTCTTTGGGCGGCCGGATGCAGACTCAGGAGGAAGCCTGGCAGATCGTCGAAACTTTCCTGACGACCGATTTCTCCCACGAGGACCGCCACCAGCGTCGTATTGACAAGCTCATTTGCTGGGAGGACAAGGGCTCACTGGGGTGAGTTCTCCTGCCCTGAATTATTGACGTGACTGGCGGTGGCTCGACGTTGAAGATCCGCCAGTATCGTCTCCCACTCCTGACCCGGCTCGGGCATCTGGGACTCACCGGAGGGTTCGGGCTGCTCCACAAGTTCGCGCGCCCTCATAGCGCGGTCTCCTTTAAGGATTGACCCATGACCACGCCGGTGGTCATGGTTTCGGTGCTGTTTGCCGCGGTCAGAGGCATTCATGAAGCTATCCTGCCTCAACTCGTTGCACCTGTTCGACTTCCATGACGCTATGAACTTATCCGAGAGGACAACCAACCGTGCCTGAAGGCCACGTCATCCATCGTCTTGCCAATGCCATCGACTCGGCCTTCGCCGGTTCACGGGTTGAGGTTACTTCTCCGCAGGGACGATTCGCCGAATCCGCAGCCATGCTGGATGGGACAGTGCTGACCTCAGCTCAGGCATGGGGCAAACATCTCGTCGTGGACTTCGATAATCATCGTCCTGACCACCTGTTACACATCCACTTGGGATTGATTGGCAAGCTGGCAGTCGGGCCGACAGTTCCCGTGGTCGGTCAGGTGCGGTTACGCATCACCGACGGCGTTACTGCAGCTGATCTACGCGGTCCGCAAACGTGCGAGCTCATCAACGACGACGAGTGGGGGACGGTCGCAGCCACTATTGGCCCCGACCCCATCCGCGACGATGCAGATTCGGACGTTGCATGGGACAAGGTACGACGGTCGTCACGGCGAATCAGCGATGTGTTGTTAGACCAAAGGGTTGCGGCCGGAGTTGGCAATATTTACCGAGCTGAGGTGTTATTTCGCCACCGCGTTGATCCAGCCACCCCTGGCAAGCAGATTTCCCACTCGACGTGGTTGGCGATGTGGGATGATCTGGTCATGCTCATGCGCGCCGGAGTTGAGTCAGGGCGCATCGACACCGTGCAGCCAGAGCACACTCCGGAGGCGATGGGTCGGCCCCCTCGGGTAGATCGTCATGGCGGCGAGGTGTACGTCTACCGGCGCGAGGACCAGCCCTGTTTGGTGTGCAATACGCCGGTGCGGATGGTCGCACAGGGAGGGCGTCACCTGTTCTGGTGCCCACGGTGTCAGCGTCGGCGTCACTGACGGTTGTTGGTTTTGGAGGTCAGAATGAACCACGTCACCGTTGGTCCACCGTGGACACTGGTGTCATGCCAGGAGTCCGATCACGAGTCCTCGTGGATGTGGACACACCCATGCGGAGCGGTCCTTTCGGTCCAGTCGCGTGAAGGAGACGTGGCGGAACTCGTCGCCGGGATCACCATGCCTCCCGGTGCTGATGACACTGATGTGACGGTTCCCGGCCCGACCTGGACTCTCGATCAACCGGTCTCAGCCATCGTTTGGGCTGCTGGGGCTAGCGGAATTGTCGTCACCAGAGGCGTCTGTGACGATGCAGCATTGACGGTCTGGCGTCAAGATATGGGAGATTGCCACCCTGTTGACGAGGGGGTCAGTCTGCTGGGTCCTGAGGTCGCACTGTCTCCAGGCAGCGCCCGAATGGCTTTGTGGCGTGGTCATCCGGCGGGCGCCGTCGTGGAAGCGCTGGAATGTCTTCCCTCGTGGTTGCCGTGTGAAACGATCGTTGACCCGCCGGAAGAAATGATGTGTCGTACCCCAGATGCTGGCATTCTTGTCGATGGAATCGACCAGACCAGCGAAACGATCGGCCCGCTACCGATGGGGGCTCACGACCTTGTCATCTATGAATCCCGCGGCGCTACCCGGGTGATGATTGGGTGGTCTCCCCACGTTGCGTCGGCGGTTGGTGCTCGTGTCGACGAGATCGTATCGAGTTTTGATCCACGCACCGTTTCAGGTCCTCAGACGTGGTTGCTTATGAGTGCGGTCGGCATGAGGGTCGCACCATTTGATGCTCTCGAGATGGCTGCTGAGGGTCTGGAAAATGTGTTGTCACGGCCCTTTGGGAAAGGTGACGATCACGTCGCCAAGCTCCTCACCTGTTGCGCTGCGTTCCGGCTGGGTCACCGCGTGGGTAATCCCGAGCTTCGTGACGAGGGGCTGCGTCGGTTGTGGGAGCTTCCAATGGATGAGCCGGGCACTTTTATGTCCCGGTGTATAGCCTCAGCTGAGTTGGCTGAGCTAGTCCCGGGTGGAGTCTGGGTCAACGTTGCTGCACATGACGGGGAGGATCCGCTGGTACGCGCGGAACGAGCCATATGGACGGGGCGTTTTGGTGGCCGGGATGCTGACGAGGCGGTTTGGGAATTAGGAGCCTTTCTTCCTGCGGTACCCGGAGGGCCGCTCTATGTCGACGGGCACCGGGTGCCCCGACGCCGTGCCGCCCTTGCCTACGCGATGACGACGGTCTGGCCAGAGGACTTGACGAGCGCATTTGGTCCGATGCGGGTGGGGGAGTTGCGCCAGCGCACGGCACGGCGCTTGCTCATCAGCGAGCATCTCGACGATGAGGATCTGGCGCTGCTCACCTGGTGACAAACTGGTGCGTCGTTGGGGCGGCAGGATTACTGCATCGTGTTGGAAATGCCTCATTTTCGCCTCCAATTCACTATGTGCAGTAGGCGGGTGGGGCTGTTCCGGCGGTGGGGTTCTGGTTGTGTCGTGTGCACGTGGCACAGTTAGGGCGTGACATCGTCCGACCTCGTACCTGAGACACGAGTGGCATCCGCTGCTCGGCCACGCACCGGTTCTCGATCGACCTCGAATCCAAGGTCCACACCGGTTGTCGTCATCCCGCGGCTTATGAACATCGCCGCCCTACTCATTGTGTTACGTCTGGTGTTTAGCCGCACCGCGTGGGTGGCTATCGCCAACAACGTGTTCTCGTTGTTCATTTTCCCGGTTGACGGTTTCGGTTGGGCCGGTGTCGTGGTCCTGCTGGTGCTGTCGGACGCGCTGTCGCGACGTAAAAGGTTCGCCTGGTGGGTGAGCCTCGTCGTGTTTGGGTTGATGTGGCTGGTGGCGGCCGCTTTCTTTATCATCGTGGTCACCGAGGTTTTCATAGGTTGGCCGACAGACACCCTTAACGACGTTGATCTGGCGGGGTATCTGTTCAACGTGTTTTCGGTTGGCTGGATCTTGGTGGCATTGTTGACTCATCGTCGCGACTTTGCTGCGCACACGGTTCGCGCCAATCTCGGACGGGCGGTCGTTGTACTCGTTGGCGGTCTGTTGGCTACTGGATTTATTGGGTGGCTATTGGTGTCCCTGACCGGTGGTGTTGGACGGCCCCGGAACCGCTTGGTGCACATCATCACTCGCATCCTTCAAGGTAATGGAGCAGGTATCGCCCAGGAGCCGACGTCGCCGCACTGGGTGCAAGGTGTGGTCTCATTCCTACTGGCCGTCGTGCTGGTGGCTGCGCTCGTCGTCACTTTGCGTTCCCAACGCAATATCGCGATGATGAGCCTGTCTGACGAGCTGAGATTGCGCCGCCTTCTTGACGAAAATCCGGCTGATTCACTGGGATATTTTGCCCTGCGCCGTGACAAAGCTGTCGTCTTTTCTCGCAACGGTCATGCCGCCGTCTGCTATCGCACGGAGGCTGGGGTGGCGTTAGCGTCGGGTGACCCAGTTGGCCCGGTTGACCAGTGGCCCGGAGCCATTGACGCTTTTCTTGAGGTCGCCCACA
This sequence comes from Cutibacterium sp. 37298, assembly GCF_023838685.1. Lineage (NCBI taxonomy): Bacteria > Bacillati > Actinomycetota > Actinomycetes > Propionibacteriales > Propionibacteriaceae > Cutibacterium > Cutibacterium sp. 37298. Next base: position 40,602 of record NZ_JAJNRJ010000004.1, read on the forward strand.
CCTATGGATGGGTTCCTGCCGTCGTTGGCACCTCAGAGGAAGGTGCGACGACATGGAACCAGGCCGGCTTGAGGGCGATGCGCATCGGCGACGAAGCCATCATCTCCCCGGCTACGTTTAATCTCGATGATCCTGATCTCAAGCCGGTGCGCCATACGGTCACGAAACTGCGCGCGATGGGATACACGACTCGGGTTCGACGCCATGAGGACATCAATCCGCAGGAGTTGCACAGCCTGATTGGCCTGACTGATAAATGGCGCCAAAACGGCGACGAGCGTGGCTTCTCGATGGCGTTGTCTCGGTTGGGGGACCCTCTAGATGGTCGATGTGTCATGGTGGAGGCGATCTACCCCGACGACAGCCTCCGCGCTGGTCAGACGGCCGGCATTCTGTCCTTTACACCATGGGGTAATGACGGCTTGTCCCTCGACGTCATGAGGCGAGATCTCGACGGAGCAGATAACGGTGTGACTGAACTTATGGTTGCCGGACTCATGGCGGCTGGGCCAGAAATTGGCATTCGGCGGGTGTCCATGAATTTCGCGGTGTTCCGCGAGGCTATTGAGGAAGGCGCTCGAGTGGGTGCTTCCCCGGTGCGTCGGCTTAACCGCTGGTTGGTACTGGTGGCATCGAAGTGGTTCCAGATTGAGCAGTTGTACCGTTCCAACGTCAAGTACAAGCCGAGCTGGCAGACCCGCTACCTTAATTTCACTGACACCTCTGATCTGGCTCAGGTTGGTCTAGCAATGGGTATTGCTGAGGGTCAGCTTGATATTCCTAATTGGCTTTACCCGGTGGAACCGCCGCCCCAGCCAATATATTCGATTAGCGGGCATCCTGAGATTGCCGAATTCCTGGCTGAAGAACGCACGCCGATTCTTCCGCAGCGTCGTCTTCCCGAACAGGTTCGTACTCGAATGGCGACCCGCGAGCGTCTTATTGAGTCAGGGGTGGAGGCCTATCCGCCTGACTGTAAGCCTGACCACCGGCTGGGTGACGTCGCCGTTGAGCTGACTGGCCAGGAGATGACCGTTTCCGGACGGGTGGATGCCTGCCGTGACCACGGCGGGGTCATCTTCGTTGACCTCTTCGACTGGACAGGGGCCTGCCAGCTAGTCATGGAACGTGACAGCATGGGCGTCGACAGTCTGCGCGACTTCCGTCATACGGTGTCTTTGGGAGACCACCTCGTTGCGACTGGAACAGTTGGAGCATCCCGTAACGGGACGCTAAGTCTGGAGATGACGTCGTGGCGGCTAGCAGCGAAGTCGCTGCGACCGCTGCCATCGAGAAGATCGGGATTCAATGACCCAGAGGCCAAGGTTCGTCAGCGTTATCTTGACCTCATCGTCAACCCCAGTGCGCGCGATCAGCTGCGTGCTCGCTCGAATGCCATCCGTGCGGTGCGAGAAACCCTGTTAAGTCACGATTACATCGAGGTTGAGACGCCGATTCTGCAGACGATTCACGGCGGGGCGAATGCGCGTCCATTCCACACCCACATCAACGCCTACGACCTGGACCTTTATCTGCGCATTGCCCCGGAGCTGTACCTCAAGAGGCTTATGGTCGGCGGGGCAGGACGAGTTTTCGAGATTGGTAGGAACTTCCGCAACGAGGGCGCCGACGCTACCCATAATCCAGAATTCACGATGCTCGAGGCCTACCAGGCCTATGGCGATTACGTCCAGATGCGTCACCTCACGAGGGAGATGATCCTTTCCGCAGCCCGCAACGCCACCGGCGGGACGGTCGTGCGCGGACGTGACCGCAAGGGTGTTGAGCATGAGATCGACTTGGCTAACGACTGGCATGTCATCACTGTCAACGAGGGAATCTCGCGCGGTTTGGGGGAGGAAGTTACTGCCGATACCCCCAAAGAGACACTTATCAGCTACGCCAACAAGCTCGGGATTGCGACTTTGCCGAGGTGGAGTCGAGGCGACGTCATCCTGGAGTTGCACGAGCACTTGAGTGAGCATGTCACCGTCGAGCCGACCTTCTTCTGCGACTTCCCGACTGACGTCTCCCCGCTGACACGACAGCACCGCGATGACCCGCGACTGGCCGAGAAATGGGATCTCATCATCTTCGGCTCCGAGGTGGGTACTGCCTACACGGAACTCGTCGATCCGGTGATCCAACGGGAGCGATTTACAGCCCAGTCCTTGCTCGCTGCGGGTGGCGATCCGGAGGCGATGGAGCTTGATGAGGACTTCCTGGAGGCTCTCGAGTACGCGATGCCGCCTTCTGGCGGCATGGGCATGGGGCTGGATCGTCTGGTCATGATGCTGACGAATGCGTCAATTCGCGAGACGATTAGCTTCCCGCTGGTGCGTCCGCGCGCCTTGTGAGAGCGCGAGGGTCTGAATCCTGGAGTGAGATAGGGGAGTGTCATGAGTGACGATGACGAGGCCGGCTGTTCTGACGGGCACGGCGACAAGATGCTTGATTCGTCTCACGACGCCCTGACGTCGGTTCGCGAGTTAGGCAGACGGCCGTTCCGTGTTGCATACGACGATGGGGAAGGGCCGGACTACCACGTCAAGGATCCCGTCGTACTGCTCATGGCAGGAGCTGCGGCGTCGAGCGACTTCTGGAAACCCGTCGTGGATCGCCTCCAGCACGTCGACGTCATCACCTACGACCGTCCAGGTCTCGGTGGGACTATCTGGCCGGGGCGCTATCCTGAGTTGGATGAAGAAGTCGCGAGCCTGACCGACCTCGTTGGTCTGGTTCAGGGGCATTGGGACATTCGGCAGCCACGGAAAGTTATTCTTGTTGCCCATTCCATGGCGGCCTTCCATGCCGAGGCGTTTGCTCGGATGCATCCCGAGGTTGTGGCAGGGGTCGTCTTCGTTGATCCCTCTGTGGAGTGGCCAACCCATCCACCGCGTCGTCGCAGCGTGGCGTTGCCGCGTGCAGTTTATAAGGTTATGGACTCGGTGGCTGGCTCGTTGGGTCGTCACGCTTTCGCCGTCGGCGTCATGGCGCAAACAATGAGGTCAGGTTCGGTGGTGTGGCATCAATTCCAGGATCACCGGCTCCACCGGGTTTATGGCAGCCCTGACGCTATGGCGATGGCAGTAGCCGAATGGATTGGGTACGACCAGCAAGCGTGGGACCTCATGGCTGTACGTTCACAGCATGCCTGGCCCGACGTGCCGACGGTGTTGCTGTCGGCGGTGTACTCAGGCCAGGAGCAAGAGCTGAAACTTCATGAACGCCTGGCTCCGATGCTCAACGCAAGATTGGTCGTGGTGGAAAACTCCCACCACCTCATGATGCTGGATAGGCCGGAGGCTATCGCTGATGCCATCTGCTCACTGGTGAGGTGACGCGACTAAGCAGGACCGCGGGACCATGACGTACGTGCCAACCAACGCTGCCTAGTCGTACTCAGTACAGTCACGCAGTCACTTACTACCACAGCTGCGAAGCCTGGAAGCTATTCAAGAGCCCGCCTGACTAGCAAAAACGCCACCAAACCAGGCCTGACAAGCTGGTCGGGGCGACAGGACTCGAACCTGCGATCTCCTGCTCCCAAAGCAGGCGCGCTAGCCACTACGCTACGCCCCGTTCCGCTACGCTCACCGCAACGAGAACACCGATAGCTTAGTGGAAACCCCGCCGCTCGGCCAATGAGCCGTCATGAGGACGGGGATTCGCAGTTGTGTGGTTGTCTGCCCAAGCAAGCATCGCTGCCGAGGAAAGCACGATGCAGAGCTTGTTGTAAGCGCTGTGTGATTCCGGGACTAAGGACTGCGAAGCGCCTGTAGAGCGCCTTATTATGAGGGGCTTTCGTGTAGTTTGTAGTCAGTAATGTTTACAAAGGACCTGTTGCCATTGTGGCCGAGGGCGAGAATTGGAGTCATGAGCGATCTGTCAGATTTCTTGAGGGAGGTCAGTCCTCCACCCATGACAGTCCGGGCAGCGGCCAGAGTCAGGGTCGGTAGAGGTGAGTGGCCTTCACCGCCAGAGATGGTGTGCCTTCGGCAGGACGCTTTAGCAAGACCCATCGTGTCACTGGTTCTAGGAGGGGGCAGTGACACCCCGCAAACTGGAGCTCAGAAGAATTCACGGCGGGTGGGTGTGGCTTCGATCTGTTCTGCTTCCGTTGGGGTTGAAGGTACGCGGGCTGTACGGATGATCACATGTCAAAAGAGTGTTCATTGTGGGCAGCGGGGCGGTGTAGGTAAAGACAGCCAGGACACCGGTGGATGGGTTGAAGCATGAGCAAACGCGTGAACGCAATGAGGGATTTCATTGTTTCCCACCCGTGGTGGTGTGTGCTCATCGTCGCGGCTATGTTCTGGATCCCACGTGCGGGAATATGGATGGCCGTAGGGTCTTGGCTGGCGATTATCGCTGTCTGCGCTAAGCACAGGGCGCTACCTGCCGCGAAGGTTAGTGCAAGGGTAGTGTCTTCGGGGTCCTCAATGGAGCTTAACATTGGGGATAGAGTCACCCGTTACGACGTTTTTGGAATGTGCTATTACGAGGTTCCGAAATCCGCTGTTGGGTCTACGGTGCTATGCGTTGAACGCGAGCCACAGAATAGCTACGATAAGAATGCACTCAAAGTTAGCGTGAATGGAAGCCATATCGGTTATGTGTCTGTATGGGCTGCTGCCGATATCGCCCCAGAGTGGGACTCTCTAGGCGTGACATCGATGGATGTTCACGGATGCGTTATCAGTGCTCTTGATGCATACGTTGAGATCCCGACTAATGACGTCCTCCGTGGGGCACTCACTCGACCAAGTACGAATAAGACCATACCTTCGATACGCCCGTTAGCTCACCCGCGGCTCTTATCATCAGCGCCCTCTACGAAGCGTATGCAGATGCCAGTTAAACCGTGGGGGCCCTGCGTGCGTAACTACAAACTTGTCGTGACTAAGAAGTTCAAGACCGGTATCACTCGGGTCTGTGTCTCTTGTGGTCAGGATGGTAAACGCGACAAGGTGCGGCTTGATGATCTCGATGCGCAAGTGAGGCTTACTCCCAACCATAAACTTGCCGTCTTTATTGATGATGTGCAGGTCGGAATGGCACCGGATGAGGCGAGTGAATCGTACCGTCATGTCGTCGAGGCGCTTCACTTCTCGCACCGATGCTTATTGGTTCCGGCCTCGATCTGGATGACGCGCCAGCACGGGTTTAAAGCCGGTGTGAGTGTTAAGTTTCCGCTACCCGATGAGGTGGAGGTTCCTGTCGGAATGCCCAGTGGACCGGTCGCCACCCTGCCGCGAGGCCGTAAGGTGCAAGTTACCCATGAAGAAGACCATATGGAGACATTGTTGGGTCTACTTGGCGGCGAGCATTCTGTACCAGTGGTGGCTGAACTGGGGTCTTTCATCGAGAAGCTCAAGACGACAGAGAGAACAGTCATCGGCGTCAAGGTAGGCGGCGTGATGGTGGGCCTGTTGTCGACCCAGATGAGCCAGCACTTTCTTCCCGTCGTCGAAGCGTGCGAGGAAGCGGGAATTGCGTTGGTGTGCTCCGGCAGAATTACCGGTAATCAGCTCAAGGTCGACATGGTGCTCGAGGCGGTTAAGGGCAGCGAATTACCGCCGGAATGGATCAATGACAACGTGTATAGGTACGCCAAGAGGCTTGCCAGTCAAGCAGGGTCCCCAGAATCTTCGCTTCACCAGGGTGAATCTAGCCACGATGATCGGGTCGCAGAGTGACGCCGGTCACGTGCTGACAGATCCTGTCGAGGTCGCCACAGGAGTAACCGACCGATTGTCTGTCGAAGTAACTCATGAATTGTGAGGCACAAGCGATCGGTTCACACATTCATTGCGCGCCACACGGCGGCTAGGCGCGCCATGAAACGAACATCCGTCGATATGAGTTTGCTCATTAGCTTGTCGGTGAGAGCGTTCACTGTATTGCGTGGGGCGAACTTACGTGGAAACTGTGCAGCTCGCAGTGGATGGTACCGTGAGTCAGCTAGAAATATTGACAAGCCACGTCGTTATGCGCCTGTGCGACTACACCCGCCTGGTGTCGGGATGTGTAGGCCATAGCAGGAGCTCAATGGCTCCTGAGAGGTCAGCGGTTTTCTTGGGGCTTGCCGCCCGCAGCCGGAAGTGATGTGAACAGGGCCACCATGAGGCCGACGAGACCGACGGACAGGCCGATGTGGCCGAGACCCGCAATACCGGAGATCGCAGGGGAGACGTCGGGATGTCCGTTGACCTGCATCGTGCCGTGCACGACGAGCATTGTGATCGTCAGCAGGAAGCCAAGGTTGAATCCCCCAGAAAGGCGAAGGCGCCACGGTGTTGAGAAAGGGTGAAAGTTCGCTCCAATAGGAGCACGATGAGGGTGAACATGAAGCCCAACGCCCGGCTATTATGCACCACCTTGAGCTGGGTCCAGGCGGTGACGTCGTGGGCCTTCGTGAACTCGCGGGAGAACGCTCCGCCGAGGAGGCCGATGACTAGCCAGGTGGTTGCGCAGATTGCAAGCTTCTTCAACGATCTCATGGTGTCATGACACCACGGGGTCCAGATGTGAACATGGTCCGAAAGGTTGATATTTCACGGGCTGAAGGATGGGCTGGGACGGTCGTGGCACACCCTGTCACTGTGAATGTGACGCCGACGGTCAATCCATGTATGCTATCGAGGTCCCTTCGGGGGTGCGCGGATGTAGCTCAATGGTAGAGCCCCAGTCTTCCAAACTGGCTACGCGGGTTCGATTCCCGTCATCCGCTCCATTTGTCAGCAGTCGCGTCATTGTTGACATTCTCGTCATTCCGTCCTTCCGCGGTAAGTCAGCAGGACCATGGTGCGGCCCGCTGGAAGGGGTCTCCTGACACCAAAATCATTGGCCGAGACCGTGGAGTTGGGCGGGTGCTGTTGCCGGGTGGGAACCTTCCGGTGGCTCAGAGGCTATTGCGTCGCTAGAATTAAATGGAATGTGTACTCCCCTCAACGGGGATGACAGAATCGGAACCACAGGAGAAACTTCGTGCCCAGCAGCCTTGAGAAGCTCAGCACTAACCGTGTGAAGCTCACGATCGAGATGCCCTTCGATGAACTGAAGCCCAGCCTTGACAAGGCCTACAAGGACATCGCCAACCAGGTGAACGTTCCCGGCTTCCGCAAGGGAAAGGTGCCCGCTCCGGTTATCGACCAGCGTTTCGGTCGCGGGGTCGTCCTTCAGGAGGCCATCAACGACGCCCTCCCGGCTGCTTATGGCAAGGCCATCGAGGAGAACACGGTCGTTCCCTTGGGTCAGCCCGAGATTGAGGTGACCAAGCTGGAGGATGGCGAGGTTGTCGAGTTCACCGCCGAGGTGGACGTTCGTCCTGACTTCGATCTTCCCGACGTCTCCGCCATCTCCGTTGAGGTGCCTGCCGTTGAGGTGCCGGATGAGGACGTTGACGAGCGCGTCGAGACCCTGCGCCAGCGTTTTGCCACTAATACAGAGGTCGAGCGCGCTGCCGTCAAGGACGACCTCGTCACTATTGACCTTGCTGGAACCCGCGACGGCGAGGCTCTCGAAGACGCCACCGCATCCGGTGTCACCTACAAGGTCGGTTCCGAGGGCATGTTGGAAGGCCTTGATGAGGCCGTTACCGGTCTCAAGGCGGGTGAGTCTGCAGAGTTCCACTCCACCCTCGTTGGCGGCCCGCTGCGCGGCCAGGATGCCGACATTAAGGTCACCGTCACTAAAGTCTGTGAGCAGGAGCTCCCGGCCGTTGACGACGACTTCGCCCAGTTGGTCAGTCAGTTCGACACTGTCGACGAGATGCGTGCCGACTTGCGCACCGCTTTGGAGAATATGGCTCGCCTCGACCAGGCTGCGGACGCCCGCGACAAGGTGCTGGAGGAGGTTATCTCCAAGATCGACATTGAGCTGCCGACCAACCTCATCGACTCTGAGCTCGAAGCCCGCCGTCAGCAGGTCAACCAGCAGTTGGCCCAGGCCGGTATGACCGTCGAAGAGTATCTCGAAGACTCCGAAGAGGAGGTGGATAACGCCGACGACTTCTGGGCTGAGATCGAGAAGCGTTCCCTGGACGCCCTCAAAGCCCAAATTGTCCTCGACAAGATGGCCGATGACGACGAGATCGGTGTTGAACAGAACGAATTGACTGAGTTGCTGTTCCGCAAGGCTCAGCAGAACGGCACCTCCCCCGAGGAGGAGGCTCAGCACATGATGCAGCACAACCACCTGCCTGATTGGATGCAGGAGATCCGTCGTGGCAAGGCTCTGGCCTCCATGGTGGGTGCTGCTACCGTCACCGACTCGAAGGGTAATGCTCTCGAGCTTGACCGCATCCAGCCTGATGGCACCATTGCCGACAAGCAGGCCGAAGAGGACGCTCCTGCTGAAGATTCTGTTGAGAAGGTTGACAGCAAGCCCACTGAGGAGCCCAAGGCTGAGCAGAAGGCTCCCGCTAAGAAGGCGACTACCAAGAAGGTCGCGGACGTCAAGTCTGATGACAAGCCCGCTGCTAAGAAGCCTGCTCCTAAGAAGAAGACGGCTGCCAAGGACGATAAGTCCCAGTGATGATCAGGGCCACGTGTCCCGTAGGATCGACATGATCCGTTGATGACCGGCGTCGTGCGGGTTTTCGCACGACGCCGGTCCCACGTCAACCCTGAGGAAGCTCGATGAACAAACGCCCCGCGCGCCCCACACGATCTCGACGTCGGATCTCTGTTGCCCCTGCCACTCGTCAGTTGCGCAATGCGCGTCAGATGGTGGCTGACGACATCGCGGTGGCCCGTGCGGTCGAGCGTGGCGAATTGGAGACTGAGGAACATCTCACCCACGGCGCAACGAACGCGGAGAAGGCGGCCGAATCTGGGCTGCAACCTCAGCCGAGTGACCACGAAAAAGCTGAGGTAGCCACCAGCAAACATGGCTTGCCTAAACTCACCATTGTTCTGCTGACGGTGGCTGCGGCGTGGTTAGGACTGAGCTTCCTGCATGAGCTGTCGAGCGTCGTCGCCCCGTTGTTTTTCGGTTTGAACCTCCTCATCACGGCCTATCCGATTCACACCTGGCTCGTGAAACACAAATGTCCGCGGTGGATCTCTGCCACGACAGCCGGCACCGCCGTCATCGTTGTGCTGGCGGCTGGCGTCGTAGGCATGGTGTGGTCGGTGGCAGCCATGATTAACCAGTTGCAGAGCTACATCCCGCAGATGGAGAAGATCTATACGCAACTGTTGCACTGGTCGACCCAACTTGGGTATTCCCAGGAAGTCATTGCCGATAAGCTCAAAAAGATCGATCCGCAGCAAGTGATGTCGGTCGTGACGTCGGTTGCCTCAGATACCACCAGCGTCGTGACGATGATTATCGTCATCCTCACTGGCATGATCTTTATGGTCATGGATACTCCGCAGATGCATGATCGACTAAGGATGGCCGGAAGTCGTAAGCCGGTTGTTGTCTTGGCTTTGGAGTCCTTCGCTTCCGGTATTCGTAAGTACTGGTTGGTGACGACGGTATTCGGCCTTATTGTCGCCCTCTTTGACTGGGCAGCGTTGCTCATCATCGGCGTTCCGCTTGCCGGGGTCTGGGCGTTGTTCAGCTTCCTGACGAACTACATTCCAAATATTGGCTTCATCATCGGCGTTATCCCACCAGCCCTCTTGGCTCTCTTCAAAGACGGCTGGGTAGCAGCGGTGGTTGTTGTCGTCTCCTACTCGGTGCTGAACTTCGTCATCCAGTCGATTATCCAGCCGAAGTTTGCTGGCGATGCTGTGGGACTGACACCAACGATGTCCTTTGTTTCTTTGCTTTTGTGGGGTTGGGTTTTTGGGGCGTTGGGAACTCTGATCGCTCTGCCGTGTTCCTTGCTCGTCAAGGCCACTCTTATTGACCACGACCCAGGTGCTCGATGGGTCAATGCGCTGATCTCGTCTCGACCCACAGAAGGGCTTGAGGACAACCCCGATGAGTAGCATGCCGGTGGTGTTCGGACGCGCTGACCGCGAAAGGCTCTGGAACTGTCGTGCCCACAGGGTAGATTCAGAACCGTGAGTCACAATACTTCGATCGCTTCCCAGGGCATGCCCGCCATGGCCGGCCCCGAGACCGGCGGTGCCGGGATGACCGACAACGTCTACCAGTCGCTGCTGCGCAACCGCATTGTCTTCCTTGGTTCCGAGGTTAAAGACGAGAATGCGAATGCGTTATGCGCCCAGATGTTGTTACTCAACGCCGAGGATCCCGAGGCCGATATTTACCTCTACATCAACTCTCCAGGCGGCTCGGTCACCGGGGGAATGGCGATCTATGACACTATGCAGTGGATCTCTAATGATGTTGCGACCGTGACGATGGGCATGGCAGCGTCCATGGGCCAGTTCTTGCTGACCGCTGGCACACCCGGCAAGAGGTACGCCCTGCCGCACGCCAAGATCCTCATGCACCAGCCGCTCGGCGGAGTTGGTGGTACTGCTACTGAGATCGCCATTAACGCCAAGATGCTTAAGGACACCAAGCGCGAGCTGTCTCAGCTCAACGCCGACCACTCTGGCCACACCCTTGAGCAGATCCTTGAGGACTCCGACCGGGACCACTGGTTCACCGCTCAGGAGGCTCTCGAATATGGGCTCATTGACCACGTCTACAGCAATGCGTCGCAGCTTCGCGGTGACGCCCCCAATCAGTGAGGTGACCATGGGATTCAACGCCTTTGACAAGAATCGGTTGGCCGCCTTGAACGCCGAGCAGGCCGAACAGGCTGCTCCTGGCGGGCTAGCCCCGGCAGGTCCGCGCAACGACTACTACATCCCGCAGTGGGAGGAGCGCACCTCTTACGGTGTGCGTCGCGTCGATCCGTACACCAAGTTGTTCGAGGATCGCATTATCTTCCTTGGCACTCCGGTGACTGACGACATCGCCAACGCCGTGATGGCCCAGCTGCTGTGCCTGCAGTCGATGGATGCCGATCGTCAGATCAGCATGTACATCAACTCGCCTGGCGGCTCGTTCACAGCTATGACGGCGATCTACGACACCATGAATTATGTGCGCCCCGACATCCAAACGATTTGCCTGGGCATGGCGGCATCGGCTGCGGCCGTGTTGCTGGCCGCCGGCGCGAAGGGGCAGCGTTTGTCCTTGCCGAACTCGACCGTCCTCATCCATCAGCCGGCTATGGGCCAGGCCACGTATGGTCAGGCCACCGATATTGAGATCTTGGACGACGAGATTCAGCGCATCCGCAAGCTCATGGAGAACATGCTCGCTACTGCGACTGGTCAGAGCGTCGAGCAAATTTCCAAGGACATCGATCGCGACAAGTATCTAACTGCCCAGGGGGCGAAGGAGTACGGCCTTATCGACGACATTTTAACCTCGCTGTGAGGTTCCACACGGTCGTCTGGTGACCCTCGAGGGTTACTGCAGGGTTGGTCGTCGTCACTCGACACGGGTGACGACGACATCCGAAATGGATACTGTCCATAACTAAGGTGTACGGCGCACATCTCGGGAGGATGATCGTCCCGGAGAAGACGGATTGACACGAACCTGCCGACTAGGAGGGAAGCCGGATGGCGCGAATTGGTGAGAGCGGAGACCTGTTCAAATGTTCCTTTTGCGGTAAGAGCCAGAAGCAGGTCAAGAAGCTCATCGCTGGCCCCGGAGTCTACATCTGTGACGAATGTATTGAGCTGTGCAACGAGATCATCGAGGAGGAGTTTTCGTCCTCCGACGAGGCCGGTGGGGTCGAGGACCTTCCCCGTCCGCGCGAGTTGTGTGAATTCCTTGACGCTTGGGTGATCGGTCAGGAAGAGGCCAAGCGGACCCTCTCGGTGGCTGTCTACAACCATTACAAGCGCATCCAGTCCGAGGCCAATGTGCCGCGTGCCCGTCGCGCCGAGGACGATGGGGTGGAGCTCGGTAAGTCGAATATCCTCATGCTTGGGCCGACTGGCTGCGGCAAAACTTACCTAGCTCAGACGATGGCTCGTCAGCTCAACGTCCCCTTCGCAATGGCTGACGCCACCGCTCTTACTGAAGCTGGTTACGTCGGTGAAGACGTCGAGAATATCCTGCTCAAACTGCTGCAGGCGGCTGACTTCGACGTCAAGCGGGCTGAGCGGGGAATCGTCTATATTGACGAGATTGACAAAGTGGCTCGCAAAGCGGAGAACCCGTCAATCACTCGCGACGTCTCCGGTGAGGGCGTTCAGCAGGCCCTGCTCAAGATTCTTGAGGGAACAGTGGCCTCAGTGCCTCCCCAAGGTGGACGCAAACATCCTCAACAGGACTTCATCCAGATCGATACCACCAACGTCCTGTTCATCGTGGGGGGCGCCTTCGCCGGTCTGGAAGACATCATCGCCAAGCGGATCGGTACTCGTCCGTTGGGATTCAACAATGATCCGGGTGCGAGCGAGGTCATTGAGGGGCCCGAAGCCCTCAGTCTGGTGCGCCCAGAGGACCTTCACCAGTTTGGGCTTATTCCAGAGTTCATCGGACGTCTGCCAATGGTTACGGCTGTGCACCCGCTCGACCGCAAAGCCCTGGTTCGCATTCTGACCGAGCCTCGCAATGCTCTGACCCGCCAATTTGAGAAACTCTTCGAGTTGGACGGGGTGGAATTGACCTTTACCGAGGGAGCTCTGGGGGCGATCGCCGACAAGGCTGTTGCACGAGGGACCGGTGCACGCGGACTGCGGGCCATTATTGAGGAGACCCTCATGGACGTCATGTTCGACGTACCCTCCCGCGATGATGTCTCCCGAGTCGTGGTAACCCAGGAAGCCATCACCGGTGAAGGGAAGTGTCAGTACCTCTCCACGCCGGTCTTTCATGGTCGAGGCAGGCTATCTGCCTGAGGTTAGTGCTCGTCAAGGACCTCGACGAGCAGTTTGTCAGCCCGCTTCTGCAAGGTCGCCATGGACTTGCGGGCCTTCGCGTATCTGCCTTCGCGCCTCCCCTTTGTCTCGGTAACAGACGGTACCCTGACACCCATGGCAACTGGATACTTGCGATACCCCGATGTCCACGGCGACCTCGTGGTGTTCACCGCTGACGACGATGTGTGGTTGGTTCCCGTCACCGGAGGACGGGCGAGTCGTCTCACCAACGATCACGTTATGGTCCGTAATCCTCGCTTCAGTCCCAATGGCACCAAGATTGCATGGACGTCCTACCTGGGTCAGCGGCCCGAAGTATTCGTCATCGACCTGACTACCGGAGATCAGCGCCGACTGACATGGCTAGGGGCGGCGCGCAACCTCGTCGTCGGCTGGCAGGACGACGAGCATGTGGTGTTCTCATCCCCACACCAGACCAACGACGTCGGCCTGACATGGTTATATACCGTCTCCCTCGATGGCCGCGTCGAGCGACTTGGATACGGACCGGGAATGGACCTGGCCGTCAGTTCCGACGGAGCCGTCGCCGTCGTCACCCCTAATTCCGGCGACTGCTCGCGGTGGAAGAGGTACCGCGGGGGAACAGCCGCTCAGATCTGGCTGCAGCCCGCTGGGGCTGAGACATTCTTGCGTTTGCTGCGTGAGGGTAACGACAACCACGACGGCTACGCAGCTGCTGGGCGTTACAGCGTGGGCTGGATCGACGGTCGTCTCATCTTCAGTTCCGATATGAGTGACGATGACTGCCCGCAGGCCCAGGCTCAGGTCTGGTCAGTTGACGGCCAGGGACACGATCTACGTCAGCACACCCACCATGGCGAAGCGGAGGGTTACGTGCGTGACCCACGCACCGACGGTACGACGATCGTCTACCACACCCACGGTGCGCTGTGGAGGATGACTGGCCTTGACGCAGAACCGGAGCGTCTGGAGATTGATCTCGGTATCGGAGCCCCTCCACGCATGCCGCTGGATCCTACGGATCGTCTGGAAGCGGTCGTTTCGGATCACGGTGGCGACGGATCTTTACTTGAGTGGCGAGGAGCCGCCTACTTCCTTACCCACCGCTCCGGCCCCGCGCGAGCGCTCTCGGCAGCCGACGGCGTTCGCATCCGTGAGCCGCGCGTTCTTGGTCAGACTGGCCAAGGGGTGTGGGCCAGTGACGTCGACGGAGAGGATTGCCTCGAGGTCGCCAATCTTGATGGCACTGGTGAGATTCGGCGTATCGCCCAGGGCCGGATTGGTCGTGTGTTGCATATCGCACCGGCTCCGGACGGCACGAAGGTCGCCCTCATTAGCCATGACGGCCGCATCCTGATCGTCACTATTGCCGACGGAGCGATCCGTGAGATTGGAAAGTCTTTAGAAGGTGAGGCGAATGGGCTGGCATGGTCCCCCGATTCCCGCTATGTAGTGTGGCGATCCCCGATGGCTACCGGCGAGGCGATGATCGGTCAGATCCGATGCTGGGACGAGCAGGGGATGGGGGAGCCCTTTGAGCTCACCCGTGGTGCCTTTGATGACTCCTGCCCGGTCTTTACTGCCGATGGCAAGTACCTCGCCATGCTTTCAGCGCGCACCTTTGACCCGAATTATGACGGTCAGACCTTCGACCTATCCTTTGGCCACACGCAGCGTCCTTGGCTGGTTCCGCTCAGTGCAACCGAGGCATCCCCATTCGGCCCGTCCTCCCAGGGATGGCGGATCAGCGAGGTGCAGGACGCTAAAGCCAAGGTCAACGCAGAGACTAGTAACGGTGAAGCCGATGAGACAGTTATCTGCCACGTTGCTGCTGACGGATTCGAGGAGAGGATGGTGCCGTTCCCAGTTCCGTCAGGTTCTTATCGCGATCTGGCAGTCGTCAAGGATGGTGTGGTGTGGATCGAGGTGGCTGATCGCGGCGGCGAGCTGGGCGCTACCCGTGCCGGTGTTACCGGCGAAGCACCCAGTGACGTCTTGTGGCACTACAACCTGTCCGCCCGTCACCTCGATAAGCTGTGTGAACGCGTCGACACTTTCTCTGTTTCGGGCGATGGTGAGCGTCTCGTGGTGCGCCATCGCGACGATATCATCGTCGTTCCTTCATCTCACAAGGTTGATGGCGACGATCCGGCTTGCATCCGCGTCGACCTGACGCGGCTGCGTCGCACTGTCAATCCGCGTGCTGAATGGCGTCAAATGTTTGATGAAAACGGGCGCCTGATGGCGAGCCACTATTGGCGTGAGGATATGAACGGGGTCGACTGGGACGGCGTCCTCAACCGCTACCGTCCCCTCGTCGATCTGTGTCACGTCGTTGACGACCTCCACGACATTCTTTGGGAGACGGTTGCTGAGCTCAACACGTCGCACTCCTACGTGTCAGCCTCCGGAGCCGCCGGGGATTCGGACATGCGCGCTGGCCTCCTGGGAGCCGACGTCAGCAGCGGGGATGACGGGGCTAGGGTCGTCCGGGTTATTCCCGGCGAGTCGTCGGATCCTCGCGCGTGGTCACCACTACGGGCGGCTGGAGTCGCGGTGACCGAGGGGGACGTCATTGTTGCGGTGGATGGTCGGAAGGTCGGCGCCGATGGCAACCTCGGTGAGCTCCTGGAAGGATCGGCGGGACGGGTCGTCGAGTTGACGGTACGTCGAGGCGAGAACGAGCGCCAGGTGGCCGTCGTGCCCATGGCTGATGAGGCTCCGCTGCGCTACCACGACTGGGTGGCCTCGCGTCGTCGCTATGTCGAAGAGCATTCGGGCGGACGACTCGGCTACTTACATGTACCGGATATGGTCTCCGACGGTTGGGCCGAGCTGCACCGCCAAATCGGTGAGGCCACTCGCCACGAGGGTGTTATCGCTGATGTGAGGTTCAATCATGGTGGTCATACCTCGCAGCTGGTTGTCGAGAGGTTAGCCCGCAGGGTCGTCGGGTGGGACTACAGCCGGTGGTATACCACAGCAGATACCTATCCGCAGAACGCCGTGCGTGGGCCGATCGTCATGGTCACTAACCAGTGGGCCGGGTCCGATGGCGACATCGTGGCGGCTGCCACCCAGGCGATGGGGTACGCCAAGGTCATTGGCGAGAGGTCGTGGGGCGGGGTCGTTGGGATCGACGGCAGGTTCGATCTCGTTGATGGCACCTCAGTGACTCAACCGCGGTACGCCGGCTGGTACGGCAGCTACGGCTGGGGTGTGGAGAATCACGGCGTTGATCCTGACATCGTTGTGACGGTGTCTCCGGAGGATTGGGAAGCCGATCGCGACGTTCAGCTCGACGCGGCGATTGCTGAGTGCCTGCGCCAGCTCGACGACAAGCCAGCAGCCACCGCACCGGAACTGCCCGGTCCGGCATTTGGTCGGCGCTGAGCGTGGTTCGTCACGACCACTCGGCCACGGCCGATAAGGATCAGCCCCTGCATCACGCAGGGGCTGATCCTTTCTAGAGGCGGGGATCACGGCATGGCGTGAACCCTCAACCGGTCATCATCGGCCTTGACGGGGGACATCCACAGCAGCTGTTGCCGATGCCGCTTCGGAACTGCTGAAGCCGAGCCCTGCGCCGTCTGTTCCGGTACGAGGCAAGGCATAACGGTTGGAGCGGTTACCGGTTCCAGGGACTTGGGAGGAGCCGGATGTCGTCGGAGCGGAAGCCGAGGGTTGCGCCGGTTGGATCGGTTCTGGGGCCGGCTTGCAGGCATCCGGGAACACCGCTGTCTGCGTGGAGGTGGCGGAGGCCGGTCGTGGATCGAGTTTTTCGATGCGCAGGTTGTCGATGGACATATCCCCTTCACCCTGGTGGGTGAATCCGATCCAGGCAGGTTGGTCCTTCACAACGATGTCGGTGGAGAAATGAGTCGTCGAGGTGGCGACTCCCATGGCATGGGATTCGGTGATGACTTCCTTAACCGCCTTTCCGTTGACCTTGTCGTGACCTGTGACGAACGAGTACCCGGGTTTGTCAGCCTGGTAGTCGAAGGAGACGCGGTAGCGGGTCCCGTCCCCGGTCAGAGGGGCGGACGCGGTGGTCGTGCGCAGCACGGTCCCGTTACGTTCTTCGTGCATCTTTAAGGACCAGTCACCGCTGAGAACCGAGTCCATGGCCCGACCGTTCCAACCTTTCTGGGTGTAAGGCTCATGGCGACGGGACAACTGGGTCCGGGCATCTCCCTCCATGCCTGCGCTTCCCGTGACGAAGGGCCAGTAACCGGTGTCGACGTCCTCGAAGTTCTGGAAAAGAACGGTCGCAGGCGTGACGTGAGGGTCGTTGGGCACAGCAGCGTCAACGACTCGGAAGTCATCGGCGCTGACGACAGCATTCCCGGCGAGCGCCTTCAAGGTAACGGTGGCTGGTCTGCCGTCAGAGTGGAAAGCAACTCGCAGCCGCTGGTGGTAGGTGCCGAAATACTCGTCGGAAGCGGTGGCGTTGATGGCTGTCGTGGACGTGATGACGGATTCCGCGTGGCCCCCGCATCCCTTCTGATGGTCGATGGGAGTGACCCCGGTGCCGTCGACGGCAAGTCCCACTGGACGGGTCTTAGTCGGATCTATCTGGACCCACGCCCACAGGGAGTGGTCACCAGCAGGCAGATTGAGGACTTGGGAGATCTGCGACTGTGCCTTGCCGAACTCGAGGTGGAAGTTGCCACGGTCGTTGTGCTTGACCGAGACGTTTCCTCGGGCATTCCAACCAGCGGTGTCACCGGAGTAGAAGCCCGGATTGACGAAGTGACTTCCCTCTCCCCAGTTCGGGGTTTTTGCAACAGGCACCTTGGACGTCGGGTAGAGGACGTAGGCAGTCTTGGCCTTGGTCGCGGGAATCCTGATGGACCCGTTGGTGACGGGGATCTCGGCAACCTTGACACGGCCGGTGTCGGTAAGCATAAACAGAGTCACCGATTTCTGTGCCGCCCAGGAATTCGTGAGTTTCCAGGTTGCTGAGCCATTGCCCGGATTCCAGTAGTACAGGCGATCGCTGCCACCGTTGGACCAGGGGAGCAGGTAGGACCCGCCTTCCTTGAAGACCGTGGCACCGTCAAAGGTGATGGTCCTTGCGGTGGGAATCTCATGACCCGAGATGGACTTCTTCGACGAGGTTGCCACGGTTCCGTTAGCGAAAGCGATACGGCCGTCTTGCCAAGACATGATGTCCGAACGCTGTAAGAACTTGGTAGGCAGGTTGCGTTGCCACACATTCGCGATGAACGCGTTGTAGTCGTTGTGGCTCGTCCAACCCTCATACTCGACGACATTGGAGTTGCCGAGGATCGGATCAGGATTCCACGTGTCGCGGCGGGAATTGTCGATGAACCGAATGATCCGGGAACTGTATCCCTTGTTGCCGGTTCCGTAGTTCTCGTCATTGGCCCAGTGCGACCACTGGTTATAGCGCGGATAGGTTGACGACCATTCGGAACCGATCCTCCAGCCTTCGGCGTTTAGAGCGTTGGCGATCCGGTCGTTCTGCCAACCAGCAGGGTAGTTGGTGTCGAAGTACAACCAGTCGAGGTTGGACTTGGCTCCCAACTCCTTCCTCAGCTGGTTGAGTCGAGCGAAGAGCTGACCAGACCCAAGGTCCTTGGCGTAGTCCATCCGGTAGGACTGCTCCATCCAGTCCCACGCCTTCTGATGCGGCTTAACGAGGATGTTGTCGCCGAAGTGATTCGCCTCAGGATAGGACTCCACCAGGTTGACGTGAATGCCGAAATCGGTGTTCCACTGCCTGCCCGACTCGGTGAGCTTCTCGAGATCCTTCATCCCGCCGGCACGGTGGGAGACGTTGCCGCCGTAGTCGGGGTGTGCGTAGTCGTGGCCCTCGGCCTGGTAGCCCTTGAGCAGGACCTGCTGGCCGAGCCCGTCGGTCGCCAAAGAGATGCGCTTGACATCGTCCAAGGTACGAAGGAATGGATGAGTCGCCTGGGAGACGATGTTAAACGGAATATGGGTGATGACCTTGTTCGCCACATCCCCCGAGCCGGTCGGCTTCATGGTGACGTCCCGGGTGGCGACGGCTGCGTCCTGCCAGTCAACCTTGCCGTCGGCATTGGCGTCAGCGACGATCTTCACCCGGACGTACGGGGTGTCGGGGTCTGGGCCGATGCCGTCCTTGACAGCGCCACCACCGGGCAGCTGACATACGGCCTTGTTGCCGAACGAGTCGGTGGGGCAGGGGGTAGCGGACCCCTTGCCACGATGGACCCAGGTTGCCGGTTCGATGGCTCCGACCTTAGTTCCCCCAACCTGGGAGATGGAGTGGACGAAACGGGCAACCGTGGCGGCGGAGCCGACTAGGCCGTCCTGGGTCGCGTTGTCCTCGAATCCGGCTGCCAGCGTGGAATCGTTCGCCATGGCGACCCAGGAGGTGTCCTGCGAGACGTCAGCGGTGGCGAGGGGTTGGAAGAGATCGCCGGTCTTGTTGCGATCGACGACGATGTTTGCGCTGCTCAGCTGAGCTTTCGGATCAGTTGAGGTGACCGAGGCAAGGGTGAGGCCGGGCACCGACACGGTGTTGACACGGTGGTCAGGGGTGTCGACGATGTGTGGGATCGACCATGTCATGACACCATCGGAGACCTTGATGTCTGCAGTGAGCTCGACGCCGGGCAGGTCGCGGAAGGTGAGCTTCCAGGACGCGGAGGAGCCAGTCGTCGTGGGCGCGGACACAGTGGCGACGTGGTCGGCGCCGTTGATCCTGACCTTCGTCAACGGGGAGCCGATACGTCCTGCCATGTGTGCGTGGCCGACGGTGTAGTCGATCACTTGCGGGAAGTCACGACGGGCCCTGACCGTCACAGTGCCGTCGGACAGGCTGATGGCGTCTTTCGGGACCTCTGGGGTCGGCGGTTCCGATGGTGTGGGATCCGGAGAAGGGTCCGATCCGTCGACGGTGAAGGCATTGAATTCCGCCATCGAGGAGACTTCCTCGTCCGATCCGTCGCCTCCCCAAGAGGAGTTCACCTTCACTTTGACGCAGGTGGCCTTGGTTGCGGCGAAGGTGATCTTGCGTATCGACGTGTCGGAGGCTCCGTAAGAACCCGTTGCAACCGGCTTCGCTGAGGAGAATGCGGCGTTGTTGCAGGTCTTGGTGTTGGCCGTGTATAGCTCGTAGTCGTGCATGCGACCCGAGCCGTTCGAGCTGGATCTGGGTGTGATTTCCACCTTGCCCAGGTTCACGGCCTCATCACCTAGTTTGAATACGATCCAGTGAGGTAGCGGGTCCTTTCCGTTCTGCCATGTGGTGTGCCAGATCGTGTCGGGATTGCCGTCCAGAGTGTTGGAGATCGGATCGGTGGCGGTGGCTGAATCAGCGGCAACCGCGGTGATTGCTGCCTGGTTAATCTGGCGGTACCGGGTCTCGGCATGTGCAGGGGCCGTCGGCGCGATCAGTGCCAGCATCGTGCCAGCTGACACGGCGAGCGCACCGATGGACCTGCCCCGTGGTGTTCGCGACATCGTTGTCCTTCCTCGGGACTCCTCTTGACTGGAGTCCGTTGTGTACAGGTTGAGGAGAGGCTATTGAGTGTTGCCGGGGCGCTGCAAGAGGATGCGCAGACCTTGTGAACGCTTGATGTAATCGTGTACAGGATGACTCACCACGAGAAAGGGGCCGACCGTCGCTGCGGTCGACCCCTTTTCCCTGGTTCCGGGATGTTTACCGGCTCTGGAACGGATCAGGAGGTTGTGATCCCCTTACTTCTTGCGTTTGGCTGGAGGCTCGCCCAACTCGGCCTCCAAGACCAACTTGTCTCCCCCGGTGAGGAACGTCAAGGACTCGGTTTTGGAGACCTTGGTCAAGTCGGACTCCACGGCCTTGAGGTTCGCGATGACTGAAGCTGGGGCACTGATACGGGCCGAAAGGATCGGGGTGCGCATCGGAACCTTGTGAGTCGACTTCACCCCACGCAACTCGACCAAGGCAGCCGAGATGTCGCTCATGAGGTCGACGTCGCCGGTGGCGGGAACTTCGTCGGCGGTCGGCCAGGAGGAGGTGTGCACTGAGCCGTCCTTCCACCAACTCCAGACCTCCTCGGTGACGAAGGGCAGGAACGGGGCAAATAGCCGGAGCATGACGTCAAGGGCTAGACGCAGCGCAGTCCGGGCGCTCAGCGCACCTGCGTTGTCGGCCCCCTCGGAGTCGTAGGCGCGTTCTTTGATGAGCTCGAGGTAATCGTCGCAGAAGGTCCAGAAGAATTGCTCACAGACCTCCAGGGCAGCGGTGTAGTTGAATTTGTCGAATGCCTCGGTCGCCTCAGCGATGAGCTCGCGCAGTCCGGCTAGCATCGACAGATCGGCCGGGTTGGTGATGTCGCAGACCTGACCGCCTTCGCCAAATCCGAGAACGAACTTTGAGGCGTTGAGGATCTTCATGGCCAGACGGCGTCCGACCTTCATCTGAGCCTTATCGAAAGGGGAATCCATGCCTGGACGGGCCATAGCGGCACGCCAGCGCACCGCGTCGGCACCGAACTGATCAATGATTTCGGTCGGGACGACGGTATTGCCCTTCGACTTTGACATCTTTTTGCGGTCAGGGTCGGTGACGAACCCGGAGATCGCGGCGCGCTTCCACGGCAGCATACCGTTCTCTAGATGCGCCCGCACCACACGGGAGAACACCCAGGTGCGAATGATGTCGTGGGCCTCGGGGGCGAAGTCCATGGGGAAGGTCTTAGCGAACAGATCGGCGTCGCGCTCCCAACCGGTGACAATCTGGGGAGTCAGCGAGGACGTGGCCCAGGTGTCCATGACGTCGGGGTCACCAATGAATCCTCCGGCGACACCGCGTTGAGATTCTTGGTATCCGGATGGTGGCTGGGAAGCCGGATCTACCGGGAGGGCAGATTCGTCAGGCAATAGCGGGTGATCGTAGTCGGGCTCGCCGTCGGTGCCCAGGGGATACCACACCGGGAAGGGGACGCCGAAGAACCGCTGACGGCTAATGAGCCAGTCGCCATTGAGTCCCTCGACCCAGTTCTCATAACGGTGACGCATGTGCTCAGGAACCCACTCAAGTTCCCGGCCGCGCTCCAGCAAGGCGTTGCGCAGATCGTCATCACGCCCACCGTTGCGGATGTACCACTGCCGGGTGCCGATGATCTCCAGCGGCTTGTCGCCCTTCTCGTAGAAGTTGGCTTTGCGCTGGGTGGGCTTGGGCTCACCGTCCATCTCGCCGGACTCCACGAGGGCCTCAACGACGAGCTTACGGGCGGTGAAGGTGGTCTTGCCCGCGATTGCCTCGTACCTTTCGGCGGATCCGGCGTCGATGATCCACTGCGGGGTCTCCGAGAGGATCCGTCCGTCGCGACCGATGATGGTGCGGGTGGGCAGTTGCAATTCCCGCCACCATGCAACGTCGGTGAGGTCACCGAAGGTACAGCACATGGCGATGCCGGCACCCTTGTCCATCTCGGCAGCCGAGTGGGCCAACACCGGCACCTCGACTCCGTACAGCGGAGTGGTGACGGTGGTGCCGAAGAGGTGCTGATAGCGCTCGTCGTCGGGGTGAGCGATGAGGGCGCAGCAAGCGGCCAGCAACTCGGGCCGGGTGGTTTCGATGAAGACGTCTTCACCATTGGGACGGTGGAAGCCGAGGCGGTGGTAAGCACCGGGGTAGTCGCGAGCCTCGAGCTCAGCCTGGGCGACGGCGGTGGAGAAGGTGACGTCCCACAGAGTGGGGGCGTCAGACAAGTACGCCTCGCCACGAGCGTAGTTGCGGAGGAAGGCCAGCTGGGCGATCCGCTGCGACTCTGGCGAGATCGTCGTGTAGAGCTGGTTCCAGTCCACAGACAGGCCGACAGCCCGCCACAAGTCCTGGAAAGTTTTTTCATCGACGGCGGTCAACTCGACGCACAGCTCGACGAAGTTGCGACGGCTAATTGGTACCTGACGCTTGGGGTCGGGTTTGCTCGGTGGGGTGAAGTCGGGGTCGTACGGCAGCGAGGGATCACAGCGTACGCCGTAGTAGTTCTGCACGCGACGCTCAGTCGGAAGACCGTTGTCGTCCCAACCCATCGGGTAAAAAACCTTCTTGCCACGCATCCGCTGATAGCGGGCAACAGTGTCGGTGTGGGTGTAGGAGAAGACGTGACCGGGATGCAGGTGGCCTGAGACAGTGGGAGGCGGGGTATCGATGGCAAACACCTGCTCGCGCGAGTCAACTGTGGTGGCGTCGAAGGCGTAGAGCTGCTCGTCTTCCCAAATTTTGCCCCATTTTACCTCCAGACCTTCGAGGGCCGGTTTATCGGGTACGACACCGCGCGTCGGAGGCGTGGCAGATGAGGTGGTAAAGGTCTGTGAGGTCATATTCCAAATTCTAGTGTTCGACTCGGACAGGTCGCTAGACGAGTGGTATTCGCCAGTCGCCCAGGGTAATAGTGACGAGGAGCCTCGGGCCTGCCTCGGCCCCTTGTCACGATGGATTGTGGAAAATCAATGCCCCTATGTCAGTGGGCCTTCTTAATGGCTTGGAGCAGTTCATCGGCGGAAGGAACGGATTGCATGAAATCCGCCCAACCGTCCCACGACTTTCCGTTGATGAGGAAGGCGGGAGTACCGGTATTACCGGACTTTTGCAATTCCTGCAGCCCCTTGTCGTTGCCGTTCTTGACAAACTGTTCAGTCTGCTTGTTGTCGTAGATGCGCTGGAACTTGGTGAGGTTACTTCCGGTAATGCCGGCTTCGGCGGCGAATTCTTTGCGCAGTTGCTCATCGGTGTAACCCGCGCCCTCGTCCTTAGACTGGTGGCGGTAGACGACGTCGTGGTAGGCCTCGTACTTACCTACGACGTCGGCGGCAGCAGCGGCCATCGCGGCGCGAGTGGAAGAGTCGTTATGCAGATTGCTATCCAAGAAAGTGAGGGTGTGGTATTCCAGCTTGATCTTTCCCTCGGCCGATAGCTCATTGAGAGGCTTGCCGAGCGCATCTTCCGCACCCTTACATGCGGGGCACTGGTAGTCCTGGAACACCGTGACTGTAGGGGCTCCGGCCTTCACCTTGTCAGGATTGAGGGTGTAGACGCCGTCCTTGGTAGCCGAAGGCGGAGTGATCTGGCCAGTGGTCGGCACATCGTCGGACTTGTGGTTCAGCCCGAAGACGACTGCGACGACTACCATCGCGATGATGACAACGCCTGCGGTGACGCCGATGATCCGGCGGCGCTTCTTGGCCGATTCCTGAGCTTCCTGTTGGGCGCGCAGGGCGGCCCGTTTAGAGGTGGTCGCAGTTGCCTTTTTATCAGCCATTGGTTGAAATCCCCTCGTGCCATCGATGATGTGTCGCACATGATGGTAGCCGGTCGGGTAACCGAACTTGCTGCTCACTCATGTCTCAACTAGTAATCCAGTGATCTACGGACAGTGCCGAGCGGGGTCGGATAACTAGCCATACTCCGCACAAGGTGAGGCCGAGATCACGCAGAATGTCCAGGAGATAGGTGCGCTGGGTGAGGTCCCAATTTCGGTCGACAGGCCCGCCGTTGCCGAAGCACCCGCAGTCCAACGAGATGTGGCGCGCCCACACCGAGGAAATCCCGACGATGAAGACGGCCATAGCCAGGGTGCCGAGAAGACCAGACCAGCGCGTCGCGATACCAAAGATGAGCATGAGCCCGACGATGATCTCGAGGATCGGCATCGTCCAGCCGATGACGGGGGCGAGGTCCCACGGCACGATCTGGTAGGTACGCACCGACCAGATCGTGGAGTCTATATCGGTGGCCTTGATGATGCCCGCAACGAGGAGAGTGGCACCGAGGATGATCCGGGCCGCCAGGCCCACCCAGTCGCGCACTGTGGAAGAGCGCGACGATGGTTGAGAGTCCATATCTGACATCCTAGTCGGGTTCACCACAGTAATTGATATGTCACCTACGACGTGGATGACCCGTCTTGATGACTGTGCCGATCAGTTGCCCGGTCGTCCGGCGTTATTAAGCTGACACGATGGCCTTGAGCAGCTCGTCGGGGGTCGCGCTGCCGTCTAGCTGAGTCAGGCCCTGCCACGGTGTGCCGTGAACAGTGTAAGTCGGGGTGGACCAATTCTCCTTAAAGCTTCACAATGTGTCGTCTTTAATGTTAGCTGTCAGCGACAACTCGCCCGGTCGTGTGGTCTGTGAGCCGCTGGACCACGCAGCGGGGCTACGACCGTGGTGACGCCGTAGTTACCGCGGCATCACAGCGAGCAATTGTACCTCGGTAGACCGATCGAGGCGTCATGGTCGACCATCCAACTCGTCTCGATAGTGCCGTTGGCCCAGGTAGCCGGCAAGGACTCGTCTCCAGCAAAAACCTTCTCGACAGCCTCAGCTTTTTCGGGCCCACTGACAAGGAACCAGACTCGTTTCGACCTGTTGATGACAGGCATCGTAACTGAGAGACGATCCGGCGGAGGCTTGGGAGCATCCGTGACGCCAACAGCCAGCGCGGCTGTTGTGGGATTGAAGGAGGGGTGGCCTGGAAACAGGGAAGCAACGTGGCCGTCGGTACCCATCCCCAGCAAACAAATGTCGAAGACGACACCGCCGAGCTCCTGGGCGTAGGAATAGGCGGCCTCGTCGGGATCGGCCTTGCCGTCGGCGGCGGGCATAACGTGGGTCTTTGAAGGGTCCAGACGGATAGCTGACGACAATAGAGACAGGGCTTGCAGGGAATTACGGTCAGGATGACCGGTGGGGACGAATCGGTCATCACCCCACCAGACGTGTAACTGGTCTGGACGAATCTTGGCGCATTCGGGAACGTCTTCCATAGCGGCATAGACGATATTGGCGATCCTCCCGCCGGTGAGACACAGGTCGATACGTTCCTGCGCGGCCTGGATCCTGACGATCGTCTGTACTAGCCGGTGGGCAACCCCCTCGGCCAGCCCCTGGGCGGATTGGTACCGCATGAGGCGTCGGCTTGTCATGACTCATCCCTACCATTCGTCAATGAGATTCGGCCCGCCCCATCGTGAATTTCAGCCATGACAGCGGTGAACACCTTGTCGGGGCCGAGTCGACGAAGCTCCTCACCGATGAGCATCTGTACCTCACGACGGTCCAGGGCTACTCCACGCGCTGGTTCTCCCGGGATCCGGTAGGCGGCGTATCTGCCGCTGCGACGGCGTATCTCGATGTCACCACCTGAGGTCGACATGACGATCGCGGAGATGCCGGGCACGTCGGTTGTCACCCGCTCGACCGGGACGCCGAGACGCAATCCTAGCCAGGCTGCCAGCAGCATCGCCGGCGCATTACCGGCGGCTGACTCTACCCGAGCGAACTTGACGGTCGCTGGATGTTGATCCAAAGCTGCTGCAGCTAGGGCTCTCCAGCTGGTGGTGCGAGCCCAACACAGGTCGGAGTCACCCTCGGTTAGGTGAGCCGCACGGCGTATGAGGGCTTTGCACGGATCTTTGTCAGCTGCCGAGTCGGTGATGCGGCGGTCCGCAAGGGCTCCGATGGGGTCCGAGGCGAGGTTGTCAGGGCCGGAGAAGGGCCACCACGCAATGACGGGGGAGTCCGACAGTAGCAGCGGAAGGATAACTGAGGCAGGACGCTTCGCCATGGCTCCGGAAAACCGCAGCACGATGACATCCCCGGGGGTGCCTTCACCGGCATGCACCTCGGCGTCAAGCTTGTCTTTACGAGAACGCGTCGTCACGACCATGAGGAGGCGTGACGGGTGCTGACGGGCGGCATCCCTGGCCGCCTCGAAGGCGGCATCGAAGTGGGAAGAGTCACAGATGCAAATGAGGGTGTGAACCAACCCAGACCCAGAACCAACGGTACGACGGGCCTCCACGATGGCCCCACCAATCTTCGAGGCGGTGGTGTCGTTGAGCGTGACGATCATGTCTCCTCCTCAAGGCCTGCGCCAGACGAACTCGTCGCGGGCGATCATCTCGTCAGCCTCCGACGGTCCCCAACTACCGGCCGGATATTCGCACGGGGGAGTGTTGGACTCGGCCCAGAAATCCAGCACCGGGTCAAGGATCTTCCAAGCCAATTCGACCTCCTCATGTTGGGGGAACAGTGGCGGATCGCCCAAGAGAACATCAAGAATGAGTCTCTCGTAGGCTTCCGGGCTGGCCTCGGTGAAGGAAGATCCATACGCGAAGTCCATCGTGACATCGCGAAGTTCCATCTGGGTGCCGGGCACTTTGGCGCCGAATTTCAGAGTAACTCCCTCATCAGGCTGAATACGCAGTACGACGGCGTTGGTGCCGAGAGCTGCGGTATCTGAGAAGGGTAGATGCGGGGCGCGTTGCAGATTCAAGGCGACCTCAGTGACTCGTCGAGGCATTCGTTTGGCAGTGCGTAGATAGAACGGAACTCCAGCCCAGCGTCGATTGTCGATGGTCAGCCGCACAGCGGCATAGGTTTCGGTGCGGGAGCGAGGATCGACTCCGTCTTCCTCAAGGTAGCCGCGCACCCTTTCGCCTCCTTGGCGACCAGCCACGTATTGGCCGCGGCAGGTTTGGGCGAACATGTTGTCAGGCGGTTGAATTGCAGCTAAGATCTTAATCTTTTCCGCGCACAATTGCTTGGCGTCGAAACTCGTCGGCTCCTCCATGGCGGTCAGTGCCATGAGTTGCAGTAAGTGGTTCTGGATGACATCGCGGGAGGCTCCGATACCGTCGTAATAACCAGCCCGGCCAGCGATGCCAATGTCCTCTGCCATGGTGATCTGGACGTGCGAAACGTAATGGTTATTCCAAATCGGCTCGAAGATCTGGTTGGCGAACCGAAACGCCATGATGTTCTGGACGGTCTCTTTGCCCAAGTAGTGGTCAATGCGGAATACCGATTCTGGGCTGAAGGCGCTGCTGATGATCTCGTCGAGATCGCGGGCACTTTCCAGATCGTGTCCGAAGGGTTTCTCAATGACGACTCTGCTCCAGTGAGAGGAGTCGTGGCCGGTCATGCCATGACGTTTGAGCTGGCTTATGACCGCTTCAAAAGATCTCGGCGGGATCGACAGGTAGAAGGCGTGATTACCACCAGTGCCTCGTTCCTCATCAAGTTCGCGGATCGTGTTAGCCAATCTCTCGAAGGCGTCGTTATCGTCGAATTCGCCGCGGACAAACCGAATGCCTTCGAGTAGTTGCTCCCACACCTCCTCGCGGAAGGGGGTACGGGCATGCTCGGCCACGGCGTCGTGTACGACCTTGGCGAAGTCCTCGTCCTCCCAATCTCGACGGGCGAAACCCACCAGGCCAAAACCTGGTGGGAGTAGGCCACGGTTCGCCAGATCGTAGACAGCTGGCATGAGTTTCTTGCGTGAAAGGTCACCGGTAACCCCGAACATGACTAGAACGCACGGCCCGGCGACGCGTGGCAGTCTGCGGTCTGAGGGGTCCCGCAATGGGTTGACGCGGTCGCCACGCAGTCCGCTGATCGCTCTGGTGGTGCTTCCTGATGCGTCTCGACCTGCCACCTCACCCGTCCTTCCTGGTGATGTTGTGCGGAACCGTTATTCCACCTGCTCAACGGTAGCTGGTCGAACCACTGGTGATTGTGTTCAGCGACGGGCTGACACCGAGAACCCCATTCGGAAGGTTGGTGATGAGGACATCGGCGGCCAGAAAGCCTAAAATCGTCAAGACGGCTATTCGTGGCACTTCTCACTTCACGGATGTGCCGTGCCCAACAGTGGCCGCAATGCCTTTCTCGATTTCGAAGGACACCGTGAGCAACCAGACGACGCACGTGGCGACGGCGCCAGCCTCTCAGCGTCCCGATCCTGTCGAGACTAAGGTGGAGCAGGAGCAAGGTCGTCCCCGGCTGTCGAGTCGTGACGTAGTGCATGCCTATGTCGCTCTGACAAAGCCACGCATCATCGAGTTGCTCTTGGTAACAACCCTACCGGTGATGTTCCTGGCCTCCCATGGTGTGCCGAAGCTCGGTTTAGTGATCGCGACGATGGTTGGTGGACTTTTCGCTGCTGCCAGTGCCAACGTGTTCAACTGTGTCATTGACGTCGATATTGACCAAAAAATGCGTCGGACTCGGCGCCGTCCTCTCCCGCGTCATCAAGTGCCGCGTCGCAGTGCCCTTATTTATGGAATCATACTGTGGATAATTGCCACCATCATCCTGGGATTCGGCGCGAACTGGTTATCAGCTGCGCTGGCGTTGATTGCCAACCTGTTTTACGTTTTCGTGTATTCTATGCTGCTCAAGCGTCGTACCTGGCAAAACACTATTTGGGGCGGTATTGCCGGATGCTTCCCGCCCCTTATCGGTTGGACCGCTGTCACCGGGAGCGTGGGATGGGAGCCGTTGGTGCTCTTTTTCATCGTTTTCTGGTGGACCCCACCGCATACGTGGGCGCTGTCCTTCCGGTATCGCGAAGACTATGAAGCCGCTGGCGTGCCCATGCTCCCGGTGGTCAGGGATGCCCCCGAAGTGGCCATCCAGATCCTCATCTACACCGTGATGACGGTGGCGATCTCCTTGGTGCTGTGGCCGGTGGCCCATATGGGGTGGATCTACGTCGTCGTCGCAGTGGTGTCAGGCGCGGTATTCATCGTCGAGGCGGCCCAGTTGCTGCGCCGTGCCAATGCTGGCCTGCGTGATGCCTTACTCAAACCGATGGGTCTATTCCATTGGTCGAATACTTATCTGTCATTGCTCTTTTTGGCTATCGCGGTTGATCCGCTCATTCATCTGTGATGACCGTAATGCGGGTGTTATTGGCGGGTTTCCCCGCAGCCCCGTATCGTATCCATTTAGCCTTACCGCAACGGCTAGTAAGGCACGTCAACACCACATGCAAAGGAGCATGGCATGACTTTGACCACGAAACTGAGCGCGTTGGCCATTGCCGGAATCATGGCCGTCATCGGGGCTCCCATGGTGACGCAGTCAGCTATGGCATCAGGCAGGGCTCCGGCCCCAGATGCGGCCACCACCCAGCCGAAGCTCGTCACGGGTGATATCACCAGCACCGATCAGTCGGGCACTCATCTCTTCTTCGGTAAGAATATCGTCCGGAACGCCAAGGGAGCCATTATGAAAGTCGACCGGACATGGCCCGCAGCAGTGCCGGCACCTCTGCCGGATGTTCGTGCTGATTCGAGCACACGGATGCTCCTTGGCCCCGTCGTGGATTTGGCTGTCAATGAGCATCCGGCAGGTGTTTTTTACCGAATCCCAGCCCTTGCGACCGCTTCGAACGGCGATTTGCTGGCCTCCTACGATCTGCGTCCGGGGAGCGCCGCCGATGCGCCTAACCCCAATTCCATCGTGCAGCGCCGCTCTCGCGACAACGGTAGGACGCGGGGTCCGCAAACCGTCATCCATGCCGGGACCCTGGGTCGCAGGAAGGTGGGATACTCCGATCCTTCCTATCTCGTCGATCCAGCCACGGGCCACATCCTCAATTTTCACGTGAAGTCCTACGACAGAGGATTCGCCACATCGGAGGTGGGCACGGACCCGGATGATCGTCATGTTCTGCACGCCGAGGTCTCTACATCGACCGACAATGGACACACTTGGACCTATCGAGACATCACGCGCGAGATCACCCCGGATCCCACCACTCGGACACGATTCGTGGCATCAGGGCAGGGCATAGCGTTGCTCCACGGCCCCCACGCTGGACGTCTCATTGCCCAGATGACGGTGCGCAACAGTGTCGGCCAACAGGCCCAGTCGATCTATTCCGATGATCACGGCATCACCTGGCATGCTGGCAACCCGGTGGGCCGAATGATGGACGAGAACAAGGTGGTGGAACTGTCCGACGGTACCCTCATGCTCAATTCCAGGGACGCAGCCCGTTCCGGTCGGCGCAAAGTGGCCTATTCCCATGACGGTGGCTTGACCTGGGGGCCGGTGAAGCTGGTCGACGACCTCATCGACCCCACCAACAACGCCCAGATCATTCGGGCTTACCCCAATGCCCGGGCCGGGTCGGCGAAAGCCAGGATCCTGTTATTCACGAATGCCCGCAATGCCACGGAACGGGTAAACGGTACCCTCTCGGTCTCCTGCGATGACGGACGGACATGGGTCAGTCATCAGACCTACATGCCCGGGGAAGTCGGATACACCACGGCAGCGGTGCAGTCCGACGGGGCGTTGGGCGTTCTGTGGGAGCGCGACGGTATTCGGTACTCCACCATTCCGATGGGGTGGTTGAATTCCGTGTGCCCGGTGGCTCCTTCCGGGAGGCCGACTTCTGGAGAGCCAACTTCTGGCACATCTCTCCCGCTTACTGCGACCCCCTCCGGTTCTCTTCACGGAGGTGCCTCGTCGCGTCCCACTAGTTTGCCGCACACAGGAGACTGAGCGCTGACCGGGGCCGGAGGGCGGCGGGTATCTGGCGGGTCATCTGCACCGGCTACGACCTACCTAGCCGGTCAGGGGGCCGTCAGTCTTGCAGTTCACGCTGAAGACTGCCGGTTGAGTACCGGCGAGGGCGTAGGACGCACACTGCACCACAGGGCCCCGACTGCCGCTGCTGCTAAGGACACGCCAACCATGTGCCAGATAACTAGCCACGGGTTGAGGTGGGCGAAGTACTGCGAATATCCGACGATCGCCTGATAGATCTCCACCGCCACCAAAATAATGCTCCAGCGACGCATCATGGCTAGATGACGGGCTGTGGCGATGGCCAGGCAGGCGATCGTCAGTGCCACCGTGATCCACACCGAGATGCCGTGCAGCCGCGCGACGGTTTCGATGTTGAACCCGGTGCGCGCTGAGCCCGAGTCACCGGCATTGGGCCCTGACCCCGTCACTACCGTTCCTAGCCACATGACAACGCACATCATTGCCACCGTGGCTCGCACTAGGCCCATCGTGAGTCCGTCAACGGCCTCACAGGAATGGGGACCGACCAGCCAGATCATCTTGACGTTGACAAGGATGATCGCCACCGACATCAGCAGGTGCAGGGCCACCACAAAGGGATTAAGGCCCACCCGCACTGAAACTCCACCGATGACAGCTTGTAGAGCGATTGACACCAGGTTGATCCAGCAAAGAGCCATGAGTTGAGCTGTGATCTTGACCCGGTAACAGCGCACGAGAGCCCCGATAGCGACTGCCACAAGTACAAAGGTGAGGAGCCGGGTGCCGAACTCGACGAAGGAATGAATTCCCATCGCCTCATGTGGGGTGAACGATCCGGCGGTGCAGTGGGGCCAGGTATTGCAGCCCAGGCCCGATCCGGTCAGACGTACCACTGCACCCGTGACGACGATGCCCATATTGGTAACGAGAGCTGCGATACACCAGCCGTACAGAAGACGATCCCGGGCAGTCATGAGATCCACGTGAACACCTTTCGGGCCAACAGTCCGAGCAGAATCCCCCAGCCCGCCAGGCTTGCTAGTGGCCACCACAGAGTTTGTCCAACTCCCCAGGCACGCAGTGACTCTCCGAGGGCAGCAGTAGGCAGGGCAGCGATGACGGGGCGAATGGCCTTCGGATAATCCGCCAGCGGCCACACTACGGCTCCTGCAACCAGACCGACGATGTATACCAAGTTGGCCAGTCCGAGAGTGACTTCAGCTTTGAGAGAGCCGGCCATTGCCAGTGCTGCGAGCCCGAATGTCATCATGGCGAGCACAACGCTCACCAGGGTTGGGAGCCAGGCCAGGCCGGAACCGTGGGGGTGCCAGCTCAGCGCTAAAGAGATGATGACAAGCAGTATCACCTGAGCGAGACTGATAACGGAGTAAGCCATCGCCTTGCCAGCCAGCAGTCCCGACCGACCTAACGGAGTTGCGGACAATCGTTCGAGCACCCCGTAACGGCGTTCAAAACCGGTCATGATCGCTTGGGAAGTGAAACATGTCGACCAGATGGCGAGCGCCAGCACTGAGGGTGCTAAGACGTCCATCGTCAGTCCGACCCGGCTGCCCAGGAAGCGCCCGGCGACGATGATCCCGATGGGAATGACGAGAGCTAGTAGCAGCTGCTCACCGTTGCGCATCACCAGACGCACCTCGGTGAGAGCGTGGTTACGCACGCGTGCAGCAGCCGGTGCGGCCTGAGGTGCGGGGTGGAGATCGAGTGTCGTCATGTCAATTCCTCCCTGCTGCGCGGTCACTAGTGTGAGTGAGGAACACATCTTCCAAACTCGACTCAGCGGTGAGCTCTGGCACAGTTCCATGAGTTGCGACCCTGCCGCGATCGACGATCCAGACGTGATCAGCCAGCCGTTGAGCCTCATCCATGTTGTGGGTAGTGAGCACGACGGAGACACCGTCATGACGCATTTGCTCAACGATATCCCACGTATGATGACGGGCGTGAGGATCCATCCCCGAGGTCGGTTCATCGAGGAATACCAGCTTGGGGCGGCCAACCAGGGCGGCGGCAAGGTTGACGGCCTGCTGTTGGCCGCCGGAGAGGCGTCGATAGGTGGTGTGCGCAAAAGGGGTAATCGCTAGCGCTTCGATGAGGAGGTCCGGGTCGATGGGATTGGCGTGCAGACCCGCCATGTAGTGCAATAGCTCGCCAGCTCGGATGCCGCTCCAGGCACCGGAGCTCTGAGGCATGAGTCCGGTGGCAGCGGCGGCCTCGGGGCTGCCTGGGGCATGGCCAAGTACGTCGATGCGCCCAGAGTCGGGCGAGATGAGAGATGTGCAGCAGCGCATCATCGTCGTCTTACCCGCACCATTGGGGCCTAGCACAGCGGTGATAGCGCCGGTGACAGCGGTCAAACTCAGAGCATCAAGGGCAATAACATGACCGAAGGTGACCCTCACGTCCTCGAGAAGCAGGACTTCTGTTGGAGCGTGAGGGTCCAGAGTCAAAGGGGTTTCCGGCACGACGGCCAGTGTAGAACCCTTCTGCCAATCACGACCCGCTGCCAGCCTCCTTAGCGACGACGCTGAACTCTTCAGGATCCTTCGTCGAGTCAATTCGCATGCCGTAGAAGGAACGGTAGACGAAGACGCAAGCGACGAGGATGAACACCGCGGCAAGGATGTAGGTCAGCAAACCGACACCAATCGACACTGCCAACTCCACAGCTAGCAGGCCGAAGAGAGTCGTAAACTTAATGACCGGGTTAAGGGCCACCGATGAGGTGTCCTTGAATGGGTCGCCAACGGTATCACCAACCACCGAAGCGTCATGCAGCTCAGTGCCTTTGGCATCCAGGTCCACCTCAACGATCTTCTTTGCGTTGTCCCAAGCGCCACCAGCGTTGGCCATGAAGATGGCTTGGTAAAGGCCGAAGATGGCAATCGAGATCAGGTACCCGATGAAGAAGTACGGATCGACGAAAGCGAACCCGAGGGCTGCGAAGAACACACCCAGGAAGATGTTAAGCATGCCCTTCTGGGCATACTCGGTGCAGATCTGGACGACCTTCTTGGAGTCTTTACTGGAGGCCTTGGTGGCGTTCTGATCGAGCTGCATATTGTTCTTGATGAACTCGACGGCCCGGTAAGCGCCGGTCGTGACAGCCTGCATCGAGGCTCCGGAGAACCAGTAGATGACGGCGCCGCCGGTGATGAGGCCGAGCAGGAATGGGGCGTGGGCCAGGCCTAACTTGTTGACCTCAGCAGCGTTCGATAGGCCCTCAGTGAGCATCATGATGATCGAGAAGATCATCGTGGTCGCGCCGACGACGGCAGTACCGATGAGCACCGGTTTGGCAGTGGCTTTGAAGGTGTTACCAGCGCCGTCCTGAGCTTCCAAGATGCGCTTGGCGATGTCCCACCTGGGGGCGAATCCATAGTGCTTCTCGAACTCGTCGGAGACGTTCGGGATATCTTCGATAGTCGACAGCTCGTAGACGCTCTGGGCGTTATCGGTCACCGGACCGTAAGAGTCGACAGCGATCGTCACCGCACCCATGCCGAGGAAGCCAAAGGCGACGAGACCGAAAGCGAAGACTGCCCATTTGACTTCGCTCATAGTTCCCATATCGCCCAGGCCCGAACCGGTGCCCGAGACGAGGAAGGATGCGCCCATGAGGGCGACGATGATGATGCCCAACCAGAATCCGGAGAAGTTACCGGCGACCAGGCCAGATAAGATGTCCAAGGAAGCGCCTCCCTCTCGGGCACTCGTCACGACCTCACGCACGTGACGAGAATTCGTTGAGGTGAAGGCCTTGACGAGCTCCGGAATGAGGGCACCGGCCAAGGTGCCACAGGAGATGATGATGGACAGCTTCCACCACATCGTTCCGTCTCCCATTGAACCGAGCATCCACCGGGTGGTCAGGACAGTTAGCAGGATCGACATCACCGAGGTAATCCACACCAGGGAACTCAGCGGCTTCTCGAAGTCCATCTCCGAGACCGTGCCGTAGCGGGCTTTCGCGACGGCGTTGTTGATGAGGTAAGACACGAAGGACGCGATGAGCATGACCACGCGGACGACGAAGATCCACACCAGCAATTGGACCTGCTCCGTCTGATCCGGAACGGCTCCCAGCACGAAGGTGATGAGGGCTACGCCAGTGACGCCGTAGGTCTCAAATCCATCAGCGGACGGGCCGACTGAGTCGCCGGCATTGTCACCGGTGCAGTCAGCGATGACACCCGGGTTACGGGCGTCATCTTCCTTGATGTGGAAGGCGATCTTCATAAGGTCGGCGCCGACGTCAGCGATCTTGGTGAAGATACCGCCAGCGATACGTAGACAGGCAGCGCCGAGGGACTCGCCGATGGCGAATCCGATGAAGCACGGGCCAGCGAGATCGCCGGGTAACACCAGCATGATGAAGAGCATGAGGGTCAACTCGACGCTGATGAGGACCATGCCGATGCTCATGCCAGAACGCATGGGAATGTCGAAGGTCGCCCATGGGGAACCGCGCAGTGACGCATGGGCGGTACGGGAGTTCGCGAAAGTGTTGACGCGAATGCCATACCAGGCGACTCCGAAAGATCCTGCCATCCCGACAAGGCTAAACAGCAAGATGATGAGCACCTTGGCGCCCATGTGTTCGAGGAGCAGGAAGTACACGACGATAATCGCAGCGATGAAAGCCCACAGCAGCATGAGGAACTTGGCCTGTTGCTTAAGGTAGGTCTTACAGGTTTCGTAGATGAGTTCGGAAACCTCATGCATCGCCTCGTGGACGGGTAACTTTTCCAGCTTGGAATACGTCACCAGACCGAATCCCAAACCGAACAGGCAGATCACCAGTCCGATCCACAGCAGGGCAGTCCCGGAGACGTTTCCGACGTGCTCATTGAGAGGAGGCAGCTTCAGATTGGCCTCACCGCCACCTCCTCCCTTGGTCTGCCTGCCGGAACTGCATCCAGCTAGGGCGAGGGTGGTAAGAAGTATGGGCAGTGCGCAGCCACGTAGGCGCTTCATGGGGAAACCCCCTTGTCAACCGTGTTCACGATGCTGTCTCTCTCCTGAGAGCTCTCGTGCACCTGCATCCGTGCAGGCCTTACTTCTAACCGTATGACGTGATGGTCCCCTTGTCAGCAGTCAGAGTCGCGATGTGCAGAATGTCACCGGGCGAAGCGGGTATCGCTCATAGGCACAGCGCGGCTCGGTATCTGCGGCTCACAGGAGGGATTTACGGTCGGCACTCGGGCCGGTGCCGTCGTACCCCGGATGACGAGCTCGGGTTGCACCAGACGCTCACCGAGGAAGGCGGTGTCGCCGCGAATTGACCCCATGAGGGATTGGATCGCCATCGTGGAAATAAGCTTGACGTCCTGACGAAGACTCGTTAATGGGGGATCGGTGTACCTCATGAGGGCCGAGTCATCGCACCCAATCACTGATACATCATCGGGAACCGATAATCCCTGCGCCCTTGCGGCGCGAATCGCTCCCAAGGCCATCAGGTCAGAGCCGCAGATGATGGCGTTGGCCCCTTGGCCGAGCAAATCAACGGCAGCACGAGCCCCGCCGTCAACAGAGAAGACCGTATTGCTGACGGTGACCCTGCCCCGTCCTTCGAGATGACGATCCACGGCAGCCCGCAAACCCTGTTCCTTACGTTGCACCGGAACGTATCGTCGCGGACCGACGGCTAGACCTAGGTGCTTGTGACCTAACCCAACCAAGTGCGCAACGGCCTGATCCATGGCAGATACATCGTCGTCACTGATCTGGGGAACCGCAATGCTGGGGGAGTAGCCGTTGACAAGAACCAACGGCAGTCCGACGTCAACCAGTTCGTGGTAGGTAGACATGTCTGCCGTGGTGTCGGCGTGAGACCCCGATATGACGATGATCCCGGCGACCTGACGCGACCGCAGGACCCGGATGTAGTCGTCCTCACGCATGCCACCGGGGGGCTTGGGTACACACCGCAGTGGCGTATCCCTCCCTAGAGAGCAAGGTCTCAATGGCTTGGGCGTGATTCGCGAAGACCGGATTAGTGAGTTCAGGAACGATGAGCCCCACCAGGCCGGTAGCGACGGGTTTGAGATGGGTGGGGCGTTGATACCCCAGTACGTCGAGGGCGGTGAGGACACACTGCCGGGTGGGGCTAGATACCCCAGGCTTGTCGTTGAGGACTCGCGAGACGGTCGCCTGGCTTACGCCCGCTTGATAGGCAATGTCAGCCAAAGTTGGTCCGCTCATATTTCCTCCCGGCAACGTGTCAGCATCATTTGACGGCTCCGCCGGTCAGACCGGAGACGATGTACTTCTGTAGCCATAGGAATAACACCATCGGGGGCAGGGCGGCGAGGACAGCGCCGGCCGCGAAGACACCCCAGTTAGAGCTGGTTTCGGTGGACACGTACTGGTACAAGCCGATGGCCAGGGTGGAGGTATGCGGGTCAGCGCCGAGGATCACTGAGGCCACGACATACTCAGTGAAGGAGCCGATAAAGCTCAGTAGTCCGACGACCGCCAGAATGGGGGCTACTAACGGCAGGATGAGGGTAAAGAAAATACGGGCGTGGCCGGCACCGTCTACTCGTGCTGCCTCGTCAAGGGATTGTGGCACGGTGTTGAAGAATCCGTACATGAGGTAGGTATTCGCTCCCAGAGCGCCGCCCAAATAGACCATGATGAGAGCCAATCTTGACCCGATGCCCAACACCGGGTAGACGTCACCGAGCCAGGTAAGCAGTAGGAAGATGGCGACAACCGTCAGCAGCTGCGGGAACATTTGCACCAGCATGAGGGTCAACAGCCCGCCACGGCGTCCTTTGAAGCGCATTCGAGAGAAGCTGTAGGCGGCAAGCGCTCCCAGGAAGAGGGTTAGCACTGCGGTGACAGCGGCGATGATGAGGGTGTTGAGGTACCACTGCCCATAAGGACGCACCGGGTCACTCACGAGTTTGGAGTAATTCGAGAAGTCGATCTGGGAGAACAGCTTGTTCGAACCAGTCAGGGTGCCACCCGGTGCGAGGGAGACCGAGAGGACATAGACCAGGGGGAAGGCCGCGAAGACTACGGCGATGATGCCAAGGAGGTGACGCCACCACTGTGACTTGAACTGCTTGGAAAACGGGGTGTTGCGGTTGGCATCTTTGATTGCAGAAGCCACTGTTGCGGTGCTCATCAGTTGACCTCCTCAAGGGTTTTGGTCTGGCGGAACCCGAGCCAGGAGATCACGCCAACAATGATGAAGATAATGACAGAGAAAGCGCTCGCCAGGCCATAGTCGCGTTGAGCTCCAGAGAAGGCAACCTTGTACACCATCGAGATAAGGATGTCGGTAGCGCCGACGTCGAGGCTGGTGTCGGTGAACCGGGGGCCACCGAGGGTCAGCATGTAGATGAGGACAAAGTTATTGAAGTTAAAGGCGAAAGAGCTGATGAGCAGCGGGGCCAGTGGCACCATGAGCAGTGGAAGCTTGATCTTGGTAAAGGTTCGCCAGGTGCTTGCGCCGTCGATCCGAGAGGCCTCCAGAATGTCGGACGGGATGGACTGCAGGGCGCCCGTCGAGATGATGAACATGTAGGGGAAGCCCAGCCACACGTTGACGATAAGAACGGCTGCCTTAGCAATCCAAGGATTAGTCAGCCATGGGATCGATACTCCGCCTAACAATACTTGGTTGATAAGGCCGAACTCTTGGTTGAACATGCCTGACCACACCAGGGCCGACAAGAAGCCCGGGAAGGCGTAGGGAAGCAGCATGAGTATCCGGTAAGTCTGCTGCCCCTTCATAGATGCGTCATTGAATAACAGGGCCAGGGCGAGACCGAGGGCGAAGGTGGTGAGTACCGACAGCACCGCGAAGGCGAACGTCCACGCTGTTACTCGCAGGAATGGCCTACGTACGTCATGGTCGGTGAGAGCTTTCTTGAAGTTAGAGAACCCGACGGTAACTTTCCAGTCTGGCTCTAGCGCTTTACCAGAAACTGAAACGAAATTGCCACGCCCATTTTCTCTGTAGACGGTGCCCTTTTTATCGGTCATCGTCCCGGCATTCTTGTCGTAGGTTATCGTCGAGATGAATTCGAAGGCTTGCGAGCCGGTGGTGGTGCGGATGAATCTGGCCGAAGAGTTCTTGGAGACGGGAACCTGCAACTGGGAGATCTCGTCACTGCGTTGGGACACCTCGGAGAAAGCGAGGACGCGGTAACCCGGAAGATTCTTGATCTTGCCTAAAGAGTTGAGTTCAGCTCCCTTGACCGGTTCTAGAGGCTGGTCGGGGGTGCCAGCTTGTACCTTTTTGGTGTCGGGGTCAATGACGATCAGGGCCAGCTTGCCGTCCTTTTCGGCGACGCTCGAGTTGTAGGCCGGAGCGTTGGGGACGCGTTCCTGGTGGTTGCGTTGGATGGCGGCGACGGCGTCGTCACGGCTGCCGTTGTGGCCGTCGCCATAATTCGTGGAACCCACATAGATCGTATAGGCCATCACGCCTACCGAGAAGAAAACCATGAAGATGATGCCCGGTGCCAGATACTTGGCGGGCAACATCCGGTTGGGTGGCACGTATATGACGGTGACGATGATGGCGACGGCAGCGATGACGATGGCCATCAGGGGTGAACTGTGAGCAATGGCGGTCATAACGCCGTAGACGGCGATGGCGTCGAGGATGCCGAGCAAGGCGATCTTGGTGATCCAGGCCCACAGCGACCCGGAGTACTTGCCGCTCGCTGCGGCGACACGTTTTTCTCGGGTCTTGCGGTTGATGGTTAACGATGACGACATGATGTGGGGATTCTCCGATTTCACGGGTCATAGGAAACGCCGTCATTGGCGTTGCGAGGGTGGGGCATACTATGCGGTATGCCCCACCAGATAGCTGCGATCAGCCCTTCTTGATCTTTTCGTCGATGGCCTTGACCATTGCGTCCCAGGTGGCCTTCGGGCTAGAGGCCTTGCCGCTGATAATCTCGGCCTGAGCAACGCCCCAGTCGGCCCACACTGAGCCCATGGCCGGGATGTTTGGCATCGGGACGGCCTTTTGGCCGACGGCACCGAATGCGGCGACGTCTTTATCAGTTTTGGCTTCCTCAAAAGCCTGCTTGTTGGCCGGCGGACGGTGTCCAACTTTGAACAGTTCGGCTTGGACGTCGGGGTTTCCTATGTACTCGACGAGGAACTTTTGAGTGGCAACGGCGTTTTTAGTCTTGGCGCTCATCCAGAACCCCTGGACGCCGACGAACGGTGTGGCGGGCCGATCACCTGCTGAGGGGACCTCGCTGATCTCATACTTGATGCCGGCCTTTGTGAAACTGTCGAGGCTCCAGGGGCCGGTGAGGATAAATGCTGTCTGGCCCTTAGCGAACAGATCCTTCGATATGTCTTGAGACACGTTTAGGTTGAAGTTCTTGGTCTTGCCTTGATCGGCTAGCCAGGAGGCAAACTTCTCGCCGTTGGTACCTCCCATGGCGACCTTGCTGGAATCGAATCCTTTGTCCTTGAGCTCAAAGACTGGGGCCCCGAAGGAGGCCTGGAATGGGTACAGGTGGTACGGATCTGACTGCTTGGGATCCAAACCGACGAGGAAGGGGTACTTGGCCCCGGACTTCTTGCCCATCTCGATCATGTCGTCGAAGGTCTTTGGGGCGTCCTTGACGAATTTGGTGTTGCGAACTAGGGCGATGTTCTCGGTGGCGTAGGGGATGCCGTAGATCTTGCCGTTGACGGTAAACGCCTGGATGGCGACGTCCTGATAGGCGGAGGTTTCACCGAGCTCCAAGGGGGCGACAACGCCATTTTGGACCATGCGCCCGGTGGCGTCGTGGGCGGCGATGGCGGCGTCGGGGCCCTTGCTGGTGGGCACCTGGGTGATGAAGTCGTCGGGAATCTTGGCGAAGTCCTTGACGGCTAGTTTGACGGTGACGCCGGTGTCGGATTTGAACTGCTCGGCAACTTTGCGCAAGACGGGCTCACGGTTGGAGTCGGTCCACACCAAGATTGAGCCGGTGGCTCCAGCTGCGGAGGAGCTCTTACCTGATGACGAGGACGCGGATGTGGAGGGGGAGTCGTTGCTACCACATGCGGACAGGACGCCGATGGCAGCAACATTGAGGCTTCCAAGGAGCATTGAGCGACGGGTCATGTCGGACATGGGGTCACACCTTTCGAGGCAGCTCGACCCTCATCGTCGAGCGAGCGTTCTTGCATCAGGAGGACATTTCGTTGTCACTGCCTTGCAAGCTGACGCGATTCTTGCAAAATCTTTCATGGGTGTCCAGAGTGTTTGATGTGAGTTTTCTCTCAACGTGTGTATGCATGTGAGATGCGGTTGGGGGCTGTCGTTCCTGCTCTGTATGTCGGTGCGATGACAGCAGTAATTGTTGGGTTTTCGAAGAGTAGAGAGCTCACAGCTTCGTCTTAGGGCTGACTTACTTGCACCAGTCCTCTTTTAGGCAACAATGGAGTTGTGAAAAATTCGACCGACACCGAGGTGGCCGTCGCAGGTCGCGACATCGTCGGCGAGCACAAGCAGGAGACTGTGGACAGCCCCACGAGAGATCGTGTGATGTCGTCCATCCTGCACAATGGCCCGTCGACGGCCAGCGAACTGGCCGATCGTCTTGGTCTGACAGCGGCGGCGGTACGTCGCCATCTCAGCGCTCTTGTGAGTCAGGGCCTTGTCGATTCCCGTGAGAAGAAGGTCTTTGGAGCTCGCGGAAGGGGCCGACCTTCCCGCGTCTTCTTCCTGACCGATCACGGGCGTGCCGACTATTACACTGCCTACGACGACCTGGCGATATCGGCCCTTCGACAACTTGCCGATGCAGCGGGCCCCTCTGCTCTTGACGCGGTGGCTAAGGCTCGAGTCGATGACATCGAGTCGCGTTACCGAGCGCTGCGTCAGGCGCGCCCCGACGAAGTCCCGGCTCAGCTGCTGGCTGAGGTACTGTCGGCCGACGGCTATGTGGCCACCATCCAACCAGCTGGTGCGGGGCAACAGATCTGCCAACATAATTGCCCCGTAGCGGAGGTGGCTAAGGTCTTCCCGCAGCTGTGCAATGTCGAGACTCAGCTGTTTTCGGAACTCCTTGGGTCTCACGTTCAGCGGTTGGCGACGATCGCGCACGGTGACGGGGTATGCACCACCCACGTTCCCGTCGATGTTGAGATTACTCGTCGGGCACTAGCCGAGCCGTCCAAGAGTCTATCCATCCGAAAGGACCATTCATGACCCAGGTTGACACTCCCGCAAGCCTCCCGGGCGCCGGCGCCAGTCAAGACGAACACCTGGCTGCCCTGAGTGGCTACAAATATGGCTGGCACGACTCTGACGCTTACGCCGCGGCTTCCCGGCACGGACTGTCCGAGGATGTCGTGCGTGGCATATCGGCTATGAAACATGAGCCACAGTGGATGCTCGATATGCGTCTCAAGGCTCTCAAGCTTTTCCAGCGCAAGCCGATGCCGACCTGGGGTGTCGACATCAGCACGATTGACTTTGACCAGATCAAGTACTTCGTGCGTGCTCAGGAGCGTCAGGCAGCGTCCTGGGAGGACCTTCCCGCCGATATTAAGAACACCTACGACCGTCTGGGTATCCCGGAGGCTGAGAAGGATCGTCTGGTTGCCGGCGTTGCCGCCCAGTACGAGTCTGAGGTGGTGTACCACAAGATTAACGAGGAGCTCGGCAAGCAGGGTGTCGTCTTCCTCGACACTGACACTGCGCTCAAGGAGGAGCCTGAGCTCTTCCGCGAGCATTTTGCCAGCGCTGTCCCGCTCGGTGACAACAAGTTCTCCGCCCTCAACTCTGCGGTGTGGTCGGGTGGCACCTTCATCTACGTGCCGAAGGGTGTCCACTGCACCATCCCGCTGCAGGCCTACTTCCGTATGAATACCGAGAATCTCGGACAGTTCGAGCGGACCCTGATTATCGTCGACGAGGGCGCGTACGTTCACTACGTCGAGGGCTGCACTGCCCCGATCTACAAGTCGGATTCCCTGCACGCCGCGGTCGTCGAGATCATCGTTAAAAAGAACGCTCGTTGCCGTTATACGACCATCCAGAACTGGTCGAACAACGTGTACAACCTCGTCACCCAGCGCGCTTACGTCGAAGAGGGCGGCACGATGGAGTGGATCGACGGCAATATCGGTTCCAAAGCCAATATGAAATATCCGGCCTGCTACCTCATGGGCCCCCACGCCAAGGGTGAGGCGCTGTCGGTCGCTTTTGCTGCTGAAGGTCAGCACCAAGACACCGGCGCCAAAATGGTCCATAAGGCCCCCTACACCTCGTCGACGATCGTCTCCAAGTCGATCTCCCAAGGTGGGGGACGCTCCGCATACCGCGGCCTGGTCTCCGTCGGTAAGGACGCCCATCACTCGTCTTCAGCTGTGCGCTGTGACGCTCTGCTCGTTGACGACATCTCGCGATCGGACACCTACCCCTACAACGACATCCGTACTGACGAGGTGTCGATGGCCCACGAGGCTACTGTCTCCAAGGTGAGCGAGGACCAGCTGTTCTACCTCATGCAGCGTGGTCTGACTGAGGAAGAAGCGATGGCCATGATCGTGCGCGGATTTATCGAGCCTATCGCCAAGGAGTTGCCGATGGAGTACGCCCTGGAGCTCAACCGACTCATCGAACTGCAGATGGAGGGTGCGGTCGGCTGATCCGACCCCGGCCCCAACGAACCCCACTTTTTCGAGAAAGAGAGACACCGCG
Source organism: Cutibacterium sp. 37298 (assembly GCF_023838685.1). Classification (NCBI taxonomy): domain Bacteria; kingdom Bacillati; phylum Actinomycetota; class Actinomycetes; order Propionibacteriales; family Propionibacteriaceae; genus Cutibacterium; species Cutibacterium sp. 37298. Next base: position 84,454 of record NZ_JAJNRJ010000004.1, read on the forward strand.
TTGAGCGCACCAGTTGCCGCGCCCGGCAAGGGCCACAACGTCACTATCGAAAACGACGTCGAATCCCATCTGCACCCCACCCCATCATGGGAGATCGCTGACCACCCCATGCCCACCGGGCGCGAGGAGATTTGGCGGTTCACCCCGATTAAGACCTTCACACCGGTTCTGTCCGAGGTCGCCCTCGAGCCACGTCAGGAGGCCAGCGTCATCGACGTCGACGTCAAGGGGGCTGACGGCATCACCGTCACCGACCTGGCCACGAGTGAGCTGAAGGACATGGCCGAGACCCCGCAGGATCGTCTGTCGGCCTTGGCTGCGGCTGACCCGCACGCCGTCAATCGCCGCGTCGTCATCCCAGCCGAGACCTCCCTCAAGGCTCCGGTCGAGGTCACTGTTGCCGGTCACAACGATGACATCGCCTGCCACCACAACGTGGTCGTCGAGATTGGTAATCATGCCGAAGTTACTGTCATTGTGCGCCACCGTGGCGTGGCTAACCTTGGTGAGAACTGGACGTTCCGTATTGGTGATGGTGCACAGGCTACGGTGCTTTTCGTCCAGGAGTGGGATGATGCTGCTATCCACGGGGCTCAGGTCTCTTTTGAGATTGGCCGCGACGCCACCGTCCGCACCGCCCAGGCCAGCTTCGGCGGCAAAGCCGTGCGCATCTGTCAGACGGCCTCCTACAACGGCCCCGGCGGAAATCTGACTCAGCTCGGCGCCTACTTCGCCGATGCCGGTCAGCACATCGAGCACCGTTTGTTTGTCGATCACAACGCCCCTAGCACCGAGTCTCACGTGGACTTCCGCGGCTGTTTACAGGGCAAGGATGCGCACTCAGTGTGGATCGGTGACGTGCTGATCCGCCCGGTGGCAGAGGACATTGACACCTACGAGTCAAATAAGAATCTCGTCCTCACCGAGGGCTGTCGTGCCGACGCGGTACCAAACTTGGAGATCCAGACCGGCAATATTCGCGGCGCCGGACACTCGGCCTCCACTGGCCGTTTCGACGCCGAGCAGCTGTTCTACCTGCAATCGCGGGGTGTCGAGGAGGCTGAGGCCCGCCGCCTTGTCGTGCACGGTTTTTTCACCGACATCGTCCGTAAGATCGGCGTGCCCGAGATCTCTGAAGAGCTTGTGGCCCGCATTGAGGCCGAACTTGTCGAGAGCCTCGGATCCTCCCCCTCGGTGGAGGAGGGCTGATGTCCGTCGCCACTACCCTTTCGGCCCTGAAAGAGAACTCCCCGCAGGAGTTCGAGGTCGACGGCATCGACGTCGTTCTGGTGCGCACCGACGGCGAGGTCTTTGCCGTTGGAGCTACTTGTACTCACGCCGAGGTGCCAATGGTCGATGGAGAGGTCGTCGATTGCGGCTTGGAGTGTTACATGCACGGCTCCTTCTTCGACCTGCGTACAGGGGAGCCACGTAGCCTCCCCGCCACCGAACCACTTCCCGTTTACCCCGTGACTATCGACGGCGACAACGTTCTCGTCGACGTCGCCAATCCCATCATCAAGGAGTCCTGAACCACCATGGCAACCCTGCAGATCAATGACCTTCACGTCGACGTTGAGACCGAGGCCGGTCCCAAGCAGATCCTCAAGGGAGTCGACCTGACTATCAATTCCGGAGAAGTCCACGCCATCATGGGGCCGAACGGTTCGGGCAAGTCGACCCTGGCATATACCCTGGCCGGGCATCCCAAGTACACGGTCACCGGTGGTTCCGTGACCCTCGACGGTGAGGACCTGCTGGCCATGACCGTTGACGAGCGTGCTCGTACCGGCCTGTTTCTGTCGATGCAGTACCCAGTCGAGGTTCCTGGTGTCTCCGTCGCCAACTTTCTACGCACTGCCCGCACCGCTATTGAAGGCCGGGCCCCGAAGCTGCGCACCTGGGTCAAGGAGGTCAACGAGGCCCTGACCCGTCAGGAGCTTGATCCGGACTTCGCTGAGCGTTCCGTCAATGAGGGATTCTCTGGTGGCGAGAAGAAACGCTCCGAGATGGCTCAGTTGGAATTGCTGCACCCGAGGTTCGCCATCCTTGACGAGACCGACTCCGGTCTGGACATCGACGCTCTCAAAGTCGTCGCCAACACGGTTAACCGTTACATGACTGATCCGGAGCACGGTCTGATGCTCATCACCCACTACACCCGCATCCTGCGTTACGTAAAACCCACTCAGGTTCACGTCTACGTCGACGGTCGGGTTGCCGCTACTGGCGGTCCGGAGCTGGGCGAAGAGCTCGAGGCTGAAGGCTACGAGAAGTACCTGTCCGCTGCCAAGGCCAACGCCTAATTATGAGCTACGACGTCGAGAAGATCAGGAAAGACTTTCCCATCCTGTCCACCAGGGTGGGGGATTACCCGTTGACGTACCTCGACTCGGCTAACACTTCCCAAAAACCCCAGGTTGTCATTGACGCTCTGAGCGAGCACTACGCGCGTCACAACGCCAACGTTGCACGGGCCATGCACCAGCTCGGGTTGGAGTCCACCCAGGCTTATGAGGGTGGGCGGGAACGCCTCGCGCGTTTTATCGGGGCGGCGCGCCCTGAGGAAGTGGTGGCTCTGTCGAACGCGTCTGAAGCCCTTAATTTGTGCGCGTACACCCTGGGTGAGCGTCTCGGACCTGATGACGAGGCCGTCATTTCGGTGATGGAGCACCACTCCAACTTGGTTCCGTGGCAGATCGTTTGTCAGCGCACCGGTGCCACCCTGAGGTGGTTCGACATCACTGATGACGGCCGCCTCGACCTCGAGAAGGCTGAGGCGGAGGGGCTCATTAATGAGCGCACCAAGGTCGTCTCGTTGACGTTGGCCTCGAACGTGCTGGGGACGATCAATCCCATCGGGAAGATTGCCGAGCAGGCCCACTCCGTCGGTGCCGTCATGGTCGTCGACGCGTCTCAGGCCGTGCCTCAGATACCTGTCGATATGACGACCTTGGGCGCTGATTTGGTGGCCTTCACCGGTCACAAGATGTGCGGTCCGACGGGTATCGGCATTCTCTGGGGACGCTATGACCTCCTCGCTGAGCTACCGCCCTTCCTCGGAGGCGGCGAGATGATCGAGGTCGTGCGCATGGAGGGATCGACCTACGCCGAGCCTCCACATCGTTTTGAGGCAGGCACCCCGCCGATCGCACAGCTGGCTGCCCTCGGGGTGGCCGCCGACTACCTAGATGGCATCGGGATGCAGGCCATCGCCGAGCACGAACATGAGCTGGCTGCTCGGATGCTCGAAGAGCTCCAGACCGTCAAGGGAGTGCACATCCTCGGACCAAGCGACGCCACCGCTCGTACCGGAACGGTGTCTTTCACCATCGAGGGGGTGCATCCACATGACGCGATGAGCATCATGGATGGTCATGGCGTTGCGGTGCGAGGCGGTCACCACTGCGCCAGGCCGTTGCATGAGAGATTGGGAATACAGTCCTCCCTCCGTGCGTCGTCATACTTGTACTCCACTACCGACGAGGTGAACCGCCTCGTCGAATCTGTCGAGTACGCTCGGAACTTCTTCGCCGGAGGTGTGGCATGAACGTCGAAGAGATGTACCAGCAGATCATCCTGGACCACTACCGGGAGAAGCATCACAGCGGTCTGCGCGAGAACTATGACGCCGAGGTAACGCAGGTCAACCCGTCTTGTGGGGATGAGTTGCTGCTGCGGGTGCATGTAGATGGGGACGTCATTACTGACGTGTCTTATGATGCTGTGGGCTGTTCGATTTCGCAGGCATCGACGTCTGTTATGACGGATCTTGTTATTGGTAAGACTATTGGTGAGGCTCAGGACCTTTATCGGGGCTTTCAGGACATGATGCGCTCGCGTGGCACCGTCGAGCTTGACGAGGATATCTACGAGGATGCCGTGGCTTTCGAGGGAGTTGCCAAGCTCATGGCCCGGGTGAAGTGCGCGATGCTGGGCTGGTCGGCTTTGGAAGATAGTTTGCTTAAGGTGACTGAGGGTTCTGCGGAGAAGGTTGGTGCTGGTATGAGCGAGATGAAGGAAGAGGGTTGATGAGCGAAGAGAATGCGTTGCCTGCTCAAGAGGTGGCATTGACGGCTATGCCGACTGTTGATGATGTCATTGAGGCGTTGAAGGACGTTATTGATCCCGAGCTTATGGTTAATGTTGTTGATCTTGGTCTCGTGTACGGAGTCAATATCGATGATGAGGGTAGTGTCACTATCGATATGACGTTGACGAGCCCTACCTGTCCGTTGACTGATCGTCTGGAATACGACACCCAGACCGCGTTGGAGGGGATTGTGAAGTCCGTGACGATCAATTGGGTATGGTTGCCGCCGTGGGGTCTGGAGCGCATCACCGACGATGGTCGGGCGCAGCTTCAGGCGATTGGTTTCAATGTGTGAACCGACGAATAGTCCGGGTGGTCAGGAAGATCACCCCGGCTCTGATTGCCTCCAACAGATACAGTTTGGATTGGTTAGATTTTGGCTGTGACCTCGTAGGCGTCCCAGATCGCGTACATGATGTTGGCCGGCTTGCGAGCGTCACCGATGACGTTGAACGGTAGCCCAGTCGCCTCGACGGCACTACGAAGATCCTGCTCGGGTAGGTATCCGATAGCGGTGACCACGGATTCGGCTGGTATTTCTTGCTCGTGACCGTTGACTTCGGTCATCAACCCCTTTGGCGTGGTGTGCAGAGCCTTGGCATCTGCCATCACCGTGATGCCGCGGAATGGCACTAAGCGACGCAGCATATCCTCGTTGGCAACACACAGCGGGGCACTACGGGTGAGGATATCGGGTTCGGCTTCGACGATTGTCACCTCGGCATCGGCCTCCCTCATCGCGAGGGCCAGCTCGCAGCCCGTCAATCTGCCACCGATGATGACAATTTTCCTACCCAAGGCGTCGCGGTTGAGTAGGGCGTCGGTGGCGTCGATGACCTTGGCATCATCACCCAGGTTGAGTCGACGCGGCGTCGATCCGGTCGCCAAAATGATGTGATCGGCCCCGAAAGAGGCGATAAAGTCAGCCGTCGCGGGAGTGTTGAGCCGAATCTCCACGCCCAGTTCCTCCAAGGTGGTGCGGTACCACTTGAGTAGAGCTAGATCGTCCTCCTTGAAGGAGGGTTGACCACCTGCGAGGACGACTCCGCCAATGTGGTCGCTAGCCTCGACGATGACGGCCTCGTGTCCGCGCTCACTGAGAACTCGCGCGGCCTCCATGCCGGCCAGCCCAGCTCCGATGACGAGCACCCGCTTGGCATGGTGCGGTAGCACCGGGTGCAGGTGGGTGTTGGCCTCGCGTCCGGCTTCGGGGTTCACCGAGCAGTTGAGGACGGTGTACGTGCCGATACGACCAAGGCAGCCCTCCTGACAAGAGATGCAGGGACGCACCCGCTCTGGGTGGTCGGTCTGCAATTTGACGACGATATCCGGGTCCGCCAGCGTCGGACGGGCGAGAGACACCATGTCGACGATCCCGTCGGAGACAGCATTAGCGGCAAGATCGGGATCGTCCATCCTGCCTGCGACGATGAGCGGAATGCTCGGCAGGGCTTCCTTGAGTTCGCAGACATAGGGCAGGTACAACCCCCTTGGTCTGGTACATCGGTGGATGATTCCAGAACCAGGCGTCATAGCATCCAACATCAATATCAAGCGCCTCGTAGCCGTAAGAGTGCAGCAGGCGGGCCGCCTCAATGCCGTCGGGCATGTCGCGGCCGACCTCCTCAAAGTCTTCGTCGGGGAGCGCGCCGACGTTCCAATCCTTCGTCATAGACTTGGGCGAGAACCTGATCTGTACTGGGAAGTCGTCCCCGACTGTCTCGTGGATGGCTTCGACGATCTCGCGCGGGAATCTCAGCCGGTTTTCGAGGGAACCGCCATACTCGTCGGTGCGATGGTTGAACTTCTCGGTGGCGAATTGGTCTAAAAGGTAGCCCTCGTGACACGCATGCACTTGGATCCCGTCAAACCCGGCCTCATAGGCCACTTTTGCAGCGATGCGGAACTGGGCGACGATCTGGTGGATTTCGTCGGTGGTGATCTCGCGACAAGTGATGTCTGGATTCCACTTATAGGGAATTTCTGACGATGCTGCTGGACGTTCTCCCCGACGCAGTACGACCGGCATAATGACGCGGCCGACCCCGGCGCCAACTTGCAGGACAATGCGGGAATCATGGGCATGGACGCGCTCCGTCATTTCCCGCGATGTTCGCAGGAAAGACGCCGCAGACAGAGTTGGGTTCGGCAAGGTGCCGCTCGGCAGGTGTTCAATGGGGTTCGTCACCTGGCAGACACCGGTGATGATGAGACCAATACCGCCAGCAGCGCGCCGGACGTAATAGTCAATTCCTCGTTGGTTCCAACCGCGCTGTCATCACACACCAACGTATCCACGTCCCAGAGCCAAGTCCCAACCTGCTTGGGGAACCAATAGAACCGAGGTCAATACCTGCGTCGTCTAAATGTCTTTTTCTAGACGGCCAGCCAGAAAAAGATACCGGCGGTGATGAAAACAGCCGGGATGACGATGGCAAGCACGTGCCACCAGCGCTTCTCCAGCCAGATCTGCGTCAAGACCCCGATGATGAGTCCGAGAATGGCCAGAGCGACCACCGAACACCAGTACATAACGGGTTCACCACGCTGACAGACTCCCGCAGCTTGATCGCACAACGACCACCACGCAAGATAGCCGAAAATGCCTAGTCCGAGGACAGCGACGATGACGCCACAAATGACGAGGATGAGGTACCTGCGCCATGAACGGGCGACGTCCGCCAGATCGGTGTCGTCCTCTGGTGCTGCTCGGCGTGGCGTACTCATGTCAGACATTCTGTCAAGATATGGGGCATGATGTCTTGTCCGACGCGGGGAAATGGTGCCGACGCTAGTGGTGCAAGCCTTCACCAGGGTGATGTAGACCTTCATTACGCGCACACCATCGACATGGATGTGACCACTCTCTACGCGTGTTTATGGTTGCGCAGCGCCGTGTTCAATGGGGAGCAACAGTGCACTGAGCCGGACCTAGACGGCCGCGAACTCGAACCCACGACGATCATAGTGTGGGCGTCGGTCGATGGTCGCCCGGTTGGTACGCTACGCATTCTTGATAACAAAGACCACCTCGTCATCGGACGAGTGGCCGTCGATGCTGCTTATCGAGGTCTGCACATAGGCCGCCGGATGGTGAACCTCGCCCTTGAGATTGCTCATGCCGATGGCCGAGACGTTAGCCTGCACGCTCAGTCGTATGTGGAGAACTGGTACCGCGATTGTGGATTTGTCGTCATCGGCCCGCACTTTGAGGAGGCTGGGATCGATCACGTCCCGATGGTTCTGCGTCGCTAAGGCTGCTTGAACCGGTGGCCATTTGTCCCTGGCCGCTGCAACGGGGGAAGATGGCCCGGTGCTGCAGGTCAAGGATGTGGAGGTGCGAGTCGGAGCTAGGCTCCTGCTCAACCCGGTGAGTTTCCAGGTAGCTACTGGAGACAAGATCGGTCTAGTGGGTCGCAATGGCGCCGGCAAGACCACCCTGACGCGTGTCTTGGCCGGTGAAACCCTTCCCGCAGCAGGTTCAGTACGTCGCACCGGCGAGCTTGGCTACCTGCCACAGGATCCCCGCGACCCAGACATGGAAATGATCGCGAGGGCAAGGATCCTGTCAGCGCGTGGCCTGGACCACATACTGGAACGGATGCGCACCCTGGAGTATCAGATGGCGAACGGTTCCGAGGACGACCGTGCCGTTGCGATGGACAAATACGCGAAGGCTGAAGACCGTCTCGTCGCGGCCGGTGGCTATGGCGCCTCTGCAGAGGCAGCCCGAATCGCGTCGAACTTGGGGCTTGACGACCGCGTCCTTTCCCAGCCGTTGAAAAACCTCTCGGGTGGTCAGCGTCGTCGCGTCGAGCTGGCGCGCATCCTCTTTTCCGGAGCGGACACCCTGCTCCTTGACGAGCCTACTAACCACCTGGATGCTGATTCCATTGTGTGGCTGCGCGGCTTCTTACAGTCCTACTCGGGTGGGGTCCTTATGATCTCCCACGACACTGAGCTGGTGGAGGCCACCGTCAACAAGGTCTTCCACCTCGACGCCAATCGGGCCACTCTCGACATTTACTCGATGGGTTGGAAGCTCTATCTCGAGCAGCGAGCCGCTGACGAGAAGCGCCGTCACAAGGAGAGAATCAACGCCGAGCGTAAAGCTGCTGCTCTTCGGGCCCAGGCCGACAAGCTACACGCGAAGGCGACTAAGGCCGTCGCGGCACAGCAGATGGCTCGGCGCGCGGAGAAGTTGCTCGCGGGGGTCGAGGTGGAGAGGGCCGTCGACAAGGTGGCCGCCATCCGCTTCCCCGATCCGGCCCCGTGCGGCAAGACCCCGCTCACAGCACGGAACCTCACCAAGACCTACGGCTCCTTGGAGGTGTTTACCGGGGTAGACCTCAATATTGACCGTGGATCCCAGGTCGTCGTCCTCGGGCTTAATGGTGCTGGCAAGACGACTCTGCTGCGGATCTTGGCAGGTAAGGAGTCCCCTGATACTGGAGAGGTGATCGCTGGGCACGGGCTCAAGCTCGGATACTTTGCCCAGGAGCACGATCTACTCGAGATGGACCGCACTGTGCTGGAGAACATGGCCAGTTCCGCGACCGACCTCAATGAGACCGAGATGCGCAAAGTACTCGGGTCCTTCCTGTTCACCGGCGACGATGTGCATAAACCGGCCCGGGTGCTTTCGGGCGGCGAGAAGACACGTCTGGCCTTAGCGACTCTGGTCGTCTCTTCAGCCAATGTGCTGCTCCTCGATGAGCCAACGAATAACCTCGATCCGGCTAGTCGAGCACAGGTTCTCGACGCCATCAGAAACTTCGGTGGCGCTATTGTCCTCGTCACCCACGACGAGGGGGCGGTCCATGCGCTGGATCCTGATCGCGTGCTGGTCCTGCCCGATGGCACCGAAGATATGTGGAGTGCTGATTACGCCGAGCTGATCAGTCTGGCCTGATATCACGGTCTGCGCGGCCTCGCCATGTCGTAGCATGAAGACGCGAACGCCGGCGTCGAGGAGGGGTGATGGTCGAACGTACGCCCAGACTGGTCGGTGAGGCCAGACAAGCGATGGCCGCGGAGTTGGCGGGTCGCTACCACGACGGCGCGTCCATCCGGTCCCTTGCACGCGAGTCCGGCCGGTCCTACGGCCTAGTACAAAAATTGCTGCGGGAGGCCGGCGTTGAATTTCGTCCCCGCGGAGGCGCTGACCCGGCGTCCCCGGAGACGAAGGCTGGACGCGAGACCGTTGAGACGTCACAGGAGGCCGACCACAACGACTCGTCGAACACGGATGAAGTCGATGGTTCCTCTGGGAACCCTGAGCCGTCTGGCACAGACGTTGATGCTTTGAAACTGGCTGTTGAGGCGGCCGTAGCCCGGGCTGAAAAAGCCGACCGCAAAGCACGCAAGGCGGAGAAGGCCCTGCATAAACTGCGTCGCACCGGGGCAGGGAAGTCTCGTCGCAAGAAGGCTAAGGCGACTCTTAATAAGCGTCGCGCTAAGGCCGAAAAAGCTGATCGTAAGGTGCGCAAGGCGCGTCGTCGGCTTAACAAGGCTAAGCACAGCGCCGATAACCCCCAGTTTTGAAGGTAATTCTTTCCCGCCTAAGGACCGCTCAGCGAGGCGCCAGAACCGTCACTTCCACAGCTGACGTGACGGACATAGCCTCGACATGAACTTCGCGGACGTGATGGGCGCTAGGTCCCATCGCCACAGCGTCAGAGGCCGCAGCTTCGTCGAGGGAAACATCCGCTCGCACCTCCTCATAGCTGACAACGGTAAACCGTGATGCCAAAGCTGCCATGAGCTCGTCATGTTTGTGGGGCTGGATGCCGATCATTCCGGTGCGTGCCCGCAGCTGTTGCAAGTGGTCGGGTAGTGGGGTGACGACCACGAGGATCCCGTCAGGATTCATGATGCGCGCGAACTCATCACGGTTACGAGGTGCAAAGATGCACAACTCGGCGTCGATACAGCCAGTGCGGATGGGCAGCCCAGCCCAGGTGTCGGCAACCACTGCCGCCATGCGGGGATGAGCTTTCGCCGCCCGCCGGATAGCTGCCCTCGAGACATCAGACGCCAGGCCGCGGGAGTCGGGATGGGCGTCCAGGACCTGTGCCAGGTGATGGCCGGTTCCAGCGCCTACTTCGACGATGCGATCACGGTCGGTGAGAACCTCGGCTAGCCGAGCATCAAGGTCACGGAACAGCCCGGCGCCCAACACTCTCTGACGGGCGGCGATCATCTCGGCGGTGTCCGCATTCGCCCCCGGCCGGGGTATGTGTCATGGTGACGTAGCCCTGCTTCGCGATGTCGAGGCTGTGGTGTTGTGGGCACCGAAGAGACCTCCCGTCAAGAGCTAATGGGTTTTCGCGACCGCGCCGTTGACAGGTGGGGCAGATCAGCCACGGTAGGGCTAAAGACAGCGTCGGCGTCACGTGTGATCCCCCGGCGTCCTCGTGCCATGGTCTGGTGGCACGTCAGAGTGTCGATTCGACCTATCGCCACTGACAGGCCGCTGAGCTGCACGAGCCGCTTTGGCTTGGCGTTTGCGTCGGTCCTTGACATCGCCTCGAATGAGGACGAACAGCCCAATGACCGCGATAGCCGTGAAACAGAACCACTGGATGGCATAAGATAGATGGGGACCATCATCGAGTTTCGGAAGCTCTTTAGCAACCAGCCCACTTTGTGCTGGCGCCATCGACGTTGCTGAGATGTATCCACTGACGTACGCGATGCCTTGCGCCTTACCAATGGCGTCGGAGTTAATGAGACGAACCTTGCCTCCCACGGGGTCGGTGGCGGTGGGTTTTCCGTGCTCATTGCCTTTGACAAGGCCAGTCACCATCACGGTCCCGCTGGGGGCCGGAGGCAGGGCCTGCGTGTCGCCCTCATGTGAGGAACGTTTGAGGAAACCACGATCAATGAGGACATGGCGACCACCCTTCGTGACGACGGGCGTGACGACTTCTGACCCGTCATCGTCGCCGTTACTGCGGTAACGCACTTGAAGTTCATGCGCGGTATCGAAAGTGCCAGTGATGATGACGGGGCGCCACTGTTGTTGTGACGTCACCTCATGGTCGCCCATGAGGGTCGACCACTCGACCGGCGGTTTACTGTGGTTGGTACGGATGATGTTGTTGGCCTCGCGACGTCCCGACAGCCGGTGCAGCTGCCACTGGCCCAGCCGGATCATGACCAGGCCCAGGACAATGACGAGGAGGACTAGCGCCACCCATCGCACCCACAGCTTCTTCACGTTCTTGAGCCTAGTTGGTCGGTTCCCAGTAGTGCTTCATGACCGGGCTTTGTTTCCTGCGGTGTCTGCGGGACCGGACCAGTCCTCGTCGACTTCGCCGTGAATAGTCATAGCCGGGCCGAGCTCGCCATGAGGTTCTTCGTCTTGGCGAGATGGCAAGGTATCAGTGGTGCGTCGGTCGGCGGCATTGCCGAGTACGACGGCGATGGCAGGGATGACGGCTGCTCCCAATAGGAAGCTCCAACGCCATGGGTTTGGGGTGATGACGAGCCCGATAAAGCACACCGTTCGCACGAGCATCGACCATAAGTAGCGCCGTTGGCGCATCTCGAGGTCTTCGCTTGCTGATTTCTTGGCAGACGTGATCGAATGTCGGTCGTCATGGTGCCTCCGACGCCACCGAACCCGTGCTGCGTCACTCACTGCTCCAGCCTAGGTCGGTCGCGTCGATCAGGTCGAACCTTCCCAGTTCTTGGTGGTGGCGTGCGATAGGTTCGTTTTATGAGTTCAGACACCCCGGGGCGCGTCGCCCTCGTCACCGGCGGATCTCGCGGTATTGGTGCCGCGATCGCCGCAGATTTGTACGCACAGGGATACCGAGTAGCTGCAACAAGTCGCTCGGCCACCGCACCCGAGGGAGTGCTGCCGATTGCTTGCGATGTCACCGACGTCGACTCGGTTGACGCGGCTTTCAGCCAGGTCGAGCAGGAATTTGGCCCGGTCGAGGTACTGATTGCTAATGCCGGTATTACCCGGGATGGACTGCTCGCCCGCATGAAAGAGGAGGATTTCACCGAGGTCCTCGACACTAATCTCACCGGTGCCTACCGCGTTATCCACCGCGCGGCCAGGGCGATGACCCGGGCCCGTTTTGGCCGTATCGTCTTGACGTCATCAGTGGTGGGTCTACTCGGTTCCCCCGGGCAGGTCAATTATGCGGCGTCGAAGGCCGGAATGCTTGGGATGGCCCGCTCTATAACCCGTGAGCTAGGGTCCCGCGGCATTACCTGCAACCTTGTCGCTCCCGGTTTCATTTCGACTGACATGACCGAAGAACTGCCTGAGAAGGTCGTTGAGGGGTACCTCGAGCGCATCCCCGCCAAGCGGTTGGGGTCCGTCGACGATGTTGTTGCTGCTGTCCGATTTCTCGTCTCCGATTCCGCCGGTTACGTTTCTGGCGCTGTGGTTCCTGTCGACGGCGGGCTCGGCATGGGTCACTGACACGATCACATCCACCCACATCGATCTGGAAGGACATCACCATGGGACTTCTTGAAGGAAGCACCATCCTCGTCACAGGCGTGACGATGCACACCTCCATCGCTTTTAAGGCGGCTCAGATTTCTCAGAATGAGGGCGCCCGGGTTATCGTTTCGAACCTGCCGCGTGCCGTCGGCGTCACCCGTCGAGCTGTTCGCAGGCTTGACCCAGTGCCAGAGGTACTCGAACTCGATGTCACCGACACTGACCAGCTCGCTGCTTTGCCTCAGCAGCTGCGCGATCTCGGAGTGGAAAAGCTGGACGGTGTTGTCCACGCCATCGCTTTCGCTAACCCCAAGACGGCCCTGGGCGGCAAGTTTCTCGAGACTGAATGGGACGATGTCTCGGTCGCTGTCCATACCTCCACGTACTCGTACGTCTCTTTGATTACCGCCCTCGACAGTATGCTCGCTGAGCATGCCGCAGTCGTCGGCCTGACTTTTGACGCCACTGTGTCTTGGCCTTTCTACGACTGGATGGGTGTGGCCAAGGCAGGACTGGAATCGGCCAACCGCTACCTGGCTCGATACCTGGGCCCCAAGGGTGTGCGCTGCAACCTCGTGTCGGCTGGACCGCTGGACACCATGGCTAAAACGGCCATTCCGGGCGCTGATGCGTTCAATGATCTGTGGGGAGAGCGTGCTCCGCTTGGCTGGGACACCAAGGACACCACGCCAGCGGCCAAGGGAATTGTCGCTCTCTTGTCCGACTGGTTCCCAGCCACCACCGGCGAGATGATCCACGTCGATGGCGGCATGGGCTCGACTGGGGCCTGATCCGTTTAGACCAGCGGCCACGAGGTGGCTGCGGTAACAGCTTGGGAAGCGGCGTTGCGTAATTGACGCAGCGCCGTTTCTCGTGTTTGCGCTCCGTAGGCGGTGATCGTGGTTGGTTCCTGCCCGGCATCGCAGGCCATCATCACGGTCCATGCTGAGTCGAGGAGACGTTGATCGGCTGGACGATGACCGGTAAGGTGCGGCGTCACGACGTCTGGACGATTCCCTGCCACGATGCTCAGATCGGTGAGCTGAGCAGCCGTCGCGGAAATGGCCGATCTCAGCAGGGGAGCAGTGTCGGCGGGGGTAGGAGGCGGTAGAGGAGCGGCAGCTCGGACGACCGTCCATTGCATGGCCGAGCCCACCGGATGAGGAATCCACGCGATCCCGGCGGGCATGGTGGTAGAGCCTTGATGACAGATGACGATTGCACCGGCGTCGAGGGCGGCTCGATTGACCTGAGCCGGACCGCGCAGGCCGGCAAGCTGGCCGGGGACAGGCAGTAGTAGGCCCCACAACACGGGAGTGTCGTGGGGGTTGTGGGAGATCCGGGCTAGGGCCATCCGGATGGGGAGCGACGACAACGGATCGTGCTCGGATAGGCCGAGTACCTCGTCGGGATCATGAACATGGTGGGCCATTGCCATTCTCAGCAGTTCCGCCTCGGCGTGGGGAGCGGTGGTGCGATCGGCGCACAGGTCGTTGAGCAGGCAAGTGAGACGGCAGCAGATCTCGAGCACTCGCCTAGACTAGACGTCTTCTCTTCGTGCCGGGACTGGGCGGCCCCTGGCACTGCCGAGTCGTCCTCCGGCCCGTGTATGTCGTTGGCACAAGGTAAGTTTTTATCCATGAGTGCAGTGGCGCAGTTGGCAGGCGTGGGAGTTCGACGCGGGGATCGTTGGATCCTCGACAATGTCGACCTCGACGTCTCGGACGGTCAACGCTGGGTGCTGGTCGGGCCTAATGGAGCAGGTAAGACGACCCTTCTGCAGGTCCTGGGAGCTCAGCTTCATCCCACTGTGGGGCTGGTGGAGATTCTCGATGAGATCCTCGGTGCAGTTGATGTATTTGAACTGCGGCCGCGGATCGGTATGGCGTCTTCGGCCCTAGCCCACCGCATTCCGGAATCGGAAAAGGTCGGCAACATTGTGGTCTCGGCGGCCTGGGCCGTCGTGGGCCGTTGGCGTGAGGCCTATGACGAACAGGATGTGGCCCGTGCCGGCTCTCTGCTGGAGCGGATGGGACTCGTCGGGATGGTCGATCGTACGTGGGGTACCCTGAGCGAGGGGGAGTGCAAACGGGTCGAAATCGCCCGCGCTCTCATGACTGATCCGGAGCTGTTGCTATTGGACGAGCCGGCTGCTGGTCTTGACCTGGCTGGCCGCGAGCAGCTTGTTGAAGTGCTGTCGGCTATTTTTACTGATCCCGATGCTCCGGCCTCGGTTCTTGTCACGCACCATCTTGAGGAGATTCCGGCCGGGGTCACCCACGCCTTGGTGATGGCGGAAGGACGCATCGTGGCTGCCGGTCCGGTGGAGACGACTCTGACCTCGGAGGTCCTTTCTGGTGCCTTCGGTATGCCTCTGACGGTCAGTCACGTTGACGGGCGCTGGAACGCTCGCGCTGCTCACTGACACACCCCATTGACGACGGGAGAGCGCCATGCTGGAACCCTTCCAGGAACATCGCTGGTTGTTGTGGACGGTGGCGTCCGCTGTGCTGGCATGCGCGGAGATGCTAGGCGGAGATTTCACCCTACTTATGCTTGCCGCCGGTGCGGGAGCAGGAGCTGTTACTGCAGCGATCGTTCCGGGGCTGTGGTTGCTGCAGGTTATCGTCGCTGTTGCCGTGGCAGCTTTACTGCTCGCAGTACTGCGCCCGACTTTGCTGCGTCGGATACGTGAGGCTCCGGGATACCGGTCATCTTTGGACAAACTAGTTGGTTCTGAGGGCGTTGCCACGAGCGAGATCACAGATGGTCACGGTCAGGTCAAGGTTGACGGTGAGGAGTGGTCGGCGCGCGCCCTGGAACCGGGGTCGACGATCGCTGTCGGGGAGAGGATTGAGGTGTACGAGGTCGACGGAGCGACGCTCGTCGTATATCCAGTCTTCGGAATTCTGGGTTCCTGATCTAGACGTGTGGCTGTGATCTGGGATGATGTAGGGGATGCCGGAACCTGACTGGCACCTTAAGTATCGCAGGAGTATCCATGTCCCAGTCCATCATCAGTCTGGTGATTATTGTCTTGCTCGTCGTCGTGTTGGCTTCGAGCATCAAAATCATTCATCAGCAGAAGATCGGTCTCGTTGAACGGCTCGGAAAATTTAATCGGCGCCTTAACCCTGGTCCCCATCTGCTCATCCCGATCATTGATCGGGTGCAGTACAACCTTGACATGCGTGAGCAGGTTGTTCCTTTCCCGCCGCAGGGGGTTATCACCGAGGACAACCTCATGGTCAACATCGACTCGGTGATTTATTTTCAGATCGTTGATCCGGAACGTGCCGCCTACGAGGCGCAGTCTTACAAGACCGCCATCGAGCAGCTGACGATGACCACCCTACGCAACATCATCGGTGGCATGGATATGGAAGCGGCCCTGACTAGCCGTGAGGAGATCAACCAGAAGCTCCGGTCGGTTCTTGACGAAGCCACCGGCAAGTGGGGTATCAAAGTCAACCGGGTCGAGTTGCGGGCCATTGAACCGCCGCCCACGATTCGTGATGCGATGGAGAAGGGCGCACGAGCTGAGCGCGACAAGCGGGCCGCGATTCTGTTGGCAGAAGGTCAGCGTCAGTCCCAGATTCTGTCGGCCGGCGGCGACCGCGAGTCGGCGATCCTGCGAGCCCAAGGCGATCGTGAGGCTGCGGTACTGCGTGCCCAGGCCGATCGTCAGGCCCAGATGCTGCGCGCCGAGGGTGAAGCCCAGGCCATCACGACCGTGTTCAATGCCATCCATGCTGGTCAGCCCGACCAAGGTTTGCTGGCCTACCAATACATGCAGATGTTGCCAACCCTTGCCCGTGGCGACTCCAACAAGGTGTGGGTGGTCCCCTCTGAGCTGAACGACGCTCTCAAGGGTCTTGGCTCCCTGACGGGTAAGGACGGACACGAGCCAAGTAGTGGCGGTTTCGCTGTAGCTGATCCGGCCCGATTTGCCGCACCGGAGAAGGTCGATGTCTTCGCCGAGATCGAGGCTCAGAAGGTTCAGGAGAAGGAGGCTTCCGAGGCGACTGTCCAGCAGGCGATCCAAGAGGCTGCCAAGCTAGAGAATCCGGGGCTGTCAGGTAAACGCAGCAGGGACGATGGCCAGATCACCCAGGCTCCGGCGGAGCAGCAGACCATCCCGGAACAGGGGAGCGGCCCAGTCGAGTGACCGGCGGGTGCCGAAGCACCCATGCGGGACTCGGAACGGGACAACTCGTTTCGTTGGCACCGTGCATGATTTCTTGCACGATCATCATGCAAGAAATCATGCACGTTCGGGGTCTCGAGAGCCGTTGTTCAGCTGGTCGCCGATGAGGCCTCATGGCGATGGACCTTCGGTTGCAGCGCCGAGGTCACGAACGGTCAGTCACTGCTAGGCCTCCCATTGTCGCGCATAGCGGCCAGCCAGCATTCCGCAGGCGATGAGCTGAGCTAGGTGGAAGATCATGAGGGGTAGCACGATGAGGCCGACCGGCTGACCAGCGAAGAGCACCGTCGCCATAGGCAGACCGGTCGCCAGCGATTTTTGGTGCCGCAGAACTGGATGGCAATACGGTCGTCGCGGTTAAAGCCGAGCCATCCGGACCCTGTCCAGGTCAACCACAGCATGAAGAACAACAGAGTCAGACAGATGAGGGTCAGGACGACCATCGAGGCCGGTGACACGAGGGACCACATATGTTCCCGCATACCCTCTGAAAATGCCGAATAGACGACGAGGATGATCGATCCCTGGTCGACATATTTGAGTGGTTTGCGATGTTCAGTGACGAAATCTGCGGTCCACCGACGTGACAGCTGGCCCAGCACGAAAGGTAACAGCAGCTGGACGATCACATCAAGGAAGCTAGACGGTTGAATCGTGAGCCCGCCGCTAGTCGACATCAAGAGGAGGGCTAGGAGGGGCGTGAGGAAGGTCCCTAAGAGATTCGACGTAGTGGCTGCGACGATAGCTCCGGCGACGTTGCCGTGGGCAATCGAGGTGAAATTGATCGACGACTGTACCGTCGACGGTACGAGGCAAATCCACAACATCCCAACGTAAAGGGTGCCGGGCAGCGCCCAGGGCACCAGAGCGCGCATCGCCAACCCGATGAGCGGAAAGATGACGAAGGTGGAGGCCAGAATCGCTCCCTGCAATTTCCAGTTCTTGAGGCCGTCGAGGGTTTCGCGGGGCTCCAATCGGGCACCGTAAAGGAAGAACAGGATGAAGATGAGGACGGTGACACCATGCTTGACGACGGGTACTGCAGACCCAGTGGCAGGAAGCATCGATCCAATGATCGCCGTCACCACGATGGCGAGGACGAACCCGTCAATAGGTAGCGTGCGGCGCGGGTTGGCGGAACTCATCTGTCCACGATAGTTACCGGTAGGTTGGAGAGGTGGCAACGTTCATCGATATCGACGATCCCGCTGACCCACGACTGGCTGACTACGTGAGCCTGCGTGACGTCAACCTGCGCAAGTCTTTGGAGGCTGAGCATGGGCTGTTTATCGCAGAGGGCGCCAAGGTCATCCGGCGCGCTTGCGAAGCTGGCTACCCGCCGCGGTCCTTCTTGCTGGCTCCTCGCTGGATTGACGGTTTGCGAGATCTCTTCGACGGCCTCGACGTCGAGGTATTTGTCGTCTCCGAGACCCTGGCCGAGCAGGTGACTGGGTTCCAGGTCCACCGCGGCGCCCTGGCATCAATGTGCCGTCAGACTCGTTGGAGCGCCGCTGATCTTATGGCGGCGCGACGTCTAGTGGTGTGCGAGGACATTGTCGATCACACCAACGTCGGAGCCATCATCCGATGTGCGGCCGGAATCGGGTGGGATGGCGTCTTACTGGCCCCTCGCGCGGCTGACCCGCTCTATCGTCGGGCTATCAAGACCTCGATGGGTACGGTTTTTCAGTTGCCCTGGGCCCGTCTTGAGGACTGGGCGGGAGGTCTTGATGAGCTGCGCGACCATGGATTCACCGTGGCAGCGATGGCACTGAGCGGCGACTCACTCAGCCTCGATGAGTTCTCCGCTGATCTGAGGCAGAACCCGCGCAAAGTTGCTCTGCTCATGG
Organism: Cutibacterium sp. 37298; assembly: GCF_023838685.1. Taxonomy (NCBI): domain Bacteria; kingdom Bacillati; phylum Actinomycetota; class Actinomycetes; order Propionibacteriales; family Propionibacteriaceae; genus Cutibacterium; species Cutibacterium sp. 37298. The sequence continues at coordinate 103,071 of NZ_JAJNRJ010000004.1, forward strand.
GTACCGAGGGGACGGGCCTGTCGGCCCACTGGATCAGTCAAGCCGACGTCGTGGTGCGCATCCCGATGGCAGGCGGCGTGGACTCTCTCAACGTTGCGGCGGCAGCTGCGGTCGCCTGCTACGAGTTGCGGGAGGTAACCCGGGTCAGCCTTTCGGAGTGAGGGGCCAGTCGTCGGGGTACAGGTGCGCCACGCTGTCGTGTTGCTCGTCGAGTTTGCGGCGGGCACGCTTGGAGAGTCGGTCCCCGAAGACGATGCCGTTGCAGTGGTCGGTCTCGTGCTGCAGACACCGGGCGAAGAACCCGGTTCCGGTGACGGTGATGTCGTTGCCCCACGGATCCTGACCAGTGCAGGTGGCCAGATCAGGGCGAGCCATGGACTGGAAACCGCCGGGCCATGACAAGCAACCCTCATCGGCGGCTTCCAAGTGACGATCGTGTCCCTCTGGCAGGGTGACAACTGGGTTGCAGAATGCTCCGTGGTGGACGACATTGTTAGCGTCAGGGCAGATGTAGACGAACAAGGACAAGTCAACCCCGACTTGGGTGGCGGCCAGCCCGACACCGTCGGCGGCGTTCATCGTGGCGAACATGTCGCGGACGAGGGTCGTCAGGTCCTCATCGAACTCTGTGACTGGACGGGTCTGCGCATGCAGGACGGATTCTCCCCATCGTGTCACCCGACGCAGAGACCCACCTTTGAACAGATCCTCCCAGCGGGGGTTGTCATTGGGGGTGTGCTTGCGCATGGCTGATCTCCTGGGGTTGATAAATGTCCGTAGCTGATTGTGTCACGAGTAGACGACGGCCCGTGATCATCCGGTAGTCGGGCCCACGATGACCCGCATGGCGCCGGGCTGGTCGATAGTTGTCTCGACCTGCCAGCCGCCAGTGTCCTCGTCGCGTAGATGGATTGCGATCTGACCTTCCTCCGGTAATGCGACCCACACGCGGGTGCCATTCTGAGTGGTAACGGTGATGTCGCGCGGGTTCGCTCCGGTGGTATCAAATTCGTCAATCAGATTGAGCCGTCCAAACCGTCCTCCCAGTATCCCAATGCTGCCGACCGACCTATTGGCGACGAAATGCCGGCCGTCAGGGGTAGTGACGATTGCTGATGGGGAAGCTGGCGCACAAGCGGAGCGACGCTCTTGCGAGCCGGTACGTGACCAGCGCGACGACGCCGTTTCTTGGACGAAACGCCACTCGCGAGCCCACATGTCATGACCGGTAGGACGTGACCACGTGCTCACAGTGCCTGACAACGCTCCGCCGACAGTCAAGACCTGCTTGTGCCCATCTTCGGTGAGGGTGAGGTGACGCGGGCCACATCCCGCAGGGGTCTTGAGGGATCCGATGATCTCGGGGCCGGCCTCGCTCCAGCGCACGACGTTGATGCGGTCAGCTCCTAGATCCGTGACCGCAAGATGCGCGCGATCCAACCACGTCACCTGGTGAGCATGGGGACCTTCTTGACGATCTGCCACCGGTCCAGGGAAAACACAGCCCTGACCGAGATCGAGGACGCTTCGGACGGTTGGTCGGGTGGGATCTGATAGGTCGACGAATTCGACCTGGCCTGAGGCGTAATCCGCGACGGCCATGAGACGCCCAGTGGGATCGACGGCACCGTGGCAAGGCCATTGGCCTTCGAGCTGAACGGTCCCGACGACCTGGAACTCGCGTCCGGGGTGGACAACGACAAGGGTGCCATCACGCTCACACAGCACGACGACGAGGTGGTATAGCGGGGTGACCCAGGACGCATCGCCTAAGGGGCAACTACCCACAACGTTGGTGTGAGGCCCGTCAGGTCCTGTCGTCACCTGCCACGCGGTCATGCCTCCGATTGCGGCATCGCAAGTGCGGTAACAGGCAAGAACTGGGGTGACGGCCATGGATGGGAGCCTACTCGGGATCGGGGGCTCACCAGGCTAATGAAGGTCAGGTGGTTGTCCACAGGGGGCGAGGTCCGATGTTGTCGAGTTATCCACAGGTGGAAAATAAGTTGGCGAAGATCGCGATCTGTCACGATAACTGAAGGCATGAGGAGATCTGTCTGCATCAGCCTACTAATCATCATGGTGGGGATTTGCTTGCTGGCCTTACCAGCCCCCAGCCGCAGCGTTGCTGCCCTTCCCGCGCGAAGTGTGGCGAATCGTTCGACCCCGCCGGTGCTAGGCCCCGTCATCAAAGGGTTTGCGCCACCTGCCGAAAGATGGCTGCCTGGTAGTAGGGGAGTGGAATTTGCGGCCTCCGTGGGAGAACCCGTGACGACCGTGACGGCTGGGGTGGTCGTTTTTGCTGGCCAGGTCGCGGGGGCTGGGGTGGTGAGCATCCTGCTTGCTGACGGTCGTCGAACAACCCACATGCCGGTTGTGCCTAGCGTTGCTGTCGGCCAGGTAGTGGTTCCTGGCCAGCAGATCGGAGTTGTCGGGATGGGGCCACCATGCACCCGCACTTGTTTGCACTGGGGGTTGAAGAAGGGAGATGTTTATCAAAACCCCATGACATTGTTGCAACTTCAGGTGCGGTTGCTGCCCCTGGACAGTCGGCCTCATTCAGCGTCGGGGCACGGATGGCCTGTGCGGCCCCTGAGCCTGCCAGGGGGCAGCAGGAAGAAAGCTGCCTCAAGCGGTGCCCTCATGCCTCCGTGGCGTGGGGCTGGGCGGGACGCCGCGTTAGGTATTGATATGACGGTGACCGAAGCTACCCGAGGTGGTCAGGCGCGGGGATGAGCCTGGCGAAACGCAGTGCGCAATCTTTCGGTGGAAACGTGGGTGTAGATCTGCGTGGTGGCGAGGGATTTGTGGCCCAACATGTCCTGGACGGTGCGCAGATCTGCTCCGCCTTCCAAAAGATGAGTCGCCATAGCGTGACGCAACCCGTGAGGCCCAAGGTCGGGGGAGTCTGGTTCGGCACGCAAGTGGGTGTGAACGACTCGTCGAACGACGCGCTGATCGATGCGACGACCACGCTCTCCCAAAAAGAGGGCCTGCCCGGAGTGTGGCCCAACCCATTCCTCACGGCGAGGTAACCACGTGTCGATGGCACGCAGCGCAGGTGCCCCCATGGGCACGGTGCGTTCTTTGTCACCCTTGCCTGTGACTTTCACAGTGTGGCGAGATCGATCGACGTCACCCAGATCAAGACCGCACAGCTCGCCGACGCGTAGTCCTCCGCCATAGAGGACCTCAAGGATGGCGGCGTCACGTGCGCCGTGGGGAGATTCATCGTGACGAGCCTGTGCCACGGCTTCGTCGAGGATGTGACGAGCCTGATCGACGCCCAGAGTGGCCGGCAGGCGTTTCGGTACTTTGACCGAATTCAGAGTTGCCGTCGGATCGGCGGAAACGAGCCCTTCGTTGGCCGCCCAGCGGAAAAATACTCGTGCAGCCGACCAGCGGCGCTGCATGGTAGCGGCCGAGGCGCCAGCCACACGGGTATCAGCTAACCATGCTCGCACTTGCGATATGCCGATCCTGCCCAAGATGTTGTCGCCGTGGGAGTAGGCGTGGCTCATGAGATCGATGAGGTCGGCTCGGTAACCGCGGATTGTGTTGGGCGAGCGTCGGAGAGCCAAGAGGTGGTCACAGAAATCCTCGACGGGCACCGTCAGGGACATAGGCAGCTGTCCGGCGCCACCGCGCGTCGGGGATGGGTTCTTCATCACATCTACTGTGGCCTGTGATTGCCGTCATGGTAGGCGGACACGCGGAAGCGGCCAGGGTCAGGGGAAGGTTAGCTTGATTGCCTCTTGGTGTCGTAAACTAATCGCGCAGTCCGGATCACTTCGGACTGACTTCGCATGCATCGACGTCACCGACGACCGGACGTCCACGGTCCTGCCACGCAGGCGGACGAACGGTGATGCATCAGGAGGTGGCGCAATCCCGCGTCACCGTTCAACCGTTTGGCATATCTGTGTGATGTGCCCAGAGAGGGAAGGGCACGGCATGGCCGTCGTCACCACTCGCCAGCTCCTCGAGAGCGGCGTCCACTTCGGACATCAGACGCGTCGCTGGAACCCGAAGATGAAGCGTTTCATCTTCACCGAGCGTAACGGCATCTACATCATTGACCTGCACCAGTCGCTGACCTACATTGACAAGGCATATGCCTTCGTCAAGGAGACTGTCGCCAAGGGTGGCCAGATTCTTTTCGTCGGCACGAAGAAGCAGGCCCAGGAGTCCATCGTTGAGCAGGCCACTCGCGTTGGCATGCCCTATGTCAACCAGCGTTGGCTTGGGGGAATGCTCACTAATTTCCAGACCATCTCGAAGCGCATCGCCCGGCTCAAGGAGCTCGAGGCCATGGACTTTGACAAGGTTTCCGGCTCCGGTCTCACCAAGAAGGAGCTGCTTATGCTCTCTCGTGAGAAGGACAAGCTGGAGAAGGACCTCGGCGGTATCCGCGATATGCCGAAGGTTCCGCAAGCTGTCTGGGTCGTTGATACTAAGAAAGAGCACCTCGCCATCGACGAGGCTCGCAAGCTCAAGATTCCGGTCGTCGCCATCCTCGACACCAACTGTGACCCCGACGAGGTGGATTACGCCATCCCGGGTAACGATGATGCCATTCGTTCGGTGTCCCTACTGACCCGCATCATCGCCGACGCCGCCGCTGAGGGCCTCATGGCTCGCTCGGCTGGTAAGTCTGGTGAGCAGCCTGCTGAGGCCGAGCCCATGCCCGACTGGGAGCGCGAGCTCCTGGAGGGGGACGGCGCTAAGCCTGAGGACAAGACCGAGGCCAAGGCTGAAGAGCCGAAGGCTGAGGCTAAGAAGGCTGACGAGGCCCCCGAGGCCGAGAAGTCCAACTGAAGTTCGCCCACGTCTAGACAGGACTGAGATATCTATGGCTATCACTGCTGCTGAGGTCAAGAAGCTGCGCGACGCTACCGGCGCCGGCATGATGGACGCCAAGAAGGCCCTCACTGAGGCCGACGGCGACTTCGATAAGGCCGTTGACATCCTGCGTGTTTCTGGAGCTGCTAAGGCTGCGAAGCGTTCCGACCGTGAGGCCAGCAACGGCCTGGTTGCTGCCGCTGGCTCCTCCCTGGTGCATATCGGCTCTGAGACCGACTTCGTCGCCAAGAACGAGGAGTTCATCGCCGCTGCCCACGAGATCGCCGAGGCTGTCGACAAGGCCGGGGCTGACTCTAAGGATGCTGCTAACGCCGCAGCTTTGGCTGATGGCACCACCGTTGGTGACAAGCTTGGTGAGCTCGCCGCCAAAATCGGTGAGAAGATTGAGTTCGCTAACGCCGCTCACTTCGATGGCAACGCCCACGTGTACCTCCACCGTCGTTCCCAGGACTTGCCCCCGCAGGTCGGCGTCATGGTCGAGTACGAGGGCGACAACATCGAGGCTGTCCACGGCGTTTGCCTGCAGATCGCGGCTATGAGCCCGCGCTGGCTGTCTCGTGACGAGGTCCCTGCCGACGTCGTCGAGCACGAGCGCACCGTTGCCGCTGATATTGCCCGCGAAGAGGGTAAGCCCGAAAAGATCATCGACCGCATCGTCGAGGGTCGCCTAGGCGGCTTCTTCAAGGAGAACTGCCTGCTCGATCAGCCGGCTATCTCCGATGATAAGAAAACCGTCGCCCAGACCCTTGAGGCCGCTGGTGTCACCCTCAAGCGTTTCGTTCGCTTTTCCGCTGGAGAGTGATCTCGTCCCTACGCGGGGATGATAACGAGATCGTGACCACGAACGGTCCCACCGTACGAGGTGGGGCCGTTCGTCGTTTCCCAGTGAATGACGGTCGCGGCCAGGGCGAACTGCGGTGGTAGCCGTCGTCGGGCTAAGCTGGGGTGACGCATCCCGCGTCAATGTCCGCTGACCAGGAGAGATGATGCCAGAGCGCTACAACCGAGTCCTTCTCAAGCTGTCCGGAGAGGTTTTCGGAGGGGGAGGAATCGGTGTCGACGCCGATGTCGTGTCCGCCAAGGCCCGCGAGATCGCTGAGATCGCTAATAGCGGCGTTCAGGTGGCCGTCGTCGTCGGTGGGGGGAACTTCTTCCGCGGGGCTGAACTTCAGCAGCACGGCATGCAGCGTGATCGCGCCGACTATATGGGAATGCTCGGCACAGTCATGAACTGCCTTGCCTTGCAGGATTTCTGTGAGAAGGCTGGTGTCGATACCCGCGTTCAGACAGCCATCACGATGGGCCAGGTTGCTGAGCCTTACATCCCGCGCAAGGCTGAGCGCCATATGGAGAAGGGACGAGTCGTCATTTTTGGTGCCGGGTCCGGAATGCCGTATTTCTCGACCGACACCGTCGCTGCTCAGCGAGCCTTAGAGATCGGAGCCGACGCGCTCCTCATGGGTAAGCAGGGGGTTGACGGCGTTTACGACAGTGATCCCAAGACGAACCCGAACGCCCACAAGTTTGACGAACTGACCTACGATGAGTTCCTGTCGCGTGATCTTAAGGTCGCCGACGCGACTGCCGTCGCCATGGCCAGGGATAATGACCTGACGATGGTCTTCTTCAACCTCGAGATGCCAGGCAATATTGGCCGCGTCATCAATGGTGAGGACATCGGCACCACCGTCCATCGCTGAACCATCGAGACATACCCAAGGAAGGACAACACAGTGAGCGACATCATTAAGGACGCCGAGAAAAAGATGGGGTCAGCGGTCGACCATGCCCGCGAGGAGTTCGCGGCTATTCGCACCGGGCGTGCTAACCCCGCCATGTTTAACAAACTCATGGTCGAGTACTACGGCACCCCCACCCCGCTACAGCAGCTCGCCAGTTTCCAGGTTCCGGAGGCTCGCACTGTCCTTATTGCGCCATTCGATAAGAGTTGTGTCAATGACGTCGAGAAGGCTATTAGGGATTCCGATCTAGGAGTCAACCCCTCCAACGATGGCAACGTGGTGCGTTGCGTCCTTCCAGCTTTGACGGAGGAGCGCCGCAAGGAGTACATCAAGATGGCGAAGACTAAGGCTGAGGAGGGGCGTATCGCGGTCCGCAACGTCCGTCGTGCGAGCAACGATGTCGTCAAAAAGCAGGAGAAGGACAAGGATATCTCTGAGGACGAGATGACTCGTCTGGAGAAGGAGCTTGACCAGGTCACCCGCAAGTACGTTGAGCAGATTGACGAATTGCTGAAATCCAAGGAGAGCGAACTCCTCGAGATCTGATCAGATTCGAGGTGGGCGAGCCTGAGAAGAAGACCACGGCCGCACGGACTCCACGTGCCGGCCGTGATCTTCCTGCTGCTATCACTACGGGCGTAGTGCTGTGCGGCGCCGTCATCGGCACCGTTGGGTGGTGGCATTGGGGTTTCGTGTTGTTGATGACCTTGGCCCTTATAGCCGGGGCCATTGAGCTTCATCGAGCAATGGTTCGTTTGGGAATGGACTCCGCGGTAGTTCCGATATGCGTCGGCACCGCAGTTATGGTTATTGGGGCATATGCGGCCTCGACCCTGAAGCTTCACATCCTGCCCAATACCTTCCTAGTGGTGACGTTAGGTGCGACGACAGTTGCCGCAATGGCGTGGCGACTGCCACGCGGTTCGCATGGCTTCGTCAAGGACACTGCTGCCAGCCTTTTCACTATCGCCTACTTGCCATTGCTTGGCTGCTTCGTTCCCCTCATGATGGGCGATGACGGTGGTAGCCGCCGCATCGCTACCTGGATCCTCAGCGTCGTGGCTTCTGACACCGGTGGTTACGCCGTAGGGGTGCTATGTGGCAAACACAAGTTGGCCCCGCGTATTAGCCCGAAAAAGAGCTGGGAGGGTTTTGCCGGGTCCGTTATAACCGCAGCTCTCGTTGGATGGGCCTGTTTGGGAGGACTGCTGTCGGCGCCATGGTGGGCTGGGATTGTTCTTGGCGTTGTCCTAGCCTTGACCGGCACTGCGGGAGACCTTGTCGAGTCGATGATTAAACGTGACGGTGGTATCAAGGACATGTCGAACTTCTTGCCCGGTCATGGCGGGGTCATGGACCGGCTCGACTCGGTGCTGTTTTCGGCGCCCTTCGCCTGGCTCGTCATGTCCCTTGTGCTGTGACCGTAGTCGCGGGGCCACTCCACTATGAGCTTGGCCAAGCTCCGATGATATACTATCTCCTAAGTAATAGCTATTAGGTATAGATGGGGGCGAAGATGGACATTATTATCATGGTCCTCATCGCCGCGTTGGTGTTGACAATGATACTGCGCGGCGTCAGGAAATCGATATTCATTGTATCCGTCATGATTATCGCAGCGCTTTGCGTGATTCTGTTGTCGCTACATGCGACGAGTGATCTGGGGCTGTCATGGTGAGGAACTACGACATCGAAGTCGAAAATCTGTCAGATGCGGAACGAACCCCGACTAGAGCAGGACGGGTGTTTCCTATCGTGGGCTTCTGGGGAGCGAACCTCTTCGTGCTGGCCTACATTGGGGTTCTAGCGGGTGGATTCATCGTGCAATTCGGGTTGCATGAATTCCCATGTCCACTGTGCATGCTTCAGAGGTACTCGATGATGCTTGCCTCTTTGGGGCCTCTTTACATCATTGTTCGTACCCGGCGCGGGTCCGTGACCATGGCGGATTTTTGCCTGGGCTATGGCGTATCGATCCTCTCGGCGGTCCTTGGCGCAGCGGAATCGGCACGTCACATCCTGTTGCATATTCAACCTGGGGACCCCGGATATGGTTCTAAGGCTTTCGGGTTAAGCACCTACACCTGGGCCTTCATCACCTTTACCATCGTCATAGCATTCTGTGGCGTCATGATGACCTTTGCTCCGTGGCTTACCCCCCGTGATGTTAAGGCCCACGCCATATCCACTGTCATCATGTGGCTATTTGCCCTCATCGTCGTGGCGAATCTCGTCATGATCGTCTTTCTTGAGGGATTCCATTTCCTCCTGCCCGGTGATCCAGCCTGTTACGAGCTAGTGCAGAACTGTTCGCCGAGGTGACGCCGCGACCCGTACTTAGCAGGCACCGACTCGTGTGGTCGGGTGGTGGGAGTTGGGGATAATGGGGGCGTGATGTCATCGACTGGAAGTTCCGTCAGCACGTCAGGTCTTGTTCTGCCCTCCACGCCGCTCGCCGAGCCGGGCAAGGAAGTGCCACTCGTGGTGAATACCCCGAGTCGTGCCAAGCCTCCTCATCACTGGATCGATCTGAGCATCGAAGAAAGGGTGCAGGCCGTCAAGGATCTCGGTGTGCCGGCTTTCCGTGCTCGGCAGATTTCCGCTCACGTCTTTGAGCGGTGGGAGGTCGACCCGACTCAGTGGACTGACTTGCCTAAGGCGGCCCGTCAGGAGATCGCCGACGCCTGGTTTCCGGTCTTGTTGACCAAGGTCTCTCAGCAGTCGTGCGATCGCGGCACAACCGTCAAGACCCTGTGGCGGCTGCATGGTGGAGCTCTGGTTGAGTCGGTACTCATGTACTATCCAGCCACCCGTCACTCTGCGGCTCGCACCACCTTGTGTCTGTCTTCGCAGGCCGGTTGCGGTATGGCCTGTCCGTTTTGTGCCACCGGTCAGGGTGGTATTCAGCGCAATATGTCCACCGCCGAAATCGTCAGCCAGGTTTTGGCGGCGAATCGTCTCATAGCGGCAGGCGAGGTTCCTGGGGCGTCCGGACGCGTCCACAACATTGTCTTTATGGGTATGGGTGAGCCGATGGCCAATTACCGTTCGGTGCTTACTGCCATCCGGACCCTGACCGCCGACGGTCCCGACGGGGTCGGGATGAGCGCCCGGGCCCTCACCCTCTCGACAGTCGGCCTGGTGCCACGTATCAAGGCCTTGACGCAGGAGGGGATCCCGGTAACCCTCGCCGTCTCATTACACGCCCCTGACGACGAGCTGCGTGATGAGCTCATCCCGGTTAACCGGCGTTGGAAAGTCGACGAGTTGCTCGACGCCGCCTGGCACTACGCCGAAAAGACTAAGCGTCGCGTCTCCATCGAGTACGCCCTCATGAAGGACATCAACGACCAGGCCGACCGTGCCGCGGTGCTGGCCCGTCAGATCCGTCGTCGGGGCGATTGGACCTGGGCTCACGTCAACCTCATCCCTCTCAATCCGACGCCCGGTTCCCGCTGGACGGCTTCGCGCCCCGCGGACCAGGATGCCTTCGTCGAGACACTTGAGCGCTGGAAGATCCCGGTGACAGTTCGCGATACCCGAGGCTCTGAGATCGACGGTGCTTGTGGCCAGTTGGCAGCTGTGGGACGGTCGGAAGGACTAGGCAGCTAACGGTTTGCGGCGGCCCCGGTGACAGTCCCGGTGTGCCCCGAGTGTCACAATCGTCCACACAGAAATACAGAAGGGATTCACCGTATGGATAGGCAACTCGAAAACGCGTACGAATCGGTGTTGCGTCGCAACCCAGGGGAGGCCGAGTTCCACCAGGCTGTGCGGGAGATCTTTGAATCTCTCGGCCCGGTGCTCGACAAGAATCCGCAGTACGTGGAGGCAGCCGTGTTGTCGCGCATCTGCGAACCGGAACGCCAGATCATTTTCCGGGTGCCGTGGGTTGACGACGAGGGCAAGATCCGTATCAACCGTGGCTTCCGCGTTGAATATTCGTCGGTACTGGGGCCGTATAAGGGTGGATTGCGATTCCACCCCTCGGTGTACTTAGGAACGATTAAGTTCCTTGGTTTTGAGCAGATCTTCAAAAATGCTCTGACTGGCATGCCGATCGGTGGCGCGAAGGGTGGGTCGGACTTTGATCCCCATGACGCGTCCGAGGATGAGGTCATGCGATTCTGCCAGTCCTTCATGACCGAGCTCTACCGTCACCTTGGTGAACACACCGACGTGCCAGCTGGTGATATCGGCGTTGGCAGCCGTGAGATCGGATTCCTCTTCGGCCAATACAAGCGCATTACTAACCGTCATGAGTCCGGCGTGCTCACCGGTAAAGGACTCACCTGGGGTGGATCCTTGGTGCGCACTGAAGCTACCGGATACGGCACAGTCTTCTTCGTCCAACGAATGCTGGCGACCAACGGCAAGTCTTTAGACGGCCTGCGAGTTACCGTCTCCGGGTCGGGCAACGTCGCGATCTACGCCATCGAGAAGGCTCAGGATCTCGGAGCCACCGTGGTCACGTGCTCAGATTCCAGCGGTTACGTCGTTGACGAGAAAGGTATCGACGTCGCCCTGCTTAAGCAGATCAAGGAGGTGGAACGGGCCCGCATCTGCGAGTATGCCGCTCGACGCGACTCGGCTACTTTCCACTCCGACAGATCGATCTGGGATGTGCCGGTCGACGTCGCCTTGCCCTGTGCCACTCAGAACGAGCTCAATGGTCAGGCCGCCGCCACCCTCATCCGCAACGGAGTGGTCGCTGTCGCTGAAGGTGCCAACATGCCCTGCACTCCCGAGGCGGTGCATTCCTTCCAGGACGCCGGCGTCATTTTCGCCCCGGGTAAGGCATCTAATGCGGGTGGCGTCGCTACTTCGGCCCTCGAGATGCAACAGAATGCCGCGCGCGACTCCTGGGATTTCGACGCGACCGAAGCTAGATTGCAGCAGATTATGGCCGACATCCACGATCGTTGCATCGAGACCGCCGACGAGTATGGCCACCCGGGGGATTACGTTATGGGTGCCAACATCGCCGGGTTTACCAAGGTGGCCGACGCCGTTATCGCGATGGGTGTCGTCTGAGTGCCGCTACTGCCTCGTCGACGGTGTCGACGAGGCGAATGCGGTGAGGGTGGTCCCGTGACATGCTGTGCAGCAGCGGCCAGGCCGGTAGGGTCTGGCTCCAGTAGCGGTTGCCAAGCATGATGAGCGGGGTCATCTCGTCTTCGCTGGCGGCGTAGTAGTTACCAGTGAGAGCTTGGAAGATTTCCTGGACAGTGCCCGCTTGGCCGGGTAGGTAAATGATCCCGCCTCGGCAACGGTTGAGGAGAATATCTTCGCGCAGCGCATTCGAGAAGTACTTGATGATGCTGGTCGCAAAGACATTCGGTGGTTCGTGACCGTAGAACCACGTCGGGATGCCGATAGTGCGGTGGCCCGCGCCTTGCGGCCACGAAGAAACTACGTCAAGGCCCGCCTGCACCCATGCGGTGACGTCGGCAGTCCCGGCGACCTTCCTCAGCCGGTCGAGGGACTCGTCGAGCAGGTCGGGTGGGCAGGCAGCTCCCAGGTTGGTCGCCTCCATCGCTCCCGGGCCGCCCCCGGTTGTGACGAGATGGCCGGTACCAGCCAGGGCGGCACCAAGGTCGGCTGCCAGCCGATAGTCGTCGGAATCGCGGGTGACAGAGTGGCCACCCATCACACCCACTGTCATGGTCGGATCGGTTCCCGCCAGCAGGTCATCCAGAGCGTCGGTCATGGCGTCGTCATGCAGAGCAGTGGCGAGGGTGTCGCGCAGTCGTGGCGGAGTGGCCAGGCCGCGGCGCCATCTGTCGATGGCAGCGTCCAGGGTGGCGTGGTACCCATCGCCGATGTCGTTGTACAGTTCCTCCGCCGTGTAGGCGCCCGGGTGGTAGGGATCGAATGGGACCCCCGGGATAGCCGGGAAGATGAGGGCGCCCCGGGCGCGCAACCAGGCTGCGAGCCGGGCGGAGGTCGAGCAGCCAAGGAAGATCGTTGTGGAGACGTCGCAGTGACGAAGGAGGTTGCTGCACCCGGTGAGGTCGACTCCCTGGACCACCTGACCAGCGAGATCGGGAGCAGCTGCGCGCAATTGGTCGACCGTCTCGATTTCGATATGGGTGGTGCTCATCGTCGTAGCTCCGGGTGCACCAGGCCCAGCAAACCACCAGGGTTGAGTGGTTCGTTGTCCCACTCGGTCGTCGTCGCCTCCGGGATCATTCGCAAGGTGAAGGTGTGAGGGGTTGAGATGACGCACAGTCTTGCTACGAAGGTCTCGTCCTGCCACCCGCCGCTGGTCGCGATATCGATGGCATCGTCACCGACCCGGCAGTGGGAGGTCTGCCATTCCTCGTAGCCCACGGCGATTTCGAGGGTTTCGTCGGTGGGATGGCTGGAGGTGCCCGGACAGCGCCACGACATCGCCCAGGCCCTGCTCTCCTTGTGCGGGGAGACGACGATGTATGACCCATCAGGGGCGATTCCCTGCACCGATCTTGCCGAGTCGAATTCTCCAGTCACGGTGGGCACAGTGCGCACGATTTCTTCAGGCTGTGGCTGGAATCCATCCGCTAAGGCAGGCAGGAGGTGGTCCCAGACAGCTTGGAGAATGGCCTGCTTGTCACCAGGGCCTTCACTGGCCTCGTTTGTCATAGTGATGACGGCGTCAACCTCGGGGACGATGAGGACATACTGGCCGAAGGCTCCGTCCAGAGGGTACCCATGGCTTGACATCCATGTCTGCCAGCCATACCCCATTCCCCATTCCGGATCGGTCTCGCTGTCGCAATTGACTTGACGGACACGGTGCTGCCTGATCCACTCCTCGGGTAGTAGACGGGCGCCCTCATGCACCCCATCGTCGAGGAGAAGCTGGCCGAACAGAGAGAGGTCTTCGGCGTCAATATGCAGTCCTGAGAACCCCATCGGGATGCCGTCGGCGTCACGGACCCAGGTGTGTGGCCCCGCCCCGATCGGGTCGAGAACCTCCTTGGTGATGATGGTGTCGACGTCCTCGCCGGTGTGTTGAGCAACGAGCCGAGAAAGCATCCAAGTGGCCAGATTGTTGTAGGCGAAGTCGATACCGGGACGGCCTTCCGGCTCGGTCGCTAGCAGGATCCGGGCGGTGTTGAGATCGGGCAGACGGCGGGACACCAAAGTTGGTTCGAGGAGCTGCTCTGGGGAGTGACCGGTCGACATGGACAGGGCATTGCGAACCGTCATGGATTTCGCTACTGGCCCGGTGTTGGCCGTGCAGGCCTGCGGCCACAGATCGGCCAAAGTGTCGTCGTATCCGAAAGCTCCCCGATTCACGGCGATGCCGACGGCAGCTGAGGTGAATGTCTTCGAGCAGGAGTAGGCCAAACTCGGGACGTGGGGGGGGGCGGGGGCGCCCCCCGCCCGGGGCCCCCCCCCCCCCCCGGGGGGGGGCGCCCCGCCCGGGGGGGGGGGGGCCCCCCGGGGCGCGCGCGGCGCGGGGGGGCGG
>NZ_JAJNRJ010000005.1:0-110389 GCF_023838685.1 Cutibacterium sp. 37298
TGTTTTGTACATGTTTTTGGCTAAATTGGGTTGGTGGGGGGTCTTTGGTGCCCTGAGGTCGTCGACCAACGACCTGACCGTGCTGGCGGACGACGAGCCGGTGGGGGTGAGCCCCGGCCTGCTCGAGCGCGTCTGCAGTGACGTCGAGAACACTGTCAGTCATGGCTTCCACTCTAGGGCCGTTAATGAGTGCTGTGGGTACCGAAGAACAGGACTGTGGATTGTGGTAACGCCGTGACACACTGGCAGGGTGAAGAAGGTCATCATTCTCGGCTCCACCGGATCGATCGGAACCCAAACTCTAGAGGTCATTTCGTCACGTCGTGACCAGTTTGAGGTCGCTGGCATATCGGCAGGTGGCTCGGATGTTGGCTCACTAGCTCAGCAGATAATCGACTTCTCTATCCCCGTCGTAGCTATCGCTCGTGAGGATGCCGCTGAGGAGCTTCAGCGGGCTTTGACCGTGCAGGCTGGATCACGGGGCCTTGTCGTGCCCAATCCTCGGATCCTTACTGGCCCGGATGCGTCGACAGAGCTGGCAGCTATGCCCGCTGATGTTGTCTGTAATGCCATTACCGGCGCGGCTGGTTTGCGACCGACCCTCGCCACCTTGGCCGCAGGGACTACCTTGGCTTTAGCGAACAAGGAGTCGTTGGTCATTGGTGGCAGGCTCGTTACTCAGGCGGCCGCCTCAGGACAGATTGTCCCCGTGGATTCTGAGCATTCCGCCTTCGCCCAGTGCCTGCGAGGGGGCGGGCGCAACGAGGTGCGTCGCCTCGTTCTGACCGCATCCGGCGGACCCTTCCGCGGTCGCGACCGTGCCTCCCTCGCCGATGTCAGTGCTGCCGAGGCCATGAAGCATCCCACCTGGAATATGGGCCGGGTCATCACCATTAACTCGTCGACTCTGGTGAATAAGGGTCTGGAGCTGCTCGAGGCGGCCCTACTTTATGACGTTGATCTCGATGACATCACCGTCGTCGTCCATCCTCAATCCATCGTCCACTCGATGGTGGAGTTCTGGGATGGCGCCACTATTGCTCAGGCTTCGCCTCCCGACATGAAATTGCCGATTGCCTTGGGACTGTCTTGGCCGGATCGCCTTCCTGACGCAGCTGCCGGCTGCGACTGGTCGACGGCTACTCAGTGGACTTTCGAACCCCTTGACAGCGACACTTTCGGGGCCGTCGAATTAGCCCGACGCGCCGGTCATGTTGCGGGTACTGCGCCGGCCGTGTTCAATGCCGCTAACGAGTCCTGTGTCGACGCCTTCTGTGCCGGAAGTATCGGTTTCCTCGACATCACCGACACCATTGCCGCGGTCCTTGACGAGCACCTATCCGGTGACGAGAACGACACCCTTGGTGCTCGACATGTCGGCGACGAGGCCCTCACCCTCGACGCCGTGTTGGCCGCCGACGCCTGGGGTCGTCGTCGCGCCGCCGAGGTGTGTGCCCGGGGGATTCGCCGGTGATAGTTGTAGTCGAAGTGCTGGCCGGAATCGTCTTTTTTGGCCTCATCATCCTCTCGGTGCTACTCCATGAATGCGGTCACTTCATCCCGGCGAAGATCTTCGGGGTCAAGGTCACCGAGTTCTTTGCCGGGTTCGGACCGAAGATCTGGTCGTTCACGCGCGGTGAGACGGAGTACGGGTTCAAATGGATCCCGCTGGGTGGCTATGTGCGCCTCATCGGGATGTACCCCGCCAAGGTCCACCATCGTCACAGCAATCGGCTTACCAGACTTGCTGATGAGGCGCGTGTTGCTGAGGTCGAAGGCATCACAGACGCCGACCAAGGTCGGCTTTTCAGTGACAAGCCGGTGTGGCAGCGCCTCATCATCATGAGCGGTGGGATTCTTACCAATCTGCTGTTGGCCTTCCTGCTGTTCTGGGCGGTTTTCGGCATTCACGGACGAGCCGACCAGACGACGACCGTCGCTGCAGTCACTCCCTGCGTCCACTCCGCCCAGACCAGCGGCCCATGCTCCAAGGAAGACCGTCGTGCACCAGCTGCCGAGGCCGGTGTGCGAGCGGGGGATCGCATCGTCTCTTTTAACGGTCGACAGGTGGATTCCTGGTCGCAACTTCAGGAGTTCATCCGTGGTAATGATGGCGGCGAAGTGCGTCTCGGAGTGGAACGCGATGGCGCTTTCGTCAGCCTTACGCCCACGCACACCCTCCTCACCAAGGTGCCTGACCTCAGCAATCCCGGTCGTACAGTCGAGGCGGGTTACTTGGGTGTGAGTCCGACGATGGTCATTGTTCATTCTGGGCCGGGCGATACCGTCTCCCAGATGTGGACGATGTCGAAACAGTCGTTGAGCGCATTGGCCAGACTTCCAGTTCTGACCTGGAACGTCGCCTCCGATCTGGTGACCGGTCAGGCTCGCGACGCCAACAGCCCGATGAGCATCGTTGGAGCCTCTCGGGTGGCCGGGGATGTTGCCGGCGATTCCCAGCTGACCTTGGGCGACAAGATCGCCACCGGGGCAAGCTTGCTGGGTGGCCTCAATCTCTTTTTGTTCTGGTTCAACGTCGTGCCACTGCCGCCCATGGACGGTGGACATATCGCTGGAGCCATCTATGAGGCAGGTAAGCGGGGGCTATTTAAACTTGTCAGAAAGCCTGATCCTGGCCCGGCGGACACCGCGATGATGCTGCCGGTGGCATGGACGATCGGGGCGCTTATGCTCGTGATGGGGCTCGTCCTCGTTGTCGCAGATGTCGTATCGCCGGTAGAAATTTTCTAATTATGGCTTCGTGTCGGTGAATGAGCTGTAAATTATCGCTCGCAATGCGGGAATGTTTGGTGAATTATCAATAATGAGCATTCCTGTCCTCGTGTCGACCGTGGCAAGGTAACGCGCGTATGTTTCCTGCCTCAAGAGGGGATTGCCATGACCACAATGTCTAGACACGTCCTGATAGGTCTGGCTGCTGTGTCATGTAGTACGGCCATAATCGTCGCGGGGCAGCCTGCACATGCCGATCCGGCGGGCGCCGACCATGTCGTCATCAATGAGGTTTATGGCGGGGGAGGTCACTCCGGTGCTACGTGGACTCACGGTTTCGTCGAACTGTTGAATCCCACTTCCTCAAACATCCTCTCACAGGGTGGAAGCTGGAATACCTGACCGGCAAGGGCAAGGTGGCTAATACTTGTACTCTCAATGGCAGTGTCAAGGCCGGTGGATATTTCCTTATTCAGGAGGCCAAGGGCGACGGCGGTAGCACGGCGTTGCCGACTCCGGATGCTGAGTGCACCGCGTCCATGAGTGTGACGAATGGTTCGGTCCGCATGAGCGACGCATCGGGTGTGCCAGTCGATCTGGTCGGGTACGGAGCTGCTTCGATGGTAGAGACGAAAGCTGCTCCAGCTAGGTCAAGGATGACGTCGATCGAGCGTCGCAACGGAGTCGATAGCGACGACAATTTCGCTGACTCTACCGTTGGCGTCCCCACTCCGACGAACTCCGGAGTAGTTCCAACGCCGACACCCGCGCCGACCTCAACGCCCGTGGAGACTCCCATCTCCAAGGTTCAGGGAGCTAGCCCGACCAGTCCGATGGTTGACCAGACCGTCTCGACGGTAGACGTCGTCACCGCTACCTACCCGACGGGCGGATACAACGGCATTTATATACAGACTCCGGGCAGCGGCGGTACCCCAAAGAAAGCCACCGATGCTTCCGACGGTATCTTCGTCTACTCGACGTGGGCGGCGGCCCATGTCAAGGTTGGTGACTGCGTGACGGTTAAGGGCACCGTCAGGGAATACCACGACCTCACGGAAATTGGTGGCAGCACCCAGGTCGATCGCAAATCCGGTTGCGCCCCCGTCAAAGCCACCGAGCTTGCCACCCTGCCAGCCACCGACGCCGGGCGGGAAGCCTACGAGGGCATGCTGGTCAAGCCCACCAGCGGCTACACCATCACCAATAACTACGGACTCAACCAGTATGGCCAGATTGGTCTGGCCGACGGTAACACACCCCGCTATCAGGGCACCGAGGTTGCCCTCCCTGGCAGGGGCGCTGAAGCTGTAGAGGTCGCCAACAAGGCCAAGTAGATCAATCTCGACGACGGCGCCTCCTGGAACTTTATGACGAACGTCGACGCCCAAAAGTCCCCGCTGCCATACCTGTCGCAGGACATCCCGATGCGCACTGGCACCCACGTTGACTTCACCTCGCCGGTCATGATGGACCAGCGGTTCGGATGGAACTTCCAGCCCACGGGGCAGGTCGTCGGCGCTGACTCGAAGTGTTCCCCGATCGAAGCCGGCAATAACCGTCCGGCTCACCCGCCGGCCGTGGGTGGTAACGTCAAACTTGCTAGCTTTAACATGTTGAGCTATTTCACCGATGTAGGTCAGGACGAGCCGGACTGTAAGGCGTATGTCGACCATGACAGCACACCTGTTTCGGCTAATTCTTGCTTGGTTCGTGGCGCATATACCCCGAAGGCTTTCGCTGATCAGCAGGCGAAAATTGTGACGGCCATTAATGGTTTGGGCGCAGACGTTGTTTCGCTCGAAGAGGTCGAGAATTCGGTCCAGATCACCTGGCATCGTGGCCAGTCCCGTGACGCATCTCTAGTCCACCTGGTTGGCGCCCTCAATAAGGCCGCTGGTTCTACGGGTCCTACGTTCCTAGCCCGACCGTCGTGCCCCCGAATGAAGACGTCATTCGCTCGGCATTTATCTACAAAGTGGGCAAGGTGAGCCCAGTGGGAGCCTCACAGATCTTGGCCGACCCAGCCTTCGCGAACGCCCGTCAGCCGTTGGCCCAACGCTTCCAGCCGGAGAGCTCCAAGCGCACCTTCGTGGCGGTGGTCAACCACTTTAAGTCCAAGGGTTCCGGGGAGGATGACGGCACCGACCAGGGTAAGTCGAACCCAAGCCGCGTCGCCCAGGCTAAGGCACTGACGGGTTGGGTCAACAAGACCTTCGCTGATGACCCGGTTTTTATGCTTGGTGATTTCAATGCTTATGCCATGGAGGATCCGATCCGCGCTATGAAGACCTCCGGGTTTAGCGAGGTCGTCGAGGAACATGATCCAGATGCCGCGAGCTACGAGTTCTCCGGTCGCGTCGGGTCCCTGGACCACATTTTCGCCAATGCCAAGGCGCACGAGCTGGTTTCTGGCGCCGGTATCTGGGATATCAACGGGTCTGAGTCGGTGGCCATGCAGTACTCGCGTCGCAACGACAACGTGACCGATTTTTACACCACCAGCCCGTTCGGTGCATCGGATCACTCGCCAGCCCTGGTGGGCTTCTCGATGCAGACTCCGGCCCGCAGCCCAGTACCGACGGCCTCCTCGACTCCCTTGGTGACCTCGGTCGTCGGTCCGGTCGGCCCGAGCACGACTGTCGTGGCCCTGATTTGCGGACAAGGGTCCGCACTTCAGCCAGGCCTGCCACCTACCGGAGTCTGATCAGCCTTCTGCCTGCCCCGTTACCCGACCGAGAGGTTTGCCTGGCGCATCGGGCTATGCGGCGAGATCGACCGGCAGGGTTGGGTTCACCCGCTGCCCATGGATGGTTGGCATGGACCGCGTCAGTGCCACGATGGAGATATGAACGTTTTCACGTCATCTTCGCCTGCCCCGCTTACCACTGCAGGCATCGCTGTGGCCCCAAGCGGACGTGTTGCTGCGCTATCTGCCGGACGTTCTGAGGCCTGGACCACAGCGATCAACCACCGATTCGTCAATGAACTGTTCTCCGGTGAACTCGATGATGCGCAACTAACTCACTACGTTATTCAGGATAACCAGTTTTTCGTTCCTTTCTTGGAATTGTTGGGCGAGGCCCTCGTCCGTGCCGAAACCGTGGAGGTGAAGCTGGTTTTCGGACGTCAGTTGGGCATGATATGCAGTGAGGAATCAGGCTGGTTTGAGGCTACCTTCGATGAACTTGGAGTGTCTCAGGCTGATCGTGCCCATCCGCAGCTGTCGGAACCGACTCGCACCTTTGAGAACCTCATGCATGAGGCTGTTAATACTCACCACTATCCCACGGTGTTGGTGCTGTTGGTGGTGGCTGAAGGTCTCTACCTTGACTGGGCCTCTCGCACCGATGCTCCGGAACCTGGAGCTAATCTTCCTAATAAGTTTTTGGGATGGGTGGATCTGCACCGAGGCGATGAGTTCCGTACCTGGGTGCAATTCCTGGTTGATGAACTCGAACGCGCTTCGGGACAGGTAGATTTTGAGGAACTTACTCGGTTTTGGAACGTGGCAGTGGACTTGGAATTGGCCTCCTTCAACGATGTGCCGTTCCCGCTCGAGGGCTGAAGAAACTCGTCAAAGGAAAGTGTTCAAGGGTGCCCGGCGCGGTATGGAGAGCCTTCGGTACCCAGCCCAGCGCCGTATTGACGGGTCCGACGACTAGGACTGGGGGCTCGCTGTCAGCGTCACTACAGCGGCGACGGTGGTGACACAATGGAGACGACAACCCGCGATTTCAGGAGTGACACGTCAATGACCGTGAACCTGGGCATGCCTACCTCTCCCGTTCCGACCCTGGCGCCACGTCGTAAGACGCACCAGATCAAGGTGGGAGATGTGCTCGTCGGTGGTGACGCACCCATTTCAGTGCAGTCCATGACAACCACCAAGACTCACGACGTTGGTGCCACCCTGCAGCAGATCGCCGCCTTGACCGCTGCAGGTTGTGACATCGTACGCGTCGCATGCCCAACCGATAAGGACGCCGAGGCGCTACCGATCATCGCCAAACGGTCCCAGACCCCGGTGATTGCCGATATCCACTTCCAGCCGAAGTACGTCTTCCAAGCGATCGAGGCTGGCTGTGGCGCGGTACGCGTCAACCCCGGCAATATCCGCAAGTTCGACGACCAGATCGAATCGATTTGTAAGGCTGCCACCGAGCACGGTACGAGCATCCGAATCGGCGTGAATGCTGGGTCTCTCGACAAACGTCTGCTTGACAAATACGGAGCCCCGACCGCCGAGGCTATGGTGGAGTCGGCACTGTGGGAGGCCAGCCTCTTTGAGCAATACGGATTCCGGGATTTCAAAATCTCGGTGAAGCACCACGACCCGGTCGTCATGATCCGTGCCTATGAACAGCTCGCCGCCAAATGCGATTATCCCCTTCATTTGGGCGTTACTGAGGCTGGTCCGGCCTTCCAAGGCACCATCAAGTCGGCGGTGGCCTTCGGGCATCTCCTTGCCGAGGGTATCGGCGATACCATACGCGTCTCCTTGTCGGCTGATCCGGTCGAGGAGGTCAAGGTGGGTATCAAGATCCTGGAATCACTTAACTTACGTCCCCGAGGTCTAGAGATCGTCTCCTGCCCGTCTTGCGGACGTTGCCAGGTCGATGTTCTAACGCTGGCCAATGACGTTACTGATGCCCTTGAAGGGATTGATGCTCCGCTGCGCGTCGCTGTCATGGGTTGCGTCGTCAATGGGCTCGGAGAAGGCCGCGAAGCTGACCTGGGTGTTGCCGCCGGCAACGGCAAGGGCAAGATCTTCAAGCATGGCGAGGTCATCCGTACCGTCCCGGAAAGCGAGATCGTTCAGTTCCTCGTTCAGGAGGCCAACCGGATGGCGGACGAGATGGACACCACCGGGGCCGTTGAGGTCACGGTCTCCTGAGGTGAGGACCCGCGTCAGGCAGCTCGACGACGCCGACCTGAGCCAGACCATCGAGTTCCTCTCGCGTGCCCCGGTCACCAACGTCTTCCTGCTGTCGAGGATCCGTCAGAGCGGGCTGGACAGTGCCCGGCTAGGATGCCCGGTCCACGGCGCCTTCCGAGGCGGTGAACTCGTCGGGCTCGTCCACATCGGGGCCAATCTCGTGCCGGTGATCGACGACGGCCGGGACAGCGCCGTTGTTGACGCCTTGGCGTCGAAGGTCGGACGTTGGCGGCGGTCCTCGTCGATCATGGGCGCGGACGTGGCGGTCCTTCCGTTGTACGAGCGGCTGGCCCAGATCGGCCCGGACACTTGGGGAAAGCCGCGTGAGGTGCGCTCCTGCCAACCTCTGCTGGCCATGTCGGATCGGCCCCGAGTGGTCCCGGATGCTCGGGTGGTTCGGATCGATGAGCGACACTTCGAACCGTACTTCCGGGCTGCCGTTGCCATGTACACCGAGGAGGTCGGCGTCAGCCCGCTGGACTCCGGGGATGGGTACCGACGTCACATGCTCGAGCTCGTGCGGCAGGGGCGTGGTCTTGGCATCGTTGACGACGGTGACGTGCGCTGGAAGTCCGACGTCGCCGTCACGTGGGGGAATGTTTGCCAGATCCAGGGGGTGTGGATGGACCCGGCATGGCGTGGTCGTGGTATGGCCGCCCCGGCGATGGCTGCCGTCGTCGAGTTGGCCCGGCGTGACCACGACACCGTCTCACTCTACGTCAACGACTTCAACACCCGTGCCTTACGCATTTACCGGAGGGTCGGGTTCGAGCGGGTCGGGACAATGGCGACGCTTCTCTACTGAGGGTCTGTGACGTGCGAGCCGATCTCGAGGTGGGCGCGATGAGTATCGTCTGCAACCCTGGCATGCCGATGATGTGGGGCTGTGCAATCCAGACGGAGCGCGAGTAGCCCGTGCGGGGCGACTAGCCAACATGCCAAGAACACTGCGGTGGCCACGAGGACGATCGTCCCACCGGCCGGAAGGTCGATCGACCATGACAGGTACAAGCCCACCAGGGCGCTGAATCCGCCGATGACCGGTGCCAGGACCATCATATGCCCCAGCCGGTCGGTGAGCAGTCGGGCGGTGGCGGCCGGCGTCACCAGCAGGGCCAGCACGAGGACGTTGCCGATGACCTGCACCGAGATGACGACGGTCATCGTCACCAGCACGTAGAGCAACAGGTCCAGAGCGAACACGGGCAAGTTCGAGGCCTGCGCCGTCTCACGGTCGAGTCCGACGGTGACAAGCTCCTTATGGACGACCCATTCCAGCGCTAGCACGAGCGCCCCGGCGACGCACACAATGACGATGTCGTCGTCGGTAATACCGGTGATTGACCCGAAGAGGAACTGTTGCAGCGATCCGGAATACCCCGGCGCCCGCGAGATGATGACGATGCCCAGTGCGAAGGCCCCGGCGAAGAGGATGCCGATCACCGAGTCCTCCTTGAGACGCCGGTTCTGCGAGACGATCGCCACGAGGATCGCGGTAGTCAGCCCGGCGATGGAGCCGCCCAGCAGCAGCGACCCCTGCATGAGGAAGGCCACGGCCAGCCCGGGAAACACCGAGTGGGCAACGGCGTCACCGATGAACGCCATCCCGCGCAGAACGACGTGCGAACCGATGACCCCGGCGACTACCGAGCACACCATGGCGACGAGCAGCGCCTTGGGCAGAAAACTCAGCAGGGGATTGATGAGGTCGGACAAGAAGTCGAGAGGGGAGAGCATGATCACCTTCGTTCAGGCGGCGTCTGCGCCGACGATTCTCAGCAGAGGCGACGAACCGGAGATCCCGAAGGTCTGCATCCACATAGCCGGGTCGCGCAGCTGTTGGGGGGTCGAGTCGGCGATGACGGTCCGATTGACCAGGCACACTCGGTCGGCCGTGGCCATCGCCTGGGCCAGGTCGTGGGTCGTCATGACGAGGGTCGTCCCGGCCTCTGACAGCTCGATGAACAGCTCGGTGAGCTGCTCCTGAGTGGGCATATCGACACCGGTGAAAGGCTCGTCGAGCAGTAGCACTGACGGGCGCGTGGCCAGGGCGCGAGCAATGAGTACGCGCTGACGCTGGCCTCCCGATAATTCCCCGACGGTACGGTCGGCGAGTTCAGCCATTCCGGCAGTTCGCAGAGCGTCACGGACTGCGATGTGGTCGTCCTTGCAAGGCCGACGAAGCCACCCGATGTGGCGGGTACGTCCGCTCATGACGACGCCGGCGACGCTGATCGGAAAATCCCACGCAAACTCGTGGCGCTGCGGAACATAACCAATATGGCGCCATCCCTTTCCAGGAGACGCGCCAGCGACTTCCACAGTGCCCTTAGCCGGCTTCACCAGGCCGAGCATGGTGCGCAGGATAGTTGTCTTGCCGGCACCGTTTGGACCGAGCAGAGCCAGTAGGTCCCCCTTGCTGGCCGATATGTTCACGTCATGGAGCACCTGCAGCCCGCCCACATTGACGGCTACGTCTGTGATCTTGATGGATCCGAGGTCATTCATCTGGACTCGTTTCCGAAATCCCTATGAGCTTCGCTTGAGTCGGTGTGTTCCTTGTTCCACACTTCGTCGCGTAATGTCTTTGATCTGGAGCGTCCCACCAAAGCGGCGATGATGATGCCAATGATGAGGGCTCCGGCCATGATCCCAGGCCCCCATAGGGTGCCAGCTCCGGAATCGTCAAAGGAGTTCTCAGTTGTGGTCGGAGCCGAGGCGTTAGTAGCAGCGGCTGTTGACAAAGAAGATGCAGCGACCGATGGCGAAGATCCTACGGCGCGGGCTTCGTTAGCGGACCCTGTGTCACCGACAGCGAACCTCAACTTCGTCGAGTAAGAATGTTTAACCCCTGTGCCGTCGGTACCGCGAACGTCGACGGAAATGGTCTGCGCTCCAGGATCAGAGAACACCCAGTTGGCATGAACGTGCGTATTGGCCTCCATATGAACCAGCTGCTCGCCAGACTTGGTGGAGTTATACAGCGGCATGGGGGAGTCGAAACCGTTTTCAATGAACATGTGAGCTTGTCCCGGGCCGTCATGTCTTGTGAAGACGAGATCGGTTCCACGCGGGAAATTTTTGACGATCTCGGGGGCTTGGGTGTTCCAGCCCAGCCAGACGACTTTTTGGTCTTGGGTCTGAGGAATGACGTAGGCCTTTTCCCCGCGCATGTCACCCAGGAAGGAATAGGTGTCATCGTTGGGCACGTCGATACGCGAAGCGTCCGCGACGCGCAGCACCGTGTCGTCAGTGTTGCGCCAGACTGGCGGGTTCGCGGAGTCGTCACGGGCCATGAGGGAGAACTTTCCGTCGACGATGCGGGGACCGATGTCGACGTGGCCGCGCTTGATTTCAGCCGGACCTTTCGCCACCTTCTCGTTATCTGAAACGGTCTGCTTGAGAGCGGGATCGGGCGGAGGGGTGGGTGACGCGTGGGCCGGCTGGGACAGGGTGACGCCGGTGGTGAGTGCGATGAACATGGCAGACAAGGCTGCCAGCGGACGGTTGATCATGGATGCCTCCACAGTGGGCCTCATCCCAAGCACTTGGCTAGGGAGTCGGCGTCGAATCTCATGAGGTCGATGTAGTTGGTGACGTGGTCATCGAAGGTGTCGCCGTAGATGGGGCACACCGTGACGCTGTTTTCAGCAGCGATCGCGGCTAGCACCGAGGAACCGCGTAACACGTTGGGTTCCAGAAACACCGCCGGCACTTTGAGGTCAGCGATAGTCTGATTGAGCTTGCGTCGCTGAGCCATGGACGGTTCCACACCGGGGTTGGCAGTGACAAACCCAGCGATGTGCATACCGTGAGCCTGGGCAAGGTAACCGTAAGCGTCGTGGCTTGTAATGAGCTGACGCCGTCCCCTCGGGATGCTCGCAATCTTGCGATCGACATAGTGCGATGTCTCTTCCAGTCTGGCTAGGTATCTTTTAGCGTTCTCGCGATAGGTCTGCGCTTCGTGAGGATCAGCCTTGATGAGAGAGTCACGGATGACCTGCACATAGGCTTTGGTGTTCTTAATGCTCATCCACAGGTGGGGGTCGATCTCGCCGTGAACATGGGCGCCGAGAACAGCCTGAGGCAGCTGGTGGATCGAGGATCCGGGATGCCCCAGAAAGCGGAAAGCCGGCGATGGGGGTATCTCGGTGAGAGCTTTCGGGGGCACCCACACGACTGTCTTGTCGGGGTCCAGACGCTTCTGGGTACGCACGCCGCCACCTGTCGGGTCGGACAGGATTGTCATTGTGCCCTCGTCGATGTCGGCAGACAGGTCTGCGTGTCCCTGATCGACAACAGTTCGATCGGCAAGTTCAGGGATCGTTCGCGGATCGGCCCCGACAGCGATCGTCAAGGTTTGGGCGCCGAACGACGTGTTGCCCTGGGGAGTCGATAGGGTGGCCGCGAACACCGCTTCATACACCCCCGGTTTGCTAAAGGCCCACGACATGTGGGTGTGGGCGTCGGTGGGAAGCTCGACGTCGTCACGCTCGTCGACGCCGTCAGCCGTCGAGTAGTAGATCTGAGGTCGACCAAAGGTCCCAGTGATATAGGCAGTGAAGTCCCCAGGCCCCTCCACCGACGTCAGCTGGAGGTAGACCGAGGAAGAGCGGTCGGCTCCCCGCCTGGCGTCCTGGCCAATGACGCGCAACCCCAGCCACACGGTGTCTAGGTTGGCATTTTCAACCAGCGGGATCACTTGTGCGCCGTACTTCTGGGCTTCCTTAGCCAGGGAGACATTGATAGATCCCGTAGGTAGGGAAGAGTCGATGGTCTTGATGACCGCATGAGGTTCGAGCATGAGGTAGTTCGATAGCGCGACTTTCGAATACACGACGGTCCGAACGTCACGCAGCGACGGCTCATACGTGTGGGGGTCTGCTCCTGAAGGCACCATGGAGGTGACGGTGGCACGATCACCGGCAACCTGACGCGTCAAGTCGGCGAGGATAGGCGTGGTCGTTACTACGGAAAGCTTGTCACGGGAAGCGGGAGCGTGGCCGCACCCAGCCAGCAGGCTCAGCGCGGCCACGAGGCATAACAGGCGTTTCTTCACCCGCGTCGTCTCCTCGCCAGGAGGAGAGCGCCAGCTAGGCCGAGAACCACGAAGGTTCCGGACACCAGACCCTGGTTCGTATAAGAAACGATGCCGGTGTCACCGAACTCGCCGTTTTCACCGGAACCAGGCAGGCCGGCCGCCTTGAGATCACACGGCTTGTCATCGGGGGTACGTCCCACGATGGTGTAACCCGGATCGGCGTTCTGGTCGGCCTTGGGCGAGGCAGGCACTTTGCCCAAGGAAGCCGCAACCGGCGACGCATTAATACCCACCGCGAAGTGGAGGATGCCAGTGGCGCTGAGCTTCTTGCCACTCTTGGTCGTGGCCGATTGAGTGACAGTTACGGTGTAGTGGCCTGGGGCGGTGAACACCCAATTCGGATGGGCATGGGTGTTCGCCGGGACGGTGTAACCGGTCGGTCCACCGACGTTGTCGAAAACTCGCTGGCCCACGCCGCCACCGAAGGTGCCGGACATAAACACCGCCATCTTGCCAGGGCCGCTGACCTTGTCCAGGTGCATGTGGACCGGGCCGGTGGTCCCGTTAATGATGGACTCGTGCATCGTATTGACGCCTAGCCACGGCACGCCAGGTACCTGGGTGGCGCCGATGAGCCACACCTTGGTACCGCCCTTGGCGATGAACTCCATGCCGGCAGGGGCGGTGGTATTGGCTTTGTCCCCAACTGCCATCACGATGCTCGATGGATCGACCCACGTCGCCGGGGCAGAGCGGTCATCTTTGAGGGACGAGATGAGCTTGCCAGACTGTAGCTGGACGCCCCAGTCGAAGTGACCCTCGGTGGCGATAGCTGCCGACTGGCCAGCAGACCGAGTGACGGTCTTCTTCACGGCGGCCGCTTTGTTCGGGATCTTTACCGGGTGGCAGACCTTCTTCTTGGCAGAGGAGCCGCTGCGTGTCATTCTCGTCGACCCATTCGAGCTGGCACTGCCATTTTCTAAAGTGTTATGGACCACGCCAAGGTCATCGAATGGCTTGTCGGAGCTACCCCTGGTGCTGTCTTTCTCGGGGGCCGGAGTGCCAGTGTTGCTGCGAGCCTGGGAGCCGGCGACGCGGTCGGTTGAGCAGCTATTGGCGGCGGCGATGGCCATGGAACCAACAGCCCAGGTGTAGGTGTGGGCTCCAGTGCTGACGGTCGTGCCGTTGCGAACGGCGATAGCGTCAACCGTCATCTGGTAGAGACCGGGCTGGGTGAACACCCAGTTGGCATGTACGTGGGACGGCTGCTTGACGGTGATTGTGCCAGGCATGGTGTGTGAACCACCGTCGAGCAGAGTCTGAACGTTGCCGAAGGAGCTCTGCGAGAACAGGTGTACCTTGCCGGGTCCTTTGACGTTACGGACGTTGATCTTGACGTCGCTAAAACCATTGCGTTTGACGTCAAAGGTCTCCCATCCCGGCCATAGCAGATTCTGGTTCTGCGTCATGGGCAGCAGATAACCCTTGGGAGCACCGGGATATCCCCTTGGGATGGTCGTCAAGGCAGAGTCCTTCACGGCCAGCAGCACGCTCTCCGGGGCATGGAGTACTCCTTCGCCGGTCACGTCCTCCTTGACCTTGAGATCAAGGCCGTTCTTGGCGGCCGATCCGACGCGGAAAACGTCGGAGTGACCATGGTCAAGGACCAACCTCTGGGTGCAGGGCGTCTTGTTGGCTTGTGGCTTCAGAACTGGCTTACGGGTTTGTTCCCGGGGCAGAGATCGCTTCTGGGACTGGGCAGGGGTTGGTTTCGGTGCGACCGAGGTCTTGGGCGGGGTGATACTCGATGTTGGCCGGGGCTCGGGGGAGAGCGACGGAGTCGGGGTGACGCTTGGAGTTGGGGACGGAGTGGGCGTCGGCGGCGGAGTTGGCTTTCCCCACGGTTCCGGGAGGGGAGTCGTGTCGCCGACCACCCAGGTGTAGGTGTGCGGCGTGGTCTGGAACTTCTTGCCGGACTTGTGCGCTGTGGCCTGAACGGTCATGGTGTACACACCTGTCTTGCCAAACACCCAGTTAGCGTGCACGTGGGACGGCTGAGCGACAGTGATAGTGCCAGGTAGCTCGGTTGCGTTGCCGTCAAGCAGGGGCTGGACGGCACCGAAGGAACCTTGGGAGAACAGGTGTACTTTGCCGGGGCCCTTGACGTTGCTGACCGTGATCTTGACCGAATCGAAACCGTTACGCTTGACGTCGGAGGTCTCCCACCCTGGCCACAGCAGATCTTGGTTCTGCGTCAGCGGCAGGACATATCCTTGAGGGGCGCCAGGAAGGCTGGCCGGGATATCGGTGAGAGCGGAATCTTTGATTTTGAGAAGGACGTTCTCAGGGGTGTGGAGTGCCCCGTCACCGGTGACGTCCTCTTTGAGCTTGAGGTCGATACCGCCGTCGGGGGCCGATCCCACCCGGAAGATATCGGCGTGTCCGTGGTCGAGCACGGTGCTGTCGTCGGCATCCGGTGAAGGAGAAATGTCGGTGGAATAGCGATCGTTGAGGTCATTGCTATCCCCGAGTACTTGAGTGGTGGGCCTGTCGGTTGCCTGATCCCCCTCGGTGTGGGCGGCGTCGACATGGCCGTTGTGCAGGAGCTCCTGGTCCGGCGCTGCCGCGTTCGCCGATGGCGAGTTGATCATCAGGAACGTCAGTAGGGCGGCAAGGAGCGATGCGAACCGTTTCACGGTGGCCTCCATTGTCGTCCTGTGATGTTCGGCTAACTGTATAATGAGAACGGTTATCGATTCTACTTAGGGTTGGCGATGACGTACGAGACGGTGGTGCCTGCCGCTAGGATTCGACATGGCCGTGGCCGGTCACGCCGAAGGGCGGCGGAGGGTCGAGCGCGGTCGGAAAGGTACACGTCGTGTTGACGCGCATGTCACAGCTGTTCGTCCGAACCCTGCGAGAAGACCCGGCCGATGCCGAGGTCCCTAGCCACCGCTGGCTCGTCCGGGCTGGATATATCCGCCGGGTCGCTCCCGGCGTCTACTCGTGGCTCCCGCTCGGGCTCCGAGTGATGCGCAGGATCGAGGCCATCTGTCGCGAAGAGATGGCTAACATCGGGGCTCAGGAGGTGAGTTTCCCCGCGCTACTCGCTTCTGACCCTTACAAGGAGACCGGACGCTGGGTCGAGTACGGCGATAACCTCTTCCGTCTCAAAGACCGTAAGGGGGTGGACATGCTGCTGGGACCGACCCATGAGGAGATGTTCACCCTCATGGTCAAGGACTTGTACTCCTCGTACAAGGACCTGCCACTGTGCCTCTATCAGATTCAGAACAAGTATCGCGACGAGGCTCGTCCGCGTGCCGGCATCCTGCGCGGTCGTGAGTTCGTCATGATGGATGCCTATTCCTTTGATGTCGCTCAGGAAGGGCTCGACGAGGCCTACCAGGCTCAACGCGACGCCTACATTCGCATTTTCAACCGACTTGGATTCGACTACGCCATTGTCAAGGCCATGTCCGGCCCAATGGGTGGATCTCGATCCGAGGAGTTCCTAGCCGTTGCAGCCAACGGTGAGGACACTTTCGTTCGTTCTTCCGGCGGTTACGCCGCCAATGTGGAGGCCGTCCGGATGGCCGTTCCTGATCCGCTGCCCATCGACGGGTTGCCGGAGGCTGAGGTTGTTGATACCCCTGACGCCCGGACCATCGAGTCGCTTGTCCGGATCGCCAATGAGGTGCGTCCGCGAGCAGACCGTCCGTGGACTGGGGCCGATACCCTGAAAAACGTTGTATTCATGGTGGCCCATCCTGACGGCACCCGCGAGCCATTAGCCATCGGGCTTCCTGGAGATCGTGACGTTGATGAGAAGCGACTGGAAGCGGTTCTGGAGCCCGCGGTGGTTGAACCGTTCACAGAAGAGGACTTTGCTGCCAATCCGCAGTTGGTAAAGGGCTACATCGGGCCGGGAGCCCTCGGCGAGGACAACTCCTCAAAGGTGCGGTACCTCGTTGATCCCCGCGTCGTGACCGGGACGTCATGGATTACCGGAGCTGACCAGAAGGATCGACATGTCTTCAATCTTGTAGCCGGTCGCGATTTCACCCCCGATGGCGTTATCGACGTCGCCGAGATTCGCGAAGGTGATCTGGCTCCTGACGGCAGTGGTGAACTCCACCTAGCCCGCGGCATCGAAATCGGCCACATCTTCCAGCTTGGTAAGAAATACGCTGATGCCCTTGGGCTCAAGGTGCTCGATCACAACGGCAAGCTGGTGACGGTCACCATGGGTTCTTATGGTCTGGGCGTCTCCCGCGCCGTGGCCGCTATCGCTGAGGGTACCTGTGACGAGAAGGGGTTGTGTTGGCCACGTGAGGTTGCCCCCTACGACGTCCAGGTGCTCGCCACCGGTAAGGGAACGGAGATCCTTGACGAGGCCACGCGCATTGCCAGTGAACTGGCCGAGGCTGGTCTCGAAGTCCTCCTAGACGACCGCAAGGCGTCCCCTGGAGTGAAGTTTGCTGATAGCGAGATTCTCGGCATGCCAACCTCTGTGGTCGTCGGCCGGGGGCTCAAGGATGGCCTAGTCGAAGTTCGCGACCGTAGTACGGGTGAGAACCGTCAGGTTAGCGTGGCCGAGGCTGTGTGCGCCGTCCTCAAGGAGGTGCGCGGGTGAAAGCTGAAGTGGCGTTGATCGTTTAACTGACCGACATCTGCACGTTGCTGTATGATCGCCAACTGTTCTCGAAAACTGGCGCGGAAGTGACCCAATAAACCCTGACAATGGTGCTCGTAAGTCAGGCTGAACGGCCCCTCGACCTTGCGAAAGGTGAATGATGCCCGAGAACGAAGACGAGTTGACCAGAAATGTCGACAAAGCGGCCAGAAATACACTGGGACGGCGGACGTTTCTTGGCGGTGTGACCCTGGTCGCTGCTGCGGCGGTGACCGGCACCACCCCGACGTTGGCCCATGCGTCGAAGCGTCTCCATTCCACGTCCGGCACCACCCTTGAACAGGTGGGTCTGCGAGATCCGGGCAGCGGCTACCGCAGGATCAAGGCACAGCGCGGTTACCCGCTCGTCGTTCGTGAGGAACTCGCTAGGGGCAAGAGCGGACGCGACGACCGCCGCGATGGCTTGGCGTCCTTCGTCCAGGTGACCGACCTGCACGTGACCGACGTGCAGTCACCGATGAGGGTCGAGTTCCTGCATCCGCTGGCTGGCCCGGCCTTCCGCCCGCAGGAGGCGTTGGGGCCGCTCGCTACGGCCTCTTTGGTGCGCCGAGTCAATGCGCTTCAGGGCGGTCCGGCTACTGGCCGGGCCTTTGACGCTTTCGTCAGCACTGGTGACAACACCGATAATCACGAACACGTGGAACTCGACTGGTATCTCACGTTGTTGGCCGGTGGCACGATCGTTCCCAATACCGGTGCCCGCGATCGCTGGGAAAGTGTGCAAACTTTCGGGAATCCACTGTTCTACAATCCCGAATCGCATTGCAATGACATATACAAGCGTGCCGGTTTCCCCCAAGTAGACGGCTATTTCCGTCGCGTTATGGCCCCCGTGTCCTCTTCCGGCGTGAAGATTCCGTGGTATGCGGTATTCGGGAACCACGACGATTCGATCCAGGGCACCCTGCCTTCTGACTGGGGATTGCTGAAGACGATGTACACCAGTGATCGCAAAATCACCGGTTTCGCCAGTGACAACGACACCAAGGCCTACCTCCAGGCGGCTCAGGGAAACGGACCAGTCGCCCTGTCCAACGATGCTGCGTCGCTGACTCGACAGATTACCGCGGACGAACGTCGCGTGCCCTTCACCCCCTTCGAATTCATCAAGGCTCATTTGCGTGACGGCGTCAATGGTTCGGGCCCGCACGGTCATGGTTTCAGCGAGGATGACCTCAATGCCGTGCGCGGTTACTACACCTTCTCGATTGCCAACGGCGTGACCGGAATCAGCCTGGACTCGACGAACCGGGCCGGGTACACCGATGGTTCTATCGACGACCGTCAGTGGAAGTGGCTTAAATCCGTGCTGCGCGCTGGCAGTAGCGTGTACTACGACGATCTCGGCGTGCGTCATCATCACGATGTGAGCGACACAATGTTCGTCCTCTTCAGTCACCACGACTCGATGACGATGAACAACCCCGTCCTCCCCGGCGACGGTACGGGCATCCGTCATCTCGGCCCGGAATTGGTTTCCCTGCTATCGCATTACCCGAACGTGCTTGCCTGGGTCAATGGACACGTGCATGCGAACAACATCACCGCACACCACCATGCTCTCGATGCCCGTCGCAGCTGGTGGGAGATCAACACGGCTTCCCACGTCGACTTTCCCCAGATGGCCCGCATCATCGAGCTTGCCGACAATCGCGACGGCACCGTGAGCATCTTTACCACGCTCATCGAGTCGAATGCTCCGTACCAGGCCGATTACGACACCACCGACCCAGATGGTCTGGCCAGTTTGTACCGAGAGTTTGGTGCGAACGACATCCATACGAGAATGGGTAGGCTCGGTACATCGGTCGATCACAACACGGAGTTGCTACTGGCGCATCCTTGGGCCTGAGGCATTTCCGGACCGAGAACACATATTGGGTCCCGCCCCGTCGGGGTGGGACCCCTACTGCTGGTGTCACAGGGAAGGTTGACACGTGACGTCTTGGGTCTTTGCTGGACTTGTCCTTGCCGCCTTTATGGCGGGTTGGGTCAACGCCGTGGTGGGCGGAGGCGGACTCATCATGTTGCCATCCTTGCTGGTCGGTCTACCGACCGAGACACCGGTGGCGACGATCGTCGGCACGAACAAGGTAGCCCAGGTCGTAGGGAACCTCACGGCTGGAGTGGGGTATCTGCGTAAACAGCGTCCAGATTGGCGGATGTTCCTGTGGACGGCCGTTCTGGCTGGTCTAGGTGCCGTGCTGGGTGCGCGCATCGTCACTTACATGTCGCGGGCTGTCTACACGCCCATCCTTCTGGTGGTGCTGGTCACCATCGGCATCTATACCTGGAGGAGGCCGTCACTGGGGGCGGGCCACAATGGCGAGGGTGGCAAACACCCCATCCTGGTTCCGATCATCGGGTTGTTCCTCGGGTGCTACGACGGCGCTATCGGGCCGGGGGTCGGAACCTTCTGGGTACTTACGTACGTCGCTGTTGGCGGGTATTCTTTCCTTAAAGCTTCCGGAATGGCGAAGATTTGCAACGCGGTAACAAATCTCGTCACTATCACCACGTTGGCGATCCACGGCCACGTCTGGTGGCATATCGCTTGGCCGCTGGTTATCTCAAATGTTCTCGGGGGATTAATCGGTGCCCGAACAGCTATGAAACATGGCAACGGCTTCGTACGGACGATGTTTCTTATCGTTACCAGTGTTCTGGCGGTGCGAATGCTCGTTCAGCTGATCTGGAGAGTCTAACCAGAGAGGATTCGTGGTCCTAGGTGTGGCTTAGACCCAACCTGGCCAGGTCGTCACGCCAGTACCCAAATGGGCGAGAACTTGGGTTTGACTCACCATTGAAGCGACTGCATGAGGACGTGCAGCCGACCCGCTGGCAGCTGTAACGCGGCCCCAACCAGAAAGCACGTTCGCTTCCAATCCAGACCACAACGACCGGGTTGCTGCATCGTTGACGGGGGTAGGCGACATCGGGTAACCGGGCACGTCGGGGGTCGGGGTTGTTGATGCATCCCGAATGCTTTGACGCACCTCTGCGCGCTGCGCAAGAACTTGTTCTCGTCGATCCCATCCCCAGGTGCGCAGCGGGTCGTTCTCCCCAAGGCGTCCAATACCCCACTCCAAGCCTGCGACGAGGGCGTTGAGGTGGGTCAGTAGCGCCTGCTGAGCATTGGTGAGAGGTTCCTGCCCGACTGTTACCGGAACGACCTTCGGGGTCGGCTGGGGAGCTGGAGCAGAAGGATTGAAGGCCGAACAGAACACCGACAGGCTGGCCCACAACAGAGTTTCAGAGGAATCCTGAGCCGTCTGACAGATCTCCAGATACTGGGTAGCTGCAGCCTTTTCGTGGTGTTGTAACAGAGCCAGCGGCGATCCCTGGCCAGCGGTGCGTGGGGTGGGGGAAATGGCCGCAGACGGTGTGGCGGTACTGCCGGAGAACGGGTTGGACTGGCTCAGCACTTCGAGGTGGCGGCGGTGAGCTGCGGCAACCTGGTTGAGCATCGTCCGTTGGCCGTCAGTGGCGCTGCGAGCGGCTTTGGTAGAGAGGTCCGCTAACAGTGTTTCCGTCGATACCGCGTCGCTTCGGTGTGGTGCAGATGCCGTGGTTGTTGCACGAACTGGCGTCGTCTTCTTCTCAGTCGTCTTCTTCTCAGGAGAATTGTGGCCACAGCCCGTCAATCCGATAGTGACGAAGGCAGCTCCGCTGGCAAGAATGGTTCTCCTGGCGATCATGGCTTCAGCTTATCGATCCTGAGCTGCATTATCGCTATAGCCGTCGGTGAGGCGGCCGAGTCCGGTTGGTTGGGGGAGTGGCTAAACTCAGTGCGGACAATTTACAACGACAACAGGATGAGACACAGATGAATGCAGAGAGGCTCACACGCCTACTGGAACCGGTCGTGTCCCAGGTCGGGCTCGAACTTGATCGCGTCGACGTTGTGCCTGCCGGACGTCGTCGCCTCGTGCGCGTGACGATCGACGGTGACGGCCCTGACGGTCACGGACCTAGCCTTGACGAGATCTCTGAGGCCACCGCCGAGATCTCGCATTGCCTTGACGATTCCGGCGCTATGGGGGAGTCCCCGTATACCCTCGAGGTCTCCTCGCGCGGTGTCTCTACCCCCCTCACCCAGCCGCGCCATTATCGACGCAACATCGGGCACCTGGTGCGGTTCACCCTCAATCCGGCCGAGGGGCAGAAGTCTGGAGAGACCTTTGACGGTCGTATCGCTGAGGCTGGCGAGGAGGTCGTGACCCTCGAGGTCGAGGCCGAGAACTCCAAACCGCATAAGCCCGTGTACACCACTCGTGAGGTCCAGCTTGCTGACGTGGCGAAGGCCGTCGTCCAGGTGGAGCTCAATCGTCGTGACGCGCAAGCGTCAAAGGAGGAGAACTGAGATGGACATCGACCTGTCAACTCTGCGCATGATCGAGCGGGACAAAGACATCCCGCTTGACTATCTGCTGACGACCCTAGAGGACGCCCTCCTCAACGCATATGACAAGACTGAGGCTCCGGTTAACGGTGCCAAGGTTCAGCTGGACCGCAAGACTGGGAATGTCGCCGTCATGCTCCCGGAGAAGGACGAGGAGGGTCAGGTCGTCGGCTGGTACGACGGCACTCCCGAGGACTTCGGACGCGTAGCTGCATCAACTGCCCGGCAGGTCATTTTCCAACGGCTGCGCGAGGCCGAGGACGAGCAGAAATACGGTCATTTTTCCGCGGTTGAGGGTGACGTCATCACCGGAGTCGTCCAGCAGTCTTACCGCGATACCCGGACCGTTCGCGTCGACCTGGGCTCGTTGGAGGGCATTATGCCTCCGGCGGAACAGGTTCCCGGGGAGAAATATTCCCATGGGCGTCGTATCCGTGTGTACGTCGTGGCCGTGCGCAAGGAAGCCCGTGGCCCGCAGGTCATTGTCTCGCGCACTCACCCGAACTTGGTGCGCAAGCTTTTTGCTATGGAGGTACCTGAGATCGAGCAGGGGGTCGTCGAGATCAAGGCGCTGGCTCGTGAGGCCGGTCACCGCTCGAAGATTGCTGTCGTCTCGCATAATCCTGACGTTTCCGCCAAGGGAGCGTGCATTGGTCCGATGGGTCAGCGGGTACGTGCTGTGATGCACGAGTTAGATGAGGAAAAGATCGACATCATTGATTGGTCAGGGGATCCGGCCGAATTTGTGGGCGCTGCCCTGTCTCCGTCCAAGGTGTCCTCGGTGACGGTCATTGACCCGAAGGCTAAGACCGCTCGGGCGATTGTTCCGGATTATCAGCTGTCGCTAGCAATTGGCCGCGAGGGGCAGAACGCCCGACTGGCTGCTCGCCTGACGGGATGGCGGATCGATATTCGTCCAGATAACAAGGTCTGAGACTGCCTGCTAGAGACACGACGACGCCCGGCCGTAGGGTCGGGCGTCATGCGTCTGTGGGTTGGTTTAAGGTTGGGCAGTGACCACACGACCTCAGCGCACCTGCGTCGGCTGCCGACACGTCGATGATCCGGCGAACATGGCTCGGTATGTACTAGTCGACGGAGTTGTGGTGGCCGATCCAACGGGACACGCTCAGGGCAGGGGCGCCCACGTCCATGTGGATGACGAATGCTGGAAACGCGCGGTATCCGGTGGATTCGCGAGGTCATTCCGTGCCCGCGTGGTGGTGCGTTCGGCTTGCCAAGAGCGGTTGTCAGCGCGGTGAGTTGGGTTCATAAGGCCATTTTCGGTAAAGTTGGTTACGCATGTCGTCGGGAGGTCCGGCGGTCTCACCGAATCGTGTCCCCCCCGGTGGGTCGGTTCGTCCGACTCAAGGGGACTGAATAGGAAGTGGGCAGATGCTCATGAACACTCGATGAGTTCGCACCAATGAGGATTCACAACAATTAGGCCCAGGTCCATCGCGGCCGGGCCCGAAGGAGAGTAGTGGCCAAGGTCCGCGTCTATGAGCTCGCGAAGGAGCTCGGACTGTCAAGCAAGCAGCTTTTGGGGAAGCTCAACGATATGGGCGAGTTTGTCCGCTCGGCTTCCTCAACTATTGAGGCACCAGTTGTGCGACGACTACGTGATCAGATCGGTTCTGCTGAACCGGCCGATGACGCCAAAGCCGCGAAGCCGGCGGCGCGTAAGTCGCAGACGTCGTCTAAGAAGACTTCCAAGGAGACCACGACGGCCAAGCCGGCTCCCGGCCCCAAACCGGGGCCCGGGCCGAAGCCCACGCCTGGTCCTCGCCCCGGATCTAGCAGTGGCCCCAAGCCTGGTCGCAGCTCTGCAGCACGTACTAGTGCGACTCCACGTCCGGGTCTCATCAAATCCTCCGGCGCTTCATCCCAGCAGGAGCCCCCCGCAGCGAAGCCGGAGTCCAAGCCGACTCCGAAGCCGGGTCAGAATGTTCTCAAGCCCCACGCTCCGGCCCCGAAGCCGAAGCCTGGCGCGCCATCGAAGTCTCCGAAGCCGGGTGCCCGTCCGGGGCCGCGACCGGGTGGATCCGCTGGGTTGCCTTCCGCTGCTCGTCCCGGTCCGCGTCCGGGCGCCGGTCGTCGTACCGGAGCTCCGCGTCCCGGAAATAACCCGTTCGCCTCCAGTCAGGGCATGGGGCAAAGTCGTCATCGTTCTGAGGGCGGACAACGTTCCGGTGGATCCCGGTCCGGTCAGGGTGAGCGTATGCCCCGTCCGGGTGGCAGCCAGGGATCGCGCGGCGGTTCCGGTATGCCGCGCCCGAACCCGGCCATGATGCCGAAACACCAGTCCTCGCAGATCGGTCAGGCTACTACCGGACGTGGTGGACGTGGTGGTGGCCGTGGTCGCGGTGGATCCCGCGGTAGCGGTTTTGGCGGCGGCTTCGGCGGTGGGCCTCGTGGTCCTATCGGAGGCGGTCGTGGTGGCCGCGGTGGTCGTGGTACCCAGGGTGCCTTCGGACGCGGTGGCGGCGGCCGTCGGGGTCGTAAGTCCCGTAAGCAGCGCAGGCAAGAGTTTGATGAGATGCAAGCACCGCTGGTCGGCGGTGTGCGCGTCCGTAAGGGCAATGGCGAGACCGTCCGACTGCGCCGTGGTGCTTCGCTAACCGATTTGGCCGAGAAGATTAATGCCGAGCCGGCACAGCTGGTGCAGGTGTTGTTCAATCTGGGCGAGATGGTCACGGCTACCCAGTCGGTATCTGACGACACCCTGGAGATCCTGGGCGGCGAGCTCAACTACCAGATCCAGGTCGTGTCCCCAGAGGACGAGGACCGCGAGCTGCTGGAGTCCTTCGATCTCGAGTTTGGTGAGGACGAGGGCGACGACTCTGACCTCGTTGCACGTCCCCCCGTTGTTACCGTCATGGGTCACGTTGACCACGGCAAGACGAAGCTGTTGGACGCCCTGCGCCATACCGACGTGGTGAAAGGCGAGGCCGGTGGTATCACTCAGGCCATTGGCGCCTATCAGGTCCAGACCGAGGTCGACGACGCCGAGAGGGCTATCACCTTCATCGATACTCCTGGCCACGAGGCGTTCACGGCTATGCGTGCTCGCGGTGCCCAGTCCACCGATATCGCGGTGCTCGTCGTGGCTGCTGATGACGGCGTGATGCCTCAGACCGTTGAGGCTTTGAACCACGCGAAGGCCGCTGATGTGCCGATTGTGGTAGCCGTCAACAAGATCGATAAGCCTGAGGCTGATCCGGATAAAGTCCGTGGACAGCTCACCGAGTACGGCTTAGTGCCGGAGGAGTACGGCGGCGACACGATGTTCGTCAATGTCTCTGCTCGTACCCATGAGGGTCTCGATGATCTTCTCGAGGCGATCGTGCTGACTGCCGACGCAGCCCTTGATCTGCGTGCCAATCCCGATATGGCCGCTCAGGGCGTTGCCATTGAGGCCCACCTCGATAAGGGGCGTGGTCCGGTGGCCACCGCCCTGATCCAGCGTGGCACCCTGCATATTGGCGATTCCATCGTTGCCGGGTCCTCCTATGGACGTGTGCGCGCCATGATCAATGATCAAGGTGAGAGCGTCGACGAGGCTGCTCCGGCTACCCCGGTTCAGGTTCTTGGGTTGACCTCCGTACCCGGCGCTGGCGATAACTTCCTGGTTGTTGACGATGACCGCAAGGCGCGCCAGATTGCTGAAAAGCGTGAGGCCCGCATGCGTGCTGCCCAGCAGGCCAGGTCGTCGCGTCGCAAGACCCTTGACCAGCTGTTTGAACAGTTGGAGAAGGGCGAGACCGAGGAGTTGCTGCTCATCCTTAAGGGCGACGGTGCTGGTTCGGTTGAGGCGCTCGAGGATGCCCTGGCCAAGATCGATGTGGGCGACGAGGTTGACCTGCGCGTTATTGACCGCGGCGTCGGTGCCATCACCGAGACCAACGTCTCGCTGGCTGCCGCTTCCAACGCCGTCATCGTGGGCTTCAATGTTCGCCCGACCGCCCATGCCCAGCGTATGGCTGACGAGGAGAACGTTGACATCCGGTACTACTCGGTCATCTACGACGCCATCGACGAGATCGAGGCCGCCCTGCGAGGCATGCTCAAGCCGATCTACGAGGAGAAGGCAATGGGCACCGCGGAGATCCGCCAGATCTTCCGCTCTTCGAAGGTTGGAACGATCGCGGGCTGCATGATCACCGACGGCACCATCCGTCGTCATGCCAAGGCCCGTCTCGTCCGCGACGGCGTGGTGATCCAGGAGACCGAGATCAACACGCTGCAGCGCGAGAAGGATGCCGTCACCGAGGTGCGTGAGGGTTACGAGTGTGGTCTGACCCTGACCAACTATTCCGATATTCACGTTGGTGACGAGATCCAGTGCTACGAGATGGTGGAGAAGCCTCGCGACTGAGCTTGGTCACTGTCCTGAACGGGGCGTCCACGTGGAAGCGTGGTCGCCCCGTTCGTGTTTTGCCGCCGATTTGGCCCATTGCGACCCGAAGGATATTATCATTCACAATTCGGTAGCAATAGGGCGGTGTTGCCCCGTTGCGCGATGTACTGGAAAGATGGCTGACGAATGTATAAGAAGAGTCGCATTGTAGTTATGTTTGCATTTGCCGAGTCTGTCTTTGGCTTGTGTTCTGCTGCGCCGGGACTTGCTGATACTATCAGAGCGACTCCTGTGACATCGTGGAAGAGTCTTTCTGTCACAGGAGGATCGGCGAAAGCATCAGGAAAAACCCAAGGACATAAGAAAGCCTACATGTCATCAGATGGTGTCTGGCATTCTCAGGCTAATTACATTTTCACTGTCGCGGGTCACAAGAAAACTGACAGGGGCGGTTACGGCAAGATCGACGCTTCCGTTCTTTATTATACCTGTCAGCCCATGCCGGGTGGAAACTGTATACCGAAAGTCTTAAGAACCGGGGCATCAGGCAGCACTGGGCGTTTGGTTGGTGGAAAGGCGTACAGATGGGATGCTGACGCCAAGATCCGCGTTGGTCGTAATCAAAGAGGCGGTTGGCAACGTTCTTCTAAGATTTGTATCGACCTAGTGGCTCGACGTGATAAGTGCAGCGATGGGTTGAATTGGTGAGTTCTGACACGATTGAACTTGACGAGGTGGTCGTTCGATACCGGTCGGGTTGGCAACTGGGGCCGGTATCGGCCACCTTTCCGGTGGGGGTGAGTGCCCTGGTCGGCCCCAATGGTGCGGGCAAGACGACGATGCTTGCTGTGCTCACCGGAATCAAACGACCGAGGGCCGGGACGCTACGTCGTGACGGGCAACCCGTGAGGAGACGATGGGAGGGCTCTGGGTACCGGGCCCACATCGGGTACGTTCCGCAGGAATGCACCTGGTCACCGTCGTGGCCGGTCGAAGACTTTCTCGCCTTCTGTGCGCGCATGTATCGAGTACCGTCCACGCAGGTCAGGCACAGGTGCCAAGGCGTCATGTCCGATCTGAACGTCGGTCAATTCGCCCACCAGCCCATCGGTACTCTGTCGGGCGGTCAAAAGCGTCGGGTCTTCCTCGCGGCGGCACTGGTTCACGACCCCGAGGTGCTCATTCTTGATGAGCCGACCGTGGGCCTGGATCCGGGGGAGCGGA
Organism: Cutibacterium sp. 37298; assembly: GCF_023838685.1. NCBI lineage: Bacteria > Bacillati > Actinomycetota > Actinomycetes > Propionibacteriales > Propionibacteriaceae > Cutibacterium > Cutibacterium sp. 37298. The sequence goes on from NZ_JAJNRJ010000005.1 coordinate 27,396, forward strand.
TCTCGTTTCGCCGCCACGTCGTCGAGCAGGCGGCCTCACGGGTCGTCGTGCTGTCCACCCATCTCATGGATGACGTCGCCTTGTCCGCAGACCAGGTGCATCTGGTCGATGGGGGACACATTACCTGGAGCGGCACGCTGCCCGAATTGATGGCTGCAGCAGGAGAATCTGATTCACAGGACCACGTGTCAGTGGCTGAGCAAGGTTACCTGCACCTGATGCAAGGTCGCGCAGAATCCGAGCTCCTTGAGGGGGACCGATGAAAGCCTGTCTTCGGCAGGCCGTCTGGTCTGGGCTGGGGCTTGCCGTGTTGTGGGTCGCCACGAGCGTTGGCCTGATGCACATGTATCCCCGCGTGTGGAAGTCCTTCGCCTTGACGACGGGGAGTGTCTCGGTGGACACGGTCATCCTGTCTCCAGTGTGCTGCGGAGTCGGGGTGGCGTACGGCGCCCGTCTTCGCCGCGCCGGGGTCACGCGTACATCCCGAGCCTGGCCGCGCAGCGCCACCGCCGCCATCGTCACCACCTGGCTGATGGGTGTCGGAGCCGTTCTGCTCCTGGCTGTGGGGGTAACGACCGCAATCCTCGCATTGGTGGCTTCCGGTGACGCCGATCCGCGACTCGTGATGGGTTCGGTCCTCACCGCCATGGCCGCCACGGCATTCCTGGCCCTGGGGGCCGTCCTTGGAGTGGCGGCTGGTTCCTATCTGCTCGCCGCTGTCGCTGCCATCGCGGTCTACTTGGTGGCGGGGGCCGTTCCTGAGGCCTATGACCTGCTCATCGGATGGTCTGGTCCTGCGGCCATCGACGGCGCCCCTTCGCATCTCACCTGGCACGCCATCGCGTTGTGGGCTGGACTCGATTGTGCCGTCATCGTCGTCTCCTTGGTGCTCGTGGCCGTGATCACGACACCCGGTGGTGGGCCTTGGTGGCGGTGGCTCACGGCGACGATTCTGGTGGCAGCGGTCATCGTTGACGCCGCAGCGACGATTCGGTCGGAGGAGGTGTGGGAATCCACGGATGATTGGCGGTGTCGTGAGGTCGGCAAGCACGGATCCATGGCATGCGTCTCCGGTGACCTGTCCTGGCGGCTGGAGGAGTACGCGACGGCGATGGGCCGCGTCGATGACCTGTTGATGGCCAGCGGGGTCCAGAGACGCATTGTCTACGCCCCCGAGGGAGGACCAGGGAAGGCCGGTTACCTGCCGGTGCGGACGCACGTGTCGACCTCCTCCACAGCGAGAGAATGGGCCGGGGATCTCAACGCACCCCTGCTGGGTGACAACCTGTTGGGAGTCGAGGATTCCACGTCCTCACAGTGTGACGGGACGGTCGAAATCCTTGACGACGCACTGGTGTCGGTCATGGACGGTCAACCCCTCGCCCCGGACTCGCTGCGATCCATGGTGGCACAGGTGAGGGCTTGTCCATGACGGGTCGGCTCTCCTGCTTCGGATGGTTCCTGCGCAGTCGCGGTCTGGTGGCCGTAGTGGCCTATCTGACGGTGGGAATGGTCTGTGCCCATCACCTTGGCGGCGACCTCGTCACCGTCCCGTTTGCCGGCAGCAGGTCGGTTGATGTGGGGCTGGGGCCTTCGAGCCTGAGTGGCATCATCGCCTCCGTATTGTTCTCCTCCCCGGACCCACAACGGGAGCAGGCCTTCCCCGACCGTCCCATTCGCACCATGAGGGTGGTGTGGGCCGTCATCGTTCTGGTGTGGCCAGTGGCATGGGCCGTCCTGTTCAACGGTGACCAACCCATTTCTCAGTGGTGGGTGCTGTGGTTTGCGCGCAACCATGTCCTGCTGGTGGGACTGGCGATGGTCGCCAGCGTCGTACTGTCGGTGGCCTGGGCGTGGCTGCCGGGAACCATCTTCGTCCTGTCGTGCTGGATCCTGGGTACCAAGGATTCCGCGGCGACTCCCTACTGGTGGGCGCTGCTGAACCAGAGCCCCTTTGACGTGTTGAGTCTCGCTATGGCAGCTGTATTGGTCGTCGTCGGAGTAGTGCTGCAATGGCACACACCCGGGCCATCGCGTTGAGACTCGCTGTCGTGTGCGTTGGTGTGTCTGGTGTGGAAAGATAGGGACCCGGTTCAGGACACGAATGGCGAGGAGAGATCATGAAGCCACCCAATCCCCGGGTCGCCAAACTGGCCGACCAGATCAGGGTTGTCGTTGCCGAAACCCTCGAGCGCCGCGTCAAAGATCCCCGGTTAGGGTTCGTGACGATTACCGACGTGCGTCTGACCGGCGACTCGCGTGACGCCACGCTGTTCTGGACGGCCATGGGCACTGACCAGCAGATTGCGTCTACCGCAGCTGCGTTGAAATCGGCCAAGGGACTACTGCGCTCCACCGTCGGCAAGCGGCTCGGCCTGCGCTATGCCCCGACTTTGACGTTCGTGCGCGACGCTACCCCGGAGACTGCCAAGTCCATTGAGGACGCTTTAGCTCGGGCCGCTGCCTCTGATGCTGAGATTGCACGTCGTTCTGAGGGGGCCATACCTGCCGGTGAGACTGATCCTTATCGTCATCGTGACGAGGAGGAGTGAAGGGCTAGTTGCCTGCATGACGTCGGTGGCCCCGGGTAATCGGCCCGAGGTCACCGTTCATGGTGTGACAGGAATCATGTCCACAGGCCGTCGGGGGAGAAGACCTCGTTGACGAGTTCGTCGTACCAGCCGGCCTCTCGTGCTAAGTCGAGGACGGTGTAGCGAGAGCGGTAGTACATCGCTTTGGGGAAGGTCGCTTGTACGTCGGCGGCAGTCAGCCCGATGTCTTCGGGACGTGACGGTGCCCCTGCGCGACGCAGCTGGTCGGCGAAGTCACGGGCTGGCACGAGCTGCTTAGTCAGGGCCGTGCGGGTATCTTCCCATCCGTCGATGACCCGGGTGAGTCGGGCACGTAGTTCTCCCGGTTCGACGTACTTTACTCGTGTCTCGGCGACCGCGTGATCGGCCAGGGCTCCGTCGAAGGTTGACCGAATATTAGCTTCGACGGCGGGCCACTGCGGCCACGCCGCCACCGCGGCGTCGACATCGAGACTACTCAGGTCACGATCGAGGAATTTCTCGTAGAAAGCCAGCATGGCCAGGGTCCCGATGGCGACCTTGTGCCCGTGGGACAGCGGTGGGTTGCGGTCGGTGCCCACGTGGGTCAGCTCCCAGATGTGGCTGAAGTAGTGTTCGGCCCCAGATGCCGGACGAGTGCCGTCGTAAACTTGCATCGCCAGGCCTGACAGAATGAGACCCTCTACGAGCCCGGAGAATGCTTCCGGATCGCCGCGGCGCAGGTCATCGGGACGTGATAGGGCATCCCGGACGCCGCTTTGGACGAGGGCCCACACATGCTGGTCGAGTGGCTCTACCCCGGCGGCGTCAGCGATGATCCAGTCTGCACCACCGGGAATCTTGGCAGCCAAGTCGCCATATCCGGATGCTGTCATGACCTGTGGTGCGGCGGCGGTGATGTCCAAGTCGAAAATGACAACTTGCGGTGCTACGCACTGCATCGTCACTTTGACCCCATTGTCGCTGATGGGCGCCCCGGCCCCCGTGTAGCCGTCCATGGAGGCTGCAGTTCCGACGACGGCGTAACTCCGTCCCACGTTCTTGGCGGCCAGTTTCGTCAGGTCGTTAATGGCTCCTGACCCGACCGCGATCGGGACGACTGCCGAACCGGTCTCGGCGTCTAGGGTGCGCAGCCGGTCGGCGATGGTGTGGGCGTTGTCTAAAGAGGCGTACAGGCAAGGCTCGGCAGGGAAGACCAGCGGGTCGCAGGCCGCCACCCCGGCCGAGCGTAAGCCGGCTTCGACGGCCTTCCCCGCCACTGCCCAGGTGCGCTCGTCGGCAACGACAAGGGCGGGCAGGTTGTGGGCCCTGACGCGGCACATGTGCTCAGCCAGGACGTTTCCGGCACGATCGAGGACTCCCCGTCCCATTTCGACGACGTCGGTGTCCCCGGCGCCCGCGACGGCTGCCGCGATGATCTCGTCACTCATGGTCAATCGTTCCCTTCGTCTGATGCAGTATGTGGTGCGGGGTCGTTTGTGGCGGACGTGAGGAATGTCGCGACCTCGTGCAGTGCTTCGACCTCGTCAGGGCCATCGGCCAGGATCTCGACGACGGCGCCCTCGTGGACGTCCAATCTCAGCAGGTCCGCTAGCCGGGTAAGACTGGCCGTCCCGCGTGAGGATCGCAGGAAAACACTGGCCGAGTGGCCGGAGGCCAGTAGTACGGCCTGTGCAGCCACCCTGGCATGGATCCCGGCAGGGTGGCCTATTGTCACCTCGGTGCGGATCATGCTGACTCGATGAGGATTGTGCTGCCGGCCTGCGGTCTGGGCAGCTCACCGCCACAGCGTACGTGGAGGGCCCCCTCGAGCCGGGGCTCGTCGGCGCCGTCGAAGACGAGGGTGACGTGCCCTAAGGAGTCGAGGTTGCGCTGTGCGAGGGCACCAATTGCTGTGATGGGGAAGCGGTGCTCGCCGATGGCGAGGACGTCGCCGACACCGATGGTGCCGCTCGAGGTCGCCTCAGGTAGGGCGTAACAGAAGTCGCGAAGTTCGTCAGGTGCCTTACCCCCGAATGTGACAAGCATTTTCTCGCTGAGAAAGGACTCGGCCTGCGAGCCGACGGCGCAGATCTGATTGCGATAGATGACAGACATTGATGTTCTCCGGATCAGGTTTGAGTGTCAGGATGCGTACAGGCCGATGCTGCACAGCCAGGCGATGGCGACTCGTGGGACGCCGTTAAGGAATCGCGAGTACAAGACGCTGGGGACGCCAACCTCGACTGTTTCCGGGGCAGCCTCAGCTAGTCCTAGGCCGACCGGGATGAAGTCGCAGGCGTTTTGGGTGTTAATGGCGAACAGCGCTGGAAGGGCCAAGCTGGGATGGATGTTGTGCTTGCCGATCTCCACGCCGATGAGAGTTCCGATGATCTGACCGATGACGGCTCCTGGGCCGAGCAGGGGCGACAGGAAGGGCAGCGAGCAGATGAGGCCAAGGACGATGAGCCCGATGCCGTTGCCGGCTAGCGGGATGAGAAGTTTGGTGAACCAGGTACCGAATCCGGAGGCGTTGATGATGCCGATAAGCATGGCTACGAACCCCATGAAGGGGATGATGGTGGTCAGCATAGCCTGCACTGCGTCTCGAGCGGCTTGGTAGAACACCGAGATGACCTTGCCGGCGCCCAGGCCGATCTTGTCCATGACGGTCTTGTTCTTCTTCTCGGCGACGGCCTTGGAAATCTTCTTGTCAGTGCTCCATTCCCCCTGGACGGTGCCTGCTGTTCCGGCTTTTGACCGTGGCGCGGCAGCGGCGGCTATAGCGGGGGAGGTGACAGTGGCGGAGGATGTAGGTGAGTCGGCCAACCGGACCTGGTCGACGTCGACGGCGGAGACGTAGATCGACTCGTTGATGTATTGGGCCAGCGGACCGCTCTTACCGGTTGGCATGACGTTGATAGTCGGGATTCCCTTGCGAGGGTAGATTCCGCACCTTAGGGTCCCCCCGCAGTCGATGATGACGGCCATCATCTCCTCGTCGGGGATGGAGGTGTTAAACCCATTGACCGGTTCGGCACCAGACAGCTCGGCGATGCGATCAACGACCGGGGGCCGGACGCCTCCGCCGACGATGTAGACGAGCTTGTGTTTAGCCTCGGTAGGGGTGATGGTGAGGGGGCCGCCGTAGCCGCCGGAGCCATGGGAAACGGTGACGGAGTGGTACTCGGTCATCTCAGGCCTCCACAAGGGTGTCGACGTGGACGATCTTCCCGTCCATGGTGTCGGGGAGGATGACCTTCTGCTGCCTGCTCACGTATCTGGTAGTTAAGTCGGTCACCCAGCCACCGACGAAGTTGAGGACGAGGCCAACGAGCAGGTAGCGGATCGCCAGCGGCCCGGTCGGTAGTCCAGCCTTCGTGATGCCCTGGGCGATGCCGAGCCAGATAAATAGTTCGGCAGGATTGATGTGTGGGAAGATCCCGTTGCTGGTGTGGCAGAACTGGGCCGCCGAAGCGAAGTAGCTCGGCTTGTAGCGCTCCGGGAGGAATCGGCCCAGGGAGTGCACCATCGGGTTGCACAGCATGAATGAGCCGATGAAGGGGAGCAGAAGATAACGGCTGACGGGATTGTTTCCGGCTTTCTGGGCGAGGCGGTTGATCCGGTCCTCACCAATGAGGCGGATGAGCGAGTTCATGGCGATGAGGAGCATAAGCACCAGGGGCACGATGCTTCCCATCCAGCTCACGAATGTCTTCGCACCTTCTTGGAACAGGCCGACGAACCATTCAGCGGCCTCCACCAGGTAGTGCATGGTCAACTCCTTCGTATGTGGTGGCGTTCGGGATGGCCCCGGCTGCGGAAGCACGGGGGGAGAGAGAATTGTGTTGAGCGGAGCCGTTCAGTCGACGGCGGTGAGCCCACGTCTGCGGACGACGTGCCGGGTGTCAGCCGCAGGTCGTTCACGGGTGTGTCCTACCTTGGCGTCGACTCGGTTGATGACCTTCATAAGCGGGGTCGGGGGCTCGACCGGGATCTCGCCAGCCAGGGCTGTGAGGAAGTTGTCACGGGCGTTGGCGATGGCGCGCCGCGTTACTCGATCAGTTCGCACATATGCAGGGTCGATCTCTTCGAGAGGCAACCCGTCGAAGACCGGGAAGTCCCTGAACCTGGCCAGAACGGTGATGCCGTTCATACGACGGCCCGCGACGACACGGTCCCTATCGTCGAGCAGGAACATGACGATGGCGCCCCGACTCAGCGCGTTCTTCTGTTTGCCGATGGCGACTTTTCCGCGTTTGCGCAGCAGTGTGTAGGTCGTGGAGAAATTCCTCATCTGGCGCATGGCTAGGGTGGCATTGCACACATAGATGATTGCGACGGTGGCAAGAACGGGCCAGAACATCATCTCTCCTCGGGGCAGACGGGATTGCAGGGGCGGGAGGCCATGAGCCAGAAGACATCTTCATAACTGGTGAGCTGGCTTAGCCGGTTGAGCAGGTCTGGGTCGTTGGTCAGGCGAATGATCTCGTCGTAGACGGTGATGAGGATGGTGTCGTCGTAGTCGGTTTTGTCGGGAACACCCATAAGGAAGACGACGCGAGCACCGGGCTGCTCTGGGCGGCGCGGAATGGTCGCCATCGCCAGCACGATGCGTTCGGCCCCTGGGATGGTGGCGTGGGGGAATCCGACGAGACCGTCGAGTAGCATGGTTGCTTCGTTCTCGCGAGCCCGCAGTGTGGTCAGGAAGGTCTCGTCGACCAGACCCTGGTCAACTAAGTAGGCTACGAGAGCCTCGGTTGCCGACCAGTAATCGGTTCCTGCTGGCATGGCCATGAAACGGTCGGGGGAGAGCATCGACATAAGTAACGACGAGTTGGCCCCGGTGAGCTGAAGGTCGACGTGACCACGCAGGTTTAACCTTGACATCCGGCTGATGAGTTCGGCGGGATCAAAGACCTGGCCGAGCTGAATGACTGGAACGTCGCCGAAGGCAAGGGCCGTGATGTCGACATCGGGGGTGGCGACGACGAGATCCGTTCTGGCCAGCGTCGACTCGTCTGCCTCGTCGCCGGTCAGCATGAGGTACTTGGTGCCGTGGGGGAGCACTTTATCGAGCTGGATCCGCATGAGGTTGGCTGAGACCCGTCCGGTCGCTGTGACGATCGCCAACCTGAGGTAGGGGCAGGCACGGTGGGAGTCGAGGAATACTATGGTGATAGCCCGTCAGTAGTCCGGTTTCGGAGTCACTGATCCGCATACCGGTGCGTTCCTCGATGACGTCGCGGCTGATCTCGGCCATCCGATGGGCCACCGGGTACTGATAGCGAATGCTGCGCACCGACTCCTCGTCGATCGTGACGCGAAAACGTATCCGGTTGAGCATGAACGTGAGGTGGTGGGCGAACTCGTCAGCAAGCTCGTCGGCGTCCAGATGGATCTGCATGACCTCGGCGATACGTTCAAAGATGGCGTCGACGAGGCCGGGAACCTCCTCGTCAGCGGGGAAGAGCTGACGACCCTGCGCACTGTCGGGGGTGCGCATTCCGGCGACTGACATGGCGAGGAAGAGCTCCTCTTCGATTGGGAAGGTGGTCGAAACGAGATCTTCAGCTTCGGTGAGAAGTTCGGAAGCAATGCGGTGGGCGGGGGTGTTGCGAAGACGTTGGTACTCCTCGGGCATCTCGTCTAGTGGGTGGCTGGTGAGGGTTCGATCGAGTAGAACGGTGAGCCAGCGACGCACATAGTGACGTGATGGCCTGGACAGGTGAGCCTGCCCGGTGATCCGGGAAACGACGGCGACGATGTCGTCGTCGATAGGGTACTCGTCGACGAGTTCGGCGGGGTAGAGGGTTAGCTCGGCCAGACGCAGATCGAGTTCCTCGGCGGCGAGGCTGAAACCCCAGTTGGAACGCCCCTCGATGCGTACTCCGAGGGGTTTCAGGGCTTCACGCAATCGGGCAATGTCGGCCAAGACGGTTGTTCGGGAGGTGCAGACGATGTCGGCCAGGTCGTCCGAGGTCACCGGGTGTTTGGCAGACAGCAGGACTCCGAACTCCTGTGCGCGGCGATGACGTGGGTCGTTGAGGGAGTCCGTGGCGCGGACCAGACGACCACGGATTTGGCTGTATTCCTGTGGGTCGAGAATGTAGAGGCGGTAACGGCCGCCGGTGGGGCGTACGGACGCCGCAGGGGCCAGCATCCGGTTGAGCGTGTTGATGGCGTTGGTGATGGTGCGGGGGCTGACCTGCAGGCGTTCTGCCAGCGCTTCGGCGGAGGCTGTCAGCGATGTCTCCAGTTGCCTGAGGATCCACATTTCTCGGTCCATGAGATCACCTCCTTGTGCTCGACCTTGTTGGTTGGCATGAAGTTAGCACCGCACCTGCGCCCCGGTCTTGCGGCATTGTGCGTGCTTCTTTCCGACTTTTGGAAAGGCAGTGGCGCGATGAGTCGCTCTATGCGGTTGCGGTACACACTCGCGTACCGTTCGTCAGGTAGAGGAGGACCTATTACCCTCATACCGGTCTTGACCCTTCCAGTGCGACGTTGCAGCATGCCTGTGGTCATCGATCTCTTTGAGGTCAGTTGGTCGTGTCGACGCACCATAGAAGCCGTGCGGCTGTCGATAGTTATCAGGCCCAGGATTGTGCATTACGAATGCCCGATTCGGGTTGTTCGTCTTGGGTATTCGGCTCGCGCCACATCTCTGATCATTGCTTTTATTAGCAGACTTTTCTTTGTTGAATTTGGTTCAATATCTATGTGCAATCGGTTGCACAGGGTGGGGGGCTTACATATGGTGCTGGGCCCATGCAACCGGATGGCAAGACTCGTACATGATCCCTGTGTAATCTCGTGCATGGACGCTGTGCATTGAGGTGCGATCGTGCCCAGAAGGTCAGGACTCAGATTGCGAGATGGAGGGGTGATTGATGCGAGAGCAGATCTTGCAAGTATTTCCGCCGGGTGTTTGTTCGGTTGCACCCCTCTGGGGTAACGATCAAGTTAGCATCGAATCGACCAACAACCACTTGAGGTACCGTTGCGACATCTACGCCGCTATGACGCTTCTACTGGATTGGCCTCGCTTCACTGACTGGCTCGCTGCGCTAGGTGGATTGATGCTGTTACCGGAGTAGTCCTTCCGTGTTCGACGCCCGTTGCGCAGTTGGTGAGTCGAATCGAAACGCATTGTTGACGTCAGTGAGAAGCCCTCTCGTCGATCATCGTTCTACATGGTGGTGGATAACGTGCCTCGGCTTCGCTGGTTTGACGATGGTGCCGATCACGAAGGTAAGGCGATCCTGATATGGTGCGTGGGCGTCTTGATGATGCGGGGCTTCTTCGCCCGCAACGATCGTGCCGGGACCGTGCTCGCTGCGGGTGGATCATAGTGATCACTCCGCCACAGCAATGACCATGAAGGGATACCCCATGACGGAAACGAACAACCTCGGGTTCATCGAAAACCTCGCCGCTCAGATTGATTACTCTGACGGGTCAACTGTTTCCAAAACTGTCATGCGAGCCGAGGGGGTGAACATCGTCCTGTTCTCCTTTGCTGCCGGAGAGGAGCTGTCGGAGCACACTGCCGCGATGCCCGTCATCGTCGAGGCTCTTGAAGGTCAGCTCGAAATCACTGCCGAGGGGCGCACCGTGACTCTGAACCCTGGGGGCATAGTGCACTTCACAACGCGTCTGCCCCACGCGGTGAGGGCAGTTGAGGCCTCGAAAATGGCCCTGTACATGATCACCGCGTGACTTTGGGCAGACCAGCTTGTTGAAGCCCTCCTGAGTCGGGATACTGGCTCCGATGAATACTCTCCAGTCTGGCGTCCTCGTCGTTGACAAACCTGCCGGCGTCACGTCTCACCAGGTGGTTGGGCGGGTGCGGCGCCTCATGGGTACTCGCAAGGTCGGCCACGCTGGAACTCTTGACCCAATGGCCAGCGGCGTCCTCGTCGTTGGGGTCAATCGCGCGACTCGCCTGTTGGGCGACTTGTCTTTGCATGATAAGGACTACACCGCCACCATGAGGCTAGGGGTGGGCACCGTCACTGATGACGCGGAGGGGGACGTCACTGTGACCACCGACGCTTCCGCAATCGAAGACAGGGCCATTCACGCCGCGATGGCGCGTCAGACCGGAGAGATCCAACAGGTTCCCGCTGCCGTCAGCGCGATCAAGGTTAACGGCCGGCGGGCCTACGCCAAGGTGCGTGCTGGTGAGGACGTCGTCCTACGGCCGCGCACTGTCACCGTTTCTCGGTTTGAGGCTATTGCTATTCGACGTCACGGTCAGGTAATTGACGCCGACGTCGAGGTTACGTGCTCCTCGGGAACCTACGTGCGGGCGCTGGCTCGTGACATCGGTGCGGATCTTGGAGTCGGGGGACATCTCACCGCCCTGCGTCGTACTCGCGTCGGCCCGTTCGATCTCACCGCTGCCTGTGTAGATATTTTCGCGCAGGACGCCGTCACACCCACCCCGATGACAATGGCTGAGGCCGCTGCACTCAGTTTCCCCGTTGTTCACGTCACTGCGGACCAAGCAGCTGCTATCCGGGTGGGTCGACGTCTAAATTTCACGGTGCCGGCGGAAGTGACCGCAATAATTGCGGAAACTGGTGAATTGTTGGCCCTATATCGTCCGGATGACGAGAAAGATGGCCAGAGTCGCGCAATATGTGTGCTGGTGTGACGACGCCGTCACACCACTTTGGATAGAGCGCGCCATAATACGCTCAGCTGCATAGCCATGGTCGAAGTGATCTTTGGCGCTCCGGGCGATATTACTCACACACAGACGCGTATTTCTAGCATTGTTGTAAACATTTCATAACGATTCGTATTGTTATGAATAAAATATTCGCATTTGCATACATAGATATAGCGTGATACCATCAAATGGTTAATTTGCGCCGATGTCGGCCCGCCATTTCGGTGATCGATGTCGCCGTGACATGAGGCCGTGGCGTTTTGTGTCGCCTGGGTTATTTCCAAATCTTCCATACGAAAGGTGCCGTACGACGTGGATTTAGTTCGAGCATCCCACCTGTACAAGGTTTTCGGTAAAAATGAGCGACAAGTGATCGAAAGACTCAAGGCAGGGGAGTCTCGAGAAGAACTCGCCTCTCTCGGCACCGCGGCTGTCATTGACGTGAGCTTTGAGGTCGCTAAGGGGGAGACCTTCGTCGTCATGGGACTGTCGGGATCCGGAAAGTCCACCCTCATCAGGATGATTAACGGGCTGTGGTCCCCGTCTGAGGGTACCGTTGAGGTTGCCGGCAAAGTCGTTTCTGGCATGAATGATGCTCAGATGCGGGCGCTGCGTCGCGACCACGTCTCAATGGTTTTCCAGCACTTCGCACTACTTCCTCATCTTACTGTGCGTGAAAATGCGGCCTACGGGCTGAAGTTGCAAGGCAAGCTCAAGCAGAAGGAACGCCTTGAGAAGGCCAACGAGTGGCTGAACACTGTCGGTCTTAATGGGTGGGGAGACAAGTATCCTCATCAGCTTTCCGGTGGCATGCAGCAGCGAGTTGGTCTGGCTCGTGCACTCGCAGCCGAGACCGACATCCTGCTCATGGATGAGGCTTTTTCGGCCCTTGATCCGCTTATTCGTCGCGAAATGCAGGATCAGCTTCTCGAGCTGCAGGGTGCTCTCAATAAGACCATCATCTTCATTACCCACGACCTCAATGAGGCCATGTACCTGGGCGATCACATCGCCGTGATGCGCAATGGTCGTGTCGCGCAGATCGGTACTTCCGATGAGATCCTTACTCAACCCGCTGACGACTACGTTGCGGACTTTGTTCAGGACGTCGACCGCAGCCGAGTGCTCACCGCGTCAGCCGTCATGCGTCCCACTGAGGCTGTTGTCTCTCGGTCGGCAGAACCTCGACGAGTTCAGCGGATCCTGGACCAGCGCGAGTGGGCTGGCGTCTTCGTTGTCGATGAGCATCGTCGTTTGCTTGGCACGGTCGGCGATCAAGAGGTCATCGAGGCTGCTCGCCGCGGAGATCGCAGTATTGCTGACGCGGTGGAAACTAGCGGCATCCTCACGGCGCGGACCGACACTCCGTTGTCCGAGCTCTTCGCTCCGACCAGCAACGCCAGGGTGCCGTTGGCCGTTGTCGACGAGGACTTCCACCTCATGGGTGTCATCTCTCGGGTGACCCTGCTCGACGCGATGTCACGAGCTCGCGACGAGGCAGGAGAGGGATCTGTCATGTCCTTGGAGAACACCGGAAAGCTTCCCATTATCAGGGATACCGGTAACCCGGTCGGTCTTCCGCCGGCTGACCAGATTGCGACGATCGAGAAGGAGGCCTGATCGCCATGGGCTTCAATTTCGCTAACCCTCGAATTCCGCTCGGTAGCTGGATCGAGACCTTCTTTGACTGGTTCCAGAACGCCTTTGACTGGCTCATCACGTTCACAAACGTTGTCATCGGTGGCATGTACCACGGTCTTAATCTGGTGCTGTCCAAACCGTTATACCTAGTCATGATGGCGGTCTTTGCCGCTATCGGTTGGGCCTGCGCCAACTGGAGAGTGGGCCTGTTTGCCCTCATCGGTTTCTATCTGGTGAGATCCATGGACCAGTGGAACAACACCATGCAAACCCTCGCTTTAGTGGTGGTTGCGGTCATCCTGGCCCTTATCCTGGCAATCCCATTGGGTATCTGGGCGGCCAAGTCGAAGCGATTCTCGGCCATCATCAAACCGATCCTCGACTTTATGCAAACGATGCCTTCTTTGGCATACCTGGTTCCGGTCATCGTGCTCTTCGGTATTGGACAGGTGCCCGGTGCCATCGCGACCATCATCTTCGCGCTGCCGCCGGGAGTGCGGTTCACCGAGCTGGGCATCCGTGGAGTCGACACTGAGACCGTTGAGGCCGGCGCCGCATTCGGTGCTAGCCCCCGTCACATCCTGTGGCGTATTCAGATGCCGCTAGCTATGCCGACGGTGATGGCCGGTGTTAACCAGGTCATCATGCTGGCCCTGTCCATGGTTGTGCTCTCGGGCATGGTCGGTGCTGGTGGCCTCGGCGGTGACGTCGTCGCAGCCCTGTCCCAAGTTGATATTGGCCTAGGCATGGAGGCTGGCTTGGCGGTGGTTATCGTCGCTGTATACCTAGACCGCATCACCAACGGACTAGCCAATCGCACTCCGCTCGCCCGGGCGCAGCGGGCGAGCTGAGTCAATGCACATGAACACGAGGAAGTACCGATGAGCAGAAGCATGGTTCGACGCAAGGTCATCGCCGTGACATCCGCCCTGACGGTCGGGGCCCTGGCTCTATCTGGGTGTGGTGCCACTAACAGTGGAAACGGGGAATCCGGTGGCTCCGACGTCGGTTCTGACAACGTCAACACGAAGTGGGCCGATTGCACCCCTGGTCACGGGTCGAAGGACACCACTTCCATGAAGGTCGACGGCAAGAAGGACATCACCATTGGTGCCTTCAACGGTTGGGATGAGTCCTTCGCGACTGCCGGGATTATGAAGAACGTCCTGGAGAAGGACGGATACAAGGTGACGATCAAGGGCTTCGACGCTGGCCCAGGCTATGCCGGACTTGTCGCCGGGGATATCGACCTCCTTACCGACGGCTGGCTGCCGGTGACTCACGCCGATTACGTAAAGCGGTATGGCGATAAGATGGAGAACCTTGGCTGTTGGTACGACAACGCCAAATTGACTATTGCGGTCAATAAGGATTCCAAGGCCCGTACTATCGGGGACCTCAAAACCATGGGCGATGAGTACGACAATACTTTGTATGGGATTGAGGCTGGTGCTGGTTTGACTAAGGCGACCAAGGACTCGGCCATCCCGAAATATGGGTTGAAGAATCTCAACTTCAAGATTTCATCAACCCCGGCCATGCTGGCCCAACTTAAGAAATCCACCAGCGCTGGTCAGGACATCGCAGTGACCCTGTGGCGCCCGCACTGGGCCTACGGTGCCTTCCCGGTCCGCGACTTGAAGGATCCCAAGAAGGCTATGGGCAATGCTGAGGTGATCTACAGTTTCGGCCGTCCGGGCTTTGAGCAGGACTTTCCGAAGGTGGCCCAGTTGGTGCGCAATATGGCCTTTGACGACAACAAGCTTTCCGACCTCGAGGACACTATGTTCTCTGCGGACAAGTACGGTGGCAAGAACCAGGAAAAGGCCGTCGAAGAATGGATCTCACGTAACAACGACTGGGTCGACAAGCTTAAGACTGGCCAACTCGCCGAGAAGTAAGTCAGACATCGATACGGGCCGCCCGTGCGGCAGCCCGTTGCCGACCACGGTATTCAGTCTCCGGGCTGTCGCTGCCCTTTACGGATTGGGTGAGGGAAGCACGCTCGGTCGGATTCGGGTTCAACTGGATTCGCACCATAGACTGCCCAACGTGTCTGTTCCCGAGGAATCGTCGACTGTAGTCATCGGAAACTTCGATGGTGTGCATCGAGGCCACCAGGCCCTGGTTCAAGAGGCTAAGAGGCTGGATCCGGACGGCTACGTCGTCGTCGTCACTTTCTGGCCCCATCCGCTGACCGTTGTGGCTCCTGATCAGGCCCCGGCCTTGCTGTGTTCGCTGGAGCGACGGATCGAGTGGCTCAAGGATGCCGGCGCCAGCGAAGTGCGCGTAGTCAATTTCACTACCGAGATTGCCAGTTGGGCTCCTGCGGCGTTTGTTGATCGGGTGCTCGGACCCTTACAGCCCAGGCATGTGCTGGTGGGTCAGAATTTCCGCTTTGGACGTCACGCGGTAGGTACGCCGGATGCTTTGGCCGAACACGGCTGCTTCCAGGTGCACGCCATGGACCTCGTGGCTATCTCGGGGGTGACGGTATCGTCAACCCGGGTACGCGAGGTCGTCGCTGCAGGTAAGGTCACCGAGGCAGCAGAACTGCTGGGCAGGCCCTTCGAGGTTGGTGGGGTTGTCGTCATGGGTGACCAGCGCGGACGTGAACTCGGATTCCCGACGGCCAACCTCGTGGTGCCCCAGGACCGCGCTGTTCCTGCCGACGGTGTATACGCCGGATGGTTGGAGCCCACCAGCGGTCCGGACGCTGGCCGTCGACTTCCATCGGCAATTTCGGTGGGCACCAATCCGACTTTCGATGGGGTCGAGCGTCGCGTCGAGACCTACGTCATTGATCGTGATGACCTGGAGCTGTACGGGGTGGACATCGCGGTGACCTTCGCTGAGAGGCTGCGCGGCCAGATCAAGTTCGATGGGATTGAGCCATTGATCTCTCAGATGGCCGACGATGTCGAGACAGCCAAGCGAGTTTTGTCCTGAGGGGTGCGGCCTGGGCGGGTCCGGTTCTCTTGGGGCGTCAGTTGAGCCCGCTGAGCGTGGAATTTCTTTGGGGGCTTCTCCCCGGTCGGCAATATCTCATCTCGCATCAGGATTCGCGCCTAATGGGCAGAGTTGATATTCTCTCCCAGTTGCCGTCAGAACGGCCGCGGCCTTGGAAGAGTCTCCTGCAGTAAGAGCGTCGGGGACGCCGCGCAACGGACAGAAAGGGACCTACTGAGATGGATGCTGCCGAGAAAAAGAAGATCATTGAAGAGTACGCGACCCATCCTGGAGACACGGGTTCCCCCGATGTTCAGGTTGCCATCCTCACCAAGCGCATTGCCGAGCTCACTGAGCATCTTAAGGTTCATAAGGGCGATCACCATTCTCGTCGTGGCCTGATGCTTATGGTTGGTCAGCGTCGTCGGTTGCTCAATTACATCGCGAAGAATGATATTGAGCACTACCGTGAGTTAATCGCTCGTCTGGGTCTGCGCCGCTGAGCGCTCTAGATCATATGTGACGGGGTGTCC
Source organism: Cutibacterium sp. 37298 (assembly GCF_023838685.1). Classification (NCBI taxonomy): domain Bacteria; kingdom Bacillati; phylum Actinomycetota; class Actinomycetes; order Propionibacteriales; family Propionibacteriaceae; genus Cutibacterium; species Cutibacterium sp. 37298. Next base: position 43,748 of record NZ_JAJNRJ010000005.1, read on the forward strand.
CTACGGGCGCCCCGTTCGCTATGTTCGCACGATGCGCGGGTCTCGTCTGAACCCGCGATGGTCACCGTGTGCATCGCGGCAATTCGTGGGATTGGTCGCTGATGCCGTAGACTCATAACCACACTAAGAATCACTGTAACCGTCGACTGCCTCCCCATGACACATGGGTCCTCGGTAGTGGCCACCGGGGCGCGATCCCGGCGGCTTCGATCGAAGACCGGTGTGGTCTCTAAAGGGGCGCCTTGTGGAGCGCCTGCGGGCGGTGGTCGGCCCTGCGAAAGGATATCCCTGTGGAGGGACCTGGACTCGAGTTCACCGAGGCCATTATCGATAACGGCAAGTTTGGTAAGCATGTCGTCCGTTTTGAGGCGGGACTGCTGGCTCAGCAGGCGGATGGATCCGCCGCCGTCTACCTTGATGGTGACACCATGCTGCTGTCGGCCACTACGGCCGCTAAAACTCCTCGCGATTCCATCGACTTTTTCCCGCTGACGGTCGACGTCGAGGAGCGCATGTATGCCGCCGGGCGTATCCCCGGCTCCTTTTTCCGCCGTGAGGGACGCCCGTCCGAGGGTGCCATCCTCGCCTGCCGCCTCATTGACCGCCCGCTGCGTCCGTCCTTCGTTAAGGGACTGCGCAACGAGGTCCAGGTCGTCGTCACTGTCATGGCTCTCAACCCGGCCGTTTACTACGACGTCGTTGCCATCAATGCCGCCTCGATGTCCACCCAGCTTGCTGGTCTGCCCTTCTCCGGGCCGGTTGGTGGCGTCCGGATGGCTCTCATCGACGACCAGTGGGTGTGCTTCCCTTCCGTCGATCAGCGTAAGGAGTCGACCTTCGATATGGTCGTCGCTGGTCGTGCGCTAGCCGACGGCGACGTTGCCATCATGATGGTTGAGGCAGAGTCAACCCCGGCTACTTGGGGCCTCGTGCGCGGCGGGCGCACCGCTCCGACGGAGGAAGTCGTCGCTACCGGTCTGGAGGCCGCCAAGCCTTTCATCAAGGTGCTGTGTGACGCTCAGGTCGCTCTGGCTGCCAAGCTGCCTAAGGAGACCTACGACTTCCCGGTTTTCAAGGACTACGAGGATGACGTCTACGCTGCCGTCGAGGAGAAGGCTGCTGACGAGCTCTCCCGCATCGAGCAGATTGCTGCGAAGTTGGAGCGTCAGGAGGCTGAGTCCGAGCTCAAGGCCCGCATCAAGGCCGAGCTCGCTGAGACGTTCCCGGAACGCGAGGCTGAGATTTCCGGAGCGTTCAAGGCCGTCATGAAAAAGATCGTCCGCAAGCGCGTCCTTGATGAAGGCGTGCGAATCGACGGTCGTGGACCGCGTGATATCCGCTCCCTGTCGGCTGAGGTCGGCATTATTCCGCGGGTCCACGGTTCAGCCCTGTTCCAGCGCGGCGAGACCCAGATTCTGGGCGTGTCGACTCTCAACATGCTCGATATGGAGCAAAAGCTTGACACCCTCTCCCCGGAAAACACCCGGCGGTACATGCACAACTACAACATGCCGCCGTACTCCACCGGTGAAACCGGCCGTGTTGGTTCCCCGAAGCGTCGCGAGATTGGTCACGGTAACCTCGCCGAGCGGGCCCTCATTCCGGTGTTGCCGACCCGCGAGGAGTTCCCCTACGCCATCCGCGAGGTTTCCGAGGCTATTGGCTCTAATGGTTCGACCTCGATGGGGTCGGTTTGCGCCTCCACCCTCGCCTTGCTCAATGCCGGTGTGCCGCTGCGCGCCTCAGTCGCTGGAATCGCCATGGGCCTCATGAGCGAGACTGACGAGGACGGCAAGACCAAGTACCGGGCTCTCACCGACATCCTCGGTGCTGAGGACGCCCTCGGCGACATGGACTTTAAGGTGGCCGGTACTAGCGAGTTCGTCACTGCGCTGCAGCTGGACACCAAGCTCGACGGGATCCCTGCCGACGTGCTCGCCGGTGCTCTCAAGCAGGCTAAGGAGGCTCGCACCGCGATCCTTGAGGTGATGAACGAGGCCATCGATTCTCCCGATGAAATGGCCCCGACTGCTCCGCGCATCATTACCGTCCACATCCCAGTGGACAAGATCGGTGAGGTCATCGGCCCCAAGGGCAAGATGATTAACCAGATTCAGGACGACACTGGCGCCAATATCTCTATTGAGGACGATGGCACGATTTTCATCGGGGCTGATAACGGAGATTCGGCCGAGTCTGCCCGTTCGATGATCAACGCGATCGCTAACCCACAGATGCCCGAGGTCGGTGAGCGTTACCTCGGCACCGTCGTCAAGACGACGAGCTTTGGCGCTTTCGTCTCTCTGCTGCCCGGCAAGGATGGCCTGTTGCACATCTCCAAGATGCGTGACCTTAACGACGGTAAACGCGTCGAGGCCGTCGAGGACGTGCTGTCGGTCGGTCAGAAGATCCAGGTGGAGATCGCCGAGGTCGATGACCGTGGCAAGCTCTCTTTGGTGCTGGCTTCCGACGAAGACGACGCTGATGAGTGAGTCGTAACTCTCACTGAGGGAGTTGACGTTTGCGGGCTGCCCCGGCATTGTGCTGGGGCAGCCCGTTCGTTGCGCACGGATTGAACATGGCCCAGGAACGTCAGCCCTGCTAGGTAGTCTGGTTCGGGCGCCAGGAGAGGTGCCGTCGTCAGGAAGGAAGGTCCAGATGATTAAGGTCGCTGTGTTCGGAGCCAAGGGACGTATGGGAACTGCGGTGTGCCAGGCCGTCGAGGAAGCTGAGGACACCGAGCTTGTTGCGGCTGTTGATAGCGGTGGCGACCGTTCCGACGCTTCGGGAGCCGACGTCATCGTCGACTTCACCACTCCGGACGCCGTTATGGATAACCTGTCATGGGCGATTTCCCATGACATTAACACTGTCGTCGGCACGACTGGGTTTGACGATGAGCGGTATCAGGTTCTGCGCGACCAGCTCGCCGACCATCCGAACATCGGCTGCTTGGTGGCCCCGAACTTTTCTATCGGCGCTGTCCTCATGATGCACTTCGTCGAGCAGGCCGCAAGGTTCTACGAGTCTGCGGAGATCGTCGAGCTGCATCACCCCAATAAGGTTGACGCGCCTTCCGGTACTGCCCGCACAACCGCGACCAAGATCGCGGCAGCGCGTCAAGAGGCCGGTTTGGGAGAGGTCCCGGACGCAACGAAGAGTCAGCTCGACGGAGCCCGTGGAGCTGTCGTTGAGGGGGTTCACGTCCATAGCGTGCGTCTACGCGGTCTCGTCGCCCACCAGGAGGTGCTATTCGGAGCTGAGGGAGAGACTCTCACGATCCGACACGATTCCATGGACCGAGTCTCCTTCATGTCGGGTGTCCTGACGGGGGTTCGCGGAGTCCTGGATCGTCCTGGTCTGACTGTTGGTATTGAAGGGTTGCTGGGACTTGAATGAGCGTCCTACGTTCTCGATGACGCCAAGCGAGCCGACTCAGGTACTTCCGCCGAGGCCACGGACCGGTTCTGACACGGTGGTGACGGTCGACCGTGACCGCCATCGCCATCGCTTTATTAAGTGGCTGATTGCCATTGTCGTCGTTGCGTTGCTTGCGGTCGCAGCAATGATTGTTGATCAGACATTTCGGGCGAGAGCTGAAAAGGACATTGCAACGACTATTGCGACGTCCGTGGGAGCCGATGCCTCGACGGTTGGGGTGACGATTCACAACCGTCCTTTCCTCAAAGCGCTAGTCACCGACGAGTTGCAGGGGCTTGATGCGACCATTCCGAAGGCGACTGTGACCAGAGACGACACCACGGTGACCTTCCATGACGTCGACGTTCATGCCAATGGAATTCGGCATGTCCGGGAGAAATCCCAGACAGTGGCCGAGACGATGTCAGCCTCTGGCCGTGTTGACTGGTCTGAGCTGTCGCGGTTGGCGGGTGCAAAAATCACCTATAACGACAACACCGGGGAAACCGGCAGGGTGACGATCGTGCGGGAGATGTCGGTATTGGGAGCTCGGGTAGACGTCAGTATTACCGCCGTACCCGGGGTCGAGGCCACGTCTCGGCGGGTGACCTTGAGTAGTCCGTCGGCGAGCCTCGATGACATCCCAATCCCTGACGTGTTGCTCAAACCGATCCTAGAAGGGATTACCGCACGGTTTACTCTTCCTAATCTGGGAAATCTGCATTATGAATCCCTTAAAGCGACGCCACAAGGTCTCGACTTCTCTCTGGTTGGCACCGAAGTGAAACTGTCTGATCTCACGGGACGGTGATCCGCTTCGCGCGAAGAGTGAGGTGAGGCTAGGACGATAAGTCGTATGCTGGTATGCGGCCGGTCGGCCGCTTGTCCCATGTCGTCAGTACCGCGGAGGTCCCTTTCATGAATGTTGCCGAACAGCTCGTCCAACAGCTCCTCGATGCGGGGGTGCGGCGGATCTACGGCATCGTCGGTGACTCCCTCAACCCGGTCGTTGATGCGGTTCGTAAGACGGGCGGCTCCGTCAAGGGCGGCATTGATTGGGTACACGTCCGTCACGAGGAGGCCGCGGCCTTCGCAGCCGCTGCAGAGGCGACCTTGACCGGTGAGCTCGCGGTGTGTGCGGGCTCCTGCGGGCCGGGCAACCTGCACCTCATCAATGGTCTGTTCGATGCCTACCGTTCCCAAGTTCCGGTGTTGGCTATCGCATCTCACGTTCCTAGCGTCCAGATCGGCATGAGCTACTTCCAGGAGACTCACCCGGACCGTCTGTTTGTGGAGTGCTCCGACTACTGTGAGCTGGTTTCTACCCCGGAGCAGGCTCCGCGCGTCGTGAATTCGGCCATCCGCCATGCCGTTGCTGGTAGCACCGTCTCCGTCATCACCCTTCCCGGCGACATCTCCGACAAGAAGGCTGCAGCGCCCTCCCCGGTTTTCATCCCGAGTCGTCGGCCGTCTATCGAGCCGAACCCGGAGGACGTCCGTCAACTGGTCAAGCTGCTTAACGACGTCAGGAAAGTCGCCATCTTTGCCGGCGCGGGTGTCGAAGGCGCTCACGATGAGGTCCTTGCTCTGGCCGATAAGCTCAAAGCCCCTATCGGCCACTCCCTGCGTGGTAAGGATTTCATCCAATACGACAACCCCTTTGACGTCGGTATGACCGGCTTGCTGGGTTACGGCGCTGCTGCCGAGGGTATGAATGATGCCGACGTTCTCATCCTGCTAGGAACCGATTTCCCCTACAACCAGTTCCTCCCAGATACCCTCACTGTCCAGGTTGAGAACCGTCCGGAGAAGCTGGGACGCCGTACTGACGTGTCCTTCCCGATCCATGCCGATGTGAAAGCCCTGTGCGACGCCGTCACCCCGCTGCTGAAACAGCATGATGACAAATTCCTTAAGGCCACAGTTAAGCGCCACGCCAAGATTATGAAGGCCCCGGTCGGCTCGTACACTCGCAATGTCGAGCACATGAAGCCGATCCACCCTGAGTACGTCGCTCACGTCCTCAATGAGGTAGCTGACCGTGATGCCATCTTCACTGCCGATACTGGTATGTGCAACGTGTGGACGGCTCGTTACATTGATCCCCTTGGCACCCGCCGTCTTATCGGATCCTTCCTGCATGGATCGATGGCCAATGCCCTGCCGCACGCCATTGGCGCCCAGGCTTCCCACCCGGGGCGTCAGGTTATTTCGGTGTCTGGTGATGGTGGCCTCTCGATGCTTCTTGGAGAGCTCGTGACAGCGCGTATGCTCAACTTGCCGATCAAGGTGGTTGCCTTCAATAACTCCACTCTCGGCATGGTCAAACTGGAGATGCTCGTGAACGGGTTACCTGATTTCGGTACCGACGTCCACGACGTCGACTATGCAGGCCTCGCCAAAGCGATTGGGTTTCACGCTGAGCGGGTTGATGACCCACGCGACATTCGCCGTGCCCTAACGGATGCTATGGACTTTGACGGTCCAGCCCTAGTCGAGGTGATCACTGACCCCAACGCCTTGTCCCTGCCGCCTGAGATCAAGGGCGAGCAGATGATCGGGTTTGCCACCGCCATGAGCAAGATCGTGCTCAATCGTGGTGCTGGTGAAGCGGTGTCGATGGCCACGTCCAATATGAGGAACATTCCTCGCTTCTGACCGTCGCGACTCGGTGGGGCCGTCACCGCACAGGTGGCGGCCCCTCGTTGATTCATGGGACGTGATCCGAGAGACGTATCGGCCCAGCTGAATCACATATGTGGCTCCGTGCGCCCTTGCCGTCGTGGGAGGGTTCATCACCTTCGTCGTCGAGGAGGGATTCGATATTGTCGGCGATACGTCCCGGGATGACGAAGCAATGCTGGGTAGCCAGGACAAGGCGTTCTGCCCGGTTGGTTTGGGAGGACGTCTATGAGCCCCGCCAGAAGATGTCGCCGTTGGCGCAGCTTCAGCAATCCCAATACTGCTTAGCGGCGATACTTTTGTTGCCGGCGTGCTCAATCCATCCCAACAAAGACCTTTACTATCACCAGGCCGATTTGCGGCGAGCTCGAGCATGGCGTGATCGGTATGAGTACTGTCGTCGTCTACCGATAACCTGGAGGATGTGGCTGAGACTGGACTGATGAGACCCCCGGACCTGCAACCGGACGTTTTGCGCATCATCCCCCTCGGAGGCTTGGGGGATGTTGGGCGCAACATGTCGTGCTATGAAATCAACGGGGAGATGCTCGTCATTGACTGCGGGGTGCTCTTCCCCGAGGACGACCACCCCGGGGTTGATTTACTGCTTCCCGGGCTGGACTACCTCGACGAGGAGAAGCTGGCCAGGGTGAAGGCTCTAGTGCTCACTCATGGTCACGAAGACCATATTGGTGCGGTGCCGTACCTGCTTAAACGTCGCTCCGATATCCCGATCTACGGGTCTAAGCTGACCCTGGCGCTGGTCGAGGCGAAACTGCGTGAACACCGCATTAAAGGCTACAAACTCAATGTTGTTCACGAGGGCGACGTCGCTGAGGTTGGCGAGCAGTTTGACCTGGAATTTATCGCCGTTAACCATTCCATTCCTGACGCTTTGGCAGTGTGTGTGCGCACCGATGCCGGAACTCTCATTAACACCGGCGACTTCAAGATGGACCAGCTTCCGCTAGACGGACGCATCACCGATCTGCGTGCCTTCGCGCGACTCGGTGAGGAGGGGGTCGATCTGTTCATGGTTGACTCCACGAATGCCGAGGTTCCGGGGTTCGTGAAGTCCGAGACTGAGATCGAGCCTGCTATCGAGAGAGTCTTCGAGAAGGCGAAAAAGAAGCTTATTGTGGCTTGCTTCGCCTCCCATGTGCATCGCGTCCAGCAAGTGCTCAATATGGCCGTGCGTCATCACCGCAAGGTCTGCTACGTCGGTCGTTCAATGGTCCGCAATATGGCTGTTGCTCAGGACCTGGGCTACCTTGACGTTCCGGGGAACACTGTCATCGAGCTGCGCGACCTCGACCACTACCGGGATAACGAGGTCGTCATCATCTCCACTGGGTCCCAGGGAGAGCCACTTTCGGCCCTAGCAAGGATCGCCAACCGAGAGCACCGAGACATCGAGGTGGGGGAGGGGGACACCGTTTTGCTGGCATCCTCTCTCATCCCGGGCAATGAGAATGCCGTCTATCGGGTGATCAATGGCCTGACAAAGCTTGGCGCTACCGTGGTACATAAGGGCAACGCTTTGGTCCACGTTTCCGGCCATGCCGCAGCCGGAGAGCTGCTGTACGCCTACAACATCGTGCGGCCACGCGCTGTAATGCCGATTCATGGTGAGGTGCGTCACCTCGTCGCTAATGCCGATCTGGCCAAGGCCACCGGTGTCGATGAGAAGAACGTAGTACTTGTCGAGGACGGCGGGGTTATTGACCTTGTCGACGGAGTACCGCGCGTTGTCGGCAAGGTCGATGCCTCGTACATCCTTGTTGACGGATCTGGGGTGGGGGAGCTTACTGAGGACACGCTCACTGATCGCCGTATCCTCGGTGAGGAGGGATTCTTGTCAGTCGTCACCGTGGTCGACACCCGCTCGGCGTCAGTGGTGTCTCGCCCGGCGGTCCAGGCGCGTGGTTTTGCCGAGGGTGACTCGGTCTTCGCGGAGATCACCGACCAGATTGTCGCCGAGCTAGAGAAGGCGATGGCCGGTGGTATGGACGATACCCACCGGTTGCAACAGGTGGTTCGTCGGACCATTGGTCGGTGGGTATCGCGGTCTCTGCGGCGTCGGCCTATGATCGTGCCTGTCGTCGTCAAAATCTGAAGTGTGGTCGCCGGCTCCCCGAATCCGATTTGGGTTCCGGGCGCTTCAACGTATAGTCTTGTCCAGTTCCTGAAGGAACCGCCGAACCCAACGATTGCGTCGGGTGCGTTGTGCACCCGGCCCTGAACAGGAGATCTCCCAGTGGCTGCTGTGTGTGACATCTGCGCTAAGCGCCCCGGTTTCGGACACAACGTCCCCTGGTCGAAGAAGAAGACCAATCGCCGGTGGAGCCCGAACATTCAGCGCGTCCGTGTCGTCGAGAACGGCACGCATAAGCGCATGAACGTGTGCACTTCGTGCCTCAAGGCTGGTCGAGTCAGCCGCTGAGCGCCGCGTTTGACGATGGAACCCGCCGTAAGGCGGGTTCTTTGTCGTTATGGGTCGATACGGTGACGATGTGAATGCAGTGACCAGGTGGCGTACCCGCACCCAGAAGGAGCTTCATCGTCCCTTAGCGGAGGCGGTGGGAGCCAAGACGGCCAAGGCCTTCTCTGCGCTGCATGTTGGCACGGTGGGAGAGGCCCTTGGTCATCTTCCGCGTCGCTACCTCACCGGCACCGAAACCACCGACTTGTCCCACTTAGTCATTGACACTGAAGTCGCCTTGGTGGCCGATGTTGTCGGCGTCGAGGTTCACACCAACAAGACCGTCACTGGCAGGGAGAGACGCCCGCGTCAACGTCTGGAAGTCATGCTTTCTGACGGTAAAGCGCGCCTGCCCGTTACGTTCTTCGGTAAACCCCACATCGTGTCCTACTGGCAACGCATTTTTTCGGCCCATACTCACGGCATCTTTGTCGGTAAGGTGGGGGAGTTTCGCGGGAACCCGCAGCTCGTCCACCCCGACTTCGTCATGATTGACCGCAACGGGAAGGTCGTGGCAGGTCGCGAGGAGGGTAAGGTGATGGCTGCCCAGGTGCAACGTCATGGTTTGCTGGGCCTTTACCCGCAGACGTCGAAATTGCGTACCTGGGAAATCGCCTCAGTGGAGTCGATGCTGCTCGAATCCACGCCCGAACTCGAGGACACCCTGCCTGAATGGTTACGTCAAGAAGCTGACCTACCGAGTTTATGGGAAGCTTACCACGCCATCCATCACCCGCATTCGGTGGCTGAGGCTGATCGCGGCACCGAACGACTTATCTGGGAAGAAGCGATAGCCACCCAGGCGACGATGGCGGTGCGACGCCGCAGTGCAGAGCGTCATGATGCCCCGGTGTGTTCGCGTCGCGACGGCGGATTGCTGGCAGCCTTTGAGGACCGCCTGCCCTTTACCCCGACTGTTGGCCAGGACGAGGTGAGTCGGGCGATCGACGCCGACCTCTCGGCAGATCGTCCCATGCACCGATTATTGCAAGGAGAAGTTGGCTCGGGAAAAACCTTCGTCGCGCTGCGAGCGATGTTGCAGGTTGTTGACGCTGGGCACCAGGCTGTCCTGCTGGCGCCGACCGAAGTCCTTGCTCAGCAGCATTACCGAACCATTATCAATATGTTGGGCGACTTGGCGTCCGGCGGGGGATTGGATGCCCCGGAGATCTCCACGGGTGTGGCGCTACTGACCGGCTCGGTGAAGGCTGCGGGCACCCGGGCGGCACTGGCCGATATTGCTTCAGGAGTCGCTGGAATTATCGTCGGCACCCATTCCCTGCTGTCGGGCCGAGTGATTTACAACGACATTGGATTAGTCGTCGTCGATGAGCAGCATCGCTTCGGCGTTGAGCAACGCAGTGTTCTCACCACTGGGGACGGCGCACGCCCCCACGAACTCGTTCTTACCGCGACCCCGATTCCGCGAACGGTGGCGATGACGGTCTTCGGTGACCTCGAGGTCTCGAGCTTAAGAGAATTACCGACTGGACGTGCCGACGTTCAGACCACGGTCGTCGACCTGCCCGCCCACGGATCCTGGCTCACCCGCGCCTGGCAGCGGATCCGGGAGGAGTGTGATGCCGGACATCAGGTGTTTGTGGTCTGCCCTCGCATCAATTCCGACGACGCTGACGACGTCGAAGGTGGGCGTCCTCCCGCAGCTGCCGTCGAAGAGCTCGCTCCTCAACTGGCGACGGGACCTCTCGCCGGATTAAGAGTTGAGGCCCTGCACTCCCGGCTAGATTCGTCCGAGAAAGACCTCGTTATGGACAGGTTTATCAAGGGTGAGTTGCAGGTGCTTATCTCCACAACGGTGATTGAGGTCGGCGTCGACGTCCCCAATGCCACCATGATGGTCATCATGGACGCCGACCGGTTTGGCGTCTCGCAGCTGCACCAGTTGCGCGGTCGGATCGGTCGAGGCAACCTGCCGGGGCTCTGCCTGCTGGTGACGACGGCGCCGCCCGGATCGGTGGCGCGCGAGCGTTTGGACGCCGTGGCCGCGTCCCGTGATGGATTTGAACTAGCCGAACTTGACCTAGCTCAGCGTCATGAAGGCAATGTGCTGGGATCCTCTCAAGCCGGTTATTCGTCCCCGCTACGCCTGTTGCGGGTGCTCGACCACGCTGAGATTGTGACGGCATCGAAAGACCTGGCCGAACGGTGGGTGGCCGAAGCCCCCGATGATCCGAGACTCCTTGACGTCGTGACCGCCACCGAGATGCTCGCTGAGGGTGACCTCATGGAACAGGGTTGAGCCGCCCCCGTTAAAGAAGACTGAGCCGACCCTCCGCCACGTCGGCTATGAAGCATCATGAAGGCCCGAACCGCGAGAGCGATCCGGGCCTACTGAAATAGTCTCAGTTGCCTTTCGGTTCCGGCCCGAAGGCGAAGGTGCGTCCGGTGATCTGATCAGCCTCGACACGAACGTAATTGCGCTTAACAGTAGGAACCCAGGGGAGTAGCGGCATCTTGTCGCACAGGGCAAGCTCGGCGTCGTCAGTGATGATTTCGGCCTTGCCACGCAAAACGACCGACCAGCCGGCCTCCTCGGTCCAGCCGTCCGCCTCGAAGGCGACGCGGTTGTTCGTGACTATGTCCTCCAGTTTGCTACCAGCAGCAGTGCGGAAGACGATGCTCTGTCCGTCAACGACGTAGTTGACGGGGAATACCTCGGGCTGGTCATTGACACTAGTGGCCAGGCGACCGACCTCAGCGGTATCCAGGTAGCCCCAGCAGCTATCCTCCGGGACCTCGGTGATCGGGTTCTCCTCATTGATCATGGGCCTATTCTTCCGGAATGCGGCGCACTTCGGGAGTCGACTGGCACAAAGTTACCGAGGTTCTTCACCTTGGAATATCACATGACCCCTGCACGCGGCTGGAGAAATGGGAATCTGGTACCGCTAGCCTGGAGCAGTGAGCAGGATTATTGCGGGACGTGCCGGCGGGAAACGTCTGACTACCCCGCCGGGACGACTGACCCGTCCGACGACCGACCGGGTACGCGAGGCTGTGTTCTCCGCTTTGGCAGCATGGAACGGGACCGCTGACGAGGTTCCCGAGGACCAATTGGCCGGTCAGACATTCTGCGATTTGTTCGCTGGTTCAGGTGCCGTGGCCTTAGAGGCTGCCAGTAGGGGGGCCACAACGGTGGTTGCCGTCGACCGCGATCGCTGCGCCTGCAATGTCATGAAAGATAATTCTCGGACAACCCGGTTGAGGATCGAAGTGTTATCCCAGACGGTGACGGCTTTCCTCGCCGAGAACCACCGCGTCTTTGATGTCGTTTGGTTCGATCCGCCCTACGACCTCGCCGCCGATGATATGGATAGCCTCATCTTGACAGCGTGCGACGGGGCCCTCGCCCACAACGGTCTGCTAGTGGTTGAGAGATCACGGAGAAGTCGGGATCCCCGTTTTCCGGATGGATACGAGTCGTGGAATTCTCGCTACGGCGAGACAGTTGTCTATTACGCCCAACGTACCGGTGAGCCGGAGGCAGATGCGGGCAGGGAGCAGCAGTGAAAGCAGTCTTTTCAGGGTCATTCGACCCCATCACCCTCGGTCACGTTGACATCGTGACCCGAGCAGCCGAACTCATCGACGAGGTCGTCGTCGGAGTGGCCGTGAACTCCGCGAAGAACGGCATCTTCTCCATGGATGAGCGGGTGGCCTTCGTTAAGGATGCTGTCGCTGATATTCCCGGTGTCGAGGTGGCGCTCGTTGACGGACTGCTGGTCGACTTCTGCACCGAAATGGGAGCTGACGCAATCATCCGCGGGTTGCGATTTGGTGGCGACTTCGACTACGAACTCCAGATGGCTCACCTCAATAAGGCCATGAGCGGTATTGAAACCATTTTGCTCCCGGCTGGCCGTGAATTCGGCACGATCAGCTCCTCGATGATTCGCTCTGCTGCTTGTAATGGCGGCAATGTATCCGAGTTTGTGCCGGGAATGGTTAATACCGCGTTGCATGAAAGATTCCCGCATTAATGATTTCTTCAGATATTGGAGAACTCTGCTCGCACCATTCCTCTTTGGGAGTTATGATTTTCGGAAAGCGTTGGCGACATCGGTTGCCGATCCCTTGGGAATAGGATCACGGAAGAGGATTCCGCTCGTCAAGGTGAAGGATCCCCGCTCGGAAAATATGATTAATGCCTGTACGCACGAGGTTTATTTGGGAAAGCGCCTTGTTTTGTCAGTCATCGTTGAAATTGGCTAAGGTCAACTCCTTCAAGGGTGCGAAGGGTGTCGTCCCCGATGCGCACGCTACGGCGTCAATATGGACCGCCTGCCGCCACAATGAATCCAGATGTATTTCATTGCTGATGTCGCACAGAATCTCACCCTCAGACCTGCCTACTTCAATCATCGTACGGTCATGATTGCGAAACAAGGTGGTTACCTTTTCCATTTGTTCCACGGGCTGCTACAACTAAAATACGCATACAACGATGCTAATAAGCGCCCATCGCTCAGGGCACAGGGCAATGTTGCGTTCGCACTCGGCGAAGCCGCGGAGCCTTCCCGGTTCGTTCTGCCTGGTCAACCCACTGAGCGAAGAGATCGCCTATCGGGGAGCACGTTGAGCGGCCTTGACCGGTATCCCAGTTGGCGCTGAACTCGAGTGGTTCGTCGAGTTGGTTCTGGGGTTGGGCGTTGTGCAGGTCGGGCAGGATGTCTGATAGGGCCAGGGCTTCTGGTTTTGGTTTGCCGTCGTTGGTGAATAGGCCGAGTGAGTATTCCAGTTTTGGAAAATCGAGTAGGTCATGGGAGACGTCGTGGGAGCACCACCAGGTGATGGCTTCTAGGCCTGGTGTTGAGGTTAGTGATGTCATCGTTGTTGTCATGAAGGTGGCGGCGATGGCGTTGGGTACGTGGGTTCGAGGTGCTCCTATTTCTTGCAGCCAGAGTGGGCGTTGGGGGTTAGGGCTCCAGGCTCGGGCCAGTTCGAGCAGATAGCGGGGGAACCATGTCAGGGCGGGATGTCCCTCTCCAAAACGGGGGCCTACTTGGGCGAACACCCAAGAATGGACGGTCGTAGCGGATCCCTGAGTTACGGCGTGACGTGGGGTGAACGGATGGTCGTCGACGAACCAGAGGTCGTCGTCGAACCCGAACCAGAACCGTCCGTCCGGCCACTGGTCCCGCATGGTCCCGAGCATCGTTTCCAACCACGTCTGGGCCTCATCGACGGTGCACTCACTGCGCGTCGGATGATGATGGTCCGGGGCCAGAGCTGTGTACTGCGGGAACTCGTTGCCCACCGTCATGCCGGTGGCGTTCGGCTCCTCCCGCAGGCGTGTTGCCAGTTGGCTGATGAGGTCGGTCTGGCCAGCCTCGACGAGCGGATCGGTGAAGAGATTTGACGCGTGCCATGTGATCACCCAGGAGGGCAGGAAGTCGTAACTCGACAGATGTCCATTGAGGGCATCGACGGTAACCTCAAGGTCAAATTCGCCGGCCGCGCGCACGACGGAGACGACGTCATCGAGGGCCCGTGGGCGGACCAGACCGCGGTTAGGCTGTAACAACGGCCAGAGCGGAAACAGGCGCACATGATCGAGGCCGAGCTGGGCAATGCCTTCAAAGTCACGGCGGGTGGCGTCGAGATCGAGGTCAAGCCAGCTGTGAAACCACCCTTGGGAGGGGGTGTAATTAACGCCAATCTTCATCGGTTGCGTCCCAACCTGAGGGTCGCGACTTGGAAGGGGCGCATGGACAAACCGATGGTGCCGTCGGCAAGGTCAGCGGTGACGACCGACGGCGCTACCTGGGCGTGCGGGTTGCCGTCGAGGGGGTCCTCGAGCAGGTCGACTTCGACGGCCGAGGTGGCCTCGAACCCTAGAGTCATCGTGGTGTGAACATGACGCCCGTAGGGCTCGTACAGCCGGACGATGACGTCACCAGAGCCGTCTTCGGCTAGTTTGACGGCTTCGACTGCAACCCCCTCAACACTCACCAACGGCTCGACCGGAGAACCCTGACGACGACGTACACACAGGTTGGCGGCGTACCCGTCGCGAATAGCGTCGGTGAGATCTGCGCCGGTATGCAGAGTGTGGAAGAAATCATGCTCACCCTCGTCAGCACGAGGATCGGGGAAGCGGGCCCCCTTAAGGAGAGATGCGCGAGCAACCGACCAAGTGCCGCCGTTGTCTTTGGGGTGACGAGACACATTCCATCCGTAGGTGCCAGAGTTGGCGATGGCAACACCGAAACCGGGCTCGGACAGGTAAACCCACCGATGAGCATGGACTTCAAACCGGAAAGCATCCCACGACGTATTGGTGTGGGTGGGGCGAGTGATGTGGCCCATCTCGATCTCATAATCGGCATGATCCGTGTGGACGTCCACTGGCCAGGCCAGCTTCAAGAGGCTGTCCTGCTCGTGCCAGTCGACATGGGTGTGCACCTTGACACGCGGATCTCCCGGATTGACAGTCAGAGACTGGATTGCGCTGGAGTGGCCAAAAGTCCTCGTGATGCTGATGGTCACTGACCCGTCCTTGCGGCTCATGGTGGCTTGGCCGTCGTCGAGGTCGGTGACGTTGTTGGCGTAGAAGGGGTCGATGTCCCAGGCATCCCACATGTTCGGGAAGTCTGGGTGTATTTGGAGTAGGTTGCCACGCTGACCCGCAGGAATGGCGTCTCGGCCACTGGCGGTGTCGACGAGGTGCGTGATGAGTCCGTGCGCGTCAACAGTCATGCGTAGCAGACCGTTATCAACGATGAACTCTTCCTCGTTTTCTTCGGCGTGGACGCCCTCCGTGATGGACGGAGCTTTGCTGCCGCCCATGGCGACCGTGGAGGCCCATGGGCGGGCCATGGGTGCGGAGTCAAAGACGATCTCTTCGTCCCCCCTCCCAGCCAGTAGCTCTTGGGCGTGGTGAATGAATTCGGTTAATTCGTCGGAGATACGACGGTGATCGGCGACGACCTCGCGGTACACCCACGCGATGGCTGACCCGGGCAAGATGTCGTGGAACTGATACAGGCAGATCGTCCGCCAGATCTCGGCCAGGCGCTCCCCGGGATAATCCATGAGCCCGCGTACGGCTGCAGTGGCGCACCACAGCTCGGCGTCACGCAACAGGTGTTCGTTGCGACGGTTCCCCTTTTTGACCTCGTACTGGCTGGTGAAGGTGCCACGGTGCAGCTCGAGGTAGAGCTCTCCGACCCATGTTCCAGGGTCTTCATGCTCGGACTCCGCCCGAGAGAAGAAGGTGGCCGGAGGCTCGATGGCTAGCTTGGGGGATCCGTCAAGATCAGCAACTCGGCGGGCTTGAGCGAGCATTTCGCGAGTGGGGCCGCCACCGCCGTCACCGTAGCCAAAGGGCACTAAGGAGGAATTGGAGCGACCTTTGTCCTGGAAATTAGCCCGGGCATGCTCGAGATCGTGAGCCGACAAGTCGGAACCGTAGGTATCGGCTGGCGGGAAGTGAGTGAAGATGCGGGTGCCGTCGATTCCTTCCCACCAGAACGAATGGTGAGGGAACTTATCGACCTGATTCCAAGAAATCTTTTGGGTTAAAAACCAGCGGGCACCGGCCAATTTGGCGAGTTGGGGTAATGCGCCGGAGTAGCCAAAAGAGTCGGGCAACCACACTTCGGGACAATGGTGGCCGAATTTCGCCATGAAATAGCGCTGTCCGTACAACAGCTGCCGGCACATCGACTCGCCCCCGGGAAGGTTGGCATCGGACTCCACCCACATACCGCCGACCGGGATGATGCGACCATCCTTGACAGCCTTCTGCAACCTGGCGAAGAGATCAGGATGATCCTCTTCGAGCCAGGCCGAATGCTGAGCGGCTGGGAAGGCAAAGATGTGGGCTGGGTCGGTGTCGATGAGGTTGAGCTGGTTGGAGATTGTTCGAGCGACCTTGCGTCGGGTTTCGCGCAGTGGCCACAGCCAGGCGGAGTCAATGTGGGCGTGGCCGATGGCAGTCATCGTCTGGGCTGAGTCATGCGCGGGGCGGGTCAAGGCAGGGGCTAACTCGCTGCGAGCTGCTGATGCAGAAGAGATGACGTCGAACAGGTCAAGGCGATCCATAGCGCGGTCCAGGGCGCGACGAACGTCCCAGTGACGCTCGGAGTCCTCCGGCAACTGGTCGGCCAAACCAGACAAGGTGACAATGTCGGCAATGAGTTCGCGTACCTCGTCATTGACGAGGACGAGGTCGGCTCGCTTGAGCGAGTAATAGGTGTCGGTAGAGGCGGTGAGCTTGTCACCGTCCTCGGTAGGTTGGAAGGGTGGCTGGGCTAGCAAGATGGGGTTCGAGGCAGCCTCGACGTAGACGTCAATGTGACCTTCAGCGTCAGTCTCGACAGGAATCCAGGTATTGCGCGGGTTGAGGGCCTTGATGATGGATCCGTCCGGACGCACGACTAGCCCCTCGGACTGGAATCCGGGGGAGTCCCAGACTCCACCGAGGTCGACGATCATCTCAAGGTGGTCGTCGCGGTGCTCTGGCGGTACGGTCGCGGTGAGGTGGAACCATGTTGTTCCCCATGGCGGTCCCCATGTGTCGCCTATCCGGAAGGGCTCATATGCCAGGGTTAGGCCCGCACTGATTGAGATGGGTTCACCCTGGCCGACGACCCCGGGCCGGCTGTTCAACCCCTCGACGGTGTCGGTGACGGGGGCCCACTCGACGTTAAGGTGGCACACCGTGGTGGTCTCGGCGGGGCGAATCTTCTCAGCGAGATGGCGATGCACCCTGTCGTCAAGAATGGGGGCGTGATCATGCATGGGAGTCCCTGGCGGTTGCGACATTGACAACGGATAGTTTCAGTGTGAAGTGTAGTGACTAATACGGTTTAGTCAACCTGTTGAGTTAGGAATTGACCACACGATCTCCAAGAGCGCATTTCGGAGCGACTCGGGGCCCCTCGTCGAGGAGGATCGTGGTGTGGTCTAGGGGCGATCGTCGTGGACCGGGCTAGCAAGCCAGTAGCGATTAGGGTAATGGCCCTAGGTTGGGCTAGCACCAGGAGTTCATTGATGGCGCGACTGAAAGTGACGAATCTGTGTGGTGAATATGACCCGGTGAGGAGATCGACTCATTGCAGTCCATCAGCGAGGGAGGTAACGGGGAGGTAACAAGGGATGGGTGGTTGCCCAGCCAGTGACAGGTCCGCGCAATGCCAGGGTTCCTTAGACCCGATCTCAGTGGAGTGCAGCCGGTTGATGGGAGATAGCACGCCGAATTGGGCCCACCGAGCCATGAGCTCATCGTCGCGGGATCCGAAGAGATGACCCCCGATGTCATGACTCCACCATCCGTAATGGGTCGTCGCCCCGCCATACTGCGTAGTAGTTACAGACGCTCGTGATCGAGGCATACCGACTTTCGGGTGAGAACGAACCACCATCGTCATGAAGCTCATAGTATGGGTTGTGGATAATGATACGTCGGCTAGTCCGCTTGATGGTGCTCATGACCTGGTGTGCCATCCGGTCGGCAACGACCTGGCTTGGGCGAACCTCGAAGGCTCGTCTGGGCATGACATCTCCCGGCATAGGGAACTAGTGACGGATATGGAATTGGCAAGACTAATTCGAAAGGGTGCTGAAGCGTTTTACCTATCGCTGCAGATAGCTTTAAAATGATGCCGCGCGGGGTCGAGGCAATGAGCCTCGGGCGATGACGCCCCTAGGCCCCCGACAGGGCATTCATGCTTCGAGAAGGACCGTGACTTCATGGACAGGACGACGATCAAGGACATCGCCAGGGTTGCCGGTGTGTCCCCTGGCGCAGTCTCCTTCGCCCTTAATGACAAGCCGGGCGTCTCCGATTCCACGAGAGCCCGGGTGAAGGCAGTGGCCAAGGACCTGGGGTGGCGTCCCAATGTGGCTGCGAGAGCGCTATCGGCCAATCGGGCTGGAGCCGTCGGGCTCGTCATCGCGCGCGACGATCGCAGTTTTGCTGGTGAAGGCTTCTTCCTCCACCTTATTGCTGGCATGGAGGAGATCCTCACTCCCGCACGTACTGCCTTGGTGCTGCAGTTGGTCGCATCACGTGAGGAGGAATGCGAGGTCCATCGTCAATGGTGGGCGCAGCGACGGGTTGACGGTGTGGTCCTAGTCGATCCGGCTCGCAATGATCCACGGTGGCCGCTCATGGCAGAGATCAAGATGCCGTGCACGGTTGTTGGCGCTATGAGTGACACACCGTTGCCTGGTGTCCATATCGATGACGCAGCTGCTGCCGGAAACGTCGTCACTCACTTGATTAATCAAGGTCATCGTCGTATTGCCCACATCGGTGGCGACCCCACTCTCGAACATAGCATGGTGCGGCGACGAGCCTTTGCTCAGGAAGCCGAGAGACTGGGAGCTGTTGTTATCGAGGCAGCAGCAACGGATTATTCGGAACAGTCTGGGCTGCGAGAGACCAATGCGTTGCTGAAGACTGAAGATCGTCCTACCGCGATCGTCTATGACAATGAGGTGCTGACGCTGGGCGGTTTGGCTGCCGTTGCCGAGCACCGGTTACAGGTTCCCACTGACATTTCGGTGGTGTCGTTTGAGGACTCACCAGCATGTCGGGTGATGTCGCCAGGAATCACCGCTTTGCGACGAGATCCGTCGGTTCTGGGCCGGGATGCTATCACCATGCTGATGGGAATCCTTGGCGGTGACGACGTCGAGGATGTTACCGAGCAACCCCCTGAACTCATCGTGAGAGGATCCACTGGCCAGGCCCAGTAACGGGCGACGCGGCGGTGGTGTCAACCCTTGACCCCGCCACTCTCAACACCGCGGAAGAACACCTTCTGCATCGACGCGAAGATGATAATGATCGGGATAAGGGCGATCACCGTACCGGCCGCGACCTCGCGTGGATCGGTGGACATCGTCGAACTGAGGTACTGCATGCCGACTGTCAGCGTGTACTTGTCTGGATCATTGAGAACAACCAGTGGCCACAGAAAGTCGTCCCAGGCCCCGATGAACGCGAACACCGCGACCACGGAGGCCATGCCCCTGATGTTGGGCCATACGATGTGGCGAATCTTCGACCACGTGTTCGCGCCGTCAACGGTTGCCGCATCTAAAACCGATGGAGGGACGGCTCGACAGGCGGTCGCCATGAGCAGAACGTTGATGGCACCGACGACACCCGGAATGGCCACGCCGGCTAGCGTGTTCGCAAGGCCCATACCCTTGATGACGAGGTACTGGCTGGTCAGTGTCACTTCACCCGGCAGCAGGAGAACCGACAGCAGGATGCCCATCACGACCTTCTTGCCGCGGAACTTCATGCAGGTCAATGCGTAACCGGCCAACGACGCCAGCACGACATTACCGACGACGCAGACCGCGGCGACAAACACTGAATGCCAGGCATACTGGAGAATTGGTACCACATGGGCAACGCGTCGGTACGCGTCAATAGTGAATTCCTGGGGGATGAGGTGGGGCGGAAAGGAGTAGATGTTCTCATTGACACTCTTGAGGGAGGTCGAGAGCTGCCACAGGAATGGTCCGATCGAGATGATGACGACGAAGATCAGGAGGAGGTAACGCCCGATGAGCCCGGCGAGGGTGGGACGAGTTGGGTCGAAGGCGTGTCGGCCGCGCCACGGCTTCTGCTTGGCTGGACGGGTTGCCTGTGCAGTGCTCATGCCATCGTCTCCTTGGTGGCGCTCTGGATAGCGGCGGCGCGGCGAGCGCGACCTTCTCCTCGTCTGGTCCGACGTCCTGATCGGAGGTCCTTGTTGTTGGCCCACCCGATGACCGTCAATGGGATGAGGGTGAGGAAGAACAACACAACTGATAGGGCTGAGGCGTATCCGAGCTGTCCGGACAGTCCGGTTCCGACTTGCTTAATGACCATGACCAGACTGGAGTCCTCACCGCCTGGGCCACCCGTGCCGTTGGTGAGGACGTACAGCTCGGAGAAGATCCTCATGCCGGACACCGCGATGAGGGCAATGATGAGGACCATTGCGGGGCGGATACCGGGAATGGTGACGTTGCGGAATCTCTGGAAGGTGCCCGCACCGTCGAGGGCAGCTGCTTCGTGGAGATCATGGTCAACGTTTCCCAGCGCCGCGAGGTAGACGATCATGTAGTAACCGAGGCCTTTCCAAACCGTCAGGAGGATCGCGCAGCCGAGCAGCTTCCAGCGATCGACGAGGAAAGGGATGGGGCTGCTGGTAGCGCCCATCCATTGCAGGGACTGGTTAATAAGGCCGCGAGAATCGAACATCCAGCTCCAGATGAGGGCGACTACGACGACCGATGCGATGACGGGGAAATACGCCACCGTGCGAAAGAACGAGATGCCCGGAATCTTCTTCTCGACCAGGAGGGCCAGCAGCAATGGCAGGATCGTCAACAGCGGGATGCAGATGATGACATAGATGAATGTCGTCACCATGGCATTCCAGAACATGTCGTCGTGCCACAGTTCGGCGTAGTTCGCGAAACCGATGAACTCCCCGCCGACGAGGGGCCGGGTGTTCGTGAAGGACAGGATGATCGTGTTGATGAAGGGGTAGAGGGCGAACACGACGGTCCACACGACTGCCGGGGCCACCAACAACCACGGTGTGTACCAGCGGTGGGAGTTCATGGAGCGCAATCCTTGGGCGAGGTAGGTGAGCGGACGATGATTCTGCTGGTCCCGCAGCAGGGCGAAGCCAACAGGAAGATCACTTGGTGACGTGGTCGTTGCAGTACTTGACGGCCCGGTCGAGTGCGTCCTTAGCGGAGATATCGCCTCGCATTGCCGAGGAGATCTGCTGACCGACGTACGCCTTCATGGCGTCGGTATAGGCCATAGGCTCACCGATCTTGGCGGACTTCATCTCGCCGGCAAGGGTCTCGGCGGCCTTCTTCATCTGCGGATCGGAGATGACGGAGGTAAAGGAGTCTGTGTTCTCGTTGGCTTCCTTAGTTCCCGGCAGGAAGCCCTGGGCAAGCTTGACGAAGTCAACCTGGTTGGCGTTATTGGTGACATATTGGGCGAATGCTAGGGCCAGATTAGGGTTCTTCGAGTCTGCGGAGACGCAGATGCCCTGCACAAACAGGGGAGGAACGCCGATGCGTGTGGTCATGGCGACGTGGGGGAGGAGCTTTGGTGCGCTCTTCTTGAGGTCGACAGGGAAGGAGGCCGAGCCAGTGGTCCACGCAACCTTGCCCTGGAGGAACAGCTTCGAATTACCGAGGTAATTGTTCTGCAACACCTCCGGCGGCATAGCCTTCTTGGCGTAAAGCTCGACATACTTCTGAATGATCTCGACGGCCTGGTCGGTGTTGAAAGTGAATTTTCCGTCCTTGTAGACCTTGACGCCCTGGGCGGCAAGATCACCGAGAGCTGGTGCGATGGAGATGAGGGGCATTGTGCCGTGGGATTTCTCGGCCATCGTAATTGCTTGGGCATAAAGCTCATCAAGTGTGGTCGGCAACTTCTTGGGATCGAGACCGTACTTCTCGAAGGCTTCGGTGTTCCACCAGTTCAGGTCGGTGCCGAGGTACCACGGGTACCCGTAGACGCCGTCGTAACCGTCGTAGGTGTAGGCGTCAATGCCGCCCTTGATATATGTGTTGATGGCTGCCGCGTCAGCCTTCTTGAGGTCCATGACCTTGTTGGCTTTGAGGAGCTGCCACGCGAAGTTCGGCGGTATGTTAATGACATCGGGCAGCTGTCCAGCGGTGGCTTGCTGCTGGACTTTCTCCTCATAGCCCTCGCCTGGCTGGTCAACCCACTTGATCGTTGTTCCGGGATGTTCCTTCTCAAAGGACTTGACGAGCTTCTTGAAGTAGGGCGTGAACTTTTCGTTCTTGAGCGACCAGGTTTGGAACTGGATGCTGCCTTCGAGCTTGGCGGACGGGTTAACAGATGCCTGACTCGACGGTTTGTCGCCTGAGCCACTCATGCCACATGCGCTCGCAGCGAGCACTGTCGCGAGTGCGGCGGTGCCGCCAAGCAGTTGACGTCGACCGATGGTGAAGTTTCCCATGATCTTGCTTCTTCCTTGAGAGGTGAGGCCTGAGCAGGTTCTGGGCCACCATTGGCGCCGGTTCCTGCTGAACTAATACGATTTAGTACAGTATCGCCCGAACAGGAGTCGATAGTCAAGGTGTCGATTGGTCTCGTTGCCCCATGGTTTGGAAGCCAAAGCGTGGGAGAATCCCAGGTTTTGGTCCCGGTGGCAGTGGCCGTGTAGAGTTACTGGCTGGTCATGACCTCGTCGTGTTCCACTGGTCGAAGGGATCTTTGCGATGAACACCACCCATCGCCACTCCGACGCGCTTTCGGGTCTCGTTCTCGAGACCCATTCGCTGCGTCGGCAAGTGGGTCAGATGATCCGGGTTCAACGGACGGTACCCGCTCCAGCGGATCTCGATGTCGACATGATTGGCGTTCCCGAGGACTCTCCACTCGAACTTGATCTCCGCCTGGAGTCGGTTGGAGAGGGGGTCCTCGCGACCGGGACCGTCAAGGCCACCCTGGAGGGGGAGTGCTCTCGCTGCCTGGACCCCATCAAGGAGGAACTTCTCCTTGACGTCCAAGAGCTGTACTTCTACCCCGACAAGGAAGCCGACGAGGATGCCAGTCGGGTTAGTGCCGAGGAGACTATCGACCTTGACCCCGTGGTGCGTGCCGCGGTCGTGCTGAACCTTCCGTTCAGCCCGCTGTGTCGCGATGACTGCGCTGGGCTGTGCCCAGACTGTGGTGCCAACCTCAATGACGACCCGGATCATGACCATCCGGATCGGATCGACCCACGCTGGTCGGCCCTCGAGGGCCTCGTCGGCGGGGATGACTCGGATCGGTCCTGAACGTCGCCATAGGCAACCGCCGCGTGCGGATGCTGACCCTTCAAGCACACCAAGGAGAAAATCGTGGCCGTCCCGAAGCGGAAGATGTCCCGCAGCAATACCCGGCACCGTCGTTCGCAGTGGAAGACGGTTGCTACCAAGCTCGTCACCTGCGCCAACCCGGCCTGCGGTGAGAAGCACCTGCCCCACACCGCCTGCCCGTCTTGCGGTGGGTACGGGCCGCGCGGCGACCGTCGTCAGGTTGTCGAGGCCTGAGATCGACACTGTGCACGCAAGCAGGGATCAGAATATCGGCCGCCCCGACGTCGAGGATTGGCCTTTTCTCGCCCTTCTCGAGGAGTTGGGAATCCGGTGTGATCCCCAGCTCCTCGATCTTGCGCTGACGCACCGCTCGTATGCGTTCGAAAACGGTGGTATTCCCACCAACGAGAGGCTGGAGTTTTTAGGTGACGCCATCCTTGAAGTTGGTGTTACCGACTATTTGTACCGGGCGTTCCCGGATAAACCCGAAGGCCAGCTAGCCAAGTTACGGTCGGCTGTTGTGAGTACCGTCTCGCTAGGACGGCTGGCACGTCAACTCGGCATTGGTCCTCGGATCAAGTTGGGCAAGGGAGAGGAACGTACTGGCGGCCACGACAAGACGTCGATCCTGGCCGACACTACCGAGGCACTGCTGGGCGCGGTCGAGCTGTCAGCTGGGCTTCCGGACGTACTGCGTTTAGTCCATCACCTTTTCGATCCTCTCGTTGATGAGGCAGACCGCTCTGGGGCGGGCACAGACTGGAAGACTGTCCTGCAAGAGTACTGCGCTGAGCATGGCTTCGATGCCCCCCGATACGAAATCGTCGGGTCTGGCCCAGATCACAATCGTCGGTACTGTGCCAGAGCGAATGTGGACGGCAGGCTATATGCCGCCTACACCGGCCACAACAAGAAAGAAGCGGAGCAAGGTGCGGCCCGCCGTGCTGTCTCCGCGCTGATACCAAGCTCTCACACAGGTGCCTGAGCTCCCCGAGGTCGAGACCGTTCGAGCCGGACTCGAACATTTCGTTGTTCCGGCTGTCGTCGACAGCGTCGACGTCGTCGATACTCGCGGGCTTCGCCCCAGCGGTGGACTCGAGGACGCTGCGCTTTTCGAGACGACCTTGTCGGGTCGTCAATTTACTGCCGTGAATCGCCGGGGTAAGTACCTGTGGTTCATCCTTGACGATGGCACCGCGATGTTGGCTCATCTAGGTATGAGCGGACAATTCCGTGTTAGCCCCCAACATGCCCCGCAGCATCGCCATACCCGTATAGTCATCACCCTCGACGATGGTCGTGACCTGCGCTTCCTCGACCAGCGCACCTTCGGCGGATTGACCCTAGCCCCGCTCGTTGACGGTATTCCCGGTCCGGTGACCCACATCGCCCCTGATCCGTTCGAGGAGTGTTTCGACGTTGACGAGGTAGCGCGACGGTTGTGCGCACGCAGGTCCGCCATTAAGAGGAGTTTGCTCGATCAGACCCTTGTTTCCGGGATTGGCAATATCTATGCCGACGAAACTCTTTGGCGGGTCCGTCGTCACCCCGAGACACCATGCTCTCGCCTGAGTCAATCTGAAGCGGTGGAATTGTTACAGACGGCCCGCGATGTTATGGCAGAGGCCATGTCTCAGGGCGGTACCTCTTTCGACTCCCTTTATGTCAACGTTAACGGGGAATCGGGGTGGTTTTTCCGCGTTGTGGATGCCTATGGCCGTGAGGATGAGCCCTGCCACCGATGTGGGATGCCGATCGTACGCGAGTCTTTCATGAACCGGAGCTCGTTCCGGTGCCCGAGGTGTCAGAGACTACGGTGATCCTGCCGTCATCTGGCATGGCTAGCGCAGCTGTGGCCCTGTCGCCTTGGGCCGGTGGGTGAATGCTGCGTCGGTCAACATCGGTGGGTGAAAACGCGAAGAACGAGCTCCCGATGAGGCGTTCGCTGGCACCTTCAAGGCTGCCGAGTTGTAGTTCCATGCCCATGAAGGCGGGAAAGTTGTCGCCCTCTGTCGTGGTCACCGCAAAGTTGGCCGCATCTGTGAAGTTGAATCGTGGATAGTAGGTGGGGTCTCCTTCCTGCCTGCGGGGCCAGCGACTGAAGTGACTGCGACTTGCCCAGGAATTGCGCTCGGGGGGAGTGACACTTCTGGCGTTCAGGAGACGGCCAGTTTGCGCGTGACGTACTGGTTCAGGCTGAGGTGCTGCTCCGCAGCTTCGGTCACGAGTCGTCGATGCAGGTCCTCGCCAAGTCGGAGTTGGAACTTCCCGGAGTAGTGCCGGGTGGACAGTGGCTCGGGCACAGGTTCGTCATTGGCGCGCATGTCGTCAACGACCTCGTCGACGACGATCCGGAGCCCAGTGAGCGCTTCCTCGGGAGTACCGGCCAGCCACGACAGCGAAGGAAACTCGACGCACGTGGCGATAAACTCGGTGTCCTCGGGGGACCAGGTCACGCGGAAGCTGTAGCGTGCGGTGTCGGTGATCGTCTGGCTCATCACTGTTCCTTCAACTTCTCGATTGCTTGGAGTACCTGTCGGACTTGGTATGTCTTGGCCTTGCCGTGGTCGTTCTGGATGTTGACCCGCGGGTCGCCGGGTCATGAGGTCTTGAAGACGGCGTGCGAGTCGCCAGTGTTCCTGGCTGCTCTGAAGAACTCCTCGCACACGCGGAACAAGTCTGCATAGTCGATGTTGCGCGGATTGGCTCGCATGGAAGCGAGGATCTTGGCAACGCTCGGCATGGCTTAATGGTACTACATGTGGTACCAGGGAGAAGTGACTGGCGTCCTAGAGGCGGGGCTGCTGGGGATGGCTGCTGGCCCGATCCGATGTTCGCGTTGCCGAAGAGGAGAAGGTAAGACTCGTCTGGCTGTATCAATGTGCATTGCTGATGTAGTTGAGCTACCTCGATCGGTCGCTTGATGCCTATGGGGCGAGAGGATAAACCTTGCAAGCGTTGTGGCACCCTGATGAGCCGTATCCAGTTGATGGACCGGAGCTCGACGCGGTGCCTGAGGTAGCCCGCTATCCCGGTCCGAGGCCATATCTCACCATTGGCTGCCTTCGCGGCGTGACGACTCGTCCCAGCGCGCCATATTAATCTTGATGGGCGGTTTCAGGTCTCTTGGCATTAGGCCTATTATATCGCGAGTGATCACTGAACCGACTGCACCTACGAGGAGACGCATCAAGAAGCGTCACTTGATTGAATTCATTAAGTTCGGGGTCGTCGGTGGATCAGGGTTTCTGGTCAACATCATCGTCGCCATCATCATGAATAAGGCGAATGGCGGTACTGAGCATGCTCAGGACATCTTGTTCAATCTTGCGGGTACCCGGTGGAATTTCCGCTTCACTAGCCTGGTGTGGCTCGTTGGTTTCGTGGTAGCCAACATTACGAACTTCCAGCTCAACCGTTCTTGGACGTTCAAGCGCGAATACCGTCGGGGATGGTGGCGTGAATTCTGGCCTTTTTTTGCCGTAGGGTCGATAGCCGCCATCATCGGTATGTTTATTAAGATCTTCTTTACCAACCCAACCTCCCCGATTTACTTACCGGAGCCGTGGTTTAACGAGGGAAGGGGGATCCAGTCACGCGAGTACTGGTCCCAGATCTTCGCCATCGTCGTGACGATGCCTATCAACTTCGTCGTCAATAAGTTGTGGACCTTCCGAGCAGTGAAGCACTCCGGAGAGCTTCCTATGATTGCCTCTGCAGTTGCTCCCGAAAGTTATGATGACGGCGATGCAGCCGAATCGCGTTAGGGAGCCTGGCGTCTCGGGTAATCTGCATGTGCGTACCCTGACGGAAAGGTCGGTCTCGGATGGTCGTTTTCATCATCGCGATGGTCCTGATTCTCGCAGTCGCCTTGGGCGTCTGCGCCGTGGTGATGCTGGGTCTACGTCATCCTGGTGCCGATCCCGATGCTAGTTTTTGGCGTCACACCGCCACCCGTGTGGGTGAAGATCTCAGCGGTGTTCGACATCGCTGAGGCGGTCTGTCCTCGTGGTTTTGTGAATTGACCGACTAATATCGGCCGACGTGAACCCCATAACCCTGATCTGGATTATCCTCGGCATACTCGTCTTGGTGACGGTGGTTGCTGCCGTCACTGCTGGAGTTTCGCGGCGTAAGGCTCTGCGTGAGGGGTCTAAACCTGCCCAGGTATCCCCGGCTCCCACGGAAAGTGGCAAAGCAGTTCTCAAAGCGGAGACTCCAGCGGGTGGCGAGTCTGCTGTCGGACGCCCCGAGTCAGAAGCGTCGCAGGTCGTTGAACCAGCGGTCGAGGCGCCCGAGGCGCCAGGCTCGCGGATGGCCCGACTGCGTCGTCGTCTGGCTAACAGCAACAACGCGCTTGCTCGTGGTTTGGCCGAGTTGCTGAGCGCTGACAAGCTCGACGATGACGCCTGGGATGACTTCGAGACCACCCTTATCACCTCCGATCTGGGTGTTGGTCCGACGACGGAGCTCGTCGAGAAGCTGCGCTCGGAACTGGCTATTGATGGGATCTCTGACTCGGCCCACGCTCGCGAGGTTCTGCACCATGAGCTTGTCGAACTCGTCGGACCGGATATGGATCGTTCCATCAACCTAGACCGCCCGGAAGGCAAGCCGGCTGTCGTCCTCATGGTGGGCGTCAATGGCACGGGTAAGACGACGACCTGCGGCAAGCTGGCGCGCGTTCTCGTCGCCGAGGGAAAGACGGTCCTCCTCGGTGCAGCAGACACCTTCCGCGCCGCCGCTGGCGAGCAGCTGGAGACGTGGGGAGAACGTGTCGGTGTGCGTACCGTCCGTAAGGACGCGGGCGCCGATCCTGCCTCCGTCGCTTACGAGGCCGTTCAGGCTGGCATTGATGACGGTGTTGACGTCGTGCTCGTTGACACTGCTGGGCGGCTTCACACCAAGGCCGGTCTCATGGATGAGCTGGGCAAGGTCAAGCGCGTCATCGAGAAGCTTGCACCGGTGAGCGAGGTGTTGCTTGTTTTGGACGCCACCACCGGGCAGAATGGCCTAACTCAAGCCTGCATCTTCTCGGAGGTCGTCGACGTGACTGGCATCGTGTTGTCAAAGCTTGACGGTTCCGCGAAGGGCGGCATCGTTGTCCAAGTGCAGCGTGAGCTAGGTGTGCCCGTCAAGCTCATCGGTCTCGGCGAGGGAGCCGACGATCTGGCTCCCTTTGATGCTGATAATTTTGTCACCGGTCTCATGGGTGACGATTCTGCCGAGTGCTGAGGTCCGATAAGTGACAGATATCGCGTGGTTTGCCCCGGCTGGTGGGGTCATGATGGTCAGTATCCTCAGCCATAAGCTGTGCGTAGCGGTGCTTATTGCGGCTTTCGCTTTGCCTCTAACTTTCGTCGTGTGGCGGGCTATAGCGGGTACGGGGAGCTGGTGGCGCAAGATCCTGCGCGGTCTCGGCCATCTTGTGGTGATTTTGCTCGCGCAGGCCTTACTGATTACCGGCGTCTTTCTCTACACTAACCGTGAGTATGGGTTTTTCACGTCATGGTCTGACCTGTTGGGAGAGGTCCAACCAGAGGCTCCGACCCATGATCTAGTCCCGATCCGACGCACCAAGGTCAAAGATATTCCGATCAGTAAGTCCAACCCCCATCCCAACGGTCAGGTGAGCGCAATAACGGTGCCTGGCGCGGATGCCCAATATGCGCGCGTTCCGGTCTGGCTGCCGCCCCAGTACTTTGAAAAGTCGGAGCGTCGCACTCGATTTCCGGTGTTGTTCTACATCGGGGGCGTCAATGACACTGGTCAGCGTGACGACAAGTCGATCGACCTCATCGATCCAGCAACCGAACTCATCAAGGACAGGAAGGTCAATCCCTTCGTCATCGTGTTCTTGCCGGGCAAGATTCGTAACGGTATCGACAGCGAGTGTGTTGACGTTGGTCCCTACCGGCATGAGACATGGATCATGAAGATTGTTATCCCGCGGCTTGAGTCGCACTACCGGGTCGGTCACGAGCGCGGGTCACGTTTCATCGGTGGATGGAGCACCGGTGGCTACTGCGCTGCCAATTTGTCGACCAAATATCCCAGGGCTTTCAATGCCGGGTTCTCTTTGGGCGGGTACTACCATCCCATGTTCGAGAATCCGCGCATCGCCAACATGGCCCGACCCCTTATGGCCAACAACTCGGTGGTGCGTAGGGTCCAGGAACGCAAGATTGAGCGCAGCGTGCGGTTTCTGTCCGTGCTCAACCCCAACGATTTGCAGAGCTGGGGGCCCGGTCGTGTACCGGTGGTTTTGAACGGGCAGGTCGGCCCGGACGGAGGTCAATTTTACCATGTCGCCAAAGGCATGAAGCAGTTCGCCTTCATCTTGCTCGCAGGTGGCGGACACCGCGTCAGTGTGTACACACCGTATACCGAGCAGTCATTACAGTGGCTTGGCCAGTTCGGGCTGTAATTGCCGCCGGGAGTCATGATCAAGTCTGGGACGGTAGTCTGTCCTGGTAAGGAACTAGCGCGCTGAAGGACAACCGTGTTCGACACTCTCCAAGACCGCCTCGCATCAACCTTCAAGGGATTGCGTGGTAAGGGACGTCTCACTGATGCCGATATCGATGCCACGACTCGCCAGATTCGCATCGCCCTACTTGAGGCTGACGTCAACTTGTCGGTCGTCAAGGAATTCGTGGCGGCCATTAAAGAGCGTTGCCACGGCGAGGAGCTTTCTAAAGCGCTCAATCCGACCCAACAGATCGTCAAGATTGTCAACGAGGAACTCGTCGAGATCCTCGGAGGGCAGACCCGTACGGTTCGTTTTGCGAAGACTCCCTCGACGATCGTCATGCTTGCCGGCTTGCAAGGTGCTGGCAAGACGACCCTGGCTGGGAAGTTGGCTCAGTGGTTCAAGGAAGAGGGCCACTCCCCGTTGTTGGCCGCCTGCGACCTCCAGCGGCCCAATGCCGTCACTCAGTTGCAGGTGGTCGGAGAACGTGCCGGGGTGCACGTCTTCGCTCCTGAACCTGGCAACGGAGTTGGGGATCCCGTCCAGGTAGCCCGTGATGCCGTCGCAGAGGCCGAGCACAAGCTGTACGACGTCGTCATCATCGACACCGCTGGTCGTCTGGGTGTCGACGCCGAGATGATGGCTCAAGCGGCTGACATCAAGACTGCTACCGACCCTGACGAGACCCTCTTCGTCGTTGACGCCATGATTGGTCAGGACGCGGTCAACACTGCGGTGGCCTTCCAGGAGGGAGTCGGATTCGACGGCGTCGTCCTGACCAAACTTGACGGCGACGCTCGCGGCGGCGCGGCTTTGTCCATTGCTCGTGTGGTGGGCAAGCCGATCATGTTTGCTTCCTCGGGTGAGGGTCTCAAGGACTTCGACGTTTTCCATCCCGACCGGATGGCCTCGCGCATCCTCGATATGGGCGACATGCTCACCCTTATCGAGCAGGCCGAGAAAGCTTTCGATCAGGAGCAATCTCAGGCGGCTGCGGCCAAGCTCATGGCAGGCAAGGGGGAGTTCGGTCTCGATGACTTCCTCGGGCTCATGCGTCAAATGCGTCGCATGGGCCCGATGTCCAAGATCATGGGCATGCTCCCCGGCGTCGGCCAGATGAAAGGCCAGATTGAGAACATCGACGAGCGGAAGATTGACCGCATTGAGGCCATCATCTGCGCGATGACTCCGGCCGAGCGTGCCGACGTGTCGATCCTCAACGGGTCGCGTCGTGCCCGTATTGCTAACGGGTCTGGCATGGAAGTTCGTGACGTCAACAACCTGGTCAATCGATTTGTTGACGCTCGGAAGATGATGAGCCAGATGGGCCAGATGATGGGTCCTGGTGCTGGCCGCATGATGGGGTCCATGGCTAAGCGCGGTTCCAAACAGTCGAAGAAGAAGCAGAAGAACCGTAAGGGCTCTGGTAATCCCGCCAAGCGTGCTACTCAAGCTCGTCAAGCTGCAAAGAAACCGCAGCGGAGCAGCGGTGAGGCGTTCGGGTTACAGGGCCAGCAGCAACCCAGTCAGGAAGATTTGCAGAAGGCAATGAGTGAATTCAAGATGCCGCCGTCAATGCAGCAGATGTTCAACCAAACGAACAAGAGACCGCGTTGAACCAGCGTCGGTGATGTGTGAAGAGATCGCGAGTTTGACATTACCTCTCCCCGCGACTTCGTGACACGATGGGGCCATGACCGAGGACACCCAGCCGTTGTTCCACACTCACACCCACGACGGATGGACTCATACCCATATGGCCCGTGAGGCCCAAACCGCTCCCGCTGAAGACTTGCGTATCCGGGGCGTCGTGCTACCTGACGGGGAAGAACGTGAACTATGGGTTCACGACGGAGTCCTCGTGGAAGGGCCGCTCTCGGGGGCTCGAACTTTGGCTGACGGCTGTTGGATCATTCCCGGTCTAGTTGACGCCCATAACCACATTGGCCTCGATGCTCATGGTGCCGTTGGCACGGAGACTGCCGAGGAGCAGGCCCGGACCGAGGCGAAGACGGGCACCCTTCTCATCCGCGATGCTGGATCGCCGAGTGATACCCATTGGATCGACGACCGCGACGACCTTCCGCGGGTCATTCGTGCCGGACGCCACATCGCCCGCCCTAAGCGTTACATCCGTAACTACGCAGCTGAGGTAGATCCGGAAAATCTCGTTGCCGAGATCGATCGTCAGGCTCGATCCGGTGATGGTTGGGTCAAGCTTGTCGGTGACTGGATTGATCGCGACGAGGGGGATCTCGCTCCGTTGTGGCCCGCAGACATCGCCCAGGCCGCCATCGATCGTGCTCATGAGCTTGGTGCCCGTGTTACTGCGCACTGTTTTTCCGAGGAAGCTCCCGCACAGCTCGTTGATGCCGGTATTGACTGTATTGAGCACGGCACTGGGCTTACCGACGAGACAATCGCCACTATGGCTGAGCGCGGGGTCGGGCTTGTCCCGACTTTGATCAATATCGAGACCTTCCCGTCCATCGCCGCTCAGGCTGACGGCAAGTTCCCAAAATATGCCGCACATATGCGTCACCTCCATACTCACCGTCATGAAACGATCGCCAAGGCTTGGGATGCCGGAGTGCCGATTTATGCCGGTACCGACGCTGGCGGCACTATCAAGCACGGCCTCATTGCCTCCGAGGTTCGGTTGTTGGTTGCTGTAGGGGGAGCGGAGATGGCATTGGGAGCAGCGTCCTGGCGGGCTCGCGCGTGGCTGGGCGGTGAGCAGCTGGGTATTGGCGATTCTGCTGACCTCCTCGTCCTTGACCGTGACCCGAGGGTTGACGTTGGGGTGCTGGAGTCTCCCACCTACATCGTGCTGAGGGGACGAGTAGTCATCAGGTGAAGTCCGTCCCGGCTCGCGTCATCTGCCTATCTGTGGCACAATATCGAGAGCTTCTGTCCGTTCGGTGCCCTCTCTTATCGGCGGATAGTTCCACCCGAGTTCGGGGGCGATGTCCCCACGTCGTGTCCGTGCTCACCCGTAACTTCCCGGGTTTCGTCCCGGGCGTCTCACTACAGGAGTTACCACACACGTGGCTACCAAAATTCGTCTGAAGCGTCTCGGCAAGATCCGTACCCCGCACTACCGTGTCGTCGTCATGGACTCGCGCGCTAAGCGTGACGGTCGTGCTATTGAGGAAATCGGCCAGTACCATCCCAAGGCTGATCCGTCGGTCATTGTGATCGACTCTGAGCGCGTGCAGTACTGGCTCGGCGTCGGTGCCCAGCCGACTGAAGCTGTTGTTGCTTTGCTGAAGCGCACCGGTGATTGGCAGAAGTTCACCGGCGATACTTCGCCGTCTGGTGTCAAACCGCAGCCCGAGCGTCCCAACAAGGATGATCTGTTCAACGCTGCCCTGGCTGAGGCCGACGAGGCCCCGCGTGAGGCCATCACCAAGAAGTCCGAAGAGCCAGCTACTGACGAGGCTTCCGAGCCGGCGGCTGGAGACAATAGTGGCGAGAAGGCTGAGGCCTGATCGTGCTAGCCGACGCCCTGGAACACCTCGTCTCTGGCATCGTCGCCAATCCTGACGACGTCCGGGTCCGGGAGAAGGACCTGCGACGCGGCCGGATGCTTGAGGTGCGCGTCAATCCTTCCGACATTGGTAAGGTCATCGGTCGTCAGGGTCGTACGGCCTCTTCGTTGCGCACGGTTATTGGTGCGTTGGCCGGTGACGAGCAGATCAGGATCGACTTCGTTGATGTTGATCGACGCGGGTCGGGACGGCATTCCGACCACCGTGGCCATCGTCACTGAATCGCCAGTTCTTTGACAATATGGGCCGTGGTCCCGCTCTGGCGGGGCTGCGGCCCATGTGCTGTGTCTGGCATCTTGTCTAATCCCATCATTCCCCAGGAGTCACAGTGGAAGAGTCGGCAACGGTGGAGGTCGTCGTCGGACGAGTAGGTCGTGCCCATGGTCTGCGAGGTGACGTCGTCGTTGAGGTGCGTACTGACGAACCGGATGCGAGGTTTGGAGTAGGTGCCACGGTGCAGATTGAGGGGTCCAGACGTGATCTGACGGTTGTGCGGTCCCGCTGGGCCAAGGGCAGCCTTATCGTCGCTTTTGGCGAAGTGAAAGATCGTCAGGGGGCAGAGGAGCTACGCGGATCGGTTCTCGTCGTTGACGTTGAGCCCAACGATGACCCCGATGACCCCGATGAATTCTGGGATCGTCGGTTGCGTGGGCTGACAGTGGTTGATGAATCCGGTAAAAGCCGCGGGGCTGTCAAAGATGTGCTTCATATGCCAGCCCAAGATGTGCTCGTGATCGACGTAGGTGGGGAGGAACATCTGGTTCCTTTCGTCCACCAACTCGTCCCTACTGTCGATGTGGCGTCCGGGCAGATCATCGTCAGTGGCATTCCTGGCCTGCTCGATTCGAACGCCGAAGAGGCGAGGTGACGATGAGGCTGGACTACCTGTCGATCTTTCCGGCGTACTTTGATGTCCTCGACATATCTTTGCTGGGTAAGGCGGCAGCCGACGGTCTGGTGGAGGTCCACGCCCACGACTTGCGCGACTGGACCCACGATCGCCATCGCACCGTGGACGACACCCCGTCTGGCGGAGGTGCGGGCATGGTCATGAAGCCTGACCCGTGGGGGGAAGCTTTCGACGAGATCATTGGCACTGAGCCGGACTCGTCGGTTCATGTGATTTTCCCTAGCCCGTCAGGTGTGCCATTTACCCAGTCTGCTGCTCAAGAGTTGTCGTCGGCAGTGCGGATCGTGTTCTGTTGCGGACGGTACGAGGGGATCGACCACCGCGTGATCGACTATGCGCGGTCGATGTGGACTGTTCACGAGGTGAGCCTGGGAGACTACGTGCTTAATGGGGGAGAAGTAGCGGCTCTGGCTATCACTGAGGCCGTGGTTCGGCTGGTGCCCGGGTTCATGGGTAACCCGGAGTCTCTAGCGGAGGAGTCGTTCTCGGCCGGGCAAGACGGCTTGCTGGAGTATCCGCTGTTCACCCGGCCGGTCTCATGGCGTGGCCTCGATGTCCCCGAGGTTCTCATGAGTGGTCATCATGGTCGAATTGCGAAGTGGCGCCGTGATGAGTCAGTCCGCCTGACTTGTGAGCGGCGTCCTGATCTGACGGATTCCGACTTCGGTGTTCCCCATTGAAGCGTCTCTAATCGACAAAATTCGAACCGAAAATGTTGCGATAATCAAGAGCAAAACCCCTAGTGAACCAAGGGTTGAGGGAAGTTTTCGAAAACACAGGGGGTGGGGGCGCAAAAGGGCTGGTAATTGGCTAGTCTTTGGTCCGTGGCGACTACAACACTTACTACTCATCAGAGAGCGGTGCGATCAACTGTCGCGGCGAAGGCCCTCATGGCCGTCACCGGGCTGATCTTAATCCTCTTCCTGCTCATGCACATGTTTGGCAACTTGAAGCTGCTCGCTAGTAACGAGGACTTCAACCGTTACGCCGGTTTTCTTCGCACGATTCTCAACCCGATCCTGCCGGGTGACTCCTTCTTGTGGATTTTCCGGATCTTCATGTTGCTGGCGATCGTGCTGCACATTTGGTCGGCGATTCGCGTTAACAAGCAGCGCAACATTGGAACCGGTGGCGCTGGCCGTTACTCGGTCAAGAAGAACCTCTCGCCGGAGAATACCTATGCTGCCCGCACGATGTTCTGGGGTGGCTGGATCATCTTCCTATTCCTCATCCTCCACCTGCTGCAGTTCACCATTAGCCCTGACTTGCTCAATAACCCGCCCACCGATGCAGCTGGACGCGCAGGGATGGTACTTACGGCGTTCAGCCACTGGTGGTTCGTGCTCATTTACCTCATCGCCATGATCGCGGTGTGCATGCACGTCTCCCACGGTTTCTGGAGTGCCTTTGCGACCCTCGGCGTCAACGTCTCTGGTACCGCTCGCGCTGTGCTGCGCGTGTGTTCCTGGATCGTCGCCATCGTGATCTTCGTGGGCTTCATGACTCCTCCATTCCTGGTCCTGTTCGGGGTGATCTCCTGATGACTGCAACTGCTGCATCCAATAACAACGCCGCTCTCGCCGACCAGTACTGGACGACCGGCGACGAAATCCACGACACGAAGGCCAACCATGACCTTCCGATCGAGAAGATCTGGACTGATCGCCAGTTCACCTCGCGTCTGGTCAACCCGGCTAACCGTCGCAAGATGACGGTCATCATTGTTGGTACCGGTCTAGCTGGTGGCGCTGCCGCCGCAACTCTCGGTGAGGCCGGTTACCGCGTCGAGAACTTCTGCTACCAAGACTCTCCGCGTCGCGCTCACTCGATCGCGGCCCAGGGGGGAATTAACGCCGCGAAGAACTACAAGAATGACGGTGATTCGATCTACCGCCTGTTCTACGATACCGTCAAGGGTGGCGATTACCGCTCCCGCGAGACGAACGTTTACCGGCTCGCCGCGGTCAGCGCGAACATCATCGACCAGTGTGTCGCCCAGGGCGTTCCGTTCGCCCGTGAGTACGGTGGCCTGCTCGACAACCGTTCCTTCGGTGGCGTCCAGGTGCAGCGCACCTTCTACGCTCGCGGCCAGACGGGCCAGCAGCTGCTCATCGGCGCCTACCAAGCCCTCGAGCGGCAGGTTCACGCCGGCACCGTGCACATGCACACCCGTCACGAGATGGTCGAGCTCATCGTCGCCGACGGGCGAGCTCGCGGCATCGTGACTCGTGACATGGTTACCGGCAAGATCGAAGAGTGGTTTGGTGACGCCGTCGTCCTGGCTACCGGTGGTTACGGCAACGTCTTTTTCCTGTCGACGAACGCCATGGGCTGCAATGCCACCGCCTCGTGGCGTGCCCACCGTAAGGGCGCTTACTTCGGCAACCCCTGCTACACCCAGATCCACCCGACCTGCATCCCGGTGCATGGTGAAAACCAGTCGAAGCTGACTCTGATGTCGGAGTCGCTGCGTAACGACGGCCGTATCTGGGTGCCCAAGCGCGCGGAAGATTGTGAAAAGGATCCTCGCGACATCCCCGAGGAAGATCGCGACTACTACTTGGAGCGCATCTACCCGTCCTTCGGCAACCTGGTTCCTCGTGACATTGCATCCCGTCAAGCCAAGTACCGCTGTGACGAGGGTCGTGGTGTCGGTCCGAAGGTTCGTGAGGTCGATTCTGACGGCACCGAGCACATGCGTGCCCGTGGCGTGTACCTCGACTTCTCCGAGGCCATCCAGCGTATGGGTAAGGATGCCGTGGAAAAGAAGTACGGCAACCTCTTCGACATGTACCAGCGGATTACCGACGAGAACCCGTATGAGGTTCCCATGCGTATCTACCCTGCGGTGCACTACACGATGGGCGGCCTGTGGGTCGACTATGACCTGCAGTCGACCATTCCGGGTCTGTTCGTCTGTGGTGAGGCCAACTTCTCCGATCACGGCGCTAACCGGCTCGGTGCTTCGGCCCTGATGCAGGGTCTGGCTGATGGCTACTGGGTTCTGCCCAACACGATCACCGACTACCTGGCGGACTCTCCGAAGTTCGGCATGGTCGATGAGAAGCATCCCGCCGCGGTTGAAGCCCGTCAGGCTGTCGAGAGCCGTATCAATAAGCTGCTAACGATTAATGGAACCCGTACCGTCGACTCGATCCACAAGGAACTTGGCCACATCATGTGGGAGTACTGCGGTATGGAGCGCAACGAGGCCGGCCTCATTAAGGCTATTGGTCTCATCCGCAATCTGCGCAACGAGTTCTGGACCAACGTTAAGGTCACCGGCGTCAACGAGGAGCTCAATCAGACCCTCGAGCGCGCTGGTCGGCTCGCCGACTTCTTGGAGCTCGGTGAACTGATGTGCATCGACGCTCTACACCGTCGCGAGTCTTGTGGTGGTCACTTCCGCGCTGAGTCTCAGACCGAAGAGGGCGAGGCCATGCGTCACGACGACGAGTATCAGTACGTCGCTGCCTGGGAGTGGACTGGCGAAGGCCACAAGCCGACCCTGCACAAGGAGCCGCTGGTCTACAAGTCCATCCAGGTCAAGCAGAGGAGCTACAAGTG
The DNA here is from genome assembly GCF_023838685.1 of Cutibacterium sp. 37298. Taxonomy (NCBI): domain Bacteria; kingdom Bacillati; phylum Actinomycetota; class Actinomycetes; order Propionibacteriales; family Propionibacteriaceae; genus Cutibacterium; species Cutibacterium sp. 37298. The sequence continues at coordinate 81,664 of NZ_JAJNRJ010000005.1, forward strand.
AAGATCAACCTGCGAATCTGGCGTCAGCGCAATTCCAAGGATCAGGGCCGCCTCGTCGAGTACACCCTGGACGGTGTTTCCGGTGATATGTCCTTCCTTGAGATGTTGGACATGCTCAACGAGAACCTCACCGCTCAGGGCGAAGAGCCCGTCGCATTTGACTCGGACTGCCGCGAGGGTATTTGCGGTCAGTGCGGCGTCGTCATCAATGGTGTGCCGCATGGTGGTATGGGTGTTGCCCAGCCGGTGCGTACCACTACGTGTCAGCTGCACATGCGTTCCTTCGCCGATGGCTCGACCATCACGATCGAGCCATGGAAGTCGGGTGCCTTCCCGATTCTGCGTGACCTTATCGTGGATCGCTCGGCCCTTGACCGTGTCATCCAGGCTGGCGGCTATGTCTCGGTGAACACCGGTGCTGCCCCGGACGCTCACGCTGTTCAGGTCAACAAGAAGCGCTCTGATCGCTCCTTCGACGCCGCTACCTGCATCGGTTGTGGCGCCTGCGTGGCGGCTTGCCCGAACGGCTCCTCGATGCTGTTTACTTCTGCGAAGATCACTCACCTGGCCATGCTTCCGCAGGGTCAGCCGGAGCGGATGCGTCGTGTCAAGGCTATGGCTGCGCAGAACGACGCTGAAGGATTCGGCGGCTGCACCAACATTGGTGAGTGTGCCTCGGTGTGCCCGAAAGGTATTCCGCTGGAGTCCATCAGCCAGCTCAACCGTGACCTCATTGCGTCGCTGTTCAAGCACGACGGCAAGGACGACTGAGTCCTGACTCGTGTGGTCGATCACTCGGGCTCCGACACCTCGCGGTGTCGGAGCCCGGTTATGTTGTGGAGCACTGCCTGTTGGCGGGCACGAGTGATGGTGGATTTGATGCCAGAGCCATGGGTATGGAAAAATACCGCGGTGTTGTCCGTGTCCGGCTCCTGCCACAGGGGGACAGTCCGGCGCTCGGGGAACGAAATCTTTGTGAACACGAGCACCAGGTGACCTGTGGCACCGGCGAGGAAACACTATGAGCAACATCATCGACGAGATCGACAAGGCCTCGATGCGCGACGACATCCCCGAGTTCCGTCCTGGCGATTCGGTGAAGGTCCACGTCAAGGTCGTTGAGGGTAGCCGTACCCGTGTGCAGGTCTTTTCCGGGATCGTCATCTCGCGTACCGGTGGTGGCGTCCAGGAGTCCTTTACCGTCCGCAAGCTGAGCTTCGGGACCGGTGTTGAGCGTACCTTCCCGCTGCATTCCCCGATCATTGACAAGATCGAGGTTGATCGCCACGGTGCGGTCCGTCGCGCCAAGCTGTACTACCTGCGCGGCCGGCGTGGTAAGGCGGCCAAGATTAAGGAGAGGGGCTCAGCTCGCTGACGTCGTCTTAACAGCAACGGGGTTTCGTTACGGCGAAGCCCCGTTTTTGTATGCGTCGACTCACATCTGGGGTAGGCGCGTCATGATGCAGCTTTTTTCCGTGCGTTAGTTACACTGCAAGGTGGCACCCGACGGGAAATTCCCACAGGGGATGAGGGAGAGGTTTTGCCGTGGCGGATGACTACCGGGCGAGGCGGGCTGCAAACGGCGACACCAGGGACTCTGACGATGCAACAGCACGTGGGGAACAGGCGTCTGGGTGGCAGCGCTTTCGGTCGGGGGCCATCGAAGTTGTTCTCATCGTCGTTGGTGCCCTCATCATCTCAGCTGTGCTGCGTGGTTTCGTCGCTCAGATGTTTGTCATCCCGTCGAAGTCCATGCAAAACACCTTGCAGGTGGGTGACCGCGTGATCGCGGTGAAAGCCGCCGATTTTCATCGGGGCGACGTCGTCGTGTTCAAAGACACCGAACATTGGTTACCTGCTGTTCAGGATCGCCGCTCTGTTCCAGGACAGATCCTCGAATTCGTCGGGTTGTTGCCTAACAAGAGCTCGAACTACCTCATTAAGCGAGTGATCGGCATGCCTGGGGACACCGTTGCCTGCTGCAACGTCAACGGCCAGGTGACCGTCAACGGTAAGGCGCTTGACGAGCGGTCATACCTGTACTCCGAAAATGGTGAAATGGTTAAACCCTCGGCGATGGAATTCCGGGTCACTGTTCCTCGGGGGCGGATGTTCGTCTTGGGGGACCATCGCAATGCCTCGGGTGACTCGCGCTATCACCTCCAAGACCTTGATCCGGGTGAGTATACGGGCGCTCCTGCGTTTGTGCCGCTCGATGACGTCGTTGGGCCGGCAAAGGCCATTCTTATGCCTCTCAATCGCATTGAGGGACTGGGGACTCCTAACACTTTCCGGGGAATCCCGGATAGGTCGTCGTCAGCTCCAGCCAAGGCGCGCATCTGCGTCGGTAACACGTGCTGCCCTAAGTGACGGATTCCATGTCGGTGCGAGTCGGGCCGGGGCCGATGGGCCATGAACGGGCCCTGACGAGGGCCGGACTCGGACCCGTGGCCGGATGCGACGAGGCGGGTCGGGGCGCGTGTGCAGGGCCATTGGTAGCCGCAGCTGTCATTCTTGACGATCGCAGATCCGGCAGGATTGCGGGGCTAGCAGATTCCAAGACACTATCTGCGGCCAAGAGAGAGGCCCTGTTTAACGTCATCATGGATAAAGCTTTGGCAGTGTCGTGGGTACGTGTAGAAGCCGACGAATGCGATCGGTTGGGGATGCAGGAGGCAGATATCAGCGGCTTGAGGCGTGCCGTGGTGAGGCTGGGAGTTGAACCGGGCTACGTGCTGTCGGACGGTTTCCCGGTCGACGGACTGACGGTTCCCGATCTGGGAATGTGGAAGGGCGATTCAGTGTGTGCATGTGTGGCAGCTGCCTCCATCGTGGCCAAAGTGGCCAGGGATCGCATCATGATCGCTATGGACGCCGAGATTCCTGGTTACGATTTTGCGGTGCACAAGGGGTACGCGACAGCCTTACACCAGCGTCGTCTGAAGGAGTTAGGACCGTCTCGTCAGCACCGGATGAGCTACGCCAATGTGCGACGAGCGGCTAGGCTTCATTCATCATGAGTGCCGAAGATCTGGAACAGTACGAGAATCGGATGGAGTTGGAGCTCTACCGCGAGTACAAGGACGTCGTCGGGATCTTCAAATATGCCGTGGAAACCGAGAGACGGTTCTATTTGTGTAACGTCGTCGATCTCAAGGTTCGCACCGAAGGGGGCGACGTCTACTACGAGGTGTCTATGGCGGATGCCTGGGTGTGGGACATGTACCGGCCTTCTAGGTTCGTCAAGAGCGCCAAAATCCTTACCTTCCGCGATGTATCCATTGAGGAGATCGTGCATCCTGACTTTGACGAGGTGCCGTCTAAGTAACGCCAGGCTCGCATTCCTTGACGTTACGTGTCCATGTCCAATCCTGTGACGTGAGTGTGGGCATCGTGTGGTCTTGACCGGTTTCCACTCCGAGCCGGAATCGTCTGTAGACCTCGTAGGTCATCTGATATCGGTGGCAGAGGTTTCGCTACCGGCGTGGGGCTTTGTGGACAACTTATGGTGCTTCTGATCCCGAAACATTGATCTGTGGATAACTGAATAATCAGGTGTTCTCCGACGATAACTGTTGTCGGAGGTGGTGAATGATGACACCTAAGCCATTGTCGGCAGAGCTGACGACCCCGCGTGGAGCTGCGTTGCGTGGGCGTCGTGGTTGCAGACCCGCGTTCGGTGCGTGGGGCGAGGATCTTGCCGCTCAGTATGTGGAGTCCCTGGGATGGACAATCATCGCGCGTAACTGGACGTGTGATGTGGGAGAGATCGACCTCATCGCGCGTGACGACCAGACCGTCGTCTTTATCGAGGTGAAGGCCAGGTCAGGCACCGGCTTCGGCGACCCGCTGGAATCTATTACGACGGCGAAGGTCCGTAAGCTTCACGAACTAGCACTGGCGTGGTTGGTTAACCAGGACGAGGGGGTCCATTCGGTGCGGATTGACGCCATCGGTGTCATGGTGCGCCCGGGCGCCGAGCCAACTGTCACACATGTGCGAGGTATCCGGTGACCGGCGCAAGTGCGTGGTCAGTCGCGTTGGTAGGGATGGAAGGCTCCATGGTTGAGGTGGAAGCCGCAATTTCGTCCGGACTGCCGCGTACCGTGCTTGTCGGTCTGCCAGACGCGGCCCTCCACGAGGCCCGGGACCGATGTCGGGCCGCTGTCTGCGCGACGGGGTTGTCGTGGCCTAGCAATGTGTTGACGATCAATCTCACGCCAGCTGGTCTACCAAAGGCTGGGACGCATTTTGATCTGGCCATTGCTACAGCGACGCTCGCTGCTGATGGAAAGGTCCCACAGGCTCTCTTGAGATCGACGGTTCTGATTGGAGAACTTGGGCTGGACGGCCGAGTACGGCCTGTGCGCGGCGTGCTGCCCGCGCTGCTAGCGGCGCGGGAGGCTGGGTTTGAGCGGGCGGTAGTGCCGGCTAGTCAGAGTGATGAGGCCAGTCTCGTCGAGGGACTGACGATATGGCCAGTCGGCCATCTGGGTGACGTTGTCGACGTGTTACATGGTCGTCCAGTGGTGCCTCCTGAGGGCCCCATTGTGGGGTCTCCCGACACCGATCCGGGGATCGGAGACTTAGCGGAGGTTATCGGCCAGCACGAGGCGCGCCGAGCCCTTGAAGTAGCGGCAGCGGGTCGTCACCACATTCTGCTACGTGGTGCTCCTGGTTGTGGGAAATCTATGCTGGCACGACGGTTACCCGGGATTCTTCCCCGACTTGATCACCGTGACGCTCTCGAAGTCACCGCGCTGCATTCCTTGGCCGGGCGAGGGAGTGGGCGTCTCATGACGAAGCCCCCACTGGCTCAACCCCATCATTCGGTGTCGATGGCGGCCATGGTCGGTGGGGGAGCACGTATTGCCCAACCCGGCGCGATCTCGCTAGCGCATCGAGGGGTGTTGTTTCTCGACGAGGCTCCGGAGTTCGCGCCAAAGGTGTTGGACTCGCTGCGTGGACCGCTGGAGACTGGGGAAATCGTTATCGGACGTTCTCAGGCACACACGACGTTCCCAGCTCGGTTTCAGCTCGTCATGGCACTGAACCCATGCCCGTGTGGGCTGGCCGATGACCCATCGGGACGGTGCACGTGCACTCCGCAACAGGTTCGCCGATATTCAGGCCGGCTTTCGGGCCCGATCTTAGACAGAGTGGACGTCACAGTGCGGATGCGACCGCTGACGTCCGCGCATCTGCTTGATGCATCAGCTTTGCCCGCGGGGGAATCTAGTGCAGTAGTGCACGAGCGGGTTGCGCAAGCCCGTGAGCGTGCTGCCGCTCGATGGCGGGGAGCTCCCTGGCGATGCAATGCCGAGGTGCCAGGAAAAGTCTTACGACAGATATTGCCGGCTAACGACGCCACTCGGATTATCGAAGATGCTCTAACGACCGGACGGCTCACAGCAAGGGGTGTCGACAAAGTGTTGCGAATCGCGTGGACGGTGGCCGACCTCGAGGGCAAGGACGGGGTTGACAAAGCGTGTGTGGCGGAGGCCATGGGAATGCGACGAGGGAGATTGCGATGACGTGGACGAGCGAGAGATTGGCGCGGGCCGCTCTGACAGTTGCTGCCGAGCCGGGGGTGATGGCGAAACGACTAGTTGAGATGACCACTGAGGAGCTGTGGTGGAAACTACTCACCGATTCTGGCGAACGATGGCATGAACGAGCTAAATCGCTCGACGTCGATCAACTCGTGGAGCGGTCGGAAAAGGCTGCGATGAGGTTCCTCATTCCAGGGGATGAGGAATGGCCTACGAGTCTCGACAGCCTCGCGGGGGTGGGGAAATCTGGAATGGGTGGGGCACCTGTGGGGCTGTGGGTTATGGGGCCTGCTCACCTCGCTGATATCTCACAGCGGTCGGTGGCCATTGTGGGATGCCGGTCTGCTACCAGCTATGGTCAAGACGTCGCCGTAGAAATGGCCTACCACCTAGTACGGGGACACTGTGACGGAACGGGGAGCCATACTGTTATATCTGGCGGCGCGTTCGGTATCGATGTGGCGGCTCACCGTGGGGCATTGTCCGCTCGCGGAAACACGGTTAGCGTCCTCGCATGTGGACTTGACACCCTTTATCCCCGTGGCAACAGCGCAGTGCTGGAACAGATCGCGGGAACAGGTGCCCTCATTTCAGAGCTACCGCCGGGCCGTCACCCGACGCGACCTGGGTTCCTAGCCCGAAACCGGCTCATCGCGGCACTGACGACTGGCACGGTCGTTGTGGAAGCTGGGTGGCGGTCGGGAGCGATCAATACCGCGTCCTGGGCCAACGCATTAGGAAATGCCGTCATGGCAGTCCCCGGGTCAGTGACCTCGAGTCGGTCGACGGGGACGAACAAGCTGATCCGTGATGGTGAGGCGATCTTGGTGCGCGATGCTGACGACGTCAGAGGGATTGTTGGGGAGCTCGCCCCAGAACCGGAGAGACCAGCAGGGCGCAGCTTGCCGACTGATATCCTGGATGCCACTGAGCTGGCTGTTCATGAGGCACTTCCTGCTCATGGATCGTGCGGGCTAGATGAGCTAGCGGTTTTGGCTGGAGTTCCCGTTGCTCAGTGTTCGGCTGCGCTAAGCGTCCTCGAACAACTCGGCATGGCGGCTTGTTGCCTCGACGGCACCTGGTCGGTCACGCTGGCAAGGGAGCGGAGGTGACACTCTCTAGATTTAGGAGGAAGCGCTTGAGGCGAGGACCACCGAGATAGCCTCCTAGCTGGCCGTTACTGCGTAGCACGCGGTGGCACGGAATGAGGATGGGCAGGGGGTTTGTTGCACAGGCGTGGCCGACAGCGCGCGACGCGTTCGGTTGTCCAATGATGCTCGCAAGTTGGCGGTAGCTGACAGTTTGCCCATAAGGCACTGTCTGCAACCCGGTTAACACAGCGCGTTGGAAGTCCGTCGTCGCAGAAAGATCCAGCGCTACGTCGAATGAGGTCCGCGATCCTGACAAGTACTCGGTGACCTGTGCAATGGCACACGAGATGATGTCACCGCTGCGGTGAGCGTGCGATGTCGAAAGTGGTGGTGACGGTGACGGATCTGTCTTGACGAAGACGAGCCGACTGAGCCCGTTGGCGGTGGCTGTTACTTCTAACTCGCCAATGACGGTGCCGAAGCGGTGCTGGGACTGTGCTGTCATAGCAGGAAGCGGGCCGGGCACCTGATGCCCCGCCCGACTTTATCACCCCTTTAGCTTGTCAGCCGCAGCCTGGATATTGTGCTTGAGGTCATTCGCCTTGTCTTTGACGTCCTCGACCTTCTGAGCTACCTTGCCACTGGCCTTCTGATTGGCGCCCTCGCTCTTGAGATCGCTGTCATCGGTGAGGCCACCGATCTTCTCCTTAGCAGCGCCGACGGCTTCGTCGCTCTTGCTGTTGATCTTATCACTCAGGCCCACCAGTCACTCCTTTCGTTGGTCCCAGGGCCGCTGGTCAGCCCAGGGTCATACCCCATACTTTACTCGGCTACCCAAGTTCGACTAGGGGTTTATATTCAAAGGATTGTGGGATTGTCGGGGATTCAAAGGGCGAGGTCAAGCGATGAGGGAGAGCAGAGGTTGCGTCCCCTCGACTCATCGCGGGGACGCAACCTCAGGCAGGATCAGGACGGGTTAGCTCACTTGTTGTGGGCGTCGATCCAGTCGATGGCGGTCTTGATGACCTGATCCTTAGTGGGCTCGTTGAAGATCTCATGCATGAGGCCATGCCACTGGATGATCTTCTTGTCCTTCGAGGTGATGGCGTTGTACCAGTTGACATCGAAGTAGCTGGGCACCAGGCCGTCGTTCTCGCCATGCATGATCAAGGTTGGAGCCTTGAAATCGTGGGCATTCATGACGTTGTAAGCCTCGGCGACACCCATCTGCTCGACGAGTCCGAGACGCATGTAATGGTTGTACAGCGGGTCGCGGTGCCAGTGGTCGAAGCGGACCGCCGGATCGGAACACAGGCCGTATGGCGGGTAGCCGGGCAGAATGATGTCAGCAGACAACGGACCCGAAGGCATCCGAATCGCCTTGGGATTTTTGACGAGGTCCTTCACCAAGCGTCCGTTGAAGCTGGTCAGCTGGGCCATCGGGAGAAGCTGGCTGATCTGGGGCAGGGCGTGACGAGCAAAGAAATTGAGATTGTCGGGGGTGATGGTGGTGGCACCCTCGGTGTCGGGACCATCCACGTTGACGATGGTGCCGCCGCCGGAGGACACAATGCCGTCAACAGTTCCTGGATACATGATTCCGTAGGACTGTACGGCGATTCCACCCATTGAGTGGCCCAGCAGGAACACCTTCTTGCCGGTATTTTCCTTGTGCGCGGTACCGACTACCTGATGGATGTCGGACTCGATGTTCCACCAGTCGTCGAACTGGCCGCGCGGGATAGCGTTGTTGATGTACGGGGCCGCGCTACGCCCATGGCCACGATTGTCGAAGCGGTAGACGCTGTAGCCAGCGTTGGTAAGGCTCTTGGTTAGGTACTCGTAGTTGGAGGAGTTCTCCATAAGCCCGTGCACCAGGACGACGGCTCCCTTAGCGTTGGGGACGATGTCCTTGCGGTAGAAGAGCTGGGTTCCCAGTTTATCGGTCGTCTTGAAGTAGCCGGTCTCCTTGTGGACCTGGTTGATAGCGGGTGCCGCTGCGGCCGGCTGGGAACTGGTGCCGGTGTTGGCCAGGGCCGGAGTTGCCATGGTTACGCCGGTCACCGCCATGGTGCTGGCAACCGCCAATGCGCTGAGTTTGCGTGGGAATGACATCAAGATGCTCCTTTGCGTCGATTGAGCCGCCTCATCCTCGAAGGCGACTGCTACGTACGATAGGAGCCCTGAGGTTCGTCATGGGCTGCCGGCGAGCTGGTCTGGGTAACCGTGCATGAGGCGAATTTCAGCCTGGGAGGATGACCATCCTCGGTATCGTTAGCACGACTATCCCACCTTGCCTTTGCAATGGTCGTTATTGAGCATTAGGCCATGGTTGCACAGTGACGGCGGATAGGCCCACTCGTAGGTGCGGTGAGCGTAGCGTGCACCATGAGTCGCCCGCGTCAGGAGCGTGGGTGCTGGTCGCGGTCACCAGCATACGTGTCGTCACTGGCAATGGTGTGACCGGGAAGCGAAAGCAGTTTTAACGGCCTGCCCACCCAACTCTTAGTGCCTGGGCTGGCCGTGATCGATGGCGGAGCGAGATCGCGGCCGCCTTGGTCGCTGTCCCGCATTGGCCAGGTCTGAGGGCTGGAATTCACTAACCCGACCTCTCCTGCACCACACACAACTTGACACAACACGACTAAAAACAAAGGTCCCCGGCCAAGAAACTTGGCCGGGGACCAATCCCGGGGTGTCCGAGAGAGGACTTGAACCTCCACAGCCTTAATCGGCCACTAGCACCTCAAGCTAGCGCGTCTACCAATTCCGCCACCCGGACTCGGGGCGCCGATCCTACGCTTTTGCGCGGTACCGGACAGTCACAGAACTGTAATGGACCTTCGGCCAGCAATGCAAATCAGTGTCCATTGAGCGTCCCGGTTGGGGGTCTAGCTCCTTCCTGGTGACACAATCGCGACATGTCAGATCTGTTCAGTATGACCGTCGAGAACCTTGTCGACGGGCCAGATTGCCCGCAGGCCGAAGTTGTCGACATCTGCTCGCGAATGATTCAGATCGACTCGCAGAATTTTGGTCCACAGGACGCTCGGGGCGAGGTCGAGATGTGTCACTACGTGACCGGGCTCCTCGATGAAATCGGAGTCGGCGTGACCCTCCACGAATCCGAGCCCGGCCGTGTCACCTTGGTCGCCGAGTGGGCGCCGGAAGGTACCGATACGAGTCGTCCCGCCCTGCTGCTGCACGGCCATAGCGACACCGTCCCCTTCGAGGCTGCCGACTGGACTCATCACCCGCTGTCTGGCGAGATCCACGACAACTGCGTGTGGGGGAGGGGCGCCATCGACATGAAGGGGTTTCTGGCGATGGTCCTCTCGGCTATCCGGGCTCGTCAGCGTCGAGGTGAAGCGCCGTCCCGCCCCATTCGCTTCATCATGTTCGCCGATGAAGAATGCTCCGGAACCCTCGGTTCAACGTGGCTCGGGGCCACTCATCCGGAGGCCTTTGACGGCGTCACCGAAGCCATCAGCGAGGTCGGTGGTTTTTCCTTGACGACGCCGCAGGGCAAGCGAGTTTACGTCATCCAGTCCGCCGAGAAGGGGCTGTGGTGGTTCCGGATGAGCGCCACCGGCAGCGCAGGGCACGGGTCTATGCGCAACCCGGACAACGCCGTCACCCGTGTGCTTGATGCCCTGTCCCGTATCGACTCCTACCAATGGCCCGACCTACATCACCCGGTCCAGGAAGAGTTCCTTAACCAGGTCGCCGCCATGTGGGGTCTGACGATCGACCGCGATGATCTCGAATCCAGCCTGTCTCCCATTGGGCCCCTGTCGCGCATGGTGGCTGCGTGCTGCGCGCACAATGTCACCCCGACCGTGCTATCGGCGGGTTACAAGGTCAACGTCGTGCCGACGCGTGCCAGCGCCGAGGTCGACGCCCGATTCATCCCCGGGGCCGAGGAGGATATAATTTTGACGATTAAGTCTTTGGCTGGTCCTGGAATCGACTTCGAGACGATCTCCCGCAAGCCGGCAACAGCGGCGCCCTTTGAGGGAGCAGCCGTCGATGCGATTCGCCGGGCCGTTGACGCTGAGGACCCAGGGGCTGTTGTGCTGCCCTACCTCAATTCGGCAGGAACCGACGCTAAAGGGTTCGCAGTTTTGCCTGACGGTCGACGAATCAATTGCTACGGCTGCACTCCGCTGAGATTGCCGGCCGATTTCGACTTTATCAGTCTCTTCCACGGAGTCGACGAGAGAGTCCCCGTCAGATCCCTCGTTTTCGGTGCCAAGGTCGTCGATCACATACTGCAGGAGGCCTGATGATGAGTGTCCCAAATAAGAAGCCGGAGGGCGGACCAACGGCAACCCTTATCCTGGACGGCCAGGAATACACTTTGCCCGTTATCGCAGGAACCACCGGCGATCGAGTCATCGACATTTCTAACCTTCGTCAACTAACCGGCGGGGTGACAACCTTCGACCCGGCATTCGCCAATACTGCGTCCTGCCGCTCGGCGATCTCGTGGATCGACGGCGAAGAAGGCGTGCTCACCTATCGTGGCCTACCCATCGAGACCTTAGCTAAGGAGCGCGTCTCCTTTGTGGAGACCGCCTGGCTGCTGATCTTCGGTCACCTGCCCACTGAGGCTCAACGCGACGACTTCCGGAATCGCTTGACCGAGTATTCGGCATTACACCGGTCGATGAACCTTCACTTCAATGCCTTCCCACCTAACGGCCACCCGATGGCGATCATGTCCTCGATGATCAACGCGATGAGCACCCACGACCGTCCGAGAATCACTGATGAGGAGTCCTTCACCGACGCGGCTGCCAAGCTCATGTCCAAGGTGAGGACGATCGCGGCTGCTTCTTATAAGGCGTCTATTGGGGAGCCAGCGATTTACCCGCGCTATGACCTCAAATATGTCGAAAATTTCATGCACATGATGTTTTCTCTGCCGTACCGCGCCTACGAGCCGGATCCGGTGGCGGCAAGAGCCCTCAACCTGTTCTTCGTGCTACACGCTGATCACGGCCAGAACTGTTCGACCTCGACAGTGCGGATGGTTGGGTCCTCGGGTGCCAACCTTTTCACGTCGTGTTCAGCCGGAGTGTGCGCTCTGTGGGGAGACCGCCACGGTGGCGCCAACGTCAACGCTGTGCTCGCCTTACAACGTATCCGCAATTCTGGACTCACCCCACGTCAATACCTGGCGAAGGCCAAAGATTCGGGGGAGAGGATTTCTGGCTTCGGGCATCGCGTCTACCGCAATTGGGACCCCCGAGCGAGAATCTTCCGCAGTGTCGTCGGTCCGCTGCTCGACACCATGCACAAACCGGATCCGCTGCTCGACGTTGCCATGGAGCTGGAGGAAGCTGTGCTGGCCGACGACTACTTCATCGAGCGCAGGCTGTACCCCAACGTGGACTTCTATTCCGGGATCGTTTTACGCGCGCTCGGCATCCCGCTGAACATGTTCACTGTCATGTTCGCTATCGGGCGGATGGCTGGTTGGATCGCCCACTGGAAGGAGGTTTTTGAGGATCCGACAACGAGGATTTCCCGTCCTCGCGAGCTTTACGATGGTCCGGTATCGACTCCGTGGGTGCCACGCGGCGAGCGCTGAGCTATTTGACCCTAGGCTTCTTCGCGGGCGAGGTTTGGCCCGCCGGTGATGTCGTCGAGGGCTGAGGTGATCTCCTTAGGAAGACTGACCTCGTCAGCTCTGAGCAATTCTTCGAGCTGTGAGGTGGTCCTCGGTCCGACAAGAGCCGAGGCGACTACAGGGGCATCACGCACCCATGCCAGCGCGATTTGCGGGACCGTCGCTCCCAGCCCGTCGGCCGCTTTCACAATAGCCTCGACGACAGCGTTGGACTTGCGCGTCAGATAGGGCTGCACGAACCAAGACAGGCGATCAGAACCGCCCCGGGAATCCTTAGGGGTTCCGTGTCGGTACCGGCCTCCCAGCACGCCGCGACCTAGCGCTGACCATGCCAGAAGTCCCATCCCGTGGTGCTGGGCCGAAGGAACGACCTCGATTTCAGCACGTCGAGCCAGCAAGGAGTATTCCACCTGGTTACTGACTAGAGGGGTCCGTGTTCCGGTTGCCCGCTGCCAGGTCGCTGCCGTGGCGGCCTGCCAACCCACGAAGTTGGAGACCCCGACGTACCGGGCCATTCCCGATGTCACGGCATGGTCGAGTGCCGCACAGGTTTCTTCGATGGGGGCATCTCCCCAGGCATGAACTTGCCAAAGATCGACGTGATCGGTGTGGAGACGGCGCAGGGACCCTTCGAGGTCACGCAGCAGCGCACTGCGTGACGTATCGACGATTCTCTTATGGCCTTCAACAATGAATCCCGCCTTGGTCGCTATGACAAGGTCATCTCGACTGATATCGGTATGGGTGAGCTTTCCGATGAGTTGTTCGGCGAACCCGCCTCCATACGCTGGTGCGGTATCGACGAGATTGCCACCGGCGTCAACGAAGCGACGAACCAACGAGCGAACCTCACGAGCGTCGGTTTGCCCGCCCCATGTCAGGGACCCTAGCCCAATGGCAGATACCTTGAGGCCGCTGGCCCCGACGGTTCTCATGCGCATGTGCATCCTCCTCGTCCCCGATCACCCTAACGGAGCACCCTCAAGCCGACCTTGAGACAGAACAGCGAAGCCTGACGTCTCCAAGCTCTTCATTGGCACCCCGACGAGCCTGCCGGGGTGGCATCGAGTGCCGGCGGCACCTTGGTGGAGACACCCAGCGAAACGGTCGCCAACCCGCGTATCTCGATCGCGTAGCTAGGGTAGGAATATGATTCGTCGCACCTTCCGACTCGAACGACCCGACCGTGTGGTGGTCGGCACCGTGGGCCAGCCAGGAGCGCGTGTCTTCCATCTGCAAGTCCGTGAGGGTTCCCGAGTCGTGACAGTCCGTTGTGAAAAGGTCCAGATCGATCAGCTTGCCCTTCAAATGGACAGGATCTTGGACGGTCTGGCTGCGCATGTTGCGGATGTATTCGTCCCACCGTCAGTCGACAACCCAGACGATCTGGCCCCTCTCGATGCGCCACTCGAGGAAGAGTTCGCCGTTGGGACGATGGCGATGGCCTTTGACGATGAGACTAAGCGCATCGAGATCGAGATGTACGCTGCCAGCGATGACGAACTCATGATCAAAGACCCAGCAATGCTGCTGACAACCCTCCCTGAGGTGGCCCCAGATTCCCTGGAAATCCTCATGACGACGTCTCAAGCTCGCCAGTTCGTCGCGAGGTGCCGTGTCGTCGTCGCATCCGGGCGTCAATACTGCCCATATTGTTCGCAGCAGATCCTCTCGGCCGAGGGCCATCTGTGCCCGCGGTCGAATGGCTACCGTAAGCCCCTGGTGTGGTGAGCGTGACGAATCCCTGGAATCTGCCATGTCCTCCCGGGCCGAGAGCTCCATGGCACGTTGAGGGGGCCTTGCCTGGTTCCAGTAACGGTGCGCTGCTGGTGCGTGATGCCGACCTTCGGCTGTGGGTGTATAAACCGACAGCCCGCAAACGTCGTCTCCACGATTTCCCATCGGGCACCCTCGCTAGGCGGGAGGTAGCGGCATGCCTCTTGTCCCAGGTGATGGGTATCGGTCTTGTGCCGGTGACGGTTCTCGTCGGCGATGGACCACAAGGACCTGGCTCGATGCAGCGTTGGATCGCCGACGACGTTGAGAGCCCTCTGGTTCGTGTCGACGTGACCGAGCGTCTTCCACCGCATTGGCACGGGTTTCTGCTGGGGGTCGACGAAGATGATCGGGAGATTGGGCTTGCCCATTCTCCTCACCCGGCGTTGCGTGCCCTGGCCCTATTCGACGCCGTCGTGAATAGCGCTGATCGTAAGGGTGGACATGTCTTAGTCGGTCCTGATCCTGATCTCGGTGGTACTGCCCACGTCTGGGCGGTCGATAATGGCTTGACCTTTCACACAGATCCTAAGCTTCGAACGGTGCTGTGGGGATGGGCTGGTCAGCCGTTGGAGCCTGTCGAGGAGATGATGCTCGACGAGGTCCTTACCATTGCTGACACTGATTTTGAGGATCTCATTACCCCAGAGGAGATCGATGCGGTGAGACAACGTGCCCAGGGTCTTCTGGAGTTTGATGCCTTCCCGGGACCGAGCGGGCTGAGGCCTGCCTTGCCGTGGCCTCCGATGTGATGCGACGGACTGCTGCCGATCTGCGAGAATAGGGCGGCCACCTGTGGGTGGTTGGAAAGGTGTGTACTGTGTCCGACGTTCTCGCGTCCCTGCTTAATGCCCAGCTTGATGTGGGTCTAGGAAAGCCGATCCTGTGGCGTGAGGTCATTGGGAATCTATTCGGGCTTGCCTCGGCTCTCGGCGGTGCCCGACGTCGACTATGGGCTTGGCCAGTCGGCATTATCGGCAACGTCATCCTTTTCACGGTGTTTCTCGGTGGGGTATTTCACACTCCGCAGGACCTTAATCTGTGGGGACAGGCTGGGCGTCAGATCTTTTTCCTCGCGACAAGCGCCTATGGCTGGGTGGTCTGGGCAGCGACCCGGCACAATAATGGCGCGTCCCAAGTGGCCGTCCACCCGCGCTGGGCCACTCGTAGAGAACGCATTTTGGCGCTGACAGCTACTGTCATCATGCTTGTTGTTTTCACCTTCGCTCTCAAGGCATTGGGGTCCTGGGGTCCGCTGTCGGATTCGTGGATTCTTACTGGATCGATCCTTGCGACCTGGGGGATGGCGCGCGGCTGGAATGAGTTCTGGTTTGTGTGGATTGCGGTCGATGTCGTTGGCGTCCCGCTACTGGCCACGGCTCAGTACTACCCGAGCGCTCTCATGTACGTCTTCTATGGAGCTTTCTGCCTATACGGATTTGTGACGTGGTGGCGTGCCCAACGTGCGGTCACCGACGACCCCTGTCACTGACATAGCAACGGTCCGTCACGTGGGCGCATCTGTGGCGGTGCTAGGACAATCGGTAGCCTGGCAACTGTGAGCAAGACATTCGAGGAACTTTTCGCCGAGCTGGCAATAAAGTCACAGACCCGTCCTGCAGGTTCGGGAACCGTCGAGGAGCTTGACCGCGGAGTACATGCCATCGGTAAGAAAATCGTGGAGGAAGCCTCCGAAGTGTGGATGGCAGCCGAGCACGAGGGCAATGAACGGTTGGCTGAGGAGATCTGCCAGGAGATTTATCACCTGCAGGTCATGATGATTAAGCAGGGCTTGTCGCTCGACGACGTCTATAAGCATCTGTGAATTCCCGGACATTCCCGACCTGTCATCGTCATCCCTGATAATCCCTGAGGAGACTTCATGTCCGACTTGCTTCGCATTGCTGTGCCGAATAAGGGTGCTCTTTCAGAGGCAGCGTCTTCCCTGCTCGCCGAGGCTGGCTACCGCCAACGCACAGATCACAAGGATCTCACCCTGGTTGATGAGGAGAACGGGGTGGAGTTCTTCTATCTGAGGCCTCGCGATATCGCGGTGTATGTGGGGGAGGGGACCCTCGATATTGGTATTACCGGACGGGATCTCTTACTTGATTCCAATGCTGATGCCACCGAGATCAAAGGGCTGGGGTTTGGTCATTCCCGCTTTCGTTTTGCCGCTCCTAAGAGTCCCCAAAACACTATTGAAGGGCTGGCGGGAAAGCGGATCGCTACCTCTTACCCCGGCCTGTTGAGCGCTTTTCTGACGGAGCGGGGGATTGATGCTCACCTCATTCACTTAGACGGTGCAGTTGAGTCGTCGATCCGCCTCGGAGTTGCCGATGTAATTGCTGACGTCGTCGAGACTGGGACAACCCTGCGCAGGGCTGGCCTCGAGATTTTTGGTGACGTCATTTTGGAGTCTGAGGCTGTGCTGGTTCAACGTCGAGACTTCGCTGGTAGTACGACGTTTGATCACTTTATGCGTCGTATTGACGGCGTGCAGGTCGCTCGTACCTACGTCATGGTCGACTACGATGTTCCCGCTGAAGCTCTTGATGCCGCTACCGCCCTGACGCCGGGGCTCGAGGCTCCCACAGTGTCGCCGTTGTCCAAGGACGGCTGGTATGCCGTGCGAGCTATGGTGCCGCGTATAGTAGTGCAAGGCCTTATGGACCAATTGTGGGACGCTGGCGCTCGAGCGATTTTGTCAACCGAGTTATCTGCATGTCGCCTGTAGTCGGATATCAGGCAGTGATCGGGTTCTGAACTCCGGGACAGGAGTGTCTGTGAACGAGGGATTACTCAATCCCGCGCTTGCGCAAGATCTCCTCGAGTTCGGCGTCTTCGTCCTTATCGGCAGTCGAGATCGTGGGCTTCGGGCTGGAAGCAGGCCCTGACGTGGCCACCGGCGCGTCGGTTGGGGTCTGCTGAGCTTTTGAGGCACCTTGTGACGGGGCCGCACCGGTTGTCGGGGCATTATTACCTGTGGGATTGTGGTCCGGGGTCTTTGTAGAGCGAGGACCCTTGGTTTGCGAGTCGCCGCGCGCCTGCTTACGGGCAGTATGGTCTTGACGACGCTGACGTCCAGTTTCGCGATCGACCGGTGACATGATCCCAGACACAAACCAGGTAACGAGGCCCACAGCGATGACGATGATGCCGATCCAAATGGTCGTCGTCATGACCGTACCGGCGAACCAATCCACGACGAGGCGGATCGCCCGGACGAGAAGGCGCATCAGGCCAGTTAGTACCAGACCAACAGGAATGAGAGCTAGACCCACTCCGCGAAGCATGGCGCGTGAGGAGCGGCGGGAAAACCACCCCGACAGGGCCCACAGCAGCGGTAGGACGATCAGCACAATGGTGACGACGGCAACGACGGTCGGTTCGCTCATACCTCCACTGTTCCACATCCAGGGGCGTACTTGCGTTCTGGGACTCGCTGATTCTGGCGTTGACTGTCAACTAGTGTTCTGCAGGTGTCTGTTCCACTATCTCCGACCGGCGGCGACATGGGAGACGCCGATCCCCGAGCTCGCGCCGTCCTGGCCACTTGTCTTACTGACGATCCGGAGGTTTACCGACAGTCCTACCTTGAAGCAGTGTCCACGTTGTGCGCAGGAGTACGCCTATTCATGCCGGTGATGGCAGATGAGGAGGGGGAAATCGGTGCTGTGAAGCTCACTAACAAGTTAGGAGACACCGCTCTGTTGGCATTCACCGGGATTGACTCCCTCACAGCGTGGGACTCGCGGGCTCGTCCGGTACCGGGCCGTCTCCCAGATCTTGCGGCCACAGTGACCGAGGTGGCGGCTGATGCCCTTCTTATTGACGTGGCTGGTCCAGCGCCCCTCGTCATCGGGACTGATGTCCTCAAGCCAATCGAGGATGGCGGGCGACTCGTGAAACTCGATGATGGTTGGGGATGGGCGCGCAGCGGGGGGTTGGGATGACCCTGTCAGTTTCGCCGGTGTCGTCCTCTCGCTACGTTTAGCCCCGATTTGTGGCGATGTCATCTCTTGCCGTACCATGAGCGAAGCGATCAGGGCAAAACTGGTCTTGCGTAAGCGGGGGCCTGACCTCCCACCTAGGCGGATTCCGTTCGCCGGGTTATGCTGATGAGTTTCATCGGCTTGGCGGGATGTGTGTACATCCCACGTGTCAGGTCTTCGCGCATTCGCGAGGGCCTTATTTTGTATCCGGATCGTGGAGGCGCAGTTATGCGCCACGATCTAAGAGAACAGACATCCGGGAGGACCCCATCAGTACTGAACCCCGCATCAACGAGCGGATTCGCGTTCCCGAGGTGCGCCTGGTCGGCCCTAATGGCGAACAGGTCGGCATCGTCAGGGTCGAGCAGGCATTGCAACTTGCCCGCGAGCAGGACCTCGACCTCGTCGAGGTGGCTCCGCAGGCCCGGCCCCCTGTCGTCAAGCTCATGGACTACGGCAAGTTCAAGTACGAGGCGGCCCAAAAGGCCCGGGAGTCACGACGCAACCAGGCGAACTCCATCATTAAGGAGATGAAGCTTCGTCCGAAGATTGATGACCACGATTATGAGACCAAGAAGGGCCACGTTCTGCGCTTCCTCAAGGCCGGGGACAAGGTCAAGATCACGATTATGTTCCGTGGTCGTGAGCAGTCTCGACCGGAGCTCGGGGTCAACCTGCTGCGTCGTCTTGCCGATGATCTGACTGAGTACGCGACCGTCGAGTCTCCTCCCAAACAGGAGGGCCGCAACATGCTCATGATCCTGGCTCCGACTCGTAAGAAGAACCAGGCCAAGGCGGATCAGAAGGCTGAGCGTGACCGTCGCGCCGCTGAGCGTGCCGAGGCTGCTGAGGCTGATAAGGCCTACGAGGCTGCGCAGCGGGCTGCTGCAGGCACTGCGAAGAAAAAGAAGAAGAAGGGTCCGGCCGACAATATGGATCCTGACATTGACCTCTGAGCGTTGCTCAGAACCTGGCGATCCGGTTTTCGCCGGTGAGCCAGCCCGGGACCTTCCCTCCGGTTCGCGGGACGACATACATGAACGAATGGAGCTATCCATGCCCAAGATGAAGAGCCACTCCGGGACGAAGAAGCGTTTCAAGGTGACCGGCTCGGGCAAGGTCACCGCTCGCAAGGCCGGCAAACGCCACCTCAACGAGCACAAGTCCTCGCGCGTTACTCGCCGTCTGACCGGGGAGACCGTGCTGTCCAAGGGCGAGGCTGCCAAGGTTAAGAAGCTGCTCGCTGGTCATCCTGGCCGTTGATGACAGCCGACGTCGCGGCTGACGACGTCCCCCCAAATCCGTTGGGCGATATCCGCCTCGAACCAATCCGGGATTGACCCCGGGAGATCCAAGGAGAATCACTATGGCACGCGTGAAGCGTTCTGTGAATGCCAAGAAGAAGCGTCGTGAGGTCCTCGATCAGGCCTCCGGTTACCGTGGTCAGCGCTCGCGCCTGTACCGCAAGGCCAAGGAGCAGACCCTCCATTCGGCCACTTATTCGTTCCGTGACCGTCGTGCTAAGAAGGGTGACTTCCGCTCGCTGTGGATCCAGCGCATCAATGCTGCTTCCCGTGCCCAGGGCATGACCTACAACCGTTTCATCAACGGTCTGAAGAACGCTGGCGTCGAGGTCGACCGCAAGATGCTCGCTGAGCTTGCCGTCTCCGACATTAACGCCTTCAACAGCCTGGTCGAGGTCGCTAAGGCTAACCAGCCGCAGAACGCTGCTGCCTGAGATGGCCATGACTGGCGGGCCGAACGACGACTATTTGGGATGGGATCGCATCTCGAAGGGGTCATTGCGTTCGGCCCGTCGTCTTTCATCTCGGCGCGGACGCGATGAGTCCGGGCTGTTCTTGGTAGAAGGTGCGCAGGCAGTTCGTGAAGCCCTAGCATGGCCGGGTAAAGTCAATTTGTTGGCAACCTCGGACCCAGCTCGCGATGCTGAGCATGTCGAGGTGGCTACATGTCGTGGCGTTCGGGTCGTGGTGCTCACTGACGAGGATGTCAATGCGCTTTCTGATACCGTCACCAGTCAGGGGATCTTCGCGGTATGTCGGCAGGTTACGCGTCGTGAGCTGCCTGACGAAGCTGTTCGTCTCGCCGTCATCTGCGCTCAAGTGCGCGATCCCGGAAATGCCGGAACGGTCATCCGCTGCGCCGACGCGTTTGGCGCCGATTGCGTCATCTTGACGCGGGGATCGGTTGATCCACATAACCCCAAGACGGTTCGCTCTTCGGTCGGGTCGATCTTTCACTTGCCCGTCGTTGTCGGTGTCGAGCTGGCCGATGCGGTTGAGTGGGCCCATCAACACCAGATGTCGGTATTGGCGGCTGACGGGGGAGGTCATAGCCTTGACGTCGTTGCTCGGTCAGGATGCCTCAAGCGGCCTATTGCATGGTTGATGGGTAATGAGGCGTGGGGGCTTCCTGAGGCCGATCGAGCTTTAGCTGATGAGATCGTGGGGGTCCCGATGTGGGGGGCCGCCGAGTCTCTCAACCTCTCAACCGCAGCCGCAGTAGTGCTGTACGCCACAGCAAGTGAACAGCGAGCCTGAAGAGTGTAGGGCGCCCGGCCATTGTTGACGGCGTCGACGCCACTAGACTTATGTCCATTAGTCGTACACGTGTGTCCGGAACACGCGCGTTGTCCAACGTCAACCCATCAGGGGGAAGGCCCATGAGTGGCCCCAACACGAATTATGACCCGGTCCAGGTAAGCGCCCTGGACGCCGATCAGGTCGAGGCCCGGGTGGCCGAGGCCTTGGAGGCGATTGCCCGGGCTTCTACTACTGCTGAGCTTAAGCAGGTGCGTATCACTCATACCGGTGACCGGTCTGCGCTGGCTCTGGCCAACCGCGAGATTGGTGCGCTGCCGCCTGCTGCCCGCAAGGATGCCGGTAAGCGCATTGGGCAGGCTCGAGGGCGGGTGAATCAGGCCTTAAAGGCTCGCCAACAGGAACTTGCCGAGGCTGAGCTTGAGGCCCGACTCGCAGCGGAAACCACCGACGTTACGTTGCCGGTTGTTACTTCGCCTCAAGGTGCTCCGCACCCGATCACGGCTCTTATTGACAACGTCTGCGACGTGTTCACTGCTATGGGTTGGGAAGTTGCTGAGGGTCCCGAAGCTGAATCCGAGTGGTTCAACTTCGACGCTCTGAACCTTGGCACTGATCACCCGGCTCGTGCCTTGCAGGACACGCTGTGGCTCGACCCGGTTGATGACGGTAAGTGCATGCGCACAGCTACCAGTCCGGTGCAGATCCACACCTTGCTTAAGCAGCAACCTCCGGTGCGCATTATCAGCCCGGGCAAGGTGTTCCGTGCCGATGAGTACGATGCCACTCACCTTCCAGTCTTCCATCAAGTCGAGGGATTGTGCGTCGACAAGGGCATCACCATGGGTCACCTCAAGGGCACCGTCGACGCTTTTGCCCGCGCCATGTTCGGTGCCGTGCGCACCCGTTTCCGTCCACACTACTTCCCCTTCACCGAGCCCAGCGCTGAGGTCGACCTGGAATGTTTCGTCTGTCATGGGGCCTCGGTTGGCAACCCTGATCGTCCGTGCCGCACCTGCCGTTCCGAGGGGTGGATCGAGTGGGGCGGCTGCGGGGTCGTCAACCCACGGGTACTTATTGCCTGCGGTATCGACACGGACGTCTACTCCGGCTTTGCCTTTGGCATGGGCATCGATCGCACGGTGATGTTCCGCAACAATGCCCCCGACCTGCGCGACTTCGTCGAGGGTGACGTTCGATTCAGCCGCTCACTGAGGGGAGGAGCACGATGAAGGTTCCTATGTCATGGCTGCAGGCCATGGTTAATCTGCCAGACGGCACCACTACTGACAAGGTGGCCAAGGCGCTGACCAACCACACAGCGACCGTTGAGAAGGTCGAGGTCGTTGGTGGGGAGCTGACCGGCCCGATCGTGATCGGACACATTCTTTCTTCGGTTCCCGAACCGCAGAAGAACGGCAAGGTCATTAACTGGTGCCGGGTTGACGTTGGCCCCCGCTATAACGCAGAGGGACATCCTAAGAACATTGAGGAGGGGGTCGAGGGCCGCGGCATCATCTGTGGCGCTCCCAATGCCGTCGAGGGAGCCTGGGTTGTCGTCTCTCTGCCTGGCGCCGTGCTCCCCGGCGGATTCGCCATTAGTGCCCGAAAGACGTACGGCCACATGTCTGACGGCATGCTGTGTGCCTCCGACGAGTTGGGTATCGGTGTCGACGACGCCGGCATCATCACCCTGCCACCATCGGTGGAGGGTCACCAGCTCGTTCCCGGCGAGGACGCCTTGCCGATTCTCGGGGTCCCCGAAGAGGTCCTGGATGTTGACGTCACTCCAGATATCGGCTACTGCATGTCGATGCGCGGCATCGCCCGCGAGGTGGCGCACGCCATGTCGGTACACTTTCGCGACCCTTACGACGATGAGCCCATCGGTCCGGTGCTGGGTCCCGTTGCTGTGGACGTCCAATCTGACGCCTGCAGCCAGTTCATCGCTCTGCCGGTCAGTGGTATGAACCCCGGCGCTCCAACGCCCCGGTTCATCACCGACCGTATCACCCGTGCCGGGATGCGTCCGATTAATCTGGTTGTCGACGTTACCAACTACGTCATGTTGGAGTCTGGTCAGCCGCTTCATGCCTATGATGCCGACAACGTCAGCGGGACGATTGTGGTCCGTAAGGCCCACGAGGGTGAGCATCTATTGACCCTCGACGACACCGATCGCACCCTCGATCCTGACGATCTAGTCATCGCCGACGACTTGGGAGCCATTGGCCTGGCTGGCGTCATGGGTGGTGCGGCCACCGAAGTGACTGCTGAGACGACGTCAATCATCCTCGAGGGCGCTCACTTCGACCCGATGACGGTCGCTCGTGCTTACCGACGCCACAAGCTCGGTTCGGAGGCCTCCCGCCGCTTTGAGCGGGGCGTTGATCCGATTTGCGCCCATACCGCAGCCGTTCGCGCAGCGGAATTGCTCGCCCAGTACGGCGGTGCCACCGTCGGTGAGCCCACCGTCGTTGGTGAGGTCCCCGAGATGCCACGTCAAACGATCAACGCTGATTTACCTAACCGGATTCTCGGCACGAAGGTGCCAACTGAAGAGGTCATCGAGATCTTGACGCGTTCTGGGGTTAAGGTGACCGCATTGGGGGACTCCCTTCACCTTGTTGCCCCGACTTGGCGTCCTGACCTTGTTGATGCCTACGACTATGTTGAGGAGATCGGCCGCAAGATTGGGTTTGATCGCATCAAGGCTGTTCTGCCCCCGAGCTTGGGTGCTAGCGGTCTGACGAAGGCTCAGCGGGGTCGTCGTCGGGTGCTGCGTTCAGTTGTCGAGGCTGGGTTCGTCGAGCTCATCACCTTGCCATTCATCGGGGATAAGGATCTCGACGTTCTCGGCATTAGCGGTGATGACACGCGTCACGCAACTGTCAAACTTGCCAATCCGCTTGACGATACTCGCCCCTACCTACGCACTACGTTGTTGCCTGGTCTATTCCATGCAGTAACGACGAATATGTCGCGATCTCAGGATGATCTTGCAGTGTTCGAAAGCGGAACTGTATTCCGCGCCGTCACTCCGGCTGCGGCACCGCGTCCCGGTGTCGACGAGCGCCCCTCCGATGAAGTCCTTGCCGAGATCGACGCCGCCTTGCCAGCCCAGCCGCGCATGCTCGCGGCCGTGATCTGTGGCAGCTGGCTGCCCGATCGCTGGGATGGAGAGTCGGTCAAGGCTGACTGGCGACACGCTGTGCTGGTCGCCCAGAAGGCTGCTGATGCTCTTGGCGTGAGGCTGGTGCGCAAGGCTGACCGTCAGGCTCCATGGCATCCCGGTCGTTGTGCGGCTCTCATCGTCGATGGGAAGGTCATTGGCCATGCTGGTGAGTTGCACCCCACAGTAGTGTCGAAGGCTGGTCTGCCTCAGCGCACCTGTGCGGTCGAGTTCAATCTAGATGCTTTGGTAGCTGCGGCTCCGCGCGGTGGTGAGGTCATGGCTATTTCAAGCTTCCCGGTCGCCAAGGAGGACGTTGCCCTGGTCGTTGATAAGTCTGTTGCTGCAGAGGATGTTCGGCAGGCTCTCATCGAGGGAGCGGGACCGTTGCTTGAGTCCGTCGAGCTTTTCGACGTCTACGAGGGCGAGCAGGTGGGTTATAACCGCAAGTCGTTGGCTTTCAACCTGCGGCTGAGGGGAGCTGACCGAACCTTGACCGACTCTGAGGCCCTCGAGGCTCGTGACGCTGCGGTGGTGCGGGCTGAGGAAACCTGCGGTGCCCAGTTGAGGTCCTGACGCTGCCAATGTCGTCGAGGATCGTGCGAGGCCTTCGCGAGCCGAGGTGAGTTCGGGACACAGACCTCCGGTGAGTCGCGCAGCTTGATCGATTATGAGGCAGGGACGGGTTTTGGACGCTCAGGCGTCCTGGTTTCCGCCCGCCGCCGGAGTCTGTGACGACGGCGGACTCCCAGCACAACTGACGTATGTGGGGTGGAGACGACGCCATCGCTCCCACCCCACGATGTGACTCGGGTAGTCAGGCGTTCGCCGGAACTTCGGTTCCGATGCCGCGATGACGGATCGGGACCGCGTTGACGGGCAGGTTTGCTGAACGATGCGAATTGACGTCGGTGTGAACCATCGGTTGACCGTCAGCCCCCTCCGGAACGAATCCACCATCCTCGATCATCTGCAGGTCGGCGGCGCCGGCAGCCCCTTCACTGGTGAGGTAGTCCCCCAGGAAGATCGAGTTGACGACCTCAAGGGCCAGCGGCTGCATGGTACGGATGTGTTGCTCACGCCCGGCAGCGGCGCGCACCTCGGAGTCGGGGTGAACAAAGCGCACCATGGCTAGACGCTTGAGGCACCACTGTGGGGTGATGTGCTGGGCTCCACCGGCCAGCGGAGTGCCCTCGAAGGGGAGCAAGAAATTCACCGGCACCGAATCGACCCCATGCTTGCGCAGGTCGAAGATAACATCGACGAATTCCTCGTCGGTCTCGCCCATGCCGGCAATAACTCCGGAGCAGGGCGACAGACCATTGCGCTTGAGGACCTCGACGGTATCCATCCTGTCCTCGTAGGAGTGGGTACTGCAGATCTCGCCGTAATGAGAGCGAGCGGTATTGGCATTGTGGTTGTAGGCGTCGGCGCCCGCCTCCTTGATGGAAGCCGCCTTCTTGTCGTCGACAAACCCCAAACAGACACAAACCTCAACGTCGGGGTGGTCGGCTTTGAGGGAACGTACCATGCCATTGACGCGCTCGACGTCTCGCCGAGATGGACCATGACCGGAGGCCACCATGCAGACGCGACGTGCACCACCGGCAATCCCAGCCTCGACGGCGTCGTGTACCTTCTGCGGATCGGCCCAGGAGTATTTCATGATCTCGGCACGCGATCCCAGACGCTGCGAGCAATAGGAGCAGTCTTCGGGACACAGGCCGGACTTGAGGTTGACCAGGTAGTTGAGGCGAACCCGGTTATCGAAAAAGTGGCGACGCACTTTTCCGGCGGCGGCGATGATTGACATGAGCTCATCATCACTGCTGCGAAGAATCTCGAGGGCCTCTTCGCGGGTAATGGACTCCCCCCTCAGGCCGCGTTCGGTCATGTCGGCTAGATTCAGCAATACTCTGGTCCTTCCGAGACTGGAGACGTCCTGAACGCCGTTCAGGATTGAACGGGATTCAATGTAGTCCATGAGGCAGCACCAATGTGGACTACCCCCGGAAATGGTGTCGTCGTCAAGGGAGTCATCGTGAGCCTGACGAAGCCGGACGTTGTTCGGGCAGGAGTAGAGATTCTCGACGCGTACGGGCTCGGCGACCTGTCCATGCGACGTCTGGCTGAGCGTCTTGGAGTGAAGGCGGGAGCGCTGTACTGGCACGTTGCTAATAAGCAGAGCTTGCTTGCTGCGGTAAGCGACGAAATTCTTGCGGTTGACGGAGGCCCAACGACGGTGCCATCTCAGGACGCCGAACTTTCCGACGGAGTTGACGAATGGGCGCGATGTTTTAGGGTTACTCTCCTTGCTCACCGTGACGGTGCTGAACTCGTTGCGTCGACGATTTCGGTGGGACTAGGGAAAACCGACCCAACCGTTAAGTTGCGCCAATTTATGGAGTGTCAGGGGGTCTGCCGCGAGCGTGCGGATTCGGCCTGTCGGGCCTTGGTGCACTTGGTGCTTGGCCACACGATGGAGGAGCAGACCCGTACCCAGTTGCATGACCTCGGGGTGGTGGGCAAGATTGATCCGGCCAGACAAGATGACGATTTTGACCTGGCCCTGGCCATTTTTGTCGCCGGTCTTGTCTCTTTGCTGTGAACTAGCAACTGGATTCCATGGCTCACCATGGTACATATATGTAGCTAGGTGAATGTTTAGTAGGCGCTCCTGATGGGCGTAACCGAGGGGGTTCGATGAGTGAGGGGCAGTGTGCACCGACCTCACGTACGGCGCGGCATGCCCGGATTCGCGTCTTAATTGAGGAGGGACGAATCTCCTCCCAAGCTGAGCTAGGGGAGATCCTTGCTTCTGAGGGTTTTGTGGCCTCTCAAGGCACGTTGTCACGTGATTTGGTTGAGATTGGTGCTGTGCGTGGACGTGATCATGCTGGGAACCCGTGTTATTCGATTCCCGAGGGCGAGCATCCCTCCGATGTGACGACAGGATCGCCGGCGTGGGTCAAGTTGGCAAGGATGACCAAGGAACTGTGTACCGGGGTACGGAACAACGAGTACTTGGTCGTCCTGAAAACGCCACCAGGTGCGGCCCAGTATTACGGATCGGCCATTGATAAGGCAGGTCTGGACATCGTGTTGGGGACGATTGCTGGAGATGACACTATCGCGTTGATATGTGCTATTGGGGTGGATGCAGGAGAACTTGCGGATGCCTTTTCGCAAATGGCCGTGACGGGGGTGCCGGCTGAGATCCTGTCGCGCTCGGTGCGTGAGGAATTTGCTTGAACACACAGACTGTCTGGTCGGGCCCATCGCTAGACTTATAGTCAGTCGGCTTCGCACGAGGTCGTTGACGAGAGGAAGATGACGTGTCGGATCTGTTGGACGACCTGGAGTGGAGGGGCCTCGTCGCTGACTCCACCGACCGTGAGGCGTTGGAGGCTCACCTCGCCCAAGGACCCGTCACCTTCTATGTGGGCTTTGATCCAACCGCCAAAAGCCTCCATATTGGCCATCTTGTCCAGTTGATGCTGGTGCGAGCCCTCCAGGAACGCGGCCATAAGCCGTTGCTCCTCGTCGGTGGGGCGACCGGTCTTATTGGTGATCCTAAGATGACCGGCGAGCGACATATGAACGATCGGGAAGTCGTTGCTGAGTGGGTGGAGTCGATCAAGGACCAGGTGAGCAAGTATGTCGATACTGATGGCCGGAATGCTGCTCAGATCGTCAATAATTACGACTGGACGGTTAAGTACACAGCCCTAGACTTGCTGCGCGACGTCGGCAAGCATTTCTCAGTCAACCGTATGCTCGCCCGCGACGTCGTTGCCCGACGACTAGAAAGCGGTATCTCATACACGGAGTTCAGCTACGTCCTGTTGCAGTCGCTGGACTTCTACGAACTTCATAAACGCTATGGCTGTACGTTACAAACGGGTGCTCAGGATCAGTGGGGAAACATCACTGCCGGTGCTGAGTTCATTCGCAAGACGACCGGTGACGTTGTTCATGGGTTGGTGACTCCGTTGATTACTAAGGCCGACGGTACCAAGTACGGCAAGACGGAGTCTGGGACGGTATGGGTGGATCCTGAGTTGACGAGCGCCTATGCCTTTCATCAATTCTTCCTCAACGCGGAGGACTCAAAGGTCATTGAGTACCTCAAAATCTTTAGCCCTCGTTCTCGGGAGGAGATTGAGGATCTTGCCCGTAAGACTGAGGAGGAACCGTGGCGTAGAGCGGCTCAGCATTGCCTTGCGGACGACCTGACCGATCTGGTGCATGGTGTGGAGCAGCGTAAGGCTGCCGAGGCTGCAGCCCAGGCCATCTTCGGACGTGGCGAGTTGCGCGACCTCGATGAGCGGACGGTGCTCTCTCTGTCTGACGAGCTCGGTGCCGCCCATCACGAAGGTGGCGAGTACCCGACAGTGGTTGGCGCGATGGTTGCCGCTGGTGTGGTTGACACCAAGTCTGCGGGCAGGCGTGCTGTCGCCGAGGGTGGGGCTTACCTCAACAATGTTAAAGTCGCTGATCCTGATCAGCGTCTGACTGACGACGACTTCCTATGTGGCCGTGTCGCTCTGGTCCGCCGTGGAAAGAAGACTGTGGGTGCTCTGACTCGCTGACCTGTCCTGATCATGATCCGTCCGGGGGCCGCTAGTTGGGCGGTCCCCGGACGATTTTGTGTACCCGCAGATGCGTGCCAGACAAACGCCTCGGGTGGTTGGTGGGTGTGGGTTTGTGTTGGTGGTGGGTGTGTGTGTAGTGTGTGTTGGGCCGTTGGGGGCTGCGTGTGTGGTTCTTGGTGGTGGTTGTGCTGGGATGTTTTCTTGTCGGGTTTGACGGCGGGGGAGTGTTCGGGTATGGTTTCCGGGCTGCTGCTTTGGTGGTGGTGTGGTTGGCTGGTTCTGCTGGCTGGTTCTGGGATCGTGGTTTTGTGGTTTCGGGGTTGGTGTGGTAGGGTTGGTCGGGTCGCCT
>NZ_JAJNRJ010000006.1:0-104169 GCF_023838685.1 Cutibacterium sp. 37298
AGGCGACCCGACCAACCCTACCACACCAACCCCGAAACCACAAAACCACGATCCCAGAACCAGCCAGCAGAACCAGCCAACCACACCACCACCAAAGCAGCAGCCCGGAAAACCATACCAGCACAAACCAGATCACACAACCCAGCCCACACCAGCCGAAACCACCACAACCACCAACGATCACAGCAATTCCCAGCCCCACAACAGGACCCGCAGAAGCCTAAACACTCATCACACAAACGTCAAATCATGCCCCCAGCAACCCCACCAAAGGAACCACCAGAACTCCCACCAACCCCACACCCACAAGCGCGAAGCCAAAAACACACTACACACACCCCACCACCAACACAAATCCACAAAACATCCGCATCGTCACCCCGGGCCTACCTACCCCGCCGTTACCCCTCTCGAGGCCTATCCAGTCGCCGGGCTCCTCATAGACTCACCCCATGACGTATCGAATAAGGTTCCGTCAAACCGCAAGCGTGATCCTCAGTGCGGCCGCGCTATGTGTGTGTGCGTCATGTACTTCAACAACTCCCACGACGCCTTCAGACGAGCCGAGCCAAACTGCTTTGGTCCCGTCGTCCAAGGTCACGGCCTCGGTATCCCCGCTCGATGGCATCCATACCCGCGCGATCATCAATGAACTTGTTGCGGCGTCGGGCAATCGACCCATCACCAAGGTAGACATCACTAAGAGTGCGCTCAGCATCACCGTTCAGATCGGTAACTCCCCAACAATCTGGATCTGGCAGAACGGCAAGATCGACTCGTCAGCAACTCAGAGCACTCAAACAGCGTCACGCCCCTTCAATCCTGGCGACTTCGCCGTAGAGAAGTTGCCCGTAATATTAAGCAGGGCCGCCGATATCTCCGGATCCCATATGAACCAGAACTTGCAGATCGTCGAGTACAACCAAGGTACTGTCCTCATGACAGTCTCGACCAAGCCAGAAACCCAGACCGTCTTCTTCCGACCCGATGGATCTGCCATCAACCACATTGACTTCGCATCACCTTCTGGCATGGCTGAAGCATTAAGTGATGCTGTCGCGGGCGCTAAGCAAGTCGACCAGATCAGCTACCAGCCCGGTAAGGCCATCATCGTCGATACGCCGACAACGACACCTGGCATCGTCATGAGGCGGACCCGGTCTGCCGATATGCCCGCATGGGCGGTGCAACGCAGGGGCGACGCGTCCGCAACCTTCTCGCCTGGCCTCCTGAATCCACACGTCATCATCCGCATCATGAATCTCGCAGCTGCGCAAGCTCACCAGAAGCCGTCCGACATAGAATGGACCATTTCTCAGGACACGAAGCTTGACGCGCCCGTCCTTCGCGTTGACATTAATGGTGTGACTAGGGCTTTTAACACCGACGGCACCGACGTCACCGACAAGATCAAGTAGCTGCCAGGTCCTCGAATAATTCAGCCCATCAAGGAGCTAGACAGCTAGCCTCGGATTAAGGTGGTTGAATGAAAGTGTGCTCATCACCGCAGTCGGAACGCCAGGTAGTGGGCAGACCCATGCCTTCCGCGTCCGCCATGGGATGAATCCACACGTCGAATTGTGGCGTCACGGGCTCGTCGTCAGAGAGTACTTATCTGCCGATCGGGTCGACGACGAGATCGTCGTCACCGCCCACGTCGCGCCTCGAACGTCCAGCTCTCAGCCTCCCCGCACCCGAAAGAGCGTGCCGGATCTCTCCGAGGACAGACAAGCCGACGAACCAGTTCGTCCGTACCAACGCATTGCGGCCTACGCCGTTGTACGGTCACGGCGGGGATTACTGGGTACCGAGTGCTCGCCACGCACCGCAGTCCCTGGCCTGTGGGCGCTACCTGGAGGTGGTTTAGAACCCGGTGAGTCCCCTGCGCAGGCGGTCACCCGTGAGGTCATGGAAGAGTCCGGACAGCGTATCCGCCTTAACCGCATCATCGATCTGCAGTCCGATCATTGGATCGGCCGCTCCCCCACCGGGGTGCTAGAGGACTTCCATGCCCTGCGGATCATCTACTCGGCCACCAGCGAAAACCCCACCGACCCCTACGTCATCGACATCGGTGGCACCACCCAGTCAGCCCAGTGGATACCGCTGTGGCGTTGGCGTCGGCTGTCCTGGGGAGCCGCGACACGCATGTGTCTTGAGACCCATCTGCGCGACGTCCCCAGCACCTGATCAGCCACAATTACCACAGGCACGACGAGGGGGCTTGGTCACGATGACCAAGCCCCCTCCGACGTCAATATCAATCAGCCCGGAAATAACTGAGAATCCGCAAGATCTCTGTGTAGAGCCACACCATCGTCACAGCGATGCCGAAGGCCGCACGCCAAGACTCAGATGCTGGGGCTTGGTTGCGCACGCCCTGCTCGGCGTAGTCAAAATCTACGACAAGGTTCATGGCGGCCAGCACCACACCCAGCGCTGAGCACAAGATGCCGATAGGGCCAAAACTAGCAACACCAATGTTGATCCTGAATAGCATCAACACGAGGTTGACGAGCATCGCAAGGGCAAAGCCGAAGGTGGAAATGATGACGATCTGACGGAATCGCGGCGTCACCCGGATATTAAAGAACTTGTATGCCGCCAAGGTCACGCCGGCAGCGGCGAAAGTACCCAAGACGGCCTGCACCACGATACCGGGGTAAGCGGTCTCAAACATGGCTGACAGAGAGCCAAGGACCAGCCCCTCGCAGATGCAGTAGAAGATTACGCCACCGACCGGCACCGTACGGCGAGTGCTGACGACCATCGCAGTAATGAATGCTGCAATCGATCCGACCACCAAGGCAGGGCCACTTGCCACCACGTTCGGCCCAATCAGCGTGAAGCTCACAGCGCCGATGGCAGCAATGATGAGCAGGACCAGGCCAGTACGGCCGAGGACGTCATCAAAAGTCATCGCGCGCTCGGCACTCTGCCCTCGCGGGCCGTCTAATAGAGAGCCCCACTCGCCGCCAGGCTGCCCTGATACGCCGTACTGCGACCGATACCCCTGACCTGCGTACGCCGGCCGCCCGTACGGGTTGCCGCGCGGCTGGAAGGCCTCGGCTCGGCTAAAGACCGGGTTAGCCATGTGATCCTCCTGTGAAAACTGTGGTGACGTCTACTCTAAACAACGCAGTGACGACACGAAACCTTCCCCGTACCGCGGAACGAGCTTTTCGCACTAGCGACGACTGAGGTCATACACACTGCGTAGCTGCTCCTGGTGAAGTGTGTACCCCCGACGGGATTCGAACCCGCACTGGGACGGGTTTAAGCCGTCTGCCTCTGCCGGTTGGGCTACGGGGGCCAGGAGCACTTCAGCTCCCCTGCGCCAGCATTGCCAGCGCCATGCCGTCAAGGATATCGGTCTCCGAGACGACAAGTTTACCTGCCGTCGCACGACGGCATACCTCGTCAATAATAACGGCACCTCCACACAACACTTCTGCACGACGTCGCTTCAGCGGTCCCATCTGCTCGACTTCATCAACAGTAGACGAGAGCAACTTGCCCGCCAGGTCGGAAATCTGGCCGACCGTCAGTACCGAACGATGCACCTTGGCGCGGTCATACTCTGTAAGACTCTGGTCAATTGCGGACAAGCTCGTGACCGTACCCGCAACGCCGATGACGGTACGGGCGGTAGAAACGTCAACCGGGCAGGAATCCAGGGCTTCACGAACGTACTTGCGAGCGTCGTCGATCTGCTCGACGGTGGGCGGGTCGTCATGGAGGAAACGCTCACGCAGCCGTACCGAGCCGATATTGAGGCTCGCCCGAGAGTCGATGCTGGTTCCGCGGCCCAGCACCAGCTCCGTCGAGCCACCTCCACAATCAATAACAAGAACCGGCTCATCGATTACCTGGATCCCAGACATCGCTCCAGCAAAAGACAAGCTCGCCTCTTCCACACCGTCTATGACTTCCGCGTCCACCCCCAGAGCTTGACGAACCCCCGCGAAGAAGGCATCGCGGTTGGAGACGTCACGAGCAGCCGAGGTGGCAACAAAACGCACCCGGTCGCAGTGGTGGTCCGCGATAGCCTGGGCGAAGGTGCGACAGGCTGAGAAAGTGCGCTCAAGGGCGTCGGGACGGAAGGAACCGGTGGCGTCAACCCCCTGACCGAGCCTCACCATTTCCAGTTCTCGTGACTGCTCGACCAAACGCCCGTCCGAATCGGCTGATGCGATGAGGAGGCGAATCGAATTCGTCCCGCAGTCGATAGCTGCAACAGTGTGGCTGCCGCTCATACAGTCCTCCTGCCCGACTCAGGCTCGTGATGCTCAGGGGTACATGGGTCGCACCAGAACTCTCCCAGCTCTGCAACGACCTCATCCCCAAACGGGTTGACCCCGGGCCCGACAGCTAAGGCGTGCCCTGCCAGAGCATGCAGACATTTCACGCGCGTCGGCATACCGCCAGCGGAAATCCCATCGATCTCAGGAACCGGCTCAAGACCAGCGTCCTCGCCGATCTCAACGCGATCAGCAATATAGGACTCATGGGCGCGCCGGTACTGGTCGGCGAGCTCCTTATCCTCACCGAGTCGTTCGGTCATCCGAGCCATCAGACCCGAAGACTCCAGGGTCCCAATGAGGGATGCAGCACGCGGACAGGTGAGGTAATAAGTCGTCGGAAACGGGGTGCCGTTCGGCAGCCGAGGCTCGGTAGCAATGACACCTGGTTTACCGCAACCGCAGCGCCACGCCACACCAGCGACTCCTCGTGGTTCGCGGCCAAGCTGGTCCCGGACGTCCTGACGGTCGTTCTCAGTAAATTCTTCTAGCATGGTCACCTCATCGACAAGAAGGGCTGGGCGAAGACAACTTCGCTGAGGGTGTAGGCGTGATCATCGCCCCCGGGGTGGGGCGGGGCGGAGCGGGATGGTCAGCGTCCTGGACTGATCCCGCAGCCTCTCGCCACCAGCGAGCGTCAGCGCTGGCCTCACTCGCCGGATCTTTTTCGTCCAAAGAAGTCGTCGATCCAATGACCTTACCGTTTTCTCCAATGACCTGATACCCAGTCTCGCCCGGCATCACCCAGCCGAGCTGGGAGCGCGCCTGAGCACGGACGTAATCGGGATCGTGCCACCTCTTGACCTCGTCTTGAAGGGTCGAGATAGAAGCGCGTGTCCGAGCCTCGTCGTCTTGGGTCCGGGAGATCTGGGAACGCTGAGAGAAGTAGATACCCAAACTAGGCGTAATCATGACAAGTACCAGCAGAACAGCCGCACCCATAACGACTGCTCTGAGGGTGAGCCCGAACCGGCGAGGCTGACCACCCTCCTCCTGAGTAGCTCGATTACGAGGAGGCTCTGTGCGCGTAGTGCGCTGGTAATTTCCGCGGTTCCTCGGACCTGAGCGGTTCGGCGAGGACACGTGTGTCCGTCCCCCGGCAGGTCGCTGAGACCTTCCGGACGGACGGTGTCGATTGCTTGGTGTAGTGGCCATCGTGGTCCATCATGACACGACCGCCCCGGCAGCACCGGGACGGTCGTGTCATGTCAGGTGCTGCGGTTAGCACCTCATAGCGTCAGTCAGGCCTGGAAGCGCGGGAAAGCGGAAGCACCGGCGTACTCGGCCGAGTCGCCCAGTTCCTCCTCAATACGCAGCAACTGGTTGTACTTGGCGATGCGCTCGCCGCGGGCCGGGGCACCGGATTTAATCTGACCAGTCGATAGCGCGACGGCGAGATCGGCGATAGTGGTGTCCTCGGTCTCACCAGAACGGTGCGACATCATGCAGCGGTAGCCGTTACGATGGGCCAGCTCGACGGCGTCGATAGTCTCCGAGAGGGAGCCAATCTGGTTCACCTTGACGAGCAGGGCGTTGGCAGCCTTGGTCTCGATTCCCTTGGCAAGGCGCTTCGGGTTAGTGACGAACAGGTCGTCGCCAACGATCTGGATCTTCTCGCCGAGCTTCTTCGTGAACTCGGCCCAACCGTCCCAATCCTCCTCGTCCAACGGATCCTCGATAGAGACCAGCGGATACTTGGCGATGAGGCCTTCGTAGTATTCGATCATCTCAGCCGAGGTCTTAGCCTGGCCCTCGAACGTGTACTTGCCGTCCTCGAAGAACTCGGAGGCAGCGACATCAAGGGCGAGGGCGACGTCCTTACCAGGCTCGAAGCCGGCGGCCTTGATGGCGTCAAGAATGAGGTCCAAAGCGGCGGCGTTGCTGGGGAGGTTGGGGGCGAAACCGCCCTCGTCACCCAGGCCGGTAGCCAAGCCCTTGTCCTTGAGGACCTTCTTGAGGGAGTGGTAAACGGCAGCGCCCCACTCGTAGGCCTGCTTAAAGGATTCCGCACCGATCGGGGCAATCATGAACTCCTGGATGTCAACGTCGGAATCGGCGTGGGCACCACCGTTGAGGATGTTCATCATCGGAACGGGCAGCAGGTGGGAGTTCGGTCCGCCGAGGTACTGGTACAGCGGGAGCTCCGCACAGTCAGCAGCAGCATGAGCAGCAGCCAGGGAGACACCAAGGATGGCGTTAGCACCCAACTTACCCTTGTTGTCGGATCCGTCGAGCTCGATCATGATCTGGTCGATAATGCGCTGCTCACTCGCGTCGCAGCCGAGCACCTCCTCGGCGATCTTCTCGTTGACGTTCTCAACAGCCCTGAGAACCCCCTTACCGGAGTAACGCTTCTTATCGCCGTCACGCAGCTCAACGGCCTCGAACTGACCGGTCGAAGCGCCCGAAGGAACCGCAGCGCGGGCCTGGGTGCCGTCGTCGAGGATCATCTCGACCTCAACGGTCGGGTTGCCGCGGGAATCGAGGATCTCACGGGCTTCGATGAATTCGATGGTTGCCATGGACCAACCTTTCAAAGAGGATCTTTGCGTCCACCCCAAAGCGTATCGGAGCCAACCAACTAGAGGTATCTCAGGGCTGACCGTCACTCACTGCCGTTGATCCTCCGCTGGGTTTTCAGTGATGACGAATTCGTAGGTGACGTTCTCAGGTGCGTCGATATGTAGCTCGATCTGCCCACTCTGTGCCCGCTTACCAACGCTCAGATGGGCGAATCCCTCATGGCACGGGGCCGATGTCGTCGACTCGTCATTTTCGGTGACGCTCATCAGCGTATCGGTGGTATCACACAAAAAGTAGTAGTCGGTGACGGTGCCAGCCTTGACGACGACGGTCTGGGACGTGGAGCCGGTGACGACACGATCACTAATTATCCCCGTGACCCCGGGAAGAAAGTCCTTCAGCCCACCTCGCTGCGGGGTTGCCGTCACCTTAGTGTTCGGATTCACATCCTGCGGGGTCGGTTTAGGTCCGGAGGATTGACTCACCGACGGCACGGAAGCTGCGGGCGCATCCGAAACCTCAGTGATGCCAGCCGGGTCGTTCGCACTGCCCTTGCAGCCAGACAGCGTCCCCAAGGCGACGACGGCGACAAACAGCGCTGCCAAGGCTCGTCGCATCGCACACCTCCTCCGTGTCTCCGACTACCGTACTGGTCTTTGTCGCCTAGTCGGCCAGACCACCGCCTCAACAACAAGGGATGCCGCAGTAATAAGCGGTGTTAAACCGCATCGGTCAGTCAGTTCGGCACTCAGCCTTCCTGATCTCGTCTTCGAGATCGCGCAAACGGTCTCGTAGCGCCTGATCCGCGTCAACACCGCTTGCCTGGGCGCGAGCAATGAGAGTCAAAAGCTGGCCACCAGTCTCCGCCGCGGTGATCGGCTCGTCGGCCAGCTTGACGCCCACCCCACGAGTGCGTGCGCGTGAGATGACCTTAACGCTGCGGGCCACGCTGGAAAGGGAGTGGGCAATCCCGTCCAGGCTGGACGTACGTCCTTTGACCGCTGCCTTACGAGCCTCCCATGCGGCGTCGAGATCCTCAGGAACCTCCTCGTCGGAGAACACATAGGGGTGACGGGCCACAAGCTTGGCGACGATTCCACCGACGACCTCGTTGATGTCGAAACGTCCCCCCTGTTCACCGATCCGGGAATGGAAGACGACTTGGAGTAGCAGATCCCCCAGCTCCTCAACGAGATCGTCATCGGTACCGGCCTCAATCGCGTCAATGACCTCGCCAGTCTCCTCGACTAGATAGGTCACCAGGGATCGATGGGTCTGACTGCGATCCCACGGACACTCGTCGCGCAACCTTGCCATCACCTCGACGAGGTCGCTGAATTCGGCCCTGGGTCGTGCGTACTCAGCCGCCATCAACGGGATCAAGAAGTCTTAGTGAAGGGCTGGGACAGGGACGAGCTGCCCTGAACGACCAGGTTGTTAGCGTCCCAGGACCCTAAGCGTGGATTGGCCTTCACATCGACGGCGGACAGGTCAGCCTTCGCCTGCCTGTCACCCTCGAGGTCGAAAAGATGGAACACACCCGCGAAGCTACGAACCATCGTGTGACAGACCTGATCGGAATCTAAGGCAGCCATACCATTTCGAGCGACGATCTGGTCGCGTTCGGCGTCAGAGAGCTTCGCTCCGCGTTTGTCCAGGATCTCTTGCGCAACGGCTCCACGAATAACCGTCGAGGCGATGATCTGGCGCGGGGTGAGTTCCGAGGACGGGTTGATGAACTTCGAGCAATGCTCGACGGCATCGTCAACAGACTTCATGGTCACCGTCGTATTTCCCACCGTGGCCGCGTTGCTCGGGGAACTCGCACACCCGGAAGCCACGCTCACCAGAGCAACAGCCACCGCAGCGACACCGAGTCGTCGTCGCATTGTCATCACATCTCCTGCCACGAAAAAAGGGTACAGCTGGTCATCTTATGCCGCCAACGGCACGATTTTATGGCTCAGTGGGCCGGCCCGTGCTGATCGGGGTGTCAACAGCCAAGACGTTCGTCACGAGGTCGGCACTCCACTTCAACAAGTCGGCACCGCCCAATGGCTGTCCCCCAATCGTTGCAGTCATGGGTTTAGGCACCAACACCAAACCCGCTGTTTGCTTGACCACCGATCCGGGATACAACCTCTTGAGGCGCATCACCCGGGATTCCGGCAGGTTCACCGGCGAAAACCTGATGTTACGTCCAGCCGGAACGACCTCATGGATTCCCGCCTGTCGACATAGCAGGCGGAATCGCGCCACCCCAAGCAAAGCTTGAACGGGCTCGGGCATCGGTCCATAACGGTCGACCAACTCGGCCCCGATGGCGTCAACCTCCTCGTCACTGCGCACTTCAGCCAATCGCTTATACATCTCAAGGCGTAGACGTTCAGTTTCGACGTACTCAACTGGAAGGTTGGCGTCAACGGGCAGCTCGATACGCATCTCCGGTTCATCGGCAGTGGTGCTGTCCCCACGGAACTCAGCGACGGCGTCACCTACCAGACGAATATAGAGATCGAAGCCAACGTCAGCAATGTGCCCGGACTGCTCACCACCAAGCAGATTCCCGGCGCCGCGAATCTCCAGATCCTTCATGGCGATAGCCATGCCAGAACCCAAGTCGGTGTGGGCGGCCATCGTCGCCAAGCGGTCGTGAGCCGTTTGGGAGAGTGGCTTGTCCGCTGGGTACAAGAAGTAGGCATAGCCGCGCTCCCGAGAGCGCCCCACACGACCACGCAACTGGTGCAGTTGAGACAGCCCCATAAGGTCAGCTCGATCGATGAGCAGAGTATTGGCGGTGGAAATGTCGATACCCGACTCAACGATCGTCGTGCATACCAGGACGTCGGCACGACGCTCCCAGAAGTCCACCATGATCTGCTCCAGCTGTTTCTCGTTCATCTGGCCGTGGGCAGTGACAATCCGCGCCTCTGGAACGAGTTCACGCAGCTTGGCAGCTGTCTTTTCAATAGACTGCACGCGGTTGTGGATGTAAAAGACCTGACCTTCACGAGCAAGTTCACGCCGGATCGCCGCAACAACCTGCCCCTCGTCATAGGGTCCGGCGAAAGTGAGCACCGGGTGACGCTCCTCTGGTGGGGTGGCGATCGTACTCATCTCACGGATGCCTGTCACCGCCATCTCCAAGGTGCGCGGGATCGGCGTAGCGCTCATAGCAAGCACATCGACGTTGACCCTCATGCGTTTAAGCGCCTCTTTGTGCTCGACGCCAAAACGCTGCTCCTCGTCAACGATGACCAAGCCGAGATCCTTGAACTCAACCTCCTTGGCCAGCAAGCGATGGGTACCGACGACGACGTCGACGGTACCGCGTTTAAGTCCCTCGAGGGTTTCGCGGGCTTCGGTGTCAGTCTGGAAACGAGACAGGGCCGCCACCTTGACGGGGAAACCTGCGTAACGCTCAGTGAAGGTCTGGAAATGCTGCTGCACCAGCAAAGTAGTGGGCACCAGCACCGCCACCTGCTTGCCGTCCTGAACCGCCTTAAACGCAGCACGTACCGCGATCTCGGTTTTACCGTAGCCGACATCACCACAGACCAGCCGGTCCATCGGAACGACCTGCTCCATGTCACGCTTAACGTCCGCAATGGTGGTGAGCTGGTCAGGTGTCTCGACGTAAGCGAAGGCGTCCTCCAACTCCCGCTGCCACGCAGTGTCAGGGCCGAAAGCATGCCCCTTGGTGGCCTGACGAGCAGCATAGAGCTTGATCAGCTCGGTGGCGATCTCACGAACCGCCTTGCGGGCACGCGCCTTGCGCTTGCGCCAGTCTCCCCCACCCATACGGTCGAGGCTGGGGGCGTCCCCACCGACATATCGGGTCACCTGATCCAGCGAGTTCACCGGCACGAAGAGGCGGTCACCAGGCTGACCTTTTTTGGAGGGCGCGTACTCGATAACGAGGTACTCGCGGGTAGCGCCGCCGACAGTGCGCTGCACCATCTCCACGTACCGCCCCACACCGTGCTGCTCGTGGACGATGAGATCGCCCGGCTTGAGCTCCAGGGGTTGGATCTGATTCCGACGTCGTCGAGGCATACGACGTTCGCCAGTGCCACCGGGATCCTGGGACTCGGCGAGGTCACCGGTGGAGGCAACGAGCAGTTTGACAGAATCGGCCGCGAACCCATGACGCTGGTGAAGTCGGATGACCTGAACGCACGGCTCGGTGGCATCCGGGTCGACATCGTCAACCAGTCTGGCCGCGACGTTGTGCTCCCCCAACAGCTCGGACATGCGTTTGGCCATGCCCTCACCCTCGGCGCACAACAGGACCGTCCAGCCGTCGTCAAGGCGAGTCGTCAGATCTTTAACAGCTGCCTCGACGTCGCCATGCCACGGCTCAACGGCCACGAGCTGGGGATTAACCGTTTGCGGAGCACTGGTGATGTCGTCGTCGACGAGGACATCAGTTGCCGGAGAATCCAGAGAAAAGGAGGACATCGACCACCAGGCCATGCCGCGCTCTAGACAGTGCGATCTTACCTGGGCCAAGCTGCGATAACCCGAAGCAGCCAGGTCAATAGGAGCTTGTCCGCCGCCGGCGGCAGCTGCCCACCCAGCACCGAGGAACTCTTCGGAGGTGCGAACCAGATCCGCCGCACGAGAGCGCACCATCTCCGGATCTGACAGGACGACCATGGCATGCTCAGGCAAGACGTCGACGAGTAGTTCCATCTCATCGACGAGGGCCGGCATAAGAGCTTCCATCCCCTCGACAGCTTGACCGTTGCCGATCCGCTCCAACATGTCAGCTAATTCGGGATGGTCGGTCAGCAAGGCCTTGGCTCGGGAACGTACCTCGTCGGTAAGGATGAGCTCACGGCAAGGAGCGCAGATCAGTTCTTGATGAGTCTCGTCGGTGGATCGCTGGTCGGCTACCGCGAAGGAGGTCATTTCCTCGATCTCGTCACCAAAAAAATCGATACGGACCGGGTGTTCTAGCACCGGCGGGAAGACGTCGACGATACCGCCACGTACTGCGAATTCGCCACGGCGTTCCACCATGTCAACCCGGCTATATGCGGCGTTGACGAGTTCAGTCGTGAGCTCGGTAAGGTCATGCTGTTCTCCCACTGCCAGGCGCACCGGGGCGATGCGTCCCAGACCGGCAACCTGAGGCTGCAGCAAGGAGCGCACCGGGGCGACCACCACCTGTGGCACCTCACCCTCGGTACCACACAGCCGACGCAGCACCTCCATGCGTCGACCGACGGTGTCCGTACGCGGGCTCAGACGCTCATGAGGCAAGGTCTCCCACGATGGGTAGTAACAGACAGAGTCGGCGCCGAGCCACGTCTTCAAGGTAGCAACTGATTCCTCGGCCTCTCGGAACGTGCTCGTCACGAGTAATACTGGCAGACGTCCGGAACCGTCGAAAGACCGGCCCAGTACGGCTGCCACCGCCGGGCGGGCCGAAGCTGCCACCTGAAGGTCAAGGGTGGGAGTGCGCCGGGTAAGGGCGTCCTCCACAACATGGGAGAGCACCGGTTCGCGGGAAAGAAGGGAGGTCAATCCGCCAAAAGCCACGAGCATAGGGTACGTGGTGGTACCGACACTCACCATCACTCGTGGAGTTGTTCTCGAGGGCTCCCCTCCCCATAGCATGTCGAGGTGAGCACCACACCTATGCAGTACCCACTCACTCCCAAACCGGTTCGACGCAGCGGAACCCTCCCGATAGTCATCACCGTATTGGGAGCGATCGTCATCCTCCTCATCGTCGCGCTCATCAGCGCAGGCTCACCCGTTACCTTCATCGTCGGTGCAATCCCATCGACCGCGGCCCTTATCGTGTGTCTGCTGTGCTACCGCTGGCTCGACAGATGGGAGCCCGAACCTACCCGTCTCACAGTGATGGCGCTGATCTGGGGAGGGTCAGCAGGCGTCATCTTCTCGTTCCTTGTCGAGATGGCGGTTCCCGCCAGTGAGTTCGTGACGATGGCCATCGTCGCACCGCTTGCTGAGGAATTAGCCAAAGCCTCAGTATTTATTCTCGTTGCCACTGGAGCCCGCAAGCTTGAGCTCACCTCGCTAACCGATCACATCTTCTATGCCGGGATCTGCGCCCTAGGCTTCGCGTTCGTGGAGAACCTGGGTTATTTCGCTCTCTCGTCGAGTGCCGGGGAATTTGTCGTCATGACACTTGTGCGCACAGGTTTTGGGGTCTTCGGACACCCGCTTTACACCACGGCGACTGCGGTCGGCATGTGGGCGTGGCGCAACAAGGGCGGTTTCTGGAAAGTCATTCTTGGCTACGTCGTAGCGTGCCTACTCCATGGTCTATGGAACGGTGGCCCCGCATTATTGGCGGACAGCCTGACCCTTGATGAGACCGGTCAGCTAGTTACGATGGTGCTCGTCTACGTTGTGCTGTTTGT
The DNA here is from genome assembly GCF_023838685.1 of Cutibacterium sp. 37298. Classification (NCBI taxonomy): domain Bacteria; kingdom Bacillati; phylum Actinomycetota; class Actinomycetes; order Propionibacteriales; family Propionibacteriaceae; genus Cutibacterium; species Cutibacterium sp. 37298. Next base: position 13,223 of record NZ_JAJNRJ010000006.1, read on the forward strand.
ACCAGTGTTCATCGGCACCGTCATTATGGCAACTCGCAACCGGCGCAAAGAGTACGAAGCAGTGCGCTCCCAACTTCCCCTCATGGTGGAAGCCGGGCTGGTGACTCCGATTGAGGCTGACATGATCGCAGATCCGCGTAAGCGACGTACCGTCCTCGCTGATTCCGGTAAGCATGGTCGAGCCGCTAAGCGAAGTCAGGAACGCACTATTACTGCCGTAACAGAAGCAGCACTGGCCCAGCACCGTATTGCCGCTGGCGAAGGCGGCCCGGAGCTCGTCAGACGGCGCAACCAGCTTTCCGAATGGCTGCGATCGCGCCCCGATAAATTGGGACAACTGCCTTTTATGCCACAATTCCCGCCGATGCAGCCCCCGAAAAACTGGTGACCTTCAGGAATTGAAACGATTCTGGGCCACCGTCAGCCCTTGTTTAATGATCGTCTCGACGGCGTCGGCAGCCAAGGCCACCTGAACGTCCATGTCCGTACGCTGCCTAACAGGTACTCGGGCCAATACCCAGTCAGCCGGATCCTGGCGGCCCGGAGGACGCCCAACACCGACCCTCACCCGAATAAAATCGCCGGTACGCATGTGGGCTCGAACGGACTTCAACCCATTATGGCCGTTGTCGCCACCTCCCTTTTTGAGGCGTAGTCGACCCGGATCAAGATCAATTTCGTCATGAACGACGATGAGATGGTCAGGGGTCATTCCGGCAAAGCTCGCGACCTTGCTGACGGCGATCCCCGACTCGTTCATATACGTGCGGCTGCGCATCAGGATAACGGTCTGGGCATCCACAGCTGGTACGCCCAGACCGGCCGAGCTCAAGCGGGTGCGAACGAGTTCCGCCCGTTGTCCGCGGGCTGGCGAGAGCTTCTCACCAGCCCGACGGCATAACTCGGCTATGACGTCTGCCCCGACATTGTGTCGGGTGCCGTCATAACGTGGGCCCGGATTGCCGAGCCCAATCACGAGCCACGATGGGCTCACTCTTTCTCGGCCTCGCCCTCAGCGTCCTCCCCGGACTCCTCATCCTCAACGGACTCGGTCTCCGGGAAGGCGACAGTAGCGGCAACATCCTCCGCGTCACCTAGCAGGCTAGTGCCTTCGGGGAGCTTGAGGTCGCCAAGGTAAATGGTCGTACCGGCCTCAAGACCGGTGACGTCGATCTCAATAACCTCGGGGATATTGAGGAGGTCAGCCTGGACCTCGATCTCGTTGAACTCGGTCATGGCGATGGTGCCGGGGGCAGACTCACCGGTGATGCGCAGGGCGACGTTCACGTCAACCTTCTCGCCACGACGCACAGTCAGCAGGTCGACGTGGCGAACAAATCCCTTAAGGACGTCGCGCTGAACGTCCTTCGGCAGAGCAAGCATAGGCTTCTGGCCCTCGATCTCAATCGAGAGCAGCGGATTCTCGGTACGCAGAGCCAGCAACGTGGCGTGGCCGTCAAGGGTCACGTGGATCGGGTCGTGATCGTGGCCGTACATCACGGCGGGAACCTTGTCATCACGCCGGATACGACGCGCGGCGCCCTTACCGAACTCGGTACGCTGCTCTGCCTTGAGGTGAATGATGTCTGCCATGGTGGCATCTCCTTCTCGTTGACGTAGAACGGCTCGACGAGAGGAAGCCCAAGTAGGCAGCCAGTCGATCACGGACCTTGCGGTCCCTCGCCAAGCTCAAGACAGTCTACTCGTACGATGCGGGGGCCACAACCTGGCAAGCCCAGGTCTTGGCCCCCGCGGAACACATTCAGGCTACTCAGCCGATCGAACCCTCAGATCTCAACTCGGCGTACCGGGACTCCGGGTTAGTTCCCGAGAACGGCTTCCCGACCGCGTGCCAGGTGAGATCAGCTCCGCAGCTAACATTCTGGGCGTCAACATCCAGCATGATGAATCCCCAGACCAGACGACCCTGGGTGTGCGGAGCAAGGTCGTAAGGCCCCACCTTCTGCGACAACTCCCACGACACCGTGTGGATGTAGTCGAAGCCATAGGACTGATTGAGGTATGTGGTCAACGTGCCATCAGCCTTGATCTCACCCTTGACTTCGGTAGTCTCACTGCGTTTGACCGTGACGGCATGGGTCACGGGCATGGCGGTATCGGTAGTGTTCTCGACGCTGGCCCCGTCAGTCTGCTTGAACCACCGACGAGAGGCCGTGACGTACACACCCCGCGTCCCCTGCGGTGTACAACGAGTGCCGGGCTTGTAGTTGTCATTCCACCGCTGGGGCAGCTCGAAATTGATCCCGTTGTTCGGCGATTCCTGAACAGCACCAGCCGGAACTGCTGAGAACACGGTGGTCAACGCCACTGTCGCAGTTACCGCACCCACTACTGCGCACCGCAACACACTGATCCCCCTTGGCATCTCAGGCGTCGTACTGCACATTGTCGCGGGTGCTGATCCTCACGTGATGCTCCCGCGGGAGGGTAGCGGTGAAGTGATCACCACGGCCCTGCCATTTTTTGTCGGGACCGCAGACCGTATGCTGCCCCTCGAAGTCAGAGACAATCCAACCGGCCTGCAAAACTGCGGTCTTGCCCGGGGCAACGTCGTAGGGTCCAACAGTTTCTCCAACCTCATAGGTAGAAGAAGTGCTATAGCTGCTGGAAATGGAGATGTGGATCACATCGAGCAGTGGGAAGTCAATGCCTGCCGAAACCGACCAGTTCTTCGTCTTAGTTTCTGTGATGGATCGCGTGACCGGCAGCGGAGTGTCGTTGTAGTTGGAAATCGTCCACGTCCCAGCAGAGCCATCGAAGTAGCTGCGCACCACATGAACGGTCTGTCCGGTGTCACCCGGATTCGAGCAGGGAGCACCGATGGTGGTTGGGTTCGCGGGGTTTTGGTGCTGTACCGGCAGGGCCTGGGCAGGCGTCTGGGCACCAGCGGTGACGATTGCCCCGGTAGCGAAAGTAGCAACGAGTGAACGAATCATTGTGGTTCCTTCCAAGACGCGAATGGGAATGGGTATCAGCGGGTCGTCTGGGTGGGTACGGGAAGATGCTTCCACGCGTCAGGCGTTACGTCGACGGTGCGTTTGGTCCCGTCAGTGCCGGTAATAGTGGCTTCAGCCCAGAATCCGGCAGGCGCGGAAGCCAGTCCGTAATGCGACACGATAGATGCGACACCGTTCTTGCAACCGACCTCACGGTAGTTCACTCGGCGTAGCAGGGTGCCATATTCGACGTGAACCTTCTCCCCAGGAGCGAGATCGACGCCCTTAAGCTCGGTCTTGACGGGTAGGTAGGCGCGGTAAATCGCCCCAACGGACTCCAGCCATCCGCGTGGTGGCCCGTCGGCAGCGGGATCCCAGTTCACGTATCCAGCGAATTGAGCTCCCACGACGGTGTCAGTGACAGGAGTGAAGTGGTACTGGCCCTTGGACCAATTGAGGAAGTCCTGGGAATACCCGGGTTGACGGATGAGCGGATCAATACCGGAGATGTCCAACGGGTACCAACCCCTCGCCAGGCATCGCTCCCCCTGCTTAGGCCAGGAGGGATCGCGCTGCAATGGGCTAGTCGGTTCGACCGGGACATCCTTACTGGGATCGGCAAGTTTCTCCAGATTCGGTCCGGCCATGACAATGTCGTGGTCATCAACGATTCGGCTGTTCTTGCCTGACCCTCGCGAGGGGATGGCCAGGGCTCGATCCGAGATGGAACCATCTTTGTGGATGACGAGGGCGTAGGCGTATCGCTCGGCTGGCGCGGTGCCCCGGATGACGTGAGCGCCACCGCTGGGCTCTAAATATCCGTCCCGGCACCCCAAGAACATGCCCACGAAGTTCTTGACGGTGACACCATACTCAACCCGGAAAGACTCTCCAGGGCCAAGTTTGACGGGACCGAAAGTCTCCTTATCCTGCCACCCATTGGAGGCAACGATCCCTAATTCCGTCTTGAGGGTGGTGTTCCAGTTCGGGGGAAGCTTGGATGCCGAGTTGGAATCGATCTTGTGGTTTGTCGATGTCTTTACACTGGCGGTGTAGTCGACGGCATGGTCGGTTTGGTTCGTGAACTGCAGAGTTCCGTCGGACTGGTAGTGGCGGCTTGTCTCGCCGTAGTGCCAGTCAGGAGTCACGGAACCACTGCACGGATGGAAAAGACCAGGAACTGGATATGCCTGCGGCTTGTTCGTTTCCCTGGCCCCTGCGGCGTGGGTCCCGCTCGTAACAAAAACAGCTAGGGCGACGGCCGTCGCCACGGTCCCCGCGCAATAGGCCCGCACCGTCCTGATGGGCCACATATTCCCTCCAATCGAGGCAGGTCAGAGGTGCACCCGACAGCAAGGGCACGCTCCCGGCCAAGATCGACCTTGACAGATAAACGGTATCAACCGAGAGGGTCATTCGGACCGGCGCGAAGGGGCACAACGCTGTACCCCCAAACAACGTCAGCGGAACAGACTCGTCACAGACCCGTCCTCGAAAACCTCCTGGATCGCCTTAGCAATAAGCGGGGCGATGGACAGAAGCGTCATGGCAGGAATGTCGATATCGTCGCGAATCTTGAGAGTGTTGGTGACGATGAGTTCTTCGATGGGCGAGTTATTGATCCGTTCAGCGGCCGGGTCCGACAGGATCGGGTGAGTGGCAGCGGCAATAACCCGCTTGGCGCCATGCTTTTTAAGAGCTAGGGCAGCCTGGCACATCGTGCCCGCAGTGTCGACCATGTCGTCGACAAGTAAACAAGTCTTACCCTCAACCTCACCGACAACCTCATGGGTGGTTGTCTCGTTGGCCTTATTCGGATCACGACGCTTATGAATGATCGCCAGCTGGCAGCCAATCTTGTCGGTCCACATGTCAGCCAGGCGCACCCGGCCGGCGTCCGGGGAGACGACAACCATGTCGGAATTGTCATATTTGGAGGTGACGTAGTCGGCGAGCACCGGAAGGGCCCACAGGTGGTCAACAGGGCCGTCGAAGAATCCCTGGATCTGGGCGGCGTGCAGATCGACTGACATGATGCGGTCGGCTCCAGCAGCCTGATAAAGATCGGCCATAAGGCGGGCGGAAATGGGCTCGCGACCCAGGTGCTTCTTGTCCTGACGAGCGTAGGGATAGAACGGAGAAACCACGGTGATGCGCTTAGCCGAAGCCCTCTTGAGCGCGTCGATCATGATGAGCTGCTCCATCATGGCCTCGTTTACCGGCGCACTGTGGGATTGGATAACGAAAGCGTCGCAGCCGCGCACAGACTCCTGGAACTGCACGTAGATCTCCGAGTTCGCGTACGTAACTTGACGCGACGGGACAAGCTCGACGCCGAGTTCGGCAGCGATCTGCTCAGCAAGTTCGGGATAGGCCCGTCCTGAGCAAATCATGAGGTGCTTGTTGTTCGGACGGGTGGTTCCACTCACTGGTCAGCCTCCGGGTTCAGGGTGTCGTCTTGGCTGTCGGACGTGATGTCCGAGACGGTGGCGGGAGCGGCGCACTCCCGGGAAAGGACAGATCCGGCAACAATGGAGGATCCTGCAGTCACCTCGGAATCGCCAACGTAGGCCATGTGGGGGATGGCCGCTTCGGTTCCGATGTGGGTGTTCTTGGTTTCAACAAAGGCTCCGACTTTGGCGTCACGGTCGAGTACGGAACCAGGACGGATGTTGGAGAACGGGCCAACCCGCACCCCCTCACCGACGACCGCAAGGGTGACCTCGGAACGGGTGACGGTGGCTTCCTCACGAATCTCGGAGTCGGTGACGGTAACGTCCGGGCCAACCGTGGCCCCAGCTCCAATGGTGGTAGCCCCGTTGAGGAATACCCCGGGATATAAAGTGACGTCATTAGCGAGGTCAACATCCGGCTGGATCCATGTCGAAGTGGGATCAATGATGGTGACCCCAGCACGCATCCATCCAATGACAATACGGCGATTAACCTCGGCGTTCATGCGGGCCAGCTGGACCCGGTCGTTAACCCCCTCAGTTTGCCACACGTCGTCGATACGGAAGGCGCCCACGCAACCGCGGCCAGGAACCTCGACAGTGCCATCAGCAGCCATGGTGACGACGTCGGTGAGGTAGTACTCACCCTGAACGTTGTCGTTAGAAAGCTTGGAGACGCCCTCGCGCAAAGCTTCGGCATCGAAAACATAAATACCGGAATTGATCTCGCGAACGGCTCGCTGGGCCTCATCGGCGTCTTTGTGCTCGACGATTCCCACAACAGCCTCTCCCTCTCGCAGGATTCGTCCGTAACCCGTGGGGTCCTCTACCTCGGCCGTAAGAACGGTAACAAGATTGCGGCGCTCGCGGTGCGCCTCAACCATCCGCTGAAGGGTCTCACCGGTAAGCATAGGGACGTCACCGTAGGTGACGACGACCTCACCGTGGAGCTCGTCCAATCCCTCGAGACCGCATGCGACAGCGTGACCAGTGCCTTTTTGCTCTGTCTGGACCGCCGTGGTGACGTCGGGGGCGTCCTCAGCGAGATGGGCCTCGACCTGCTCGCGACGGTGACCCACGACCACGACGAGATGTTCCGGGTTAAGTCCGCGAGCCGCTCCGATCGCCCACGACAACATTGGCCGACCAGCAACCTCGTGCAGCAGCTTAGACTTCGTCGACTTCATGCGAGTGCCGCCGCCGGCGGCCAACACGATGACGGCAGCCACTCCGTCGATCTCGGCTCGGTCAGTGGACGGGCTCGGCGTCACGGTGCTCCCCCCAGGTTCGGATGTGGCATGCAGGGTTTACTCTAGCCGCCACTCGGTTACACCGCACTGCGGGAGCGGGATCAACGAGCTCCCCGGGCAGGAGTCGAACCTGCGTCGCTCATCCTGATTCAAAGTCAGGCGGGCCCTGCCGACAGACCAACCGGGGAACGCTCGGCGAACCGAGTCTCCATAACCTTAGAGCATGCATCGCAATTCGGCCACGCAGCGACGCTCAGTAAGCTCAATATCATGATGTCGGATTTCTCATCCCAGCCATCACCCCCGCAGCGCCGGGCGCGGATGACCAGCGGCCAGCGCCGTGAACAGCTCATCAGCGTGGCTCGTCGCCTCTTCGCAGACAATGGCATGGCAGGGACCTCCGTCGAGGAGATCGCCGCTACCGCGGGAGTCTCCAAACCCGTCATCTACGAGCATTTCGGGTCCAAGGATGGGCTGTACGCCGTCGTCGTAGACCGCGAGGTACGCCACCTACAAGATTCCCTCAACGCTGCCATGACCCGCCCAAAGCAAGGCCCAAAACGCACCCTGGAGTCAGCGGTACTGGCCCTGCTGGACTACATCGACGACCGTCCAGACGGTTTTCGGATCATCTCGCGAGACTCCTCGGTCGGTTCAGCCACCGGTTCGTACGCGTCAATTCTCTCCGACGTCGCGTCGTGGGCTGAGGGGATTCTCGCCGCCAACTTTGACCGTCACGGGTTCGATGTCTCGTACTCCTACCTGTACGCCCAGGCCCTCACCGGCATGGTTGGCATGACCGGGCAGGCCTGGCTCGACACCCGTGAACCAGCCAAAGAAGTCGTTGCCGCCCATCTGGTTGACCTGACTTTCAACGGGCTTGCTCATCTGTCGGGCAGCCCACATCTCAGCCGTCACGTCGAGAGAGAAAGCCTTCAGTCCAGTTCCTCTTGACGGGCCAGAACGGCACGTAAACCTTGACCCACCTGTTCGACGACCTGGGCATCCATCGAGTCGAGCAAACGTCCCTCGGACTCCAACAGGGCTGCCAGGGCTCCATCGACCCGATCGCGCCCCTCATCGGTGAGTTCGACGATGACCCCGCGCCCGTCCTTGGGATGGGGAAGACGACGCACCAGACCGCGATTTGACAGCCTTGTAATGCGGTTAGTCATCGTCCCCGATGCCACCTCGAGCTCGTTAAGGAGCTGACCCGGGCTGAGTTGATAGGGCTCACCAGAGCGTCGTAGCGCTGCTAGCACGTCGAATTCCCAGCCCTCGAGGTCCCATTGGGAGAACGCTTTGGCGCGGTCACGATCCAGGCGACGGGCGAGCCTCGTGACGCGCGACCACACCTCCATTACCTCGACGGGCAAGTCAGGACGCTCCCTAGCCCACGCCGCAATGATGCCGTCGACCGCGTCATTCCGTGGCGAATTCTGGTGCACAGCGTTCTGATGTAGCGGTCTCGTCATGCAAAGCTCCCCACCGGGCCAGGCAGGAGCTGCGCTCCCGCAGCTGGACCACGGGCAGTTCGGGTGCGATGAACCTGAGGCAGATTGGCCACAGCAGCGCTCACCTTCTTGGCGCCAGCGGTGTCCCGGACGAGGAAGGCGCAGGTCGGCCCCGATCCAGAAACTAAAGCGGTCAACGCACCCACCTCTCGCCCAACTGTCAACACCTCTTCGAGTTCGGGCCGAAGGTCGATGGCAGCGGCCTGTAAGTCATTGCTCAGACTGGCAGCGACAACATCAAGATCGCCGCGGGTCAAAGCCGAGATGAGGTCATTGGGCACCGTTTCTCCCCCAGGGGTGCCGCCCAACTCGTCGAAACGTCGGTAGACAGCCGGGGTGGACAGTCCCTGATTCGATGTCGCGAACACCCAGCGATGACGTCCTCGGCAGATCACTGGCGCAAGACGGTCTCCTCGACCTCGCCCTAACGCCACTCCACCGGTGAGACAGAAGGGCACGTCGGAGCCAAGCTGAGCAGCCAACGGTTGTAATTCCTCGGGGGAGTAAGGGAGCCGACACAACGCGGCCGCTGCCATAAGGGCGCCCGCTGCGTCAGCTGATCCTCCAGCCATCCCACCAGCGACCGGGATCGACTTATCGATGTGAATGTCGGCGCCATGGCCACGTTTCCCCCATTCTGAAGCGAATTCCTCGCGAACGAGTTCTATAGCTCGCCAGGCCAAATTCGTCTCGTCGGTAGGGACCTGATCGGCGTCCTCTCCTGAGACGGTGAGGGTGATGCGCGAATCGTCGCGACGAGTCACCGCCACCTCATCGTAAATGCAGATAGCTTCGAAGACAGTCGCCAACGGGTGAAAGCCGTCGGGCGCAAGGCCGCCAACCCCGAGCGCCAGATTGACCTTGGCGCTGACCCGCACCGTCACGGTCATCGGCCGGAGCAAGTCAAACGGATCGTCCATCATCACCATGTGCTAACCGTACCGGCAGAAGTTCACACCTGACCTGAATCGCTGAGAGCACCAGCTTGGGCTAGGGCCTCTGCAACGCGGGCCAGATCGCCAATATCGAGGGCTTCGCCACGCGCCGTCGGGTCAATTCCAGCGGCGGTAATGAGCTCGGAAGCCGCCATTGAACCACCGCATAACCCGGCCAGGGCCGAGCGCAGCATTTTGCGGCGAGAGGCGAAAGCGGCGTCAACAACGCGAAAGACTTGGGAACGGGTGACGCGCGGGTTCCGCCCGTCGACGTGGGGAGACCGCCGTCGCGTAATCCGGACCAACCCGGAATCCACATTGGGCACTGGCCAGAAGACCGTCGGGGGAACGTTACCGACCCGAGTCGCCTCGGCATACCATGCCAGTTTGGCGCTTGGAACCCCATAGATCTTAGAGCCGGGAGCGGCTACTAGCCGGTCGGCCACCTCCGACTGCACCATGACGACGCCGGTGCTCCACTGCGGACATATTGCCAGCATGTGCAACAGCACCGGAACCGCGACGTTATACGGCAAGTTCGCCACCAAGGCGGTGGGTTCCGCACCGGGGATGACCTTGACGTCAAGGGCGTCGGACAGGACGACTTCCAACCTCTCGGCAGCACCCGGCATTCGTTCAGCGACGGTATCGGGAAGCTGGTTGGCCAACACCTCGTCAATCTCGATGGCAACGACCTCCGCGCCGGTCTCCAACAGCCCCAAGGTGAGCGAACCCAGCCCAGGGCCGACCTCGATAACTCGGTCTGCGGCGCCCACCTGCGCCAGGGAAACTATCCGGCGCACCGTGTTAGCGTCGTGGACGAAGTTTTGCCCGCGAGTCTTTGTCGGTCGCAGACCGATCTGGTCAGCAATGCGCCGGATCGACGCCGGGTTGAGCAGGCCGGTTTCACTCACCAGGCACCTCCATACGCGGCAAAGGCGTTATCGGTTAGTTGTTGACAGACACGGAGTTCATCCCACCCCCGCTGTTTCGCGATGAAGCGTGCAGTGTGAGGTAACAAGTATGGCCCGTTGCGCTTGCCCCGGCGCGGGGCGGGAGTTAGGAAGGGCGCGTCAGTCTCTACAAGGATGCGATTGTCTGGCGCGATCGCCAGTGCGTCGCGTTGCGGACCGGCTGAGTTAAAGGTGATGGTCCCTGAAAACGACAGGTAGGCCCCATGGTCCAAGCAGATCCGGGCCAGGTCAGCATCACCGGAGTAGCAGTGCATGATAATCCGATCGGGCCAACCTTCTGAGTTAAGGACGTCAACAACGTCATCGTGAGCCTGACGACCAGAGGGCGGCTCGTCACCCTCACCGCCATTACGGGCGTCGCGCATGTGAATTGCCAAGGTGAGATCATGGGCGTGGGCCATAGCGATATGGGCGGCAAAGACCTCGCGCTGCAAAGCCTGTCCGTCGGCATCGGTAGTGCCGAAATGGTCAATACCGGTCTCACCGATGGCGCGGACGTGGTTGCCGACGTTGGCAAGCTCGTCAATCCGTTTCAAGGCATCACCAATCTTTTTCCTGCCGAGACGGGCAGCGTCGTTGGGATGGATGGCGACCGCAGCGATGACGTTCTTGTGCGTCCGCGCCAACTCCTCGGCGAACTCGGACCCCGCGATGTCACATCCAATTTGAGCGATGCGGGTCACCCCGACCTCACGGGCGGCCGCCAAACTAATAGCGGGTTCGATGCCGACAACGTCCTGCACGGTGTCCAAGTGAGTGTGAGAGTCCACAATGGAGCCCGCCAGCGGCTCGGGCAGGGGCGGTGCTCCGGCCTCGCCCAGCACCTCACGGATGGCTTCGTTCACGATTCCTCCTTGTCAGTGGTCAAGGCGTTCTGCGCGGCGTCGTAGAGTTCGTGGCGGTCAACTCCAGTGGCGCGGGCCACCTGGGCGACAGCTTTAGAGCGCTTGATGCCGTCGGCAGTGAGCTCTGCAACCATCTCAGCGGCCTCGTCAATGCCGACGACGGTGCCCGGGGCTCCCTCGATGACAATCGTGATCTCCCCACGGGCGTGCTCGCGGGCCCATTCGGCTAACTCGCCCAAACCGCCGCGGCGAACCTCCTCGTAGGTCTTCGTCAGCTCCCGGCACACCGCGGCCCGTCGATCGGTACCGAGGACATCAGCGGCGTCATCAAGAAGATCAGCGAGCCGGTGCGGGGCCTCATATAGGACGGTGGTGCGTGGCTCCTGAGCCAGTTCGGCCAGACGACGACGCCTCTCTCCCGGTTTGCGCGGCAGAAATCCCTCGAAGCAGAACCGGTCAGTGGGTAGTCCGGAGATGGCTAGGGCCGTCGTGACGGCGGTGGGCCCAGGCACTGAGGTGACGACAATGCCGTGCTCAATGGCCGCGGTAACAAGTCGGTACCCCGGGTCTGAAACCGAAGGCATCCCGGCATCAGTAACCACCACGACGTCGTCGCCATCACGAAGGCAGTCGATGAGTTCGGGTGTGCGGGCAGACTCGTTGCCTTCAAAGTAGGACACCACGCGGGCAGAGCTCTCGACGCCGAGGCGGCGCAACAGGTCACGCAGCCGACGGGTATCCTCGGCGGCAATGACCCGGGCATCCCGCAAGGTCTCGATAAGGGCGGGCGAGGCGCTACGACGGTCGCCAATGGGGGTGCCCGCCAGGATGACTCGTCCCGGCTGTGTCTTACTCACCGAGCTATCGTCCCACGCCGAACCGACGATGACGTCGGACCAACCCTTTACTATGGCACTGTGCCAGCAACGAGAAGATCCTTGTCGACCATCGAACGCCTCGACGACGGTCGGATGACCGATGAGTACACGAGCTGGATCATCACGGCCCTTATCACCACCGTGGCATTCCTGCTGCGCGTATGGAACGTAGGATTCCCCAACAGTCTCGTCTTCGATGAGACCTACTACCCCAAGGACGCCTGGACGATGCTCCATCAGGGGTACGAGGCCACCTGGCCCGACGCCGCCAAGGCCAATGCCGATATCGTCCGTGGGATCACGAATACCTGGACTCCAGACGCCGAGTTCGTCGTCCATCCACCAGTCGGCAAATGGCTCATCGCGACCGGGGAGCAGTTGTTCGGATTTAACTCCTTTGGATGGCGGTTCAGCTCGGTGGTATTTGGATCACTCCTCGTCCTCATGACGATCCGGCTGGCTCGACGTCTCTCCCGCTCGACCATGGTGGGCGCCATTGCCGGTATCTTGCTCACCCTCGACGGCTTGGCCTTCGTCATGAGTCGGATCGGACTGCTCGACATTTTCCAGGCCTTCTTCCTGGTGGCAGGTGTATCCGCGGTAGCGGCCAACCGGGACTGGTTCCGTCACCGACTAGCTGATCATTTACGCACCATAGGCAACCCGCATCTCGATGCGGATTTCGGCCCCGCTCTGGGGTGGCGACCCTGGCGTCTGGTCGCAGGCATCATGTTCGGGCTGGCCTGTGGCACGAAGTGGAACTCCATGTTCGTGCTAGCGACCATGGGTATCGTCTCTGTCATCTGGGACTGGTCGGCGCGTCGTCTAGCCGGCGCCGGGACGAAAGCGTGGTGGTCCTTCCTTCGCGACGGAGTGCCGGCCTTTGTGTACCTCGTCGTCGTTGCGCTGTTAACATACCTCGCCACCTGGGCGAAGTGGTTGGTCACCTACCCGCACATGGTTTTCGGTAAATCGTGGGCTGGTCCCGCCCCCAGCCCAGGCCTGTCGAAGGTAGTTGGGAAACCATTGGCCGCGCTGTGGGAATACCACCGACAGATTTACGACTTTCACACCGGTTCGTACATGATGACGCAAACTCACGTCTATGCCTCGAATCCGTCGGGATGGCTGGTGATCCAGCGTCCGCTGGGCGTCGACGCCGTCAACGGCATCAAGCCCAGCCAGCAAGGCTGCAAGGCCGTCGGCGATACTTGCTTGCGCGTCATCTCTGCCACCGGGACCCCGGTACTGTGGTGGTTCGCGGCCATCGCCCTGGTGGCTGCGGTGATCTGGTGGATCTTCGCCCGTGACTGGCGATTCACCTTGCCCATTGTCGCCATGATGTCGACGTGGATCCCGTGGTTCCGTTACGACGACCGCCCGTTGTTCTTCTTCTACGCGATCTGCATCATCCCGTTCACCGTGACGATCCTGGCTATCTGGCTCGGTCAGATCCTCGGACCCGCTAAAGCCAGCAGCCGACGACGCATCGGTGCGATCGTCGTCGGGACGGTTATGGCTCTGGTCGCCGCCGACTTTGCCTTCATCTATCCAATCCTCACCGACGGTCTCATGACCCGAAAGGCATGGCTGGCAAGAATGTGGTTCCACTCCTGGATCTAAGCTCCGTCGGGGGCCTGGGCGGACATGTCCGCCCGACCGATACGCTGAGGCTCCGGAAGGGAGCCAACCCCGGAAGGACGCGCATGATCTGGAAACTGCACAATCGCGGTGTACTAGAACCGGGTGAGGTGGTGGCTCCCGACGAGAGGCTCGGGTGGGGCCGCACCATCGGGCTAGGAGCCCAGCACGTGGTAGCCATGTTTGGGGCGACTTTCGTCTTCCCCGTTCTCATGGGTCTCAACCCGCAGTTGGCGGTCATGATGTCGGGTGTGGCAACCCTGGTGTTCATCTTCGTCACTCAGCATGAAGTGCCGTCTTATCTCGGCTCGTCGGCCGCGTTTCCTGGGGTAGCGACCGCGATCTACGCCTCGGGCGGTAAGCCCAATGACGTCTCGGGCGCCCTGCTGTGTGTCGGCCTGACCCTACTTATTTGCGGCATCATCATCCAGGTCGCCGGATCTCGGGTAGTCCATAAAGTTTTGCCACCGACGGTGACCGGCGCCGTCGTTATGCTCATCGGGTTCAACCTTGCCCCGGTCGTCGCCAAAACATACTGGCCTACCGATCAGTGGACGGCGCTCATCGTCATGTTGCTCGTCATTGCGCTGTCGGTAGGGCCGCGCGGCTTCGTATCCCGGATCGCTATCTTTCTGGCTCTGGTTATCGGCTATCTGCTGTCGTGGATCGAAGATCTCGTATTTGGCCCACTGCACCACTCCGATGGCAGCGCTGCCCCGCGGGTGGGCTGGTCGGCGGTCCACAGCTCCGCGTGGATCGGCCTACCTCCGGCGACGAACCTGGACAACTGGCAATACCTGCCTCAGGTTCACAACGGATCTCACTACGCATCAACCAATGTCGTCGGATTCCACCTGCCGGCCTTCCACGTGGCCTTCATCTTGCTCGCTTTGCCGGTGGTCATCGCCCTCATCGCTGAGAACACCGGCCACGTCAAAGCGGTCGCTGAAATGACCGGTAAGAACCTTGACCACCAGGTCGGACGGGCGGTGGCGGCCGATGGTGCGACTTCAATACTGGCGACCTTCCTGGGTGCCGGCCCGACAACCACCTACTCAGAGAACATCGGCGTCATGGCCGCCACGAGGGTGTACTCGACGGCTGCCTATGTGGTAGCCGCAGTCGTGGCGATCCTGTTCGGTTTCTCCCCTAAGTTTGGTGCTGTCATCTCGGCGACCCCCGGCGGAGTCCTGGGTGGCATCACCGTGGTCCTCTACGGGATGATCGGTCTGCTCGGGGCGAAGATTTGGAAGGAGAATGAGGTCGATTTCGGCAACCCGGTGAACCTCGTCCCGGTGGCCGCTGGGATCATCATCGGTGTCGGCGATGTGTCACTGAAATTCAGCAAGTCCTTCACTTTGGGTGGCATCGCTCTAGGCACCATCGTCACCGTCGGTGTCTATCATCTAGCTAAGTGGCTGGCCCCACATGAACTATCTGACGCGGCAGGTGGCACCAACATCATCCTTGACGCCCCGGGAATGTATGTCGATGATGACACCCCCAGTAATCGCGATCACGACGGGGGCGACCAACACCGTACGCAGTAGGCTTGCCGCGCAAATGTTCGGAGGAGGCGATCAATGTCAGGAACATTCCAGCCCAGAAACACTGCGTCAACGAGCGCGAGAACCCATGGCGGAACTTCACCAGTGGCAACCGGACCGATCTCCGACACCAAGCCAGGCCTCATCGACATCAAGTGGTTCGAGCAGGGGGTCCCAGCTAATCCGGAGCATCGACCTGACATCGAAACCACTCTGTCATGGTTGGACGGTCATCCGGAACGTCTAGGAATCATCGTCGAGCAGAGCCCCAACCGCACTCAGATCAAGCGGCTAGTTGATCTGATGAACCTCGACCCGCTGCTGGCTGAAGACCTCGCCGAAGGCCATCAACGACCCAAGCTGGAGCGCCATGGCGAGGCCCTGTTCCTGGTGCTGCATCCGCCGTTCTACATCGATTCGATCGAGGACGTCGCCTTTGTTGAGGCCGAAGTCATTAAGCAGCGCAATTGCGTCGTCGTCATCATGCAGCGCATACCCGACGAGTTGTCGAGCCTAAGGTGGACCCCTCGCCTGCCGAAAGATGAGGAACTACTGCGTCACGGCCCTGAATCGGTGCTGTACACGATCCTTGACGGCGTGGTAGATCAGACGTTCCCCGTCATCAGCGGCATCCAGTTCGATATCGAGCAGATCGAGAGGCAAGTGTTCAGCGGGGACTCGGCAGCCCCGGAACGCATCTACCGCCTGTCCCGGGAAGCCATCGACCTACAACACGCCACCAACCCACTCATCCCGGTCATCGCCGCGCTTAGGGCTGGATCGGCCAAACACCAAGTTCCCCCAGAACTGCAGGCCTACCTAGCCGACGTCGCCGACCACTTAGCTCGGATTTCTTCACAAATCACTGACATTCGAGAGCTACTCACCCAGATCCTCACCGTCAACGCAACTCTTGTCGACCAACGCTCCAACGAGGATCTCAAGATCATTTCGGGATGGGCAGCCATCCTCGTCGTCCCCACCCTTATAGGGTCGATCTATGGCATGAACTTCGACAACATGCCAGAGCTACACTGGAGGTTCGGCTACCTCTACTGCATACTATCTATGGTAGCCAGCAGCGGGATTCTCTACGTCATATTCCGCAAAAACAATTGGTTATAACACGCTCCGGTACCAGTTCACGGTATCGTCCTGTTCTCGGGAGAATGGCATACCCTGACATGGAATACGCTAAGACCACCCGGCTATCAGGAAATGTTGCGTTTTCTTCACCGGGTTCGGCAAAACACAGGCTGCAGGGCTGGACGTCGGAGTCATCAGCCCAGCCTCTGCGACAACGACCTATGATGGGAAAAGTTTCCGCGGGAGCCGCACGGAACAGGATGCGGCTGAGAGGGCATATTCGCCGACCGCTTACCTGATGCGGGTCATGCCGTCGGAGGGAGGACATACTGTGGTCACTGCTGCCACACGACCAGAGTTCGCTGAATCCACTATCGTGGGTCACGTCGATACGAAGAGCCATAATCACGCCGCCGAGACTTCGACTATTCCACCGTCGGAGCATGGTCGTCCCTCCTCGGTCGTCATCGCCGGATCCGGAATTATCGGTCTGACGACGGCCTGGCGACTGCGTCGTCGCGGGATAGAGGTCACCGTCTTGGACGACGCCCCAGTTTCCGGGGCCAGTTTCGCTGCTGCCGGGATGCTCGCCCCGGTCTCCGAGGTCGTCTGGGACCAGCCGACCCTCTACCCCCTCATGGTGGAATCGGGTCGGATCTATCGCGACTTCGCTGCCGCCATAGCCCACGACGTTGGCCACGACATCGGATATCTGGAAAGCTCCACCTTCGTCTGCGCTGGAGATTCCGCCGACCGCCAGACTCTCAATGAACTGCTCGAACTCCAGCACCGGATGGGCATGACAGTCAACCGAATCAGTGTGTCCCAGGCACGGGCGGCGGAACCCGCGCTGGGCCCAGGATGCGTCGGGGCCGTCGACATCCCCGGCGACCACCAAGTTGATCCCCGACGGCTGTGCGGCGCCATTCTCGAATTCCTTGGTGACCGAGTCGTATCCACCCGAGCCAGTGAGGTCCTCTTCAATGAGGATCATCGCGCGATCGGCCTGCGCGGTGCCAACGGCAAAAGCTACCGCGCCGATCACGTCGTACTCGCCGCTGGGGTGGACACCGGTGCGATCACCGGCATTCCGCAGGCCCTCACTGACCTACTGCGCCCGGTACGAGGTGAGGTGCTGCGACTCCGCGTCCCCGAAGCCCTGCGACCATTGGTAACAAGAACCATCCGCGGCGTCGTTCAGGGCAATGCCGTCTACATCGTCCCGCGAGCCGACGGCACCATCGTTCTAGGTGCGACAACCCGAGAAGACGACATGGTCGGAGTGCATGCGGAGGGTGTTCACCAGTTGCTGCGCAACGCCCACCGTTTGGTACCCGGAATCCTCGACTGCGAAATTTACGAGATGACTGCCAAGGCCCGCCCCGGTTCCCCCGACGACGTACCCATGATCGGACGGGTAGGCGATGGGCTCACCGTCTCAATGGGGTACTTCCGGCACGGCATTCTCCTGGCTGCGATCGGCTCGAGGATTGGCGCAGATATCGTCTGCGGCACCGAAAAGGACAACAATCCGGCATTGCTAGCGGCCGTCAATCCATTCCGATTCGGCAACCGGTAAAAGCCATTATGGCAGCGCACAATGGTGAGACGACTGGCCACTACCCCACGACGACGGTCAACGGGGAGCCGTACGATCCCAGCGGTAATGAGACGATTCTTGACCTGGTTAGTGCCCGTAGCGGCAAGACGTTGAGAGCCGACGGGAGAACCGTCGATGGCTCGCCTCTGGGGATTGCGGTGGCCGTAAATGGGGCCGTGATACGTCGCGCACAGTGGGCGGCAACCCCGGTGCGAGGAGTCATCGACGTCGTGACGGCGGTACAAGGCGGATGATGACGGAAGAAACAGACGTGACGAACGTGGAGGAAACGATAGTGAGCTGTGATAGAAAGGCGGCGACGTCTTCCGACGAACCGCTGCACATCGGTGGTCTAAAGCTCACATCACGACTCATCATGGGCACCGGTGGTAGCACGAGCATGGACACCCTCGAGCGAGCACTGGTTGCCTCGGGGACCCAACTTACGACCGTGGCTATGCGTCGATTCGCCGCCGGGCCTCGTCAATCGGTGTTCGAGATCCTGCAGCGGCACCGGATCACCGCCCTACCGAACACGGCCGGCTGCTACACGGCACGAGACGCCATTCTCACCGCGAATCTGGCCAGGGAAGCCCTGGATACCAACCTCGTCAAACTCGAGGTCATCGCTGATGAGGACACCCTGCTGCCCGACCCCGTTGAGCTCGTGAACGCCGCCGAACAACTCGTGGCCGATGATTTCGTCGTGTTGGCCTATACCAATGACGATCCAGCAATAGCTAAGCGGCTGGAAGATCTCGGTTGCGCTGCGGTGATGCCGGCAGGAGCCCCGATCGGTACCGGGCTAGGAATCCTTAACCCACACAATATCGAGTTGATTGTCGACCGGGCGAACGTCCCGGCCATCCTGGACGCCGGGATCGGCACGGCCTCGGAGGCCACCTTGGCCATGGAACTGGGGTGCGACG
This sequence comes from Cutibacterium sp. 37298, assembly GCF_023838685.1. Lineage (NCBI taxonomy): Bacteria > Bacillati > Actinomycetota > Actinomycetes > Propionibacteriales > Propionibacteriaceae > Cutibacterium > Cutibacterium sp. 37298. Next base: position 31,832 of record NZ_JAJNRJ010000006.1, read on the forward strand.
CGGTACTCCTGGCGTCCGCCGTGACCCGCGCTCACAATCCGGTGGGCATGGCCCAGGCGATGAAGATGGCTGTGGCGGCTGGACGGGTGGCTCGTACATCGGGACGCATCGCGCGTCGACGTCTAGCGCGAGCAAGCTCGCCGTTCGACGGGATCATCACTGAGCGACTCCGTGGCCCGAGGGAGAACGACAGCCTGTGAGCGCTCTCAACCCGATGGACGACGCGGTATCTCGTGCTATCAACGGCCACGATGCCGTAGAAGACCTGGGCTCCACGACGTCGCTAATCAACCGTGACTTAATCCGATACGCCCGCCACATCGTCTTGCCCGGATTCGGTCAGGAGGCTCAACGCCGACTACGAGATAGTCGGGTGCTTGTCGTCGGGGCTGGGGGCCTCGGCTCCCCGGTACTGCTATACCTGTCCGCCGCCGGGGTTGGCTACCTCACGATCCTTGATGACGACGTCGTTGACGAGTCCAACTTGCAGCGGCAAGTGATCCACCGTCAGGCCGACGTGGGACGGCCCAAGGCCCTCAGCGCCAAAGATGCGGTGCAGCGACTCAATCCGTATCTGGTGGCGGAGGCCGTCGTCGCCCGGCTGGGAACTGACAATGCGCTCGGCCTAGTCAAGGATCATGACCTCATCCTCGACTGCACGGACAACTTCACCACCCGTTACCTCGCCTCCGACGCTGCCGAGATCACCGGAACCCCGCTGGTTTGGGGAACGATTCTGCAGTACCAAGGTCAGCTATCAGTTTTCTGGCCCGATCGCGGGCCCATGCTACGCGATCTGTTCCCCGAGGTTCCCGCCGCTGATTCAGTCCCGTCAGCTGTTGTTGGAGGCACATTCGGCCCGGTCGTCGGTCAGGTGGGATCGATGATGGCCACCGAGGCCGTGAAGGTGCTTACTGGGATCGGGACGCCGGCCGTGGGAAAACTTGTCGTCGTCGACGCTCTCGGCGTCGGTGCCCGCACCCTCAGCTTCGCCGCAGACCCGGACCGTGCTTCAGTGACGCAGCTGCCCGAAGCTGAGTGAAGGTGGAGGAATTCTCGGGTGATGTAGCTGATTGATTTTTTGAATCCGAGGGCGTCGCCTCGGAGAGGTTTGAGGCGTCTGTTGGTGACCTCGGTGGGGCCGTTAGGAAGTGGCTGTCGTGCCTATTGAGGTCGTTTCAGCTTCATCAAGATGGCCAGGATGCTGCTAGCGAGCAGGGTGACCTTGGTACAGGATTCTGTTTGTCTGCTGGCCATCGTGAGCAGCGGTCGGCAGCGACGATCTATTAATACACCGCCCACGTCACGTCGACCTTGGCATGCACATCATGGGGAGAGGACCCTCTACAGGGTTTAGGACTACCGGTCGATGAGGGGTCTCAGCGCCAGTGCACAGTGTTCCGTAAGCTGCAATAAGCATAGGCTGAAAATCGCTACGACTTTTCACACGATACGGTAAGTTGTGAATGACGTATCGTATGTCGGGAGGTCTCAACGTGGAATCCTATTCGACGAATATACCTGGGCTAAAGACCAAGGCACGTCGCCGTGAATTCATGAAATGGTCCGCCGTGGTCGGCGGGGCTGCCGCCCTCGCCCCAGTATTACACGAGACGAAAGATGCACTAGCCAACAAGCCAACCAACGACGCCTCGACCTTCGTGTGGTCTGCTTGCACCGTTAATTGCGGCTCACGCTGTCCGCTGCGCCTGGAGGTCAGGGACGGCACCATCGTCCGCGCCCTACCCGACGACACCGCAAACAACAAACTGGGCTCCCAGCAAGTACGTGCCTGCGTGCGAGGACGTTCGATTCGCCACCGCATTTACAATCCTGACCGGTTGAAGAAGCCAATGAAACGCAAGCCCGGCACCAAGCGGGGAGATGAACAATGGGTAACGATCAGTTGGGATCAAGCCCTCGACGAGATCGCCGAAAAAATGAAAAAGATCAAGGCCAGGTACGGCAACGAAGCTTTTTACATTAACTACGGCACTGGCACGTTAGGCTCAGTGATGGCCAAGTCGTGGCCGCCGGATCAGAGCGCCTTCGCCCGGCTCATGAACACGTGGGGAGGTTACCTCGACCATTACAGTGACTACTCGACCACCGAGATAACTCAGGCCTACCCGTATTTCTACGGATCATGGGTCGGAGGCAACTCATTTGATGACGCGAAAAACTCCAAACTTCAGGTCATGTTTGGCAACAACCCTGCGGAAACACGCATGTCAGGTGGCGGCCAAGTGTTCGTTTCCCAGCAGACACGCAAGACCTCGGGTGTACGCACGATAGTCATCGACCCGCGCTACTCTGAAACTGTCGTTACTATGGCTGACGAGTGGATCCCGATTCGGCCCGGCACCGATGCCGCCTTGGTCGCAGGTCTCATCCATACCATGATCACCGAGGACCTGCACAACCAAGCTTTCCTTGATCGCTACTGCATCGGTTTCGATGACAAACATCTACCCGAAGGAACATCAGCCGGTTCGTCTTACCGGGCCTATCTGGAGGGGAAGGGACCCGACCATACCATCAAGAACGCGCAGTGGGCCTCCCACATCACCGGAGTCCCGGCAGAGCGGATCCGCCGCCTGGCACGTGAGATCGCAGCAGCCAACCCCTGCGCCATCACCCAAGGCTGGGGACCCCAGCGTCATGCCAACGGAGAAAATAGTGCTCGGGCGATCTTCCTGCTCGCAGCCGTCACCGGCAACATTGGCATCCCCGGCGGCGGAACCGGTGCTCGCGAAGGCGCCCAAGCCTTCCAGTTCACTTTGCCTTTCAACACTGAGATCACCAATACCAAATCCAACAAGATCATCCCGGTGTTCTCTTGGCTGGACGCCATAGACCATGGTGAGCAGATGGACACCTTCAACTCTGGGGTGTGTGAAAAGCCAGCCCCCGGAATACGTGCCAACAAGGTTCCCATCGACGAGCACGGCAAGCCGACGAATGTCAAGCTCAGCGCCCCCATCAAGATGGTGTGGCAGTACGCGGGCAACTCGTTGGTGGGACAGACAGGCGACAACAACCGCTCTGTGGAGATCCTGCGTGACGATTCCAAATGCGAGCTCATCGTCGTTTGTGACATCCAGTACACGACCTCGGCACGCTACGCCGACTACGTCCTTCCTGGCACGTCTACCGCCGAGGAAGAAGATATCCACCCAGGCGAGAACGGGGGGCCGATGGCCTATGGAATCGTTTCATCTCAGGCAATCAAGCCTTTGTACGAGTGCCGCAACATCTTCGACATTTGCGCCGGACTGGCCAAGCGTCTAGGCACCGAGAAGGAATTTACCGGCGGGTTGACCCGTAGCCAATGGCTGGAACGCACGATCGAGGAGACTCGAAAGAAAGACCCCAGTCTGCCCACCTACCGCGAGTGGAAGAAAATAGGTATCTTCCGCAAAGACATGGGCCCCTATGTAGAGCTTGATGAATTCCGTAAAGATCCGGTTGCCAATCCACTAGAGACCCCGTCAGGCAAGATCGAGATTTATTCTGAGCGGCTAGCTGCAATGTCCGAAGCGTGGACGTTCGGCACCTTCCGCAAGAAGCTAGCTGGTGACAAACTCACTGCACTGCCGGAATACGTCGTCACCTGGGAAGGCCCCGAGGAGGCCAAAGCCTCCAAGAAATATCCATTCCAGGTGATAGGTCACCATTTCAAAGGACGAACCCACTCCAGCTATGGCAATGTTGACTGGCTGCTGGACGCTCATCCCCAGACTGTCTGGATCAACACTCGAGATGCTCGAGCTAAAGATATCGCCAATGGCGATCAAGTCTTTGTTTACAACGACCGCGGTACCATCCGGCTACCGGCCCGTGTCACCGACCGTATTGCACCCGGCGTTCTTTCAGTGCCGCAGGGCGCTTGGTACTGCCCCTTGAGTAACACAAAGGTCGCCCCGCCGAGCAACGCCAATCCCAAGCAACCGGTCGACATCAATGGAGCCATGAATACTCTCACCTCGCTGCACCCTTCGCCGCTAGCGAAGGGTAATGCGGTGCACACGACGATCGCCAATGTGGAAAAAGCATGAATACCCCGCCCCCACGGGAAATCAGTCAACCGCACATAAACGCGCCAACGTTGAGACAGATGAATGCATCAGCATATGACGAACTAGCATCGGCAACCATAGACAAAATCGCAAATCGGGTTTACACCGACCTGATGAACATCCGGAAAATCTAAGGAGTCAGAGGATGGGAGAGAAGAACTATACGGCAAAAGGAGCCAAGTACGGCTTCTTCTTTGACCAGACACTGTGCACCGGGTGCAAAGCCTGCCAAATCGCTTGCATTGACAAACACGACCTGCCCACGGGGGTGCGGTGGCGCCGAGTCATCGAGTACAGCGGAGGAACTTGGCAGATCTCGGGGGACACTTTCAACCCCTCGGTCTTCACGTACTACACGTCAGTCTCATGCAACCACTGCGAGGACCCGATCTGCATGAAAGTCTGCCCTACCACGGCAATGTCCCGCCGCGATGACGGCACCGTCTACGTCGACCAAGACAAGTGCGTGGGATGTCGATACTGCGAGTGGGCGTGCCCGTATAGCGCACCGCAGTACCGCAAGGACACTGGCCGAATGAGCAAATGCGATCTGTGCTACGACTATCGCAGTAAGGGTAAAGAGCCAGCCTGTGTAGCCGCTTGCCCGTCGCGAGCTCTGGATTGGGGACCTATCGATGAGCTGCGCGGCAAATACGGCAATGAGGACGCCATCGCTCCACTGCCTGATCCTTCGGTAACCAAACCGCACCTAGTGATCACTGCGCATCGTGACGCCCAGAGGTGGGACGAGGGCACCGGCGAGATCGCTAATACCAAGGAGATCTGATGAACACCCACGACGTTCCGATGATCCTATTCACCGTCGTCACACAGATGTGCGTTGGTGCCTTTTTAGTCCTTGGGACCGTCCACGTGGGGGTAGCCATCAGGGGACGCGAAAACAGCGTCGTGGAGCGAACCAGTCGCCCAGTGCTCTATGCCATCGGCCCGGCCATGGTATTCGGCCTCTTCGTCTCCATGTTTCATATGGGTTACCCGGCTCATACCCTCAACGTCTTGCGTCACCCGCAGACTTCCTGGCTATCGCGTGAAATCATGTTTGGCTCCGGCTTCGCCCTACTCGGCTTTGTCTTCGCCATGCTGAGTTGGTTTAAGCGACCTACTTTCGCTATTCAGCGGGTTCTCGCGGTTTTCACCGCAATCGTTGGCATCGGACTGTTGGTGTGCGAGTCGATGATCTATTACTCCTTGGTGACGGTCCCGGCTTGGCACAACTGGTGGGTGCCTTTCTCCTTTGCAGCGACGACCATCATCTTGGGAACTCTCTCAGTGGCCTGTGCACTCATGATCACCGCGATGGTGCGCCATAGTCACGAAGCAGCTGGCCCCTCAGCCAGGGAAAAGCATCCGAAAACCACGGGCTGGTGGTCCCGGCACGTCACCGAGGAGATCCGTGCCATCAACGCTCCAACCGATGATCAGGAATGGGACTTGTCGTTGACGGTAACCAAATGGTGCTCCATCGGCGCCGCCGTGGTCTCGGTTGCCCTCATGGTGGGTTATCCGCTCTACACATCCCAGCTGGCCTCCGGCGGGCCTGTCGCCCACCAGGCCAGTAACACGTTCTCCGGAGGTATCTACGCTACCCGACTCATTCTGCTTGGTGTCATCGCGCTCATGCTCGGGAGTTTCGTCTACCGCGGAGCTTTACACACACCGCGCGAGCACCCCCATAGCCTTGGCTGGCTACTTATCACCACGCTGATTATTACTTTCGCCGGCGAGATCGTCGGACGAGCGCTGCACTACTGGAGTCTGGTGCGAATCGGCATATGAACGCCAATCAACTAAGGCCACTGCTACAAATGATTGCAAGCAGCCCCGCTTCCCCATGAAGGTTTAGTCCCGTGTTTGGCCCCACTGCTCGGCGGCCTGCATCAATTTCTTTACCAACTGCAGGGTATCGCCACCCTGTGCCGTGGCAATACCGACAAGGAATGCCGTCAGCGGAGCTCCAGGACGGGACGGTCCGTGCGAGATAACTGAGACCATGTCAAGCAAAGGCTGCTCAACATCGGTCAGAACGGATGGATCGACGGCCACCTCTCTTGCAGCGATCTCCAACCAATCACGCATCCGGGCCATCTTCTCAGGGTTGTCGTCATGATGCGACATGACTACCTCCTCGCTTCTCAGGGTTGTCATAGGCTGCTGACCACCTGTTGGTCGCCACAACACCCACGTTTAAAACACCCTACGACCCAGCGGACCGAGGGGGCGCCTGCACGTGCGGTTCGCCGCACTCAGTAAATGCAGTGTGCGCTAACTCGCTAGTTATGAACGTCAGTGTCCTCCTCCGGCAAGCTGCCTGAAGATGTGTTCGAGCATCGGCCCGATCACAGTGAGGGTGTCGCGCACTCCGCCAGTGGAGCCGGGCGCATTGACGATGAGAGCCGCTTGGTCACCCCGTGAAGTCACACCTACGAAACCACGCGATAGTCCTGCCAGAGCGGAGCTATGCGCACCGAGGGCTCGGACCTGCTCGGCCAGCCCATCTAGACGGGCCACCAACAACGGCTCGGTGGCTTCCGGGGTAAGGTCACGCGGCGAGATCCCCGTTCCACCGGTAGTGACGACAAGCCGGCATCCATTCTCTAATGCATCCCTCAAAGCACCACCCACCGAGTCGATCCCGTCAGGTACGACGGTCACCGGATCGACCTTGAGCCAGCTGTATCCCAACTCAGCAAGCATTGAAGCAGCCAAGGGCCCAGACCGGTCCAAGGCCGCGCCAGCAGCACAACGATCTGAGACAGTGATGATGCGTGCCCTGATCTCATCCACACAATCGATCTTATCGAGATCCGATCAGCGCTCCCGCCGACCCGTGCTCAGCATAAGCCACTAAGAGTGCGCCTCTAGAGGGGCAAGAGTCCGCCCCCTCGCAAGACTTACGGAAACCGAGCGATGCGGGACCACACATGCTCCACAACGCGCTTTATTAAAGCAGCGCCCCGACTAACTCTGTGCTCCTGGGACACGGAGTGTCTCGCTGTCATAGTAATGACCACGGTAACGGCATGGAGAGGATGTCTCATCATGGGCCGCAGGGTTTCCGAGAAACACGTACGCTTCGGAGAATCAATCGCCGATGTGACGCAACCACCACTCCACATCGCCCGGAGTGTCAAGATCACGACAAGCCTCTGGCTCCACTGGAAGGTCGAGCAAGCATAAGCCACCGAGCACACTGTGTACCGAGCGGTTCACGACCGTGTCAGCAGCGACAATCGAGGCTTCTAAAGGTACTCGCCGATACAACCCTTGCAGGAGCTGACGATGGGGCTTCGGCACTCCCCCAAATGTGACGGCCCCAGCGAAATGGTTCAACGGATCGTCCTCTAACGCTTCGCGCAACTGCCGAATCGACCTGCCAATTCCCGGAGAGTCCACCGCGCAAACGAGCACCAAGTCATCCGGTTGAGCGGGAGGCAAAGCCTGCAGCCCGGCTCTGATTCCAGCCAACGGCCCAGACCCAGGCGGGTCCTCCATGGTACGTATCACTGGCCATGGCACCTCCACTGATTCGCGAGCAACGACCACGTTGCTACCTTCCAGCCCTTCGTGGGCACCATCCACCGCGTCCAACACGACATCAAGTAGACGACGTGTCCCCACACGCAGATTCGCCTTCGATACCCCACCCAATCGATGAGCACATCCACCAGCGAGGATGACGGCGTCCAAACGACGATTGGTCATGTCATGATCATGCCGCATACCGATCCATAACAAGCCACCCGCCACAGACTTCACCAAGGTTTCCGACCAATATGACCATCCAACACATCTTCGAATCGTGCCGACGATACGCCCCGCCAGAAACAGCAAACCACGCGATGCCGCCACGCCGGCGTTGGGGCACAAGGCGGGGCAGCCTTCACGCCGATTATTTTTTCTGGTAATATCCGTGTTAATTACACGATCCCACGCGGAGACATTGTGAGCACAAGCCCTTCCCACCATCTCATCGAGAACTGGGATCCCGAGGAAAACTGGGATTCCGGTATCGCATGGCGAACTTTGACCATTTCGACGTTCTCCATGATCATCGCGTTTTGCGTATGGTTCTTGGTGAGTGCGATCGCACCCAAACTCAACGCCATCGGATTCCACCTGACGAAGTCACAGCTGTACTGGCTCACCGCCATGCCAGGGCTCTCGGGAGGATTCATCCGCCTGGTCTACATGTTCCTACCGCCGGTGATCGGCACTCGCAGGCTCGTGGGATACAGCTCCCTGCTCTACCTCGTCCCTATGCTGGGCTGGTTTTTCGCCGTCCAGAACACATCGACCGGGTACGGCACCCTTCTCCTCCTCGCCTTCCTATGCGGCGTTGGGGGCGGATCTTTCTCCGGTTACATGCCATCAACGGGCTACTTCTTCCCTAAAAGCAAGCAGGGCACCGCCTTGGGAGTACAGGCTGGCATCGGCAACCTGGGGATGTCCATCGTTCAGTTGCTCGGCCCATGGCTCATGGGCTTCGGGCTCCTCGGCCTCACGTGGATCGCCCCGCAGCACACCGCCGGGAGCCCCTTGTGGGTGCACAATATCGCCATCGTCTTCGTCCCGTGGACCATCCTGGCCACGATTTTGGCATTCACTATGCTCAAAGACGTTCCAGTAAAGGCGAACTTCCGTCGGCAGATCGACATCTTCACCAACCCCGACACTTGGATCATGACGCTCATGTACGTCATGACGTTCGGCCTGTTCAGCGGCTTCAGCGCCCAGTTCGGGCTACTCATCGAGAATACCTATGGCAACTCGAGCAACTTGGCCCACGGATTTTCTAACTTGCCCACCGGGGCCTCCTACGCCTTCCTTGGCCCACTGATCGGCTCGTTGGTGCGTGTCATCTGGGGGCCGCTCTGCGACCGATTCGGTGGGGCGATCTGGACCCTTGTCTCGGGAATCGGGATGGCACTGACGTTCGGGTTCTGCGCCTTCTTCCTCAACCCCACAAGTCCAAGCCAGTTCGGCTACTTCCTGTGGGGAATGCTCACCATGTTCTTCTTCTCCGGTATCGGCAACGCCGGGACGTTCAAGCAGATGCCCATGATCATGCCTGCCAGACAAGCCGGTGGAGCCATCGGGTTCACCGCCGCCATCGGCTGTTTCGGCCCATTTGTCGTCGGTGTCGCTCTGTCGTCGATGTCAGCCGTTGCCTGGTTCTGGATCTGCACCGTCTTCTGCATTGTGTGCTCGATCATCTGCTGGATCCGTTATGCCCGCCCGGGTGCTCCATGCCCTGGCTGACCAGCAACCCTAGTTTCGACACACTCCACCTGGTTCGGTTTTTACAAAGGAGACCCCAATGACGGAGTACGACGAAACGTCTGACGCCGAGTCCCTCAGCAGCTCAGCCCTGCTGAAAATGGGGACGTGGCTACGCCGTGGTACGACGTCGTCCGACACACGCCAGCTATTTCTGGAAGGCGGACGCGACGCCGACGTCTTTTACCGCAAGCGTTGGTCCCATGACAAGGTCGTGCGCTCAACCCACGGAGTGAACTGCACCGGCTCGTGCTCATGGAAGATCTACGTCAAGGAAGGGATCATCACCTGGGAGTCCCAGCAGACTGACTACCCCTCCACCGGCCCGGACATGCCCGACTACGAGCCGCGAGGATGCCCGCGTGGCGCGTCATTCAGCTGGTACGAGTACTCCCCCACACGAATACGTCACCCCTATGTGCGCTCAGTCCTGCTTGATGCGTGGCGAGACAAACTCGCCGAATTCGGCGATCCAGTGGACGCTTGGGCATCCATCACCAACGACCCAGAGCTCTCCCAGGCATACAAGTGCGCCCGCGGGCACGGAGGCATGGTGCGTGTCTCATGGGAGGAAGCCACCCAGATCATCGCGGCAGCCTACGTGCACACCATCAAGGCCTACGGTCCCGACCGCATCGCCGGGTTCTCTGTCATCCCAGCCATGTCAATGGTGTCCTACGGAGCCGGCTCCCGGTTCACTGAACTACTCGGTGGCACTATGTTGAGCTTCTACGACTGGTATGCCGATCTTCCCCCAGCCAGCCCTCAGGTATTCGGCGACCAAACCGACGTGCCAGAGGCTGGTGACTGGTTCAACTCCCAATACCTCATCATGTGGGGATCCAACGTCCCCGTGACACGTACCCCAGACGCGCACTTCATGACCGAGGCGCGCTACCACGGCCAGAAGGTCGTCGTCGTGAGCCCGGATTATGCCGACAACACGAAGTTCGCCGACGAATGGCTGCGCGTCGCTTCAGGAACCGACGGAGCTCTCGCCATGGCCATGGGTCATGTCATCCTCTCGGAATTCCATGTCAAACGTCGCGAACCAATGTTCCTTGACTACATGCGTCGCTACACCGACTCTCCTTTCCTCGTCGAACTAGACCGTTTCGACGGCCCACAGGCCGACGGCGCGGCATATGTACCCGGAAAGTTTCTCACCGCCGACAAGGTCGATCTCCAGACGCGCCCGGATCACCCCGAGTTCCGTCCCCTGGTGATGGAGGCTGACGGGTCGCTCAAGGATCCCGGTGGAACCTTGGCCGATCGATTCTCCGAGTCGGGCGTCGGACACTGGAATCTCGATCTCGATGGCGTCAACCCCGTCATGAGCATGATGGACGCCAATTCCTGGAAAGCCGTAGAGATTGCCCTGCCCCGCTTCGACCTGCCCTCCAACCCGGACCAGACAAGCCTAGGTGCCGGCATCGTGCACCGCGGAGTACCAGCCCGTCGCATCGGTGACCGGCTAGTCACCACAGTCTACGACCTCCTGCTTGCCCAATACGCCGTTAGCCGTGAGGGTCTGCCCGGCCAATGGCCCAGCGGTTACGACGACCCCACGGTGCCGGGCACTCCCGCCTGGCAGGCCGAGCTCACCGGCGTGCCGGCAGCTGCAGCCGAACGCATCGGTCGCGAGTTCGCACTGAACTCGCTAGAGACCGGTGGACGGTCCATGATCGTTATGGGAGCAGGGGTCAACCACTTCTACCATGCCGACGAGATCTACCGGACATTCCTGGCATTGACGAACATGTGTGCTACCCAGGGCGTCAACGGTGGCGGATGGGCCCACTATGTCGGCCAGGAGAAGGTGCGCCCGTTCACTGGCTGGGCCAACTACTCGTTCGCGCTGGACTGGGCACGTCCGGCACGTCAAATGATCGCTACCGCCTGGTATTACCTCACCACCGACCAATGGCGTTATGACGGTGCCCGTGCCGAGAGCATTGCTTCCCCTCTGGGCAGCGGCTCGTTTGCCGGCCGAACCACTGCAGACTGCATGGTGTACTCGGCCCGCCGCGGATGGACGCCGAGCTACCCGACCTTCACCCGCAACCCGCTAGATCTTGCCGACGAGGCCGCCGCTGCCGGGATGGAACCAGCTGGGTACATCGCCCAGAAGCTGACCGACGGTTCGTTAGGCTTCGCCTGCGAAGATCCCGACGCCACCCAAAACTATCCACGGCTGCTGGCCAACTGGCGCACCAACCTGCTGGGCTCCAGTGCCAAAGGCACCGAGTTCTTCATGAAGCACATGCTTGGCTGCGAGAATGACGTCAACGCCACCGAGCTACCTGAAGGCAAGCGTCCTACCGACATCCGTTGGCGCGACGACACCCCGCCCGGCAAACTCGACCTCATGTGGACCGCGGATTTCCGCAACACGTCCACCACACTGCATTCGGACGTCGTCCTGCCAGCCGCGACGTGGTATGAAAAACACGACTTGTCGAGCACCGACATGCATCCCTACGTTCATTCCTTCAACCCAGCTGTGGATCCACCATGGGAGGCACGTACCGACTTTGAGGTGTTCCGGACCTTGGCATATTCCGTCTCCCAGATGGCCGTAAAACACCTGGGGTCCCGCACCGACATCGTCGCTGCACCGTTGATGCACGACACCCCCGACGAAATGACGACGCCCGCCGGTTCCGTCAGCCGTGAGCAAGAAGCCTGGATACCCGGAGTGACGATGCCAAAGCTTGTCACCGTGGAGCGTGATTACACCCAGATCGGCGCGAAGTTTGACACCCTCGGTCCACTCACCGAAAGCCTCGGCATGGTGACTAAGGGGGTGCCGTTCCATCCTGATCCGGAAGTCGCCGACCTAGCACGACGCCACGGCGTCGCCACCTCTGGCCCTGGTACAGGGCGCCCGCTCCTCGACACCGCGATCAAAGCTTGCGACACAATTTTGGCCACCTCGGGTACCACTAACGGCCGTCTAGCCACTGTCGGATTTGAGCAATTAGAAGCCCGCACAGGTACGAAGCTGACCGACCTATCGGTGGGGTCACAGGATCGCAGAGTGACATTCACCGACACGGTCACCCAACCTCAACCCGTCATCACCTCACCCGAGTGGTCGGGTTCGGAGCATGGGGGGCGTCGCTACTCAGCCTTCGTCATTAACATGGAGCGGCACAAGCCGTGGCATACCCTCACCGGACGAATGCACTATTACTTGGATCACGACTGGATGCGTGACATGGGTGAGAGCCTTCCGATCTTCCGCCCCCCACTCGATGTCGCACATATCTACGATGAGCCACCTGCCGGATACACAGGTACTGATGCCGATGGCACGGCGGTCGTATCGGTGCGGTACATGACCCCGCACAACAAATGGGGCATCCACTCGCAGTACTACGACAACTTGCACATGCTCACGCTGGCCCGAGGAGGCCAGACGATCTGGATGTCTCCCGTCGACGCCGCGAAGATTGGGGTAACGGACAACGACTGGGTGGAGGCCTACAACCGCAACGGCACAGTTGACGCCCGGGCCATCGTCAGTCATCGGATCCCGGAGGGGACGGTGTTCATGTACCACGGCCAGGAACGCACTGTGAACACCCCGCTGACCGAACGTTCAGGAAAACGTGGCGGCACCCACAATTCCCTGACTCGTATCATGCTGAAACCCAGCCATTTCATCGGCGGATACGCCCAGCTCAGTTACGCCTTCAACTACTACGGCCCCACCGGCAATCAACGTGACGAAGTGACGCTCATCAGGCGTCGCGGCCAGGAGGTGACGTTCTGATGAAAGTCATGGCACAGATCGCGATGGTGATGAACCTTGACAAGTGCATCGGCTGCCACACCTGCTCAGTGACATGCAAACAGGCCTGGACAAACCGTGAGGGCACAGAGTACATGTGGTTTAACAACGTCGAGACCCGACCCGGCATTGGCTACCCGCGCGGCTGGGAAGATCAGGAACGCTGGAGGGGAGGCTGGAAGCGCACCCGTTCCGGGAAACTGGTCCCGTATCAGGGAGGGCGTTTGGCCACCTTAGGCAAGATTTTCGCCAATCCGAACCTGCCCGCCAAGAAGGACTACTACGAGCCGTGGACTTACGAGTACGACCACCTACTGGCGTCCCCATCGACTCAGCACATTCCCACTGCCCGGGCAAAATCAGCCCTCACGGGTGAGCACAAGGACACCATCGACTGGGGCCCCAACTGGGACGACGATCTTGGTGGCTCCATAGAAACCCTCGATCAGGACCCAGTACTACACCAAATGAACCTCACGGTACGCAAGTCCATTGAGGATTCATTCATGTTCTATCTGCCGCGCATCTGCGAACACTGCCTCAACCCAACATGTGTTTCTGCCTGCCCATCCGGGGCGATCTACAAGCGTGCCGAGGATGGAATCGTCCTTGTCGACCAGGACCATTGTCGCGGCTGGCGCATGTGTGTGTCCGGCTGCCCGTACAAGAAGGTGTTCTTCAACCATCACAGCGGCAAAGCCGAGAAATGCACACTGTGCTATCCACGGCTGGAAGTCGGACAGCCAACAGTATGCGCGGAAACCTGCGTTGGACGACTGCGCTACCTTGGGGTGCTCCTCTACGACGCCGACCAAGTCACCTGGGCCGCATCCCAGCCCGACCCACGTACCCTGTACGCCGCCCAGAGAGAAATCCTCCTCAACCCCAACGACCCCGAAATCATCACACAAGCCAAGGCCAGCGGCGTCCCACACTCTTGGATCAAAGCAGCCCAGGCGTCACCGGTATGGCAGCTCATCAGCCGCTATCAAATTGCCCTACCCCTGCACCCTGAGTACCGAACACTGCCGATGGTCTGGTACATACCACCTCTGTCACCAGTCGTCGACGCTGTCAGCGCTTCGGGCAACGACGGGGAAGATCACAGAGTGCTGTTGGCCGCGATTTCCCAGATGCGCATTCCGCTTAAGTATCTCGCCGGGCTATTCACTGCTGGAGCCACGGCTCCAGTTGAGCTCTCACTTCGTCGTCTGGCTGCAATGCGCTCCTACATGCGAGACATCTTTTTGGGAAATGAAGCAGACGAAACGATCCCCGAGGCAGTGGACATGACCGGCGAGGACATCCAGAGCATGTACCGACTGCTATCCATCGCCAAGTACGACGACCGCTACGTCATTCCCACCACCTGCAGCGGCCTACCCGATGGAATCGCCGACCTGGGTCGCTGCCCCGTGAGTGGAAGCCTCGAAGCCTTCCACAGCATCTCCTCCCCAGTCAGCGCCCCAGAGGGCACACCCACCTTGCCGCTGGAGGTGATCTGAGGTGGGTGTCTTCTTAGGCGCACCACGCATGCCAGTGTCGACCCACGTGGATGCCTCTCTTGCCCAGCGCCGCGTGGTTCACATGGCGACGAGTCTGCTATTGGATTACCCGGACGAGCAACTCACCCAAATTATTACGGCGGTGCGCCACGATCGTGACCTCATGCCCACCGTGGTAGCTGATGAAATTACCGCCTTCTGCGGCGTGGCAGAGAGCTGGGGGCTGCGTGCCCTACAGGAGCACTACGTCGAGACCTTCGACCAGCATCGACGTTGTGCGCTATACCTCAGCTATTACTCAGCCGGCGACACCAGAGAACGGGGGGCTGCAATCCTGGGATTCCGGGAAGTCATGCGCAGTGCCGGGTTCGAGTTGGACCATGCCAACGAGTTGCCCGATTATCTGCCCGTCGTATTGGAGTTCTCGGCACGCGCCAGCGAGGGCGACACGTTGTTGCGCGCCAATCGAGAAGCGTTGGAAGTTATTAGATCAGCACTGGTCACGACGTCTAGTCCCTACGCACACCTTCTAGAAGGTTTGTGTCTCATCCTGTCACCTCTAGACGAGAAGACCCTCGCCCGCTACCAGAAACTCATCAGTCAGGGGCCGCCCGTTGAGATGGTGGGTCTCGCCGCCACGGATCCCGTATCAACCCTCGGGAGACAGTTGTGAACACAAATCTATTGGTATGGCTAGTACTGCCTTACCTGTCGATCATCCTCCTCATCGGAGGGATGATCTGGCGGTACCGCACTGATCAGTTCGGATGGACGAGCCGATCAAGCCAGTGGAACGAGCCGTCCATCCTGCGCTGGTCGTCGCCACTGTTCCACTTCGGGATCCTCTTCGTCTTCCTGGGACACGTCTTGGGACTTGTCATCCCCCAGTCATGGACTTCCACCATCGGAATCACCGAGGACACGTATCACGTCATGGCGACCGTTTTGGGGGGTGCAGCCGGGCTGGCGGCCCTCGTCGGACTCATCGGGCTGTTGTATCGCAGGTTCATGACAAAGTCGGTGCGCCTCACGACAACCACAATGGACATCGTCACCTATGTGCTGCTCACTCTGGCAGTCACGCTGGGATGCTGGGCCACCGTACACCAGCAGATGATTGTCGGCGGCTACAATTACCGCGATACTATCGGTCCATGGTTCCGCTCCATCGCGCTGTTTCAGCCTCGACCAGAACTAATGGCCACGGTACCGTTAGATTATAAGATACATGTTATGGCTGGGATGATCCTGTTCAGCGTATGGCCATTCACTCGGTTGGTGCACGTCGTTTCTGCGCCAGTAAGCTACCCGACAAGACCATACGTCATATACAGGTCCAAGAACGGCCATCTGGGATCTTCGTCGCGGCACTACGGATGGTGATATGAGCGGGCAAGGAATAGGCGAAATTCTCACCATCATCGCATCGCTCACCCCTGCCCAGCAGTCAGTCCTCAAAGAAGTATCGCTCCACGCGGGACCAGTGACGATTGCCGACTTAGCCGGAGAATCCAAGTTACACGTCAACACGATTCGGGAGCCCCTCAACGTGCTGGTGTCCTTGGGGCTGGTGGAACGCGAGAAACTCCCAGCAACAGGCCGGGGCCGTCCATACTGGGGATACACGAGCCGGACCTTGTCCGGACCAAATTCACCGGCCGATCTGTTACGGCACCTGAGCCGGTCGACAATCCGGTGGATTCGCGACACCAGCGACGATCCCGTCGCCGCCGCGAGAAGCCTGGGAGAGCACCTGGGCGACGACGCTTTAGCGATGGCCAACGTCCCGGATCACACGGAGCACTCCCCCGGTGACAAATTCAGCCTAGCCGATCATATGACGAAAATCCGCGTGTTCCTCACGGCTTTCGGTTTCTCCGCCGAGCCCCATCCGACGAATCCAACCGCTTTGATACTTCGAGCTTCTCCGTTCGTCGATCCCAATGACACCGATCCAGTTGCCATGGCAATCCAGCAAGGCATGCTGTACCGGGTGATCGAGCGCGCCGGGGGCAACTCCGTGCACGTCACGCTCCATCACGAGGAAGACTCCGCGCCCTGTGAGTTAGTCCTGACCTCGAACTTCACTAATGCGGCGAGCTGAGCCGTAAAAGCCGTTTTCGGGTTCTCAAGTAACTGGGACACAACGCCATCCTCGATGATCCGGCCGTGCTCCAGAACAACTAATCGTCCGGCCACCCTCATCGTGTCGGCGACGTCGTGGGTGATGATCAGAGCCGTCATATTGGTGCGATCCAACTGAGACTTCAGCAGGTCGCGCACTCGTATCTGAGCGTCAATGTCAAGTGCGGCAGTGGGCTCGTCGAGTACCAGAACGGCCGGTTCGACGGCGAATGCCCGAGCCAGACCTACTAGCGCTGCCTGGCCACCCGAAAGTTCTCCACCGCGACGTGCAGCAAGGTGAGCGCATCCCACCGCAGCGAGTTGGGCATAGGCCACCTTCTGCGCCTGTGCTCGACTTAAGCCATGACACCGTGGACCGTAGGCAACGTTATCGAGCACCGACATGTGCTCGAAGATGAGCGCGTCCTGGGTGAGCAAACCAACTCCGCGGCGTCCAGGCAGCACGATGCGACCATCCCCGGCGTCAACAAGCTGCCGACCGATGCACACCCGGCCACGATCCAAGGCAAGCAATCCAGTCACGACACTCGCAAGGGTCGACTTCCCCGCCCCGTTAGGCCCCATGACGGCGACAACCTCGCCGGGCTCGACATCCAGCCTCACGTCCCATGAACGAGAGCTCACCTGCCCGTCGACGTGGATCGCAGCTGCGGCTGAACCGATCGGCTCATGTCCGGCCGACGCACCCCTGACTCGAGACACTGAGTCGTCATGAGCCTGGGGAGACCAGACAGTCACCGCACTCATACCCAAGTTAGTAGTGATCGACAATTGTTCAGGCAGATCCTTCCCAGGATCACTCTGCTCGCAGACATGCTGCTCATACGGAGTCCCCCTAGTGCCAGCCAGCTCATAATTTCCTTGTCCCGGCAGGCCTTCCTCCACAAGCGGTGGCTCGTTTCGTCGCCACGATCGCTGCCTCGGTTGCCACTGGGTGAGACCCGCAACTATCGCTCCGACTACCACCAAGACGAGCCCCAACGCCATGGCAGTATCCGAATCGGTCTCACGAGCCAAATACACTTGAAGCGGCATTGTCCGGGTGACGCTCTGCAGCGATCCCGCGAAAGTGATCGTCGCCCCAAACTCGCCCAAACATCGAGCCGCAGCCAGCGCCGTCCCACGTCCCATAGCCGAGGCCACAGTGGGCATAGTAATAGTCCTGAGTACCCGCCACGGCCCCGCTCCCAAAGCTGCGGCCGTCTGCTCTAACTTCCACGACCGGGTTCGGATAGACGACTCAAGTGCGGTGACAAGGAAGGGTAACGAGACGTAAACCTGTGCCATGACGACGGCCGCCGTGGAGAACGCGATGGAGATGCCTGCAGCGTGTAACGACGCTCCTATCATGCCGCGTCTACCAAACGTCGCCAATAAGGCCAAACCGGCGACCACCGGCGGTAGCGACAGTGGCAACAACACGAGTACTCGTACCGCTGCTACACCGTTCCAGTCACGGGCCAGCAACAGGGCAATAGGTACTCCCAGAAACACGTCGACGACAGTGGCGATCACACAGGTGCGCACGCTCAGCCACAGCGCATCCTGAGCCTCCGGTGAGGCCATGATCGCCGGAATCCGAGCCCAAGGCACTTCATTACCCATCCCCACCAAAGGCAGGACGAGCACGCAAATACCCACCACGGCGAGGATAACGATCCACATCGGCATTGGGGCTGGATCGAACAGTCGGCGCCGGGTTTTCACACTGATGGCCCCATGCACAGCACCACTACACTCGTTCATCGCACCGCGATGTCTCCCCGGTAACCGCCCATGTCCGCTTCGCAGGGCGATTGGAACCGATACCGGACTGTCGCTTCACACCTATCACGGCCCGGAAAACCCATTATCCGAGAGGATTCTCTGGGCATCAGCCGACATCACGTACTCGACGAACCTCTTAGCCAAGCCCTGGTGGGTGGCACCGACCGCGGACGCTATCGGGTAATGATTGACGACTTCATTGGCTCGACCGATCGGTATCACGTCCACTTTGTTGCCAGCCGCGAGCGCGTCCGTGCGATAGACGATCCCCGCATCGGCTTCCCCAGACTCAACTTTGCCCCGAACATCAGTGACCTTCTGTTCCTCGCTCACCGGCTTCAACGTGACGCCCAGCTTGTTGGCGAGTTTCCTCGTCGCGTTGCCGCAGGGCACCTCTGGGGCGCATATGACAAGCTTGGCGCCACGCAGCGAAGAGTTCAATCCGGTCACCCTCGCCGGATTATGTGCAGGGGTAACAAGGGTGAGCACGTTGCTGGCGAACTGACGTGGGGCATTCACTAAGTTCTGCTCAACCGCTTTGTTCATGCTCCTCTGATCAGCGGTGGCCAGGACATCAGCCGGGGCCCCCTGGGCCATCTGGGCGACCAGGTTCTGGGACCCTTCAAAGGAAAACTGCACGTCGACCCGGGGATACTTGCGCTCGAATTGCTCGCCGATCTGCTCGTAGGACTTTGTGAGGGACGCAGCGGCAAAGACGGTCAACCTCGTCGGGGCTGCCGAGGGCTGGGGGGAAGACGGCCCACTGCCGCACGCCGCCAGCGACACCGCTGCTACTGCTGCAATGGC
Organism: Cutibacterium sp. 37298; assembly: GCF_023838685.1. Taxonomy (NCBI): domain Bacteria; kingdom Bacillati; phylum Actinomycetota; class Actinomycetes; order Propionibacteriales; family Propionibacteriaceae; genus Cutibacterium; species Cutibacterium sp. 37298. The sequence goes on from NZ_JAJNRJ010000006.1 coordinate 51,229, forward strand.
GCAGGTTCGCAGCGAGACTCTTGACATCTCGATCACCTGGTAACGGGTAGCTGAAGGGACACATTGGTCGCCTTGACCTGAGCCACAGCGATCGAGCCGACCTGCAGACCGAGCTCACGCACGGCCTCGGTGGAGACCAGTGAAACAATGCTCAGGTTGCCGGTGACCAGTTCGACCTGGCTCATCACTTTGTCGCTGACAACCTTGGCAACGATACCCCGGATGTGGTTGCGCATCGACTGGGTCTGCGCGCCATCAGCGAGGTCTTGACGCTCCTGCTGCTGAGTGACGAGGAACGCAGCAAGACTGGCACCGTCCACACGAAGTCGACCTGTGGTGTCTTTAGCGGCGCGAACGTGTCTCTGATCGATCCAGCGACGCACGGTGTCGTCAGAGACCCCTAGCAGGGCCGCCACGTCGGAGACCCGGTGGGAGGGAGGATGCGGACTCATTATGTTCATATCGGTAAACTCCGTAAAAATGGCCCAAAATTTCCGTATTCGCGGAAGAATTTGATGACTTCTTCCGAATATTTGGAACAGATGTTATCTCATTTACCCGCAAAGTCTCCTAGCGTCGGGCTCACGAGCTCTGGCTCACTTCATCTGTACAGTGCCGACGTATATCCTCGAGTCGACAGAAGTTCGGCCACGTTAGCGATGACATGACCACACCACAGACAGACCGGGAGGACGGTGAGGTCATGAGCGCCGCGACGGGCCAGAGTGCCGCCCACCATGGTCTGCCGGACCGTTTCGGACGGTTGGCTACCGACCTGCGGGTCTCGGTAACCGACCATTGCAACCTGAGGTGTACCTATTGCATGCCTGCCGAAGGCATGAACTGGTTGGCCAACCGTGACTTGCTCACCGACGACGAGATCATCCGTGTCATTGGCATCGGGGTCGAGCGACTGGGCATCACCAAGGTGAGATTCACCGGCGGTGAGCCCTTGTTGCGCCCTAATCTGGAAAACCTGGTGGCCGCAACGTCGACGCTGCGCCGCACGAACGGTACCCCACTGGTCACCGCGCTAACGACCAACGGGATCGGCCTGGACCGACGTGTCGACGGTCTCGTCGAGGCCGGCCTGAATCGGGTCAACATCTCCCTGGATACCGTGGACCGCGAACGGTTTGCCACCATCTCCCGACGAGACCGGCTCGCAGACGTCGTGGCAGGGATCGACGCAGCCCTCGCCGCAGGACTATCAATCAAGATCAATGCCGTCCCCCAGATCGACTCCTACCGCCGCGACATTCCCGAGTTGCTCGTTTTCTGCCTGGACCGCGGTCTAGAACTACGATTCATCGAGTTCATGCCGATCGGAGCGAATGGCTGGAGACGGGAGGCAACCGTCAGTGCCGACGACATCCTCACCGTGGTCCGAGAGACAGGTTTCAACATCACCGCTGACCAGGCTGCGCGCGGCTCCTCACCCGCGCAACGCTGGTCGGTGAGCTCGCGGCACACACGCCCCGGATGGCTGGGGATCATCGCCTCAGTGACTCGACCGTTCTGCGAAAACTGCTCGCGCACCCGGCTCACCGCCGACGGCCAGATCCGCAACTGCTTGTTCGCTGACCAAGAGGCCGATCTGCGTTCCCTGCTACGCTCGGGAGCCAGCGATGACGAGATCATCGCCGTATGGCAAGGTGAAATGTGGTGCAAAAGCGCCCACCACGGGGTTGACAACGGGAGTTTTGCCAACTCCCGGCGTCGCATGTCTGCCATTGGAGGGTGAATATGCAAGTGCACTACTACGGCGGCACAGCTGAGGCCGCCGGCACCAGTGAGGAGACGGTGGAGACGCCAACCGGCCTGTCCGTCAATCAGTTACTCGACCACCTTCGTAGCCTGCACCCGGGATTGGGACGATTGCTGGGAGTGTGCACCCTGTTCGTCGACGGATCTGCTGTCCGCGGTGAACAGATCGTGCCCGCAAGAGCCCAGGTCGAGGTCCTTCCACCATTTGCAGGAGGGTGAATGCACGCCAAGATCAGTGACAAGCCACTGAACGTCGCCAAGGTCGTCAGCTTGGTGAGTGACGACCGCAGTGGTGCTGTCGTGACTTTCACCGGAGTGGTTCGCAACCACGATGGCGGCCAGTCCGTTACAGCCATCGACTACAGTGCCCACCCCCATGCCACGCAGATCTTGGCAAACCTAGTCGAGCAGTGCGCCACGCGCGATGGCGTCCACGGCGTAGCTGCCGAGCACCGAATCGGCCACGTGGAGGTCGGCGGAACAGCGATGGTCGTGGCCGTATCAGCAGACCACCGCGGGCAAGCATTCGAGGCGGCCTATGAACTCGTCGACGCCGTTAAGGAAAGCCTGCCGGTGTGGAAATGCCAATGGCTCACTGACGGCTCCCACGAATGGGCTGGGCTGCCCGGGGAGGAGCCGTGAGCAGCTCTCGCTCCAGCGTGCCCGCCACGACGCCAAAGCCAGTGAGCATCGCACGGCACCTGCAACTGGTCTCCTCACTGGCTACCGCACCCAAGACAGTCGAACTACCGCTGGCCGAGTGTCTGGGGCTAGTCAGCGCCGAACCAGTTACCGCCCGACTGACGGTACCGCCGTTCACCAACTCTGCGATGGACGGGTTCGCGGTGCGTCACGCCGACGTGTCCGAGGCCACTGCGCACACCCCTGTCACACTCCCGGTCACCGATGACGTACCCGCCGGATCTCCCGCCCACCGGCCTCTCGACCCCGGAACCGCCCAGCGCATCATGACCGGTGCCCGCTTGCCCGAGAACGCCGACACCGTCATCAAAGTGGAGGACACCGATCATGCCCCCGGAACTGTCGACGCCCCCGCGACAGTGACGATTTTTCGCGCCCCCTCAGCCGGTGCCAATGTGCGACGCCGTGGTGAGGCCCTAGCCACCGGCGCCACGGTGCTGCCTGCCGGGAGAAGACTGACCCCCGAGGCACTGGCCGCTGCAGCCGCAGTAGGTCATGGCAGTCTGCGAGTTCACCCGGCCCCTCGGGTCGGTGTCCTTGCGACAGGTTCGGAGCTCGGCGAGGCTGGTGAACCGCTAGATCGTGGCAAAATCCCCGATTCCAACGGCATCATGTTGGCTGGTCTGGTGCACACACACGGAGGAGTCGTCGAGCAAACCCGCGTACCCGACGACCCGGAACGCCTGCGCGAGCTCGTCCGCTCCTGGCGGGTGGACCTTATTGTCACAGCTGGAGGCATCTCCATGGGGGCCTACGAGGTCGTGCGGCAGGGGCTGCCCGAACTCACCTTCCACCATGTGGCCCAGCAGCCCGGAGGCCCCCAAGGGGCTGGAATGGTGGCCGAGACGCCCGTGCTCGCCCTACCGGGCAACCCGGTCGGGGCCTACGTGAGTTTCCACATATACGTCGCCCCACTGCTGGCACGGTTGCGCGGCCTGTCACCCGATCTAATTGACGCGACACCCGCCGGGGTGACAACACCCATAGACCCGCTGCTGGGACGTCGCCTGCTACGTGCCCGAGCTGGTGCTCCGTGGCGCTCCCCAGCAGCCAAGACTCAGTTCATGCCAGTGTGTTGGAACGGCGAGAATGTCGTGCCGGTGCACGCGCTGGGGTCGAAATCCCACTTAGTAACAAGTCTGCCCCTGGTAGAGGGCCTGGCGGTGGCGGGCCCCGGAATCGATCACGTGGACTCCGGCGACGAGTTGAGCATCCTGCTGACCGGGAGGAGTTATACATGACCTCAAACCCATTCACCCACCTGCGTGGTAACGGATCGGCCCACATGATCGACGTCACGACAAAGACACCCACGGTGCGCGTAGCGACGGCGGAATGCTGCGTGGTGTGCTCCGAGCCGATCATGACTGCGCTGCGCGACGAATCGGTCCCCAAAGGGGACGTCCTCGCCGTGGCCCGCATCGCAGGCATCCAGGCCACCAAGCACACTCCAGACCTCATCCCCCTGGCGCACCGCATCGGTGTGCACGGGGCAGAGGTGGACCTGTGGCTGGAGCCTGACCGGGTGAGGATCCGCGCCACAACCCGTACCACCGATCGCACCGGAGTGGAGATGGAAGCGCTCACCGCTGTGACGGTGGCTGCCCTCACTGTCGCCGACATGGTCAAGGGAGTCGATCGCGGCTTCGCCATCGAGCACGCGGTGATTACTCACAAAGCCGGTGGACGCAACGGCGAGTGGACCAGGAGCGACGACCAATGAGCCCCGACCAGGTGGCAGAACCCGTCACCGGTTCTCTCGACGACGAGCTGGACCAATTTGCGGCAGTGTTCACCATCCTAGGTTCTTTGCACTATCAAGTCCCTGACGCTGATCACCTCCGTGAGTTGCTGCAGATGATCGACGAGTGGCCACTGAGCCGCCCCCGGTCACCCAGCCGGATGAAAGAAGGCCTGCAGATGTGGCGGCTTTCACGCGAAGAGGCGGAGTCTCGACAGGACGTGGTCGCCGACCACGATCGCCTCTACGGTGACTCCGCAGTCGCCCTGGTGCCACCCTACGAATCAGTGCATCGCAACCGGGAGGGGCTGGTCTTCGACGAACACACTCTGCAAGTGCGTGCCGCTTATGCCCGTCTCGGGCTTGCCGCACCTCATCTCCACCGCGAACCTGACGATCACATCGGTCTGGAATTGGAGTTCTTGGCCCAGGGATGTTTACGCGTTTTGGATGCCCGAGAAAACGGTCACGCTGACGAGAGTCACCAGACGCTCGCGATAGTCGCCAATTTCCTACGCACCCACGTGCTCACCTGGGCACCATCGTTCCTGTCACGTGCCAGTGAGCAGGCCCAAACCTCCTTCATGAAGGGGGTTGCCCTACTCACTATCGCTACGCTTGACGAGTTCGACCGGTGTTTAGACAGAGTGTGACGTAGCTCGTCAATAGCAGATTGACACCGAGGTATCGACGGGGTCGGAGACTGGCTGTTTTTAGACGCACAACACGCCTGCCTGCCCTAAGCCGGGCCACGCTACGTAGCGCAGTTGGTGATCCCCAGCGTCCACCCCCGAGTGCTACTGCGTGCCAGCTCTCCACATCAAAAGCCTTGTCAAATTAGCGCTGTGCCGATTTCGCGCCTGCTGCCGAGTAACACCGTAGCCCCCTGACCAACCGCCGTTGCCCACGAATACGCCACGATGACTCCTATACCCATCTCGCCTCGCCGTTAGGTGTCCTCGTCTGATAGCAGGAACCCTTACGCTTTGCACGTCGCGCGACGACCATGCTGGAAAGCTATACCCCTACCGACCTCGTAGCGGCTATTTCTACCACTTCCGGCTACCACGTCCGACTGTTTACGCTTGTCAGCGGCGTTTCACCACCGATCAGTGGAGCATAGGGGATTCGAACCCCTGACCTTCTCATTGCGAACGAGACGCGCTACCAACTGCGCCAATGCCCCAACAACGCGGCTACGCTACCACACCCGGGCAACCTGCGTCATGCTACGAATCATTCGGCGTAGGCCTCGTTAACTTCGAAGCCCTGACGATCGACCTCCACACAACGATGCCGATAACCCCGCCGGCCACCACCTGGGCAACACACAGGCTCTGCCCAGGGCGACATGGGCAACACAACTGTCATTATGCCAATCCCATGTCGTCAGAACTCGGTTCAGGCCGACGCAACTCCGACGATCCCCGAGGGACCCTCGTGGGCCTCCGCAACATGCTCACCGTCAGACCGCTCAACCGGCTTCTCGGCAACGACAGGAGTGTCGACCTGACCGGGAACCGGTCCTGGAGCGGACAGGTCAATAGTGCGGACCGTCCGAGCACCCAGCGGCGTCGAAACATAGGTCGGAGCAGTGACGACGACGTCGTCCCACAGTGAACCTTCCGGAGCTGTCACTGGGCGGTCGAGGTCGATCGTCCAGGAGGTGGGCTCGTCCTCGGCGCGAAAGGGTTCCGTACCCACCTCCAACGCCACCGTATCCTCGTCCCATCCCTTATCGATGAGCGCGTACCTGCGATCGAAACGCTTGGCCATGGCCACCACAGACCAGCGGGCAAGGGCAAAGAAGCCCACCAACAACAGTGCGAAGATGGCCACCAGCCACCACGGCGTCACGTCAGTAATAGCAAGCACCATCGACAGCACCGTCAGCCCCAACAACACCAACATCGTCGTCATCCGGCGTCGGGCGGCTACCGCCCATGAACGCCTCAGTTCCCAACGTGCATAAGACCTTGTGTATGGGGTAGACAGCTCCATCTGAGGGTTTTCGTCGGTGTCGTGAGGAGTGACTGTGCAAGAGCCCCGGGACACCACGCTCATGGTGTCCGGAAAATCCTTGTGTTTGTCGTCAGTAACCTCGTGGGACCGTCGTCGATTGACGACCATGGGGACGAGGTAGGCGATCCACCCTACGAGAACGATGGCGATGAGGACAGCTTGGAGGGCTTGCACAAACGATACGCTACGGGGATGCTTCGGCGTGTCGCGGGGATCACACCCGGAGTGTCGGAAAACGAATCACAGCGATGTGGTTCAGCCTTCGTCCTCCCCCACCGCAGCCCCGGGAAGAAGGTGGGTAACCAGGTAGTTGCGCAGCACTCCGTCGGGATAATCGTCAGCTAATAAGCGGAACACACGATGGTCGCGCCACTGGCCGTCGATATGTAAGTATGCCGGCCGCATCCCCTCCTCTGCCAGGCCAAGCTTTTCGACGACGCGCAAACTCTTCGTATTCTCTGGCCGCACGCAAATCTCGACGCGGTGCAATCCCATGACCTGGAAGACGTAATCGCACGCCAACGCCACCGCGGTCGGTGCAACCCCCCTACCGGCGTAGGCGGAAGCCACCCAATAGCCCATTGAGCACGACATCGCAGATCCAAACGAGATCGACGACACCGTCAATTGTCCGATAAGAGGCGTAGTGTCTCGGTTGAGGGCAGGATGATCGGGCCAACCATCGTCCCACCCAATCGCCCACGGCAAAGATGTGCCTTGTTTGGCACGCCGGCGATTTCGGGTAATCATCATGCGGTAGCCGCCAACCCGCTCATGAGAGCCAGGAGGCTTGGTGGCCTCCCATGGACCGAGCCAGTCCCAATCGAGCTCCCGTGTCGTCGTCCACCTCACCTCGTCGGCACGCCGCATCGGGCGCAGCACCACCCCGCCAGCCTGCATAGTCACTGGCCAGTGGCGATGCCGCGGCATTGACACTCCCCACGGCACACGAAACGAGGCCACGACATCACCCCAGTCGCCAGCAGGTCAGCGGCATGCCAGTGGGAACTGGCTCATCCCCCGCCCCGACAACAGCGATGGCATCGGCCATCGACAAATCGACAACGTGGGTGACGTCGCCCATTCCTGCTCGCGATAGCACCGGGCGGCCACCCACCCGCGCTAGACGTACCGGGACGAACGTGGTGGATTCCGGATGCCGCGCAATCGGTCGATCTGTCTCAGCCTTGAGTTTCTCGGCCGGCGGAAGCCCCGACAATTTGCGCAGCAAAGGCTGCACAAAAGCCATGAAGGAGACCAGAGCTGGCCCAGGCCCGACCGGCAGGACGATGAGAGGGACCAAACCGGGATCTATCAGGGCAAACACTTGATTTGCGCCCGGCTCCATCGCCACCCTGGCGAAGTCAGTGCCTCCCATCGGTGGCAACACCGATGACACGGGGTCCTGCTGACCGACAACTATCCGGTCGCTCGTGGCGATCACGAGGTCAGCCCCACGTCCAGCATTCGCCAGCAATCGCGTCAACTCACTGTCACTGGAGGTGTTGGTGGAGACGACAGTGACATTGACATCGAGTGCTCGGGTAGCAGACTCGATGGCTGCAGCAGTGGCATCAAGAGAGGCAATGTCATCGGCACCATTGGTCCGCGCCTTCCGCTCAATCTCCGCACGCTGGTCCTCATCAGCGCGCACCGCAACAATGATGACCTTGGGGCGCGGACGGACGAACACCTCGTCGATTCCGGCCGAAGCGAGCACTGAAATGATACCTGGGTGCAGGATCGTCCCGTTACGTACCAGAACCTCGCCGCGGCCGTAATCCGAGCCCGCGAGTCGGGCACCGGCCCATCTCTTCACCGGAGAAAACAACACAATGTCGCCGTCGGCATTGAGCAGATCCGGTGGTAGGACGCAGTCGGTCCCCTCAGGAAGCAGCGATCCAGCCATGACCCGCACAGCAGTACCGGGGATTACCGGGCTAGGTGGGCGTCGATCCACCTGGATCTCAACGGCACCGGGACGTCCGGTCATTCGAGTCGACGCCGAGTCGAGGGCGTAGCCATCAATGACCGCCGTCGTCACGACTGGAACGTCATGGGGCGCATGGACGTCCTCACAAGCAGCCAGACCGACGGCTCTCGGCACCTCTACGGCTACTGGTGGGACGGCCTGCACCAAGCTGCATAGGTAGTCACGATGATCATCGACAGACCGACGACCTGACATATCTGTCTCCGGCGCTCCTGGTAGGCCGAGGGGCTCCGCTTCGGGTTCGGGGGCCTCGACTTGCTTCTTCCTGTGGAACAACGCCATAGCATCACCCTAGAGGGCGTTCTGCCGTCTGCCTGGCAGCGACTCGGCTAGGGCGTAGCATGAGGCAGTGACGACAGACCATGTTCCGTCAGATAGGAGACCCGCCGGAGTGGATCCTCGAATCGGCAAGGAGGAGTTACGACGTCGCTGCCTGGCTCATCGTGCCGCATTGGATCACCGAACGCGGATGAGCCGCGACGATCGGCGCACTGAACATGCTATGAGCCGGTTGCTATGGGCTCACAAGGTCGCCCTTTACCTCTCTCGTGGTGATGAACCCGACACCGTGGATCTCGCCGACACTCTCATCATGATGGGCAAGAAGGTACTGGCACCCGTTCTGACTGACGGTCATGGTCGCTCCCTCCATGAACCGGCCTGGGCGTGGTACGACAGCAAGAACGTACGGACTGGTCTGTGGCAAATCCCCGAACCGATAGCCCCTATTCTCCCTGCCTCGGCGATCGACCAGGTCGAGGTGGTGCTGTGCTCGGCGCTCTTCGTCGATCGATCCGGATACCGCGTCGGGGTGGGCGGTGGTTGGTACGACCGCGTCCTCGCCCACCGGGCCGATGACGTTCCAGTGTGGGCGGTTGTCAATGACGACGAGATCCTCGACGAGGTGCCCCACGACCCATGGGACGAGCCCGTCACGGCGGCTCTTACCCCCAGTGGACTGCACATGCTAGGCCAGTAAGTGGTCCGGGATTTCCTGGTACCCGGTAACACGCCTATCATTCGACAGGCGCCCGATACCGCCAGAACGAGGAGACCATGCCCACCTACCAATACCAATGCAATGACTGCGGCCGTGACCTCGAGGTTGTGCAAAGGTTCAGCGACCCGTCGTTGACTATCTGCCCGTCCTGCGAGGGCGATCTGCGCAAGGTCTTCAGCGCAGTCGGGGTGGTTTTCAAGGGTTCAGGATTCTACTCCACCGACAATCACACCAAGGGCGCATCAAAGGCAGCCACCGGGGATAACTCTTCGCCAACGGCCTCAGAGTCCTCGACGAAGTCTGAACCGGCCTCGTCCTCATCTTCCTCGACAGCGAAGGCCTCCGAGAGCGCATCCTGACATGAGCTTGGCTCAAGCACGTCAAAATTGCCCTGTGGATAACTGAAAAATCTGCTCTCCCCTGCCGATAACTGTGGGTGTGAGACTGACAGCGAAGAACTCCCAGGATCCCCGACGCCTAAGCCGTACCCATAAACCTCCTGCGCGGCGGCGTGTGCACGTCATGGTGGCCCGTCACCGACGCGGGTTAGCCGCACTTCTCGCGGCCCTCGCAGTGCTTCTAGTAGCATCCCCAGGAGTGGCAACCTCGTCATCTGGACGTGAGGTTATCGTCGCCGCGCACACCATTGAGGGCGGTCGCGTCATCCAACGCTCTGACCTTCACACCGTCCGGATCGATCCTGGTGTTCTCCCCCACGAGACGGCCACTCTTGCGCAAGTGGAAGGCCGCCAAGCATCGGTACGGATCAGCGAGGGAACGATTTTGACGTCCTCAGCGGTGCTCTCCGGGTCCTCCGTAGGGTCTGGAAAAGCACTCGTCGGCATTCACTTGGCCGACTCATCAATGGTCGGAATGTTGCAGGTAGGCCAGCAGGTATCGGTTGTCTCTCCTAGCGAGGACGGAACTCCGCACGTCCTGACGCGCGGCGCCATCATTCGGAGCCTGCCTACCAGCGGGGGCGGACTCATCCAAGGCTCTCCGTCAACGGAGCTCGTCGTTGTGTCCACCGGATCGGCCGATGCCGCAGCGATCGCGGTAGCGGGCCAGGGACAGCCTTTGGGATTGGTGGTGGAGTGAGTGTGCAGCTCACCAGACACAGCGAAGAGTATTAGCGAGGCCTTCCCAGTACCGTTACGGTTTTAGCAGGCCCGACGCTTGCGGGCAGCACATCAACCCGAAGGGAGCCCTATGAAGGGATTCAAGGATTTTCTGATGCGCGGTAATCTTATTGAACTCGCCGTCGCATTCATCCTTGGCGGCGCATTTTCCACCGTCGTCAAATCGTTTACGACAATCATCATGGATTTGATCGGCAAGCTGGGCGGCACCCCGAACTTCTCTGGCTGGGTTCCAGGCGGGGTCCACGCCGGTGCCTTCATCACCGACGTCATATCCTTCTTCGTCATGTCCTTCGTCATTTATTTCGGGCTCATTAAGCCCATCGAGCTGGCTACGGAGAAGCTCAAGCGCACCAAGGACGAACCGGTGACTGCCCCCACCACCGCCGACCTACTCATCGAGATTCGCGACGAACTGCGTTCCCGTCCGGTCAAGTGAGGACACGCCAGAGCTGTCAGACTCAATGCAATAGGCTGTGCGGTGGACGCTCGGCTAACAGACGAGCTTCGTCTGGCCCAATGACCACCGCGCCCCGGTGGACCGTAGCAGTTAAGCCATCTAGCCCAGCGATCCGACGCGCCTGGGCTAGTACCGCTCCATAGCGAGCGAACTCCAGGCCTGGGGACAAATCGTCGGGAATCGGGCCGGGCCACGATCGCCCGGCTTGCTGGAATTCGGCGCGCCTGTTCGCCAGCCGGTTCGCCGGCCACCCTTCCTCAGCCAGCCACTCCACGACGTCGACGGCCTGCCATCCTGGGTTGTCAGGAGCGGTAAGTCGCTGTCCGGTCAAGACCGCGGCCACCGCCTCCCAACATTGTTGATCCGGTGTCACTTTTTCGCGCCAGGGACTTCGCCAGTGAGCACAGTCCCGTCCGGAATCGTCTGAGGCTTCTCAGTATCCAGGGAAATATCCCCCGCAACGACAACCTCCGAACCAAAGGTCCAGTCTCCCTTGACCTTCAGCGAGGTGGCGCGACGCAGCGATGGCGGCTCAGGGATGCGATCGTCGAAATCACCAATCTTTTTGTAAAAATCCTTGTCAAGATCGACTGCGCAGGTCATGTCGGTGGTCTTGACGAGGTGGTCGAAATCATCGAGGTCATAGACATCAGACCGAAGCAGCAGCAACTCGTTGGTCGTCTTGACCGGCAAGAACCGGGACCGATCAACACAGATACAGGTAGCGCCTTCAAAGACCTCGATAGCGCCCCCCATAGCGGACTCAATCTGGATGACAGGAGTCGATGAGGAATCCTTCGGGTCGACCGTCTTCTCGTTGCGAATAATTTGCAGGCCCATCACGCCGTGTCGCTCGTCCAGCACCTTCTTGAGGGCTTCAAGGTCAAACCACAGATTGTTGGTGTGGAAGAAGGGGTGACGATGCTCGTCGGTGAAGTAATCCATCTCCTCCTCTGCTGTCTGTGCCGTATCGCGCAGGATGAGCTGATCATCAGACTTACGAATGGCCAGGTGGCCACCCTTCTTGTCGTTAATAGTGCGACGGCACAACTCGGCAGCGTAGGGAGCACCTGACGCCGCAAACCAGCCGGTGAGACGACCGTCCGGAACGGCACCAAGATTGTCACCGTTGGATACCGAGGCGTATTGGTATCCAGCCTCGAGCAGATGGTCGAGGACGCCGGATCCAAGCAGGGCGGTGTAGAGGTCGCCGTGGCCCGGAGGGCACCACTCGAGGGAGGGATTCTTCGGCCACTCAACCGGGGCGAGGGTCTCAGCGTCGAGTTTAGGCTCCTGATCCTGCAGGAAGTCGAGCTCTAGGCTGTCGACAGCCAAGTCCGGATATTTCTCGAGGGCCTTGAGGGTGTCCTCGCGGGTATTGAAGGAATTCATGAACATCAGCGGCAGTCGAGCGCCGAAAGCTTTGCGGGCCGAGAGCACCTGGGTGGCGATGATGTCGAGGAAGGACTTGCCATCACGCACCTCGAGCAGTGACTTAGCTCGGTCGAGGCCCATTGAGGTTCCAAGCCCCCCGTTGAGCTTGATGATGACAGTCTTGTCGAGGGCCTCAGCAGCCTGCTCCTCGCTGACTTCAACGTCGTCGAGCATTGGCGGATCAGTGAGCGGGGAGATGGTGTCCTCGCGGATGAGTCCGGTATCGCCGGTCTCAAGTTGGTGGTAGTAGGAGGTGAAGACCTCGATGGCGACAGGATCGACACCTGCCTCGGTCATCTTTTGGCGTGCAGCCGCAAGTCCCTCTTCACTCATCCTGGCTCCCTTGCGTGTTAACGAACGTCGTCATTCTACCGAGAAGAGCCCACTGGCAGGCCAGAGCACACCACGACGTCATCGGTGCGCCAGGTTGCCAGGACCACGAGCTCGTCGGCTGGTCAAGATAACCTGCCCAGCCCGGCGCGAGTTAAGACGAGCTAGTCCGGATAACCCGCCATGCTTTGCTCAATAAGATTGCGGCGAACCAGCTGAGTTGGCGCCAGGTACGACGGGACCGTCGACAACCTGGTTTTACGACACTATGGGGTCTGAGGTTGGTCCAGGTGGCCCTGCCGGACTACTCTAGTAGGGCCCTTTATGGGCATGGCCCCGTAGCTCAGGGGATAGAGCAGTGGTTTCCTAAACCATGTGTCGTAGGTTCGAATCCTATCGGGGCCGCAGTACAAACCGCTTCCGACAGGGGGCAACACTCCCCGATCGCGGTTGCCGGGGCGGATCGAGATTATCTTGGGCCGCCCCTTAGGCGTAGCGCTGCCTCATTTCGACCTCGATCTCCTCCAGTGAGCGTCCCTTGGTCTCCGGCATGACCTTAACGAGGACCAACGCGATCACGAGGTTTACCAGGCCATAAGTCAGGTAAGTTCCCGCACCGCCGAGCCCCGCCAGCATGGCCGGGAAGGTCCAGGTGATCGTCGCATTAGCCAGCCACCCACAAAACACCGCAGCACCGTTCATCGCCCCGCGCATCCGGGTCGGGAACATCTCACCAAGCATGGTCCACACCACTGTGCCGTTAGTGGACTGCACGATAAGCATGAAGATACTCATCAGGACGAGCACGAGAATAGGCGCCCACTTCAGTACCCCTTGACCCACATGAGGAGCAATTTCCAGCCCGAAAGTAGCCGCAATACCAAGGAGACACACACCGACCGCCGTGACATCGAAGATAAGCAGGTGACGACGATCAAACCGTTCGATGAGCCACAAGCCTGCAGCGGCACCAATAACAGACATGACGCCATTAGCCACCTGAGAAATAATCGAGGCCTGGGTGCTCATTCCTGCGAACTCCAACACCTTGGGCGCGTAATACATGACGGTATTGACGCCGGTGGTTTGGTTAACTGCAGCAAGGAAAATCCCGACCAGCAGGAGGCGACGCGTCCAGCGTGACTCCATGACGACCGCCCACTGCTGACGGTGACTGAGCCTGCCGCCCTCGCCGTTGAGTTTAACCATCTCAGTGACCTCGTCGACGATGGGTTCATCAACCCCTTCGACGCGCACCTGTTTGAGGCATGCGATGGTCTCCCGGAGCTGACCGTGGCTTAGATGCCAACGAGCCGACTCGGGCATCTTCCTCATACCGATCCACAGCGCGATGGCGGGCAGAGTGCATACCACGAGCATCCAGCGCCATGCTCCACCGGACCCGGCGGATACCGACAGCTGAGTAAGGAAGGCATGAAAAGCCTCGTCGGTCATCGCTCCCCCGTGGGAGGTCGTCATGGCCTGCAAAGTGTCCCAGGAATAAGTTCCCGGAGACAGTCGTCCCGTCGGATCCGCAGTTACCATCAAGCTGGGTCCCCCATGAGCCGCTGAGATGGCGGCATTGACGGAGAAAGCCAGCAGCTGACCAAAGACGATCATGAATTGGTCAAGCGCCACGATCCGCCCACGCATCCGCTTGGGTGAGGTCTCCGACAAGTAGACCGGCACTGTCGCCGAGGCCGCTCCCACGGCGAATCCGAGCACCACTCGGAAGGGGTACATCACCCACACGCTGGGGGCACCGGCAGTTCCCAAAGCTCCCGCAACAAAGAGGACAGCCAAAGTCAGGAGGTTATGACGCCGACCCCAGCGGTCGCTCATCATCCCGCCTATAAGGCCGCCGAAAGCAGCGCCAAGGGTTAAGGTGCCACCGATGGCACCTTCATGTCCCACCGTCAGGGCCAGGCCGCCAGCGCCATGAGGCAGATACATGAACGGCAAGGCGCCGGAAATGACTCCGGTGTCGTAGCCGAAAAGAAGTGAACCCAGGGTAGCGACTGCGGCCACTACACCCATACGGCGCTTCGGGCCGGCCGGCTGCGTTGTCACAACGAGCTCGGCCACCTCGATTCTCGATGTCACGGACAACTCCTAGGAACGGCCTGGTCGACCTGCACACCACTGCGCTCGGCACCACGACCCGCCCTATCGTCGTCTCATGAGATATGACGAAGCACGGGCCGACAGCAGGACGCTACCACCTGCCGCCGGCCCTGAGCTCCGCGTTTCAGCTCGGTATGGAAAACCCGGTGTCAGCCCTGGTTTTGGGCCGCGGCCTGCTTCTTGAGATCCTCGACGTCGATCTCCTTGACCTTCTCAATAAGCTCATCAAGCTGGCGACCTTGCAGCAGGCCTGACTGGCGGAAAACGAGGTATCCGGCACGGAAGGCCATGATCGTCGGGATGGAGGTGATCTCCAGACCGGCAGACAGTTCCTGCTGGTCCTCGGTGTCGACCTTGGCGAAGGTCACGTCAGAGTGACGTCCACTGGCGTCCTCATAGATTGGTGAAAACCGCTGGCATGGTCCACACCAGGAGGCCCAGAAGTCAATGAGAACGACATCATTGGAATCGATGGTCGAGGAGAAGTTGTCTTTAGTCAATGCGACGGTAGCCACGTTGTACCTCCCGGTAATTGCTTGGGTTCGGTCGACCGCAACGCCGTGGCGCCTCGGCCCGTATGTCGTCAAACAGCATCAGGCGCCAGGCTATTCCCGATGCACCAACACGCGGGCAACGTCAAACCGCCTTCAATTCGGCAATCGCGGTGACTCCCAGATCCTGCAGCAAATGGCCAGCTCGAATCGGCCGCGCAGCGATGACCGACACCATCCGGGCAAGGCCAGGTAGGGCCCCATCAGAGGCGTCAACGTCATACCCCGGGGCCGACGGGTCTAGCATCGGGTTGGAACCATCAGCCCACTGCTCGTTGAGCTTATTCCACGTCATCACCCAAGCATTTCCGATCTCACTGCCCGATGGCACCCCGAAAAAATGGCCTACCGGAGCGTGATGGCGCAGAGCCACTAGACCGGACTCTTGAAAAATCCGTGCCAGGCGCACCCGAGCGTCAAGGGCTCTGCGTTCCTCCTAGGTTCCGGTTAAGACCCACCGACACGGGTCAGGGCAAGTGATACCAACGTCGGGACGCTCACCAACATCAATAGTGGCATGATTCATCGCGCACACTCCGAGGGCCTCCCCCAACCGGGAGTGGAACTTGTCGAGGTACGAGGTATACCCCTCCTCGTCTCCCTGGGCAGCGTGCATGCTGCGTCGCGCGGTGGCATTCATGGCGGAGGTGTGGGCACAGCCTTGACCATCACCGCCCCATTTCTGGCCAACCTTGCCAGGCAAAGTGAGCGGATCCCCACCATCGCCTAAGACTGACTGCCAGGCCAACTGCGCCAAGTACTCCCCCAGGATGTGGCAAGTCACAACGACTTGTTGGGGCTCCTCACGACGCATCCGGATGTCGAGAACCTCGAGCATGAGCTCATACAAGGGGATGAGATCCCCAAGAGCTCCCCTCTCTGCGGCACGCGGATGGTGTGGAAAACCAGAGTCGACAAGGCGAGATCGCAGATCCGCGGGCAAGGCCTCACCGATGTCCTCAAAATCCTCGGCATCTAGAGCCAAGACTCGGCGGGCCACCGCCATCACGGCAGCAGCCTGCACCACATGAGGATTGTCAGACTCAGATGCGTGCGCCATCCTTAACATGGAATCGGCGGTGTCGTACCAGCCTGACTCGCAGAGGGCGGCAATCTGGTCCAGGTCCGGCAACTGGCTGGGACACACGACTTGAGGCACACCCATCATGGCGTAGTCAGCGCAACTCACGAGTTCTGAGCAACGAACAGACCCGAGAGGATCTCCGGATCGACGACGATAGAACCACTGGGGCCCGTCAAACGAATACCATCGGCGTCATCATCGACCTCGACGCTTTTACCCGGCAACAAGCCGGCAGCGTAGACGTCCTCGAGATTACCCTCGGTAGCTTGGAAGAACTCCGACAACCGGGTGACGGTCACGCTGACCGGACAGCCAGTCTCGGCGATAACCTCATCTAGGGGCTTGGAGTCGTCACGAAAGCGGGCGGAACCATCCGGACGACACCCTGCCTGCTCAGGCGGCAGTGGGCACCCGTATGGAGAAACACCAGGGTTATCGAGGAGACCCGTGAGGCGCTTCTCAACTTCGCCGGAAATGACGTGCTCCCAGCGGCAGGCCTCATCGTGCACCAAGTCGGGACGAAGACCAATGATTTGGGTGAGCAGACACTCGGCCAGGCGATGCTTGCGCATAACAGTCTGAGCCACGTCGTGGCCTTCCTGGGTCAGCGAAATCGAGCGATCAGACTCGACGACCACAAGGCCGTCACGCTCCATACGAGCCACGGTCTGGGAGACGGTCGGGCCAGACTGGTGCAGCCGCTCAACGATACGGGCTCGACGCAGTTCGACACCCTCCTCGAGTAGCTCGTAGAAAGTCCGCAGATACATCTCCGTCGTATCAACGAGTTCACTACTCACGGTGCACCTCTTCCCCGCCCCCACAGCCGAGGGACAACGCTAGCCGCCTGCCCACTGGACAAGCTAACTGTCAACAATCTTTCGGGCGCCATTGCTTACGCCCGAGCGACCCTCTCCATGAAAAGTTTAGTGCCCAATCATCCGCTGTGGCCGTCAGACAGCCTCACCCCGGTGAATGACGCGCACCAGATGACCCCTCGCGTCAGTAAGACACAAGTCAGCCCAGTGGCCCTCTTCGATGACGCCAACCTCGTCCAAACCATGGAGTTTGGCCGGTGTTGTGGCCGCCATGACGGCGACCTGCCCCAGCGGGATACCCACAACGGACGTGACGAATTCGACCGCTCGACCCATCGTCAGAGTCGATCCTGCTATCGCTCCCAGCGAACCGTCAGCGTCCAACAAACGGGCTCTTCCATCCACAACTTTCACTGGCAGGCTGCCCAGAATGTAGTCGCCGTCAGGCTGACCGGTCGCGCTCATGGCATCGGTCACCAGGGCGATGCGCTTCGGGCCGGCGCTCGACATCGCCATCCGAATGACGTCCGGGGCCAAGTGGACGCCGTCGCAAATGAGTTCGCAGACCACTCGCGAATCAGTGAGCATCGGCGGCACCGGACCGGGCTTTCGATGATGGATCGATGGCATCGCGTTGAACAGATGGGTGATGACGTCTGCTCCTGCGTCGACTGCGGCGCTAGCCGTGGTGTTGTCACACTCGGTATGGCCGATAGCAGCGTGCACTCCGGCTGTGGTGAAGGTGGTCACCGCTTCCAAGCCGTGCGCACGTTCTGGCGCAATAGTCACCATCTTGAGAGCCGAACCGCCAGCTTCGATGAGACGACCCACGGACACCGGATCTGGGTCACACAGCAGCTCGACGGCGTGGGCCCCCTTCCGCGATTCAGCCAAGAACGGCCCCTCTAAATGGATGCCGGCGATCTCGTCACGGTCGACAAGCTGGCGGAGTCGCCCAATTTGCGCGACGACGTCGTCAATCGCTGCGGTCACCGTCGATGCGAAAAGAGTCGTCGACCCCTGGCTGCGGTGGTAATGGACGGCGCGCAAAGCGGCCTTGCGGTCAGGGTCGGTGAAGTCAGCACCAGCGCCACCGTGACAGTGGGTGTCGACATATCCGGGCAAAACCCACTCATCAACGAATTCGGCCTTGGGATCAATACCCTCGCTGACGTCACTAATGCGTCCAGCCTCGACGGTGATCGTCGCTGGTGAATCACTACCATCACGATCGACGACGTGGTGAGAAGCAATGCGGGTGATCATCGATGCCTCCTAACCGGGTTTCCCTCATCTTGCCACACGATCACAGCATGAACTCCGCCGTTATACACGACATGATCTGCAAGGATCGGATTATGGTTCAGCCAAGGATTCCTCGTGACCTTTTGCCCTCCGACCCCCGATTCGGGTGTGGCCCGTCTCGGATCCGACGGGAGGTGGTGGCCAGTCTGTCCGAACCGGGATCCGTGATGGGCACCTCCCATCGCCAACCACCGGTCCGTCACGTAGTCGCGGCAATCCGTGAAGAGTTGACTGAACTGTATAACCTGCCGACCGATTATGAGGTGGCACTCGGCAACGGTGGAGCCACCCTTTTCTGGGATATAGCAACCGTCTCCCTCGTGGAAAAACAAGCCGCCACCGGTGTCTACGGGGAATTCACGCGAAAGTTCTCCTCGACTCTGCAGCGTGCCCCCTTCCTTGCTGACCCCGCAGTATTTCAAGCCGAACCCGGCGAGCTCGCCCTCCCGGAGGCCGTCAGCGACGTTGACACCTACGCATGGGCCCATAACGAGACCTCCACCGGCGTCGTTGCCCCAGTCCGACGGCCTAACGACATTGACGACAACTCCCTCGTTCTCGTTGACGCCACCTCGGCCGCCGGCGGCGTCGCGGCGGATATGTCAACCATTGACGCCTACTACTTCTCTCCGCAGAAAAATCTGTCTTCAGATGGTGGATTGTGGCTTGCGATCCTGTCACCTGCAGCGATCGAACGCTCGAACAGGGTGACCTCCTCGGCCCGCTGGGTACCCCAGATGCTCGATCTGAGTCTCGCCGTAACGAACTCGCGAGCCGATCAGACCCTGAATACCCCGGCTCTGGCCACCCTCGTCATGCTCGAGGCGCAATGCCGTTGGCTACTCGATCAGGGCGGTATGGCGTGGGCTGCATCACGCACGGCGTCAACGTCAGGGACCCTCTACCGCTGGGCCGAGGACAACCCCCTAACGACCCCGTTCGTCGTTGACCCGGCGCTGCGCAGCCCAGTTGTCGTGACGATCGATATCGACGAGTCCGTCGACGCCGCACGACTGTGTGCCCGCGCCCGCGACAACGGCATCCTCGACATCGAGCCTTACCGCAAGCTAGGGCGCAATCAGATCCGAGTCGCAACCTTCAGCTCAATTGAGCCGAGCGACGTCGAGGCTCTGACGGCATGCCTGGACTGGCTACTAGAGAACCGCGACTAACGATGCCGCCAGGTGGTGTCCCGGGAGCGGCCGTAGAAGAACGTAACGACGCCAGCGCACAGCGCCACTACGACCGCCCCCATCACCGCGATAAGAGTTCCTGATCGCGCTTTAGACGTCGGTTTGCGATTGGCCGGGGTAGCCACCTTGGCCTTCGGAGAGCGTGCCGGGGTCGGCGTAATCGAGGTCAAGGTTGTCGGGAATTTGATCCCCCTCACCTTGTTACCTGAGGTCGCAATCTCCAGAGTTTTTTGAGTGGTGTCGGTCGTGATGGCCTGACCGCCGGAGAAGGCCGCATTGGCGACTGTCTTCCAGGAGTAAGCGTCAACGATGCGCACCTCATGGTCAGTGAGTAGGGCCATTCGTGACCCATCTGGCAGGAATGTGGCGTCTTTGACCCCAGCAGGGGCATCCGCCACCTTTTCTAGTGGGTTCGATTCGGTGCGACTCACCTGGGGGCCGCCCCGATAAATCGCAGGATGTGGACCGTCGGTGATGATGTAAAAACTCCCCTTGGGGCTGACGGTCAAGGCTTTGGCGTCGTGAGCGCCGTCCGGATAAGTGAACATCCACTCGTAATAGGTGGACTGCTTGGCTGCCGTTGAGGTGGGAGACATCACCCGAATCCCACGACGCTGAGCTTTCGTGTCGCCAATGTCAGCGACGTACAGTACCCCACGAGCCCACGACATCGCCTCGACATCGTGGAAGGCTGGCTCCCATGCCACCCGGTGAACCTCTTTGCCCGTCTTGTCGACAGCAAGCAGAGAGTGGACTGTCGACGAAGAACCGTCGGTGATCCAGTACCAGTCATGATGAAGGTCAGCAGCCATACCGACAGGTTTTCCGAGCTTTTTATCCGTTCTGACGGTGAAGTCGGCAGCTGCGGCAGGGCTAACAGACAACCCCCAAGCGCATCCGAGCGCCAGCAACGCGCTCGCGGCTCGGGAGGCGCGACGTCGGGTGCGGGATCGTTGGGTCACAGTGTTACATCCTGCCATGCCGAACCGACCTATCACAGCAGGGATCCCAGCACGACAAGGAGTACAAGGACGATGAGAACCCCGCTGATGATGTGCTGCCTGGAGCGTGGATTCATGGACGACACCTTATGTCAACCCGCCACCTTATAACCTGTCACTATGGGTGGGTTGAGATTCAACGCCATCGCGATCGACGAAGTTCGCGACATATTCGGGGCCGACGAGGGTCTCGCCATGAAACTGCGTAGGTGGGCTGAGGCTCGTTTCAGCGTGCCCGTTCATCATCATCGTCGACCGAGGTGGCGCAGCCCGTTCCACCCGCTCTACAAGCCCAATGTTGAATGTTCGATGCTGCCAACCGGATGGCCGACCCCTCATGACGTCGAAGACCTCGTCTGCGGACGCTACATCGAATCCGATCGGTCGGCACGGTGCTGGCGGCTTGTCAATGAATGGCTCACCCACCTGTCATGGGGGTGGACCGAGATCCCCATGTCGGTGGCACGTTTCGAGGAGCTCGATCGCGATCTGGCAGCCGCTGGATTACCTAGCACCTACTCGCTCAAACGGCTTATGGACGAGGACCCACAGATTCCACTGCGACCAGCACCTGGCATGAAGATCGGCTATGCCGGCACCAGGCAGATACTGGCCACCTGGGTTGAGTTGTCCGAGGTCATCGGCACAGTGCCGATTGCACGACGGGGTGAGGTTAATGCCGTGCTGAAGTTCCTCAGCTCATATCCGGGGTGGAATCATCTCGCAGTCGATCTGGGCCGCCCGGCGCCAGGCCTCTTAGTGGTCTGGCAGCCGGACACCGTCGAAGACGCCCGCCCCACTGGTCTCAGAGCTGGCCGAACAGCTTCATGAGGAGAGACTGGCTGAAATACACCACAAAGAGGAGGGCAACGACCCACAGCAGGGGATGCACGCTGCGAGCTTTACCAGCGATGACCTTCGTGATGCAGAACATAATGAGTCCAGCTCCGATACCTGTAGTGATCGAGTAGGCGAACGGCATGAGCACCATGCCTAGGAAGGCCGGTAGACCTTCCTCAACGTGCTTCCAGTCAATGTGCGTGACCTGAGCCATCATGAGGAACCCGACGAACACAAGCACCGGTGCGGCTGCTTCAGATGGGATGATCGAAACGATTGGCGACAGGAACATCGCCAGCAGGAATCCCAGACCGGTGACGATGGAGGCGATACCTGTGCGGGCTCCCTCTCCCACGCCAGCAGCCGACTCGACGTAACCCGTTGCCGACGACGCCGAGCCAAGACCGCCAGCTACCGCGGCCAAGGCGTCAACGACGAGGATTCCCTTGAGGTGCTCAGGATTGCCGGTCTCGTCAAGAATCCCGGCGTGGTCACCGATCGCGACAACCGTCCCCATGGTGTCGAAGAAGTCGGCAAGCATCAGGGAGAACACCACCAGCAGGGTGCCCAAGAAGACACCAATACGAAAGTGCCCATTGGCAAGGAACCCACCAAAGAGGTCAACATGACCGAGCAAGCCCAGGTCGGGCCAGCGGAAATCCGAGGCTCCGGGCAGACGGGGCACGTTGAGGGCCCAGCCAGTGGGGTTCTTGTCACTTTGCGCACCGATGTTCCCCACGGCCTCGATGGCCACACCCACCAGTGAGGTGCCAATGATCGCGATGAGCATAGACCCCTTGATGTGACGCTGATGCAACACCACCAGCAGCAGGAAACCGAACAGGCACAGCAAGATTGGCCACCCCTCCAAGCTGCCACCAACTCCGAGGGTGACAGGGGTACCCGAGCCAGGGCGAATCACGCCAGAATCCACAAATCCCACAAACGCGATGAACAGGCCAATTCCAACACTGATCGCCGACCGCAAGGAATTAGGGACAGCCCGGAAAATCATTTCCCGGACACCAGTAAGGACGAATACCAGAATGAAGATGCCCTCCCAGACAACCAAACCCATCGCCTGAGACCACGTCATCGTCGGGGCGACGACGTAGGCAAGCAGGGAGTTAATGCCCAGGCCTGTTGCGATCCCCATCGGGAATCGTCCCCAGACACCCATAGCAATCGTCATGATGGCAGCCACGAAGGCAGTCACTGCCATCACCATGATTTTGTTGTCATCAATGCCAGCAGTATTGAGACTGGTGCCAGCAGCGTCGACGAATTTCGGAGCTCCATTGAGGAGTTTGCCATTCTTATCCGCTGCGGTACCGATGATGAGAGGATTGAGGGCCAGGATGTATGCCATCGTGAAGAAGGTGACGATGCCGCCGCGAACTTCGCGCGACGTCGTCGAACCACGTTCTGTCAGGTGGAACCACTGATCAAATCTTGCTGATGCGGTGTTGCTAGGCACGGAGGCATTCTAGGGATGACGTGTCACAACAATGTTGCAGGGCATTACGATGGAACGGTGTCCAACCATCACCTGCTTACCCAGGCGAACGTCGCCCCCGTTGACGAAAACGGGGTGACGGTCGGCATCGTGGGAACTATCGCCTTCGCAGTGGCATCCCTCATCTGCTGGATCATGCTCGACCGTCTCACCGAGACTGGTTACCGCGACTGGCTGTGGGTCTGCCTGACGGGTACCGGCCTAGGTGTTGTCGGCACCGCATATTGCTGGCAGTGTTCCCGTCATTGAGCTCACCACAGACCGGGGCTTCTGCGAAGAAGACGACTCAGTCGAACAACGACTCGTCCACCGAAATGGTGTCGAAAACGGGCTCTGGGAGCTCAATCCCCCGACGCTTCTCAACGACGTCGGAGTGGCCTCCGCAACCATGGTCGACGTGGACCACCGAACCGTCGGAGGGAGAGTACTCGTTCGAGCACACCCCAAAAACCCGTCCCAGAGAATGCTGTAGGCGCACGAAATACCCGCAGGTCACGCAGCTGGCTGGCGCATGATGGCTCGTCGCGTTGTCCGGGCCGCCCTCACCAGCGAGCCAGCGCTCGGCGGTGGAGTCACGACCCTCCCGCGACAGCAATCGCTCCCGTCCCAAACCCAACTCAGAAGCAACAGCGCGAGTGGCAGCCCATTCAGCCGGGTCCTCATCTGCGGCCAGTTCACCGCCGGTGTAACCAGGTTCCAAACGCGGGTCGTTGTCGGCAGTCGGCATGACAGTGCCTGCGGCGATGTCACCAGCGCGCACCCGATCACACCACGGCACCCATGGGGGGGCGAGTAAGGAATCCTCGCCAGGGACGAGGACGACCTCATTGACAGTGACGTTACGGCCACGTAGAGCACGCGACATTGTCACGGCCCAACGCCATCCTCGGTAACCGGGATGCGGGCACTCGAAGAGATGGGTCAGGACTCGCTCACCTTCAGTAATAGTCCCGACGTGCTCGCCCACACCGAAATCACCAGCTCGGTATTCGGCAGCTTCCCGGGCCTGATCAACAGCCTTCGCAATGGTCGCATCGGCTTTGATAGTTCGGGTCGCAGTGCGCGGCTTCGACGTCACCCGTGTCATCACAGCTCCAACTCGTCAGCGACTGCACGAAGCATCTTGGCCACGGCGCCGGCAGTGCGCGAATCAGGGTGACGCCCGTGCCGGTAACCATTGCCCATCTTGTCGAGCATCTTAATGAGGTCCTCACAGATCACCGCCATGTCCTGCGGCTTCTTACGACTCGCCTTGGACAACGAGGCAGGGGCCTCGACGATCTGCAGGGACAAGGCCTGCTCTCCTCGACGTCCCTCAACAATCCCGAAGTCAACCTTCTGCCCGGGTTTCAGGGTATTCACCCCTGCGGGCAGGGCGGAAGCGTTGACGTACACGTCGCCGCCGCCGTCCTTCGTCAGGAAACCGAACCCCTTGGTGGCGTCGTAGAAACGCACCTTTCCGGTTGGCATCTCTGGCTCACTCCTTACTGGTCATGACGGTCGATGGACCGCCATACCAGGCTACAAGCCTTGACGACAGTCCACCACTCACCATTATCCGATATTTCGATAGCCCGGCACGAAGACACCTACCAGGCCAGGAGCATCACCGAATCTCACATCGCTCCGGAGAGGTCACCTCGCTGGGAATCTGTCCATCGGAAGTACTCAGCCATGGTGAGTTTCGAGGCTGCAGCATCATCCGCAATCACCAAAACATGGGGGTGGAACTGCAGCACCGACGCCGGGCACATCGCCGAAACAGGTCCCTCGACAGCCCCTGCCAGCGCGTCAGCCTTGTTGGCTCCGATGGCCAACAGCACAACATTGCGAGCGTCCATGATGGTACCGAGCCCCTGGGTGACGCAGTGACTCGGGACCTTCTCCCCTTCCTCAAAGAAGCGGGCGTTGTCAGCCTTTGTGCGTTCCGCGAGGGTCTTGACGCGAGTGCGCGAAGACAGCGAACTGGTGGGCTCATTGAAACCAATATGTCCATTTGCCCCAATGCCAAGGATTTGAACATCGACGCCATCAGCCTCCTGGATGGCTGTCTCGTATGCGGCGCAGGCAGCATCGAGGTCATCGGCCATGCCGTCGGGGGTGTGGACGTTGGCCGGATCGAGTCCCAGCTGTTCGGTGACGGTGTGGCGGATGGTAGCTGCATAGGAGCGCTCATCGTCTGCAGGAAGCCCAATGTATTCGTCAAGGGCAAAGGCGCGCAGATCAGTAAAGTCAGCCTTACCCTCGGCTGCAAGAGCAGCCAGGGAAGAGTAGGTCGTCAGCGGGGTCGATCCAGTCGCGACTCCCAACACCGGAGCCTTGGCCCGGCCCAAAACCTTTGCAATCCGGTCGGCGGCGATCCGCCCGACGGCCTGCTCATCAGAGCAGATGATGACCTCCATGTCGAACCTTCCTTGACGCGATCACAGCGTGCGCCACGTCCTAGATGGGACGTGCCTGGAGTGAGATTAGGGCCATGTAAGCGTTCTTGAGCGATCACACTCATCGCCTATGAGCGTTGATCCGGCATAGGTGAGCGTGCCGGGTCGTCGGTCTTACCCCTTACCATGGAGATATGGCACGCAGCATCACCGCACCCGTCGACGTCGTCGGCTCCCGGCCTGCTCCGCGCGCCTTCCAAGCACCTCGGGCCGATCCGCTGGAAACCCCGACCCAACCCGTCAACCCTGCTGCTGGAAAGCCTTGTAGGGCCCCACACCACTATCAAGGAGGCGATCACCGCCCGCTCACCGAGCTGATCCCCCGCCGACGCAGTAGTCGTCAGCCCCTAGAACCGTTCTCCACCCAGGCTGGGCTCACAGGGCCCCGTATCGGGCACCGCGATCCGCACGAACCGATCCGCACCAGCCGGCTCACTAGCGGTTATTCCACGTGGTCGGCACCGACAGAAGCGCCGGTATCGACAACACCGCCACCTCGCATCAAATCGGTTCGCATGCCTTCGCGTCTCGATCCGCGTACCCCTTCCAAGGCTGGCAGCCGATCCTTCCTCGACCTGTGTCAGGGGCTAGGATGGCTGTGGATTGCCGTCCTCATCCTGGGATGCGCATGGTCTCCAATGTCTATTCCAGCCCTCTTCGTCACATGGTGGCTGGCATGGCGTCACCCCTTTGCGGCTGGACGCCTCACCAAGGCTCTTACTGCGGTGACGGTAGCCGTCATTATTGGCGGGGCCGTCGAGTCGCCGGTACGCACCGTATTGGCACAGTTCGCATGGATGTCTCGTCTCGGTTGCGTCATCATGCTGGGTTTGGGGTTCATCCTCATTGACCGTCAGCTCACTCCCGATGACCCGGGGTCCTCCCGATGAGCGCTTCCGAGGAACCGACAACCCTTGCCTCCACTATCCGAAATCTCGATGCGCAGAGTCTGTCGCGGCTGTTAACCCTGCGTCCCGACTTAGCCAATCCCACCCCGAGGGATTTGACTGAAGTGTCTTCGCGCGCGAGCACCCACGCATCCATCATTGCGGCGATCTCCAGCCTCGATCGTTGGCGGTTGAGTCTTCTGACCGCACTAGCTGCCTTAGGGGATCTCAGCTTGACCGAGCTTGCTGAGACGTTGTGTCAGGGGTGGCCGATTAAACCTGAAACCATCCAGGCCGACGTCGCCGACGGCATCTCTGACCTACTTGATATGGCCCTAGTTCTGGAAGATTCCGGACAGCTGCACGTCATCCAGATCGTCACCACTCATCTGTCCGGATATCCCGCCGGACTTGCACCAGCGTCCGTCCTGCCCATGAATCCCAACGAGGTCGCCGAAAAGTTAGCGGCGGCTGGCTCCAAGGCTCGATCCGTACTCGAACGTCTGGTGTGGTCTCCCACTGGGCACGTCCCCAATGCTCGTCGCGCCGTTACTCCCGCCACGGCCACCACCCCTGTCGAGACCGCTCTAGCCCATCGGCTATTGCGTCCCCTTAGCGACGACACCGTCATCTTGCCCCGAGAGGTGTCTCTCATGCTGCGCGGGAACCGCCTCTTCGCCGAACAGCCTAGCCCTACCCCACCACCATGGCCCGAACCACATCAGACCAACTTGGTGAACCGGGCCGGACTCGGAACTGCCCTCGAAGCCGTCAGCGCAATGTCTGCTTTGTTGGAGGCAATGGAGCGTCACAACTGCGCTTTGCTGGCCAGCGGTGGCATTGCCAAGCGGGATGCACGCATCGTGCTGTCTCGGGTGGCACCCGGAGACGACGGATGGGTTTACCTCGCCCTGGCTGTCGCAGGCGGTCTCATCGGGGCTGACGGACGCAGCTGGCTCCCTACTCCCCTGGCCGACCGATGGCATACCGACTCGCTGTGGGGGCAATGGGTGAGCCTGAGAGAAGCGTGGCGACACATTCCGCAGTTGCCCGGTAACCTCGGCAACGCTCTCGACGCCTCAGCACCCGCAACCGCTCAGGCATGGCGTCGCCTGATACACCGGGAACTACACAGTGCCGAGCCGGGCACCCCGATCGAGACCGAAGTCGTCGCGAATCGGATCCGGTGGCGTCAGCCGGGCACCACCGTCGACAACTCTTTGGTGGCGGCTGTCCTGGATGAGTGCAGAGTGCTCGGGATGGTCGCACTAGACGCGCGCACCGACCTCGTCGATGCACGCACCTGTGCCGACATGCCGGAACGCACCGACGAGGTGATCCTGCAATCTGACCTCACCGCGGTCGCTCCCGGCCCACTAACCCCCGACACCGCTGCCGACCTCGCCCTACTTGCCGACCGCGAGTCCACCGGGATCGCCGGTGTCAGGCGATTCAACCGCTCTAGCCTGCGTCGTGCCCTCGATGCCGGGTGGAGCGGTGAGCAAGTGCGCCAATGGTGGGCCGAACACTCCCTCGGGGATGTCCCGCAAAGCCTCCTAGTACTCCTCAATGACGTCGTGCGTGACCACGGTCGGGTGTCGGTAGCGGCCGCTGGAACGCTCCTAGAAGTCGACGATCCAGCCACCGTCGAGGCGATTCTGCGTAGCTCACTAACCACCGATGTTGGACTGCGCCGCGTCGGACCCCAAGTGTTGGTTGCCCAAGCCGAACCCGACCAAGTGCTGTCAGGTCTGCGCCAGTTGGGAATGTCCCCGGTAGCTCGCGACGCCCACGGTGACGTGTTCTCTGCGCCTCCTCCCCCACGAGCCAAGGTGGACGCACCGGCATCATCGGCTCCTCAGGCCGACCCCGCGGAACTGGCTGCTTCATTGTTGGACAAGAGGGGACGCGGATTTTCCGATCGGCGGCAACTGATCGCCCAGCTCCACCAAGCTCAGCAAGATGGCACCTGGATGTACATCGAACGGGTCGTTGATGACGGCACGTCAGTGCGTCAGACAGTACGGATTATGGCCGCGACCACCGGTGCGGTGCGCTGCGTCATCCGGGGCGGTGGCGGGGTGACCATCGTGCCGGTCTCGCGAATCACGTCCTGCCAGCCTGTCTGAGGCGGGTTACCAGGACCGGGAATGTCCCTGTCCCCCACCCACCTGTCAGCGTCGGTGAACCCAGTCAATGTCATGAGACGCCAGATCAACCCTCACGATAGTGGCGACGCTTCCCGAAGAGGCCGCGCCGGTCACCGTGGTAAACACGGTTACGGGACGCCCTTGAAATTGGATATATCCCCAGTATGCATGAGCACTCATGCTCCCGCATCCACCTTTCGCGGATCTACGTCCACGTATTCATGGATGAAGATAGTACGCATGCCCACGGCCAGACCCACAAGCTCAGACAGTATGCGCTCAACAACTAATCACCCGACCGGCTACTGGGCAGACAACCCGTCACGCGCACTGCGGCAGTCATCCCTGCGGCGCAAGAGGGCTTCCTGCGCTGTCATCATGGCCCCAGCGCAGCCGCAGACCATCGCACCTCGGAACGCGGCTAACGTGGAGCTGCTGGTTCCCCCGCCTAGCTGTGGCTATCCGGCTCGCAAGCGTTCCCTCTGCCATTTGCGGTGGCAGCAGGATCCTCGCCGCGCATCATTGCCACGACCGCGCGCGGGCTGCGACATCGACGCGCTCAACCCGAACCTCGCCGGGAACAAACGCACGCTGTGGGGCGATACTTGGAGTGATGACTTCTGTACCCGGCCCACTCATTGTCCAGTCCGACCACACTCTCCTGCTGGAGGTAGATCACCCCCAGGCAGACGAGTGTCGTCACGCTATAGCCCCATTCGCGGAACTAGAACGCGCCCCTGAACACATCCACACCTACCGGCTCACCCCGCTGGGACTGTGGAATGCCATGGCTGCCGGCCACGACGCAGAGCAAGTCGTCGACATCCTCATGAGGTATTCGCGCTACCCGGTAGCCTCCGGCCTGCTCATTGATGTCACCGAGACGATGTCGAGGTATGGCAGGTTGCGCA
This sequence comes from Cutibacterium sp. 37298, assembly GCF_023838685.1. NCBI lineage: Bacteria > Bacillati > Actinomycetota > Actinomycetes > Propionibacteriales > Propionibacteriaceae > Cutibacterium > Cutibacterium sp. 37298. The sequence goes on from NZ_JAJNRJ010000006.1 coordinate 80,638, forward strand.
TTGAGAAACACCCCACCCATGGGCTGGTATTGGTGTCGACTGAACGAGCCATACTCACCGAGGTGTTGCGTTCCACGTCAGTGCGCGGTCTTGTCGGTAACCAAATCGATGATGAGACGGCTGTGGTCCATCCTTCGCAGCGCGGCACCCTCAAACAGGCGCTGCTCAAGCTGGGGTGGCCGGCTGAAGACCTCGCCGGTTACGTCGACGGCGAGCACCACGACATCGACCTTGACGAGGATGGTTGGAGCCTGCGCCCCTACCAGAAGGTAGCGGCGCAGTCTTTCTGGGACGGCGGATCTGGAGTCGTCGTACTGCCCTGCGGCGCTGGCAAAACGGTCGTCGGGGCCACCGCTATGAGCCTCGCCCGCTGCACGACTCTGATCCTCGTTACCAACACCGTTTCAGCACGGCAGTGGAAAGAGGAACTCGTTCGTCGCACCTCCCTCGCCCCCGACGACATCGGTGAATACTCCGGGTCGCGCAAACAAGTGCGCCCGGTAACAATCGCCACCTATCAGGTCATCACCACCAAACGTCACGGAGTGCACCCACACCTAGAACTCTTCGAAGCCCGCGACTGGGGCCTAGTGATATATGACGAGGTACACCTGCTGCCGGCCCCAGTCTTCCGAATGACGGCTGACCTGCAAGCGCGTCGTCGCCTCGGCCTGACAGCCACCCTGGTGCGTGAGGACGGACACGAGGACGATGTCTTCACCCTCATCGGCCCGAAACGCTACGACGCTCCATGGAAGGAAATCGAAGCCCAAGGATGGATCGCACCTGCTGATTGCGTCGAGGTGCGGGTGAGCTTGTCGGAGTCTGCCCGGATGGCCTGCGCGATGGCCGAGCCTGACGTCCGCTACCGGATGGCCGCAACCCTCCCCATTAAAAACAAGGTCGTGAGAGACCTGGTCGAGCGTCATCGTGGACAGCCCACCCTTGTCATCGGCCAATACGTTGACCAGTTGGAGGAGCTGGCCGCGGAATTGAAGTGCCCGATTATCACCGGTTCAACGACGCCGACTCGCCGTCAGGAGATCTACCAGGACTTCCGGGAGGGGCAGATCGACCTGCTCGTGGTCTCTAAGGTCGCCAACTTCTCCATTGACCTACCAAGCGCGGAGGTCGCCATCCAGGTCTCGGGAGCATTTGGATCGCGTCAAGAAGAGGCCCAGCGTTTGGGCCGTCTACTGCGTCCCAAAGAGGGCCTGGTGGCCCGTTTCTATGCGGTCGTCTCGCGCGATACCGTTGATACAGACTTTGCCAGCCATCGTCAGCGATTCCTGGCCGAGCAGGGATACTCGTACCGCATCATTGATGCAGACAATCTGGACGCATTGGACCGAACGGCGTGAGAATGGACGTGAACGCACCGGGTCCACGAACAGGAGGACATGCTTGTCTGGGAAGGCGCTAATCACCAGACGTACAGCGCTAGGGGGCTTGCTCGTCGCTACCGGAGCTGCTATCGGTGTGCCCGTAGTGCGGGCCGCCAATAGGCCACAGAAGCAGGCGCCGCGCAAACCTGCCCCGACCACAGTGACGAGCCCTGCGGCTCCCGGACCATACGTGCCCTTTCCCTACCAGGATGAGCTGAGCACATACCTCAATACCCGTGACGGGGAGCAGTCCGTGGCGATGCGGGTGCACGGTCAGCGCGAAATCCAGGTTTTCAATCACGGTGCGACCACCTACATCACCGCCTCCATCATCAAGCTGGCGATTATGGAAACCGTGATGATCCAAGCTGTTGGCGAGAAGCGTCAGCTCACCGAGGGCGAGAAGAACCTCCTAGTTCCCATGATCGAGAATTCGAGTAACGACGCTGCGACTGCGCTGTGGAAAAAGGTTGGCAAAGCTGATGGGGTCCGCACGGCGATGCGTCGTATGGGAGCCACCCACACCACCTTCGATCCCGAGAGCCGTTGGGGTCTGACTTCGACGACTGCCGCCGATCAGGTCGTACTCGCTGACCACATTTTCTGCCCCAACACCATTATTCCCGAGTCTATGCGTGCGTACGCCCGTGAGCTCATGTCCAACGTCGAAGACGACCAAAACTGGGGCATGACGGCAGGCATGAAATCCCCCTTCGTCAAGAACGGTTGGCTGTCGCGCGACGATGGTTGGCACGTGAATTCAGTGGCCTCCACTGGGACTAAGGGATATACTGTCGTCGGTTTGACCCATTCCGCTACAGCATCCATGGACGATCTCGTAGAAACCATCGAGGGAATGGCGCGGATCATTGCCCGCCATCAGCCTCGTAGCGTCACAACTCCTTCCTCATCAACGGCGCCGACCCAGACCACCGCCCCGAAGCCTCAGGCCGTCGGAGATGATCACGGGCACGTTTCCTTTCGAGCACCGGGCACCCGGGATATCTGGATCCAAGCGTTCTGACGCGATCCTGACCTCATCCGGCCAAGCGGTCGAGGAGATCTCGCCAGGATCTCACCAAGTCAGCATCCACCCACGCTTTCCATGACCCTTGGGGCCGCGCAGGGCCACCGATGTGGAAGGCCCGGACGCCGGCCCGATACAGCCACGGGACGTGTTCAGCGCGCAACCCGCCACCAGCCATAATGAGGTCGGCTATCCGAGGATCCGCTGAAGCTCGGGCAATGAGATCGTCCAGGCCGTGCTCAACTCCTCGCGGCGATCCCGCTGTCAGCACCTGGTCAAGCCCATGCAAGCCAAGCAATTGCGCCCATGCTTTGTCCGGCTCCAGGCTGTTATCAATAGCGCGGTGGAAAGTCCAACGCTGACACCCCTCCGTCAACTCGATGACAGTCTCGACGTCGACCCCGGTGGCTTCGTCAAGAAACCCCAGCACCGGACCGTCAGCTCCCAGATCGCGGTACGCACTGGCCAAACGCAGTATCTCGTCACGACGACGCGGATCAGCCCGAAATCCACCGTCCAGACGCAACATGGGACGCACCGGGATGTGGACAGCACTGAGGGTACGTGCCAATAATTCGGGGCTGGGCGCCAAGCCACCGTCATCCATCGTGCCGACCAACTCGATGCGGTCGGCACCTCCCGCCGCTGCCCGCTTAGCGTCGTGTTCGTGCAGACAGATGACCTCAAGCAATGCCATAGGCTTCATTGTCGCGCCAATCGTGTCTCATCGTCACGAGAAGGCAAGTAATAAGGATAGCCAAGACAATCGTGTTAATGACGGATCCCTCCGCCCCGAAGGTTCCCCCAGTTAGCCAGGAGTGTGAACCAGTTGTCCTAGCAGTCGTCATGACGCTGTGGTGAAACTCCAGACCCGAGACATCGAATCCTAACACCATCCCCTGCAACCAATTCCAGACTGTGTGGAAACCCATCGCCGCGAGCAGGTTGCCTCGCCACACCACCAGCAGACCCTGCATGAGGCCGAACCCTGTGACGTTGACTAATGCCACCCATGTTGTGCCTGGGTTAGCCCCATGAAGCGCAGTAAAAACGACGGCTTGAATAGCCAGTCCGGCAGGAATCCCCCATTTCGCTGCCACCGACTGCATAAGATAGCCGCGCAGCACGGCCTCCTCAGCGCATCCCTGCACCAGAAACAGCAGGATCGCAGCGACAATGAACACCGCAGCCATGGTGCTCGGCCTGGCCCACGACATCGTCACCTGGCCGCTGACCGTCATCACCACAACGTCGATAGCGAGGATTGCGATCGCGATGGCTACCCCAATCCAGACGTCACTGCCGGGCCCGCGAAAGCCAAGACAGCTCATGGGCCGCTGCTCGACGAACCGCATCCACGCCCACAACACCAGCCAGACACCAGCGAAGGATGCCAGTAACAAGATCGTCGAGGTCTGAGCGTCTGGATGACCGCCAACTAGAGCGGTGAGTACCAAGTCAAAACCAGCCTGTCCCACGCCGAGAATGACCATTGCTGCTAACAATGACAACAGCGGATGAAATGTTCCGGCTCCGGCGAGGAATTGGACAACAGGGCGTTTGCAGGTACGAGAGGGGCCAGGGGGCAGGTCAGTAACGCCGTATTGTGGCGGCACTTCGACGGGTTCAGCGTCCCCGGACGACGAACCCGTCGAGCATTGGTTATCGGTGCTCACCCCGTGATCGTACCGAGTGACATCACAGGGCGACGACGCGATGCTCCTGGGCACTACGCGTAGCTGCATCGGCCAGGACAAGAGCCTCATAGCCGTCACGCACCGACGGAGAAACCGCGCCGCCGACGGCGACCGAGTCAAGGAAGGTTTCCAACTCGATGCGGTAGGCGTCTTCGTAACGCTCAAGGAAAAAGTCCATGATTGCGGTCTTCGCGTCGGTTTGGGTACTAGTGGCCATGCGCACTGCGGTGTCGGTGAGGTTGTCGGCACTAAGCATGCCGTCGGCCCCAAATGCCTCTAGACGCTGATCGTATCCGAAGGCGCAGGTCCGCGAGTTGATGATGGTGGCGAGCTTGCCGTCACGTGATTTCAGGGTGACGATCACTTGATCGAAGTCGCCCTGCTCAGCGATCTCCGGAGAGACATTGGTGCCCACGGCGTTAACCTCTGCAATGTCACCAAGGAAATGCCGCACCATGTCGAAATCATGGATCGTCATATCCTTGAAGATGCCCCCGGACCCCGCGATGTAGGACGCCGACGGGGCTGCCGGGTCTCGGGAGATGACGGTGAGCTGCTGCAGGCTGCCGATCTCCCCATCGTCGAGGCGGCTCTTCAACGCGCTGAACGTCGGGTCGAAACGGCGGTTGAACCCCATCATCACCTGATCGGCGCGATCACCCAGTTCGTTGATGCACCTCTTGGCGGACTCGACGTCCAGTGCGATCGGCTTCTCACACATCACTCGTTTGCCACTATTGACGGCCTTGAGGATATGGTCGACGTGGAACTGGGTTGGAGACCCAATGACGACAGCGTCGATTGTGGAGTCGTCGAAAACCTCGTCCGGATCCAAGCAATAGCGCACGTCATACTCACCAGCGAGAGCACGCGTGTTCTGCTCGAATGGGTCACAAACGAGCGCCAACGTGACATCGTTGCGCCCTTGAATGGCTCGGGCATGGACGTGACCGATGCGTCCGGCTCCAATGATGGCGATCCTGATCATGCTGTGAACCCCTGTGTTCGACAAAGCTGGATTCTCACCAGTAACGGCAAGACTCCATAATGTTAGCACAAAGCCCGCCATCAATACTGATTCCCACGCCAGCGACAGCTATTGCCCCGCTATTTGACAGGACATATACTACCGAGAGCGGCCTGATGCACAGGAGCTCAGGCCTCCAAGACACGAGGAGCACATCGATGAAGATTGCCGGAGCGCCCATCAGCTGGGGCGTCTGCGAGGTTCCGAACTGGGGCTACCAGATGACGCCGGAGCGAGTCCTCACCGAGATGAAGCAGATCGGCCTCACCGCCACCGAGTTTGGCCCCCAGGGCTGGCTACCTATTGAGGCAGAAGCCCGCGCCACAGAAGTGAAAAAGTACGGCCTCAAGCCCGTGGGAGCGTTCTTCCTGTCCGTCACGCACGATCCGGACTTCGATCCGATCCCCATGGTGAACAAGGAGCTTGACGCCTTCGAAGCTGCCGGGGGTGACTATCTCATCCTCGCCACGGATTCCGGACGCGATGGATACGACGACCGCCCTGTCCTCGACGAGGCCGGCTGGAAAACGCTATTCACCAACCTCGACCAGATCCGCGAAGTCTGCGCCAGCCGCAACGTCACCGCCTGTCTACACCCACATTGGGGAACGATGGTCCAGAACCGTGACGAAGTGATCCACGTGCTCGAGAACTCCTCGATCGGGCTGTGCCTGGACACTGGCCATCTGGCCTGTGGCGGTACCGACGTCGTTGAGCTGGTGCGTAAGTACGCCGACCGCGTCGACATTGTCCACGCCAAAGATGTCCATAAAGAGATGGCCGACAAGCTTCTGCCTGGCGAGATCACCTGGTCCGAAGGCATCCGCGCCGGGATATTCGCACCCATCGGCGACGGTGATATCGACTTTGCAGCCATCGTGAGGCTCCTTGATGAAGCCGGGTTCGACGGTTACTACGTCCTAGAGCAGGACATCATGATCGACGAGGAGCCACCCGCCGGCGACGGCCCGATTATCAACGCCAAGAAATCTTACGAGGCCCTGGCATCGCTGGGACGATGAGCCCTGCACGCCGCTGAGCCAAGTTGGATCACGATGGTGGCCCGTCCTCCGCGGAGGACGGGCCACCATGCGGTTCCGTTAATCTCCACACTGGCGGTTGACACTCCTGCTCCCAGCCTTACTGGCACCATGTGCCCACCATCCGCAAAGGACATCCAGGGCGGTCATCCATGTCGCAGGAATACCCAACGCCTCGAAGGCGATCTCGACGCCATGGTTATCCGTAATCTCGAATACTTTCTGCCTAGCGTCTTGCATGACGGAGTTGACGGTATGGGTGACGCCAGGCCCCTAGCTTCCGTCTTTGACGTCGATGGCAATGATGGGGTCTGACCCCATCGCCCTGGCGAAGTGCAGGATGTTCGAACCCGCCCCTGTGGCAACAACTGCCACAGACTCGCCGTATCTCAGATCTGCGCCCCGCCGGACCGCTCGATATGCGGTCATGGCAGCGCACCGGTGAAGCATATATTGTGCCTCATCGGGCACACCCATCATAAACAGTGCCGTTCAGCCGATTCATCTCGAAGAACGGCTCACCGAGCTTCCGTAGCACCGCAGTACAGCGGTGAGGGGTGTATGGCCACAACCACACACCCCTTCAGCACACCAGACGAGCTCAGGAGTAGCGCTCTTCCATGTACGTTTCGATCTGCTCCAAGGACTTATTTCGGGTCTCAGGCATGATCTTGAAGAGGACTACTGCGATGACGAGATTCATCATGCCGTAGATGGTGTACGTCAACCCACCTCCCAGACTTGCCATCATGGACGGGAAGGTGAAGGTGATGACAGCGTTAATCACCCACATGAAGAAGATGGCCGTGCCATTCATGATGCCGCGGACGTTTGCCGGGAACATCTCACCGAGCATGGTCCACACCACCGTGCCATTGGTAGATTGCACGATGAGCATAAACACCGCCATAAGACCAAGGATGAGGTACGGTGCCCACGTCGGCGGCGTGGTCTTGTCAGCAATGTGCGGGGCGATTGTGAACTGGAAGGTTCCCGCAATGACAAGCAAAGTAATGCCCGCGGCGGAGACGTCGAAAATGAGTAGATTACGTCGGCTGAACTTGAGGATAAGCCACAAACCACCAACAGAACCAATGACGGACATGACACCATTGGCCACCTGCGCGGTGATCGAGGCAGAGGTCGTCATACCGGCATACTCCAGTACTTTCGGCGCGTAATACATCACGGTATTAACGCCTGTCGTCTGGTTGACGATGGCAAGGAAGATACCTACTAGCATGAGCTTACGTAGCCACGGCGTTCGCCACACGTGGGCAAAGGCGTTGCCCTGGTACTTGTTCTCCAACTCGCGCTGCTGGGTGACAAGCATCTCCTCGACCTCAGCGTCCAGAGGACCATCCTTTTGGGGATCGCGCACTCGTTTGAGAGCTCCGACAGCATCAGCCACCCGACCTTTGGCCAAGTACCAACGAGCCGACTCAGGCATGAGGCGAATACCTATCCACAGCGCGATGGCCGGGATTGAGCACAGCACCAGCATCCACCGCCAGGCCGCACCGTTACCAGACTGGATGACGAGATTCTCCACGAACGCGCGGTACCGGTCCCCCTCCAGCGGCCCGCCCTTCGAAGCCTGGAGAGCCAGAATCTGGTCCCACGAATAGGTGCCCTTGGTGATCCCGAGGCTGTCCGGATTGTTGTTGGCCTTGATGATCAACTGCGGACCGCCATGAGCGGCGTTAATGATGGCGTTCATGGAGAACGCCATCAGCTGACCGGTGACGATCATGAGTTGGTCGATAGCCACGATCGACCCCCTGATGCGCTTTGGCGCGTTTTCAGCAAGGTACACCGGAACAGTGGCTGACGCTGCGCCGACAGCGAATCCCAGCACGAAGCGGAAGACGTACATCACGAACACGTTCGGCGAGAACGTCGTGCCTAGGGCCCCCAGCAAGAAGATGACCGCGAGTATCGTGATGTTATGACGCCGCCCCCACCGATCGGACATGATGCCGCCGGTCACGGCGCCAATTGCAGCCCCAATGAGGAGTGTGCCGCCGATGGCGCCCTCCTGCATCGGTGTTAAGGCGAGACCGCCAGCCAGGTGGGGCATGTACAGGTAGGGAAGCGCCCCCGATATGACACCTGTGTCATATCCAAAGAGTAGGGACCCCAGGGTCGCCACGGCAGCAAGCGCCCCGATGCCCCGGTGTTTACCGGACGGAGGAGTCTCATCAACCATCCGGCTGATGTCTTCTCTAATGCGTGGAGGTGTACTCATGTCGCCCTTTCAAGTCAGGGGCAGCTCCCGCCCCAGTCCATCCGGCGGAAGTTCCCACCGGCGACCTGGTTGTGCCGCCAGGCCTGGTCACAGACACGCGATGACGCGGTCACTTATCGAACGTGGTTCTCCCCGAAACCGGCTTCACGTGCCAGGCATGGTCCCCGCAGGAGGCAACGATCGCATCGTTGACCTCCGCTGAGGCCCAACCATCGGCGACAGATGGGCCATATTGCTGCCCATCCAAGACCCCTCGGACGAATTTCGCAGCCTCAACGACCTTCATGTCGTCAAAGCCCATGGATGTTCCGGCTCCCGGTTGGAAACGCATGAACTCCGGGAAGTCTGGTCCGGCCATGCAGTTGACATATCCCTGCAGGGCACGATTGTTTCGCCCCAGACAGACCTGCAAATGGTTGAGATCCTCGAAGTTCCACCGGATTGATCCGTCGGTTCCATAGATCTCGACGATGTACTCCGCGCGCGGCCCAACACTGACCCGACTGGACTCCAGGGTGCACATCACTCCGTTTTCCATACGGGCGATGACAGCGCAATAATCCTCGTTGCCCACCGGCCCGAGCTCGTCCGAGACGACCCAACCTGTGTGGCCGATGCCCTCCTTGAGTGGCTTGGGACGCTGACGGATGAACGTCTCGGACACGGCGGACACCTCAGTGAATCGCCCTTTGAGTAGATACTGGACGAGATCCTCTCCGTGACCCATGAGATCGAGGATGACGCCGGCACCGGCCCGCTCCCTGTCATAACGCCACGTCAGTGGCCCGTGTGGATCAGACGCGTAGTCCGCGATGAGCCATGCCCTGGTATTGGTCACCGTCCCCAGGCGACCATCAGCTATCAGCTGGCGTGCGAACTCGATAGAGGGAGTGTGACGATAGTTGAATCCCACCGAGGTAACGAGCCCCTTGGCCTCTGCTGCTTCAGCGATTTGGCGGGACTGCTTCGCGTTAGTCCCCATCGGCTTCTCAATCCAGAACGGCTTTCCCACCTCCGCAGCGGCAAGAGCGATATCGCGATGCAGGAAATTTGGCGCGCAGATGGAGACGACATCTACCTCGGGATTGCCGATGAGATCGTAGTAGTCCTCAACCGCAGTGCAGAATCCCAGCCGGTCCACTGCTTGCCTTCGGTTTTCCGCTACCACATCGCAACACGAAACCAGTCGGATGTTTACGTCAATCTCTGGAAACTTTTCGGCAAGTGCCTTGTACGCACGAGTGTGCAGCCTCCCCATCCATCCCAGCGAAACCACGCCGACACCAATGGTTCGTCTCTTCTCCATCGCTACGCCCATAAATCGCGCCAGCTCCCATAGCCGACGGACCTACGCACAACCCTGTGCATTTGTCCTGTCAAAAGGATAGCACACCGAGCGCCCTTGTCCACCCTTTTAGCCGGGCACCCTTCCAGCTAGGACACCAACCGTCATAGTCAATCATCGGCCGGCATCACCGGTCCCCGGAAGCCGTCCGAGGGAAACCACCACGTCGCATCTGGCATGGATTAAGCCACGAACTCGCGATTGAGACGAGCAAGCATCGACTTGTTTATCTCATCAGCTCTCTCGTGCCAACCAAAGACACACACCGACATAACACCATCAAAACCGACGTCACGCAGGGCTTCGAACACGTCGTCAAAGGGCACATCACCGAGACCGATTTCATTGTGTTGATGCACTCGCACATCGGCACATGGTGGATTGATGATGTACCTATTCCTGTCGTGTGCAGCATGGTTGAACGCATCTGCGACGTGGACCTCACGCAACCGGTCGGCGCAGCCGTGAATCATACGGCGGACATCACCAGCCCCGTTCGACAGATGGAAAGTGTGCGGGCAGCAGTACTCGTAACTTACCCAGTCGAGATTAGTCCCACGAACGGTCCGATAGGCGTCGTCATGGAGTTCGATGAAGTCATATGGGTGCGCTTCCATGTTGAGCCTGATTCCGTACCTCTCGAAGCTGGAGGCAAGCTCCTCGATGGAGCGATACCACGCAGCCTCGCATTCCCTGGGACTGTTGGGATCACCCGAGAACTCGGAGGTGATCTCATGCACATCCAACTGGTCGGCCAGCTCCAACAGACGTCGCCAGTTGCGCACCTGGTTGCGTCGCTCGGCCTCATCGGGGCTCGACCAGTTAAACACCGGATTCAGTGTCCGTATGGTAACCCCCGTTTCTCTGACTGCCTTGCGCATCTCGGTAACAAAGGCGTCATCAGCTTTGGGATACCGATGCCAAAAGTGAAACTCCTCATTCAGAGACAACTCCACGTATCGGAAACCCAGATCTGCCGCTTTGCGTAACGTGTCCGCCGTCGACATCGAGCGGTAGTACATATTAGGGTCTAGAGCAATATCCACCATGGTCATCCTCCTGTCGGTAAGGTGCGGTAACTGTCTACCGTTTCACCAGAACATCGCGACCGCAGACGTTCTCATACGGCCTGTTCTGCGGCCAAGAGATTTCGAGCTGAAACAGCGATACCATCAAGCTGCCCCAGAGATTGGTCCTCGTGCTCGATATTGATGTTCATCACTGGGTTTACGTCTCGGATAGCGCGAAGGAAATTGGTCCACCACGTGACATCGTGGCCATTGCCGATTGCCACGAATCTCCATGCCGGATCAGAAGGCCACGAGGAACAGTAGTGCTCCATTCCTGTCTGAACGCGAACGTCCGGATCATCTGGTACCGGACCAAAACTCGAGTCAAGCACCCCCCTGGTTGCTATCCCGGGCAAGATGACGGTGTCCTTGGCATGGACATGGAAGATATGGTCGCCCAATAGCTCGATAGCAGCGATGATATCCATGCCCTGCCACATCAGGTGTGATGGGTCCATATTGACGCCAATGTTCCTCGCGTCAATACGCTCGGCAAATTCCAGGAAGTTCACCGGCGTGAAAACAAGGTTGTGGGGATGGAGCTCTAAGGCGAGTTTCACCCCAGCATCTTGGGCGCGCAGGTCCATCTCGCGCCAGAACAGGTCGACAACACTTTTCTGATACTCGAGCACTTCAAGTTCGACACCATTCCACGGATTAACTACCCACGATGAATACTTAGCATGGCGATCTGATCCTGGCGTGCCTGACATACAGACGAGATCCGTGACACCCAGCTTTCCGGCCAACTCGATCGCCCGTCGCAAGTCGTATGCGTGCCGCAGACCGACATCAGGCAACGGACTGAGCGGATTGTCAGACGTGTTCAGGCCCGCCAGCCGCATTTCTTTATCCTCGAATATGCCCAGGTAGTCCTCGCGGGCGGTCTGAGAGGCCATGAGCGTATCGACTGGACAATGAGGCGAGGGAATGAATCCGCCGACATTGACCTCAGCGCCGGTCAATCCGTTGGTTTTAAGGATGCCAAGCGCCTCGGCGAAATCGTAGTTATGGAGACAGGCGGTGTAGGCCCCGATATTCATGGACATGTCGGACTCCTAGTTTCTGTAACGGATATGTGATCACGGTGGTGTCAGATGAGATCAATGGTTTTCCCGCCGGCCGCCGCAGATCGAGCGACGGCATCGGCGATACACACTGTTCGGTACCCGTGCGCAAAGGACGGCACCGGAGGAAACCCTTCGTCCAACCCCAAGACCTGGTCGAGGAAGGCCCTCGCTTGGTAGGTGAATTGTTCAATCTGAGTGCGACCAACACCAGCAAAATCCATGGATGATCCACCCTTGTAATAGGGGAAAGCTGGATTGGACAATACTTGACGAGGCCCGCTGAATCCTTCTGGGGTTGATGTGTCGTCCACAATGATCTCACCGGAGCGAGCCAGATCGAATGAGGCCCGCCCCTGGGTACCGAAGACGTCGAACTCCATCGAATTGGGCAGGCCAAATGCAACACGGGAAACGACAATCGTGCCAATGGCCCCGGACTCGAAGGTCATATTGAATACTGCAATGTCGTCATTTTCCACGGTTTCGATGCCCTGCGCCGACACCGTCGTCCCACGTCCTCCTGCAACTCCCTCCAGCGCGGGCGGACGCTTATCGATAATCGTGGCAAAAGCCCCACCACGGACGCTTCGTATCGGACCACAGACGAACTCGGCCACATCGATGATGTGCGAACCAAGATCCCCTAGGGCGCCCGAGCCCTGAGAGCCTCGATAGCGCCATGCCATCGGCACGGTGGGATCGACGCCGTACCCGCACCAATACCGCCCAGAAAACGTCGTAACATCACCTAAACGGCCGTGTCGCACCAGTTCGGCTATTGCAGCGACTGAGGGGTGGCGTCGGTAATTGAAGCCGACGCCGGTGACGACCTGGGAGTTAGCTTCCAGCTCAGCCATTGCCCTGGCATTCTCCAAGCTGTCAGACAGTGGCTTCTCGCACAGGACATGTTTGCCAGCCCGGACCAGGTCCTCGGCGACCTGACGATGCAGTGCGTTCGACACGACGACCGACACGACGTCTATATCGTCAGCGTCCACGATGTCATGCCAGTCAGTTACTGCTCTTTCGTAGCCATAACTGTCGCGGGCGCTACGAGCGAAGGGCTCGTAAGAGTCACAGATGGCAGCGAGCCGTATAGGGGGTATCCCCTCGGATCCGAACACGGTCCCGACCTGGCGCCAGGCGTTGGCGTGCGTTCGACCAGCCATACCGGCTCCGATGACGGCTACCGCCAAGGGATGCCGCTGCGACGTGGCTGGTTGTGATAATGCCGACATGCGCTCTCCTCGACGACGATGTCAGTAGGTTTCACAGCATGATTTAACGCGCGTTAAATCATGGTTCCATGCACCTCATGGAAAGTTTGTCCTGTCAAGGAATATGCGGGGCTGCATCATTGCAGGCCCACCAGTCATCAGCGCTTCGAGGAGGATCTGATGACCAGGCGAGGCTCAACGGTGTGATCGAGACCTCGGACCGCACCTGCCACCATGTCGAGCGCGATGTCTACTAACGCGCCGGGTTGCTGGTTCACCGACGTCAGATCAAACTCTGGGCGCGAAGCCAGATGAGTGTCGTCGAAACCCACAACGGGAATCCACTGCCGAGACTCCAGCCCCACGGAGCGCAATACCGACAGGGCATTGAGCGCGACGGCATCATTGTGCGCCACGACACCGACATCGGTCTGCGCGTCGTCGATGAAGCGCGCTAGAATGGGAACGACCGCCTCACCTCGTTCCACTATTGCAGGTACACACTCGATTCCAGCAGACTGACATGCTGCAATAAGGGCTGCCCGGCGCCGTAGCACCCACACCATCCCCGATCCGCAGTCCTCAGCCAGAGAGACAATGCGACGCACTCCCTGTGAGCCCAGGTGCTCAACGATGAGTTGTGCCGCGGCGTCCTCGTCGACGTGGACACAGGGGACGACGCCAGATTGGTTCTCGGCTCCCAGCAGGACCAGGGGTGATGTGGGGCCGCTGAGTGCGGCAAGCAACTCGAGGTCCCCCACTGGCGAAACGACAACGACTCCAACAGCTCGGAACTCGCGAAACCGGCGCAGCACTGCCTCTTCACGGCGAGTGTCGTCCGAGGCGGTGCCCACGAGCGGTAGCCACCCAACACGCTCCGCCGCGACGGAAAGATACGAGACGACCGTCTCGAAGAAGGGATTACGCAAGTTGGGAAGGATTATTCCCAATACCGGAGAGCTCCCTGTCGCCAAGCTGGCGGCTGACAGATCCCGGCTGTAACCAAGCCTATCGGCTGCGTCTTGGATGCGCCGACGAGTGGCTGACGAGACTCCGGGGCGTCCCGCCAGGGCCAAGGATACCAGACCACGAGAGACCCCAGCCATGCGTGCAACATCGGCCTGAGTTGGGTTGCGCATCGACGTGCCCCTTCCCTTCGGCATGGTGACATCGGCACAAGGGTAACGAGGCGGCCGGGAACAAGTCCTGACCGCCTCGACCTACATACGCCGTGTCACTCCTCGCGCTGGAACGACATCGTCGCGGCGTAGGTCTTCTCCGTTGGCCAGCGCTCGGTGATCGCCTTAGCACGGGTGTAGAAGGTAACGCCTTCTGGACCGTGAATGTGGGTATCACCCAGCAGCGACTCCTTCCAGCCACCGAACGAATAGAACGCGACCGGGGTCGGAATCGGCACGTTGACACCAACCATGCCCGCCTCCACATCAAGGGTGAAGCGACGGGCTACACCGCCATCGTTGGTAAATATCGCAGAACCGTTACCGAATGGCTGAGCGTTGACGATCTTCAACGCCTCCTCGTAGGTGTCGGCATGCACGATAGCGAGTACCGGACCAAAAACCTCCTCGGTATAGACCGGGGCATCCAGGGGGACGTCGTCAAGGACTGTCGGGCCGAGAAAGTGCCCGTTCTCGTAGCCCGGGACTGTGAGGCCGCGCCCATCAAGGACGACCTTCGAACCACGCTTCTCCGCATCATCGATGAGGCCGACGATACGATCTTTGGCCTTGGCGGAGATGACGGGCCCCATCTCGACACCCTCGCCCATGCCCTCTCCGACCTTGATGGCCTCGGCATACTTCTTAACTTTCTCGGCTACTTGTGGACCGCAGCCCCCGACGGCGACGACCACGGGAAGGGCCATGCAACGCTCACCAGCAGCTCCGAAAGCGGATGCGGAGATGTGCTGGGCAGCAAAGTCCAGATCGCTGTCGGGCATGACAATGGCGTGGTTGTTCGCACCGCCGAGGGCCTGGACGCGCTTGCCATGGCTTACGCCGGTGTCTTGGACAATGTGAGCCACTGGCGTCGAACCAACAAACGAAATAGCGTCGATACCCGAGTGAACCAAGATGTCCTGAACACTGCGGCGATCCCCCGAAAGCACGTTAAAGACGCCGTCGGGAAGTCCGGCCTCTTTGTAGAGCTCCGCGGTGAGGAGCGAAGCGGACGGCGTAGGCGATGCTGGCTTAAGAATGAAGGCATTTCCAGTAGCAACGGCCAGCGGGTGCATCCACATCGGGACCATGGCTGGGAAGTTGAACGGGCAGATACCCGCAACAACGCCGACCGGCTGACGGGTGGTGTGGATATCGACTCCGGTGGACACGTCATGAGAGTATTCGCCTTTAAGAGCAACGTTGATCGCTGTCGCGAAGTCAAGGGTCTCCCGACCACGCTGGATTTCGCCAATCGCGTCGGAGTAGTTCTTGCCGTGCTCTTCAACGATGAGCCGCGCCATCTCGTCCTGGTGGTCTAGCACGAGCTGGCGCATCTTGAACATGATCGCCACTCGTTTCGACAGCGAGTAGTTTGCCCACTCTTTCTGCGCATCACGGGCCACCTCTACGGTGTGGTCCAAATCTTCCTTGGACGCCTGCAACAGCTCTGCAGTTACCTCACCGGTTGCGGGGTTCTCAACGGGAATTACTCCCAGCGGGGATCCCTCGTAGTACTCACCGCCGACCCATTGTCTGATGGTCTTCATGCTCGAGAACTCCTTCGTTGTCGATGGACGTCGGGGTCGACCAGCTCCGTGGCCAACGCAGCTCATGATAGCCCATTTGACATAGTTTGTACTAACAAATAGAGATCCTGGTTCCAGATCACAGACTCACCCCGTCCATCCAAGCGCTCGTAACGCCGCCAGAACATCTCGGTGCCCACCAACATGCCGCTGATGAAGTAACACCACCGCCGTAACTGTTATATAGGTCCCCTGACAATTGTGCTAACATGTTTGCCGTTGGGGCAGTTCCCAACCGTTCGAGGAATCTTGAGCGCACACGGCCGTGCCGAGCACGGCCGTACGGTCATGTCTCGGCACCCGAGAGGGAGTTGAGACATCACACATGTCCTTGAGCTACGTTGACTCTGGAATCATTCTGCGTACCCCTGCCGGTATGGGGTCGGTTATGCACAGTCAGGCAGTCACACTGCTTCGCTTCGTCCCGGCAGCACTGGTTCTGTTCGCCCTAGCTATTGCCGGCGTCATCAACCAAGCTCCGATCCTCACGATCGTCTCTGGTCTCATGACCGTCGCCCTGACGATCACGCTGAGCATGGTGCACTTCTTCGACAACGCCTGAGCACACAGCTCCGCATCGCGACGTTCACGCCCCACGGGAACAACAAGATAACCGGTCTCACGAGGGGATCTAGCCAAAACTGGATCCCCTCGTACCGTCACTACGACACGTCGCCTAATCCCCAACCGAGGATCGGGGATGCGGTCAGAAAAACCTGCGCTGTGCGGCAACCTGTCCGGTGTACTCGGCATAGGCTTTCTGCGTCGACTCCAGGCGCGATTGCGACGTGACCGGTACATCCCACCATCCCGATGCAGGTGGGTTGGGCCCGTACAGGTCAGTCTCAATATGGATCATCGTGGCATGATCAGACGCCTCGGCCTTACGGTAAGCCTCCCTGAACTCCTTGATGGTACGAACCTCGAGGACATCAATACCCCACGACCGCGCGTTAGCGGCAATGTCAAGGGGTAACAGGGCGTCGTCCCCGACCACATGACCTTGACCGTCGTCGTGCTGGCGGTACTTCGTCCCGAACCGCTGGGAACCGTGAGACTCCGACAGCGCCCCGATGGACGCAAATCCGTAGTTCTGAAGCAATACGAGAATGACCTTCGCACCCTCCTGGACGATCGTTGCCAACTCCATCGGCAGCATCTGGTAGGTGCCATCACCGACAATCGCAACGACCTCGGAATCCGGCAACGCCATCTTCACGCCCAATGACGCCGGAATCTCGTAGCCCATGCACGAGAATGCATACTCCACGTGGTACTGCACGGGAGTGCTGGCACGCCACAGACACTGCAAGTCGCCAGGCATCGAACCGGCAGCATTAATGACCACGTCGTCATCACCCATGAGCTCGTTGAGCGCCCCAAACACCTCGGTCTGTGCCGGGAGCGGACCGTGCCCCAGGTGGTAGCAACGATCAGTTACCTCTGCCCACGCTTTGGCCTTCGCGCTAGCGAGGTCGCTCCATTCCTGAGGAACGCGGTAGCCGTCAAGCTCCTTCGACAGGGCTGTGAGAGCCTCACGCGCATCGGCCACCAACATCTGCGCACCCTGCTTGGCGGCATCAAAGGACCCCACATTGACGTTGACGAACGTCACGTCCGGATTTTTAAAGGCCGTCTGTGAACCGGTGGTGAAATCGGAGTACCGCGTACCAATGCCGATGATGAGGTCGGCCTGGGCCGCCAGCGCATTCGCTGAGTCGGAACCAGTCGCACCAACGCCACCAACGGCACACGGATGATCCCAATTGATTGCACCCTTCCCCGCCTGGGTGTCGGCGACCGGGATGCCGGTAGCAGATGCGAAGTCCCGCAGCTCCTGGCTGGCCTCGGAGTAGATCGTGCCTCCACCAGAAATGATGAGTGGACAGCGTGCGGCACGGATGGCTTGCGCTGTACGCACCAGAGCGGCCCTATCGGGAAGGCGACGATCGATGTACCACACCTTCTTGGCGAAGAAAGACACCGGCCAGTCGTACACCTCGGTCTGTACGTCCTCTGGTAGACAGATGACGGCAGCTCCCGTGTCCACAGGATCAGTAAGCACCCGCATCGCACGAGGCAGCGAAACCATGAGTTGTTCGGGACGATTCACTCGATCCCAGAACTTCGAGACCGGACGGAACGCGTCGTTGCACGATACATCGGGGTTGGTGGGGTCCTCCAACTGCTGAAGGACAGGATCAGGTGCCCGATTGGCGAAGATGTCGGATGGGAAGAGCAACACCGGTACCCGATTGGTGGTGGCGAGAGCCGCACCGGTGACCATGTTGAGCGAACCCGGCCCAATGGACGCGGTGGCAGCTAACGCCTGCAACCGGTTCGTAGCGCGGGCGTAGGCGGAACAGGCGTGAACCATACCTTGCTCGTTCCGGCCCATCCAATACTCAAGTCGGCCTTCCTCATCGTCGGGGGCCGCCTCATTCTGCAAGAGCGCCTGGCCCAAACCAGTAGCATTTCCATGGCCGAAGATCCCAAAGACTCCGCGTATGAAGCGGCGTTCAACCCCGTCTCGCTCGGTGTACTGATGAGTCAGATAGCGCACGATGGCCTGTCCGACGCTGAGCCTCACAGTCTGCTCAGTCATAATCACTCCTTTGAGTCGTCCACCGCTAGCGGCAGGCGCGGGTCGATATCTTGATCCTGCCAAGTTTGACGAATCCACCCGTAATGCGGATCGTCGACTGATTTCCACTCAGCGGCGCCTGGCCCCGCCATCACATTGAGGTAGTACAAGTCGTAGCCGGGGGCGGCTGCACACGGCCCATGCCAGCCATGCGGCACCAGAGCTACGTCACCGTTCGAAATCATCTCTGCCACGTGGATGCGACGGTCCGGCGTGCCATAAGTCCCGTGGAATGCCATCCCTGGACCGTGCTCGTCACCGCGAATCTCGAAATAGTAGATCTCCTCGAGTTCGTGCTCGACCTGCGACTCCTCGTCATGCTTGTGAGGAGGGTAGGAGGACCAGTTGCCCCCCGGGGTGAGAACTTCGCAGGCCAGCAACCTGGAGGTATGCACTGGGTTAGCAACGGCGTAGTTCACCACCTGGCGCGAGCAATTACCCGCCCCACGCAGCTCGACACTCACCTCCTTGGACGGGCAATACCCGGGCTCAAGGTCCTCACTAGCGAGGGCGTTGGGCAGCGCCACTCGTCCGCCACTGACAGCAGTGACGGTGATTGTCCTGTGGCGGGGCACGAAGGCATAGTCGGTGACCTCACCCCAGATAGTGCTGCGCCCGGCGAGATCGGCTCGGAACCCATCACCCTGCACTGTGAACGACCCTTCCAGAGGTAGAACGAGGTACTCGTGGTCGTCGGTAGTCAGCTCGAGGGTCTCATCTTTCGTCAAACTCGCAATAGTTAGACCGGAGTACGTCCAGCCAACTCGCTTAGGGTCAACAACAACGTCGCGACAGCCCGAGGCAGTGCTCCCAGATCGAAGAACTAGTTCCGTCATGCTTGTACTCCCAACAATTGAACAGCGTTGTCAATGGCGGTTGCCACGTCCGAGTCCGGTGGATAGAGGACCGATCGTCCCAAGACGAGTCCACGGACATGGCGTGCGGCCAGTGCCGTGGCCCAACGACGCCCGGTCTCCCCAGGATCCGTGCTCACCTCTCCCCCGAGCAGGAGAATGGGCAGCGAGGTGGCTCGTACCACCCGCTCCATATCGTCAACCGCGGGCAATTTGAGCCAGGTCCACGAGGTATCGGCGCCAAGACCCGAAGCCATGACCACCGATTTCACGACCGCGTCAGCGGAAAGATCGTTGACGACCTTGCCATCGTCAGCACGGTAGGAGATGAACGGTTCCACCATGGCAATTCGCCTCGCCCTGGCCAGAGTCGTCACAGCCTCGGCACAGGCCTGCGCCGTGGTAGCCGTACCTGGGTCGGACAGATCGAACCTCAGCAGCATCTTGCCACCGGTCAGATCCTCGTCAAGGATTCCTTGCACGTCGTAGCCCGTCATTCGGTCGTCGAGCTCGAAGGAAGCTCCAGCGAACCCTCCTCGGTTCATCGAACCGAATACAACCTTGCCATCTAGAGCGTCGAGGTTCGCCAGGTCGGCGACCATGTCGGCAGTTCCCAGAAACCCATTGACCCCGGGACGTCCTAATGCGGTCACGCAGCGCTCGAGGAGGTGTTCCCGGTCAGCCATGGCATCGGCACGACCTCCCGCTGCGAGTGCACCGCGAGCAGGATGATCAGCCGCGACGACCATCAGCGGTTCAGTGGGGCTCCACGTCGCTCGGGGACGCTGTCGGACGCGATCGGCAAAACGCACCGGATCGGCAAGTCGCCGATCTAACAGCTTGTCAATAAGCGGGGTACACGTCATGACAGATGTTCCTCTTTGATGGCAATGTCCGGATGTTTCGCCATCATCGCGAACAGTTCCGGTTCCGAGGGCATCGCGGTGGAGCACTCCAACCGCGTCGCGACAAGGGCTCCTGCGGCCGACGCTGCTTGAATCGTCTCGGCGAGGCTCCATCCCTCTAGCAACCCGTGACATAGGCTGCCGCCGAAGGAATCTCCGGCTCCGAGGCCATTGGTAACGTGATTGGGGTGGGGGCGACCTCCACGCGCTCCTCATGGGTCATGGCCAAGGTACCTTTGGGCCCCTGCTTGACGACGGCAAGCTGAACGCCTGCATCAAGCAGTGCATGAGCAGCTCGGTCGGGGTCGGACTCCCCGACCGCCATCTCACACTCCTCGCGATTTCCGATCGCCACCGTCACGTGCGGCAACACCGCCGAGACTGCCTCATGAGCCTTCACCGCGGACTGCCAGAACATCGAACGGTAGTCGAGGTCGAGGACGGTGTGTTCTGCCTTACCGCGCACCTCGAGGGCTCGGCAATGTGCGTCGTAGGAAGGCTGTTGACACAAGCCAGTCACCGAAAGCCACAGGATTTGTGCATTCCTCACAGCATCCTCAGGCACGTCGTCCGGAGTGATCCTCAGATCTGGAGCGGTAGGACGCCGGTAGAAGTAGAGCGGGAAGTCGTCGGGGGGAAAGATCTCGCAAAACGTCACCGGGGTGGGCAGTTCGGAATTGACGAGCACGTAGTTGTCATAGACACCGAGTCTGGCCATCTCGCGGCGACAGAACCGCCCGAAAGGATCATCGCCTACTGCCGTGACGACTGCGGCAGAATGACGCAGCCTGGCAGCCGCGACGGCCACATTGGTCGGACTACCGCCAAGGAACTTTCCGAACGACGTGACATCCTCAAGCCCCACCCCGTACTGCAGCGGATAGATGTCTACACCAATTCGTCCCATCGTGAGCACATCAAGGTCACGGCGGCGGCTGGATACCATGACGACTCCACTTCATCGAGGATGTCTAACGCCTCAGATACTACCAACCAAGAGACATATGTCAATACAATTGATAATGTTGCCAGCTACCCTACTCCGAATACAGAAATCGCCACCCGCCTATATCCTGACGCAGCCCGTACGATCGGTCCGCCCCTTGCACTGCCCACCAATAGACTGTGCGTCAGTACATACCCACAAATGAGGAACGACAGTGGAGAACGAGCCCTACATCGCTGACATCACCATCGACCGGTCGCACCCAGAACCACTCCACACCCAGATCGCCGAGCCCCTGGCGCAACTCATCGAATCCGGCGAGCTTCCTCCCGGAACGCGCATCGAAGACGAAATGTCCATGGCGGCACGCCTGCATGTGTCACGCCCCACCGCGCGGCGAGCTTTTGAAACCCTGACCCAACGTGGACTCGTCATCCGCCGACGCGGCATCGGCACCCAGGTGACCCCCACCCGGGTGCACCGCTCCATGAACCTCACGAGTCTTTATGACGACCTACAGGCATCTGGCCAAAGGCCGCGCACCAGCGTGCTCAACTGGACAGTGGAAACCGCCCCGCCAGCAGTAGCCGCAGCGCTTGGCCTGCCCAGCAACTCCGAAGTGACCCATTTCCGCCGACTACGAATGTCCCAGGACGAACCGCTGGCCATCATGACGAACTGGGTACCCGTGGACCTCGCGCCCAGTGCAGAAGAGCTGAGAACCACTGGTTTCTATGACTATCTACGCAGCAGGGATGTCGTCGTCGCGGTAGGCCATCAACGATTCAGCGCCCGCCTCGCCCTCCCTGACGAGGCACGTCTGCTCAACGAACCGCCCGGCGCCGCCCTACTCACGATGCAGCGCACGGCATGTGACGAGTCCAACCGCGTCATCGAGTTTGGACAGCACGTGTACCGCGCCTCCATCTATGCCTATGAGAACACGGTGTACGCCTGACACCGCGGCGAGATTATTTGACAGGACAAACTTTGCGGTGTTGGCTAGATCTTGTACCGGCGGCGACGACGAGCCGGTGAACACCTCGCACAGGAGTTGCCATGAAGATCAACTACACCCCAGGTCCGCTCCTTGACGCGTCCCGCACGACCCCGACGGCGCTGTGGAACGACTCGGCCGATCTAGACGAACTTCGTCAGTCCATTGCATTTGGCGGCGTCGGTGCCACGTGCAACCCGGTTATCGGTTACACGACCATCAAGAAGCATCCAGACATCTGGGAAGACCGTATTCGCGCTATCGCCGAGAACAATCCCACGTGGGGAGAGTCCCAGATCGGATGGCAGGCCATCAAGGACATGTCAGTCGAGGCCGCAAAGCTCCTCGAGCCGATCTTCGTCGAGCACAAGGGCCGAAACGGTCGTCTCTCCATCCAGACTGATCCGCGGCTGCATCGCGACGCCAAGGCTCTGGCAGACCAGGCCGAAGAGTTCAGTAATCTTGCGCCAAACATCATCGTCAAGATCCCCTGCACCTCTGTGGGCATAGAGGCGATCGAAGAGGCCACCTACCGTGGCGTTTCGGTCAACGTGACGGTGTCCTTCACCGTACCTCAGGCAGTGAGATCGGCTGAAGCCATCGAGCGAGGGCTGCAGCGCCGTGTAGCCGAAGGCAAGCCCATTGACGAAATGGGACCTGTAGTGACAATCATGGCCGGTCGCCTTGACGACTGGCTCAAAATCGTGGCCGAGCGCGATCGCCTCTTTATCGACCCCGGACACCTGGAGTGGGCCGGCATTGCCGCGATCAAGCGCGCCAACCAGATCTTCGTCGAGCGCGGATTCCACTCCCGGGTGCTGTGCGCCGCATTCCGCAACGTCTTGCAGTGGTCCGAACTTATCGGTGGCGACCTCGTGGTCTCTCCGCCGTTCAAGTGGCAAAAGCGCATTAACGACTCTGACTACCAAGTTGTCCCACGCATAGATGAACCGGTTGACGCCGAGCACCTTGATGCTCTCAAGAAGATCCCGGAGTTCATGCGCGCCTACGATCCTGATGGAATGACAATCGAGGAGTTCGACACGTTTGGTGCCACCCGCAGAACTCTTCGCCAGTTCCTCCAGGCCGATGCCGATCTCGACACCTTGGTGCGTGACATCATCACCCCAGCCATCTGATCCTTCCCGGAGTTAGCTGATCGACGCGTGAGCAGACCCTGGAGTGCCCCCGTCAGCTCACGTCGGTGGTGGGCCCCCGAGAGAATGTTCGCATGCGCCCCCCCCCCACAACCCCCCCCCGTGTAACAAAACCCCCAAGTGGGGGGGGCCCCCA
>NZ_JAJNRJ010000007.1:0-15811 GCF_023838685.1 Cutibacterium sp. 37298
AAGAAAACATCCCAGCACAACCACCACCAAGAACCACACACGCAGCCCCCAACGGCCCAACACACACTACACACACACCCACCACCAACACAAACCCACACCCACCAACCAGCAACACCCCTAGTCAGAAAGCCTTTACCGGAAGTCACGCGACTTCGTCGGTACTGACAGATCCAGGGCCTCTAGCCGATCTGCCTGCAAACTCATCACTCCTTCATCCCCTCTCTCGAGGATTCCCCGCACCACCAAAGCCCGCGACGTTCGGGCAACACGTCGATAATGTCTCCACGCCCCCGGGGTGACGATGACGTTGAGCAGACCGGTTTCGTCCTCCAGGTTGAGGAAGGTCACTCCTCCAGCCGTCCCGGGTCTTTGACGGTGGGTTACCACCCCGGCGACCTCGACACGTCGTCCGGACTCAACACCATCCAACCGGTCGACCCGTACCACACCCCGTCGATTAAGGGCATCTCGTACCTGGCGGACCGGGTGATCAGCCGTACTAATACCGGTGGCGCGGAGGTCGTCACCCAGTAATTCCATCTGAGTAGGTTCGGGAAGTAGAGGAGGTTGGGTGACCACCTGAACGTCCAACTGTCCTGGGCCGACACCATTTATCTGGCCGATCTGCCACAAAGCACCGCGTCTGGAACCAACGAGATCGTCGAAAGCACCGGCCAGAGCAAGTGCCTCGACCTCCTCACCGCTCAGATCAACCCGACGGGCAAGATCGTCGAGGCTGGCGAAAGATTCGCGTTCTCTCTCCTCAACAATCCGAGTCGCTGTCTCGATATTGATACCGGAAACATCGGAAAGTCCCAGCCTCACGGCGAAGTGGGTATCGCGACGATGATCACCATCATCACGATTAGGATCAAAGGCCCCGATCTCGGATTCGTCGTGGTCGTGGAGACACTCGTCTATCCCTGTTTCCAATTCTTCACTACCGAGCTCTTCACAGCACGCATCCAACAACTCCAGATCTGCGCCTACTGAAGACCTCGCCACATCAGGACGTCTCGTCACCACCCCATGCCGTCGGGCATCAGCTACCAAGGTTGCCGAGGAGTAGAACCCCATCGGCTGACTGCGCAGCAGGGCCGCCAGAAAGACCGCCGGATAGTGGAGCTTGATCCAGGCCGAGGTGTAAACCAACCCGGCGAAACTCAGAGCATGAGACTCGGCAAACCCGAAATTCGCGAAAGATTCGATGCGGGCGTAAATGCCTTGGGCTGTGTCGTCGTCAATCCCATTGGCAGCCATCCCCTCGAAAAGTTTGGTGCGCAGCGAGTTGATACGCTCCACCCCCCGCTTGGACCCCATAGCTCGACGTAACAGGTCAGCGTCGGCCACCGTGCAGTTGCCCACCGTAGTAGCCATCTGCATAAGCTGTTCTTGAAAGAGCGGAATACCCAGGGTGCGTTCGAGCACCGGCTCTAGCAGCGGGTGGGGATAGGTGACTGGTTCGGCGCCGGTACGTCGACGGATATAAGGATGTACCGCACCTCCCTGCACCGGGCCAGGACGAATAAGTCCGATCTCCACGGCTAGATCGTAGAAACAGCGCGGTCTGAGACGCGGCAGGACACCAATCTGGGCGCGGCTTTCTACCTGGAATACCCCGATGCTGTCACCGCGACACAACATGTCGTAAACCCCCGGCTCATTACGTGGAATAGAGGCCAGAGTCCAGAAGCGTCCGCAATGCTGAGAGATGAGGTCAAAGGAAATACTCAGTGCCGAGAGCATCCCCAACCCAAGCAGATCGAACTTCACCAACCCCATCCAGGCACAGTCTTCTTTGTCCCACTGCAGCACCGTGCGACCAAACATTCGAGCCGGCTCAATGGGGCAGATGCGTCCTACTGGTTCTCGCGTCAGCACCATTCCAGCTGAGTGGATACCCAGGTGACGTGGCAGACCCATTACCTGTTGAGCGAGGGTGGTGACATCGTCAGGAATCTCGGGGCCATCAGGATCGTGGGGCAAGGGCGGCACCGATCGTCTCTCCATTTGACGCGACCATGCGTCCTGTTGGCCCTGGGAATAACCGAGGGCCTTAGCCATGTCACGGATGGCACTGCGTGGACGATAGGTGATGACATCGGCTACCTGGGCAGCATTGCGCCTACCGTATTTGGCGTAGACGTACTGGATGACCTCCTCGCGACGACGAGCGTCGAAGTCGACATCGATGTCAGGTTCCTCCTCGCGTAGCACCGACAGGAACCTCTCGAAAGGCAAGCCATAGAAAACCGGGTCGACGACGGTGATTCCCAGGACATAACAGACCGCCGAAGCCGCCGCCGATCCACGTCCCTGACATAAAATCCCCTGCGACTGCGCAAACTCCGCAATGTCGGAGACGATGAGGAAGTATCCTGCGAAACCCCGATCCTCAATGAGGTCAAGCTCGGTAGCTAGGCGGTCCTTGGCTACCGGATCATCCCCGTAGCACGCCCGACGTCCTTCCTCTACCAAGTGACGCAGCCAGCTGATGGGAGTATGGCCGTCGGGCACTTTCTGGTCGGGCAGACGGGGACGCACCGACTTCAAGTGGAAAGCCGTCCTCTCAGCCACTGCCACCGTGTTATCCACCGCATCTCGATGACGACTGAAAAGATCTGCCATCTCAGCACCACTACGCAGCCGTGCCACCGGGCCGGGAGGCAACCACCCGTCCATCTCGTCAAGACTGCGTCGGGCTCGCACCGCTGACAAGGCACAAGCCAACTCAAACTGCTCACCCCCGGCGTAATGGGCAGCCGTCGTCGCCACCGTCGACAAGCTGTGGCGAGAAGCTAGTTCTGCGAGGAGGTCGTTGTCGCGGGAATCAGTGGGAGCCCGGTGGTCGGTCAGTTCGACCAGGACATTGTCGATGCCAAAAAGGTCAACCAGACGACGCAGCTCCGCCTCGGCCTGCGGCATCCCCCTAACTAAACCTTGCCTTACCGCTCCCTTGCGACACCCAGTAAGAACAGTCCAGTGCCCGTCGGCTACCTCGGCCAGATGGTCGAGATCGTGCACCGGACGGCCCTTGTGGCCTCCCTCAACCAGATAAGCATCGGTGAGAGCCTCAGCCAGACGTCGATACCCTTCCGGCCCATTGGCCAGCACGAGTAAATGACTGCCCACCGGGTCGGCCACCCCGTTCTGCGGCTCAGGAACACCAATCGACAGTTCCGACCCGATGATGGTGGAAAGACCACAGGCTTCAGCAGCCTCGGCCATCCTGACTACTCCATAAAGACCATCATGATCGGTCAAAGCCAGCCCTGATAACCCTAGCTCTGCCGCCCGAATGACGAGATCTTCGGGACTGGAAGCGCCGTCAAGGAAACTGTAAGAGGAATGACAGTGCAATTCGGCATAGGGCACTACCGGCCCCTCCGGCCGGACTGGGTGACGGTCAAAAGGTTTGCGGACGCGACGGTAACCGACCTGGTCAGCGTGACTCTCCTGGTGACCATGGGGAGCAAGTCTCCCAGAAATACGTCCCTCTAGTTCACGCCAAGGAATTGGCGGATTGTGATAGCTCACCGCAATCACGCCTCGTCGTACCGAGCCTCGATCCACCAGCGGTCAGCCGACCCTGCCAACACCCAGGCCTGCTGATCCTCGGTGACCAGTTGCACCCTTTCCACTGAAACGGTCGGGGTACTCCACCACCTCTGGTGTACCGGCCATGGCCCTGCCCACGCGATAACACGACGCCGCGACGTGCCGTCATGGAACCACCCAGGAGTAATAGTGGGCAAATCCGAGGAGGTCGTTAGAGGCATACCATCCGTCGTCTCTAACCGGGCCGGCAGGGGGCGGGAGTACACGATCCCGGGGGCCGGACCATCTAAGTGACCGGGCCAGGGACGATCCACCGGGCGAGCATTTTCAATAACCGCCCCAAAAGGGACAAGTCGGCGTCGATCCTTGAGCATCCGGCCACCGGCGACCACCCCTACCAGGACCCCCTCAGGGCCCAACCTCTCCTGCAACTGAGAGATGACGTGGACGAGGTGCTCAGTGGGCCTGGCACCAAACAACCCCTCAGCAGCTTCCCCCGCACGATGGATGGTGGGAACGATGCGCACCGCCTGTACGCCTGATTGGCAGAACTCGTCAGCACCAAACTCGTCGGTACCACGCGGAAGATCATTAAGTTGACGCGACAATCGCGCTAGCAGATCGTCACCGCTGAACTGCCAAGGCTGACGCCAGGTGTGCTCGGAGAAACCGGTAGTAGCTCGCAACAAAATACGGACCTGGGAGCACACCCGCCCGGTCTCTGCCAGACGTGTCATAAATTCCTCCACCACCGGACGTACCTTGGCAACAACCTGAGTACCAGAAGGCTCCGGGTCATCAAAGACGACCTCCATAGCATCGTCATCCTGGGGACGTCGAGACGACAACATTGTGACGTCCATCCCCCGGGCCCAGTCATGAGCACGCTGACCGGCATCAGTAAACCGCTGCACGACGTGTTGACGGTCTAGATCAGCGAAAGCTCCCATTGTCGTCAGACCGAGTTGGCGCAAAGTTCGCACTAATTCCCCATCGGTCCGTCCTGTGCGAGCCAACACCGAGACGTCGTAGGGAGCCAAGAAAGCTCGAGATGTTCCTGAGGCGAGAAAGATGGGGTCCCGTTTCCCCTCACCGCTACTGTCGGTAGCCGCCACCTCGGCAGCGAATAGACCGTCAGCTACCGATACTCCCACGTGGGGATATCCAATATGGGTCAAGACATTGACCATACGCTCAGCAGCAGCAACCTCATCGCCATAGAAACGAGCTGCACCGCGAGCTGCTACCGCAGCCACACCTGGTCGCACCACGTGGACTGAAGGGGCCACGGACTTTTCGATCTCACGGACCACCTCGTCGAAGAGGACCTCCTCAGAGGCAGAATCGTAAGGCACCACAACGCCCTCGGGACAGCGTAATTGGGCCGCTCGCACCCGCAGGCCGGGAATCACACCTTCCTCGGCCGCACGTGCACAGCAGTCGATGACTACACCACGGTCAGCAATCATAAGCGGGTCGTCACCAGGGTGACGCCGAGATGCGGCCACAATCCGCCACTGTGGGATCACCATCAAGAGGACCCGGACTGGGAAGGGGCTCAGTCGTTCAGCAAACATCCGCCCTCTCCTTGGCAGAGTGCACCCCAGCACCAGTGCGAACTAACCTCACTGAACGATTGTGGTGGTGCCTGACCACCGTTACCTCAAGTTCTTGGGCTGATAGACAGCCATACCCCTGCCCGAGGCCCCGCCAACCGATCGTGCGTACATCGATTCGAGCAGCCGGTTTGGGCCACGGCCCCAGCACTACCAGAGTTGAACCTCGGGAACGCAACCGAGCCGTTAATCGTCTTCCCGCTGTCATCGGCAGCGGTGGCGGAGCTACAGCGAGGACAACATCGAGCCCCTCAATGAGGGTAGCTACCGTCTCGAGCCAGTTCCCTGGATCTGGCACGAGCACCAACCGGGACAGCTCGACTCCCCACTGCCGCGCCGCCTCGACGCTCAACTCGGGCAGGCCTACCACCCCACACCAGCCGTGGGTGAGCAATCCCAGCCCAACCGAAGACGCCCCGTCTAATCGGTACACCGCAGGCATAAGCCCACCAGGAAAGAGCGGCTGAAGCAACGGGTGAATAGCATGGCCGTTAGGCACCTCTAACCCATCGACACCACGGCTCACCAATGCGTCGACGTCGATCATCGCACCCCCTGTCCGACATCCAGCAACCTTCCGAAAACTGACGAGAATCACCGTGACACGCGTGCCCGACAGCTTTACCGATGGGTCTCCAGAACAACAGCGAACACCCTTGTCAATTCATATTGGTGTGGTTCTAAGACCGCCGTCATCCAAGGTTGAGCACTTCGATGCCGTCATCCCTTCCTGCCATGATTGGGACTATGACCTCGTCATCTCAAAGACACCGCAGCTCCCCGCAGCTGCAACTAGCCCTACTGGCTGGACGGACAGCTGCAACGGTCTCCCGCATAGCAGGGAAGGGCTCGGGAGCGTCCATCCGAGGTCGGGTGACAATGAAACTGGCGCCCAGGGCCTTGCCCGAACTATTGGCGGGACGTCGCATCGCAAGCGTCACCGGGACCAACGGCAAGACCACGACGACCCACTTCCTCACTGCCGCAGTGCGGGCCGGGACCCCCGACAGTCAGCGGTCCGTCGTCACCAACGCTGACGGTGCAAACCTGTATCACGGCATCGTCTCAGCTCTAGGACAAGCTCCTAACGCCACTATCGCGGTGCTGGAAACCGACGAACGAGTCGTCGCTGATGTCGTAGCAATGGGCTCCCCGGAGGTGCTGGTGCTGCTCAACTTCAGCCGCGACCAGCTTGACCGCAATCACGAGCTGACTTTCCTGGGTCGCGATTGGCGGGCGGCTCTCGAGAAAGCAGCCGAACACGGACCGACCGTGGTTGCTAATGCCTGCGACCCACTCATCGTGTGGGTGTGTCAAAAAGCTCGTCACGTCATTTGGGTAGATACCAAGCCCCGCTGGACAGCCGATGCGACGCTGTGCCCCAACTGTGGTGCCGTCCTTACCCATAGCGATCAAGGCTGGGATTGCCCTGGATGCGAATTACAGCAACCAGCCGCTGATTGGTGGGTAGAAGACCACGACGCCGTTGAGGCTTCGGGACGGCGCTTCCACCTTGACGTCCAAGTGCCGGGATCTTTCAACCTCACCAACGCTACTTGTGCCCTCGCAGCGGCTATCCATATGGGTATCCAGCCTGAGGACGCCTTACGCGGGATCGCCACAGTGAAATCCCCCGCTGGCCGCTACGCTACCTGCACCATCAGTGGCACTCGCTGCCGTCTACTGCTGTCAAAGAATCCCGCCGGCTGGACAGAATCTCTGCCGCTAACGACCTCAAATCCACTGGTGCTGGCCATTGACGCAGTGGCTGCCGACGGCAAAGACGTCTCGTGGTTATGGGATGTTGACTACGAACAGCTAGCCGGAAGAACCGTCATCTGTGCTGGGCCACGTGCCCTTGATCTGGCCGTCAGATTGCAATACGCCGAGGTGGAGCACATCGTCATTGAGGACCTCTCTCAGGCTCTCTCCCCCCCACTCCTGGCCGGAAAGTGGGACGCCGAACACCCTATTGACGTGCTGTCAACCTATACACCTTTCCAGAAACTGCGCCGACTCGGAGGACTGGCATGAACATCGACCGTCCCAAGATCGTCCTGCTGTACCAGTCCCTGTTGGGCATCTACGGCGACCACGGCAATGCCGTCGTCCTCACTAAACGACTGCAATGGCGTGGCATCGACGCCGAGCTCCTCATCGTCGAGCCTGGTCAGCCTGTGCCCACCGACGGGGCCGTTTACCTGCTAGGGGGCGGAGAGGACACCGCCCAGATCACCGCTGTACAAGAGCTCGAAGCTGATGGCGGGCTGTTCACCGCCCTCGACGACGGCGCAATGCTTTTTGCAGTGTGCGCCGGCTACCAGATCTGCGGAAAGTCCTTCACCATTGGGGCCCGTGATGAGGCCATCAAAGGGCTAGGGCTCCTCGACGCTGAAACTCGACGTGGCCCAGAGCGTGCCGTCGGGGAGGTGCTACACATCTGGACTCAGCCCGACGGTAATACCTATCCCATCACCGGTTTCGAAAATCATGGCGGCTGGACCGAACTCGGTTCCGACGCCAAACCGCTTGCTGCCGTAGAGAGTGGCTGGGGCAATGGCAACCGTCGTGACGAAGGGGCTGTGCAGGGTCGGGTCATCGGCACATATCCCCACGGACCAGTACTGGTACGCAACCCGCAGCTAGCCGACCACGTGCTTGAAATGGCTCTAGGACGCCGTTTAGAACCCCTCGATATACCGGAGATAACGGCGCTGCGACAGCGTCGGATTGAGGCTGTGCGCACCGATCGGTCATGAGCTTGTCACCTCGATTTTGCATCATGACCGGAGTCCGCTAGTGTTGCTTGTTGTCGGCGCTGCTAGCTCAATTGGCAGAGCAGCTGACTCTTAATCAGCGGGTTCAGGGTTCGAGTCCCTGGCGGCGCACCGAAGTGAAAGTCGTTTCGCCCTAAAATTGGGGCGAAACGACTTTTTCATACCCCCTACAGTCAAGTCCGACCGGCAGCATACGGTTCTGGACTGATCACTACCGCAGGCTTCTGCCAATGAGATCGGTATGGGCGGTCTCTTTCACGGAAGTACTTAAACCAAGACCGTCGCACTCCCCGCACTTGATACCAGCACCCCTCAGAGATACCACTTTCATGCCCACATCTTCTGCACGATTATTCACCCCATTAACGAAATACTGTGCAGACATGCTGGGGAGGCAGTGTAGGGTGCTGCCTAAAGTTGTGACCTGTCGCACCTGCAGAAAGTCGCTGATGCGCACGTGATGTCGCTGCCGACATCGCTGTATCAAGGAGGAAGAAGTCACATGATGCACTACACACACTCCCGCCGAGCCTTTATCCAGGGCTCTGTCGGAGCACTGGCGCTCAGTGCCTTGGCAGCCTGCTCTAGCGAGGACTCGAAGGGCTCGGAATCCAACAAACCCGCAGCCGAAGAGGGAGACTTCACCGGTGAGGGCCCCATCAGCTGGGTTCAGGGCAAAGACTTCTCCGGTGGCATGGTCCAGAAGCGACTCGACGAGTGGAACGCAAAGTACCCCAAGGAAAAAGTCTCCCTCATTGAGCTGTCCTCGGAGGCTGATCAGCAACGCCAGTCACTCATCAACGCCGCCCAGACGAACTCTGCGGCTTACGACGTCATCGGCCTTGATCTGGTGTGGGTAGCCGAGTTCGCCGCTAACCGTTGGATCGTCGAAATCCCGTCAGATACAAAACCCGTCGGCGTCATCGACTCGGTGTGGGAGACCGGCTCCTACCGCGGCAAGCAGTACGCCGTCCCGTACGCCACTGACGCACCGATTATGTACTACCGCAAAGATTTCCTTGAACAAGCCAAGGTTGAGATCCCCAAAACCTGGGAAGACGTTAAAAAGGCCACCGAAGCCGTCCGCAAGCTCCCCGGTATGCAGAACATCGGCGGCTTTGGTGGTCAATGGGCCAAATACGAGGGGCTGACCTGCAATATCGCCGAGTTCATCAACACCTGCGGTGGTGCGATCGTCGACGACTCAGGCAAGGTGACCGTCGACTCTCCGGAGTCCATCAAAGGCATCCAGACAGCCGTCGACGCCTTCAAATCCAAACTCATCCCGACCGCTGCTCTGGAGTAGAAGGAAGAGGACAGCCGCAATGGCTTCGAGTCTGGCAAAGTCCTCTTCCTACGTAACTGGCCTTACCAGTACGGCAACGACCTTAAGGAACTCGGCCCTGACAAGTTCGGTCTTGCCCCGTTGCCGTCCATTGATGGCAAGGCCTACACGCCGACCCTGGGCGGCCACAACTGCGCTATCACCACTAACTGCAAGAACAAGGCCACAGCCCTTAAGTTTGTCAAGTGGTGGACCAGCAAGGAGTCTGAGCAGTACAACCTCGAGAAGCAGTCCAACGCCCCCATCTACGGCGAGCTGTACACCAAGGACGAGAACGTCAAGAAGCTCCCGTATCTGCCAACTTTGAAAGCCTCCCTCGACGCTGCTAAAGGGCGTCCTCATGCTGTCGCCTATGGTGACGTCACTGCGGCCATCCAGGATGCCATCTACCCAGCTCTGCAGGGCAAGACTGACGCCGAGAGCGCGGCCAAGCAACTAGCCGAGAAGCTGAAGACGATCATCAAGAACTGACTGTCATTCGACCACATGGACACGGCGGGGCGGGTCACCTACCCCGCCGTACCTATGGATCTTGCTCGCACCACCCGGCCAACAGCGCCAGGGGACAAGGAGCTTTACCATGACCACTGCAACAGTGGAACAGACCAACAAAAGGTCTTCGCGGGCCAAATCTCAAGAACGTCTAGCCCTAGCACTCATCGCACCTACCCTTATCGTCTTGACGATTGTTATCGTCATCCCCGTCATTCAGTCGATGAAGCAAACCCTCTACGGCCAGCCCGAGCTGGATCCAGAAACCGGATTCGTCAACGAGACCGAGCCGTTCGTCGGGATGAAGAACTTCGCCGACATTTTCACCGGCTCCGGGGAGAGATTCTGGACCGCCTTCTGGAACACCACCTTGTTCGGTGTCGTTACAGTCGTGCTCGAGACCATCCTCGGCGTCATCATGGCGCTCATCATGCACCGGGCGATGGCCGGACGTGGCATCGTCCGAGCCGCCATTCTGGTTCCTTGGGCTATTCCCACCGCCGTCTCAGCCATTTTGTGGGGCTGGATCTTTAACCAGAATGGTGTGGCGAATGCCATCATCGGCACGCATATCATGTGGGCCTCGGGCAACTGGACGGCCAAGTGGTCGATCATCATTGCCGACGTTTGGAAGACGGCTCCGTACATCGGTCTATTGACACTTGCCGGTCTGCAAGTGATTCCGACTGAGGTTTACGAAGCGGCCAAGGTGGATGGTGCCAATGCGTGGAAGAGATTCGTCTCCATCACTTTGCCCTTGGTTAAACCGGCACTGGTCGTCGCCGTGTTGTTCCGGACCCTTGATGCTCTGCGTATGTTCGACCTGCCGTTTATTCTCGTGGGGCCGCGTATGAAGTCAGTTGAGACACTGTCCATGCTGGTCCAGGATGAGGCTTCTAACCTGCGGTACGGCGCTGCTGCTGCGTACGCGATCATCCTGTTCCTCTACGTGTTCATCATCGCATTCGCGTTCATCAAGATCCTCGGAGCTGACCTCGTCGGCGACGAACACAAACACAAGAAGATGAAAGCCACCACCTTCGTCTCTGGTGGACGTCCGGGTGGACGTCGTGCCCGGCAGAAAGCCAATGCTGTACAAGCCGCAGCTAGCAAGGAGGCGGCGTCATGAGCACCGTAACTGCAACTGCGCCGGGGACCTTCGACCAGGAGACCCACCATAAGAAAAACACCTGGGCCAAGGTGCTGCCGATCATCGGCATCGTCCTCATCGTCATCTACTGCCTGGCGCCGTTCTACTGGATGCTGGTGTCCTCGCTGCGTCCCGACTCGGAGATCTTCGACAACACCTGGTGGCCAACCCATCCGTCGATGGAGAATTACCAGGCAGTCTTCCAGCCGAGCAACAACTTTCTGCGCGGCCTGCTGAACTCCCTCATTGTCTCCGTCGCAGTGACGGTCATTGCTCTGCTCATCGCCACCTTCGCGTCTTACGCGCTCGCGCGCCTAGATTTCCGCGGCAAGGGCGGATTCCTCATTCTCATCATCGCGACGTCGATGTTCCCACTGGTGGCCATCATCGTGCCGCTGCTGAAGAACTTCTCGGCATGGCATTGGATTAACACCTACCAGGCCATGATCATCCCGGACCTGTCGTTCTCCCTGCCTCTAGCAGTGTGGAACCTTACGACCTTCTTCAAGCAGATGCCCGACGAGTTGGAGCAGGCAGCCATGATTGACGGCTGCTCCCCGGCTCAAGCTTTCCGCAAGATCATCCTCCCGCTGGCGGCCCCCGGCATCTTCACCACCGCGATCATCGTCTTCATTGGTGCGTGGAACGAGTTCCTCGTCGCCGTCACCATGATCAACGATCCGAAGATGGAGCCCGCCACAGTCTTGCTGTCGAAGTTCACCGGAGCCTCACAGTTCAACTCCCCGTTCGGCTCCCAAATGGCTGCTGGCGGTATCAAATGATGCGGTAACACAGTGTGGCTCCGGTCCACCATGGGCCGGAGCCACACCTGCTTTGCGCTATGACCGCTGTTTGCTAGGCGGCACTGTTCTCACGCTCAGCAGCCGCTTGTGCACGCAGCACGGCGGCCTGTTTGAGCATTTTCTCGGCAAGGTTGCTTACCGACGAGTCATCGGTATCGAGCTTGCCGTACTTCTTAGCGTTCTTCTTGCCGAGCTTGGCATTTTTCTTGGCAGCTTTAGCGTCTTCCTTACGACGCTGCTTGGCATCTTTACGAACCCGCTTCGCCTGAGAAAGCTGCAGCTTCTCAAGTTTGCGACGAGCGGTAGCGCCGGTAGCGCGACCGACTATCGCGCGCAGCACAATGATGCTGACGACGCCGGCCGCGAGCGCTCCTGCCGCCATCGCGATCCGCTGCACGCGCCAGCCATTCTCATCTTTGACCTGGCTCTTGACCTGATCAAACTCACCCTGCACAAAATCACGGGCACGATCAGATGCTTCACGCTTGAGGGTTGCCGGATGCACCTCCTCCACGAGGTTCTCCACCCCGGCTGCCAGGCGAGCACGGGTCGCTGCAATATCCCGCCTGATCTCATCGGCAGTGCGCTCGTCCTTCGCCTTCGACTTGCTATCAGCCATGTGACCCCTCCTGGTGCCGTGTCTGCGCTTTGCGCCGGCGTGGGCGCGGCGCTGGTCTGGCAACAGCCTATATCGTTGAGGTCATGAGCACCCGTCTTCAGCCCGGTAATGCGGCCCCTGATTTTACTCTGCCCGCCGCCAGCGGCGACCACATCACCCTTTCAGACTTCACCGGCAAGCGCGTCATCGTGTACTTCTATCCCGCCGCCATGACGCCCGGATGCACAACCCAGGCTATCGATTTCACCGCTCATTTGGACGAGTTTGAGGAGGCTGGGTACAAAGTACTGGGGATCTCCCCCGATCCCGTCGCCAAGCTGCAAAAGTTCGTCGCCAAGGAATCGTTGACCCTGACTCTGCTCTCCGACGAGGGCAAAGAGGTTATGAAAGCCTACGGGGCCTACGGATCCAAGAACGTCTATGGTAAAGAGATCGTCGGGGTCATTCGCTCCACCTTCATCGTCGACGTTGCTGAGGACGGTTCGTGCAAAGTCACCGAAGCCCAGTACAATGTTCGAGCCAAGGGTCATGTCGACAAGCTCTGCAAGGAGCTTAAAATCGACTGTTGATTCGGGAATGCTCGAGGGCCTTGGCGGCCCGGGGACGATAGCGTCCCTATGCCGGAGTGGTGGAATTGGTAGACACGCAGGATTTAGGTTCCTGTGCCTTGTGGTGTGAGGGTTCGAGTCCCTTCTCCGGCACCGCAGCAAGGTCTGTGACCGTCGCCCGAGCAGATCGCTCGGCCCAGTTGAGGGGGCAAGTGCCTCCAAAGGATCATCGCTTAGTGAAGCAGCTGGGCAGCCCTCTGGTACGCGATGGCTTCCCGAATATGCTCGGCAGCATCAGCCCAGGCGTCGCACTTGGGAGAGGCTGTCAGCCTCGAAGCATTCCGCCACCCACCAGTTTCCGGTGCCACGCCGAGCAGTCACCGTGAATGTTGCGGCTCACCACTCCCCACCCTTTCCCGAGCACGGACTCAAACTGGCCGAAGCAAGTGTACGAGCGAGGTGGTGTCGTCAACCTCGGTGTGACACTTGAGGGTACGACTCACACATCGGCCCCCTTGCCGTATTCGGCCCCCTTGCCGTATGCTGAGGCCAGTTTCTAGTCGTGGGGGTTTGCATGAACTGCTCGTTTAACCGTCGTCAACGATCATGGCTTGCCGCAATGGTTTCCGGTATGACCGTGATCACTCTCGTGCCAGCCGCCGTTGCCCACGCATCAGAAACCCAACTACCTGAGGAGTCGTCGTCCTCGAGCGCTCCTTCCTCCAGCGATCACGCAATGGGGTCTCAGATCAAAAAGCATGAGCACGAAACTGCGGTGACCAATCGGGTGCAGAGCTTGACGATAGATACCGAACCTGAGGGAATGGACGTCTCGAGCCATGATGGGAACGTTGACTGGCCAGCGAAGGTTTCTTCGGGGATGTCATTTGCATGGGTGAAAGCCACCGAGGGAACGTCATATCAAAACCCGTTCTACGCATCCCAGTACAACGGGTCCCAGAGCGCCGGTCTGATCCGGGGTGCCTATCACTTTGCCTTGCCATCGAACTCGTCTGGGCAGGCCCAGGCGACGTATTTCTCCGATCATGGCGGCGGATGGTCGGAGGACGGCTACACCCTGCCCGGGGTCGTGGACCTGGAGTACAACCCGTACGGCGAAAATGCCTGCTATGGGTTGAGCCAGACCGCGATGGCCTCATGGATCCGTGATTTCGTGTCCACCTATCAAGAACGGTGGGGCAGGGCTCCCATGATTTACACGTCCACGAGTTGGTGGAACATGTGCGTGGGATCGGCAGCCTCGGATATCACAGCCGTCGCACCGTTATGGATCGCCCGATACTCCTCCACCGTAGGGGAATTACCGTCGGGATGGGACGCATGGACAATGTGGCAGTACTCGGATACCGGTTACGACCATGACCGGATGGCCGGAACCCGCGAAGACCTCGAGAAATTCGCAACCAACGAAACTGCGACGCCACGTCATTAACCCCTGCTGATGAAAAGAGACTCATCTCAAGAATGACATTCGATGGATACTTATCCTGGCAACACCAAGCGCCTACCCAGCAACCGGAAGGGCGATCAGCGGAGCTGAGATAAACGACGAACGCCTTGCCGCCGAAGGTAACACACCTTGGTATGCCAGTATTTAGCAATCTGTAATCTTGGATCAGAGTCACCATGGCAGCGCCAATTGATCCTGACCCTGCACTTCTTCTTTACTGGGGTCTCACATCGACGCTAAGAATCGTGTCCGTAGAGCCGCATCCACCGGCACACCTCGCTGAAACAGTGCGAACCATCAAGAGTGAGAATACAAGGACAATCCTGTAATGACGAAAGCACACCACCACGGCCATGAACAGCATGATCGCTGAAGCAATGCTCATACCGAGAATAAATGGGCATTACTACTGTTCTTGAGCCTGATTCCAATAACACTGAGAGCCAGCCCAGCAAAAGGAAACACTACTAACGACAGCGGATGCATTGCCACCTTCACGCCGCTAACGATATATGATCCGCAAACAAGAAAAACTCAATCAAAAACATAAACACGCCCGTAAAAGTCGCCATGACGGCGCCAATAATGGCTCCGATGGCCAGGCCATTGAGGGGTGCGGCGGTATTGCTCTTCGAGTGTGTTCTCATGGGTGGTCATTGTGGCTCCTTTTTGGTGGTGGTGTGGGAGTCGCAGGCGTCTCCGGATACCGTCGCAGCCAGAGTCAGTTTATTCCGGGTTGGCCACCGTGAGGCAGCCGTTCCAGCCATCAACCACGCTATTGCTAACATTGACAGGCATAATCACAACCTAATTTCTTGTCCCCAAGATGAAGATTTCGATACATCAAGAATCGAGGAAAAAAATCAAGCTAAGGCTTGCTGTAATATAAAACCAGGCGATCACCGATACGAACACAGCCACCACTGTTACGCAACTCATCCGAATGATGTCAGTCCCGTTATTATGCAGGATATTGGCCCTGACTGTGCCGAGCATCCACCCAACCACAGGGAAAACAATCAGTGGGGCAAGGTATATGATAACAGCTTTGCCGCTAAAAATTGCATCTCTGGGTATATAATTACGCCATGCAATAAAATGCTCATGAATCGTCATGATTAACCCCGTAAGAGTTGCCATCACGGCACCTATAATCCTGATTTTGCGTTTCTTTATTGCAGGATTTTCGCAAGCGCCAACTGTTCTCCCCCACAGCCCGGCAAGCCACCCGGCCACAGGGAAAACAACCGACATCAAATAGTTGCCCTGTACAGACATGAAAAAGTTTCCCCGTACACCCCAGAGCAAGAATACGAGCGCCCAGACGGCTCCGACGATGGTGCCGATGGCCAGGCCGTTGAGGGGTGCGTGGTGGTATTGCTGTTCGGGTGTGTTTTTGTGGGTGGTCATCGTGGTGCCTTTGTGGTGG
>NZ_JAJNRJ010000008.1:0-5735 GCF_023838685.1 Cutibacterium sp. 37298
TTTCCGGGCTGCTGCTTTGGTGGTGGTGTGGTTGGCTGGTTCTGCTGGCTGGTTCTGGGATCGTGGTTTTGTGGTTTCGGGGTTGGTGTGGTAGGGTTGGTCGGGTCGCCTTATGATGGTTTCTGCATGGTTTGTGTGGGGATTGTTGTGGTGGGTGTGATGTTTGAGAACTCAACAGTGTGTCTTTGATAGTCAATAGTTTTTGATGCATCTGTTTGTTGTGGATGTGTCGGATTTGTTTATGATTCCTTTGTGATTCTGGACATGTGACTGAATATTTTTTTGGTTAGTGTTTGGGGTTAGTGTATTGGATTCTTCGTGGTGTCACTGTTGCCTGTGTGCGTGCTGTGTGTGCGTGTGTGGGTGGGTGATATTTTTTCATTGGAGAGTTTGATCCTGGCTCAGGACGAACGCTGGCGGCGTGCTTAACACATGCAAGTCGAACGGAAAGGCCCTGCTTTTGTGGGGTGCTCGAGTGGCGAACGGGTGAGTAACACGTGAGTAACCTGCCCTTGACTTTGGGATAACTTCAGGAAACTGGGGCTAATACCGGATAGGAGCTCCTGCTGCATGGTGGGGGTTGGAAAGTTTCGGCGGTTGGGGATGGACTCGCGGCTTATCAGCTTGTTGGTGGGGTAGTGGCTTACCAAGGCTTTGACGGGTAGCCGGCCTGAGAGGGTGACCGGCCACATTGGGACTGAGATACGGCCCAGACTCCTACGGGAGGCAGCAGTGGGGAATATTGCACAATGGGCGGAAGCCTGATGCAGCAACGCCGCGTGCGGGATGACGGCCTTCGGGTTGTAAACCGCTTTCGCCTGTGACGAAGCGTGAGTGACGGTAATGGGTAAAGAAGCACCGGCTAACTACGTGCCAGCAGCCGCGGTGATACGTAGGGTGCGAGCGTTGTCCGGATTTATTGGGCGTAAAGGGCTCGTAGGTGGTTGATCGCGTCGGAAGTGTAATCTTGGGGCTTAACCCTGAGCGTGCTTTCGATACGGGTTGACTTGAGGAAGGTAGGGGAGAATGGAATTCCTGGTGGAGCGGTGGAATGCGCAGATATCAGGAGGAACACCAGTGGCGAAGGCGGTTCTCTGGGCCTTTCCTGACGCTGAGGAGCGAAAGCGTGGGGAGCGAACAGGCTTAGATACCCTGGTAGTCCACGCTGTAAACGGTGGGTACTAGGTGTGGGGTCCATTCCACGGGTTCCGCGCCGTAGCTAACGCTTTAAGTACCCCGCCTGGGGAGTACGGCCGCAAGGCTAAAACTCAAAGGAATTGACGGGGCCCCGCACAAGCGGCGGAGCATGCGGATTAATTCGATGCAACGCGTAGAACCTTACCTGGGTTTGACATGGATCGGGAGTGCTCAGAGATGGGTGTGCCTCTTTTGGGGTCGGTTCACAGGTGGTGCATGGCTGTCGTCAGCTCGTGTCGTGAGATGTTGGGTTAAGTCCCGCAACGAGCGCAACCCTTGTTCACTGTTGCCAGCACGTTATGGTGGGGACTCAGTGGAGACCGCCGGGGTCAACTCGGAGGAAGGTGGGGATGACGTCAAGTCATCATGCCCCTTATGTCCAGGGCTTCACGCATGCTACAATGGCTGGTACAGAGAGTGGCGAGCCTGTGAGGGTGAGCGAATCTCGGAAAGCCGGTCTCAGTTCGGATTGGGGTCTGCAACTCGACCTCATGAAGTCGGAGTCGCTAGTAATCGCAGATCAGCAACGCTGCGGTGAATACGTTCCCGGGGCTTGTACACACCGCCCGTCAAGTCATGAAAGTTGGTAACACCCGAAGCCGGTGGCCTAACCGTTGTGGGGGAGCCGTCGAAGGTGGGACTGGTGATTAGGACTAAGTCGTAACAAGGTAGCCGTACCGGAAGGTGCGGCTGGATCACCTCCTTTCTAAGGAGTTTTTGTGAGTGGAATGTTGGCGTCCTGCCTGTGATGGGTGGGGTTGGGGGCATGCTGTTGGGTTGTGGGGTATCACATGTGTGGTGGCCTGTGCGGTGCTGTGTTGCGTGCGTGTGTGCGTGGTGTGGTGTTCGTGTGGTGGTTGAGAACTGTATAGTGGATGCGAGTATCTTTATTGTTGTATGTGTTTGTGCGACGTGGTGTTGTGCAAAGTTGTGTAGTGCGATCGGTGGATGCCTTGGCACCAAGAGCCGATGAAGGACGTTGTGACCTGCGATAAGCCCTGGGGAGTTGGTGAGCGAGCTGTGATCCGGGGGTGTCCGAATGGGGAAACCTGGAATGTCCGGAGTAGTGTCCGGTGGCCCTGCCCTGAATGTATAGGGGTGTGGGTGGTAACGCGGGGAAGTGAAACATCTTAGTACCCGTAGGAAGAGAAAACAAGTGTGATTCCGTGAGTAGTGGCGAGCGAAAGCGGAGGAGGCTAAACCGTGTGTGTGTTCAAGCCGGCAGGTGTTGCATGTGCGGGGTTGTGGGGGCCTTGTGGTTCTGCTGCCGCAGGATTGGCCAGTGAGAAATGTTGCGTGAAGGTGAAGCGTCTGGGAAGGCGTACCGGAGTGGGTGAGAGTCCTGTAACTGTAAGCGTGGCACTGGTGTGGGGTTGCCCCGAGTAGCGTGGGACTCGTGGAATTTCGCGTGAATCTGGCGGGACCACCCGTCAAGCCTAAATACTCCTTGGTGACCGATAGTGGATGAGTACCGTGAGGGAAGGGTGAAAAGTACCCCGGGAGGGGAGTGAAAGAGTTCCTGAAACCGGTCGCATGCAAGCCGTCAGAGCCTGTGTGGTGATGGCGTGCCTTTTGAAGAATGAGCCTGCGAGTTAGTGATGCGTGGCGAGGTTAACCCGTGGTGGGGGAGTCGTAGCGAAAGCGAGTCCGATAAGGGCGTGAGTCGCGTGTTCTAGACCCGAAGCGGTGTGATCTATCCATGGCCAGGATGAAGCGTCGGTAAGACGTCGTGGAGGTCCGAACCCACTTCAGTTGAAAATGGAGGGGATGAGTTGTGGATAGGGGTGAAAGGCCAATCAAACACCGTGATAGCTGGTTCTCCCCGAAATGCATTTAGGTGCAGCGTTGCGTGGTTCTTGTTGGAGGTAGAGCACTGGATGGTCTAGGGGGCTTATCGGCTTACCGAAATCAGCCAAACTCCGAATGCTGGCAAGTGTAGCGTGGCAGTGAGACGGCGGGGGATAAGCTTCGTCGTCGAGAGGGAAACAGCCCAGATCATCAGCTAAGGCCCCTAAGTGGTGACTCAGTGGGAAAGGATGTGGAGTTGCGTAGACAACCAGGAGGTTGGCTTGGAAGCAGCCATCCTTGAAAGAGTGCGTAATAGCTCACTGGTCAAGTGATTCCGCGCCGATAATGTAGCGGGGCTTAAGTTATCCGCCGAAGCTGTGGCAACCTGTGTGGTTGGGTAGGGGAGCGTCGTGTCAGTGGTGAAGCTGCCGGGTGACTGTGTGGTGGAGTTGATGCGAGTGAGAATGCAGGCATGAGTAGCGTGTGACGGGTGGGAATCCCGTCCGCCGATTATCCAAGGGTTCCAGGGTCAAGTTTGTCTGCCCTGGGTGAGTCGGGTCCTAAGGCGAGGCCGACAGGCGTAGTCGATGGGTAACCAGTTGATATTCTGGTACCGGCTTGTCACCGTCCGTGTCGAGGTGTGTGATGCTAAGCATGTGAGCTTGTCTTGGGAGTGTTTTTGATGCTTCTGGGGTGGGTGAGTGTGTGAACCGATCATGTAGTAGGCAAGCTGCGGAGGGACGCAGTGAGGTAGCTCATCCCCGGTGATGGTTGTCCGGGGCTAAGTGTGTGGACTGTCTGGTAGGTAAATCCGCTGGGCGTGAAGGTTGAGGCATGATGGGGAGCCCACGGTTGTGGGTGAGTGAGTGATCCTGTACTGTCGAGAAAAGCTTCGTGAGCGAGGTGGCGGGTCCGCCCGTACCCTAAACCGACACTGGTGGATAGGTAGAGTATACCGAGGCGATCGAGTGAATCGTGGTGAAGGAACTCGGCAAAATGCCCCCGTAACTTTGGGATAAGGGGGACCTGAGCTGTCGTGCACCCGTGCGGTGTGGTGGCGGTGAGGGGCGCAGAGTCCAGGGGGAAACGACTGTTTACCAAAAACACAGGTCCGTGCGAAGTCGTAAGACGATGTATACGGACTGACTCCTGCCCGGTGCTGGAAGGTTAAGGGGAACTGTGAGTGTGATGCGTAGCGGTGAACTTAAGCCCCAGTAAACGGCGGTGGTAACTATAACCATCCTAAGGTAGCGAAATTCCTTGTCGGGTAAGTTCCGACCTGCACGAATGGAGTAACGATTTCCCTACTGTCTCCACCATGAACTCGGTGAAATTGCATTACGAGTAAAGATGCTCGTTACGCGCAGCAGGACGGAAAGACCCCGGGACCTTTACTATAGTTTGGTATTGGTGATTGGGACGGTTTGTGTAGGATAGGTGGGAGACGTTGATGCGGCCACGCTAGTGGTGGTGGAGTCGTTGGTGAAATACCACTCTGATTGTTCTGGTTATCTCACTGTGGACCGTGATCCGGTTCAAGGACAGTGCCTGATGGGTAGTTTGACTGGGGCGGTCGCCTCCTAAAGGGTAACGGAGGCGCCCAAAGGTTCCCTCATCCTGGTTGGTAATCAGGTGGTGAGTGTAAGTGCACAAGGGGGCTTGACTGTGAGACTGACAGGTCGAGCAGGGACGAAAGTCGGGACTAGTGATCTGACGGTGGCTTGTGGATGCGCCGTCACTCAACGGATAAAAGGTACCCCGGGGATAACAGGCTGATCTTGCCCGAGCGCTCATAGCGACGGCATGGTTTGGCACCTCGATGTCGGCTCGTCGCATCCTGGGGCTGGAGTCGGTCCCAAGGGTTGGGCTGTTCGCCCATTAAAGCGGCACGCGAGCTGGGTTCAGAACGTCGTGAGACAGTTCGGTCCCTATCCGCTGCGCGCGGAGGAATCTTGAGAAGGGCTGTCTTTAGTACGAGAGGACCGAGACGGACTGACCTCTGGTGTGCCAGTTGTTCTGCCAAGAGCATGGCTGGTTGGCTACGTCGGGTTGTGATAACCGCTGAAAGCATCTAAGCGGGAAGCACGCTTCAAGATAAGGGTTCCCACAGGTGATCCTGGTAAGGTCCCCGAGAGATGATCGGGTTGATAGGCCAGACGTGGACGCATCGTAAGGTGTGGAGCTGACTGGTACTAATAGACCGAGGACTTTCATTAACACCATACGCGTGTGTACGCGTGACTCGTATCCACTATACGGCTCCCAGCCCCTTCACGGGTTGCGCCGTTTATTATATATGTTCTACTGTATGGTTTTCAGGTTTTCCGGTGGCCATAGTGGAAGGGAAACACCCGGTCCCATTCCGAACCCGGTCGTTAAGCCTTCCAACGCTGATGGTACTGCACGAGGGATCGTGTGGGAGAGTAAGACGCTGCCGGAATACCTTATACTTTTTCCCCCTTTTTTTTGGGGGAAGGAATGTGTGTGGGTGTATCACCCTCCAGCCAGCCTGGCTGGAGGGTGATACACCCACACACGCATACCCAC
The DNA here is from genome assembly GCF_023838685.1 of Cutibacterium sp. 37298. NCBI lineage: Bacteria > Bacillati > Actinomycetota > Actinomycetes > Propionibacteriales > Propionibacteriaceae > Cutibacterium > Cutibacterium sp. 37298. The sequence continues at coordinate 5,533 of NZ_JAJNRJ010000008.1, forward strand.
GCATATCCCTAGGCCCCAGCCAGACAGTCACAGACTATAGGTCGCATTATTGGCCCGGGTGTAGGGGAATACGAGTGGCCTGGTACTACACCATTGATCCATGTGTAGCCATGCCACGTGGGAGGCATGGCTAGCATGTCCTAACACTCGCTAATAGTACCTGCCTAGCGTGTGCTATCACTACAACACTAGCCAAACACGAC
>NZ_JAJNRJ010000009.1:0-2570 GCF_023838685.1 Cutibacterium sp. 37298
GTGGGTTGATGCCTAGGTGGTGTGGGGAAGCTGGTGGGAGTCCGGCACTGTCGCGCAACCGTGACCACCATTGTGTGTGGGAGTCGGGGTACCAGATCACGTGGGGGTGGTGTGGGGTTCCGTCGCGGGTTACGGGGTCGGCATCGACGCGTGAACGTCTGTGTTGTCTGTGGAATCCCCTCGGGACGTTTCCGTGGAGGGACAAGATGGTAGAAGCAGCTACAACGAAACGTAGGCGAGTGTTGGGCTCGCTGGTGGCGGCTGCGGTGGTGGCCGGCGATGGGGGTGCCTGTCCCGGCCCTAGCAGCGGGTGGGCCGAAGCCCGCCGATTACGCTACCCAGGCCAGTAAGGCCGCCGACTACATTGATAGTCACAGTGCTGATCTGACGAAGGGTGATTTGGGTCCGGAGTTGGATGGGGCGTTGGCGTTGATTTCTGCCGGCAAGACCGATGCGGAGCTTTTCGGCACGATCAAGAAGGATATTAAGGCTAAAGGGGCTGTCGTATTGCACTTCTAAGAATGTGGGTGGGTGTGCGAAGGTGACGATCACCTTGCTGGCGGCTGGCGAATCACCCAACTACGGGGGAACTGATTACGCTGGTCCGGTGACGTCGGCGTCTCAGTTCGCTGAGTATCCGACGAATCAGGCGTTGGACATGATCGCGTTGGAGCGGCTGGGTCAACCGATCCCGCAGAGGCTATTCAAGTCGATCACCGACTATGCCTTGACGCCTCCCGGGCGGAATTATCCGAGTACTGCGAGTACTGATGGTCTTATGCTCGCCGCCCTGTCGCATGTGGTGTCTACAGCAGACGATCAGGAGGCGATTACGGCTGCCAAGGCGGCGCTTGTCAAACGTCTGGATGCCGATCGTCAGGGAGATGGGTGGGGTTGGCCAGACCACGATGCGAATGTGCGTGCGACGACGCGGGTGGCACCGGGTTTGTATCGGGCCGGGGATGCCATCCACAAAGACCAGGCTGTCAAGGGCCAGGCATGGCTTGCCGGTCAGCAGAAGGTTGACGGCTCGTTCGCGAACGACTGGGGTCCTTCGTGGAGGGCCTTGGCGACCGCGCAGGCGGTTCCGGTGTTGCGGGGCCTACAATCATTCGACAGCATTGGTGCCAATCCGGCTCGGGCGGTCACGGTTGATGGGTGGGTGCCGCCTCGCCGGTTAGTGAAGATGACCGTGCTGGGAGACTCCTACTCGGCAGGCAACGGAACGCTAAGGGATTACGAATATCCAACTGACCATTCGTATCGCAGTCCTAAGAATTATGGTTCGGTGCTTACGCGCCGGTTGAATCGGGAGTTCGGGGACGATACCACGTTTCAAACTGATGTGCGGGCCTGGAGTGGCGCCCAAATCACTACCGGGGACCACACTATTGTCAGTCAGGCCGACGGAATGGATCCCCACACAAAGGTGGTCCTCATGACCGCCGGAGGCAACGACCTAGACTTCACCAGCGTCGTCGAAAACTGCTTCATTGATGATTTCTGGTCATTAGCCAAGTGTGGCGGCTCCGTTGACGCAGCACGCAAGAAGATTGATGCCACGATGACGAAAACGACGACGTTGTTGTCGCATATTCAGCAGCGGCTGGCCGATCCGGCTCACACACGGGTCATCCTGATCGGATACCCCTACCTCATCCGGGCGGACCGTGATGCCCCGGGAAGCGACGTGCCGTCTACTCGGGTGCGGGCCGCCGAGGACGAATTCCGCACCAAACAAGCCGCCACAGTCAAGGCCTGGAACACATCCCATGCCCTCAAAGTGACCTACATCCCTACCACCAGCCCTTTCACTCACCATGAACCTGAACCATTCATCGGCTGGCAAAACCCTTATCGATGGATCAACGGTGTCGGTGAGACGGCAGGAGAACGCGGCGACGACGGAACAACCCATGCAACTCCAGTGTCACCAGTTAGCGACAAAAGTAAGCCCAATTTTTTTCATCCGAATGTGATTGGTCATGAGAAGATTGCTGGGCTGGTTCATGATGCGCTCCTGTCGAGAGCGGCCAGGAGTGCGAGCTTGTCTGAGAGTGTTGCGCAGCTAGCCTCGGTGCCGGGGGTGCGGATGCGTGCCGCTGTGATGGGTCAAAGCCAGGTACGCCGGGGTAACCCGTTGAGCCTAGACGCCTCCTCGTCGTATACGGCCTTCGGCCATATCCGACGCTGGCAATGGGATTTAGACGGTGACGGACACTACGAAATCGATACCACCACGCCTGAGATCACCCGCACCCTCACCCGAATCGGAACATACCAGGCACATTTGCGCATCACCGATACCACCGGCACCACTGACACTCTCACTTTCCCGATCCAGGTCACCCGAGACGGCGACGGCGTGCCCGATACTCAAGATAACTGCCCCACCATAGCCAACCAAGACCAAACCGACACCGACCACGACGGCATCGGAGATGCCTGCGACCCCCACACCACCACAAAGGCACCACGATGACCACCCACAAAAACACACCCGAACAGCAATACCACCACGCACCCCTCAACGGCCTGGCCATCGGCACCATCGTCGGAGCCGTCTGGGC